>NZ_MSCV01000020.1 GCF_002005105.1 Methylocaldum sp. 14B | reverse complement strand
CTATATCCGACGATTCCTACTGCCTTTCCGACTGGAGCTCTGAGGCCGCGATAAATCAGGGCAAAAGCACACACACAGAAAAGAGACTGGCACGCGTTCGCGCTCTTGCAGAAAGGCCAGGAATGGGCACTCCAAACGAGCCTGCCGCCCGGAATTCAGAGAACACGAAAGCTCAGTACCAAAAGAAATGGAAGAAGCCGCAAAGGAGTGAAAAAACACGTACCAATGGTTTTCCGAGACTATTCGATTGAACCGACGGACCGAGCATCAATCACTTCCGCGGCCTCGCGGGCGATTTCCAGCTCCTCGTCTGTCGGCACGATTAGGATTTTGGCTCGACTATGGGAGGCTTGCAGCTCCGACGTTTCAGACGCGTCCATTGCGTTTTTGCGTACATCGATCACGATTCCGAACGGCTCTAGACCCGAGCAGATTTTGTAGCGGATGGGAGCGGCATGCTCACCGATACCGCCCGTAAAGATCAACGCATCGATGTTACCCAGCACAGCCAAGTAGCCCCCGATGTATTTTTTGATCGCGTAACAGTACATTTCGACGGCCAACCGGGCGTCTTCGCCGCCGACCGCAGCACGCCGCAAAATTTCGCGCATATCATTCGCCCCGACGAGCGCCTTGAGCCCGGCGTTCCTGCTTAGAAGGCACTCCATGTCTCTCGCTGAATAATTGCGGGAGTTCATCAAATGGAGGACGATGCCGGGATCGATGTCGCCGCACCGCGTACCCATGATTAAGCCCGCCAAAGGCGTCATGCCCATCGATGTATCGACGCTACGGCCGTGCTTAATGGCTGTAGCGCTCGCCCCATTACCCAAGTGCAACGCGATGAAGTTGCACGACTCCGGCGGTCGCCCCAGATGGGCGGCGGCTCGTTTCGTGACGTACGCGAACGAGGTTCCGTGAAACCCGTACCGGCGTATTCGATCGTCCCGATAAAATTTTTTCGGCAGCGCGTAATGGTAGGCGTGAGGCGGCATGGATTGGTGAAAGGCCGTATCGAACACAGCGACCTGAGGCACGCCTGGCCAGAGTGCGCGGCAAACCTCAATGCCCAGCAAATTTGGCGGATTATGGAGAGGCGCGAGCGGAACAGCCGCTCGAATCGCCGCCATGACCGAATCGTCGACGACGACAGCGGAACGGAAAGTCTCCCCTCCGTGCACCACACGGTGGCCGATTGCAAAAAGCTCGTTCGGGTCCGGCAACTCGCCAGACTCGTCGAGCCTCCGCATCACTTCGGCAAAGGCTTGACGGTGGTCAGCGAATCCATGCCCCTCACCACCATCTTCAGGCGAAGAAGTGTGAGTCTCTCCAATTCGTTCGATAATGCCTGACAGCAGGACACGTTCGTCACTCAGATCAAACAACCGATACTTTACGGACGAACTACCCGAGTTGAGGACCAAAAGCTTCCTCTGCATGAGTTCTCAGCCAGCTTGTGGGAGTGCGTCTACGAAATCCTTTCCGGGCCGCGCCATCGTCGCTCGCTCATTATTGAGGCCATGTCCAATTGGCGAACTCCGGCTTGTCCACACCGTGCTCATACGCATAATTGCTGCACTCGATCTGCATGTCGCGAAGCTTTTCCTTGACATGGGCGCCCGCAACCAACAGCCCCGGCACGCGATTAATCACATCGATCGCCAGGCTGAAACGGTCGATTTCGTTCTCGATGGCCAATTCCAGCGGGGTATTGATATTTCCTTTCTCTTTATACCCTCGCACGTGCAGGTTCTTATGATTGGTTCTTCTGTAAGAGAGGCGATGGATCAGCCACGGATACCCGTGGAAATTGAAAATAATCGGCTTATCCAAGGTGAAGAGACTGTCGAAATCGCGGTCGTTAAGGCCGTGGGGGTGTTCGCTTGCAGGCTGCAGCTTGAACAAATCGACCACATTGATGAAACGGATCTTCAATGTCGGGAAGTGCTCGCGCAGGAGCATGACAGCCGCTAGCGCCTCTTTCGTTGGGATGTCGCCGCAACCCACCATGACGACATCCGGCTCCGAACCCTGGTCGTTGCTCGCCCAATCCCAGATTCCCAGGCCCTTGATGCAATGCTTTATCGCTGCTTCCATGTCCAAATACTGCAAATGCTTCTGTTTGTCCGAAACAATCACGTTGACGTTATAGGTACTTCGGAGGCAATGGTCCGCCACGCATAGGAGCGTATTGACGTCGGGGGGCAGGTAAATACGGGTCACTTCGGGGCTCTTGTTGACCACGAGATCGAGAAACCCCGGATCCTGATGAGTGAAGCCGTTATGATCCTGTCGCCATACGGTAGAGGTGATCAAGAGGTTCAGGGAAGATACGGGAGCGCGCCAGGGGATGTCGTTGGCGATATCCAGCCATTTTGCGAACTGGTTGAACATCGAGTCGATCACGTGGACGAAGGCCTCATAGGTCGAGAAGAATCCGTGCCGCCCGGTAAGCAGATAGCCCTCGAGCCAGCCCTCCAGCGTGTGCTCCGACAACATTTCCATAACACGCCCCTCCGGCGATAATTCGCCGCCGTCGGCGTCCTCCGGCAAGTAGTCGGCCAGCCACATTTTTTTGCTGGCTTCGTACACATCATCCAGCTTGTTGGAAGTGGTCTCGTCCGGACCGAATACCCGGAAGTTACTAGGATTTAGCGCCAGAATGTCGCGCAAAAAGCGTCCGAGGGGCCGCGTATTTTCCGACTCCACGGAACCAGGTTTCGGCACCTCGACCGCATAATCGCGAAAATCGGGCATCCTTAAAGCTTTACGGAGCAAGCCACCATTGGCATGGGGATTGGCGCTCATGCGCCGATTCCCCCTGGGAGCCAGAGCCTTCAACTCGGGAACGAGGCGGCCGGTGGCATCGAACAGTTTCTCCGGCTCATAACTTCGCATCCATTCTTCGAGCATCTTGAGGTGCTCCGGATTCTGGGCGACTCCTGCGAGCGGCACTTGGTGCGAACGCCAGAAACCTTCTATTTTGTGGCCGTCGACCGTCTTGGGTCCTGTCCACCCCTTCGGGCTGCGCAGCACGATCATAGGCCACCGCGGGCGGCTCAGGCCACCGCCCTGGCGGGCTTCCTGCCGAATCCGACGAATTTCGAGCACGCAATGTTCTAAAGTAGCCGCCATCGCTTGATGCATGGTTTCCGGATCGCTGCCCTCGACAAAATAGGGCGTCCATCCATATCCCGCGAACAGCTGCTCCAGTTCCTCATGGGAAATGCGCGCCAGGACGGTCGGATTATTGATCTTATATCCATTGAGGTGGAGGATCGGCAGTACCGCACCGTCCCGAACCGGATTGAGGAATTTATTCGAATGCCAGGAGGCTGCGAGAGCTGCGGTTTCTGCCTCGCCATCGCCGACCATTACGGTAACCAAGAGATCGGGGTTATCGAACGCCGCACCGAAGGCATGGGAAATGCTGTAACCTAACTCTCCCCCTTCATGGATCGATCCCGGCATTTCCGGCGTGCAATGGCTGCCGATTCCGCCTGGAAACGAGAATTCCCTGAAGAACAGACGCATCCCCTCTTCGTCTTCATTTTTATTCGGATAGATTTCGGAGTACGTACCCTCGAGATAAACCGGCGCCAATACGCCTGGCGCTCCATGACCGGGGCCGGTGATGAAAATCGCATCAAGATCGTACTTATTGATTAGGCGATTGAGATGAACGTAGCTGAAACTCAAGCCGGGACTGGAGCCCCAATGACCGAGCAAGCGTTTTTTGATATGCCCCGGCTGCAAAGGCTCTTTCAGCAGAGGATTGTCCTTCAGATAAATCATGCCCACCGCAAGGTAGTTGCACGCCCGCCAGTAGGCATCGAGTTTTTGCAGCTCGTCGGCCTCGAGTGGGTGTTCCGCGATAAAAGACGCCATGGGCTTACCTCGCTGTTTGTTAGCTGATGAACTTAAGAAACAAGGCCGATTAAAACTCGGCCTTCATCATTGACTTTGCTTCGAAAACAACCAATTTTAGTTTGACAAGCTTAGATGAGCATAATTTGATTACTTTTATCCGAAAAACCATGCAAATGCCGACGCGAACATCTATGAATTCGCGAAAACTTCCCACAAACGGCAACTCTTAAACGAGAACGTCGTGACACGGGTTGGAACGCATGAGAAACCGCACACGATTTTGGCGTCCATCCGGACTCGCCATAAAATGACGGCCTTCAAACATCGCCGGCGCATCAACTTTTGAACCCTCTCCGCAAGCTTGCCTCGCAAACCGTCATCTACGGCTTGAGCAGCATCATCGGCAGATTCCTCAACTATCTGCTGGTTCCGCTGTACACCTATACGTTTCCGGCGCAGGAATACGGCATCGTTTCGGAGTTTTATGCCTACGCCGGCTTTTTCGCCGTACTCCTGGTGTTCGGCCTGGAAACGGGCTTTTTCCGCTTCAGCAACCGGGAAGAACTCCGGTCGGACACCGTATACTCGACGGCGCTCGTCTTCTTGATATTGGCGAACCTGGCGTTTGTCTCCGGAATCGTCGTATTTCGCGAACCGCTTGCGGCGCTGCTCCGCTATTCGGAGCATCCGGAATATCTGGTGTGGTTCGGCGCGATTCTGGCGCTCGATTCCATCTCCGCACTGCCGTTCGCCAAACTGCGCTCCGAAAACCGGGCTTGGCGCTTTGCCGGCATCAAACTGATCGAAATCGTACTCGCCATAGGACTCAACCTGTTCTTCCTGGTTTATTGCAAAAAGGCCGAGGAGCTTTGGCCGAACTCGCTTGGAGCGCGTTTGTACGATCCGGCTATCGGTGTCGGCTATATCTTCCTGGCAAATCTTGCGGCCAGCGCGTTCAAGCTCCTGCTGCTCCTGCCGCAATTCCAAAGCTTGCGGCATGGGCTCGATTCGCGACTCCTGAAAAGCTTGCTGGCTTACTCTCTGCCGATGGTGGTGATCGGATTTGCGGGGATGGTCAACGAAATGCTCGACCGCGCCATCCTGAAATTTCTGCTGCCCTATGATCTTGCAACCAATCTGCGCATGCTGGGCATCTATGGCGCGTGCTACAAGCTGTCGATCCTGATGTCGCTCTTCATACAGGCCTTCCGTTATGCAGGCGAACCCTTCTTTTTTGCATATGCCGGACGGGCGGACGCAAAGCGCGCTTATGCGCTCGTGATGAATTATTTCGTGATCTTCTGCGTATTCATCTTCCTGGTGGTGACCCTGTACATCGACGTATTCAAGTACTTCGTCGGCGTGGAATACCGGGAAGGGCTTCACGTCGTGCCCGTTTTGCTCTTGGCCAATCTGTTCCTGGGCATCTACGTCAACCTGTCGATCTGGTACAAACTCACCGATCGAACCCTGATGGGGGCATGGGTATCCTTGATCGGCGCCGCGCTCACCATCGGCCTGAATATATGGTGGATTCCGATCATGGGCTACATGGGCTCGGCCTGGGCGACGCTGGCGTGTTATGCCACGATGACCGTCATTTCCTACGCTCTCGGTCAATACTATTACCCGGTGCGTTATCCGCTAGGAAAGATCGTGGGCTATCTCCTGCTCGGATTATTGCTGTACGGCGGACACAAAGATCTGGTGGAGTCGTGCGGCTTGACGTCCTGGACGGTCGGCACGGCATTCCTCGGGCTTTACCTCCTGATCGTCGCCCTGGTGGATATGCGCCCTATGCTCAGAAAACGGCAGCCGGCGTAAGGCTCGCTCTCGGCAGAACGTCGACAGACTGAAAATCAGTAGCGGTCATACGGCCCCGCCGCATGCCGAAGATGCTGAGCCAGATAATCCGGTCGATGCATGGGACCAGCCAAAATCAGGCCAGCCAGAAATCCCCCCACGTGTGCCCAGAACGCCACGCCACCGCCAGCCTCTTGCAGGGCTGGGAGTCCACCTGCGATCTGGATGAAGAACCAATATCCCAGCATGGCAATGGCAGGCAAAGCCACGGTAGTCACATAGAATCCGAGGAAGATCAGCGTCACTATTCTGGCCCTCGGATAGAGCCGAGCATACGCTCCCATTACTCCTCCGATCGCGCCGGACGCACCCACCATGGGTATTGCCGCAGCCGGATCGGTGAAGATCTGAGCGCCGGCGGCGGCCAAGCCACATGCGAGATAAAAAATAACGAACCGTATCGGCCCCATCGAGTCTTCGACGTTGTCGCCGAACACCCAAAGGAACCAGAGATTTCCGATGATGTGAAACCACCCGCCGTGGAGGAACATATGGGTCACCAGGGTCAGGACGGACGTGTCCCCGGTCAGCTCGCAGCCCAGATTTTCTCCGAGGGGAATGACGGTTCCGGCCGGTACACGATCGAACAGCTCACCCGGGATCAAGCCATAATTGCACAAGGACCACGCCAGCGGCTCGCCGTTACCCAAGCCTTGAACAAAAACCCAACTGGCGATATTCAGGCCGATTATCGCAATCGTCGCCACTGGCCTCCTGACAATCGGATTTTCGTCTCGTAATGGGAACATAGATTCCTCGCATGTCTTGTGAGTGGTATTTGGGAAACCCAAGGCCGTCGCGACACTCGACTCCAGCGCCATGCTAATTGGAGTCCGGGAGAAAAAGAAGCCAAGATCAAGCGAACCTGTAAACGGCGCCACTAGCCGCTATCAATAAAGGTCGACCGGATCGACGTCTATAGACCAACGGACTCGCTTGGCTTCATCAAGTTCCGAAATCAACGGCAGCAGTGACTCGATAAGTCCGTGCAGCAGATTGCGCCTGGCGGATTGAAACAGCAGTTGATAACGCTGCCGTCCGGCTCGCCGCGCCATCGGTGCGGGAACCGGCCCCAACACCAACAATTCGGGCGACGGTCGCTCGTTCGCAAGATCGGCAACTCGCCCCAAGAAGCTTCGCGGCGCATCGATGTCGGTCGCCTCCGCCCGCCATAGCGCCTGATAGGTAAAGGGGGGCAACTGCGCCGCTCGGCGCTCGTCCGTACAGGCTTTTGCAAAACCGGAATAGCCGTCCCTGATCAACACATGAAGCAATGGGTGGCCAGGGTGCCGAGTCTGCAAAACGACGGTGCCCATTCGTTCTTCCCGCCCGGCGCGGCCCGCTACTTGAATAATCAATTGCGCAGTCCGTTCGCCGGAACGAAAGTCGGTGCTGTAGAGGCCGGAATCCACGTCCGTGATTCCGACCAGCGTGACCCGCGGAAAATGATGGCCTTTCGCCAGCATCTGGGTGCCGATCAGGATATCCATCCGGCCTTCGTGAATGTCGTTCAAAAGCGTTTCCAATCGTCCTTTGCGCCGCGTGCTGTCGCGGTCGATGCGCACTATGCGGGCGCCTGGGAACAACTCTGCCAACGCGTTCTCCACGCGCTCGGTCCCGAGCCCCAAGGGGCGAAGGTCTTCACTGCCGCAGCCGTTACAAGAACGGGCCAAGGACTGTTCGAACCCGCAGTGATGGCAACGCAGACGCCCGTCACCGGCATGAACGACCAAGTTCGCGTCGCAACGTCGGCAACGGGCGACCCATCCGCAGGCGTGACAAATCAAAGTCGGCGCAAAACCGCGCCGATTGACGAACAACAGCGCCTGCTCGCCGCGGCTCAATGTGTCGGCAATATACGCGATCAGTGCCGGCGAAAGCCCTTCCCGCAAGCGATGCCCTCGAATATCGAGCAATCGGAAGCTGGGTTGGAGCGCCCCGCCTGCGCGATGAAGAAGCCGCAAATGCCGATACCGCTCCTGCGATACGTTGCAGAGACTTTCCAAAGACGGCGTGGCCGACCCCAACAGAATAGGAATGTTGAACAGCCGGGCTCGCATGACGGCCACGTCGCGCGCCGAGAAGCGGAAGCCATCCTGCTGCTTGAATGAAGTGTCGTGCTCCTCGTCCAGAATGATCATCCCCGGCGACTTCATCGGGGTGAAGACGGCGGAACGGGTACCGAGCAGAATACTCACCTCTCCTCGCTGCATTTGTAGCCAGGAACGGCAGCGCTCGGTTTCCGTGAGCCCGGAATGAAATATCGCGACCGGAACCGAGAAGCGGCTGCGAAAGCGGGCTTGCAACTGAGGCGTCAGATTGATTTCCGGCAGCAAGATCATGATCTGCTCGCCTCGCGCCAAAACCTCCTGCGTCAATTGCAGATACACTTCGGTTTTACCGCTGCCGGTCACGCCTTCCAGCAAGAAAGCGGCGTACGCGCCCATGGCCTCCCGAACGGCGGCTATTGCGCGCTGCTGGTCCTCGTTGAGATCGAAAGGAGGAGATTTGAGTGAATTGTGGGCAGGTACTTGCGCTTCCCGGCTCTGGCACCAGCACGCCAAACCTTTCCGAACCAGGCCGTCTACAGCACCGCGCCAGTCCCAATCCAGTTCGCTCAAAAGACTATGAGGAACGCCGTTCGGATGCTCGCGGAGCAATCCGATCAACGCCGTTTGGCGAGGGGCTCTCTTGCATGACTGCGCCGCGAAAGCATAGTCCTCCGTGACCAGGCGAAGAACCCGTTCTCCCGCGAGCTCGGCCGCACTGCCCTTGCGCAACAGGACGGCCAGAGCCGCTGCGACGACCTCACCGATAGGATGGTGATAATAACGGCTCGCCCAGTTGAGCAACCGGAGATCGTCGGAAGACAGCAAGGGATCGCTGTCGAGTATCGCTAACGCCTCCTTCAAACGTCCACGGTCCACCTCCGATTCTTCCGCAATGTCCATCAATACGCCAATTTTTCGGCGACGGCCGAAGGGAACTTCGACGCGGACGCCAAGCTTCAAACTCTGAATATCGGAAGCTGAAGGAGGAAGATAGTCGAACAGACGTCGCAAAGGCACCGAAACAGCGATCTTAAGAATTTTCGTCATGTTCAACGAACTGCCACAAATCCCGGGTAGAATCGGGAAAACCGCAACACGCTTAGCAGAAAAGCAAAATCTTGCTTATCCACAGTTTCTGTGGATAACTTTGTGGAATAGATGTCGGGATGTTGCCGAAAAATGCATGAAGACTAGACTTTCATTAAATTGTAAAGATTTTGACCAAAACTTACTTTTTATAATTTTATCAATGACTTATTCGGTCACAAAAAAATCTAATCGCGGCAGCACTGATTCAAATTTTTCCTTGACAAACAAATTGAATACACTGTGCATAAGTCGACCGACGACAGCAACCGGAAATCAAGTGTTTAACCATTCTGCAATGAAAGACAACAATCGAACGATGGAGGATCTATGGAGATTTATCATCTACAGGTGTTACGTACCGATGCCTCTGGCATGCCGCTGGAATGGATAGGCTACCAAGAGGCGGCAAAGCTTTATCATCTAGGTGAAGTAGCCTATAGCTGCGGTACCCACCTGTATACGCTGCGGGGTGGCATTAATGCCAAGACGGGGCGCCGCAGTCTCATCGAAGTCAATTCGATCATCGCCACACACCACCACCATAACAACGGCTACGGCATCGATCCCAACTACGTTCCGCCCTTAAGCAATCCTGCCCTATTCCGCCGCGACAACAATCTTTGTCTCTACTGCGGCCACCGATTTCACCATAGCGACCTTTCCCGCGACCACATCACTCCGATCAGCGTCGGAGGCGCCGACACCTGGAACAATGTCGTAACCGCATGCAAGCGCTGCAACAACCATAAAGCCGGACGAACCCCGGAACAAGCCGGCATGCAACTCCTAGCCATTCCGTTCACCCCAACCCACGCGGAATATGTCTACCTACAAGGACGCCGGGTATTGAGCGATCAAATGGAATTCTTGAAAGCGCATTTTCCCCGCAAAAGCCCTTTGCATCAGCGGTTAAGCTAGCGCCTTCAGCTCCCTCAGATGGTCTGCAACATCCGACAAAGAGTACGCGCGCTTCCGGCTAGTGTTTGCCGATTTTGTCCGAACCGACCAGACTGATCGCTTCCCAAAGCATGGAAACCGCCGGCACCAGAATCTGCCCGCGTCTCGCCTGATAAACAGCCAATCCCACCAACAAAAGAAAAAAGGCCGACTGCAAATCCACTAGCCCGCCACTCGCGGTGGTAAGGCTGCGGTCAAATGCATTGAGACCCTTGGTTGCGTGCTGACCCAGCGTGCGGACGGGTGTGGCCGACAAGGGTTTAACGGAAAATAAAGCGGCTTGCTCCGCATACCTTGCAACATCGATTGCACTCGTTTCCGCGGCGTGAAGCAGCAAAACGCTACCGGTAAACGCATTGAGCTTGACGCTGGTAACGCCCGGACATTCGGCTAAACGTTCGGCGAGAGCGGCAAAAAAGGCCGAATCATTGCGCTTTTCGGGAATTCTCAGCCGTAATCGACCGGCTAGCTCGTGAACGACGAAGGCCGAGACCATCTTTAGCCTTTCATATCGCTTTCCGCAGCGGCTTGCTCGGCGGCTTCGAATCCTTCCGCTGCGGCCGCCTGCTCTGCCAGCTCCGCTCGAACCTCGGCCACCAGATCTTCGAAGGTTTCGCCGGCTTCAGCCGCCCATTCGCGGCCTTTTTCGAACAGCAGGATGCCGGTCTTCACGGCTGCTCGTGCAACTGGCCGCAGCGCCGGCGCAAGAACGACACCGGCCGCCACCATGCCAAGCCCGATCACAACGCCTTTGGCCACACCGTTTTCAAGAAAATCGCCGAAACCAGCCATCGCTACCTCCCTGGATTCCAGAAACCCCATTGATAAGAAAAAACCTCGGCCGCATAAAAAGCCAAGGGTATTATGCCAGCGGGCCAAGAACCACGAAAAGTTTAAATAAGGGAAAGCTAAACTGACGCGTACGAGAGCCTGTACTCGGGGGTCCGCAGCTTATCGTACTCCGCTCGAATGAGCCTCGGGCCGTACTTCCGCTCGAGACGGCGGATCGTAAAGTGGCTATGTGCCATAACTTGAAAGTGCTGAATGAACACGCTGTTGACCAAAGCGCCGCCGACCGCCCCCACAATCGGGACGATTTCCGCCGCGGCTTTTTCCGAGACCGTTATGCCGAAACGGCTCGAGATCATCATAATAAAATCCACCAACATCGGCGCGCCGGCCCGATTGCCTAGGCCGTTCCGAGCGATATAGCTGGAGGCTGCCGCAACGGGCCGCTCCAAAGCGAGACGCAACCCGTAGTACCCGGCATCAGCCGCATCATCTTCCTTAGTACGCCCACCCAAGGCGAACACTTCGAGACATGCCAGACGGGTCGCGATATCGTCGAGATCTTCGCCCTCGCTGCGGGCGATATCGGCAATCGAACGCAGCATGAGAACGGTCGTAAACGGCAGCTCCACCAGCAAGGCCGGACCGCCTAAAAAACCACCGACCGCGCCGCTCGCGATGCTGAGCAACTTGTAATACACGTCGCGGGATGGCGTCCCCGGCTTATTGTCCAAGCTCGTGACCGCCACGCCCAAAGCCTTCCAAATGGCATTCTCGGCGCAGCGATGCAGTCTTCGGTACCATGGCGTTGGCAAAAGCTTAAGCCCTTTCTCCAAGGGTGTGCCGACCGCATCGGCAAGCCTGACGGCGAAGGCGGGATATTCTAGATGCCGATATGCCCGCTTGAGACTCAAATAGTCTTGGTGCGACAAAGCCATGGGTCTGCCACTCATAATCCGATCGCTCGCTCGGCCCGAACCGCTGTTTGCAAAGAGCGTGAAAATAGCCGCACGAGATTACAGTTATATGACGGCAGCCGTCGAGGGCCATGTTATTACCGCTCCCGTGCCGCCTCATGGAACGCTTTTCAATAAGGCGAGAGCAAATCCCAAAACCATTCTGATCGTACATTGAGGTTGCCGCGGCCAGATCCGACCAACACTGTCAGATGATTTGAACTGCCACTCCCGATTCGAAGCTGCCATTCGTAGCGGTCGTCCATGCGCCTGATTTTCGGCTAAAGCGGAAGATCGCGGATTGATGATTGCGACTTTGCCTGAACGTCAGCTTTTGATATTGCCCACGTAGCGCTTAGTACCCAAAGCTGCTGGGCCTTATTATTAACCCGGCCTATAAATATAGGCCGGGTTAATCCGGGGCAGGGATGCCCCGGCGCGGCGACAAGCCGCGTGAGCCCAGGCCGGGCGTGTACCGGGCCTGGGCGGCGGCCCGAAATACCAGGAGGGTATTTACGGGCCTGATTAATAAGGGCTCCAATGGCAGTTCTCCAGACATACGATCCCTACCCCTTTTTTTACTTGGACAAGGTGTCCTTCGAATATCGGTTTAGTCTCCTCCCGCCCCGTAAGGGAGCCGATATTTGGATCGAAATGACGGACAGCCACTTTCATCCTCGGCATCCAAATATTTCAATGATTCGTCGGCCACGCCCGCGATAACCTGCGATTCTGGCAAATCCGATTCTTTCATCAAATGCGTTATGGCGAAGAGGCGTTTCGCGTAGGAGGTGACTATGACGAAACACAATCGCAACGTGTATGGGGTAGTCCTACAGCCGTTGACAGTATTGCTTGTCTTTGTGGCATTAGCCTCATCTTCGAGAGCGGACGCTCCAAGACCCGCATTTACCGAACGCGGCATCGAAGGAAGGTGGGGATTTTCGGGGGAGTTCGGGATGATTGTGCCCCCCGCTGGCCCTCAAGCGGTGCCAACGGCCGCCCTTGGCACGGCGATCTTTGATGGCCACGGAGGCTGCGCGGTCACCACGACTGTCAATATCAACGGGACTATCCTCGGACCTCTCACGTCCAAGACGTGCACCCATTCGGTCAATCCCGATGGCACGGGCACCAGTGTCGCCGAGTTCTCGGGAACGGCCTTTGATGGGCCTTCGACAGTCGCGTTTGTGATCGTCGACCGCAATCGCGAGATCCGATTCATCAACACCACCCCCACGGTCGCCGGATTTGCCGCCAAGCGGCAGTAGCTAGAGCAGCTCGACAATGGCGTCGCATCTCCTGAATGACTCTTCACGTCAACACTGTTATGACCGCAAGCCTTAATTCCTGCACAAACAGCGATGACGGCAACCGCAGCGAAACCATGAAAGGAGGACAATATGGCACGAGTAGAAGGATTTGAGCCGGCGAATAGCGACCAGGTACCGGTAGATGCTAATGGAAATCCCGTCGCCGTGGGCGTGTGGGGCGACTCCACCACCGGAGTAGGCGTGTTCGGCACGAGCGGCGCTCTCCCTCCTAACGTAGCGAACATCCCTACTAACATCGCCGGGGTGGAAGGCCACAGCATCCAAAATCCGGGAGTATTTGGCCGCAGCATCGAGGGCGAAGGTGTCGCGGGCGAAAGCTTGCAGAGCCTAGGTATGCTTGGCCGAAGTGCAGCCGGCACCGGCGTATTGGGCGTTACATTTGTTCCAACTCCCGACGCCTCCGGTGTCTTCGGCTCCAGCACTACCGGTGGTAACGGCGTGACCGGCTTCGTCGGCGAGGCCACCGGCGTGGTGGGAAGTAGCATCAGGGGTACCGGCGTCCGCGGGACTAGCGGCGATGGGGATGGCGTACTTGGTGAACGTTTCGGTGTACCTACCGGCGGCTTCGAAGCCGGCGTACGCGGACTCTGCGATGCCGGGTTCGGCGTCGTGGGCTCCAGCAACTCTCTAGTGGGTGTGTTCGGCTTAGCCGGCACAGAGCGAACAAGAGGCATTGGCGTAGCCGGAGCAGCAGTCAATACCGGCACCGGCGTATCTGGCGTAGCGGGAGAAGGCACGGGCGTGCGTGGCGATAGTGCCTCTGGCTCCGGTGTGAGTGGCAATAGCCGCGGTGGTTTCTTCAGCGCCGGTGTGAGTGGCGATAGCAGCGGTGGTTTCATCAGCGTTGGTGTGTGGGGTACAAGTTCTGCTCAAAGGGGCATTGGCGTGTACGGCAGAGGGGGTGAAGATGGATGGGCAGCATTTCTCGATGGAAAAGTCGAGGTTTTTGGTCCTTTAATCAAGTCCGGTGGTGGCTTCAGGATCGATCACCCCCTTGAGCCGGCGCACAAGTACCTTGCTCACTCATTTGTCGAGTCGGCCGAGATGAAGAATGTTTATGACGGGGTTGCGGCTCTTGACGGGAATGGGGAGTGTTTTGTGGAGCTTCCTGAATGGTTTGAAGCCCTCAATTGCGACTTCCGCTATCAGCTCACCTCTATTGGCGAGCCTGCCCCTAACCTTCATGTCGCTCGGGAGATTTCAAACAATCGCTTCAATATTGCGGGAGGTAAGTCGGGGATGAAAGTTTCTTGGCAGGTAACAGGCATTCGCAAGGATTCTTGGGCGCAAGCACATCCATTAATAGTAGTGGAAGAAAAGCCTGCGGATGAGCAGGGTTATTATCGGCACCCAGAGTCGTACAATCAGCCCCCGGAAAATAGCACTTTTTGGAAGGGGAACTCTGAATTAAGGCTTCAGCTTGCGGCGCAACAGGAAGGCTTATTCAGCAAAGAGATTGACCAGCTACGAGCCAAACAGATGGCATCTCCAGAAGAGCCATCGAAGATCGACCGCGCCCGCCTTGAGGAGGAGTGGCGACGGGTGGAGGAGTTAGTGCAGCGAATGGGCCAGCCGACCCTGAGTAAGGATAGCGAGTAAACGAGGGCCTCGGAAAGCCACCACAGGCAGGACACAAAGTCCGCGCACGAAACGGACGGTCACGTCTACATCGGTTTCACTTTCGATGTAGGGTGCGTTGCGTGCACCCTGCATCGTCGAACCGTATGCAGCGCACAGTATCTCCTTCATCATTTTCTAGCTTTTAGCTCCCCTGAGTACATTCCGCAAATATTTGCGGAATCTCGACTGATTGGCTTGATTGGCGGGGTTGTCCTGCAGGTTGCCTATGCCGCAAGACTTCCCTGAATGTACTTAGAGCGTTTTCATCTCGCTCGTACGGCAAAACAGGCTTGGCGAAAGTCGTTGGCGCCTTCGGCTCGGGTGAATTGATTCAAGCATTCGTAGGTCGGCAATCCTTTGCCGACGAAGACGCTCGGCGGGACGTGTCGTCGGGAAAGGATTCCCGACCTACTCGCGAGTGCCCGTACAGGCGGTATGAAAATGCTCTAGCCCTGCCTGTCAGCGCCCAAGCCTAACTGTGCGTATATCGACTCCTCCCCGAGCGCAAGAAACCGATCGATAGGGATGGCGACAAGGAAGCGCATGCAGTCGTATATCCGGCATCTTGAAGTGGGCTCTTGGTGGCCCGTGCCGACATGGAATCTGCGCACGGAGCGCCAATCGCTACAAGCGGCACGCGAGCTGCCGGCAAAGTTATCGGCGTCAATCCGTGTGGGTACAACCCTCTTAGCCATGATGGGCGATCGGTCTCAAAGCAAGCGAGTGAATAGGACATCAAAACTCTGCGAACATCATTGTCACGAAGCCACGGCATAGGCGCTGCGCGCCAGCTTGCGCCGTGGTCGGCACGGCGGCCGCTATAGGGATGGCAGCCCGCAGCGCGGCGTAACAGTTCCGCATCAACTTCGAAATCTTTTGATCACACTCCATGGTTATCCTTGAACGTGTTTATCGGACTATCGAAGTCTCCAATAGCGATCATCCAAGGCCCCGGTACCGGAATGCCGCTTTTCTCTCGGCCTTGACCATTGGCCGATAGAGACACGTGACGAAATGTAGTTCACGGAAACATCAAGAAATGCGCATAGGATCGCCCCGGTACACGTATAACCTGGCTTGGGGATTAATTCCGATACCCCCCAGCGGGACTTGACGGGTATTCGGTCGCAAGGGAAAGTGCGCCGATAAACTCGAACGAGCCGGCCTTGGTCGCGCTGGACTCCGAGTCATGCCCCAAATTGAACAAATGCAGAAAGCAAATATGGAAAAAGCCATCGAAAAGAAAAGACGCCCGCTGAAATCTCGTAAGAGAAATCACCGCCAGGGCGAAACGGCGGGCACCCACCTGACGGCCAGCGTACCCCGCGCTCATTCGAACGAAACCGCGGCGGCCGTTCAGGCTCGCTTGAAAGAACACCGCTTCGATCATGCTGAATTGATCTGTGTCACCGATCCGGAAGATCGGCTGCTAGGGTGTATCGTTCTGGAGGATTTGATCGCCTTGCCCGCGGAGACGCCTATGGGAGACGTTCTTAAGGCACTGCCCATGGTCCGCGTAGACGAAGATCAAGAGAAACTGGCGTCCTTGGCGCTGCACCATCGGCTGACCGCGGTTCCCGTCGTCGACCATGGGGGACATTTCCTCGGCGTGGTACCGCCCCTGGCGCTGATGCACATCTTGCGACACGAGCATGTGGAAGATCTGCACCGCCTCGCCGGGATCAAACGCGAGACGCATCAGGCGCGGGAAGCTATGGAATCGGCCCCGCTGCGGCGAGCGCGGGACCGGTTGCCTTGGTTGATGCTTGGTTTGGCGGGCAGCGCCTTGGCGACCCAGGTCGTTGCGCAATTCGAGGCACAATTGCAGGACCGGATCGCCATCGCCTTTTTCATTCCGGGTTTAGTTTATATCGCCGATGCCATCGGCACTCAGACCGAGGCCATTGCCGTACGCGGGCTATCGCTCTCTCATGCGAACCTCCGCTCGCTGCTCGGCGGGGAAATGCGAACCGGCCTACTGATCGGCCTTACCTTGGCCGCCGTCACTCTCCCTATAATCTGGCTGATCTTCGGGGACTTTTATCTGGCGCTGGCGGTTGCCGTGGCGTTGTTTTCGGCCGGCTGCGTGGCGACGACGATCGGGCTCTTTCTTCCGTGGCTGTTGGGGGAGTTGGGAACGGACCCCGCCTACGGCAGCGGCCCCCTCGCAACCATTCTGCAGGACGTCATGAGTCTTTTGATCTATTTCGCCGCGGTCAACCTCTTTTTATTTTAGAAAGCGGCAGGGAATGCAGTGACTTCGCTCAACCCGGCTTAAGCTGCCCTGCCCCCTCCGCCGGCTGCGAAACCGATGATCTTGCTCAGGCTACGATCTATTTCCGTTACGACGCTGTTCATCTTTTGGCAATAACGCTTTAATGGCGCTCCGGGATCGACAGCGTCAAGGATCGGTCTCAAGGCCATCAGCTGATCTTTTGGCAATCCGGAGCCACAATGTATGCATCCACACATCGGTCTAGATCATCTCACAGGCTACCGCTTTCAGATCATCGAGCTCAGTGCGGATACCAACACGGTACTGCTCCACTACGAAGAAACCGCCTGGCCGCAGGAGGTCGAACCCACCCGCCGGATGGCGTGGACCGAATTCGTCGATCATCTTATCCAGGGCCACTTTGAAATCCTGCGAGATCCCGCCCAGTCGGACCGGTGAAAATGGTTGTCGCGAAGCCCGTGCGGCATGCAGCCTCGTTATCGGAATCGAGGTGACAGGCTGCTCCACGGGAATGGGGCATTCGCGTTTATCGCCGGTTTCGCCGATCGGCGATCACGGGCCCGTTAATCCGTCTTACGGGCTGCCGATGCCTCTCGCCCCATCAGAAAATTGGCGATGCGAAAGAGCTTCTGCCGTCCTTGGGGCGGAGAAAGCCCCCGAGTCAGAGGGAAAGCCAATTCCGCCAGTTCTTCCGCGCGCTCTCGTGTGAGCGTGGCGCAACGCCGCCGGTACTCGATCAGTGCGTGCCGTTCGGAAGGGGTAAGGGAAAAAGGCGGGGGTTCCGCCTCGGAATAGTCGTCGATGACGGCGGATTGTCCGGCATCCGGCCGATAGACCACCACGGTGCCGGCCGAGATGTCGCCCAGCCGTTTGTTGTCGGCGTTGCACCCCATGGCGATGAGCCCGAACGCGTAGCCGACCGGCAAAGCGTCGACAAAGCGCAAGGTGTTGCGGATGAAGGCGGCATCCCAGCCCGCCGGCGTTCCGTCTTCGCGCAACACCGCCAATTTGCACAGGCGTTTTCCCGGCGTAGCGCCGTCGTTCAAGGCCTCGAACGCGATGTTGTAAAACCAGCCGAGGACGAAATAAGTCAGTATGACAAGACCCTGCCCCAATGCGCCGAAATACCGCAGCACCACCACGGCGCACACGAAAATCAGAAGACGTATCAGGGCGTCGATCATAAAGGCGCGCGCCCGCGCCGCCGGCCCGGCGACACGAAGTCGAAGCTCGCAGCCCTCCGGGGTGGCGACGGATCGGACGGTGTCGAGCGGGGCGGCGGAAGCGGTCATGGCGTCAAGCGATGAAGATGTCTTTGTAGGCCTTGTACGTCGAGCCGATGAACACGGGCATCAGGATCAGCCAACCCAGGGCCAAGGGGATGGTCGCGAGGAATCCCAGCACCATGCCCGCAATGCCGTAGACCAGAAACGGCATGATGTTGCGGAGACACCCCCTAAAGCTGAGACCCATGGCCTCAAGCGCTCCCTTATCATGAAACACGACCAAGGCCGGCGCGAACCAAACGGCCATCATCACCGGAACAAGCAAGGCCATCATCACCAGAACGGCCAAGAGAAGCACCATCAGATCCGGCGCTTCCGGCGGGGTTCCCGACAAAAAGCCCACTGCACCCGAAGCCCCGAGTGCAACCGCGAATACACCGAATCCGATCACCGCGCTTCCGAGCAGGTACAGCAAACCGACCAGCAGAAGCGTTGCGAAACGGCTCTGGAATCCCGCGAACAAATGGCCGAAAGCGAGCCCTTGACCTTGTTCGAGGGAACGGCAACCGAGCATCAAACCGCCGAACAGCACCGGGTAGGCCAGGCTGAACAAGAGGTTCACAAACGGAATCAAGTTGAGGACGATGCCCAACAAAAGCATGACGACGACAATTCCGATCCAGGTTCCGGGTGCCTCCTTGAACAATCCCCAGCCTTCGCTCAACCATGCCCAGCCGCGCCCGGCATCGTTCCGATTCGGCTTTTCCAGAAGCACGCCGTTATTCTCTGGAATGGGATCGGCCACTCGCGACCGGGGAGCCTGAAAGGGATTGTGGGAAGCATCGTTGGAAGACGGATCACGACCCGTAGTGTCCATAGGAACCTCTCTTCTTTTTGGTTTAGTTAAAAAACGCCGCTACGCTTCATGTCCCAGTAGCGGTTAACGAGCGCCACCGGCAGTTCCGCCGGGGCGACATCCAGTACGGCGACACCCTGGGCGCGCAAGGCGGCCAATTGCCGCCGGCGCTCGCGGCGGTAATCCACCGCCGCCGCATAGGCCAAGGCGCCATCCAAATCGGTTACCGGCTCATGGAGGAGAGCGTCCAAGGACGTTTCCCTCAAATTCGCCAGGAGCACCAGATGCCGCCGCCGCAGAATGGCGAGGGCCGGCGGCAGCGTGGATTCGTCTTCGTCGCGCAGATTGGTGAGGAGCACGATCAGCGAACGTTTGCTCAAGCGCTCGCATAGGGCCTGGCTGGCGATCAGATAATCGGACGTTTGCAGCGAGGGCTGAAGGTCGTGCACGGCATTGAGCAAGCGCTGCACCGTGACGAGCGATTTGCGGGGAGCGAAGTAGCGCGGCTCGGCCTGGGCAAAAGTCGAAAGCCCCACGCCGTCGCCTTGGCGCAAAGCCACGTAGGACAACAGCAGCAGCGCGTTCAGCGTATGGTCGAAATGCGACAGGGCATCGTCCTTGGCACGCATGCGCTGGCCGCAATCCAGCAGAAACACGATGTTCTGGTCTCTTTCGTCCTGATACTCGCGGGCGATGGGTTTGCGCTTGCGGGCAGTGGCCTTCCAGTCGATTTGCCGCAAGGCATCGTCGCGGCAATACTCCCGCAACTGGTGGAAGTCCAGACCCTCGCCGCGCCGCCGCCTGCGCAGAACGCCGATCTGGGACAAGCGGTTATCGGTCGCGAACACCGAGTATCGAGTGATTTTTTCGAAATCCGGGTAAACCCGCACCGTCTCATCGCCGCCGACCCGGTACTGGGTCAGCCATAGGCGCAGCGGCGAAAGAAGCCGCAACTCGATCCCGCCGAAGACATGGGGCCCCCGTTCCAGGGGCTGCGCCATATAGCCGAGTTTCGCCCAATGGCCGCGCGACAGCTTGAAAAACAAGGGCAAGCCTTCTGCGGAAAACGTCTCGGGATGGCGGTCGAACACCCAGCCCGCGACGCTGCGCTCGGGGCTGGCGAGGCGGAGACGGACGGTTTGCGTCACCCCTACGGGCCAGGCATCCTCGATTTCCCGCTCGACCCGCACCGGATTGCGGCGACTGAGGGCCAACCACCCGTCCGCCAGTGCCGCGCTCAGCAGCGCCGCCCCGGCGAATTGCCAGACCGCAAGCCATGACGGCCACACCGCCACGAACACGGCGAGACCGAACCAGGCGGCGAGCGCGATCAAAAGGACGCGATGAGGCAGGAGCACGAGAAACCCCGGTCAGAAGCGCGGCGAGGGAACCTGGTCCAGCAGCGCCCGGAGCAGCGTGTCGGCACTCGATCCCTCGATATCCGCCTCCGGAGAAGTCGCCACGCGATGGCGCAACGCCGGCAAAGCCACCGCCTTGATATCGTCCGGCGTGGCGTAACTCCGCCCCGACAGCAGTGCGCTGGCGCGGGCCGCGCGGACCAAAGCGATGCTGCCTCGGGGACCCGCGCCGATGGACAGGCGCGGATGCTCGCGGGTAGCTCGGCTTATCGAAACGGCATAGCGGAGCACCCGGTCGTCCACCTCCACGTGGGCCGTCAACCGCTGCAGCGCCGCCACTTGTTCCGGGCCGATCAGGACCGCCACGTTATCCACGGCCAATTCGCCCCCGGACCGGCGCTCGATCACCTGGCGGGTGAGCGCCAATTCTTCCTCCAGATCGGGGTAATCGATGCGTATCTTGAGCAGAAACCGGTCCAATTGCGCTTCCGGCAGCGGATAAGTGCCTTCCTGTTCGATCGGATTCTGGGTGGCCAGCACCATGAACGGTTGAGGGACCGCCATCGAGCGGCCTTCCAGAGTCACCTGGCCTTCCTGCATCACTTCGAGCAGCGCCGCCTGGGTCTTCGCCGGAGCGCGGTTGATCTCGTCGGCCAGCAGGAGATGGGTGAAGACCGGCCCTTCGCGGGTAATGAACTGGCTGCTGCCCATATCGAAGAAGGTATGGCCGACCACGTCCGAAGGCATGAGGTCGGGCGTGAACTGAATCCGCGCGAAGCGTCCGGAAAAGGTCTTCGCCAGCGCCTTCACCAGCAGCGTCTTGCCCAGACCGGGCACGCCCTCGAGCAGCACGTGCGCGCCGCAGAGCAAACCGATCAGCACCTCGTCGATCATACGCTCCTGGCCGATCAGCACCTTGCGGAGCTCGGCACGAATCGACCGGAGCAGCACTCCGGCCTTGTCCACTTGTTCATCGAGCAAACGGGTTACCGCCATAAATCCTCACAATCGTTGTTCGAGTTCTTGCACCGTGCGCACGCAATCGACGAAATGCCGCGGCGAAAGCTTGTCCGGTGCGGCCAAGACCGCCGTCACCCGGTTCTCGGGAATCCCGCTCATACCGGAGAGAATTCTCGCCTGTTCCGACTCGGAGACCTGCGCGATGTGCGGATGCCGCTGAAGAACATGTCTCCGCAATTCCTGCCGCATCACGTTTTCCCAGTGAGCCCGCCCATCTTCGCCGTGACGCCAGACGGCGCGTCCGACGGCGGAAAGATGCTCGATCAGGCTGCGCCTCGCCGGATTCGCCGACGGCAGCATCCCGCCGAACCGCGGCACGATACGCCAAAGCCAGGCCGCGATCAGCAGCGCGCCGCTGATCAGCGCCATCCACGCGGATTCGGCCAGCCATTCCCAGAGCGTCGGAACCTCGAGCCTGGTAGCCAGACGCACTTCGCCCTGCGGCTGGTAATGCCGCATCAGCCCCCAGATCAGTTCGGCGTGATCGTGCTCGCCGATCCGCCGATTGGAGAGAAACGTGAAGCCGTCGAGTACCGTAATCCGGCCTTGGCCATAGTCGTAATGCAGCACGGTGCTGCGCGTATCGACCACTCCCGCTTTCCAGACCGGTGCCGGGTCGGTCGGCACCAGACCCCAGCCGTTTGACCCAAACGTCCTTTGCAGCCGCAACGGCTTGTCCCGCGCCGGAAGACGCACTTCAACCGTATCCGGCTCGTCGTCGGACCGCGCATCCGAAGGTTCGCACATCTGCGCTCCATCCTGTTCGTCCTCCGCGCCGTCTTCCTCCGTAGCGGCGGTTTTCTTGGGCTCGATCTTCGGGGGTTCGTACCATCCGATCCCCAGACGCTTGAGGACGGGGTCGTCGACTTGGCGGTATTCCGCCGCAACGATCAAATAGCCGCCGCGGCTCACCCAATCGAACAGGGCGTCGGCGCGGCGTGCATTGACGTAGATGCGGCGGCCGCGATCCAGCAGCAACACCCCGCCCGGCGTCAGTTCATCCAATACCAAGGCATTGCTGACCCGCGCCACCGGCCGCCCGAGCCGTCCCATGAGACGGTCGAAAGCCAGATAGGGATCGCGTCGAGCCTCCTTGCCCGGTTTCTCCCAAGTCGTGACCGGTACGTAGTCGAAGTTGGAAAAAAACCAGGCGGCGCTCAGCGCGACCAGCGCCAAAACCCCTGTCGAACTCCAGATCACCGTTCGGCTCAGAGGTAGTGAAAAAACCGTCGCGAGCGGTCCGAGTCCGCGCCGAGAAGCGGAGGCGTACAAGGGGGTACGTTGAGCATCGCAGGCGCGGACTTGGGTCGCGCAGTAGGTTTTTTTACTGCCTCTCATATATTAGTCCGCGAAATGATCAGACCAGCGGTCGCAGAGATCGGCGAGTTGCGGCACGGGCGGCGCGGCATGGGCGTAAGCCGCGAGCTTCCAGGCCCGCAACAGCTCGGCGAAATAACGCTCGCCGGCCTCGTCGATTCGCCCCCGTATCCGCTCCAGGCAATTGCCTTCGGTATCCCCCGGGCGGAAGTCGACATAAGCGCGATGAATCAAAGAAACCAGCGCCCCGCGATAAAGCAGCGACAGTGCGGCGGCATATTCCCCCGCCTCAAGGTGCCGTCTCGCAGCGGAGACGAGGTCCGCCGGCAGCGAATCCGGCCGCACGTCCAAGCCGAACAGGGTTTCCGGAACGCTGCGGACGGCAGGACTCCGGATCAGCCATCTCTCGCGATAGCGATAAAGCAAAACGATCAGGCCCGCGGTCAGTACGGCGGCTGCGACAAAGCTGAGGCTCCGGATCGCCTTCGCCATCCACTCGGCAAACGTCTTCAACAGCTCCAGCGCACCGGAATCGTCCGATGGCGACTCGCTCTCCGAATCGCGGTAGCGCCACGTCCAATCCTGAACTTCCCGGCCGAATACCGGATCGGCCAACACCTCCCGAATCGCCCGTTCCGCTTCGCCGGTCTCGGCGACGCTCGCGGGAGGCTGGTCCGCGAAGACGTCACCGGGAGCTTGAAACCAGAACAGGCCGGCGAAACAAAGACACGCCATCATCAGGGCCGCTTTCCGTGGAGTCTCCTCCCGCCCTTCCGATTCCGCCTCGATGCGCCGGCTCAGACGGCGAAAACCCAGCTCGATGTCCCAGCCTTCGAGTTCGTTGCGGCGATTGAGATACAGCGTGAAGCCGGCGGCGACGTAGAACGGCTCGATCAAAGTCTCCCCCGCCAGATACGCGAGGTCGGACAGCACCAAGAGCCAGGCGTCCGACTCGCCGTGAAAAAGAGCCGCCCAGTCGAAAAGCGGCTCGATCTCCCGCGGCCGAAACAGTTCGATCGAAAGGATCAGCGAAATCTGGAGAAATGCCGAGAAATGCGCACAGAGATAGGTGAGCCACACCGCGCATCCGCGCGTCTTGCTATCGAGCGCCCGGCGCCGAGCCGCCGCCGCTCGCCCGCGCTGGCCCTCCAGTTGCGCGATTGGAAGATGAAACGAACGGGCCAAGCTGAAACGCCCTAGGGTCAGCCCCATGAGCAAGCCGGAATTCCGGATGAGCCGCGGCAGCGACCGCCAAATCTCCCGCGTGCTCGGCGCCCGTCCGAACGAGGCTTCCGCGTAGACCTTCAACAGTATTCGATCGAACAGCGGCTTGAACCACCACACGCTGATCGCGGCAACGGCGGGCCACTGCCACAGGAGAAGAAACACGATCAGAGCGAACGGCACCATGGTGGCGAACCAGGCACGATAAACCAGCCGATGCCAGTGCCGCAGCACAACCAATCCCAGATCCAGGGCCTCCCAGGGCGTGCGTCGGCGGAGATCCAGACAGAGTCGTTCAAGCTGCACGGCGGCTTCGTCCGACGAGAGAGAAATAGGCCAGCAGCGAGAGCCAGAATGCCATCCCGACGCCGTATTTGAGCTCCACGGGAAGCGTTCGGATCGGCGACCAGAACGCTTCCACGAAAGCGGCGCAAAAAGTCAGTCCGGCCGCTGCGTAAAGGAGATGCACCGCCCGCTGCGCCGCCCGCTTGACCGCATCGGCGCGGCGGAGTCTCCCCGGCGCAATCAGGGCCAGTCCGATTTTCAGGCCGGCCGCACCGGAGAGTACGGCGCCTATCAGCTCCGGCGCGCTATGCCCCGCGACGAAGCCCCAAAACGTCTCGATATAGCCGACTTGCGTCAGATACCCCGCCACCGCGCCGATCACCAGCCCGTTATAAATCAGGAAAAATACGCTCCCGAGGCCGAAAGCGATGCCCCCTGCAAAGCACTGGAAGTCGATGCGCACATTGTTGGCAATGTAGAACCCCAGCATCATCACGTCGTCGGACGCATCCCGAGGCCGCCCCAGCCGTTCCGCCGTCGGGGCGTACATTTCTTCCACGGAACCCACCGTTTCCGGCGAGAGCAGGAAATAAACGCCGTCCGGATAAAACTGAAGCACGGCGAGAGAGAGAAACAAAGGCAGGAAAAACAGCGCCGCCGAAGCCCAGACCAGCCTGGCCTCGCTCCGGACCAGAACCGGCAAATCGTGCAACACGAAACGAAGCCACCGGCCTCCCCCCGCCCTGCGGGCGCCATAAATGCGCTGATGGACCGCCAAGACCCGATCGCGCAGCGCATCGAGCAGAGGCTCCGAATAGCGGCGGTCCCGCGCCAGGGATAAATCCCGGCACAGCCCCCGAAACTGACGCGGCAAACTCTCCACCGTGATCGCCGCCAGCCCCGGCTCGGCACCCGAAGCATCGCTCCGCTCCCCCCTTCCGCGAAGCCCGCCCGCCAGCCACCGATCCCACGCGTCCCAATCCGCTCGCCGCGTTTCGATGAATTGATATTCCTTCACATCCCGGTCCGAAAAGATTTGAAGGCTTAGTTTAGTCCAGGTGGGCGATCTTGGCCGCCGACCATGCTCGTTCCCAAGCTCCCGCTTGGGAGCCCCGCATCGGAAGCTCCGGCTTCCACTCGTCCCCGAAAATGAACGACTAAACTCAAACCCATGCCCCGTAGCCGCTACCATATCCTGCAAAATCAATCGCCCCACTTCCTAACGGCAACGATCAACCACTGGCGGCCGCCGTTCACCCGCCCGGAAACGGTGAATATCGTGCTGGATTGCTGGCGGTTCCTGCAGCTGGAATCCGGCTTCCAGCTCTACGGCTACGTCATACTGGAAAACCACCTGCATCTCATCGCCGCTTCGCCCAATCTGAGCCGGGATATGCAGCGCTTCAAGTCCTACACGGCCAGGCAAATCGTCGCGTACCTTAGCGCAGCGCGGATCGGCCAAAATATTGGAACTGCTGGCGCTATTCAAGCGACATCACAAAACCGAGAGCACCTACCAGATTTGGGAAGAAGGCAATCACCCGCAACTCATCGAATCGGAAGCGGTCATGCGCCAAAAAATGGACTACATCCACCAGAACCCCGTCAAACGCGGCTATGTGGATCAGGCCGAGAGCGTTTTTCGCCGCAGCATAGCGGTGTGAATTGGGAACTCGGCACACACCCCGAATGCAGGCACAAATATGGTTGTAGGTCGGCAATCCTTTGCCGACAAAGACGTCGGGAAGGGATTCCCGACCTACGGCAGCTCACAGGAGGCAAACTCCACGCGCAGCGGAAAGTTTGGTGTCCTTGTGTAGCCGATTGTTGGCCTTGCCTCGAAAATATCAACGGCTCGTTGCTCAGCCAGGAAATCGAGTTCCTTTTCTTCTGCGGTGGTCATGTAGGTGACATCCAGCGGAACTACTCTATCAATAGCGTCGAGTTGTCTCTTTATACCCCGCAAGTCAACGCCTTTTTCATACACAACCAAAAGATCGATGTCCGATATAGCTCGTGTTTTCCAAAATACTGAACCGAAAGCATAAACCTTAGCGAGAGAAGCCACTATCAGACTATTACCTCTTAGTGCAGCTATCAAAAACGAAAATGCAAAGTCTTTAAGCACTATTAATAGCTCCCAAAAATTGAGCCCACTTTAAAACAGCTGTCTCCGCTGAACGCGCTGCATTGATGGATTCACAGGAAAGTCGGCAATTGGGATTAGAAGCCAGTATAAAGTCACATTTTCCATATACATCAATACCGGTTCGAATTGCATCAGCGGTGAGGTCGTAATCATTTAGAGCTAAGACTCTCAGAGGCTTTCCGCTAAAGCGATTAACTAAATATAATCGATTATTGAGCCTGGTTACACTCGATACTGCCGCATGCTGCCTGAGACCACGTAGGATAAAACGTGTTTCTTTTGGAAGATATTCTCGAAATTCTTTTTCATTTGCTGCGGTATATAGATCGCCTAGCCCTCCAACGCCGAACGGCACACTCGCGGCGTACGAAAGCACGCTACCATCGAAGTATGCATTTCTTGGAATATTTAAGAGAAAATGGACTCTGGAATTTTGACAGGCGGCAGGAATATTGGTTAGGTAAACCTGTTTTTGTGACATCACCGCCACAATAATCTCGCGCTCACATTCCTTGACATGCAATGTAATCAAATGATCTTCAATAGGCACGGCTTTAATTATTTCTCCATGTGAGATCAGTTTGTCGCAGGCCCATGATGCAGCCGAATAGTCAGAGGACGTCATAATTACTATCCATAAATATGGCTTCAAACCCTACGGGGAACTGCCGCCCGTTTTCGTCCACTCCCGCTAAGTGTTTTGCTTCAAAGTCATCAACATGCTGACGGAATTGAATTAAAAGCAGCCTTTCGCCTTCGTCTAATAAGTGTATATTTGCATCACAGACACTAAGGATCTTGCGATTGTTCGGTATGATCTTTGACCTTATTTTCCGTATCCATTGGTTTGGGAGTGTGCTTTCCGGGTTAAACCGCTCATCTGTCATTGGTCCATACTCATGAAAGATAAATGCGTTTTCGCTGAGAAGCGATTCAATTCTTTGTCTTACATCTTTCCTAGACTCATATCTTTGTACTCCAAAAACATCTGCTATCCGTTGTTTGTGCATCGCCTTCCAATCTAGAAGCATTTCGATTGGGAACTTGTCCTCAGCCTTGTCAATCATCGTATGACATGTTGGACACAAAAGGATCAAGTTTTCATATCTTGCACGTTGCTCAGGAGTTAACTCTTGATTAGAACGAGGCCCAGCATCTCCAGCGCTAATCACGTGAGCAATCTCAGCGATGTGAATAACCTCCTCTTCTATATTCCGAAAGATTTCAGTCAAGCAGCCCGGATTCCCGCAAAACCCGCCTGAATCAGCGAACAAGCGCAGCTTAGTAGTTGTTGGTGGTGAAATTCTTCCGTTTACGCAAGTCATGGCTTTCAGGGGCTTAACAAATGATTGAGCGGTTTCTGTTTATCATCCGCGATGCTTTTACCAAACATCCCCCTGCCAGACAACGCGCCCCCGATTTTCATGATCTATCCTTCTGTCTATCTTCCCGTTCCGCAAGATAGGCCGATCTGGATATCCGCGCATGCTGGCTTCTCCCACGGAATTATCCCATCGCTACGGAGTCCTGCTCCTGCAACAGGGCATCGCAAGTCAGCCCCGCCCGCCCTATGTGAGATGGCTGCACTACTACTGGGATTTCTGCCATAAGTAGGCCTTTGAGCCCAACGATCGAACGAATCTTCCGGCTTTTGATGAAACGCTTCGCGCAAAGAACCAGGCAGATTTAAGGTCGAGATCCAGACGTCCATTAAGAGTTTCGTAACCAGCAGCTCTGCAAGGACGCAGGGCTTTTTTTCTGAACAGTGTGGCATGTAAATCCGTCCGCCAAAGCCTGAAGCCTTCGGCGAGCGTCCCACCGATCTTTGTTATAATCCCGCGGTCCAAGTCTCAAGCACGTCCATTCCACCACCTTCCCCACCCTTAAATGCCCGAGCACATCCTGTTTCTCACCGGCAAGCTGGCGGAAAAGCAGTTGCGCCGCACCCTCGAGGAGATGGAGCCGGAGTTCGGGTATACCGTGCATCAGCTGGGGCTGACGGTGGCGGCGCTGATGACGGCGGATATGATCCGGCGGCGGCTCAAGGACACCTTCGGGGCCGACCGCGTGCTGGTGCCGGGACGCTGCCGGGGCGATCTGGAAACCTTATCGAAGGACATGGGCATTTCCATCGAGCGCGGGCCGGAAGAATTGCACGATCTGCCGGAGTTTTTCGGCAAGAAGAAGAAAAAGCCGGACATCACGCGTTACGAACTTCGCATATTTGCGGAAATCGTCGACGCGCCCCGGATGGACATTGACGGCATTCTGCGCCAGGCGCGGGACTACCGGAAGGACGGCGCCGACGTGATCGATGTCGGCTGTTTGCCGGAGACGCCGTTTCCGCATCTGGAGGAAGCGGTTCGCGCGCTCAAGGCCGAGGGGTTTCAGGTCAGCGTCGATTCGCTGGAAAACGACGATCTGCTGAGAGGCGGCACGGCGGGCGCCGACTATCTGCTCAGCTTACATGAAGAGTCGCTGTGGATCGCCGATCAGGTGCCCTCGACCCCGATTCTGATCCCCGCCAAGCACGGCGACCTGGATTCGCTGGATCGAGCCATTCAAGCCATGCGGGCCAAGGGCCGAGAATTCATCGTCGATCCTATCCTGGACCCCATCCATTTCGGATTCACCGAGTCGCTGGTCCGCTACCACGAGATTCGGAGGCGCCATCCTGATGTCGAGATCATGATGGGGGTCGGCAATCTGACCGAGCTCACCCATGCCGACACCGCCGGCATCAATGCGACCCTATTGGGAATCTGCTCGGAACTGCACATCAAACAGATTCTCGCCACCCAGGTCAGCAAGCATGCCCGCAAGGCTGTGCGCGAAGCCGATCTGGCGCGCCGCATCCTGTTCGCCGCGCGCGAACTGAATACTCTGCCCAAGCATATCGACGACCGGCTGATGGCGCTGCACGAACGCGCTCCATTTCCGCTCAGCCGCGATGAAATCGACGAAATCTACCGGCAAATCAAGGACCCGAGCTATCGCATCCTGATCAGCCCCGAGGGCGTGCATATCTTTAACCGCGAAGGCTTTCACACCGCCGCAGACCCGTTCGAGCTGTATCCGAAGCTGGGCGTGGAAACCGACGGCGGCCATGCCTTTTATCTGGGGGTCGAGCTGGCCCGGGCGCAAATTGCCTGGCAGCTCGGCAAGCGTTACTCGCAGGACGAGCCCTTGCAGTGGGGCTGCCACGTGGAAGCGCCCGAGCCGACGATCGATCCGCACGCCTACAAACCGGCCGGGTCGACTTTGCAGAAAACACCGAAAGACGAAGAATGATTCGCGAGACCATCATCACGAGCTGCTCGCCCCAAGGCGTTGCGCATATCGCGCCCATGGGCGTGCACGTATTGGACGACGAACTGCTCATCATGCCTTTCCGGCCGTCCACGACCCTGGATAACGTTCTGGCCACCCGCACGGCCGTCATCAATTACACTGACGACGTGCGCGTCTTCGCCGGCTGCCTGACCGGCCGGCGCGACTGGCCTCTGCTTCCGGCGGAAAGCGTCCCCGGCCAAAGGCTGGCCGAAACCCTCGCCCATGCCGAACTGGAACTCCTGCGCTGGGAGGAGGACGAACTCCGCCCGAAGCTTTATTGCCGCGTGGTTCACGAAGCGAATCACGCCCCGTTCCGCGGCTTCAACCGGGCGCAATTTTCGGTACTGGAAGCGGCTATCCTGGTCAGCCGCCTGGATAGGCTGCCGTGGGACAAGATCGAATCCGAACTCGCCTATCTCCGCATCGGCCTGGACAAGACGGCTGGTCCCAACGAACTGGAGGCTTGGGGCTGGCTGATGGATGCGGTCGAGGCGTTCAAACACGGCAAGACGGACAAGGCAGCTCCGATATGACCGGCATGCTCGCGAGCGTTGCCAGCCTTGCCGAAGCCCGGCAGGTTCGGGAAATCGGCGTCGACATCGTCGATTTGAAAAATCCCGCCGAAGGCGCCCTGGGTGCCCTGCCCGTCGCCGATGTCGGCCGCATCGTCAGCCAGCTGGGCCGCGACCGGCCGGTCAGCGCCACCGTCGGCGATCTGCCGATGGAAGCCGATGTCGTGTTGTCCGCCGTGAAAGCAATGGCGGCGACCGGCGTCGATTACGTGAAAATCGGTTTTTTCCCGGGCGGGGACTGGGCCGGCCTCATTCATGGCTTATCCTCCTTAGCCCGCCGCAATGTACGTCTCGTTGCCGTCCTGTTCGGCGACGAATCGCCGGAGCTGCATTGGGTCGGAGAACTCGCTACGGCCGGTTTCGTCGGAGCGATGCTGGACACGCGCGACAAGAAAAAAGGATCGTTGCGGCAAGTATGCCGGAATGATTATCTTCGGGCATTCGTTGCCGAAACCCGCTCGCACGGCTTGCTGTGCGGCTTGGCCGGATCGCTTCGCGTGCCGGATATCGCGCCTCTCCTGGCATTGAAACCCGATTACCTGGGCTTTCGGGGCGCTCTGTGCGGCGGGGATCGTACCGATGCCCTGGATCCCGAGTCCGTACTCACCGTTTTGAACCTGGTCCATGGCGAATGCGTTAACGCATCGCCGCGAATCACCGCGTAATTTCGAAAACCCATGCTCTACGACTCGCTCCGTCCTCTGCTGTTTCGACTCGACCCCGAAACCGCCCACCATCTAAGCCTGGCCGCTCTTCAAGGCTTTAGCCGGCTGGGATCGCTGAATCCCCTTCATCATTCGGCCGCCCCCAAGCCGCGAACGGTGATGGGCCTCAGCTTCCCGAATCCGGTAGGTCTGGCAGCGGGGCTCGACAAGAACGGCGAATGCATAGACGGCCTGGCCGCTCTGGGCTTCGGCTTCATCGAGATCGGCACGGTGACGCCCCGCCCGCAACCGGGCAATCCGAAGCCGCGTTTGTTCCGCCTGCCCGAGGCCGAGGCGCTCATCAACCGCATGGGATTCAATAATAAAGGTGTGGACTACCTGGTCGAGCAGGTCAAAAAGGCGCGTTACAGCGGCATATTGGGCATCAACATCGGCAAGAACCGCGATACCCCATTGGATCGGGCGCTCGACGACTATCTGATCGGATTGCGCAAAGTGTATCCGCACGCCAGCTATGTCACGGTCAACATTTCCTCTCCCAATACGCCCGGCCTGCGCGACCTCCAGGCCGGCGAAAACCTGGACCATCTGCTGTCCGGCTTGCGGCAGGAGCGGGAGAATCTGACCCAGACTCACGGCCGGCGCGTTCCGCTGGCCGTCAAGATCGCGCCCGATCTCGAACCGGGGCAAATCAAGCAGGCGGCGGACGCCCTGGTCAAATACGGAATCGATGCGGTGATCGCCACCAATACCACCGCCTCCCGAGAAGGCGTCGAAGGACTCGCTCACGGCGAAGAAACCGGCGGACTCAGCGGCCGCCCTTTGTTCTGCAAATCGACCGATGTGGTCGCCCGACTCGGGCAGGCTTTGCAGGGCGCCGTTCCCATCATCGCTTGCGGCGGCATCGCCGGCGCCGAGGACGCTCGCCGGAAATTCGAGGCCGGCGCGGAATTGATCCAACTCTACACCGGCTTCATCTACCGGGGCCCGGCTTTGATCAGGGAGATCGTCGAAGCTTTGTAACAGCCGCCCTAGTCTCTCCCTACGGCTCGAAAATTTCTGACTAAACTTGTGACTCAGGTTGCAAAACAATAATTAACCCAGAGATCGAGCCATGCTGAAATCCTTCGTAGAAAACCTGAATTTATCCCGCCAGATGTACCTGGCCATGGGTGTCGGCATCGCCGGCGTCGCCTCGGTGACTTTCATGAGCATCAAGACGGCGGGCGAAAATGACGATATTACCGGCGTAATCATTACCGCGGTCGCGGCATCGGTCACGATGCTGGCACTGGCCGCCTATTTGGGCCGGCACTCCGCAAAACGCGCCGAAAAACTGGTGGACGCGCTGAGCGCGATGGCCGCCGGCGACTTAACCAAGAACATTTCCCTGGAGGGCAAGGACGAATTCTCGTGGATGGCCTGGAAATGCAGCACGGTGATCAAAAACCTGGCCGGCATGGTGCGGGATATCGTCAAGGATGCCGAACAAGTGGCGGCGGCGGCGGAAGAATTGTCGACGATCACCGAGCAAAGCCGGCAGCGCGTCTTCAACCAGAACGAGCAAACCGAGCAAGTCGCCTCGGCCATGACGGAAATGTCGGCGACCGTCCACGAGGTCGCCCAGAACGCATCCCGCGCCGCCGAAGCCGCTCAGGACGCCAACGAACAGGCCAAGAACGGCACCACGGTCGTCAAGCACACCATCCAAAGCATCAATGGCCTCGCGACCGAAGTGGAGAAAACCTCCGAAGCCATCAACAAGCTGAAAGAGGATAGCGTGGCCATCGGCGCCGTTCTGGACGTGATTCGGGGCATTGCCGAGCAAACCAATCTGCTGGCCCTCAACGCCGCCATCGAAGCGGCCCGCGCCGGCGAGCAAGGCCGCGGCTTCGCTGTGGTGGCGGACGAAGTCCGCACTCTGGCAAGCCGCACCCAACAATCGACCCAGGAAATCCAGGGCATGATCGAACGCCTCCAGACCGGGGCGAACCAGGCCGTCTCCGCGATGGTGCAGGGCAAGAGCGCGGCCAAGACCAGCGTCGATCAAGCGATCAACGCCGGCGAATCGCTGGAGATCATCAATCGCTTCATCGACACCATCAAGGACATGAACACCCAAATCGCGGCGGCCGCCGAGGAACAAAGCATCACCGCCGAAGAAATCAACCGCAATGTTGTCAACATCAGCGGAATCTCCCATGAAACGGCTCAAGGCTCCGAGCAAACGGCAGCCGCCAGCGAGGAATTGGCCCGACTGGCCTCGCACCTTCAGGAACAGGTCGGCCGCTTCAAGATCCGCTAGCCGTCCGCCGCCGATCGATTTCGGTTCGGAACATTTGTTGCCCATAACTGGCGTGATCGTCCTCAGTAGGTCGGCAATCCCTTGCCGACGAAAGTGTCGGCAAGGGATTGCCGACCTACGAACTCCCACCCTTACTTTCCCGAAGAGGATGGGCACGGCTTAAGGCCTTTGCCCATCCTGCGTGCTGAACCCGATTTCGACTGCCAGTCGGGACCGTGCCGGTCCGAACCTGCGTCGAATCCGGAAAGTCGCCGCTGAACCGGTCGGCTGACAGGATTCATTCGATACCGCATCCGTACATCTCCTTGAATCGCGAATGGCGATTTTTTGCGATAATCCCCGTTCGCATCTCGTCCCCTGCTTTCCAACCCGCCGATGAAATCCAAACCTTCACCGCTGAAATCCGTGCCGGCACTGAAAGCCGCGGCCCAGCGCGCTCTCCAGAGCGGGTATTTCAAGGACGCGATCGCGTCTCTGAAGGACCTCTTGAAACAGGAGCGCCGGCAGGAGTCGGAAGACCTGCTGGCCGAGGCCTATCTGGGACGTGCCCGCGAACTGGCCGGGAAGGGCATGTTCCAGGAGGCGGCGATGCTGTGGGAGAACCATGCCGGTCTTCGCCCCGGCACGCCGCTTTCGGGGGAGTACCTGACCTGGCTGCTCAAGGCCGGGCAGATGGTGAAGCTCGGCCAGGCGCTGGCAGCGGTCCCCGATGACTTTGTCGCCTCCGCGACCGGGCGGCGTCTGGTCGAGGCCGCGGCTTTGCTGGCCCTGGAAAACGACAAGCTGCTCGATGCCCTGCCCAGGGAGCATGCCATCGTCCGGCAGCAGCCGCTGCTCCGGAAAGCCCTCGCGGCTTATGCGGAGCGCCGGGAAGCCGAAGCGGAGGAATGCCTGCGGCAGGTATCGTCCCGCTCGCCGTACCGAAATCTGCGCACTCTGCTCAAGGGCCTCCTCGCGGTGGAACGCGATCCCGACGGGGCGTCGGAAGTCCTGGACCGCGTCGATCCCGATTCGGCCTGCCGGAATCTGGCCGCGGCTCTGCGCGAACAGTTGGCAACCCCTGCGCCGGACGTGGCGGCTTATCTCAAGCTTCCGCCGAAGCTGCGTGCCGTCGCCGACAAGCTGAAAGGCTACGGCAAGAAGGAACTGGCGCTGTTGCGGGACATCCAGAACGCCGCCCAGGCCAAGGGTGCCCGGCCGCTCCTGGAAGCGGTCCTGCGTCACCGCGCCGAACTGGGCGAGGCCGAAAGCCGCCGCTTCTGTCTCGCGGCCCTGGCGGATTCCCCGGAGGCCATCCCGCTCTACGAACGGGCGTTCGGCAAGCTCACCCCGTTCGAACAATGCCGCATCAAGGCGCTCCACGCCGAAGAGATACTCGATTATCCAGAGGCCAGCCGGTATTGGCAGGAATGCATCGCTCTCTTGAAGAATGCCCCGCAGGGCCGCGATGAACCTCTCACCCAGGCCCTGATCTTCCGCCATGTGGCCGACCTGGCCGAGAAGGAATTCCCCGAGTTGGCCATCGCTTGCCTGGAACAGAGCCTGGAACTGGACCCGGACGACAAGCCAGCCTACCTGAGGCTGATCGGACTGCTGGAGCAGTTCGACGACGCCAAGGCCGCACTGTCCTGGCTGGACCGCGCCGTGAAGCGCTATCCGCGGGACCCGGAGGTTCTGCTTCCGGCGATGCGGGCGGCCCAGCGACGCAAGGCGTTCAAGAAGGTGGCGAACTATGCCAAGACCCTCCTTGAAGTCGACCCCATCAACAGCGATGCCCGCCGCTTTCTGCTGGAGGCTCATCTGGGCCACGCCCGCAAGCAGCTGAAAGCCAGGCGCGCGGATCTCGCGGAAGCGGAATTGGCCGTGGCCCGCAAGCTCGATCCCCAGCGGCGCAGCGCGGCCCTGCTCTGGCTCGATGGGCTGTCGGCCTTCTGGCAGGCCGACAACGAACGCTGCCGGAATCTTTGGCAGGAGGCATGGGCCGCCGCGGGCGGCGGCGCGGCGGCCTGGTTTCAGTGGGCGATCGAAGTGCTCGCGGCGGATATGCCCCTGAAGGGTTCCGACAGGCTCGTCCAGGGGCTGGACAAGGAGCATTCGGCGGACAAGGCGGAACTCATGGCCCTGGTCAGGCTGCTCGGCCAGTACCGCGGGGAGGGGCGGCAGAATCTTTCGCAGGCTCTCCACAAGCTGGCGCCGATGCTGAAGCGCAGCTTCAAACAGGCGGAACTGTCCGAGGAGGATTTCTTCGGCCTCTGCCAAGGCTTCGGCGCTGCCGGCCAATACGAGCTTCTGGGCGAATGCGCGAAACAGGCGGCGAGGCGGTGCCGCTACGCGCCGGTGTTCGCGTATTTCGAGGTTTATGCGAAATGCCGGGGCGATGCGGGCAGGCTGCTGCCCATGGATGGGCTCCGGCTACAGATGAATCTGGACCAGGCGCACCAGGCGGGCGACCGCCGCACCGCGGCCTTGATCGATCAATTCCTGCGCAAGCACGAGGAATCCCTGCAACCCGATTTTCATGAGGCTTTTCCGGACGGGCTGGACAGTCTCGACGAGGAGGCGGCCGAGCGGTTCGCGGAGCGCATCGAGGAACTCGACCGCTTGTCCCCCGAGGAACGGGCGAAGGAATTGCTCGGCGACTATCCCCCCGAGCAGCTCGAGAAGCTATCGGAGAAGGATGCGCTGGGTTTGATTCTCGACAAATTGCTGGGCGGCCTGGGTGTGGACGCGAGCCGGATTCTGGACGGACTGCCCCTGCCCGGCCGCGGCAAGAAATCCAAGAACACGAAAAAATCCTAGGAGAGTCCATGGAAACCCCTTACGAAGTGCTGGGCGTGGAGGAAGACGCCGGCGACGAGGCAATCAAGAAGGCTTATCTACGCAAGGTCCGGGAATTCCCGCCGGAGCGGAACGCCGGGGAGTTCCGGCGTATCCGCAAGGCTTATGAGCTCATCGAGACCGACAAGAAGCGCCGGGAATACCGGTTGTTCCATCGGGAAAAGCCCGACGTTTCCGTCCTGCTGCGCCAGATTCTGCGACCGGGCCGGCCGGAACGGCCGGATGCCGGCACCCTGATCCGGACGCTCACCGAGGGCCTGGCCGAGCATTTGTCCGAGACGCACACCGATACATGATGGACGAAGCGAACAAGATCCGTCTGCTGGAAGAATTCCGGCAGTACCTCGATACGCCCGCCGGTTTCGAGGAAGACGCGGCGAGGCAGACCGACCTTTTCACCCTGTTCGGTGAGCTGGCGGCGCTACGCACCGAGGTCCGGACCGAGTCGCGCCAGTTCCGCACCGCTCTCGATACGGTCGGCGAAGCGCACGAATGGCTCAGGGACAGCCAGAGCAATCTGAATCGGACTTTGGAGCGGTTTCAGGGCGAGTTTTCCACCCTGCGCCGCAGCGCCCTGCGTTCCGCGCTGCTGGATCTTCTGGATGTGCACGACCGGCTCTCCGCGGGTCTCAATGCGTTGCGCAACTACCGTCCGGTCAAGGGCTGGTTCCGCATCAAGTCGCGTCCGGAGGACCGGCGCTTTATCGAGAGCATACGCGAAGGCCAGGGCATGAGCCTCAGACGGCTGGAGGAAATCCTGGCGCGCCACGAGGTCCGGCCGCTGGAGGTCATGGGTCTGCCCGTCGATCCCCACACCATGACCGTGCTGGAACTGGACCGGCAGCCCGATCTCGAAAACGGCATCGTCACGGCGGAACTGCGCAAGGGATTTCTCTGGGGCGACGAAGTCTTACGTTTAGCGGAAGTCAGGGCCAACAAACTATGAGCGACATCATCATCGGCATCGATCTCGGCACGACCAACTCGGAAGTGGCGATTCTGAAGGAGGGCAAGGTAACCGTCATCCCCGACCGGGAAGGACGCAAGATCCTGCCGTCCTTCGTCGGCATCGGCGAGCACGGCGACGTCCTAGTGGGCGAACCGGCGCACAATCAGTACATTCTCTACCCGGAGCGCACGGTCAAGTCCATCAAGCGCCACATGGGCGAAGATCTCAGGGTGGAGCTGGCGGGCCAGCACTTCAGCCCGCAGGAAATCTCCGCCATCATCCTCAAGCGTCTCAAGGCGACCGCCGAGGACTACCTCGGACGGAGCGTGCAAAAGGCGGTGATCACCGTCCCCGCCTATTTTTCCGACGCCCAGCGCCAGGCCACCCGAGAAGCAGGGGAGATCGCCGGTCTCGACGTGGTGCGCATCATCAACGAGCCCACGGCCGCGGCGCTGGCTTACGAGGCCAAGACCGGAACGCGCAAACGGATACTGGTGTACGACCTGGGCGGAGGCACCTTCGACGTGTCGGTGGTGAGCATCGAGGACGATGTGGTGGAAGTCCTGGCCAGCCACGGCAACAACCGGCTGGGCGGGGACGATTTCGACGCCCGGATCGTCGATCATCTGGTCGAGCACATCAAGCGCGAGCACGACTTCGACATCACCGAGTCGCGGCAGATCATGGCGCGTATCAACCGGGCCGCGGAGAGCGCCAAGCGAACCCTGTCCGACCAGCCCTTCGTGCGCATCGACGAGGAATATCTGTTCGAGAAGGAGGGGACGCCCATCCATTTGTCGCTGGAGCTGTCCCGCTACGAGTACGAGCAGATGATCGCGGGCTATATCGACGAAACGCTGGAAGCGGTGCACATCGCCCTGCGCGGCGCCAACCTGACCGCTTCCGACATCGACGAAATCCTGCTGGTGGGCGGCAGCACCCGCACGCCCGTCGTCAGCGAGCGGCTGTTCGGCGAGCTTCGCAAGGAGCCGCACCGGAACATCGACCCCGATCTGTGCGTCGCCATGGGCGCGGCCGTCCAGGCCGGGGTGATCGCGGGAGAATCGGTATCCGCGGTGTTGGTCGACATCACGCCCTACACCTATGGGACCTCCGCCATAGCCGAACTCGACGGCGAACTCTACCCCTACGTCTATGTCCCCATCATCCGCAAGAACACCCCGCTGCCGGTGAGCAAGACCGAGGCCTTTTACACCAGCTTTGACGGTCAGCAGGAAGTGGACGTCCGGATTTACCAGGGCGAGGCCCCGGACGCCCTGAACAATATCGAAATCGGCGAATTCAGGGTGAAGGGCCTGCGCAAGGTGCCCGCGGGCAACACCGTCACGGTCAGCCTGGATCTGGATCTGAACGGCATCCTGCACGTCTCGGCTCGGGAGAAGGACACCGGCCTTTCCAAGTCCATCACCATCAACAATGCCATCGCCCGTTTCCAGGGAGAGGAGATGGGGGCGGCCAAGGCCCGCATCGACGCCCTGTTCGGGCCGGCGGCCGGAGCCGAAACGCTTGTGGAAGGAGCGGCTTCGGAGCGGCATCATACGGAGGTCAAGGCGCGGGCTCTGGTGGAAAAGGCGGAACGCCTGCTGGAGAAAGCGTCCGAGGAAGACCGCGAGGACATGATCGACCTCATCGAAGATATCAGGGACGGCATCGCCGCCGGCGATCTCCAGGCCGTCGAGACGGCGGTGGAGCGTCTCGCCGACATTCTCTATTACCTCGATACCTGATGGAGCGCTGCCCCACCTGCCAGGCCCGGTTGCGGGAGGACCCGGTGTGCGCCCGCTGCCGGACCGATTTGAGCCTCCCGCTCGCCGCCGAGGCACAGGCGTGCGCGAAGCTGCACCAGGCCGTCGCCCGGCTCGGCGCGGGCGACGCCGCCGCGGCCCGGCAGGCGCTGGAGGAATCGCTGCAGCTCAAACGCTCGCCCCTGGCCCTGCTGCTGCGGGGATTTCTGGCTCGCCGCGGGCGCTGAGCCTTTCGACCGAGGCGATCCTTTGCAAGGAACATCGCCCGGCCCCCTTTGAACCTAAGGAACGGCGGTTGACCGCTTATTCCATCCGGCATTCGAGTGAACATTATCGTAGGGTGGGTTAGCGAAGCGTAACCCACCGGTCCGAAGTCGTTCGGTGGGTTACGGCCTCGCCACCTAACCCACCATCGATGGGTTTCACTTCGCTCTACCCATCCTACAAGAATGAATTCCTCGGAAAGTCGTAGGTCGGCAATCCTTTCCCAATCGCAAACGGTGTCTTCGGGAGCGCCGAAGCCACCCTTCCGACGAACCCGTTGGCCCAACGGCCGGGTCTACCGAAGGGTCTTAGGAATTACCGGGACGGGCTTATCCCCGCCTACCTTTTAACCACCTTGTCTGGTCGTTCGATAAAAGGAAACGGCGATGCCGGAACTGGCTGCGGATCAGAGCGGCTTCTTGCCGACATTTTCCAGGATCGCGCTCACAGCGGGATGCTTGAGTTTCCTGCGTTCCGTGATCGCGTAGAACCGTTCCCGCACGGAATCGATCCGGCCTATGGCTTCCACGTCGTACTGACGTTGAATCTCCTCCTCGACCGCAGAGGGCGCGACGAACAGCCCGGTTCCGCCACTGCCGAAGGTCTTGAGCAAGGCGCTGTCTTCGATTTCCGCTTGGATTTTCGGGCTGATGTTCTCGGCGTCGAACCACTGATCCAGCGAGCGGCGGAGCGCGGTATTGCCGGTCGGCAGCAAGAAAGGCGCTCCGCTGAGGGAACGGGGAAAGTCCGGGCGGTACGCACTGGCTAACTCGGGGATTCCGAACACCGTGACTCCGCACTCTCCCAACAAGTGGTTGAAAGCTTTGGCACCGTTCGCCGGCGTGACGGGGACGTCCGACAGCACCAAATCGATGCCCTGCAGCGACATCTCCGCCAACAGGCGTTCCGCCTTATCCTCATAGCAAAGAATCTGCACCGGCTCCGGCAGGCGGAAGGCCGGCTCGATCAGGCGGCAGGCGACCAGCTTGGGCAAAGCATCCGCCACGCCCACCACCAGCCGGAGCGCCCGCCCGGTCGGCCGGCCTTTGAGCGTGTTGGCCAGCTCCTGACCAAGGGAAAAGATTTCATCGGCATAGTGGAACACGATGCGGCCGGTATCCGTCAGTACCAGTTTGCGGCCATTCTTGTAAAACAGCTTTTCTCCGATGGTTTTCTCGAACACCGCCAATTGACTGCTAATGGTGGGCTGCGCCAGATGCAGCTTCTCGGAAGCGCGGGTTACGCTTTCCTCGCGAGCTACATTCCAGAAATAAAACAGATGCTGATAGTTGATGCGCCCCATAAGAACAGATTAATTGATTTTATCTATAAATGAATTTCAAACATTCTATTTTATTATAATAAGCTCAATCTATAGGCTATGCCCCGTCAGTCAATTTCAGCGTGAATCAACGATGCAAAAACTGTTACAGGGGCTACACCGATTTCAGAACGACCTTTTCGGTTCTCAGCGCGAGCTGTTCGAGCGGCTGGCAAAAGGACAGCAGCCCGAAGTGCTGTTCATCACCTGTTCCGACTCGCGCATCAATCCGAACTTGCTCACCCAGACCGAACCCGGCGAACTGTTCATTCTGCGCAACGCCGGCAACATCGTGCCTCCCTATGGCGCGGTCATGGGCGGCGAAGCCGCCACCATCGAATTCGCGGTGGCCGGTCTCGGGGTCAAGGACATCATCATCTGCGGACATTCTCATTGCGGCGCGATGAAAGGCCTCTTGGAACGGCCATCGACCCGCGACTTTCCGGCCCTGAGCCAATGGCTCTCCTATGCGGAATCCACCCGCCGCGTCGTTCACGATAAGTATGTAGACCTGGAGAGCGCTTCCCTGCTCAATATCACCATTCAGGAGAACGTGCTGGCGCAAATGGAGAATCTGCGCACCCATCCGGTGGTGGCCTCCGGGTTGGCCCAGAACAAACTTAAACTGCACGGTTGGGTCTACAAGATCGAGACCGGCGAAGTATTCGGCTATGACGCGGGAAGCGGGCAGTTTTTGCGGCTGACCGAGCAGCGCCCCATGCCATCCGTACACGAACGCACACTCATTGCAACGGAAATCTAGGTCCTCGCATTTTTCTATCGTTGAAGCTCTTCCTGAACTTCCGACCGCCCAAAGGGCAAATCGTGTTATGAACGCACAGACCTTGCGACTATCCGCTTTTCGCGCCGCCTGGAAAACGGACCTCCCCGCCTCTATCGTGGTTTTTCTGGTGGCCCTGCCGCTCTCCATGGGTATCGCCATCGCTTCCGGCGTGCCTATGGCGCACGCCGCCTCGGCCGGCCTCATTACCGCCATCATCGGCGGTGTCGTCACCGGAGCATTGTCCGGCTGCACGCTTCAGGTGAGCGGGCCGGCGGCCGGCTTGGCGGTGATGGTCGCTTTGTTCGTTCAGGAACACGGCTTCCAAACCCTGGGCGTCATCGTGCTGCTCGCCGGCTTGGTGCAACTGGCTGCGGGCCTGTTGCGGCTGGGCCAGGTGTTCCGGGCCGTGTCGCCGTCGTTGATCCAGGGCATGCTGGCAGGGATCGGCATTCTGATCTTCGCCTCCCAGTTCCATGTCATGGTGGACGATATGCCTCCCGGGACCGGCAAGGAATTCGGCGGCATCATCAATCTGTGGACCTTGCCGCAGGCGGTATGGAAAGGAATTTCCGAAACGGTTCACCGGCCGGCGGCCCTGATCGGGCTGCTCACCATCGTAACCATGTTCTTGTGGAACAGGCTCACGCCGCAAAAGCTCAAGCTGCTGCCGGCTCCCCTTCTCGGCGTCGCGGTCGGCACCTCCTGCGCCGCGATATTGCAGGCGGACCTCAAGTACGTGCCAGTCCCCGACAATCTGCTGGAAGCGTTACGCTGGCCCGGCGGATCCGATCTTCGAGCTCTCTCCTACCGGGCGATTTGGCTGGCGGGCCTGTCTCTGGCCTTCGTAGCCAGCGCCGAATCGCTGCTGACCGCCACCGCGGTGGACTCTATGCAGCGGCATGCGCCGCGTACCCGCTACGATCGGGAACTAGCCGCCCAGGGCGTCGGCAACATCCTGTGCGGACTGGCCGGTGTATTGCCGATGACCGGCGTGATCGTCCGCAGTTCCGCCAATGTGCTGGCCGGTGCGAGAACCCGGCTATCCACGATCCTGCACGGCGTCTGGATGTTGGTGTTCATCACCCTTCTACCGGGCGTCCTGAGCTTGATTCCGGTGGCCAGCCTAGCGGCGGTGCTGGTCTACACCGGCGTCAAACTGATGAATCCCAAAGCCATGCGCACACTGTGGCGCACCGACCGGGCGGAAGCCGGCATATACGCGGCGACCCTCGGTACCGTGGTAGTGGTGGACCTCCTGACCGGCATTGCTGTCGGAATCGCTCTGGCGTTGGCTCGATTGCTGTGTAGCTTCTCGCATCTGGAGGTTGCGGTCGAAGAGGAAAAAGGGAGCGTCCGGACCACGATCCGCCTCAAAGGCGCCGCAACCTTCATCCGTCTGCCGAAGCTCGCGGCGGCCCTGGAGCGGGTCCGTCCCGACGCGCACGTGCACGTGAATTTCCACGAACTGACGTATATCGATCATGCCTGCTTGGATCTTCTGATCAATTGGGAACAACAGCATAAGGCAGCCGGCGGCGAGCTGGTCATCGACTGGGACAGACTGCGCGCCGTCTTCCAGCAGCACGCCTGGGGAGAACGGCGCATCGAGGCCGCATGAAGATCCATCCTGACGGGCCGTGGCCTGGAGTTTGCCGAAGGATTCCGCGGACCGGCTGCGACGCGGTCCATCCGGGTTGCAGCTATTGAGGGAAGTCCGACAGGACTCCATCGGACGCAGAACAATGATGGACTGGAAGAGTTCCGTTCAAGATTGTTACCATGCGTTCGTACAGCTTGCTGTGACGAATCCTCGCAATACCGCGCCGTTTAAGTCAAACCTAAGGAAATCGGAGGAGGCCTTGTATGTGCGAGGTCAAGGCGAACCAACATTGAGGAAATCATCATGAACATTAAAGAAGAATTGGAAAAATTTCGGGACGGCTTACTTCAGCAACGGGACGAACTGCGGGTGCAGCTCAACTTGGCGAAACTCGAGGCTCAGGAAGAGTGGAACAAGACGGAAGAAAAGCTGGAAGAGTTCAAGAGCAAGCTCGCCGGAGTCGCCGACGAAGCCAAAGACGCCTCGGAAGATGTCTGGACCAGCGTCAAAATGCTCGGTGAAGAAGTAAGAAGCGCCTACGAACGGATCAAGAGCCGGATATAACTGCCACCGCATCTTTCGGCATCCCGCCTGCGAAGGCGGGATGCGCCGCCGCGTCAGCAACAGCGTTTGACGCCGCTCCATCGCCGATGCAGCTCGGCATCAAAAAACTCTTTGCGGCTCAAAGGCTCCCCGCCCTCGCCTGCGTGGTGGACACGCCAATGCGCCAGATACTTTTCATAGGCATCGTCGCCGGTCATTTCCCGCAGCAGATGCCATAGCGTCTTGACTGTTTTCATCATTTAATAATCCACTTCGGCAATTCACTCCCGAGATCGAAAGCCGCTTAGGAGTTCAGCGTGATCAATTACAACCCCAAATCGTGGTGGGGCCTCATTTTCAAATTTCATAAAAGCGACACGTTCAGAAGGCTGTTGCCGGCCATGAGTTCGGTCGCCTTATTCACCGCGGCCATAGCCTATATCGATCGCGATCTGCTGCCCGAGGAATTCAAGGGCACGAATCTGGTTCACTCCCTACTGGGCTTCGTCATCTCGCTGCTGCTGGTTTTTCGAACCAACACGGCGTACGAGCGCTGGTGGGAAGGCAGGCGGCAGTGGGGAACCTTGGTCAATACGTCCCGCAATCTGGCGCTGAAGTGCAACGCATTCCTTCGACAAAACCATCCGTCCAGACTCATCATCGCCAAACATATTGCCGCTTATGCCTCGGTGCTGAACGAGCATCTCCGCGATGCCGAACCGCTGCAACGCCGACCGGCCGGCGTGCACCGGCCGAATCTTATCGCCAACAGCCTGTTCAGGGAAATCGACCGACTGCACCGGGGCGGAGATCTCGCCGGAGTGCATTATCTGAACATCAACAGCGAACTCACCTCGCTGACGGACATCTGCGGCGCCTGCGAACGCATCAAGAAAACGCCGATCCCGTACTCCTACAGCCTTTTCATCAAGAAGTTCATTTTCGTCTACATCGTCACCATGCCGTTCTGCTTCGTGCACGAATTCGGGTACTGGACGATCCTGTTCACTACTTTCGTGTTCTTCGTTCTGGGCAGCCTGGAGCTGATCGCGGAAGAAATCGAGAATCCCTTCGGCGACGATGCCAACGACCTTCCCACGGAAGAACTGGCTAAGATGATCGGCTCCAACGTGAGCGAAATTTTGCTGAAAAAGCGGGCGACCGTCGGCTCCAGCGTGGCGAAATACGCCGATCCCGGATCCCGCGCATCGGTCACCTCGGCGCATTGACGGTTTTGATGAACCCGTCCGCTTCCCGGCGCGAGGCAATGGCCTTGCGTCGGTTTATGCGCCTGCGGGGAAGGTTTGGGTGGTGATGTCCCATTTGGTCGGACTTACACCGTGCCGGTTGCCATTGGCTCTTTAGAGTATTTTTCATCCCGGTGTACGGATTCGTGTCGGGCGGGAAGAACGTAGGTCGGCAATCCCTTGCCGACTTATCGGCTCGGCAAAGGACTTTGTGGGAAGGGGCGTCCTGGCACTCCCAGGACGCCCGTTTGCGATTGGAAGGGGGACTTTGGTGCTCCCAAAGTTCCCGTTTGCGATTGGAAGGGTCGCGACTAAAGCGACCGTTTGCGATTGGGAAGGGATTGCCGACCTACATATCGGGCTCCCTGATACCGAATCGGAAAATGCTCTAGGGTCAGGCGTTTACTTTTTTGAATTTGGCTTCTTTCATTTCAAGAAGCAAACAACAAAGGTCTGACTGTGTCTTGCAGTTCGCCGGCAAGCCGAATATCGACAGTATTTCGCCGCCGAGACAAAAACGGCCCTGAAGTTTTCCGTTCGAAGTGCCCGTGTCACGGGCACTCGGTACGACAGGTTGACCTTTACACCCGTTTAGTGTCAATTTTCCGTCACTGAACTCTCTCAGGACTTACTGCTCAAGGAGTGTCCTATGGTGGTGCAAGATCAGGATTATTGGAAGGATCGGGTTTCGGTGCCCGGAGAAGTGCGCAAGGTACACAAATCCGGAAAACCCGTGCGGACCAGATGGCGTCTCGTGCTCGCGGCGCTCCTCGGCCTTAGCGCTCTCGGGCTCGTGCTCGTGCAAAGCCACGGCGGGTTCGGCGGGCTTGCCGATCGCGTTACGCCCCTGCCTGCTGCGCTGCAAGACATTCATGCATCGGTCGAGCAGGCATTGGGCAAACTCTTCAGGGCCGAAGACGACGATAAATTGACGCCTCTCGTCAACGAGCTATCGGAAAAGAAAAAACGGTTTTATGACCGAATCGCCGACTTTGGGGCCGAGGCTAAAGCCAGGTTGTCGATAGACGAAACCTTTTACGGGCTGGAGGATGCCGTGGACGGGTTCTGGCAGGACGGTTTGAGCCGAATTGATCGAGCGGTTCGGCAGGACCTTCTGGTCAAGGGGGCCATTCTGGGCATTCTGTTGCTCATTTGCGTTGGCTTCGGCTCGGGTCTGCTGGCCGTGTTTACCCGATCGGTCCGGCAACTGGACGAATCCATCCGAAGACTGGGAGCGGGAGACTTCGGCAAACCCATCCGGGTTACCGGACCGAAAAACCTTCGGCTTCTCGGTGATCGGCTCGACTGGCTGCGCACCCGTTTGCTGGGCCGGGAAGAGTCGAAGCAACAGTTCATGAGCAAAGTCTCGAACGAATTCGAAACGCCGCTTTCCGGCATTTTCGAAAGCACCGGCCTGCTTATGGCCGAGGCGTTGAATCCGAAGCAACGCGACCTGTTGGCGCGGCTGAGCCAGGACGTTCAGAAACTGCAAAACCTGTTCGATGAGTCGCTCCACTATGGCCAGGTCAAGGACAATCCATCGCCGCAACCGAAGGACGCGGTGAACATGAAGACGTTGCTGGCATCGGTGATCGAAGATTATCGGGACTCCCTAAATGCGAAGTCCCTCACCATCAAGGAGTTGATCCAGCCGGTCGAATTCCTCGGTGTTCCCGACCAGGTGCGGACGATTGTCGACAATCTGCTCTCCAACGCCATCAAGTTTTCTCCGGAAGGGGGCAAGATCCGGATCATTCTTCGTGACTTGGGAACCGGTATGCAACTGGAGGTCGAAGATGACGGTCCCGGAATAGACACCACGGAGCGTACGCGGATATTCGAGCCGTTTTTTCGAGGCAAGGCGGCCCACATGACCGACACCGAGGGTGCCGGCTTGGGGCTGGCGATCGTGAGCGAGTGCGTGGCCAATCACCAGGGAAAAGTCGAAAGCATCGAACCGCGGCAGGACGAACAGGGCGCCCGCATCCGGGTCGAACTTCCGCTGGTGGAGGTTTCTTAAGTAAAAGCAGCCCATATAACCTATGTAGGGCGGAATAGCGTATCCCAATCGCAAACGGTCATCCGGGTAGTGCCCCGACAACCCGCCGCCGCATGGGAACCTTCCATTCGGCGCATTACGCTAAAGCTAATGCGCCCTACACTAGCTGAGATTATCCAAACCTGCGAGTTTCAGGGCATAGGATGTGCTGAACAAAGTGAAGCGCATCGATCTGAACTGCCCCGGACTCGCGAGCGAAGCGGGACAGCGTAGCGTGGCGAGGCCGCCCATAGGGTGCCGGACAGGGATTGTCCGGCATGAACCCATCGATCGCGACCGATGCGCCTCCTATCGTCGGCAGCATCCTATACCAGTCAAGAGTCGGTTTGGGTCAAGTTATCGATGGGAAGACACTCCATGAAACTCTCCGACTTTCACCATAGATCTATCGCACCCCGAGGACGGCTGTTCATTAGGGAATAACCGGTTTTGCTGCCGGGCGCACGCGGATTCCTTCGAAGACATAGCAAAGAGCCTGTACCAGCAGGCCCTCGAACCCTTCGACACGCTCAGGACAGGCCCTTCGACGAACTCAGGGCGAACGGCCCACTGGACAGACTCAATGTCTTGTCAGGCGGGACCGCCGACCGACTTGATGAACTCGTCCGCCTCCCGGATCGACACTTCCATGGACCTTATAAGCGCCGAAATATCGGTTTGGAGGCTGTCGAGTTCGCCCCGCAGGGAGGCGATGGCTTGGGCATTGAGGTTGTGCTTCAGGAATAGAACCTGATCGCGGAACGTCAGCAATACCGGCTCCATTTTGGATTCGGCGCGTTTCATGGCGGCGATGAGCTGATCGTAGCGCCGGCGCGTCCCCGTGAGCTTTTGCTGGCTGCTGCGCTTGAGCGACGGGTTCTGGTATTGGGAGAGTTCATTTTCCCATTCGTCGAACAAGGCTTCCGAAACGTCCTCGATGTCGTCGATCCGTTTCCGAACCTCGTCCGCCTTGGCCCGGCTGCGCTCGTATTCGGCGTCGAGCTCCCGGTACTTCTCTTCCAGGCTGCCGCCCTTGAAGCCGGTGAGCGCGGTAAACCGATCCAGCGCGTTCTTGAACTGTGTCTTGGCCTCTTCCTGGCTGTCGCGGGCCTTTTCTACGCGGTGAACGAGAATGTCGCGCTTGTGAAAGCCCAGCGACTCCGCCGCCCTGTAATAAGCGGAAGAACAACCGGTCAGGATGAGGAACAGGAGCAGGAAAAAGCTCCGCCGCGCGACGAGCTGTACATGGTTGGGCATGGGAAAGCGGCTCCGAAAACGAACAGGCTCAAGATCGTACTACATTCAGATCGAGAAAATCGCTCGAACAGGCGATGCACGGATCGTAATTGCGGATCACCCGCTCTCCGTACTGCCGCAATTCCTCATCGGTTCTTTCCGGGCCGAACGATTGCAGCGCTCCGAAAAGATCCTCCTCGATACACGCCTGGTTATGCATGGCCGGAGAAACGATCCGTGCGCGCATCACGCGACCCTGGGCATCGACTTCGTAGCAGTGCCAGAGAATGCCCTGCGGAGCTTCGGTACAGGCGAATCCGGTCCCGGCACGAGTTCGAGCCTCGACGTACGATGCCTGCGGCTCATAGCCGTCCAGCAGGCGAATGGCATCGGTTATGGCGAAATACACCTCCACCGCTCGCGCCACGATACTGTGGAAAATATTTCGGCTGGGAAAAGCGATGCCGGCTTTGCGCAGAGCCTCGGCCACCGGACCGGGCAACAGGTCCCGGTTCAGGTTCAGCCGCGCCAAGGGCCCCGCGAGATAAGGCCTTCCCTCGATCAATGAATAATCGGTCTTGGAATGCGGATCCCGGTGCACTTGGAAATACCTTTCGAAACTCTCGACGGCTATGTCCAAGCCGGTACTGGAAACGATGGTGCCGCCACACATCGGGTACGCGTCCGGATGCCGCAGGGCCACGTTGATGAACGATTGTTCGCTGGAAGGCAGATCGATGCCGCCCGTCCAAGCCACCAAGGACTCCGCTTCCGGCAAGGCCGCGCGCAGCCGCTCGACCGATTGCCTGACCTGGGCCTTGGACGGCGCATGGTGAAATCCGCCGATGCGGACTCCCGCCGCGCGGGAAGACGAGGCGTGAAACAGGCGGATCAACTCGCAACCCAGATTATGCAGACGCAGTCCGCGACGCACTTCGTCCGGAAAATCCCGAGACATTTCCGCGAGGCTCGAAAACCCAAGGAAATCCGGTGCGGCGAGCAAATGAATGTGCAGCGAATGGCTCGCGATCCACTCGCCGCAGCACATCACCCGCCGCATCGCCTGAATCCAGGCTGTCGGACGGCAGTCCAAAGCCGATTCGAGGCCTTGCACGGCGCTCATTTGATAGGCTACGGGACCGGTCCCGCAGATGCGCGCCAGCGTGTCGGGCACGTCGAAACATGCCCGTCCTTCGAGAAATGCTGAGAGCAGCCGGGACTGCTCGAAGATGTGAAGCGCAAGGCTTTCGATCCGCGCGTTGCGGATGCGCAAGTCCAGGATGGCATCCCCGTCCAGCCGCGCGGGTCCGGATCCGGTATCGACAGCTTGTTGTTCACTCATGAATTCGATTGCCATCGCCTTGCTACCTCGTAAAAAGTGATGGCGATCGATTTAAGCGGAGACACATGTTTCGGCTAGGTTCACCCTCCCTGCAAGCCAATTCCGGTAGAAACGCCGCGGCGGAACTTCCGCGCGAGCGACCGCATGCCCGGCGGTCCTCGACGATACCCCCTTGTCCGGTGCCAAAGCGCGCAAGCCTCGCTCGAAAGCAGTTCGACGCGAAAGCGCCGTGACCGCTCATCGCCCCGCTCCTCCGAAAAAACCGGGAACGGAAAAAGATCGCAAAAAAACCCTTCTTGGCAAAAACAGCGACCGAGAGGCCATGTCACACTCCCTGTAACGTCCATGAAAATATCCGTTCCGGTCATCGACCGGGTCGCGGCAAACCGAAGCACGCCAAAAGGCTCCATCGGAGCGGAACTAGGTTACTACCGCCGCTCCACCTTGCATAGAACTCGTTTCGAAAACCGATTTGAAAGCGTCACACCGGCATTCATCCACGGCTACACTTTTAAGATCGAAAACCCCAAAAGGCCCCCTCACTCATGGCTCGTGTCATCGCCATCACCAGCGGTAAAGGCGGCGTCGGCAAAAGCAATCTGGCCGTCAATCTGGCCTGCGCGCTGTCGGAGCACGCGGAAAAGACCTGTCTGTTCGACGCCGATACCGGTCTCGCCAACGTCAATGTGCTGCTGGGCGTACATCCCGAAGCCACTCTCGCCGACTGCCTGAAGGGGCGAAAGCGTCTGGACGACGTCATACTCCGCTACCGCGAGAATTTCCACATCGTTCCCGCCGCATCCGGCATCGCGGAGTGCGCCAATCTCGAACCGGAGCAAAGGCACCGGCTGATTCTCGGCCTGGCCGATCTGGATTCGAGCTACGACTACATCCTGATCGATACGCCGGCCGGCGTGGAAAACAACGTGCAGGATTTCTTGCTGGCGGCGGGCACGGCGATTCTGGTCATCACGCCGGAGCCCACGTCGCTGACCGACGCCTTCTCGCTGATCAAGATCCTGAAAAACCGCGAGGCCGAGATCGATTTTCACGTGCTGGTCAACATGACCAAAGACCGCGCCAGCAGCCTGGAGGTGTTCAACCGCTTTCGGGGCGCGATCAAGAACTACCTGGGCTTGGACGTCGATTATCTCGGCTATGTGCCGCTCGATGAGGCTCTGCTGGATGCCGTGAGCTTGCAGACGCCGGTGACGCAGACCCACCCGAGTTCTCCGGCGAGCTGGGCCATCAAACAGATTGCCGAAGTCATTCGGGAGCGGCTGCCGGCCACAGGGGATGCATCGAACTTCAGCCGCTACTGGGACAAGGTGGAAACCGATCTGTCCCGGCAGGCACCGGAACCGCCGGTCACGGACGCTGACGGCAACCCGGATCGACCGCCAAGCACGGAGAACGATGCGCCTGCGGCCGAGCGCGCGCCATTCGTCCCAACGCCGACGCGCGAGTCCATAGAATCCCAGATCGAAACCTATCTCAAACGGTTCAGCGCTTTTCCGTTCGATACGATTCAAATGCTTTATCGGGATCTCGAAGTCAAGGGATTTCCGGAAATCGATTTAAAAGAGATTTGCACGACGCTGGAAGCCATTTACGAGCGACGCTACGAACGGCCTATCAAAAGTCCCGACAGCACGATCGTTCAGTTGCTGGCGAACGCTCGCGGGTCGGACGAAAAGACCCGCCAACTCGCGGAATTCCTCAGATCGAGCTACGAGCGGCAGTTCGGATGCAAACTGATCGATCCTCTGGTCGAGATGGAACGCTGGATTTCCGAGGAGGCTTTCACCGAGGCGGATTTCGAGCGCTTGCTCGAGAAAGCCCGAGAATGGTTTCGAATCCGCTTCGGGAAACCCTACGCGGACGAAAAGGACCGGCTGATCGAACAGCTTAGAATCGAGATTGGTGCCTTGGGGGAGCGGGAAGCGGCGCTGCAAGCCAGCGCCGAGATCCTGATGGAAGCCTTGCGACCGGTTCGGGATTCCAAAATGCGCTTGGACGAACTAGCGCAGCGAAAATAAAGCCCATTCTCGATCCTGTTAGCCTTTGCCTAACAGGAATCCCTTCCCAATCGCAACGCAAACGTCGCTTTAGTCGCGACCTTTCCCGACACGACGAATCGTCGGCAAAGGATTGCCGACCTACAAATCTGTGTCGCCAAGTAGGTCGGGAATCCTTTCCCGACGCAACGGATGTGTCGGCAATGGATTGCCGATCTACAAGAGCTTATTTCGGCCTATACACCGGCGCGGCGCCGATAGAACTTTAAGCGATCACAAATCCAGCGCATTCAGCAAGTCGTTGGCTTTGGCGTCACGCTCGCCCAGCGGTTTCAGATCGAACCGGGTTTCGATGAATTTCAGGATCGATGTGCCGTCATAGAAGGTGTGATCGACATACCCGCGCTTGGCGAACGGGGAAATGACAATGGTCGGCACGCGGTTGCCCGGTCCCCAGCGGTCACCCGGAGGTGGCGGGACATGATCCCAAAACCCGCCGTATTCGTCGTAAGTGACGATGATCACGCTGTTCCGCCAGAGCCGGCTTTGTTCGATCTTGCGGATCACCGCCACCGCCTGCATCTCCCCGGCCAGAAGATCGGCATAGCCGGGATGCTCGCTATGGGCTCCGATGGGCTTATAAAAGGAAACCGCCGGCAAATTTCCTTTTTCGATGGCCTTCAATAAATCCGTTTCGTCCTTGAGATGCCTGGCCCTTTCGCGGGTTCCCTGGGCGTAGCGGTCGAAATACGCGAATGGCTGATGATGGTACTGAAAACTTTCGTCGGCTTTCCCTGCGATCGCGTCATTCCAGCCGCCGGAATACCACGCCCATGAAATCTTTTTCTCCGACAGGCGATCGCCGATCGTGGGAAAAGTTTGCGGCGGCAAAAGCCGGCGCGGATCGGTGATCTTCGGACTGTGAGGCGTCTGCATCGTCTGAATGGTGTTCACGGCATAGCCGTCGGGCGTAAACACGCCGTCCTTGATCAACTCGCCTTTCTCGTTCAAGACGACGGTCGATTCGGCCGGCGGGTCGTCGTGATGCGGCGTACAGGCGCAGACCAGCCAAAAATGATTCAAGAGCGACCCGCCGAAAGCGGCCTGAAAGAAACGATCCGCCAGCGTGTATTTTTCTGCGTACTCCCACAACGGAAGCTTGCGGCCGTCGTAATACCCCATGGCCAGGCCGCCGGCATCCGACACGGCCGCGAAACGATCCATGCGCCCGCCGTTGATTTGGGCCTGGTGTTGATAAAATCGATGTAGCGGATCGCCGATTTTTTGATCGATCGCAACATACTGGCTGATCTCGAACGGACGGTTCGGCAAATCCGAAGGAAAGCGCTCGTCGGGCACAGGCGGCTTCTTTTCGGTATTCATTACCCTGGGCAGGGTGGCGTAGACCCCGCCTTGACGATCGGTCTGCCGCATCGTTTCCTCCGGCGCATTCGCCAATCCGTCCGCTCCCGGAAACAGTCCGTAGAGATTGTCGAAGCTGTGGTTCTCAAGATAAATCACCACGATGTGGCGAATCCGGTCCAATCCTGGGTTCCGGCTCGATTTGGCCGAAGCAGATAAGGGCGTCGAGAGAATCAGAAATATCAGGAGGACATTCAGGCAGGCTGTTTTTTTCATCGCGGATGTTCGAAAGACTTAAGTCGCTGATGCCGTCAAATTCGTAACCGGTTATTTTACGCAGTCCAGTGTTACGTCGCGTGACAAATCCGCTCAGACTGATGCCCAAGCCAAATCGCCCGAGTGCCCGCAGCGATAGAAACATGACTGTCAAAGTCGATAAGCAGCCGACTCGGCCCGTGATCCTGATCGGAGCGAGCAATCTCGCACGGGCCTTTCCCTTGGTCGTGAACGGTCTGCGAGCGGGATTGCGGGAGCCTTTGGACGTGCTGGCGGCGTTCGGGCATGGCCGATCTTACGGGCTCTGGAGCCGGATGCTGGGCCGAACGCTTCCCGGCATCGTCCGGTGCGGGCTGTGGACCGCTCTGCGGAAACACGGTTCGGACAGTCTTCCACCGCTCGCGGCCGTGACCGATATCGGCAACGATCTGGTTTACGGCGTCACCGTTCCGCAGCTGCTCGCCTGGGTCGAAGCCTGCCTGAACCGGCTGGCCGAGCAACGCGCCGAAATCGCCTTGATGGCCTTGCCGCTGGAAAGCGTCGAACGGCTTAATCCCTGGAAGTTCGAATTGTTGCGCAGGACTTTCTTCCCGGCGCACCGAATCGCGTGGCCGGTGCTGTTCGATCGTGTGAACCGCTGCCAGGAAGAAATGCGGCAGCTCGCGAGGGTATACGGCATCCGCTTGATCGAGCCGCCGGCCACCTGGTACGGCTTCGATCCGATCCATATGCTGCGCCGCCGGCAGCCGGAAGTCTGGCGCGAATTGTTTTCACAGTGGCCGGCCTGGGATCGGTCCGCTTCCATTGCCTATCCGCCCTTGGCGGAGTCGATCCGCCTGCGCGCGATTCGTCCCGCCGAACGCTACCTGTTCGGCCATCGACAAATCACTTCGCAGCCGGTCCTGAAGCGGAACCGGTTCAAGCTTTCGATGTACTGAGGGCAAAAAAACGGGCTCCGCGGAGCCCGTTCGTGGATGGGTCGGATCGGAAAGTGTCACTCTTTGCCGATCTGGTAAATCTCTTCTTCGTCGTCCTCGACGATCTTGCCGGTCGCGGCGTCGACTTCCATCTTGACCTCCTTGCCATCGGCGGTCTTGATGTCGAATTCATAGGACGCATCGCCGTTGGACTCGATCTCGTATTCGGTCTCGACGATCTCGCCCGGATGCTTTTCGAGGGCGATCTTCTTGGCTTCCTCTTCGCTGATCTTCATCTTGGCCTTGAACAGCGGATCGTCGGCGCTATCGACTTCCTGTTCCTCCTCGGTAATTTTTCCCGTGTTGGCGTCGCATTCGTATTCCCAGTCCTTGCCGTCCGTGCCGGCGATCTCGAATTCATAGGTAGGGGCGCCACGCTCCTTCTTGAACTCGAGCTTGACGACCTCTCCGTCTTTCTTGGCCAGCGCCGCCTCCAGGCATTTTTCCATGCTGACCTTGGTTTTCGGCATTTTGATTTTTTCGGCGAATGCCGCGGTCGCTCCCAAGGACAAAAACAGTGCGGTGAATGTTGTTATTGTGATGCGTGTTTTCATCGTTTGCCTCCGTTGGCTTCTGGCGGGAACATCGGACTCCCTAGAGATTTTGATTCAGCGATCCGCGTTTGTTCTTCAAATCGGATGCCGGATTCGAGTATAAGAGCCTTCTTATTCATTAACAATAACATGCCGTACCCCCTACATCCGGTAAGGGACTCTTTTCGGTACCCGCGTCGCCGCTGATCGGCCGGCGCGTGTTCGACTCGCGTCGAGAATCCAAGCTATCGCACGAGCAGGTGAAACCGCCTACATTCGGGATATCGCCCTTCAGCGCTCCTCGAGCCTGAATTTCATCGTGAGCGTGGCGCGCTGGGCCACGGCGCGGCCTTCGCTGAAGGCGGGCTTGAAGCGCCACCGCCGGATCGCCTTGAGCGCGGCCTCGTCGAATACCCGCTCGGGGCTGGCCGCCACCACCCTCGCCGCGCTCACCGTACCCGAAGGGCTGACGTCGATCTCGATCCGCACCCAACCCTCGATTTTTTGCGCGCGGGCTCGGGGCGGATATTCCGGCAATACACGGGAGAGTACGACCAGATCCCCGGCGCCGGAACCACCTTCGCCGGTCGAGCCATTCCCCTCTCCGGTCGGCTTCTTTTCCGGATTCCATTGCCCAGGGGGTGCCGTAAGGCGTGAGTCGGAGCCCGACACAGGGCTAAGCGGGGCGCCCGTGCCCTGTTCGGGAATATCCAGCCGAGGGGCCGGTACGCCCGGCGCAGGGGCCGGCGCTTTCCGAGGCTTGGGGGCGCCGGTACGGCCGGACCCGCGCGCCGGCGCTTTGCCGGAAGGCTTGGCGGGACCGGATGGCGGGCGCCCGGTCGACGGCCGGGACTCCGGCGCGACCTCGGTCATCGGCTTGGGCGCGGGCGGCGGAACCGGTTTCGACTCCTCGGTCTTCGGAATGATGCGAATGAAATCGACCGGCTGCGGATTGGGCGTCGATATCAGCCTGGTCTCACGGTGACTGATCAGGGCGCCTATCAATAACAGCAAGGCCAGATTAATGACCGCCGCCGCGGCGAAGGCTCCGGCCAGGACCCATCTCGAGCGGCTCGAGATCCCGGCAAGGGAGGTTTTCATGGCGTGTCTGGAGCCGTACTGGCCGCGACCGAAATGTTGACGAAACCGGCGAGGCGCAGCTGATCCATCACTTTGACCAGCAAGCCGGTGCTGGTATGGGCGTCTGCCAGAATGATGGCGGCTTGGGCCGGATTGGCGAGGCCCAGTTGTTCGAGCCGGGCGCGCAACAGGCGTATGTCGATGGAAGCATCGTGCAGCCAGATTTGTTCGTCGGCGGTGATGGTGATGATCACCGCCGCATTCTGCTGCGGCACCGCCGTTGCGGCCTTGGGACGCTGAACCGCCACCGCCGACTCGCGGATAAAGGAGGTCGTCACCAGAAAAAAGATCAGCAGGATGAACACCATATCGATGAGCGGCGTCAGGTTGATCGCATCGGCGCTTTCGTCGCCGCCGTCGGTGCGGCGCGTGAACAGGCTGCGTTTTCTCATGGCTGCCGCAAACGGTCGGCATAGCGGCGCTCGAAGGCCCTAGCGCGGCGGTTGAGGTTGTAGCCGACCCCTACGCCGAAAAGTCCCATCACCAGGCCCGCCAGCGTCGTGATCAGCGCCTGGGAGACGCCTCGCGCGACGATGCGCGTTTCCGCACTGCCGAATACGCGGATCAGGTCGAAGGTTTCGATGATGCCGGTCACCGTGCCCAAGAGGCCCAACATCGGCAGAATGCCGGAAAGGGTCTTGATCAGGCGCAGATGGCGGCGCAGGGCAATTTTCATCTCGATCACCGCGGCGGGGGAACGCACAAGCGGCACACGTCGCTCCAAGAACCTGGGCAATGTGCGGAGAAAGAACCAGTAGCGCTCCAAGACCAAGGTCCACAGCAGCAGGGAGACGGCCAGCAACGGCCACATCACCGGGCCGCCCAAATCCATCAGATCTTCGACGTGCTGCTCGGATTTATGAAGAAAGCTCAAGAAAGTTTCGAACACCCGGCTGCCCATCGTGCCTCCTCTTCGTGGGCGAATTAGACCCTGTTCTTCGGCGGAATGTCCCCATCCGCCGGGGCATTCCGCCGTTCGAGGCGAGCCGCGAGCGCAGCCGAGGCATGCGCATCGAGCAAGGCGGCGAGGGTCTGGCTCTTCCCCAGCAGCAGGCTGTGCAACAGCAGGATCGGAATGGCGGTAACCAGCCCCTCCACGGTAGTGACCAAGGCCTCCGAAATCCCGCCCGACATCAATTTCGGGTCGCCCGAGCCATGCAGGGCGATCGCCTGGAAGGTCTTGATCATGCCGGTCACCGTGCCGAGCAAGCCCAGCATCGGCGCAATGGCGGCCACCAATTTCAGGAAAGGCAGAGCCCGCTCCAAGTGTGCCTGTTCGCCGGTCAATGCCTCTTCCACGGTCAGGTACAGGACCTCCTCCTCGTTCGTGTTCGCTTGTTCGAGCCGCGCGAGCACCCGACCCAGAGGGTTGTCGAGCCGGGGTCGCGACGACTGTAGCTGGTTTCGGATACGCTGCCCGATCCGCGTCAGCTCGACGAAGCGGTAGGCGGCAAGTGCATAGGCAACGCCCGCAAGCACCAGGATCAGGTAGCCGACGACGCCTCCCTGGGCTATGCGTTCGCGCAGAGTCGGAACCTGCACCAACAACTGCAAGGTTTGCCCAGCCGAGGGATCGATGGCCACCGGCGCCAGCGACGGCGCCTCCACGCGGGCATACTCCCGAGCCAAATCGAGGAGGTTCGGGGCCGGCTGCCTGGGCAGTTCGATCAAGCGGTCGACCTCGGGTGAATAAACCAGGTAACGTCCTTCGGAGAGGAAGCTGAATCCTCCCAGACGAAGCACTTCTTTCTCGGCTGCCTGCCCGCTCGGTGCGTAAACCGGAGCCCGGAAGCTTGCGATGCTGCCCAGGGCGTCGAGCTGGTTCTGCAAGCTGGCGAACAGCTGCGTCAGTTCGTGGGCGTTCGGCATATGGCGGCTATCGGCGAGCCGGTCGATCAGTTCCCGTTGGTGCGAAGGATCGCCCGCCAGAACCTGCTGCACATAATAGGGCTTGAGATTCGCGGCGCTCTCGCGGATGCTTAAGAACAATTCCTCCTTGGCCGCCAGCACCGTCGTCAGTTCAGCCTCCACTTCCGACGGCGGGGCCGGCTGTTCGGCTTTCGCCTCGAGTGCGGCCAGGGCGGACGGAAGAAAAACCCCGAACACCGCACAGGCGGCCGCAATTCCCAGGACGCGGAGCACGCAAAGCGGCCTCACGGTGACTTGGGCCCCGGCAGCGGCAGCACCATCAGGTGCGGGGGTTCCAGCTTGCGCGCCGTGCGTAGCCCGCGGGCGATGGCTTCGTTCTCCTCGCCGGACAGTCGCTGCCAGCGCCGCAGGTCGTTGCGCCAGATGCCCGATTCGTGCCCATCCAGGGTCTGGTAGTAGAGCGCCAGGCGACCGATGCTTAGGAAATCCACCAGGCGTTCGTCGTTCCCCGTCCGGAGCACAGCCCGGTAAGCTTCGACGCTCCTCGCATAGTCGAGCTCGACCCGGTAGGCTTCCTGAACGCGCCGATATTTCTCAGCCGCGGACGCGGCAGGATCGCGGATCAGTTTTTCCAGCCTATCGAGCCGATCGCGGCGCTCTTCGAGAAGGAAAGGAGGGCCATTTTCGATCCCTTGCTTCAATGCGGAAACAGCGTCGGACAAGATGCCGTTCAATCGCTGGTCGAGCTCGGAAAGCGTCTGAAGCTTCGCTTCCGCCGCGTCCAGCGATGCCGACGGCTCGGACGAACTCGCCCCTGGCCCGTTAGTGGGCTGAGATGGCGCCGCCAAGGCCAAGGACGGAGCGACGGCCATCAGGCAGACGGCGAAAACGAATTGCGCACTTCGGCGAAGAAACACCTTGGGTCGGACCGATGTCCAGGATTGTATTGGCCGCAGGATATCACAGGCTTTTCATCAGCAAGCAACGGGAAAACTTCCCGACCGGAGCGTTGGGACATTTCTCTTGCCGCAAACTTCCGATGTGAATGCTACGCCGTCTCGCGGTCATGGATCGGTTCCTAATCGGTAGTCTTCGGGAAACCATGCTTCCCGAACTTGAGCGCGCTATTTACTCGGTAACGGAAACCGTTGCTCGACGCCGCACCAGCAGAAGCAAGAGTGCTCCCGGCAAGGCCGTCAATAGATGCAGGGCACCGAAGATCAGGGATACGGCGAGGCTTTGCTCGGGCGTCAATCCGGCGGGAGCGAGCAAGAACACCGCGGCCGCCTCCCGCTTGCCCCAGTCGGAAACCAGCCCCGGCAGCGAACTGACGCCCAGCAATAACAGCGGCCCGAGCATGAGCACAGTCAGAGCGTCGCCGGAAATGCCGAGCCCGACGGCCGCCAAGGCGAAATTCGCGGCCAGCAGTAGCTGGATCAGCACGGACAACCCGTAGTGTCGAGGCGAGCGCAGCGGATTGCAAATGGCGAGCACGACGCCGGCATGCAGCCGCGCCATCGGCCAGAATCTTCGGAAGACGAGCACGGCGACGCTCACCGCAGCGATCAGGATCAGGGCGAACAAGCCGATCTGAAATCCGGGAAATTCGCTGTACAACCCAAGGTAAACCGGCGTCAATCCAAGCACCATGAGCAGCAGGACGATCTTGCCGGAGAACCGGTCTATGACCTGGCCGATAATGAGCTGCCAGGTTTCGGCGCTGCCCCGCATCAATTGAAACCGCGCGAGTTCGCCGACCACCAGCGGCGGTCCGCACTCGCTGACGCTTTGGCTGATCCAGAGGACACGGATGAAGTCCTTGAAAGGCGCACAGATTCCCAAGGCACGGCTGATATACCACCAGCGCAGCGCAAACACGGCTATCGAGAGCAGGAAGATTCCGACGATCGCGACACCCATGGCGGGATCGCAGCGGCTGAGTTGAGTTATCAGCGCGGAGCGGTCTATCTTGGCGAAAATGAAGGTCAAGACCGCCAGCATCATGATAAAGCGCACGCTCCGGCGATTGAGCCACGCCCCCGATTTCAGGAGAACTTGTTTCACTACTTTGATGCCTTATTTATATGGAGATCATCGTCGGCTCGGGCGCCGTGAAATCGAACCCCGCGCGTAGTCTTAGAGCATCTTTCATCGGTTTTTTCGTCATCGTTCTCGCACTGGGATTGCCCGGCTGCTCCGGCGATTCGCCGGAAGCCATGTTCGAGAATTACCTCGACCGCCTCGCGAACGTGACCGAGGTCGACATCGACGAAGCTATTGCACCGCCCGCCGTGCCGCCTTATCCGCGGCTACGGGACATCGTGCTCCCGATCGATGATATCCGAATCGGCGTCATCACTTATCTCGAAATGACCCGATGCGGGCTGGTCGGCGAAATCAGCGCGCGGAACAGCTCTCTCGGACGAGTACAGCGGGAAAGCGGCCGCTTCCTTTACGAGCTGAATCTGTTTCGGAAACTCTCCGAGTGCGAAGCGAGACTTGGAGGACCGGGCGAAGACCCGGAATTCGGCCGCAAGATAGAGTCCCTCCGGCAAGCGAAAGCCGACAATTTACCCAAGGCATTCTGGAACGCGACCTTCGCGGCCAAGGAATTCCGCGTCTTCATGGATACGGCAACCGCCCCGCTTCTGCGGAGCGAAAAGATTTCCGTGGCCCGCTTCGAAAGGCCGATTCGGTATCTCGCTTCGCTGGGCGCGAAACTCGAGGAAGCGCCTTCGATACCTCCAAGCGAATTCGAACAGCACTATTTCGAACTTCAAACCGATAAGACCGGCGGCAAAATCGTACGCGCCCTGAGCCTTAGCGGGTTTTATCTGGACCGGGTCGGGCTGCTTCTGGAACAAACCGCATCGACCGGGCGAATGTGTCCCATGGGCAAAAAAACCCGGCGGGCCGAGTATCTGTTCAATGTATTCGTCAAGTTTTACGCCGGCGAAGTGCAATCCTACATCAGCCGGCTTCATCAAACCGCATCGCCATTGATCGAAAGCGTGAGGCATTTGAAAGAAAGCCAAAGGGCCGAAATCCCGCCAGCATTCGACAGCTATTACGCCGCGACGCTCGACCCGGCAACCGAGCAAGGCCTGTGGCATCGCTTCAACGCCGCACTGCAACGCCACACCCGCGCCTGGCAGGCAGTATTGAAACCCTGCGGAATGATGCCGGGGGGACCCGCGGCTTAAGCAAGCAGGTCAGATTTCGTACTTGCCCGAATTCTGCGACGGGACGACTGATGCCATTTCATGGGAGTCGAAGGAAGCGAACATATCCCGCGCGGAATGACATGTCGGAAAAGACGGATAAAATTGTTCTGACGAGGGCGACGCGGAACGGCAACCGCTCCTCGGCATTACCAAGATCCGGCGTTTATTTGATACAACAAGGAAAACCCATGAGCACTCTGACACTCGATATCGCCAATGCCATTATCGACGGCGCATTCAGAAAAGCGCGGGACTTAGGATTGGCACCGCTGGCAGTGGCCGTTTTGGACGAAGGCGGTCACTTGAAGACGATGCAGCGGCAGGACGGCGCATCTTTCATGCGAGGTTCCATCGCCTTGGCCAAAGCCTGGGGAGCCATAGGGATGGGCGTATCCTCGCGCGAATTGGGTAAAATGGCGAAAGAACGTCCCCATTTCATGACGGCCTTGACCGAAGTGGCGGATGGCCGGCTCATGCCGGTGCCAGGCGGTGTGCTGATCCGCTCGGCGGACAATCGGATCGTTGGCGCGGTCGGAATCAGCGGCGACTTGTCCGATCTCGACGAAAGTTGCGCGATTGCGGGAATCGATGCCGTCGGCCTAATCCCGGATTATGGGAAGAAATAACGATATACTGGCGTTTGCGTTCCCGGTCCGGCTGTGGCGTGGCCGGCGGGGCGGTCTCGGCTTGTTCGGCACAAGCCGGGCTCCGTCGGTGCAGCGGCATTTTCCGGACAGAACGACCGAACCCGGCACACACAACTTATTCGGTATCGACTCGGCAATATTGGTGTTTATACTGTTTGCCTTTTTTACCGCGAAACCCCAAAAAACCTGTAGTGAAGAACCTCGTCAAGACTCGAATTCCGACCGGCTACGGCGAATTCACCCTTTATCTTTACACCGAGCACGGCAAGGACCACCTTGCCTTGGTGAAATCGGACGTAAACGGTGAGAGCGGCGTCCCCGTCCGGGTCCATTCGGAATGCCTGACCGGCGACGTCTTCGGCTCTCGGCGCTGCGACTGCGGGGATCAGCTCAAACACACCCTTCAATATCTCGGACGCTCCCGCTGCGGCGTACTGCTTTATCTGCGTCAGGAAGGACGCGGCATAGGCCTCCGCAAAAAGCTGGAAGCCTATAATCTCCAGGACCGCGGCCTCGACACGGTGGAGGCCAATATCAGCCTCGGCCATCAGCCTGACGAACGGAATTACGGCGTCGCCGCGCTGATGCTCAAGGATTTGGGCGTTCGCTCGATCCGGCTCATCACCAACAACCCCCGTAAAGTCGACGAACTCACCGAATACGGGATCGAGGTCGAGGCGCGCATTCCCATCGAGGTCGGCCATCATGACGACAATGCCGGCTATCTGCGTTCCAAGGCCGAAAAGCTGGCCCATTTGCTGACATTCCGGGAAAGCACGCCGTTCCACCGCGAATTCGCATTCATCGAGCCGTTGATAGACCAGCTGTCGCTGGCCCATGCCCCGGCGGAAAGCGGCCCTTTCGTCACCCTGACCTATGCCCAAAGCGTCGACGGCAGCATCGCCGTCGACAGCCAGGTTCCCTATGCCCTGAGTTCGAGGCAGTCGCTGACGCTCACCCATTTCCTGAGAGCGCACCACGACGCGCTGCTGGTCGGGGTCAACACCATCCTCAGCGACGATCCCCAGCTCAACGTCCGTTACTATGAAGGCGAAGATCCGCAGCCGGTCATTCTCGACAGCAACCTGCGGACGCCGCCGGACTGCCGCGTTCTGAAGCAGTCGAAAAAGCCGCCCGTCATCGTGACCACCGGCGAATCGGACCCGGCCAAGCGCGAGGCGCTGCTCTCGGCCGGCGCGAAAATTCTCGTGGTGGGAGCAAGCGAGGACGGCTGCGTCGACTTGAAAGAAACCCTGACGAAACTGCGCCAAATCGGTATCCGCACCCTCATGGTCGAGGGGGGATCGAAGATCATCGGCACCTTTCTCAAACATCATTTAGTGAACTACTGCGTGATTACAATAACACCAAAAATCATAGGCGGGCTCAAAGCCATCGACGATCTGTGCCGCTCCGGCGAGCAAGCCCCTTTAAGCATCACGGACTGCCAGTACCATGTCCTGGGTTCCGACATCATCGCCTTCGGCCCGGTCGGATACGTCTGATGCGAGTACAAGCCGTTTGTCATGTAGCCCCCAAATCGGTGGCGGTGCAGGAAATCGATCTGCCCGCCCCACGGACCGGAGAATTACTGATCAAAGCCCTGTGCTCGGCCATCAGCCCTGGCACCGAATCCCTGATCTTCCGGGGCGAGGTGCCCGAGGATCTGCCTCGGGACACGAGCATCGGCAGTCTGCAAGGAAACTTCAGCTATCCGTTCCGGTACGGTTATGCCCTGGTCGGGGAAGTCGCCGCCGTGGGAGCGGACGAAGACCGGGACTGGCTGGGCCGCCGGGTCTTCGCCTACCACCCCCACCAAAACTACGCCGTCGTCGATAAGAAGGATTGCCTGGTCCTGCCGGAGGGCGTTCCGGCGGAGCGCGCACTGTTTCTCGCCAATATGGAATCGGCGCTGAATCTGGTGTTCGATGCGGCGCCGCTGCCCGGAGAGCGGATCATGGTTTTCGGGCAGGGCATCGTCGGACTGCTCACCACCGCCGTCCTCGGCCGATTTCCGCTCGGAGAACTGATCACGGCCGATCCTCTCGCGTTCCGCCGACAAAAATCCACCGAGATGGGCGCGGCCCTGGCCATCAACCCGGCCGTCAAACGCGAAGTCGCGGCGCTTAAAGAGTGTCTTTTCTACGACGGCGCCGACGGGCTGGATGCCGCCATCGAAGTCTCGGGAAATCAGACCGCTCTGAACCAGGCCATCGAACTGACCGGTTTCGCCGGCCGTATCGTGATCGGTTCATGGTACGGCCAAAGCGAGGCGCCGCTCGATCTCGGCGGCCATTTTCACCGGCGGCGCATCCGGTTGGTTTCGAGCCAGGTGAGCACGATCGACCCGCGCCTTTGCGGACGTTGGAGCAAGAAGCGGCGGCTCGACCTCGCCTGGGAGTGGCTGGCCGAAATCCGCGCGGAACGTTTGATCACCCATCATTTTGCGCCCAGTGCCTGCCAGGAAGCCTTCGAGCTGGTCGACAGCAAGCGGGCTGGGGTGTTGCAGCCGATTTTCGAGTACACCTGACGATCCGAGGAACCGCGATGTACCAGCTAGCCATCACCCGCGACTTCATCGCCCGCCATTTCCTGATCGGCGGAGACTGGGGCGCCGAGAATCATGAGCACAGCCACCACTACAAGGCGGAAGTACTGATCGAGGGCGAACAGCTCGACCGACACGGCTATCTGATCGACATCGTGGATCTGGAGCAGGCGACCATGGCGCTGATCGGAGAGTTCAAGGACCGCGTACTCAACGATCTCGAACCTTTTCGCGGCCTCAACCCCAGCCTCGAACGCTTTGCCCGCATCTTCTGGGAACGGCTCAGAGATCGGGTGACGCTGCACGGCGTAAAGATGACGATCAAGCTTTGGGAGAACGACCGGGACTGGGCGGCCTTCGGCGGGACGCTTTAACTCCGGCGGCTGTGGACATTCCTTTCCACGACTATCTCGAAGCCAAGTTCGCGCTGGACGAGCGCAGCCTGAACCGCGAGGTCCAAACCGAGTTTGCTCGGTGGCTATCGGGCAAACCGCGCTTGACCTGCCTCGACCTCGGCACCGGTACCGGTGCTTCCGTGCTGCGGCTTCTGAAGCTGGCCCCCGAAACCGATTTGCACATCACCGCCGTGGATCGGGACGGGACCCTTTTGTACACCGCCCGAGAAAGAACGGCTGATCTGCTCCGGCAGAAAGGCTTGTATGTCTCGGTGGAACCGGCCGGCATCCGCGCCCGGCAAGACGGCCGTGAAATCGCCGTGGATTTCGTCTGCAGCGACTTACGACACTTCGAACCGAATGAAGCTCCCGGCTCTTATGACGCGGTCATTGCCCACGCGGTGATGGATCTTCTGCCGCTCCGGACCATGACCGGACGGATCGCGCGCTGGCTGCGGCCGAAGGGAATCTTTTACGGCAGTGTCAACTATGACGGCGAGACCGTGCTGTTTCCGGTCTATGCCGATGAAGCGTTCGAAAACTCCATCCTTGCCGTATACGACGCTTCCATGGAAGAGCGCCGGGTATGGGACGAAAACAGCGGCGGCGCACGCTCCGGAAGACGGCTGCACCGCGTCCTCGGCGAAACCGGCTTCGAACCGATCGCCTACGGCAGCTCCGACTGGAACATCACCCCGCTCCGCCGCATTTATCGCAACCGCGATGCCGTTTGCCTGGCCGCCCTGCTGAACATGATCCGGGACGAAGCCCTAAGATCGGGACAATTCTCCACGGATTCGCTCGACCGATGGTACCGGGAACGCTCCGAGCGATTGACGGCCGGAGAACTCGGCTTGATCATTCATCAGATCGATCTGTTGGCGGAGAAGGTTTGATCTTCGGTATTCGGCGGGTTACGCGGGGGTGCCCGCTAACCCGCCCTACGAGCCTATGGATTCCGAATTAGAATTAGCTCGTTACTTCGCGCCCGGATGACGCGGGCCGCCGTGGTGCTTCCATTTGTGAGCGCGCTCGCCGAACGGGGTCAGCTCATCGAAGACTTTGCGCTGTTCCGGGGTCAGCGTGGCGTAGAAGGTCTTGGTCGCGGCCAGGGCTTCTTCGAGATAGGTCTGTTTTGCCTTATTGTGGGCGATCATTTTTTCCAGACGCTCCGGGGCCGGCAGGTTCTTCATGGCCTCGCGGTCGGGACGGGACTGTTTCTTCTTTTCCTTGATTTCCTTGATCTTGGCGGACCAGGTATTCCAGTCGGCTTCCTGCGCCGACGTAAGCTTCAATTCCTTGCGCAGCTCGGCCATCCGTTCCTCCATGAAGCGCTCCCGCCGCTCTGCCCGCGAACCGGCGGGACCCTGGTTGTAAGCGCCGGATTCAGGCTTGGCTTCTCCGGACTCGGCGATAGCGGCTACGGGGGTGAGCAGGGCAAGACTTATCAAGAGTGCTTTAGGATAAGATTTCATGTGGATTCCTCCGGTTTTGTGAAACGTCGGCCGAAGCCGATTCTGTTTAGACCGCCGGGACCGTCCCGCCGTCTTCGGAATCTATTTCACACCGGCCATGTATCGGACATGTGTCCGGCAGGCGGTGATTTTGTATCATTTTTTATCGTTGGCAGCAGGCGATACAAAACGATACAAAAGCCCATGACTCACGCCGGCAACCGCGGTAAAAAGCCTCCATGGAAACCACAGAGCATATCCTCGTCGTCGACGACGACCGCGAAATTCGCCTACTGGTCGGCGACTATCTTAAACAGCACGGCTACCGCGTCAGTCTGGCCGCCGACGGCCGGCAGATGCGCGAAATATTGGAAAGCAGCGGAATCGACCTTATCGTCCTCGATCTGATGCTGCCCGGCCAGGACGGCTTGAGCCTGTGCCGCGACCTGCGCGCGCGTTCCGATCTTCCGGTACTGATGCTGACCGCCCGCGGCGAGCCTATCGACCGGGTGCTGGGGTTGGAAATGGGCGCCGACGACTATCTCGCCAAGCCCTTCGAACCGCGCGAACTCCTGGCCCGCATCCGCAATATCCTGCGCCGCGCCCGTTCGCTGCCGAACAGGGGTGTTTCGGACTCGGCGCATCGCTGGCGATTCGCCGGCTGGACCCTGGATGGGCAGACGCGCCAACTCACCTCTCCCCAGGGCGTGGTAGTCGCGCTATCCGGAGCCGAATACCGCTTGCTGGAGGTATTTCTCACCCATCCCAACCGGGTGCTCACCCGCGATCAGCTCATGGATCTGATCCGCGGCCGAGAGGCTGATCCCTTCGATCGCTCCATCGACCTCCGGGTCAGCCGGCTGCGCCAGAAGCTGGGTGATAACGCACGGGCGCCAAACCTGATCAAAACACAGCGGAACGAGGGCTATGTACTGGCCGCCGTGGTGGAGCAGGAATCATGAGGACACCTCGAAAAACCTACTGCGCGTCCCGATTGCTGCGTTGCGCGGTGCTCGGAATCCTCATGTACTCCGCGTACACTCCGGTTCCTGTGCTCCGGACGCCTTGCACTCGGGGCGCTCGCGACGGTTTTTCGAGGTGTCCATGAGCGTCTCCTTTCCGCCCCGCTCGCTTGCCGTCCGGCTGTTTCTTCTGCTGCTCGCCGGGGTGCTGATGGCGGTCTTCGTTACCGTGAGCCTGGCATTGCGGGAGCGCAGCCACATCGTGCACAGTTTTCGGGAACAAAGCGCGGCCGATCGCATCGCCGATATCCTGCACCTGCTCGCTGCCCTGCCGCCGGAACAGCGCCTCGCCACGGTCCAGGCCCTGCCGTCCGGGCAATGGCGCATCGAACCTGCGGAGGGAACGGCGGAGCCGACGCCACCTCTGCCGTTCAATCGCAACCGGTCATCCGGGGAAGGGGCATCCAGGCACTCCCTGGATGCCCGTTTGCGATTGGAGCACCCGGATGACCCTTCATTCACCGCCGCTCTCAGCGAAGCAGCCGGACCATCGATTGCGGTGGAAGCAGCATGGCGAACCCGAAACTCTGACTGCCGGGACCAACCGGCCGATTGCCAGCCGTCCCGGACCGTCGGTGCACAGGTCCGGTTTGCCGACGGACAACGGGTTCTGATCGAAGCGCGCCGCGAACTCCCGCCGCCACGACAACCGAGGGCCGAGGGATTCGTCACGAGCCTTTCGATTTTGGCGGGTTTTTTGGCGATCGTGGCCTGGTTCGCCGTCCGCCTGGTCCTACAACCCTTGCGGCGCCTGGTTCACGCCGCCGAGTCGTTCGGCCGCGATCCGGAACATTCCTCCATGGACGAATCGGGACCTGTCGAAGTCAGGCAAGCCGCCCGGACCTTCAACCGGATGCGGGAACGCTTGCGCTCCCATATCGAAGAGCGAACCCGCATCCTCGCCGCTATCACCCACGACTTGAAGACGCCGCTCACCCGATTGCGCCTGCGGCTGGAGCAGTGCCGGGACGAGCCGCTTCGCGCCCGGCTGGCGGAGGACGTGGCGGCCATGCAGGCGCTGGTCGACGAGGGGCTGGACCTGGCGCGCAGCCTGGACTCGGGGCCGCCGCAGCAAACGATCGATCTCGGAGCCCTGCTGCAAAGCCTCTGCGACGATACCGTCGATGCCGGCGGCAAGGCCCGTTTCGAAGGACCGGACGGCGCGCTGATCTCGGGCCGGCCGGAAGCCCTGCGACGCAGTTTTCTCAACCTGATCGACAACGCGGTGAAATACGGTGGGGAAGCCGATGTGAGTCTGGAGCGCTCCGGCGATGACTGGCTGATAAGGGTGCGGGACTCCGGCCCCGGCATCCCGGAAGAGTATTTGGGCGAAGTGATGCAGCCGTTTTTCCGCCTGGAAACCTCGCGCTCGCGGGAAACCGGCGGCACCGGCCTGGGTCTGCCGATCGCCGCCAACCTGCTCGGCGCCCAGGGCGGAACGCTGAGCCTCCACAACCGCCCGCAAGGCGGCCTCGAAGCGCGGGTGCGCTTGCCGGTGTTTCGAAACCGGCCAAGGACTTGACCCATTTGTCGGCAAGGGATTGCCGACCTACGACTTCGTAGGGCGGGTTAGGCGCACATCGGTACGGCGCGGCCGTTGATCGCTGCGCTAAGCGTGCACCGTAACCCGCCGAAACGCGCGGTGCCTTGCCGTTCGCTTCGGCGGGTTACGGTGCACGCCAGACTCATTGAGCTACGAGAGGGTCGTGGGGGCGCACCTAACCCGCCCTACCAATCACTTTTTTGCCCGGAAAATGCAATAGCGGACCATCTTGTCGCGGAACACCTTGTACTGGGCGAGCGCGACCTTGAAATTCGCGGTCTGTGCCTTGCTGCGGAGTCCCAGCCATTGCATGGTCAACTGCATCGGATAGGTCCACAGGGCAGTCAGGTACATTCTGCGGGACGAGGGCATGGTTTCGGCCGTGGCCTCGGTGATGTGCACGTCGCGGAAGCCGCATTCCTCCATGCCGGCCTGGAACTCCTCGACGCTGGCGAGGTTCGGCACGGCCCACCCGTTCAGGCAATCCATGACCGCCTGCCATTCCTCTTCGTTGAATTCCCGGCGCGTGGCATAGCCGTCGCAGGCGATCAGCGTGCCGCCCTTGCGCAGCAGGCGGTAGGCTTCCCGGAAGAAATCCCGCTTGTCGGTCGCATAGCAACTGCTTTCGACCGCCCAAACCACGTCGAAGGATTCGTCCGGGAACGGCGTCTTGCAGAAATCCGCCTGCTGAAAATCAACTTTATCGGACACCCCGTGGCGCTCGGCGTTCCGCTTGGCGTGCTCGACCTGCCGGGCACTGACCGTGACGCCGGTGGCGCGGCAGCCGATATGCTTCGCCAGCCAGATCGAGCTGCCGCCGATGCCGCAGCCCGCATCCAGGACATGGTCTTCCGGCTTGATGCCGGCGATTTCGGCGAGTATGCGATTCTTGTTCAGCAAGGCCTGGCTGTGGGTCTTGGTATTCTCGTCCCAATAACCGTAATGCAAGGCCAGGTTCTCGTTGTCGAACCACGCCGTCCGGTAATCCCAATAACAGTCGTCGTAATGCTTCGCGGTGTCTACGCGAATGTCTTCCTCGGAAAACTCGGCGCCGTGGCGCAGGCTATCGTTGCGGTAATCTTTGTTCGGTTCGAGATAGTACGACATCGGTCTTTTATAGTTGTCAGTCAAAAACGGAAAATCGGTTCGGATGTCCGGCACGTTCGGTTGGCGCGCCGGCCGGGAAGCGGGCGTAATGATAACCCGAAGGATACGGATCAGCCGCGTCTTGCCGCACGGCAATAGAGTCCGCCGCGAAAGGACGGGACGCGCAACAGACGTCCGACGCCGTCCAGCAGCGTCAGAATCCGGGCAAGATAGGGCGGCATGTCGCCGCGCGGGATGAAGGTCCAGGAGCCGATGCGCTCGACCTCGAATCCGGCGGTTTCCAATAAATCGGTCAATTTTTTCTTCCCGAGAAAACGGTCCGTGCTCAGATGCTTGGTGCTGAGCCTCAGCCAAGGCGCAATTCGGGTGTACCAGACATATTCCGCGTTCGGCGTGAGACAGACGAAGACGCCGCCCGGCTTTAGAACGCGGCAAGCCTCGCGTAGCGCCTGCCGCTGATCGAGCATGTGCTCCAAGGCGCCGACGCTCAGCACCGCATCCGCTTCGGCATCGCCCACCGAGCTCAAGCTTTCGGCGGGCGCCACGCTCAGACGGATGCGCTCGCCATGCGGGTGTCCAAGACGAAGATGCTCTGCCTGCTCGATCATGCTGGGCGAAAGATCGGTGCCGTGCACGCGCTCGAATCGGGCGGCCAGGGGAAAAAGATGCATCCCGGTGCCGCAGCCGATTTCGACCAGTGAACCGTGACCGGCGCGTTCCAGCAGGCGGGCTATGATGCCGAGCCGGTAGCGCAAAAGCTTTTCCGCCTTGCCGTGGCAATCGCGGTAAACCGGCGCCAGACGGTCGAAAAACGCCCGAACGTCGTCCAAGCCTTTTATCGGCGTAGTGCGAAGACTCATGGCATCATCCCGGGCGTTGCGGCCGATAGAGCTGAAACAGGGAGTGCAGAAACGAGGCGCATAGCGCGAACGTCGCCGCCACGGCGAAACCCGTACAGTGGAGCTCGACCGGCAGCAGGCACAGAACGAATACGACGATGGCGATCACCGAGACGGAGCGGGTGAACCAGTTGCCCGCCGCGACGCGCCGGGGCGGCCCCGCCAGTTTGACGAACAGCACGAACAGATAGCGCAACAAGCCGGGAAACAGAATCCAAATGCCGACATGGCCGCGGTTATAAAGAAGCAGGCATAGAGTTAGAAAAAAGAACGCATCCACTTCCTTGTCGAAGCAATCGCCGAAGGCCGAGGTCAGGCCGCGGCGTCTCGCCAGCCAGCCGTCCCAGTGGTCGGCGTATAAAATGGTCAGGGCGAAGGACGCTAGAAACCAGCCGTTCGATAGCGGAAAAAGCAGCAGAAAGAGCGTTGCCATCAAACGGATCAAGGTAATCGCGTTAGCCGCCCCGAACGCCCCGGAAGGCGTCCATTCCCGCCGGAACTGATGGATCAGGGCAAGAAAAGATGCAGCGGCCATCGCTGCGAGAAACTCCGGCGGGGACTTAAACCACAGACCTCCGATCGCGAGCCCCATCAGCATCGCATGGCGTTCGCTCCATTCGACCAATCGGGATTCAAGAGATAGCTTATGACTCATTCTGGTTATTTCGGTTGATACGATGAGACTCGTGTTCATTCATCCGCCGCTCGATGCCTGCCCTTCCGGCGGCAATGTCTTCAACCGCCAAATCATCCGCCAGGCGCGAGAAACAAGCTTTCCGCTCGAAGCCGCGGAAGTCCCGCCGGACGGCGCGATTCCCTATTTGCCGCGCAACGCGATTATTCTATGGGACAGCCTGCTTCTGGAAGACTTGTCGAATTATCCGCTAGAGCAATTTCCGATTCGGTGTCAGAGCGCCCGACAGGTAGGTCGGCAATCCCTTGCCGACTTATCGGCTCGGCAAAGGACTTCGTCGGAAGGGGCGTCCTGGCGCTCCCAGGACGGCCGTTTGCGATTGGGAAGGGATTGCCGACCTACGTTCTTCCCGCCCGACACGAAGCCGTACACCGGGATGAAAAACGCTCTAGCCGGGGATGAAGCAGTGCACGGGCTCTTGGTGCATTATGTCCCCTTTCTGAACCCGCTGCTCGACGCGGACCGGCGGAAAGAAGAGGAAGATCGGTTCGAGCGGGCGGCGGAGCGCGTCCGGTTCTTCATCGCGACCGGATTATCGATTCGATGCCTCCTCGAACGGCGCTACCCCGGTAAGCCGGCTTTCCTATGCGAACCCGGAGTCGATGCCGCGTTTCTTGCCGCGAGACAAGCATCGGGCAAGCGGTCAACGGACCAGCCGGTTCAAATCGCGACCGTCGCCAACCTGCTTCCCGCAAAAGGGCTGACTGAACTGCTCGAAATCCTGGCCGGACTCAGATATTGCGACTGGGCTTGGCACGTTGCGGGCTACGACCGAATCGACCCGAACTATGCCGGGCGCTTCCGCTCACGCATCGCGGATCTCGGACTGCAAACCCGGATTTTCCTTCACGGCGTTCTGGATACGCCGGAACTGGCGCGGTTTCTCGGCGGAATGGATGTTTTCGCCTTCGCCAGCCGATTCGAAGCGTACGGTATGGCTTTGGCGGAAGCGGCGGCCGTTGGCCTGCCCATCGTGACCACGGAGGTCGGCGAAGCATCGCGCATCGTGCGGCACGGAGAGACCGGCTTCATTGTACCCCTCGCGGACCGCGAGGCTTTTCGGAATGGCCTGGAGCGACTGCTGTCGGACCGCGACTTGCGACGCCGTTACCGCTCACGGCTGCTGCGGAATACGCCTCGCGGCTGGGAGGCCGCTTTCGCGGATTTCAGGAATGCCGTCCAGGCCGTTTGCACCATGATCGCCGGGTAGAACAATCCCCAGCAAAGCAAAACCTCACAGCCCCAGCGCACGCAACAGCTGATCCGCCTGCTGAAAGCTTGCCAGATGAAATTCGGCCAAATCGGCGCCCGGCAGACTTTCGCTTGGACGTCCTCGGGTAAAGAGCACCGTCCTGGCCCCGGCACGGATACCGGCTTCGATGTCGAAACGGTAATCGCCGATCACCGCGACTTGCGCGGGGACAACACCCCAAGTCGCGCAAATATGGCGGATAGCCCAGGGATCGGGTTTTATCGGACCGTCATCCCGCGTCATCACCAGTTCGAAATCCAATCGGCAGCGGGTCAGAGTCGCATCGGCGACTTCCCGGCTATTACGGGTAAACACGGCTTGGCGAACACCCAATCCGCGCAAACGATCCAAGAAACAACGCACACCGGGCAGCACTACGGCACGCGCCGCGCCGGCCGCCTCGTGGCGGAGGAGGATGGCCCGGCATCGAATGGCCTCCGCTTCGGCCAGGTCTTCCATGGCCTCCAGCAGCGGAACGCCGTCCGGCAGCCCCATTTCGCGGCGCATCACGGCGAAATCGAGACCGGAATCGACCAGGGTTCCGTCCATGTCGAAAATGACCCCGGCAACGGGACCGGAATGAGGCTCGCGCCGCGGCTTTACCCGTTGACGCTCAGTGCTGCCTGACATCGGTGCCGACCCGCGCTGCCGCCATTTCGAATTCCAACAGCCCCAGCAATTTGGCGTAGCGGTCCTCCACGCTGACTGCCTCCACCAATGCCTGGCGCTCTGCCACTTCAAACGGCAACTGGCTGATCAGGACATTCACCAAAACGGGGAAAGACATCTGCTCCATGACCGTCCAATCGGTGCTCAGGCTCTTACGCTGAAAATAGTCCTTGAGCAGCTCCATGAGCTTTCCCCGGTCGCACGAAATGGCATCCGACAATGCGTAATCGACACGAAATCGATCCCAGTCCGGGATGACGCGACGATAATCCCGGGTGGTTGGTATTTCTTCGCGGATATCGAAACGACAGACGCCGGTCATCACGATCAGCAGGCGGCCGTCCAGGGTTTCGCTGAACGAGGTGATGCGTCCCGCGGTGCCGGTTCGGTATACCCCTGGCTGATTCTCGTCCTTCGAGGCCGGATCGGGCTGCACCATGCCGATCATCCGGTCGGTACCCAGGCAATCGAAAACCATGTTGAGGTAGCGCGGCTCGAATATATTCAGCGGCAACTGAGCCCCCGGCATGACGATGGCGTTGCGCAGCGGGAAAATCGGCAGCGTGGCCGGCAAGCGCTCGAAGGGTAAAGTGAAGGGGTTTGTCGCCATAGGGTGTTTTCGATGTTCTCGAATCCTGTCGTCTGTGTTCGGAATTTAGACACTTCCGCTAAGCTCCGGATATAACATGCGTATTCCTGATATTTCACAACATTATCCACAAACCGCTCCACAGCTTTTGTGGAAATCGCGGAGCTAGAGCATTTTCCGGTTTGATTTAGCGCCCCAGAATACGGTAGGTCGGCAAACCCTTGCCGACGCGCTGGGTTGGCAAGGGGCTTTGTCGGAAGGGTCGCGACTAAAGCGACCGTTTGCGATTGGGAAGGGATTGCCGACCTACGAATTTCCCGATCATCACCGCCAAACTAACGCTCTAAAACCAGGCCCTTATACCCGCCACCGCCCTTACGCTGTGCTTGTGCTCTCTAAGCGACTGCTCCTCGACGTAATCGAAGCCGATATAAGGCGCGAATTCCCGCACGATTTCGTAGCGCAGCCTGAGTCCCGCTTCGAATTCGGTGATGCCGGCCTTTACGCCGCGGTTCTCGATGTCGTCCGCGGACACGTTGATTTCGATGCGCGGCTGGGCGATGAGGCGTTGGGTTAGTAAAAGCTCGTAGGCCAGCTTGAAGCGGCCGAGCACATTGCCGTTCTCGCTGATGAACATCGCCGCCTCGGTCTCGAAAAAATAAGGCGCGAGCCCCTGGATGCCGATGACGCCGTCGAAGGTGCGTTCCGGCTCGAACGCGCGGCGGACGCCGATCTGGGCGTCCCAGAAGGTGGCGATGTTGCGGCTGTAGAGCAACTGAAGGTCGGCCCGCCCGAAAATGTCCTGTTCGAAGACGTAATCGCCCTCGCTTTTCACCCACAGTTTGTTGTAGTCGCTGCCGGTCCAGCCTTCGATGTCCCATTTGAAGAGGTGAATGTCCCCGTTCCCCTCGTACTCGAACCGTTCGAACCTAAGATAGTTGTAGATCGCATCGTCCATCTGAGCGGTCGCACGGCCGCTCCCGAACATCATCAAAATGGCCGCGGCACAAACCGGAACGGAACGCCGGACACGGTGGTGTTCGAGACTCGGAATCACCTTCTCAAGCTCCCTTTTTCGCCGCTGTATCGGGAGGCTCCACGATGATCTTTCGGAACATCCCGGTTTCCATGTGATAGACCAGATGGCAATGAAACGCCCACTCGCCCGGCGCGTCGACCGGCACGTCGACGTGCACGGTCTCGCCCGGCTTGACGTTTACGACGTGTTTGCGCGGATTGAACGGCCCCTTGCCGTTATCCAGGTCCTGCCACATGCCGTGCAGATGCAGAGGGTGGTTCATCATGGTCTCGTTAATGTAGGTAAAGCGCACCCGTTCGCCGTACTTGAGGCGAATCGGCTCGGCCTCGGAGTACTTCTGGCCGTTGATGGACCAAATGTAGCGGTTCATGGTACCGGTGAGGCGCAGAATGATTTCCCGGTCGGGCTCGCGCCAGTCCGCATGCTTCTCCGCGCTCTTGAGATCGGCATACGATAGCACCCGATGGCCCGTGCCGGCGCGTTCTTCGACATGCTCCGCCATGGCATGGCCTTCGTGACCGGCGTGTGAAGACATGGCGTGATTCATCTCCGGCATCGCGGCATGATCCATGCCCGCCATATCGTGACCTTCATGCCCGTTCGTCCGATGTTCCTTTTCCGGCGTATGCTTCATGGCCGCGTGCGGCCCGCCGGCCGCAGAACCGTGCTCCATGCCGTGGGCCGCCGCCATCTCGGCCAAAGTCACCAAGGGTCGTGGCCGTAGCGCCGGAACCTCCGCCCTCATGCCGCGCCGGGGAGCCAGGGTCGCTCTCGCATAACCGCTGCGGTCCATGGCTTCCGCGAAGATCGTGTAGGCCTGGGGTTCGCGGGGCTCGACCAGCACGTCGTAGGTCTCCGCGACGGCGATACAAAACTCGTCCACCTCGACCGGCTCGACGTTTTGCCCGTCCGCCTGAATGATCTGCATTTTGAGCCCCGGTATGCTCACGTCGAAATGGGTCATCGCCGCGGCGTTGACGAAACGGAGCCGGATGCGCTCGCCCGGCTTGAACAGAGCCGTCCAGTTGGCTTCGGGACCTTGGCCGTTGACGAGGAAGGTGTAGGTATAGCCGGTGACGTCGGCGATGTCGGTAGGGTCCATCCGCATCTCGCCCCAGGCCAGCCGGTCGGCCATGGTTTCCTTGACGCCCTTGCCGGACAGATCCCGGAAGAAATCGAACACGGTGCGCTTCTGGAAGTTGTAGTAGTCGCTCTGCTTCTTCAGCTTCGAAAGCACGCGGTGCGGGTTCTCGTCGGACCAGTCGGACAGCATCACCGTATACTCGCGGTCGTAAGCGTGAGCTTCGCCCTTCGCGGGCTCTATGACGATCGCGCCCATCAACCCAAGTTGCTCCTGCATCGCCGAATGGCCGTGATACCAGTAGGTCCCGCTCTGGCTCAGCCTGAAGCGGTAGCTAAAGGTTTCGCCGGGCGGAATCCCGGGAAAGCTGATGCCGGGCACGCCGTCCATGTCGTAAGGCAGCACGATGCCGTGCCAGTGGATAGAAGTCGGCTCGTCCAATCGGTTGGTCACGCGCAAGGCGACTTCCTCGCCTTCCCGCCAGCGCAGCGTGGGCGCCGGCAATGAGCCGTTGGCCGCGATGGCGGTCCGTTCCCGTCCGGTCAGATTCACCGCTTTCTTGTCTATGACCAGCTCATAGCTTCCGGCCTGGACCGGCGGCGCCGACAGAACCGCGAACCAGAAGGCCGCGATTCGGCATTGCCGGATAATGGCATTTACGGTTTGCACGGATTTTCGCCTCTAAGTGTTCTCGGGAATTTCAACGCTTCGGGATTTGGCCGCCAACAGCATCGCGTTCAACTCGAAAAAGCTTTCAATGTAGAGCAGGTTAGGCACGCATCGTACGTAACCAGCAAAGTTTCTTCGGCATCTCCGGCGGATACGGCATGGTTCGTGGCAGTGCGCGCCTCCCACCCTATATCGGAAAACGGAATCGGAACCATGTTTTCGGCCTATCTCTAACACTGCTTGACGGCGATGGCATACAAGGCACTCGCTTCGATACCGGAGACTTTGCCCTCGCGAAGTAGGCCCAGATTGCTTTCCCTGATCAACGCCTGCTCTTCGAGCGAGAGCAGATCGATCGTGCCCCGGTAGCCGCATCCGCGCGCGATGGTCCACCAATCGTCGGGCGACTTTAGCGGATGAGAGTAGTTTTCGGCATGTATCTCGGCTTCGCGGATACCGCCTTCGGCGAGCATGGCGCGCAGCCCGATGGAATCGTCGATCCGGTCCCAGGGATTGAATCCCTTGTAGAGATCCGGCCGGACAGAGCGCACGGTATCCCAGAATAGACTATCGGCCGGCTCGAAAAAGTCCCGTCCCCAGGTGGTTATCGCCAATTTGCCGCCCGGACGAACCAGGCGCCACAACTCGCGCACCGCCTGCGCCATGTCCGGCACGAAAAAGATGCCGAACACGCACACCACCGCGTCGAAGCTGGCGGCCGGCAAACCGAGGTCGAGCATGTCGCCAGTCCGAAATTCAATATTGGTTAGTCCACGCTTGGCGGACTTGGCCCTGGCGAGCGTCAACAGCCTTTCGGCCAAGTCGATGCCCAGAACGAAGCCGTCCGGCCCCACCCGCTCGGCAGCCGGCAGGGCCGAGGCGCCGCTGCCGGAGCAGAGGTCGAGCACCCGTGCTCCCGGCCGCAAACCCAGCCGGTCGATCGTTCGCCGTCCATGGTAATCCCAAAATCCCAGTTCCGGCGCATCGAATAGGTCGGCGGCGGCGTTATAGGCCGTGGCCGCCCGGTGTTTTGCCTCGTCAGGAGTGACCATGTTTGTTCCCCTAGTTTGGTTGAGCTTGTATTAGTACTAATGACACCGCTGCTTGAGATTGCGGCCCAAAAGCCAGTAGTTCACCGGCCATGCGGCGATGAACCCGGCCGGCAACGCCGCCAGATATCCCAGCCAGAACCGGAACGAGAGCATCGAGGCCGCTTGCACGCCGCCTAGATGATAATCGGTCAGATTCATCGCCAGCTCCATGACCGCGATGGACACGGTTTCGCCGATCCAGATCGTGCGGAACGCCCGAACCCAGCCGAAGCCTTGACGGACCAAGGGCCATAAGCCCAAGGTGTAGCCGCTGACGAAACCCAGAACCGTGGCGAGCATCATGGTGGTCCACGGATTTAACCCCAAGCTCACCCCGATGGCCAGCCCGACGAATTCGCCGATGGCGCAACCGCTCAGGCAATGAACGGTCGCGTGAGTCGCCAAATGCGTCGGCGAAGAGCGGCTGGCTCCATGATGGTGAGCGTGCGCCGTGGAAAAACTGGCACCGCCGTGAAGGGGTATGTGATGAATATCATGGCTCATGAGTCGCTCCTTATGATGTTGATGTCGTGGCATTGTCGCGCTTTGATTCGAGGGTATTGTCCCCGAGGACCGCTTCGATGATCGGGCATCCGCATACCGGACCGGCGCCGTCACAGGCATGGACGAGTTCGGCCAGGGTCCGGCGGACCCGGTCGAGTTCGGCGATCTTTTGCTCCAGTTCCGCGAGACGGCGCTCGGCAATCGCCCGAACCGCGCTGCGCTCGCCGACGCCGTCGTTTAGCGCCAGCAGTTCGGCGATTTCTTCCAGCGAAAACCCGAGCGCCTTGGCCCGGCGGATAAAGCGCAGCCGATCCACGTCGTCGGGCTGGTAAAGCCGGTAGCCGGCCGCCGTGCGCGTCGTTTTTTTCAAAAGGCCGGCGCGCTCGTAAAAGCGAACCGTATCGATGCTGATCCCGGCCTGAGCCGCAGCTTTCCCGATGGTGAGCATGGAGCACCCTCCTCTTCTCAGTGCATGCGTCGATAGCGTAAACCCTGGACCCAAGTCCAGAGTCAAGCGTCCGTCGCGGTATTTACAAATATTCGGGGAGATTTGGCGGAACGGGATTTCGATTTCGTTTGGGCGCGGCTTTCGCCTTCGGAATTCCGCATGTCGGGCCGAGGCTATTCGAACTCCACCGGCGCCACAAAAGTCGAAATGTTTACGGATGAAGGAATGCGCAGCGGCCGGCGGATTCGAAGCGGAATACCGGCCGAGATCGATATCCGGCGAGACATGGCTTCAAGGAGGTTTATCCATGCGATTCAAGCGATTGGTGAGCACCGGAATGGTGCTGTTGGCAACCCTGATCCAGTTGCAGAATGCCTCGGCCGCCACCGAGGAAGAGGACTTCCTGGTCCGTAACGTCCAGGATCTGATCGACCTTTGCACCACGCCCCGGGACGATCCGCTGAACGTTGCCGCCGTGCACTTTTGTACCGGTTATCTGGTTGGCGCCTACCACTATCACGAGTCCATGCACTCCGGGCCCGACAGCCAACCCTTGGTGTGCCCTCCCGATCCGAAGCCGACCCGGCAGCAGGCGATCGCGGAATTCGTCTCCTGGGCGCAAGCTCACCCGGAATACAACAACGAGCGCCCGGTGGATGTGATGTTCCGATTCATGACCCAAAAATGGCCGTGTAAAAAAACGGCTCGATCCGGCATGACCGATTGATCCACAGACAAGCGAGGGCCGCGATGAAATCGCGAATTTTCTTGAGTCTTTTGGGCGCAGCCTTGTTATCGGGGTGCGCCGGCATGTCTCCCAGCGAGCAGCGGATGTTGAGCGGCACTACCGGTTCCGCGGCGGCAGGCGCGGCAATCGGCGCCATTGCCGGGAATGCGGGCCTGGGCGCGGCGATCGGCGCGGGCACAGGACTGGTGGGCAGCTATCTGTACGACCAGCACAAACAGGCCGAGGAGCGTGCCTACCGCCAGGGTTATCAGCAGGGGCGCCAGCAACCAGCCCCGACCGCGCCTTGACCGGCTCAAAACAAATATCCCGCCAACATTTTCAAGAGATCGATAACGGGAATTTCGATGGCCAGCACCGGCACCATCGGCAAGGCCGCCGCCGCAAACAGAGTGATGACGGTTTGCCGGCCGATGGGCACCATGCGAACGGCACTCACGGCTTCGTGCATGGAACGCACGTCCGCCACGGGACCGAGTTCCGGAGCATTGAGCAGAGCGTCGTCGCGAACCGTTTCTCCTCGGATCCAGCGGCGGTCGACCAGTCTCCCGTGCTGTCCCGCCAAGGCGCCGTAATCGAGCAGGGCCTTGCGCCGCAGGCGTTTCAACTTGCCGATGAGCACCAGCAGCGGGCCTAAACACAGAGACAGTGCGAGCATCACATAAAGCGCCATGGGCATCCTCAAGGACTCGACGCGCGCACCGTGGTAAAGAACGCTGTGCGCGAAGTGCGAGGCCAGCACCATGGATACGCCCAATATGAACGGAATAAACACCTGCGGGGCCATGCCGAGAAAACCCAGGCCGCCGGCCCGGTCCGGATGAACCGGAACGAGTTCGAGGTCCAGCTTGGAAACGCGTAGCAACAGAATCCCGAATACCACGACGCGCCATACCCACAACCCTATCAGGAAGCTGAAAATCGGGCGCAGCACGAGGAGATACCACCACCCCGCGAAGATGAGCCCGACCGGGTCGGTATCCCGGTCGATGGCCCAGGATGCCTCGTGCAGCCGCTCGAACTGCTGCACGGCAAAAATCACGTTCGCTGTCACGAGGCTGACGAGGATCGCGAAAATCCACCAGGAATTCAGCAAGCGGTCGGTGGTATTCAAAGCCGCGCGGAACTTCGGCATCGAAGATTCGCCGACCAGCCCCGAGACGACAAAATGGCGAATCAGCGATTCGAGGCGCAAAAGGGCGCTCTCGCCGATGATGAAGAGCGGTATCGCGATCAGGCAACGAGAATGAATGGCGAAGTGAAGGAGCAAGGGTTCCGAGATTTCGCCGCCGAATGCCCGACCGGCGAGCGAGGCCGGGACGACGATGGGCACCCAGCACAACAGCGCGAAGAACAAGGCGCGCCGCTTTACGCCCAAATCACGGGACGGTGCCAGCCCGATCGCCCGTTGCAGGCGAAAGAACGGGTCCTTGCCCACGAACAAATGTGTAATGCCGTGATCCGGTTCCTGTCGATCCATTCCACCGTCCCTTGATAGCCGTGGTGAACTTTTTGTCCGGAACTACGGTATCACATTGACGCTGAAAATTTTTCGTCGGATGCTGTGAGTTAGCGGTCGAACCGCGATCTAAAAAGGTAACCGCTCGCCCCGCTTTCGAGGCGGGAACGGAAATCGGCTCGTTTTGAAAAAAAACCTTGGAGGGACTGATCATGTGGTCGATTTATCGACGTTGTACAGCGGAGTTTATCGGAACGTTCTGGCTGGTTTTCGGCGGCTGCGGCAGCGCCGTTCTTGCCGCCGCCTTCCCGAATGTCGGAATCGGATTGCTCGGCGTATCCCTGGCATTCGGTTTGACCGTGCTGACCATGGCCTATGCCGTGGGCCATATTTCCGGCGGCCATTTCAATCCGGCGGTTTCCGTCGGTCTTTGGGCCGGAGGCCGCATACCGGGGTCCGACCTAGCACCGTACATTGCATCTCAGGTTTTCGGCGCGATCCTCGGCGCCGGCGTGTTGTATCTGATCGCGAGCGGAAAGGCCGGATTCGATGTCGCCGCGGGATTCGCCGCCAACGGTTACGGCGAACATTCGCCCGGAGAATATTCCATGGGCGCGGGCTTTTTAACGGAAGTCGTGATGACCTTCATGTTCCTCATGATCATACTGGGCGTCACCGACTCGCGCGCTCCTCAAGGGTTCGCGCCGCTGGCCATCGGCTTGGGCCTCACCCTGATTCACCTGGTGAGCATTCCGGTGACCAACACTTCGGTGAATCCGGCCCGAAGCACCGGCCCCGCGTTGTTCGTGGGCGATTGGGCGCTAGTCCAGCTCTGGCTCTTTTGGGTCGCCCCCCTGATCGGAGCCGTTCTCGCCGGACTGGTCCACCGCTGGTTGTCGGCAACCATCCATCGCGAGGATTGGCAGGCGGCCGCCGCAACCCGGGGACCGAAGACGATTCCATAGCTGCAGGCGGCCCAAAAATCGGACGGCTCGGGCTGACTTCGGCACAGTTCTAAAGCCAGCCGGGCGCACAAGGATGTTGCCCCGGTTCCATCCCCGTTTGCTTTGATTCATGGGACGATTCATCTCCGAAATCCATAAAAAAACCCGGCCGGAGCCGGGTATCCCCGCAGGTCTGGACTGACATCGAGGTTAATCTTCAGCTTAGCGGAGATCCACCGGTTCACAACCCACCATAGGCAGCACCCCAGCTTATTCAAACACGGGTGAAGCCGCACCGGAATTAGAGCGGTTTCCGTTCGCATGTAATTCCATTCGGCATTCGAGTGAATATTCATCGTAGGATGGGTAGAGCGAAGCGAAACCCATCGATGGTGGGTTAGCCCCTAGTCTCCGCTCGGGACAGGCCCTTCGACAAGCCTGTCCTGAGCATCGTCGAAGGGCTCGGGACAGGCTCCGCGTAACCCACCGATTGGAAGTCGCTCGGTGGGTTACGGCGCACGCGAAGTGCAGTGACCGTCGGTCGGTCAGTGCTGATGGGCGCCTAACCCACCCTACAAAACACGAATTTCTGATCGAAAGCGATCTGGAATAGGAGTTGATTGAAACCGGCTCCCGCAGGCCATAAACCCATCCGGCAACAGATCTAAGCCTCCAACTTGCATTCACCGAGTTTGGCCGATCCCATCGGGGGACGCTCTCAATGTTCTCCCTCTCTCGGCCAAGCCCGCTTTCCGGCGCCGGTAGGTCGGCAAGGGATTGCCGACCTACCTGTGTCGGGCGCTCTGACACCGAATCGGAAAATGCTCTAGGGTCGAACGCTGCATCAGTATCGATCTCTCCCGAGTTTAAGCAAACGGAGCAGGTGATGACTGCCATAACAGTCAAGACCAAAGGCATGGCGGTTGCCGAGCGAACGACTCTCGGTATGGAACCTTACGGATAGTCAGAAAACCCCGCTGGGCCTAAGTTATCGACCTTTGTGGAGACTGTGGAGGAGGCATGAACGGTCCGACCGACGAAGGGAAAAAGCGATACCCGCCCAACGGCTTGTATCAAGCCAAGTACATGACCCAGCCGCACGCCTGTACGTGCACGGCGGAGTGTACCGATCCCTGCGATGGCGAGGACTGCGGTTGCAGCGCATGCCTGGCGCTACACGACGGTGTGGCTTCCATCGACTGATCGCGCCAATCCATAACGAGTGTCGGCTCGAAGGCAAGCCCGAGCTGCAAGACCTATGGTCGGGCTACGGCCGGATTTTCCATCACTTGATCGGCAGGCATGAAAAGTCGGGATTACCGAACCTCTGCCTGAGGTTTCAAACTGCGGATTCAATACGGAACGGTGCCATGCGTCTGTCTTTCTCTAAACATCGGGGTAAAGGGGCAGTCGCACGATGAATTCACTCCCTCGGCCGGAGCCTCCGCTTTCGGCTTCGACCCACCCGCCGTGCAGTTCTACGATGCGCTTGACGATGGTCAGACCGAGCCCCAACCCGCCTTGAGCGCGGTCCAGGGTGCGCTCGGCCTGGGTGAAGGGCGTAAAGAGGTGAGGTAACAACTTGCCGGGTATGCCTTCGCCCGTATCCCGAACCGAAACGACCGCCTCGCCGTTCTCCCGAGTTAGGCTCAGCCAGATCCGACCGCCTTCCGAGGTGTACTTTGCTGCGTTGTTGAGCAGGTTCGACACGACCTGAACCAGGCGCACGCTGTCCCCCTCCACCTGAATCGGGTCTTCCGGGATGAAAATGGTGAGGGCGTGGCGCCGCGCCTCGACGAAGGGCCGCGCGGTTTCGACGGCTTGGGCGATCACGGCGGCGAGTTCCACCAGCGTTTTTTTCAGTGCCAGCTTGCCTTGGACGATCCGCGACACATCCAAGAGATCGTCCACCAGCCGGATCAACTGGGTGACTTGACGGTCGATCACCTCACAGGCCCAGATCAACCTGGGCTCCGACGCGCCGAATTTGCGCTGGATGTGGACGGCATTCCGGATCGGCATCAAGGGATTGCGGAGCTCATGCCCCAGCATCGCCAGAAATTCATCCTTGCGGCGGTCGTATTCCAGGCGCAGTTCTTCGGCTCGCTTGCGCTCGGTGATGTCCAGGAAGGTGCCGATGATCTGCAGGACCGATCCGTCGGCCTCGCGGGCGAACACCCCATCTCGCGAAATGCACCAGATCCAACGGCCGTCAGCGGTTCTGATCCGGTACTCGATTTCCAGTGTTTCGCCATTGGCCGTGTCGAGCAAGGCCTTGAAATGGGCGATGATGCGGCCTTGGTCGTCAGGGTGAAACAGATTGAAAAAGTCCTTCCCGCTCAGGCTCTGGAGGTCCTCGAGGGTATAGCCCGTCAGCTCGGTGCACTGGGCATTGATGAAGACATCCCGCCCGGCTTTCACATCGTAGATGTAGAGGCCGTTCAGAGAGGACATCAGGACCTTCTTGGCGAAGGCATCCCGCTCCTTGAGCTGCTGCTCGGCCGCTTTGCGCGCGGTGATGTCGCGGGCAATCGTGGACGCGCCCATGATTCGGCCCTGTTCGTCTTGCAGCGGCGAGACGGTGAGCGAGATGGCGATCCTTCGGCCGTCCTTGCCGAGACGCTCGGTCTCATAGTGATCAACCCGCTGGCCCTGGCCGATTTTCATGAGAATCTCCAGATCTTCCGCCTGCCGTTCGGGCGGAATGATGAAGCTGATGGGGCGGCCGATGGCTTCGTCCGCGGCGTAGCCGAACAGCCGCTCCGCGCCGGCATTCCAGCCGGTGATGACTCCATCCAGGGTCTTGCCGAGTATGGCATCGTCGGAAGACTCCACGATGGCCGCCCATTGGCGCTGCAAGGCATCTGTGCGCATCCGCTCGGTAAGGTCGGTGAGAGCCGTCAAATACCGGACCTCCTCCGCGTCATGGGTGAAGGTTTTCCGGCTGGCGAGCTGGACGGCGAGGCGGTCTCCCGTTGATGTTAGAAGGGTCAGCTCCGCCACGGCTTGGTCCTGCTGCAGACAGCCTTTGAGATGCGTTAGAAGTGTGGATTGGTCTTCGGGAGCCACGTAGCGGCGCAAGGGAGAGCCCACCAGATGCGTGCGCTTCCGGCCGAGCATTGTCGCCCCGGCCATATTGATGTCTCGGATCACCCCCTCAGAGTTCAGGCTCACATAGCCGATCGGCGCCCCGTCATAGAGCTCGGCATAGCGGTTGCGGGACCGTTTAAGGGCCCGCTGGGCCTCCTGAAGTTCGCGGTTCTGGGCCTCCAATTCCCGCACCTGTGCCTGGAGTTCACGGATCGTCCGCGTCAGCTCGTTTCGAAGCCGCTGGACGTCGCTGCAGTCCCGGCACGCTGCCAGGCTATGAAGAAGCTTGGCATCCGATAAGTCTTTGATGGTGGTCATTCTGGGATCCCCGTCTCCTCTTAAGTAACGTCATGGGCATCCCAGCCACTTCCGCCGCACCCAACGGGTACCGTTCTTCCCCCAGGCGGCGGCGGACTGAAAAGTTCTCCTTAGACTCGTTTCAAGGCCACGGTTGCACTGATCGCCGGGGATTGGACTCAAAAAATTGAACTTCACGAACGGCCATTGCCGGAATGTTTCCAGAGCAAACCTTGGGCGGGATAGCCGGCAGCCCGCGTGATCGGATTTCACCCAGCCGAATCGGAGCTGCGCCTATCGGATACTTATCTGTACTCTCACCCGAATGGCTTTGGAAAAAGCACCCAACGTTCGGTAAGAGCGCTTGTCAAAAATCAATCGGACTCAGAAAAGCGGTCCACCAATTCATAAGGAGTAAATGTCATGAACACCATTACGGTCAGAACCGATGGAGCCAGGGTCGGCGGTATCTGGTATGACGCCGGCTGCTATAGGGCGCCATTGCACGCGCAATTCGAAGGCCCCGGCTATTACTGGCTCGAACCCGTGGCCGATCATCATGGCGTCAGGTATTTCGAGAAAGGCATCTCGCTCGGGGCCTGCGATACCCAAGCGCAGTTGGATAGCGCGATTGACGTGGTGATTCGTGAGCATGGCGAGATGACGGATTCCATTTGGTTGCTCGGCGCAACTACCGCAATCAGCATTACCGTGGAGACGTTCGACCGATAAGCCTCGCTCCACGGCCAGAACCCGGTTCCGGCCGGATTTCTTGGTCTGTTACGAAGGCTTATCAGAGAGACAAGGATTTGTACTTATTTTGTGGCTGAATCAGATTCGGTCTAATGGGGCTCCCACGGGACACGCGCCGGAGGACGAGCCGGCCGGCCGAACCGCCGCCCCAGCTAGCCGTTCGGGTTCTGGCTTCGTTCTTTTCCGACCAAGCACCCGCTTCGATTGACGGGTCGGTCTGATCGGCGGGACCGGCCGCCGACACTTGTTCCAAAGGACGCTATGGATAAGCAAAGGACGCCGCCCAGATCGTGACGCCTAACCCGATAAGAAAAGGCATCGTTTCGCTTCGGCTGGCGTTTCGAGCCGTGGACCGAGGCGTTCGGAGCAGGTGAAGACGACCGCGATCAACTAGATGCCCGAGCTCTGGGCAGGGAGCGACAGATGATCAAGGACGCTTTCATTCTCGACCTAGCCGTCTACGAAGACCGAGGAGCGGATAAATCGCATGCTCCCGGCGTCTGCCGTTTCAAGTGAAGCCGAAGGTTAGCTCTAAATGTCAGTCCAGACCTATCGCGCTTAATGGAAGCACATGGCCTCGCGCGCATCATCGGCCGAATAGGTGGCCAAGCCGATTGGATTTCCCATTTCTCATCCAGGAAGGAGAGCAAAATGGCCGTTAGTCAAGATTTCGCCAGCGTGGATCTGTCCGTGAAACCATATCTGGGCAGCGGCGCCCAGGAAATGCATCTGGAAAGCATTGTCCGGCTGTGGCGGGAACGCTTCGACGAAGACCACATCGAGAAGAGGCAGATCCTGTTCCGATGGCTGACCGAGAGGAATCCGTTCCGGGAGGGGCGTACGCCCTACTATCTCCTCACTCACGGCGGGCAGGTCGTCGGCATGCACGGACACATGCCGCTCAGATTTTCTCTGAGAGGCCGTCAGATGACGGGATATCTGGCGCATGACGACCTGCTGGCAAAGGCGTATCGAGGGAAGGGGCTCGGAAAGGTCCTGCTTCGTGGCGTGGCCGAACAGACCACCGATTTCGCCGGTGCCCTCTGGTTCAACGAGCCCAATCGCCACCTCTACCTCAAGGCTGGATGGCTTCCCGTCCCGGACTTTTATCCCTACTTCAAGATACTCGATCCGGCACCCTTCATCCGGCAACGGGTCGGCGGGCGCATTTCCCGCACCACACTCTCTTTGCTGGCCCGGAGTGCGCTTCGGGTGGGGGAACTCGCCCTTCGCGCCAGAATACCGCGGCGGATAGCCATCATCCCCATGATGCATTTCGACGAGCGCTTCGATGAGTTTTTCTCTAGGGTGTCTCCCGCCTTCGGACTGATGGTCGTCCGGGACCACCGGTATCTCAACTGGAAATTCGTCGAGCGTCCGTTCAGTAACTACCGGCGGTATGCTGCGTTCAATAGCCAGGATACCCTCTGCGGGTACGCCGTGATCAAGCGAGCGAAAACGGGAGACCGTCTCCGCGGCCAAATCCTCGACATACTCGCGGATCCTCGGGAGCCGGAAGCGTTCGAGGGATTGCTGAACCAGTGCCTCCAGGATTTCAAGCGAAGCGGAGTGGATTGTGCGGAGATCATGTGCACCTACCCACCGTTCATCCGACAGCTTAGGCGCACCGGCTTCCTGCGGGCACGCACACCGGAGCCGTTTATGGCCTGCAAGTGGGAGCAGCAGTTTGAGCGGTCTTTCGTCTCCAGCATTGGCAACTGGTATCTCACCTTCGGCGATGCCGATGGGGATGCCTGGGACGTGAACTCTCCGGAGCCCTGGTAGGCAGATCGCACCGCGGATCCTCCACGACCGTTCCCCCAAGACAGGTTCGGATGGATACCGTGGCCGCTACCCCGCGTGTTCCAGCCGAGCAAGGTGGGCACGGAATGTCCTGCCCGCTTTACCCGCGCTTTGCGTGAGAGCCTCGGATCGATTGGTTTCACGAGATGGTGGTCAATCTCGGCGGCTTGGCTCGGTGCGTCCTCTTGAGTAAACCGGTCAAAGATCTGGTGCATGCGCTCAGGGATAACCCTCATACCAATCGGTCTCTAAACGTGACCGGCCGTTTCAATCAGTCTCAAGAGGCCTTTTTCGTTATCCACTCAAGGAGAGGACTTATGAAACTCAAGCACCTAGGATACGTAGCATTGTTCAGTGGTTCGATCGCATCGAGCGCCGCCTTCGCCGCGGAATATGGCACTGCCGCGGAAGCCCGTGCCATGCTGGAGAGGGCTGTCGCCGAGCTCAAGAAGGACAAGGCCGATGCTCTGGCCAAGTTCAACCAAGCCGAGGCCGGTTTTCGGGATCGCGACCTCTATCCGTTCTGCGCCGGCCCGGATGGCCGCATTACCGCCCACCCAACGGAAGTCGGCACGAACCTCAAGGAGATGAAGGATCAGAACGGCAAACCCTTCGGCACGGAAATGTTCAAGATCGCGGAGGAAGGCAAGATCAAGGAAGTGACCTATGTGTGGCCGCGCGCTCCTGGCACCCAGTCGATTCCGAAAGTGAGCTACGTGACCAAGGTGGACGACCAGGTATGTGGAGTCGGTTATTACAAGCAATAAAGAGTCGCCTCAAACTCGCCGAAAGGAGAGCGTGCCATGCCGTCTCTATGGGGGTCGCCACCTAGCACAAAGGGCGAGGAACTTGGATGGGGCCGCAAGCGCCTGTCCAAGGCGGGTCCCTCCTGGCCGGCTAAGCCATTGCGGCGCAGGCAAGATTTTCTGTTACGAGCTTTTGCGGACGTACTTCTTTCCTATCTGACGCTGGCATTCGCATGTCAGGCATGCGACGGAGACGAATAGCTGATCAGACAGTGAAAAGCCGCTGGCTAAATATCAATCTTAGGTATATTCACTTATTGTTGCCATCCGGAGGGAAAAGGAACAATCCCATGGGGGTTATCGGCGAATTCTTTGGGAGGGACAATATGGCCAAACCGGCATTGGGCAATGCTATTGGTATACTCGCAGCGCTCGGACTCGCAGCCGTGATATCCGGCTGTGAAAGCACGAAGAAAAAGCCCCCCGGCGTGCAACCCGAAGGACGGGAAAAAACCACAAAAACCCGAGCGCTCGAATCCGGGGCTGCCATGCTGCAAACCCAATCGCCCCTGCGTCCGATGGATATCTATCTATCGGGTTTCCACGTCGCCAAGAGGGACCCATCCCATCAGATGGAGGCGCATCATTATTGCCGGCAAGTCAACGAGGACTTTGCCCAGTGCGTGCTGTTCGACGGCAACACCGCCGACGCCAATCTGATCGGCATCGAGTACATCATCTCGGAAACGCTGTTCGAGTCTCTGCCCGCGCAGGAAAAGAGATACTGGCATCCCCACAATTACGAGATCCTTTCCGGCCAGCTCACGGCGCCGGGGATACCCGACGCAGCCGAGAAAGAACTCATGAGAGGAAAAATGAACAGCTACGGCAAGACCTGGCATGTCTGGAACTCGGCGCCGTTCGGAAAACGCGGCGACAGGATGCCTCTGGGCGGCCCTGTCCTGGAATGGTCGTTCAATCGCGACGGCGAGGCGTTACCCGGCTTGGTCGAAGAGCGGGACCGGCGTATGGGGACCGACATCGTTCAGGAACGCCTCAACCGAAAAGATCTTGTTCCCTTGGCCAAACCTCAAAGCGGCGTAGACGTTTTGAAAAAGAAGTTCCCGAGACCGACCAAATCCATTCCGGGCGTTATAAACAAGAACAGTAAGCTGTCCAGAAAAAAGAACCCGGACGGCCGATTATCAGACAGAAATTGACCGTAAGCGTGAAAGCGTCCGTCGTACGCAGAGAGCCTTCACACGAGCGGTGAGGCGGATCGCGCGCTCCGGCTTCACCGCCCTTCAGCCACAAGCCAAGCCGTTCAGCAGGAATAACTCATTCGCTTCCCGACGGCGGATAAGTCCTTGGCGCAGCCGGACTTTCCGAAGGCGGACGCGCTGAAGTCTCCTTCCCAACGTCTCGATGGGTTACGATCGTCAGTTCCACGCGCCGGTTTTGCGCCCGGACGGCCTCGTCTGTGCTCGCGGTTTTCGGCATTCTCTCCCCCATGCCTTCTTGCGAAATGCGGGCGGCGTTCACTCCGTTGGATGTCAGGTAACCCGCTACCGCGCCGGCACGTTGCTCGGAGAGCCGTTGGTTGCCCTTGTCCGAGCCGATGTCGTCGGCATGTCCGGTGACGGTGACGGTTGATTCAGGGTATTGGTTCAGAACCGAGGCCACCGATTTCAGCGTGCTTTGCACCTGCGGCGTCAGGCTGGCGGACCCGAATGCGAACGGGACATCCAAGTCGAGAGTGTTTTCCGTGGTACGTTGCACCTCTACACCGGCATCCTCGAGCGCCAGCCGTATCGCTCGTCCCGAGCGGTCCACGCCCACGACTTTGCCCAACGGACGCTTCTCACCAGTGTGCGGATCGGTCGCACAGCCCACCACCATCAATGAGCACAAGCCTATTGCAAGCCATCGCCTATTCATAACAACCTCCTGTCACCTCGGTATTCGATGGATCGTCGGACATCGCCGACATCGGTCAACCGTTCCGGCATCTCCTTTCAACATTCGTTTCAAGGGCTTACATTGTGTTCAGACCTTTTCAGGGGCTCGTAGTTGCCCGCCAAGTGATGGGAAGAGTCATCCGACAATCATGAACACTCCCATTCGGTCTCGAGACGCGATTGCGGGACCTTAATGAAAGGGAATTAAGCACCGACAATACTGTCTCCCTCTAAAGATGACGGACGGCGAGAAAGCGCATTGGGTCCGCAAGGAATGCCCGACTATGGAGGATAACGTATGAAACCCGCCGCTGGATTGATCGTTCTCGCGCTGGTGACGGCTTTGGGCGGCTGCGCCACCGCGAGACCGGTACTCTACCCCAACGAGCATCTTCAGAATGTAGGACAAGTTGCCGCCGATCAGGATATCGCCGAGTGCAAGTCCTTGGCCGAAGCGGCCGGCGCAGACTCTCGCGCAACCGGCGCCGGCCGGGCCGCCAGAAACACGGTAGGCGGCGCCGCCATGGGCGCGGCGACCGGGGCGGTCGGCGGGGCCGTGGTCGGGTCGGCCGGCGCCGGCTCTGCTATCGGCGCCGCGAGCGGCGCGGCGGCAGGGCTGATTCGATCCATGTTCGGCCGCTCGGGGCCGGATCCCGCTTATCAGTCGTTCGTGAACCGATGCTTGCAGGAACGCGGTTACGACGTCGTCGGTTGGGACTGATCGTCGGGTTCTCCCTTCAGAAAGCCGATGATTGGAAGATTTATTAACCCGGCCTATAAATATAGGCCGGGTTAATCCGGGGCAGGGATGCCCCGGCGCGGCGACAAGCCGCGTGAGCCCAGGCCGGGCGTGTACCGGGCCTGGGCGGCGGCCCGAAATACCAGGAGGGTATTTACGGGCCTGATTAATAATACACTCGCCCATCGTCACGGCCGCGTTTCCGCCAGTCTATCGAGCATGCCCCGGATCGCTTCGATCTGCGGTCCGTTCTTGGTGTGATAATCGGCGCTGTCATACCCCCACCAGTCCCAACAGGCATTGGGATTCCATACGAAATTCAAAGTCCAGAACGGCCATCCCCAGCCATAGCGCGCTTCCGTCTGCGGATATAGGACGATCAGATCGTTGGTGTCGGCCCAGCGGTTGTAGCCCGCCTGCCGGTAAAAGGCGTCGCCGACTTTATCCTCGTTTTGCAAACAGCCGTGGAAGGCGACATGCACCCGGCAACGCCTGGTATTACACGAATCCGGAATATACGCCATCCCCGAATCGCTCATGCTGTGATCGTGGGCCTTCCGGTCGGGCAGAAATTCGTTCTGATCGAACGCGACGAAACGCCCGCCGGGCTCGGCGGCGGGCGGTTCGAGCGGCCCATGGCTGTGAGCCAGCAGAGCTCCTGCCGCATCGTAGTCGCAGTCGTTGAGGAACGGAGGCCCCGTATAGGAGCAGGCGGCTCCGTCGGTTTCCGTAATCATGGCATGCCCTGCGTCCAGGTCTTTCTTGTAGACGATCCCGTCATCGCCCACATAAGACCGGTAATAACGAAACAAGGCGTCCATCACCGGCTGTTCGACGACCCGATCTTCGGTACCGGAAAATAACCACACCCGGTCGGCCCGAAGTTGAACGGGATCGTCGATGGCACCGGACTGCGCAAGCTGGTCGGTAAGATTCTTGAGATGCGCGGCATCGGGGACAGGATGGGTTTCATCGGGTTTCATACAGTTCCGTGTTGCCCTGCCGGAGTTGTTCTCGGCGCAGTAATACGGTCCGCCGGCGATGACCCCGGCGCCGCGGACGATACCGGAATGGGCGACATGGAACTGCACCGCCAGATAAGCGCCCGAGGAAATCCCCGAGACCGAGGTCTGTTCAAGATCGACGCCGTAGGCGGGTAGACGCTCCGCTTCGGCATCCGCGCCCACGCTCAAGATGGCCAGCCCGGCAGTCAATAGCATTCCGCCAATATTTCGCAACACGCTGAAACCGTCCATGATGTCGTTCTCCCTGTGCTCGTATTCGGTCGCTCTCCACAGCACGATACGGCGGATTAGCCCGATTTTGGCGCCCGCTGCGCCATTCTTTATACGACAGCCACGAAGGCCGTTTTTTCCCGGCCCTGTTTAAGCGGAGGATTGACCTCTCATCCGAACTTGGCCTTAATACTCATGAGTTACTCACAAATTTGAACTCACGGCTTCAGTTGGAATGTTTCCATAAAAATGAGTAACTAATGAGGGCTATCCATGCGCGGACTCAAACCGGAAAAATACGCGGCGGCGCTGAGTTACTTGCGGCGTATGCTCACAGAACCCGATAAGGCGCCGGAAATATTAGTAACTCATGATCGCGTCGCAGCCGAACAGCTCAATCTCTGTTCGGATCACCACCAGTTGAACGCGTGGATCGAACGCCATTTGAACGACACCGGCTGGAAACGCCTGCAGAACGCCCTGAACCAGCGCCGGTGCTCGGAGAACTTGCAGCGGATGAGCCTCAAGAAAAGCACCTACGCCGCCTTGGCCAAGCTGGCCAAGGAACAGCGAATGACGATCAACGAGGCCGTCGAGCACCTCCTGCAATTGCGGAAGGCGGAATCATTAGTTACTCAGCAATCACCTGAATCAGCGGCAGCCGACGATGTTAGCGAGGAGATGCTGATCTGGATGATGGCTCGATCTTCGGGTTCCGAGCCATAGAAGCTTCGAATCTCGGAGCGGGTGGAAGGGCTAAGAGCTAAGAGCCTATGCCAGTAAGTCCCAAACCCTTCGACGGGCCTGTCCTGAGCTAAGTCGAAGGGCTCAGGACAGGCCCGTCGAAGGGCTCAGAGCGAACGGCCTACTGAGATAGGCTCTAAGACCAGGATTTCCGGCGAAGCACCGTTTGGGGTACATAAACTTGACAGTCCCCTTCGACGCAATGATATCGTCGGATCAGAATCGCAATCCAAATGGCACTAGGGGAACTCGCTCACCATCATGTACGCGCCGTATTTTCAGCTCAGCGAGCCCCCCTTTTCCATTGCCCCGAATCCGCGCTATCTCTATCTGAGTCCCCAGCACCAAGAGGCGCTGGCTCATCTTTTGTACGGGATCAGTGTCGGCGGAGGATTCGTCGTGCTGACGGGCGAAGTCGGCACGGGAAAAACCACCTTGTGCCGCTGTCTGCTCGACCAACTGCCCGAAGACGTCGATCTCGCCCTGATTTTCAACCCCCGGCTGAACCCCCGCGAACTGCTCGCCAGCATTTGCGACGAACTGCACATTGCTTATCCCGAAGAGCGGGCCAGCCTGAAGCAATTGATCGACCTGCTGAACCGGCATCTGCTCGAAATCCACGCACGGGGGCGACGGACCATCGTCCTGATCGACGAAGCGCAGAACCTCAGCTTCGAAGTGCTGGAACAGATCCGGCTGCTTACCAATCTCGAAACCAACCAGGCCAAGCTGCTGCAAATCATCCTGGTCGGACAACCCGAACTCGGCATTCTTTTGGCTCAGCCGAACTTGCGGCAGCTTTCGCAACGGATTTCCGCGCGGTTTCACCTGCGTCCGCTGAATTTCCGGGAAACGATGGCCTACATCCGGCATCGCCTGGCCGTCAGCGGCGCCAGAGATACGCTGTTCAGCCGGCTGGCGGTCGGTGAAATCTGTCGCCGGTCGGGCGGAATTCCGCGTCTCATTAATCTTATTTGCGACCGGGCATTGTTGGGCGTTTACACCCTTGGAAAAAGCAAAGCGGGCTATGCAATTGCCCGGAAAGCCGCCAACGAGCTGATGCCGAAAGCCGACATTACACGCTCCGTACGCTTTTCAGCCGTTACGCCCTTTGGCCTTCTGACCGTACTCGCCGTTTGCGGGTCGATCTATGCAGGCCTTGCGCTCCGTTCCGACCCGGCTGTCATACCGCGTCACTTATCGGCTCTGCTGGGTCCGCTTTTGGCCGACGATCCGCCCATTGTTCAGCCGAAGCCGGATGCCCCGGTTCCTTCAGCGCCCTCAACCGCGCCGAAAAGCGCCCCGGAGCCCGAGAAAACCGCAGACGCGCCCCCCACCGCAGCGCGCGCTCCCGAGCCGGTGTTTGCCGAGTTGATGTCAGACTCCGGCCTGACCCGCGACAAGGCTTTTGCCCGACTCCTGGCTTTGTGGCAAATCGAGCCGCCGGTCGACGCGACCGACTTTTGCCAATTTGCCGAACAAAAGGGATTGCACTGTCTGTCGACCAACGGCAACTGGTTCCAACTGCGAAGCCTCGATCATCCGGCCGTACTGGAATTCGCAGTGCCGGACGGCACGAAGCGCTATGCGGTCCTGGTCGGCATCCGCGACGACAAGATCGAGCTGAGCTTCGGTACTCAACGCCATGCTTTCGAACTCGCGGACATTCTTCCATTTTGGCGGGGCGGTGCCGCTTTGCTCTGGAAGCCGCCCAAGGGCGACGCCAGAACGTTAGTCGCGGGCAGCAAAGGTGAAGCCGTGAGGTGGTTGAGACGGATGCTGCGTGCACCGGCTGAAGACGGAGCCGACGACTATTTCGACACAAAACTCAAGGCCCGCGTGGTCGCCTTTCAGGTGGAACACGGGCTGAATCCGGACGGCGTAGCGGGTCCCTATACCATGATTTATCTTGTCAAAAGAGCCGATGATCCAGGCATTCCCAGGTTAACCTCAGGTCCTCGATAAAACCGGAACAGCGCCGATGTCCTACATTCTCGAAGCACTCCGAAAATCGGAACGCGAACGGCAAGCGGGCCAAGCCGCGCCGCCCGTTCCCATCCCGCTCGATCAAGCACCGCCGCGGCGCCGCGGTCTGGCGTGGTCGGCAGCGTTTCTCATCGTGCTTAACGGCGCCGTCCTGGGCTATCTTTGGCTCACTCGATGGGGAAACACTGGACCGGTAACGCAGCCCACCGTGGCCGAATCGGCCGGACCAACCGTTGAACCCGCCGCGATTAAGAACGCCGCCGCACCCGGCGTCACGCCGGTTCCACCGGAGTCAGCCCCGGTGATATCGAGTCCCGAGGAACTCCCTCAGCCCGCGAAAGATATGCCACCGGCACTCGCTCAGACTGAGCAGGCACCGGCAGCCCAACGCCCAGGAGCGAAGGCCGACGATCCCGTCAATCCGCCGGTTACACCCCCAAAACCTTCCAAGCCCAAATCCGCGCCCTCAGAATCTACGGAACGCTCCCCGACGCCGGTAACCGAAAAGCGGCTCGTTAAGCCGGCGGAAAAAACCCGGCAACCGATCGATCAGGAAACTCTAACGGAATCTGCTGCGAGCGAAAACGCCAACCCTCCAGTCGCATTCCGCGCTCCCGCAAGCGCGCCGGAAACTCGCGACCTGCCGCCCCAGCCTCTCGCGGACGAACCCGCGATTCCGTTCATCCATGCCTTGCCCATCGATTTTCAGCAGCGGGTGGGCCCTATCACGATCAACGTATTCGCCTACTCCGAACAGCCGGAAGAGCGGTTTGCGATCATCGACATGAAAAAATACCGGGTGGGCGACAGCATCCAAGGCGGCGCGGAACTCCTGGAGATTCGCTCCGACAGCCTAGTGCTGCGGACGGAAGGGCGTAAATTCCGCATTCCGCGGCCGTAACGCCTTCGGTCCCGCCGGGCCACCGGCGAACAATGAGCGTCCATGCCCGCATACGTTACATCCGAAACCGGCCGCAATAGGAAAAGGTTCGCCCGAACCAGGGGTGAACGATCTCGAAATCCAGGCGCACTTCGTCATCGGATACCGGACTCTCGACGATAACGGCATCCCCGAGCAGTGCCCAATTGGGAATTCCGATCATCATCGGCCCCAGTTTCCAGCAGTGCTGCAATCCGGTGAACACCAGCGCCCCGTCCTCGACGCTGAGCCTCATGCGGATGCCGACCCCGAAGCGCAGAATCTCGACGATCTGGCCTCTGCCGGCCGGTTCCATTCGGGACAGAAATTCGGTAACTCGGCCGTCCGGGAAAGAGAAGGTGCGATGCCAGTAGAGGGAGTCGGGGGTCGTCGGGTCGGTTCTATTCCGAACCTTGACGGGAACATTATCGCCCGGATAAGGCACCAAGGCCTTGAACCAACGGGCAAGCATCAGCCAAGGCTTGACCAGGGGCGCATGGCGAATCTCGTCCATCACACCATCGAGAGTCATGTCTTCTGCAAATGATGGCGAGAGGTCGTAGTGCCGGCGCACGGCAGGAGCCAGCCGCGCCCAGTGCTCTTCTCCGAGAACCCGCCGAACGACGGGCATGTGGCGTACGGTCATAAATCCCCCTTTTCAAACGAATGTCGGCTTGCAAACCATCAGATACAGCGTAGCTAGCATGGCGATGAAGGCCGGCACCCCCAGCCAAAACCACTTATTCAGATCTCGCCAATAACGCTCGGGCAACGGCTCGCCGGTGGCAAGCGCCCGGTCGCAGTCGTTTCGCATGCGGATTTGAAGGTACACGACCGGCAGCCAGCAGCCCCCGGCGATGATATACATCAGCACGGACGCGACCAGCCACGGCGAATCCAGCGGATAACCGTAAAGCGCCGCAAGCGCGAACCCCGAGACCGGCTGGACGACGACGGTCGGCGTCGTGAACAGCCAATCGGCCAGCACCACACGCCGGTTGGTGATCGCCATCGCCTGCACATTGCGGCTGAGGTCGGTGGTGAACTTGAAAAAGGCGGTTCCCATACCGGTGCCGAACAGGAACATCGAACTCAGAATATGAACCCATTTGATGATCAGGACGTCCATCAGCGTTTCTCCGCGGCCATAATCGCCAAGGTAGCGATGAGAATCGGAATGTTCTTCGCGATCGGCGCGAAGGGATGGAGCCAAAATTCGGGCAAGCTTACGGTGATGACCGCGGTATAAGCGAGCATCGCCAAGAGCTGAAGTAGGCCCACCAGGACCACGTGAAAACGCGTCAGCAGAGCGACTCCGAGCACGACATCCAGGGAGGCGGCACCGTACAGCACCCAAGGAGCCGCCGAACCGGTAATGCCCGTGGCCGCCAAAAGCTCGAGACTTTCGCTCTCCGGAAAAAACAACGCCGAGGTCAGCCCCGACCAGATCCACAGCAGCGCCAAAGCGTACCGCAGGACCGGGATGATGAAGAACAGCCGGGCGTAGATCCGTTCGGCCGACGTGCCGGGTCGATTTCGGAGAGCGGATGCCAAGCCTTCGGTACGAAGCCCCAGGCGGGCGGACAAAATGTCCGGGTCCCCGGTATTGCCCCGCTGAAGCATGCGCAATGCTTCTCCGTTGAAAGGAGTCGCCGTCATCGCGCCGAGCCGGTCGGCAATGGCCAACAGCCAGCGATAGGGAATCGGAATGAAATGCGCTTCCCCCGAGCCTAGCCAATTTCTGAGCACGCCCAGACACTCGCGCAATGTCATGGGCTCCGGCCCGACCACGGGAAGCCGCAGGCGAGCCGGCGCACCGGATTTCAGCAGCCGCAGCACGGTCCGCGTCAAGTCGTCCACGTGTACCGGCTGAATCTTCTGTCCGCCGTCGCCGACCAACGGGATGACCGGCAGGGCCGCGAGCGCGCAGAAAAGAGCCGAACTCTGCCCGCCGGGTCCGAACACCAGCGAAGGCTGAAGGATGGACCAATCGAGATCCGTCGTCGCCAGGAAATCGTCGGCGGCCTTTTTGCTGAGGTGATAACGGCTGAACGCCGAATCGTCTGCACCCAGAGCGGAAATTTGAATGACCTTCCGTACGCCGGCCCGGCGGCACGCCTCGAACAAGGCTATCGGGGCATCGCGATGCACGTCGTCGAACCGGCTGTTCCGACGCTCGGCAATGATCCCGACCGCGTTGATCACCGCATCGACCCCGTATAAATGGGGCAGCCAGTCGAGAGACTTCAAAAGATGAGCAAAGTCGATGGAAATCGATTGGACTCCCGGCGCATCACGGGAAGGCGATGCTCGGTGCACCCCCGCGATCACCTCATGCCCATCCCTCGCCAGCGCATGCACGATATGGCGTCCGATAAATCCCGAAGCTCCGGTCACAAGAACTCGCATCGCGATCTCCTTTTATTTCTGATATTTCAGTCTTAACAGAAAGATAAGCGGAAAAAAATCAGCTCTTCGAGCCCAACAATTTCTCGATCTTGGCGCCCAGATCCAGCAACTTGATCAATGCCGGCCTCGGCAAGCGCCGTATCTGGTCGTACCAAGAAAGCAACCGCTCCAGGAACTTGGCCACCGCCTCGATACGGCGCTGCACTTCGGGCCCGCTTTCGTCCTCATTGCCGTCGAGCACGCACTCCCGAAGCACGGTCAGCGTAGGGTCCAACTCGCGGCGCTTGCGGTTTTCGGCAATGGCGAAAAAAGTGTCCCACAAATCCGAGAGGGCCTCGAAATGATCACGGCGGTCGCCTTTGACATGGAGTAGCTTGACCAGGCCCCAGCTCTGCAACTCCTTAAGACTGGTGCTCACATTCGAGCGCGCCACCCCCAGAGTTTCGGCGATCTCGTCGGCGGTCAAGGGTTTCCCGGCGAGGTACAGCAGAGCGTGAATCTGCGCCACGGTGCGATTGACGCCCCATCGCGACCCCATTTCCCCCCAGTGCAGAACGTATTTTTCCATGACCGGCGTGAGTTTCATATCTTTTTATCTGAATTTTCAGAACTGACGGAAATAATAGACCACGAGCCGATCTTGCAGTCAACTCGTTTTTGGTCGGCTAACGTTTACCGCCGGAACGACTCGGACCGCCAGGTTTGAGGCGATAATGCTTTCAGTCTCTCCTCGGGAAGCATTCAATACGCCCAAGCGGCCGCAACGCTGCGTCTTGGCCCATCGAACTGATGAACCAACGACTGTCGCTACGCCGCCTGCTCCATTTCAGGATCGTATTGCCCCAACGCCGCGGCTCCGTTGAAGCGTGCACGCCGGATGAGGGCTTGCTGGGCTGCGGTCTTGTTTTCCGCCTGGCCGCGCCAGATCGCCATCGGCGATGCCTGCAAGGCCCGGCTGAACGAGAAGGTCAACGTCCAAGGCGTTTTCAGGGCCTGGGCCTTCACATTGATCGCGTTGAGATTGGCGCTGGCGACCGTATCGCTCTGGCCGCCGGACAGGAAGGCAATGCCGGTGACTGCCACCGGTACGGTTCGCCTGAGGCAGGCCAGCGTCATCTCGGCAACTTCTTCAGGCGGCGCCTGACGAGGGCAGTCCGCGCCGGATAGCACCATGTTGGGCTTCAAGATCATGTCCTTGAACCCGACGCGGTAACGCGTGAGCGCATCGAAAACCTCATGCAGTGCCGCCTCGGTCGCCCATCGGCAGGTTTTAATATCGTGCGCTCCGTCCATCAGCACTTCGGGCTCCACGATGGGCACCAGCCCATGGACCTGACAGAGTCCGGCATAACGAGCCAGCGACTCGGCGTTCGCGCGCAAACACTGGGACGTGGGTATGCCCTCGCCGATGGCGATTACCCCGCGCCATTTGGCGAAGCGCGCCCCCATCCGGCGGTATTCGTCCAGCCGACCCGCGAGTCCGTCGAGCCCCTGGGTAAACCGTTCGCCGGGAAAGAACGGCAAGTCCACCAAGCCTTTGTCCACCTTGATGCCGGGAATGATCCCTCTTTCGGCGAGGAGTTCCGGGATAAGCTTGCCGTCGGATGCGCGCTGGCGAATCGTTTCGTCGTACAGAATCACGCCGCTGATGTATTTTTCCAGTTCCGGCGCGGTAAACAGCATCTCGCGATAGTCCCGACGAGACTCCTCGGTACATTCGATCCCGAGCTTCTTGAATCGTTTTTCGATGGTGCCGGTACTCTCATCTGCGGCGAGCAGTCCCTTGCCCGGCGCAACCATGCGCGCGGCTATTTGTGCCAACTCATCAGACATAAGCCCTCCTTCTTTAGCGTGGAAATTCATGTTCGGCTAACCCAAGTTGGAGATCAGCCGTACATAGGACCTTAGACCGAGCGCATCGCGGAGGGTGCCAATCGTTCCACGCCTGCCTGCATTTAAACTGCCGAAGGTCCGCTCCGATCCGTCGCTTCCCGCATTATGATCAGCCGCAAACTTGCCCGTTTTCCCGCATTGTAGGCGCAACGCCCCACTGTTCGGATTGTCGAACAGATTTAACGAATGAACGGAGGGAAAAGCCATGCACGTCAGCTATGAAGAAGCACAACGCGCCATCGCCGCAGCACTTAAAAAATCCGAGGAAATCGGCGCACGCAGTTGCATCGCCGTGGTGGACTCCGGCGCAACCCTGAAGGCGTTTGCCCGGATGGACGACGCTTGGGTCGGCAGCATCGACATCGCGATTCGAAAGGCACGGACTGCCTGTTTCTTCGGCATGCCGACCGGCGAGATCGGCAAGATGTCTCAGCCCGGAGGATCGTTGTATGGAATCGAGGTTTCCAATGAGGGCTTGATCACCTTTCCCGGCGGGCTCCCTATTGTGAATGCCGATGGCGTTCTGATCGGCGCGATCGGAGCGAGCGGCAGTACGGTCGAGAATGATCACAGGGTTGCAATGGCTGGGTGCGAGGTGATCGGTGTGTCCGATCTACCGGAACATCCCTGGCGAACCTGAAAATCAGAGGAGCGGAACGTTATGGACGAGAAACAAATGGCGAAGAGCTTAGGCTGGTTCAGTATCGGTTTGGGCCTTGCCGAAGTCGCGGCACCGAGGAAAGTCGCCGATATGGTCGGCCTCGACGGTCGGCACGGCATTGTGCAACTGTTCGGACTTCGCGAAATCGCGACCGGGATCGGCATACTAATGCAGCCCGGAAATCCCAATTGGCTCCAGGCGCGGGTTGCCGGCGACGCGCTGGACCTGGCTTTGCTCGGATCGGCTCTGGGCGAAGACAACCCGAAACGCGGCAGAGCGGCGGCGGCCATGGCAGCGGTAGCCGGCGTGACGGCCCTGGACATCATCGGCAGTGAACAACTGAGCCAGAGCGCCGGAACCAAAAGTGGCACCATCCATGTGCGGGAAAGCATCACGATTGACCGCCCGGCCGAGGATATTTACCGGTTCTGGCGCGATCTCGAGAGCCTGCCGCGCATCATGAATCACATCGAATCCGTGCGGGAGATCGGACCGGGCCGTTCCCATTGGGTTGCAAAGGCACCTGCCGGAATGCATGTCGAATGGGATTCGGAAGTGATCGAAGACCGGCCGAACGAATTGATTGCCTGGCGTTCGCTCGAAGGCGCGGATGTGGACAATGTCGGGTCGGTACGCTTCGAGCGTGCACCGGGCGGACGCGGCACGGTATTCAAGATAGAGATGGATTATCGGCCGCCGGGCGGCATCATCGGCGCCAAGATCGCGAGGCTGTTCGGCGAAGCGCCCGAGAAGCAAATCGCCGTGGACTTGCACCGCTTGAAGCAGCTCATGGAAACCGGCGAGATCGCAACCACCGAGGGGCAACCCGCGGGGCGGGCTCGCAGCCTGTCGAGAAAGTACGACGAAATCGTCCAAACCTGACACTAAATTCCGCCGCCCGTTTTCATAGCGCTCAGCGGCTCATCGATTCGGACAAGGAACACTGTCATGAAAGCGAATTGTTGGTACGGCAAGAACGATCTTCGGGTGGAACAGGTACCCGATCCGGAAATTCTCAACCCACGCGATGCCATCGTAAAAATCACATCGACCGCAATCTGCGGCTCCGATTTACACCTTTACGACGGTTTCATCCCGGCGATGGAAAAGGGCGACATCCTCGGCCACGAATTCATGGGCGAAGTCGTCGATGTCGGACAGGGCGTAAAGAACCTGAAGGTCGGCGATCGCGTGGTGGTCCCTTTTCCCATCTCTTGCGGCAACTGTTTCTTCTGTCAAAAAAAGCAGTATTCGCTATGCGAAAACTCCAACCCGAACGCGGTGATGGCCGAAAAGCTCTGGGGGCATTCGCCGGCGGGAATCTTCGGTTATTCGCACCTGGTCGGCGGATATGCCGGCGGGCAAGCCGAATATGCGCGAGTCCCCTTCGCCGATGTCGGCCCGATCAAAATCGAGAACGGCTTTACCGACGAGCAGGTTCTGTTTCTTTCCGACATCTTCCCAACCGCCTACATGGCGGCGGAAGCCTGCGACATTCAGCCCGGCGACACCGTGGCGGTTTGGGGCTGCGGACCGGTAGGCCAGCTCACCGTCAAGAGCGCCTATCTGCTTGGCGCCGAGCGGGTCATCGCGATCGACCGTTTCCCCGATCGGCTGCGTATGGCGCGTGAACAAGGGAGGGCGGAGACCCTCAATTACGAGGAGGTCGATGTCTACGATTCGCTCATGGGCATGACCGGAGGCCGTGGACCGGACGCCTGTATCGATGCCGTCGGCATGGAAGCGCACGGACACGGCATTCAATACGCCTACGACCGCGCCAAGCAGGCGACGATGCTGGAGACCGACCGGCCCATCGTGCTGCGCGAGGCCATCATGGCCTGCCGCAACGGGGGTACGGTCTCCGTCCCCGGAGTCTATGGCGGATTTATCGACAAGTTTCCCATGGGTTCCGTCATGAACCGGTCGCTGACCATCAAGACCGGGCAAACCCATGTGCAACGCTATCTGCAGCCGCTACTAGAGAAAATCCGGAACGGGGAGATCGACCCGAGCTTCATCGTCACGCACCAGATGCCGCTCGACGACGCGCCCGAAGGCTACGAGATGTTCAAGCACAAGCAGGACGAATGCATCAAGATCGTGCTGAAGCCGTGAGTAGGAATGAGCAGATCTTCCAAGTGAAGACTTCCAAAAAGAAAGGCCTGCCGGGAAGCAGGCCTTTTTAAGATAACGGTTAAAATTGAGGGACAGTTTCCGCGTTGGCTGATGGTCGGTTAAATCGTCAGGCTCATTGAGCTTTATGCTCGGATTCACCCGCCGACCAAATCCGATGGATTTCGGTCTTTGCCGACAAGCGATCGTTCTTCACTTCGCTCCTCTCGGCCCAACTACTGAGCCGGTTGTTCACCCGGCGGTTGTTCACCCGGCGGTTGTTCACCCGGCGGTTGTTCACCCGGCGGTTGTTCACCCGGCGGCTGTCCACCCGGCGGCTGTCCACCCACGGTGATGGATGTGAGCTGGCCGCGAATTTCCCCTTGGGGGTTCTGCTCCGAGTGTACATTCACATAGATGTTTCCGGCCTGAATGGCCTGAATCAACTCAGACATGTTGGTGATCGGGGTGCCAATTGTAGTCGAGCAGCCCATCTGTTCAGCAGTCATTTGGTCCGCCTCCTGAACGATATTGGCATCCGACACGGTTGCTCTAAGTTCAAGTGGTGCAATTAAGCCACCTCGGACCATTCCCAACAAGTCTACGACTATCGGACCGGCTTGCCCCGGTGGAGCGCAATGCAAATGCGCCTGGGTCAGTCTTGTCCCATCTTCGGTGTCGACTTGTTGCAATTGCTGCACGCTGACGTGGTAAGTTAATTGTGTCGAATCCTGATTGAGGGTAAAGATTCCCACCCCCCGGACTGTGGACTCGACTGGCGGAACCTCTTCCTGGCCCGTCAAATTCGCGACAAACGGTCCCTGTCCTTCTTGACTATAGACAGCGCCGGAAAATAATCCGGCCAACAAAATCGATATCGCTTTTTTGCGCATGATCATATCCCTATCCTCCGTGTAAATCCTCTGTTCCCGGTGACACACCACTTCGAGAACGATTACAACTCTGTAAGTAAATCCAGACTTACGGACCTGCCCTCTTGTTCTTCTGTGATTCGATGTTGCTACAGGTGCTTCCGTTCCGACACAGATTTCCTCATGTGCGAAACAGTGTTTTTCTTATTAGTAAATTATCTGAGACAGAGGTAGATATGTCATTGGACCAAACCGCTGCGTTCCAAGATATCGGGCAATATTGCCGGCACTGTTTTCCGCTGCGATGCAATGACGAACATCGGCCGCACCGGGAGGGCAATTCCGCGGGGTAATAACGCACGATCACAATTGCACCGGTTGCGAACGGATAAGGTTGGTAATTACTGTCGGCGTTTCGGCCACGATTGTCCCCATCATCACGCGAGAGGTGAAAGGACAAATGCGCGAGATTGAAAGAATCGGTTCCGATAGGCATGAACTATCGAGCGTCGAAATATACTTCGGCTCCGAAGCCGCCAATCGCGCGAACACAAATCTGCGGTTTCGTCGCGAGGACAGGCCGCTTTCTCCAAGCTTGGCACGCGAAATTCGTTGACCCAGCCTTGGTGAATTGCAAGACGGCGCTCCGGAGCGTCACCACGGAACGCCGACCGATCACCAATCAACAACACTGTGTTACCACGTCGTTGACCGGGCCAGGCCTGTTGTAAACTGTGCCGCCAATTTTCTACGACGTTCTTGCGCGAGGTTTATTCATGGCGAACGGTTTTATCCAACCCAGACAGGCGTCTCCCGATGCGTGGCGAAACTGGATCAAGCAGGGGTTTGAGCTGGTTTCGCGGAAATGGCCGGTATGGATTGCCGTAATGACCGTGTGCTGCCTGGTTACCGGCGCCGCGGGCGCTGCGGAACCGATTGCGGGATATCTGACACTCGCGCTCGGGTTCAATCTCGCGGTGGTGGTGGATCATGAGTCCGATTGGATAGGAATGAGCTCGCGTTTCGGTTCGCTGTTCCGCGACGCAGTCAAATTCGCCTTTCAGGTAGGCATGTTCGTGTTTCTGACGACCATTCCCCTGAACATGGCTATCACCGCCAGCAAAGCGGCAGCCGTGGCCAATGAGAGCAGTCGAGTCGTTTCTGCCAAAACGGCAAACACTTACGGTGAAAGCGATTTGTCGACGCAACTCGCGCACGTTTATGAAGAAAGCGGAAATAATCTTATCGAATGGGCAATGATCTTACCCGTCGGCCTCGGCTTTCTTTATCCATTGCGGAGTCTAGGTGCAGGCTTCATCAGGGCGCTCGCGTACGGACAACATGGCGCCGCGCTGAATCGGAGCTCGATTCTCATGATAGCCGCCTTTTCTTTTGCGAGCGTACTGGTTTTCACAGCATTCGGGCTGTATCCGCTCATTCCCATCGTTCAAGGCTTCTGGATCGCCGTGAATTACGTGATGTTCCGAGACATTTTCTTGGGTATCACCGAAAACCGCCGGATTTCCGCCAAGGCGGCGAATCGGCTCGATGAGGTGCAAACAGCGGTATCCCGAATTTAGAGTAAGCGTCCGAGCCTTACCGTGTTGACGGCGTCAAGCCGCGATGGGCTGGGTCAGTTCCGTCACCTGATCGGCCAGGTTCCAGGGTAGGAACTCGTCGATTCGATTGACGGGATGCTCGGCGATGCGGGCCAGCACGGTCCGGAGGTACGCCTCCGGATCGAGGCCGTTGAGCTTGGCCGTGCCAATCAGGGTGTAGATCGCCGCCGCTCGCTGGCCGCCGGCGTCGGAGCCGGCGAATAGATAGTTCTTCCGGCCGAGCGCCACCACCCGCAACGCGCGTTCCGCGGCATTGTTGTCGATCTCCAGACGACCGTCATCGCGATAGCGGGTCAGCGCCGGCCAGCGGGTCAGGGCATAGCGGATCGCCTCGGCTAGCGCCGACTTTTTCGAGACCTGTGTCAGCGTGGTGTGCAGCCAGGTCTGAAGCGCCGCGAGGAGCGGACCCGCGCGGGCTTGCCGCGCCGCCGCGCGGGCCTCCGGCGGCTGGCCCCGGATCTCGGCTTCGATCATATAGAGCGCACCGATACGCTGGAGCGCCTCGGCCGCCAAGGGACTCCTGTGGGCCTTGTGGAGCTCGTAGAACTTGCGCCGGACGTGCGCCCAACAGGCGACTTCCTGCACGCGACCGGTGTCGTACAACCCGTTGAACCCGGCATAGCCATCCGCCTGCAGGGCGCCTTCGAAGTCCTTGAGATGCGTCCTGGGATGCTGGCCTTGGCGGTCCGGCGCGTAGGCGAACCACACCGCGGGCGGCGTGAGATCACCGGCCGGGCGGTCGTCCCGGACATAGGTCCACAGCCGACCGGTCTTCGTCTGGCCCTGACCGGGCGCGAGCACCGGGACCGGCGTGTCGTCGGCATGGAGTTTGTCGCCGGCGAGCACATGCCGGCGGATTGCCGCGACCAAAGGCCGAAGGAGGCCCGCGGCGTCGCCGACCCAATCGGTCAAGGTGGAGCGGGACAGGTCCACGCCTTCGCGGGCGTAAATGACCGACTGGCGGTACAGCGGCAGATGATCGCCGTATTTCGAGACGAGCACATGGGCCAGCAGTCCCGGACCCGCCAAGCCTTGGGCGATGGGCCGGCTCGGCGCCGACGCCTGGACGATGCGGTCGCAGCGGGCGCAGGCACACTTGGGGCGGACGTGGCGGATCACCCGGAAGCGGGCCGGGACGTACTCCAGGATTTCGGCGACCTCCTCGCCCAAGGGCTTCAAGGGACCGCC
>NZ_MSCV01000019.1 GCF_002005105.1 Methylocaldum sp. 14B | reverse complement strand
AAGCCCTTTGCCGAGCCGGTACGTCGGCAAGGGATTGCCGACCTACATATGGGGCTCCCTTACACCGAATCAGAAAGTGCTCTAAAGCCCGCTCCCACGAGCCGTAAACCAATCCGACAGCCGCTCTAAGCACCCGTTCAAAGCTCTGTTGGCGTCAGGCAACAAAAAAGGGCCATACCGAAGTATGGCCCTTTGAATTGTTGGCTGGGGGACCTGGATTCGAACCAGGGTTGACGGAGTCAGAGTCCGTAGTCCTACCGCTAGACGATCCCCCAGTAAGTAAAGCACGCCGGGGAAGCCGGCGTGCCTTGCATTAACGCTTGGAGTACTGCGGACGGCGTCTTGCTTTGTGCAGGCCGACTTTCTTACGTTCGACTTCGCGCGCGTCGCGGGTGACGTAGCCGGCTCTGCGCAGCGGCTGGCGCAGGGTTTCGTCGAAGCTCATGAGGGCGCGGGTCAATCCATGGCGGATGGCTCCGGCCTGGCCGGTGGGACCGCCGCCTGCGACCTTGACGAACACGTCCATCTTCTCTCCCAGAGCCACGAGTTCGAGCGGCTGGCGCACGACCATCTGGTCGGTCTTTCTGCCGAAGTACTCTTCCAGTTGTTTGTCGTTAACGACAATACGACCGGTTCCGGATTTTGCGTAGACGCGTGCGACCGCGCTTTTGCGGCGACCTGTTCCGTAATACTGCGCTTGTGCCATGGTTGATTCAGCTTCTTAAATTAGATTTCCAACAATTTGGGCTGTTGAGCCTGGTGATTGTGCGTGGGCCCTGCATAGACTTTCAGCTTGCTGAACATGGCGCGGCCCAAAGGATTGCGGGGCAACATGCCTTTTACGGCGGTCTGGATGATGCGCTCCGGATGAGTTCCGCGCAGCTTGCCCAGGGCCACGGACTTCATGTTGCCGATGTAACCGGTGTGCTTGTAATAGATCTTGTCTTGCTCTTTATTGCCGGTAACACGCACTTTTTCCGCGTTGACGACGATGATGTAGTCGCCGGTGTCGACATGAGGCGTGTATTCCGCTTTGTGTTTGCCGCGCAGACGACGCGCGATCTCCGTCGAAAGGCGCCCCAGCGTCTTTCCTTCCGCGTCGATGACGTACCAGTCGCGTTTTACTTCGGCCGGTTTTGCGCTAAAGGTCTTCATTACTGCACGCTCCAAACTCTGGCGTTGTTCGAAAAAGCGGGTATGGTACCCGACAACACATTATAAAACAAGCGATCGCTGAATGGCGGACCGATCGTCTTCTCCATACTCGGCGGCGGTACGCTGGACGTATTCCGGAACCAGCCACTTGAGCTTGTGCAGGATCGCGGCCTCGTCGAAAGACCGGCAAGCCTCGGCCAGCTCGATCACGGCTTTCTTGGCCATCCGATAGTCGACGGTCAGGGGATGGGCCAGCAAGAGCTTGCTGTGCTCGGTCGGCGTGGGCCCCTCATGATCGTTGAACAATTCCTCGCTGATTTTTTCGCCGGGCCGGAGTCCGACATATTCGATCCGGATATCCTGTCCGGGGCGTTTGCCGCTCAAGCGGATCATCTGTTCGGCCAGGTAGCTGATCTTGACCGGGTCGCCCATGTCCAGCACGAAGACTTCTCCGCCTTTTCCGATGGTCGCGGCCTGCATGATCAATTGGCAGGCCTCGGGTATCGTCATGAAATAGCGGGTGACATCGGGATGAGTCACGGTGACCGGCCCGCCGGCCCTGATTTGCTCGCGGAACAGAGGCACCACGCTGCCCGCGGAATCCAGCACGTTGCCGAAACGCACGTTGATGAAACGAGTCCCGGCGACGCCGTTCATGCTCTGCACCAAGACTTCCGCCGCCCGCTTGGTCGCTCCCATGACGTTTTCGGGGGCTACGGCCTTGTCGGTGGAGATCAGCACGAATTCGTCGACGCCGCCCGCGATTGCCGCTTCCGCCACCGTATAAGTACCCAGAACATTATTCTGAACTGCCTGGCGGACCTGATATTCCAGCAACGGGACGTGCTTGTACGCCGCCGCATGGAAGATGACTTCCGGCCGATATTGCGAAATCACCTGCTCGACGGCGAGCTTGTCGGTGACATCGCCGAGTATCGCGGACAGGCGCAATCCGGGGAAGCTGCGCCTCAACGCCCGTTCGATCTGGTAGAGATTGAATTCGGAGCGCTCGAAAACGATCAGCTCGGCAACGGAAAATTGTGCGATTTGCTTGCAGAGCTCCGAGCCGATCGAGCCGCCTCCGCCGGTAACCAGAACCCGCTTTCCGCCGAGATGGGCCTGAATGCCCTGCCGGTCGAGCTTGATCGGCGCGCGTCCGAGCAAATCCTCGATGGAGACTTCGCGCAGGTGCCCCGACATTTGGCCCGACAGCATTTCCTGCATCGACGGCAAGGTCAGAAATGGGACGCCGGTTCCTTCGCAAATTTCGACGAGACGCCGCATCTCCTTGTCCGTGGCGGATGGCACCGCGATCAGAATCGTCTCGATCTCCAATTTCTCGACGAGCCGCGGAATCTGTTCGCAACGTCCCCTCACTCTCACGCCGTGAATCTCGCTTCCTTTCTTCTTCGGATCGTCATCCACGAACGCGATCGGGGCGAACTCGGTCCCGGCGGCGCGAAGCAGGTCCCTCACCAGCATTTCGCCGGCCTTGCCCGCACCGACGATCAGCGCGCGCCGCCCGGCCGACATCGGCGCGCCGCGATCTTTCCAGATGCGGTAGATCAGCCGCGGCGTGGACAACAGAAATAGCAGCAGCACCGCATAGAGCGGAATGACGGAACGGGGCACGCCTTCCAGCCGATTGACGGAAAACAGGATGATGGCGATCGTGGCAATCCCGAGGCAAGACGCCTTGGCGATACGAACCAGGTCGGGAATGGACGCGAACCGCCAGATGCCGCGATACAGTCCCAAGCGGCGGAAAAACACGGCTTGGACGACGAGGACCAGGGGCAGCCAGTGCAGCGAAGTCCGCGTTTCGAGTTCGGGCGGCAACGACAAATTGAACCGCAGCCAATAAGCGCCCAGCCAGGCGAGCGCCACCATGATCAAATCATGAATGAATATGATCGTTCCCGAGCGCATTTTCGAAAGCATGTCCTGCATCGCTTACCCCCCCTGTTTTCCTGCCTCCAGCCATAGCGCCAAGCCTATCAAAGGCGCATAGGCGCACGCCAGAAAGACCGGCTCCAGCTGCGGCCAGCGCACCGCCGCGAAGGCCCAAGGCAATAACCAGCACAGATTGATGGCCAAGACCGACAGGCTGATCCGCTTGTGACTGGCCCAGCGCCGCGCCGCACGCTGATACGCATGGCTGCGGTGCGCCTCGTACCAGCGCTGCCCGCTGAGCATACGCCTCACCAGCGTCACGCTCGCATCCACGAAAAACACGCCGAACAGAATCAGCCAGACCGCCAGGGACAGCGTACCTTCGACGGAGGTACGCAGCGCGAAAACGGCCAGAACGAACCCGACGAACGCGCTCCCAACATCCCCCATGAAGATTTTCGCGGGAGGCCAGTTCCAACATAAGAAGCCGCCCGCCGCTGCCGCCAGGGCTAACAATAAAACATTTGCATCCCCTGGGAACAGCGGCGACTGATAGGTCAGAAGCCCGTACGCGGATATCGCCACCGAAACAACCTCGATTCCCGCGATGCCGTCTATGCCGTCCATGAAGTTGAACAGGTTCAACAGCCAGACCGCCAGCAAACCGGCGAGAACGGGGCCGAGCCAGCCCAATTCGTAAATTTCGGCGGCGAACCGGATCGATTCGAAGCCGCCCAGCCAATAAAGCGCCCAGCCGGCGCAAGCGATCTGCACGATCAGACGCCATCTTGCAGGTACGTGTCCGTGATCGTCCCAGAAACCGATGGCAGCTATCGGCAGTGCCCCGAGCACGAGCATAAAAAGCTCGAATGAGATTTGTCCCAGCCAGTGGAGACCGGCCGCGACGAGCGTGAAAGACAGCACGACCGCCAAACCGCCGCCGCGGGGCGTCGGCACCTGGTGGGAACTGCGGGCATTGGGCAGATCCAGCAAGCGTTTGGTCGCGTAACCGCGCACCGCTCCCGTCAGGATGCCGGAAACCAGCAGCACGGAGATGACCAAAAACCCTAACGAAAAAAGACTCATCAGTTATTTTGCTGCGCCGCTCGGCAGCCGAAAGAAAACCGGCACGAATTCTTTTGAACTATTTCTTGGTTTGTTCGCTGCCCGGATAGGCCAATCGATAAAATGCGGCGGTATCCGGCAATTGGAAGGACAGTTCATTATAGCCGGGTATGAGGACATAGGTTTTGACCGCCGAACGGTAGGGTCCGATAGCGCTGGTCGCGGCTTGCAACGCCAGCATATGCGACCTCGGGGAAAACAGCTTGACGGTGATCAGGCCTTTATGCTGGATCAATTGAGGCGCGAAGGGCGCCGCCAAAGGCTCGCCGATGAAAACGCCCTCCCCTGGCCGGGCGACGCTTTTCCAATAGGCTTCGAGTACCGTATCGCCTTCCAGATAGTGCCACATAGCCACGGCCGGATGAGGAAACTTGCTCAGGATATTGCAGGGTTCCGTCACCGTGCCGTAGCTCGCCGTAGCCCCCGCCTCCAGCCAGCGCACGCTGCTCATCTGGGCATTTTCGGTCAGCCTCCCGCCGAACGAGGTCAGGTGATCCGCCATCGCCCCGGGCACGAAACCCAAGGTGTCGAGATCCGGCACCTTCGCCAGTCCGGTAAAGTAGAACAGCACATCCTGCTTGCCGCTGATGAAGTCCGCTTCAACCCGATGCAGCCGGATCGCCGCGCCGAGCATATCGACCGTCTTGTCGAACGTGACAGCCCGAACGCTTCGGTGCTTGTCGGAGGTGTTCAGCAAGTAACCGGTACCGGCCGGATAGGTCCGGTCGGAGGCGATGCCGCGATCGATCAGTTTGCGGACATCCCGGACCGTGCGCCCGGCCAGCATCATCGCGGGCCGAATGCCGTGATCGGTATAAGGCGCGCGGCTGGCGGAATGAAAGTATCCGCTGGGCTTGGTTTCGCCGCATTTGCTCGAACAATAGGCTTGGTCGAAACCTAGCGCGAAAGCGGAGGTGATCGACATGCAATCGACCCTGAACGGCGCCATCCATGCGAGCGCATAGGCTTGAACCCCCGGCGGCGTCCGACTGTCCACCGCCTGCTTGACGGATTCGAACTGGGCGCGCGGCAGGTTGTCGGTACCCGGCGGAAAACTCACCCGTATCATGTTCTCCTCGGGTATGCCTCGCCGTTTTTGGTAGTAATTGCCGATGGCGACGCTCGACGGGTCGGCCTCGTTCACGATGACCGCCAACTCCGCCGGCCCTAGCGACCTCCGCGAAAACAGCAGCCGATCGATACTCTCTTCGGCCTTTGCAACCTGAAATACGGCGGCAAAGACTGCGAAAAGGATCGGCAGAAAAACCGACCTAATCCGATACTTCACGGGTCAACCTCACTCCAGAACTTCCCGCAAGTACCGAAACAGCAAGCGAGCAGACTTGGGGGCAGCCGCCGCATCGCGCTCCCGGCGCGCGTCTCGGGACAGCTGCCGCAACTTCTGCCGGTCGGCTCCCGGATGGGCTGCCAAGAATTCGTTAATCGCGGCATCGCCTTCGGCTATCATGCGATCGCGCCAACGTTCGATGACATGCTGCCGGTGCACCGCTTCAGCGCTCTCGTTCCTGAGGGCCGCGAGCCCTGCCCGAATGGGTTCAGCGTCGATATGGCGCAGCACTTTGCCGATATACTTGCGCTGCCGCTTGAGGGCGCCGCGCTCGGTGATGGACTGTCCGAGCCGCACCGCTTCCATCAGCTCTACAGGCAAGTCCAGCCGCTCGAGCTGTTCGCGGGATAAGCCGATCAACTCTTCTCCAAGATCCTGCAAGGCTGCGCTTTCGCGCTTCAACTGGGATTTACTGATTCGCTCCGGATACTCATCCGGCGAAATTTCGGGATCTTCCGTCCACGTCATGAGAAAGCGACTACAAAAAGGCCAGATAACGGCACTGAATTTTCGGCCTACTATACCACTCGTCCCACCAAAACGGTGGTGACGGCCGATTGAGCAATCAATCGGCACAGATGGATCTAAATGAAAAGAGAGAGTACGCTACCCGACAGAAAAAGTATGTTTCTCAAACAACGCCACATGGAAGGCCATCCGAACGCAGATCCGGAATATGGCATCAACACCTCGACTTATGACTGGTCGGTGCGCGTTTTCCGGCAGATCAAGAAGCTGCTCAAGGTCCGCATCACCTTGCACGGCAGCCCGGACATCATTGATCGCGGCCATATCTTCCTTTTCAACCACTTCGCCCGATTCGAGACCTTCATCCCCCAATACCTGATGTACGAGGCCAGAAAGGTCTACTGCTGCTCGGTGGCCTCGGCGGAATTCTTCGAGGAGGAAGACAGTGTCCTGGCGGGATTCCTGCGCGACGTCGGCGTCATCCCGAACAACTACCCGAGACTTCTGCCCTGGCTCGCCGAACAAATCCTGCTCGGCCGCAAGGTCGTCATCTTTCCCGAAGGGGGCATGGTGAAGGACCGCCGGGTTCTCGACAAAAGAGGCCGCTACAGCATTTACTCCCGAGTCAGCATGGATAGGCGCAAACACCATACCGGGGCCGCCGTTCTGGCGATGGGTCTTGAAATCTTCAAAATGGCCGTGCGCCGCGCCGAGCACCAAGGGCAGCAGGAGCGTCTGACATCATGGGCCGAGGCGCTCGGGATGGAGAGCCGCGAAGCCCTGCTGGCCGCCGCGCACCAACCCACCATCGTGGTTCCGGCGAACATTACCTTCTATCCCATACGCATCAACGAACATATTTTGAGCAGCGCCGCCGAACTGTTGAGCCGTGGGCTGAGCCGGCGGGCTGCGGAAGAAATCCTGATCGAGGGGAATATCCTGCTGCGCAACACCGATATGGATATCCAGTTCGGACATCCGATTATCGCGTCGGAGTCCTGGCACCACTGGGAAACCTGGCTGGCAAAATGGGTAGCGCCGCGCATCGGGACAATCGACGATGTCTTCGCCGTCACCCGGAAACCCGCCAACACGAAAGAGCGGCTCCTGGCCGGCCGGCTGCGCCAGCGTGCCCAGATCGTGCGCAACAAATATATGCGCGAGATGTATCAGGCGGTGACGGTGAATCTCAGCCACCTCGCCTCGACACTGATTTTGTATCGCGCAAGACGTAACCGGATCGAGATCGACCGGGCCGAATTTTTCCGCAGCCTGTATTTGGCCATCAAATACACCCAGCGATTGCCGCACGTGCATCTTCACCGCAGCCTGCAAGACCCCGAGGAATATCGAAACCTGCTGGAAGGCGAACATTCCGGTCTGCAAGAATTGATCGATACCGCGAAAGCCAGCGGGCTGATCGAAGTTCATCCGGATCGTTATCGGTTGCTGCCCAAGCTGCTTCACGAACACGAATTCGATGAAATTCGCATCGAAAACGTAATCTCGGTTTATGCCAACGAGATCGAACCCATTTCCGGCATTACGGAGGCAGTCAAGCGCGCCCTATCGGTGGAAAAGAAGCTAAGCGCTCTCGAACTGGCAAATCTTCAGTTCGACGATGAGGTCAGGTCATGGCGATGGGATTCGAAACACTATGCCAAACACGCTCCAAGTTTGACGTCTCCTGCGATAACCGCGGCCGCGAGCCCTCGCCCCTTCTTTCTGAAGGCGCGATCGAGCAATGGTGCCGGCGTGATTCTGATCCACGAACTTTTGTCTTCGCCGGCCGAAATGCGCGACTTCGGCGGACGCTTGGCCGATCTCGGTTTTCACGCCCTCGGCGTCCGTTTGAAAGGCCACGGAACTTCGCCCTACGACCTCAAAGACCGACGCTGGGAGGACTGGCTCGAATCCTTGCGCCGCGGGTACGAGATCATGAAGGCTTATGCGTCTCACATTTACATCGTCGGCACCGGAATCGGCGGTCTGTTGGCGCTGCAACTGGCCAGCGAACAGCCTGAGCGCTTGGCAGGGATAGCCGCGATTTCGCCGCCCTTCAAGTTCAGCGCGTCGGGTCCCATGGCTCCGCTGCTCCGCAGCCCAAACATTCTGGTTCGCTGGATGTCTCGGCGAAACAGCCGGCCGTTCGTGGAAAGAACGCCGGAATATCCGCAATACGCCTATCGGGAAGTGCCTCTGCGTACGCTCTACGAACTGCGCCGCTTGATCCAGGAACTGGAGGAAAGTCTCGCGGACGTGCAGTGTCCGGTATTATTGGCACAGGCCGATCACGATCCGATTCTCGATCCGGAAAGCGCGCGGATGATCTATAAGGCCCTGAGCTCGAAGAACAGGATTCTCCGGTCCGTGCATGCCGATCGTCACAATATGCTCGCGGAGGATATTGGTGGTATAAGGGACATCGTGATTCGCTTTTTGACCAGGGACGCCCCGGCGGGTTGAGTCGAACCCGTTCAAGTGATTTATCGTGCAGCGGAGAGCGCCATGCGAAACCTTCAAAGCACCTTGTCGCAATACGTCATGGAAAAGCCCTGGTTGAAGAGCTATCCGCCGGGCGTCCCGGAAACCATCGGCGAACCGCAATACTCTTCGCTGGCGCATTTTTTCGAAGAAATGGCCGCCCGCTATCGGGAACGGCCGGCACTTTCCAATTTGGGGCGGACTCTTTGCTATGCCGAACTCGAGGAGCTGAGCCGGCATTTCGCCAGTTTCCTGAACCGACGCCTAGGCCTGGAACGAGGTGAACGGATCGCCATCATGCTGCCGAATGTCTCGCAGCAACCTGTCGCCTTATGGGGCGCGCTGCGCGCCGGGCTGATCGTCGTCAACACGAATCCCCTCTACTCCGCCCGCGAATTGGAACATCAACTCCAAGACTCGGGGGCAGCAGCCCTGGTGATGCTCGAGAATTTCGTCCCGGCAGTAGCGGCTGCGCTTCCAAGATTAAAGCTCAAGGCGATCATCATTTCCGGACTCGGCGACCTGCTGCGGTTTCCCCGCTCCTATCTGATCAACTGGTACGTGCGCCTGTTCAAAACGGGAAACCCCGGCACCCACATCAGCGAGGCCGTCTCCTTCAATACGGCCCTGCAGGAAGGCAGCCTGCTTTCTTTCGAAAGGCATGATCTGAAACTGGAAGACGTCGCCTTTCTCCAATACACCGGAGGCACCACCGGCATCGCCAAAGGGGCCATGCTGACGCACCGCAATCTGCTTGCGAACGTGGAGCAGTGCACCCAGTGGATTGTCGGCGGACTTCCCCCGGAACGAGCGATGGTCAAAGGCGAGGAAGTCGTGATCACCGCGCTGCCGCTCTACCACATCTTTGCCCTGACCGTGGATTTGCTGTGCTTCACCGAACTGGGTGGGTTGAACTATCTCATTACCAATCCGCGAGACCTGCAAGGTCTCATTAAGATGCTCGGCAAGGTGCGTTTCAGCGTCATAACCGGCGTCAACACGCTCTTCAAGGGATTGCTCAACACGCCCGGCTTCGACGAACTGGATTTCAGCTCGCTCAAGTTCGTCATCAGCGGCGGCATGCCGACCGAGGAAGCCGTGGCGAACCGCTGGCAGCAAGTGACCGGCTGCCCGATCACCGAAGGTTATGGCTTGACCGAAACCTCTCCCGTGGTTTCCGTCAATCCGCCCGGATTGACGGAATTCAACGGCAGCATCGGGCTTCCCGTGCCATCCACCGAATGCAGCGTTCGGGACGACGACGGACGTCCGCTGCCGGTCGGGACGGCTGGCGAGCTGTACGTGCGCGGACCTCAGGTCATGAAGGGTTATTGGAACAGCCCGGACGAAACCGAAAACGTCATGACGCCGGACGGGTGGCTGCGTACCGGGGACATCGCCCGGATGGACGAAAACGGATTCTTCTATATCGTGGACCGCAAGAAGGACATGATTCTCGTCTCGGGCTTCAACGTTTATCCCAATGAACTCGAGGCCGTCTTAAGTACCCACCCGGCTGTTCGGGAGTGTGCCGCGATAGGCGTGCCGGACGACAAGACCGGAGAAACGGTCAAGGTTTTTATCGTGCGCAAGGACGAGAGCCTGGATGCGGACACCGTCCGCCGCTACTGCCGTATGAACTTGGCGGCCTACAAGGTGCCTAAGTATATAGAATTCCGCGACGAACTCCCGAAGAGCGCCGTAGGCAAGATTCTTCGCCGCGAGTTGCGGAAACTGACTTAACAATACGACACGCAGCACGTTCCTTTAATTCCCGCTGCGTCGAAGAATTTCGGATGACACGGCCGATTTAGGCGGCCACAGGCGATACGCCGCCATTTCTGTATTTAATTGTTGTTTCCGTTTCGGAGATCGAGCGATCTCCTGTCCTTTGTGGCGTTTCCTGTCAGGAGGCAGACCATGAAAAATGTTGTCATCGCCGGCTACTGCCGCTCGCCGTTTACCCCGGCCAAGAAAGGGCAGCTCAGCGGCATCCGCCCCGACGAATTGGCCGCGCAAGTGGTGAAAGCCTTGTTGCGCAAAACCGGCGCCAAACCCGAAGACATCGAGGATTTGATCCTCGGCTGCGCCTTTCCGGAAGCCGAGCAAGGCTTCAATTTGGGCCGTCTCGTGGTATTCCTGGCCGGTCTCCCGCACTCGGTCGCAGGCACCACCATCAACCGGTTCTGCGGCTCGTCCATGCAGGCCATACACCAGGCGGCGGGCGCCATTCAACTGAATGCCGGCGAGGCGTTCATCTGCGCCGGCGTCGAATCCATGAGCCGGGTGCCGATGACGGGCTTCAATCCGATGCCTCACCCCAAGCTTTACCAGGAATATCCGCAAGCCTACATGAGCATGGGCGAAACCGCGGAAAACCTGGTCGAGCGGTACGGCATCAGCCGCGCCGACCAGGAGCGCTTCGCCTTCGACAGCCAGCGCAAAACGCGGGAAGCCGGAGAGGCAGGCCAATTCGACGACGAGCTGGTCCCCATCGAAACACCCGACGGCACGGTGACGCAGGACGGCTGCCCGCGTCCCGAGACCACTCCGGAGGGCTTGGCCGGTCTTAGACCTGCCTTCCGGGAGAACGGCGTGGTCACGGCCGGAACCTCGTCGCCCCTCACCGACGGCGCCGCCGCGGTCCTGGTCTGTTCCGAGGATTACGCGGAACGCCACGGACTCGAACCCCTGGCGCACGTCAAGAGCATCGCGGTGGCCGGCTGCGCCCCAGAGATCATGGGCATAGGTCCGGTCGCCGCGAGCCGCAAGGCGCTGCAACGCGCAGGGCTCGCTCTCGAGGACATCGACATCATCGAATTGAACGAAGCCTTCGCGGTCCAGGCGCTGGCGTGCATCCGTGAACTCGGCATCGACGAGAGCAAGCTCAATCTCCACGGCGGCGCCATCGCCCTGGGCCATCCGCTGGGCGCGAGCGGAGCCCGCATCACCGGAAAAGCGGCGTCGCTGCTGAAAAAGGAAAAGAAGCGCTACGCCCTGGCGACGCAGTGCATAGGCGGCGGACAAGGCATCGCGACGATTCTGGAAGCGGTTTGAACTTTGAAAAGGCGGGCCTCGGATGGCCCGTCTCCAAGTCAAGTGAGGCCGACATGATGAAAATAGAAAAAATGGCTGTCATCGGCGCAGGAGTCATGGGATCGGCTATCGCGGCCCAGGCCGCCAACGCCGGCGTCCCGGTTTTGTTGCTGGACATCGTGCCCGAAGGCGCAACGGATCGGAACATGGTTGCCAAGAACGCCTTGAAGAAGCTTCAGGAAACCGATCCGCCCCCGTTGATGCACCGCAAGAATCTCGCGCGGATCACGCCCGGCAACATCGAGGACGATCTCGAAAAACTCGCCGAGGCCGATTGGATCATCGAGGCGGTAATCGAAAAACCGGACATCAAGCACAGGCTCTACCGCAACCTGGACAGTGTCCGCAAATCCGGTTCCGTCGTTTCCTCCAACACCTCCACCCTCCCACTCGCCGAGCTCACGCGGGACATGCCGGAGAATTTCCGGCGCGACTTCCTGATCACTCACTTCTTCAATCCGCCGCGCTACATGCGGCTGCTGGAAATCGTTTACGGCCCCGAAACCCGGCCCGATGCGCTAGCCGCGCTGGTCGACTTCGGCGACCGGCGGCTCGGCAAGAGCATCGTGCATTCCAACGATACGCCGGGCTTCATCGCCAACCGCATCGGCATCTTCTGGCTGCAGCTGGGGCTCCTGGAAGCCTTGCGCCTAGGGCTCACCGTCGAGGAAGCCGACACCGTCATCAGCCGTCCGTTCGGCATCCCGAAAACCGGCATATTCGGCCTGCTCGACCTGGTCGGTCTCGATCTCGTCCCCCACATCGTTCCCGGCATGGATCGGGCGCTTCCGCCGAACGATCCGTTCCACGCCATCAGCCAAGTGCCGGACCTGGTAACGCGGATGATCGCGGAAGGCTATACCGGACGCAAAGGCAAGGGCGGGTTTTATCGTTTGAACCGGAACCGCGGCGAGCGGATCAAGGAAGCGCTGGACCTTCAAACCGGCGCGTACCGGGTCAGCACCAAACCGGAACTCGCCAGCATCGCGGCGATGAAAGCGGGCGGCTTGGCCGGGCTGCTGCAATTCCACGACAAGACCGCCGAATACGCCCGGAGCGTCATGGCCCAGACCCTGGCTTACGCCGCCGAGGTGGCGCCGCACGTCGCCGACGATCTGGAATCGGTCGACCGCGCCATGCGGCTGGGCTACAACTGGCAGTACGGCCCGTTCGAACTGATCGACCGGATCGGCGACGAAAACCTGGTCCGGATGCTCGAAGCCATGGGCAAGCCCGTGCCAGATCTGCTCCGACACGACGGACCGCTTTACCAAGTCGTCGACGGGCGGCTGCACGGGCTTGCATTCACCGGCACGGGCGGGACCAAGCCCACTCTACGAGCGGTGAACCGGCCACCCGGCGTCTTGCTGCTGGCCGACGTCAAGCGGCGCAGCAAGCCTCTGACGAAGAATCCTTCGGCGAGCCTTTGGGACGTGGGCGACGGCGTCGTCTGCCTGGAATTCCAGAGCAAGATGAACACCTTCGATCCTCTGGTGCTCAAGCTGGTCCACAAGGCTGTCGACATCGTGCGGAGCGATTACCGCGCGCTGGTGATTTACAACGAAGCCGACAATTTCTCCGCCGGAGCCAATCTCGGGGTGCTGCTGTTCGGCGTCAACATCGCGCTGTGGCCGGAAGTGGAGAACATGGTCAAACAGGGCCAGGAGGCGTTCAAGGCACTCGAATACGCCCCCTTCCCCGTGGTCGGCGCGCCGTCGGGAATGGCCCTCGGCGGCGGATGCGAAATTCTGCTCCATTGCGATGCCGTCCAGGCTCATGCCGAATTGTACATGGGGCTGGTGGAAGCCGGCGTCGGCGTGATTCCCGGCTGGGGCGGCTGCAAGGAGATGCTGCTGCGCGCCTTCGCCGACAAGAAATCTCCCCAAGGCCCGATGGCGCCGGTCGCCCGCGTCTTCGAAACCGTCAGCGTCGCCACTGTGTCGAAATCGGCCCAGGAAGCGAAAGACCTTCTGTTCCTGCGCCCCACCGACGGCATCACCATGAACCGCGACCGGCTGCTGTTCGACGCCAAGGAAAAGGCGCTGGCGCTGAGCGAAAGCTACGCGCCGCCCGAGCCGCCGGTCTTTTATCTCCCAGGGCCTTCGGGCAAGGCCGCGCTGGACATGGCCATCGGCCAGTACCGGCGGCTCGGCAAGGCGACCGCCCACGACGCCGTGGTCGCAGGCGCTCTCGCCGATGTGCTCACGGGTGGCGATACCGACATCAGCAAACCCTTGTCCGAGGACGATCTCCTCGCATTGGAGCGGCGCGCCTTCATGGATCTGGTCAAGCGAAAAGAAACGATCGCCCGCATGGAACACATGCTGGAAACCGGCAAGCCTTTGAGGAACTAGCCATGGCCACCTACAAAGCACCCTTGCGCGACATGCGCTTCATCTACCACGAGTTCCTGGCCGACCAGCACTTGGAGGACATGCCCGGCATGGAGGACGTGCCGCCCGAGCTGGTGGATGCGGTCCTGGAGGAAATGGCCAAGGTGGCCGAAAACATTCTGTTCCCCCTCAACCGGAGCGGCGACGAGGAAGGCTGCCGGCTCGAGAACGGCGAGGTGCACACTCCGCGCGGCTTCAAGGACGCGTATCAGCGCTACCGGGAAGGCGGCTGGCCGGGGTTGACCAGCCGCCCCGAATACGGCGGGCAGGGACTTCCGGAAACGGTCTACGTGCTGACCTCGGAAATGATGTCGGCCAGCAATCTGTCCTTCGCCATCTACACCAAGCTGACCCACGGCGCCTATCAGCTGCTGCTCAAGACGGCCTCGGAGGAGATCAAGAATCTTTATCTTCCGAACATGGTGGAAGGACGCTGGACCGGCACCATGTGCCTGACCGAGCCGCAATGCGGCACCGATCTCGGCCTGCTCCGCACCAAGGCAGTTCCGCAACCGGACGGCACTTATCGGCTCACCGGCAACAAGATTTTCATTTCGGGCGGCGAGCAGGATCTCAGCGAAAACATCATCCAGATGGTCCTGGCGCGCGCACCCGACGCCCCGCCTGGGGTCAAGGGCATAAGCCTGTTTCTGGTGCCGAAGTTCCTGGTCAACCCGGACGGAAGCCTCGGACCTCGCAACCGCATCTTCTGCACGGCCATCGAGCACAAGATGGGCATCAAGGGCTCGAGCACGTGCAGCCTGAGCCTCGAAGACGCCGCCGGCTATCTGATCGGAGATCTCCATAAAGGACTCCGCGCCATGTTCGTGATGATGAACAGCGCCCGCCTCGAAGTCGGATTGCAGGGGCTGGGGCTCGGCGAAGTGGCCTATCAAAATGCCGCGGCCTATGCCAAGGAGCGCTTGCAAGGCCGCGCCCTGACCGGCCCGAAAAATCCCGACAAGCCGGCCGATCCGCTCATCGTCCATCCGGACGTGCGGCGCATGCTCTTGACCATGCGCGCCTATACCGAAGGGATGCGGGCGATGTCGGCCTGGGTTGGCGCTCAATTGGACAAGGAAAACCGGCACCCGGACCCCGGAATCCGCCAGCAGGCGGAGGACTTCGTCGCCCTGCTGACGCCCGTGGTGAAGGCCTTCTTCACGGATCTCGGGTTCGAAACCGCCAATCTGGCCATGCAGGTATACGGCGGGCACGGCTATATTCGAGAACACGGCATCGAACAGTTCGTGCGCGATGCGCGCATCGCCCAGATCTACGAGGGCGCCAACGGCATCCAGGCCCTGGATCTGGTCGGACGCAAGCTACCCGCGCACGCCGGACGGTATTTGCGCAGCTTCTTCCACCCAGTCCAGCGTTATCTCGACGAACGCGCCGGACAAGCTCAACTGGCCTTCGTCACCGAACCGCTGGCCAAAGCGTTCGGCCGGCTGCAACGCGCGACGGCCTTCATCGCCGAGCGCAGTCTCGCCGATCCCAACGAGGCCGGTGCCGCGGCCTACGACTACCTGCATCTGTTCGGCTTGACCACCATGGCCTATTGCTGGGCGCGCATGGCGGAAATCGCCCAGGAAAAAATCAAGGACGATACGACCGGCTTTTATCAGGCCAAGCTCGATACAGCCCGCTTCTTCATGGAGCGCATCTTGCCCAGAACCTCGGGGCTCTTTTCCGCCATTCTTTCCGGCAGCGGGAGCATCATGGATTTCAAGGACGAGGCGTTTTAGACCGAATCCGGAACCACTCCACGTCACTTTGACGATACAAACGCCCTGGAACTGTCTAAGAACGGTTACCCTTTGGACAGTTCTAAGGCGCATGAAACGTGAATCTTTTTCCGAAATCAGGGTGTTCTGTTATGCCGGCTATCGCGGCGACGAAGAACCGCGGCGGATGTTGATCGACGACCGCAAAGTCAAGGTGGAAATCCTCAACCGCTGGACCACGCCGGAGTACCGCTACTTCAAGGTGCTCGGCGACGATTGCCACATCTACACCATCCGCCAGAACGATCGCGACAGCCGGTGGGAACTGACTTTGCTGCACTAAGTAGAAAATGCTGCCGACAGCGCCACTGTTTGTAGATGGTGGGTTAGGCCGCGAGGCCGTAACCCGCCGAACCACCTTGAATCGGTGGGTTACGCTCCGCTAACCCACCCTACGATCAATGCTCTCGATCCGCGGCGGAGAATGGAACTCCTCAGAACTTGATGACTGCGTCGATAGCGAATAAAAGCTGATCGCTTTTCTTGCGCGCGTCGTAGTTGTCTATTCCGTCAGCCCAGTCGTATCGGACCTCAGGGCGAACAGCGACCCAGTCCAGCGGTTTCCAGTTCAAGCCAAGGGTAACGCCGTAATAGCTGGCGGGTCCGGAAGCAAGAACGGCGCAGCCGGGACACATTTGTGCAACCCGCACGCCGTCGTCATCGCGGAACCACTCGCCCCTCAATCCCACGCCCACGGTATCGGTGACATCGTAGATCAGCTGCTGCTGAATGCCGTACCACTGAGCGTCCTTGAAATTGTTCAAAGGATGCTGTTGCTCTATACCGTGATCGTGCTGGAAGACATAGTGCACGTGATCGGTGAAATTCTGTTTGAAAACGAAACTGTAGAAGGTGCGATTGTCCTTTTTGTCGATGCCCGTTTCCCGGCGAAAATCGTCGAGGTCGTTATCGGCGTTGACATCCCCGGTGATGATCGAGAGTCCGACCGACGTAGCCTTATCGTCGGTATTCCAGAAAACGCCGCCCAGAAAATTCCAGTTCTCCATATTCTTGTCGAAACCGTCCCAGCCCGCATTGCCGTCCAGCGATCCGCCGAACTGATTGTGTCCTCCGGTGACGGCCCCGAGGGTGACCAACAGATTGCTGACGACCGGGTAGGTGAACATGGCCCCGGTATGGGTAAAGGGTTCGCCGTACTGGAAGGTATACGGGTGGGAATAAAAGAAGTTGTCCGGAGACAGACCCGTTTCATAACCCATGATGGTATAGAAACGGCCCAGCCGTGCCGTGATTCCGTTGCCGAACGGTGCGAACACGTCGATATAAGCGTTGGGAAGCGCGATTTTGTAGAAACGCGTGTCGTCGCCGATCAAGTCGTTGTCCCAATGACCGTCGCCATAGGCGTTGATGGTGTTGGTCCGGGCGTCGGTACCGAACATGAAAGTCAGCTTTCCGCCCACGTCCCAATCGCCGCCCTCGACGTTCACGGTTCGGGACAAATCCACCACCAACTGATTGAGCTGAAACTCGCCGGCCCGATCGTTGAAGATCACGGGACCGTTGTAGTTGTCCGCCGGATCGTTGGCGTTGTAGGTAATACCCGCGTCTATCCAGCCGGTCAGGGTCAGCCCCAGGGATTTCATCCAGGCCGATTCGTTGATGACCTTTAATCCCCCCAATAAACCGGATGTCTCTTCTGCCCGGCTCGGGTCACCGATACTCATCAGCCCGCCCGCGATGAGTGCCAGATGACGCTTCGATTTGATGTTTTTCATGAGTTCAGGCTCCTGTGTTTCTTGCGCTTAAACAGCGGAGCCCTGTGAGTCGTCGAAAGACTACAAAAGCACAAAGCGCGCCATGCCTCTTAAAAAACAATAAGCAGCGTTGGTCTTCCCGGATCGGCTGAACGGACATCTGCTTCCGGCAGCAATAAAAGACTCTAGGCGATAGTCGAATCCGGTTTTTCTGCACCATTTCGGAGCACAAGACCGACCTCTCGCCCCGAAATCGGTCCAAATCGCGCGCAATTCAGTTCCGAATCTTGCCGAAGCCGCTGAATTCGAGGCTGGCACGCATCCTGCTCGGTCTCATCCGTAACGAGAGGTGCGCCATTCGGCGGCACCGTTCACAAATGGCGACTAGGGTTCCGGCCCCTCCGCTCGGGGGCGTCTGGTCCGAGAGTTTCCGGCCCCGTGGCTCGCGGGGTTACACGGCGGGATAAAAGCCCGGGAGGTCGTGACGGTTCGTAAGAACCGGTTCGCCCTCTCGCCGTGTAATTTCCGAAAAGGAGCCCCGTGATGTCGTCCCTATTCGCTCATGCCTTGCGCCGTTTTCTCGCTTTCCCGGCCTTGATCGGCCTTCTTCTGCTTCCCCTGCCGTCTCCCGCCGAGGTCAAGATCGGCGTCAGCGACTGGCCGGGCTGGGTCGCCTGGTACGTGGCCGAAAAAAACGGCTATTTCAAAAAGCACGGCGCCAAAGTCAAACTGGTTTGGTTCGCCAACTACACCGATTCCATTTCCGCGTTGTCGGCCGGCCAGCTGGACGGCAATTGCCAGACCTGGTCCGACACCATGGCCCCTTTGGCCAAGGGCATTCCGCTCAAGGCCATACTGGTCAACGACAACTCGGCCGGCAACGACGCTCTGATGGTCAGCCCCAAGATCAAGAGCTTCGCCGACCTCAAGGGCAAGAAGATCGCGCTGGAGCAGTTCAGCGTCTCCCATTTCCTGCTGGTGACCGCGCTGGCCAAGAACGGCATGACGCAGGCGGACGTCGAGATCGTCAACCTGTCCGCCGGCGACGCTGCGGCGGCCTTCCTGAGCGGTCGTGTCGACGCCACCGTGGTATGGAACCCCTGGGTCAACAAGATCGAGCTGTCGGGCAAGGGCAAGGCGCTGTTCAGCTCCAAGGACATCCCCGGACTGATTCCCGACCTCCTGGTCGTGCAGGAAAAATCCCTCGCCGTCCACCGCAAGGATTTCCTGGGCATGATCGAGGCCTGGTACGACGCCGAGAAGTTCATTCGCGAACACCCGGACCAGGCGGTCAAGATCATGTCCAAGGTCGTCGGCCTCAAGACCGACGAGTACAAGATTTTTCTGCCCGGCACCAAGTTCTTCGCCGAGGCCGATAACCTCGAAGCTTTCGGCCCGCCCGACCAATCCCGGTCGCTGCTGAACGTAGCGCCCGCCATTTCCGACTTCCTGCTCGACAACCGACTGATGGAAGGCACCGTGGATTTTGCCCAGGGCGTGGACGGCTCGCTGATAAAAGAAGTTGCGGACAAGAAATAGGCAGCGGCCCGCCTCCGCCGGGGAGGCTCCACATTTTCTTAACGGCTTCAATCGAGGAAAGAGAATGGCAGCTCAATGCGACAGCGGCATCCCGAACCCGCGCCAGCGATGGTGGGTGATACGGGGACAGATCGGCCGCCGCGAATATCTGGTTCTCGCGCTGCTGGGCCTCTTGGCGCCGCTGGCGGCCTGGTGGGGACTGGCCCATAGCGGCTGGGTGGACAAGGTGTTCATGCCGGCGCCGGAAGAAGTGGTTACCCGGATCTACGGCTGGTTCGCCGAGGACGACCTGCTGGGCGACATCTGGATCAGCGTCTACCGGGTGACCGCCGGCTTCGCCATCTCCGCCGTGCTGGCCTTGCCGCTGGCGCTGCTGATCGGCACTTATCGGCCGCTGCAGGCGCTGTTCGAACCGCTCACCGATTTCATCCGCTACATGCCCGCGGTGGCCTTCATTCCGCTGGTGATGCTGTGGGTCGGCATCGAGGAGAGCGCCAAGATCGCCATCATCTTCATCGGCACTTTTTTCCAGATGGTGCTGATGATGGCCGAAGACATCCGCCGCGTGCCCATGGCCCAGATCGAGGCGGCGCAGACCATGGGCGCGACGCGCGGCGAACTGACCCGGCTGGTGATACTGCCGTCCGCCAAACCGGCGCTGCTGGATACGCTGCGCGTCACCATGGGCTGGGCCTGGACCTACCTGGTCGTGGCCGAGCTGGTGGCGGCCAATTCAGGACTGGGCTTCGCCATTCTCAAGGCGCAGCGCTTCCTGCAAACCGACAAGATCTTTGCCGGCATTCTTCTGATCGGGCTGTTCGGGCTGCTGATGGACCAGTCGTTCCGCTGGCTGCACCGCAAGCGTTTCCCCTGGCTTTACTTCAAGTGATCAACATGACGGCCAAGATCGAAATCAGACGAGCCAACAAGCTGTTCGACACCGGGGGACGGCACATCGCCGCGCTCGAGAACGTCGACCTCGATATTCGCGCCAACCAATTCGTCACCCTGGTGGGCGCTTCGGGCTGCGGCAAATCCACCCTGCTGCGCAGCATCGGCGGCCTGGAGGACCTCAGCTCGGGCGAAATCCGGGTGGACGGCCGGCCGGTGTCCGGTCCCGGAGCCGAGCGCGCCATGGTGTTCCAGCATTACAGCCTGTACCCGTGGCTCACGGTGCGCGAAAACATCCGCTTCTGCCGCTCGCTCAAGATCAAGCGCGAAGAGATCACTTCGGCCGACGTGGAAATCGCTTCCGGGCGTACCGACGCCCTGATAGGGCTGATGGGGCTCGCCCCGGTCGAAAACGCCTATCCCAACCAGCTTTCCGGGGGCATGCAGCAGCGCGTGGCCATCGCCCGCGCACTGATGAACCGGCCCGACATCCTGTTGATGGACGAACCGTTCGGCGCGCTCGACGCGCAGACGCGCGAGGTGATGCACGATCTCATCCTGCATGTGTTCGCGCTGGAAAGGCCCACCATCGTGTTCGTCACCCATGACGTGGAAGAGGCGATCTATCTCGGCGACCGGGTGGTCCTGATGGCGCCCCGTCCCGGACGGATCGACTCGATCTACGAGGTTCCGCTGCCACCGGAACGCGAGCAGGACATGAAGCTATCTCCCGAATTCACCGAGCTGAAACGGGAAATCCTGTCCCGCATCCGCGCCACCTCGGGGATGCAAACCGATCGCGGAATGCTGGACAAGCTCACGGCCACCGCACAGCCGGGGGCTGCCGCATGACCACGACCGGTTCCGATGCGAGCTCTGCGGCCAAGAACGGCGGCGCTTCTTTTGTGTTCATTTTTCGATGATGAGAGGTCAAGCATGACGATCACCTTCACCCCTGACCGAATCCTCTGGGAGGAGACGGTTCCCGGCGGCAATCACTGGTCCGGCCTGCTGCGGCGCGGTTCGGCGCTGCGCCTCACCGACCTGGAGGGCGGCGCCAACGTCTCGGCGCTGTTCTACAACCAGGAGGAGAAGCTGGAACGCTACAACATGCCGGATACGCTAAAGGCCCAGCACACCGCCTTCCTCACCGCCGGCCACGTGTGCTACTCCGACATGGGCCGAGTGCTGTGCTCGATCATCCACGATTCGGTCGGCTGGCACGACACCGTGTGCGGCACCAGCGACAACGCATCGATTCTGGACAAATACGGCACCGCCACGTTTCAGACCCACCGCAACGACATGTACCGCAGCGGCCGGGACGGCCTCCTGATCGAACTCGGCAAATGGGGCCTGGGCAAGCGCGATCTGGCCGCCAACGTCAATTTCTTCAGCAAGGTGACGGCGGATGCGGACGGCGGACTTCGCTTCCATTCCGGGCACAGCCGGGCCGGCGACGTGGTCGATCTGCGCTTCGACATGAACGTGCTGGTGGTGTTTTCGACCGCACCGCACCCGCTGGACCCGAACCCGGAATACCGGCCGGCGGCGGTAAAGCTGACCGCCTGGCATGCGGGGCCCGCCGGTGAAAGCGACCTCTGCCGCACCTCGTGCGAACAGAACCGGCGCGGTTTCATCAATACCGAGCGTTTCTACGCCTGCTAGGAGGACACCCATGTTGATCGAAAGCACACTCGCTCCGGAAAACGCCGTTCTCGACGAAACCTGCCCGGTCGGAGAACCGTGGACGGGGTTGGTGAAGAAAGGCCAGATCTTTCGCATCCTCGACCTGGAGGGCAACCAGGCGGTGGATACCCTCTTCTACAGCGCCGATGATCGGGAAGAGCGCTACAGTGCGGTGGATACCATACGCCGCCAGGGCAATCTTTATCTCGGGGTCGGTTCGGTTTTGTATTCCAGCGAGGGGCGGCCCATGCTGACCATCGTCGCCGACACCTGCGGCCGCCACGACACGCTGGGCGGCGCCTGTGCCGCGGAGAGCAACACTGTGCGCTATGCTCTCGACAAGCGCCCCATGCACAGCTGCCGCGACAACTTCCTGCATGCTCTGGCCCACAGCGATCGCGCCCGTCAGCTCGTCATGACCAAGCGCGACATCACCGCCAACATCAATTTCTTCATGAACGTGCCGGTAACTCCCGAAGGCGGCCTGAGCTTCGCGGACGGCATTTCGGCACCCGGCAAATATGTCGAGCTGCGCGCCGAGATGGACGTGATGGTGCTGATTTCCAACTGTCCGCAACTCAACAACCCGTGCAACGCCTACAACCCGACACCGATCCGGCTGCTGGTGTGGAACGGATGAGCGACCTCGCCGGGACGTTTCCCATGTTGCCGAAGCACCGCGCCAGCCACGAGGCAGCCAGCCTCAGGGCATGCCATCAACCGTGATCCGATTCGCCGCGGGACGACCCGTGGCTCGCGAAAACGGCGGGACGACCCGCCCCATCCTGAAAGAGCAAGAACACCGATGTTCGACAAGGTATTGATCGCCAATCGCGGCGAGATCGCCTGCCGTATTCAACGTACCCTGCGCCGCTTGGGAATCCGCAGCGTGGCGGTTTATTCGGAGGCCGACGCCCACGCCCGTCACGTGGAAGAAGCCGATGAAGCCGTCTGCATCGGCCCGCCGCCCGCCGCCGAGAGTTATCTCCGCATCGACCGCATCCTCGATGCGGCGCGAAGCAGCGGCGCGGAGGCCATCCATCCCGGTTACGGCTTCTTGAGCGAAAACGCCGCTTTCGCCGAGGCATGCGCCGAACGCGGGCTCGCCTTCATCGGCCCGACGCCTGAGCAAATCCGAAGATTCGGACTCAAGCACACGGCGCGCGAAATCGCCGAGGCGAACGGCGTTCCGCTGCTGCCCGGAACCGGACTCCTGTCCGATGTGCGGCACGCTCTGGCCGAGACTCAACGCATCGGCTTTCCGGTGATGCTGAAAAGCACCGCGGGCGGCGGAGGGATTGGCATGCGATTGTGCCGGAGCGAATCCGAACTCGTGGATGCCTACGACTCGGTTCAGCGCCTCGGCGCCGCCAATTTCAAGGACACCGGGCTCTATCTGGAAAAATTCGTCGAACGCGCCCGCCATATCGAAGTGCAAATTTTCGGCGATGGACAAGGGGGCGTTCTGCATCTCGGCGAACGGGACTGCTCGCTGCAACGCCGCAACCAGAAGGTGGTCGAGGAAACGCCGGCGCCGGGTTTGAGTCCCGAGGTGCGGGAACGGCTTTATGCGCATGCCCTGGCCATGGGGCGCGCCGTGAATTACCGCTCGGCGGGCACGGTGGAATTCGTATACGACGCGGCGACGGGCCAATTCTATTTCCTCGAGGTCAATACCCGCCTGCAGGTGGAGCACGGCGTCACCGAAGCGGTCGCCGGTGTCGATCTGGTGGAATGGATGATTCGACTGGCCGCGGGCGAACGGGCGTTTTTCGAGCGCTATCGGCACCGGCCCGAAGGCTCGTCGATACAGGTTCGGATTTATGCCGAGGACCCCGGCAAGAATTTTCAGCCGTCTTCCGGGCTCCTCACCGAAGTATCGTTTCCGGAAGGCGTGCGGACGGATCACTGGTTAACACGCGGACTCGAGGTGCCCGCGTTCTACGATCCCCTGCTGGCCAAGCTGATCGTGCACGCCGCCGATCGCGACCGCACCATCGCAATCTTAAAACAAGCCTTGGCCGAAACCCGGCTCGCCGGGATCGAAACCAACCTCGATTATCTTCGCCAGATCGCGGACGACCGGGTATTCCGGGAAGGCAGCCAGACCACGGGTTATCTCGCCGGTTTCGAATATCGCCGGCGCACGCTCGAAGTGCTGGAACCGGGTACCCAAAGCATGATACAGGACTATCCTGGCCGGCTCGGTTACTGGGACGTCGGGGTGCCGCCGTCGGGCCCCATGGACGCCCTCGCCTTCCGAATCGCCAATCGGCTGGTCGGGAACGCCGAAGGAACGGCGGCGCTCGAATTGACCGTCACCGGGCCGACCCTGCGGTTCAACTGCGACGTGCTGATATCGCTGTGCGGCGCCGCGATGCGCGCAGAACTGGATGGCGAACCGCTGCCCCTGTGGACCGCGCATTCGGTCAGAGCGGGGCAAGTCCTCCATATCGGCCCGGTCGACGGCCACGGCTGCCGCGCCTATCTCGCGGTCGCCGGAGGCTTCGACCTGCCCGATTATCTGGGCTCCAAATCGACCTTCACGCTTGGATGCTTCGGCGGCCATGCCGGACGCGCACTCCGCACCGGCGATGTGCTGCATCTAGAAAAGCCGGCCGCAACGACGCAGACGGGCATTCGGCCGCCGACGGACCTGATCCCGAGTTATACCGACGCCTGGGAAATCGGTGTGCTTTACGGGCCCCACGGCGCACCGGATTTCTTTACCCATCGCGACATCAAAACCTTCTTCGCCACGGATTGGGAGGTACACTACAACTCCAGCCGCACCGGAATCCGTCTGATCGGCCCAAAACCCGAATGGGCCCGGCAGGACGGCGGCGAAGCGGGGCTGCATCCGTCGAACATTCACGACAACGCTTACGCCGTCGGCGCCGTCGACTTTACCGGCGACATGCCGGTCATCCTGGGCCCCGACGGCCCCAGCCTCGGCGGCTTCGTTTGTCCGGTCACGATCGTCCAGGCCGAGCTGTGGAAGCTGGGGCAACTCCGCCCCGGCAATACGGTGCGCTTCCGGCCGGTCACCCCGGACCAGGCCCGCGCACTGGCGGACGAGATCGACGCTTCCCTGTCCCGCATCGGCGACGGCGGCACTGTTACGCGGGCGGAACCGCGAAGACAGACGACACTTCACGGGGACAATCCGCGCGCACTCTGCAGCCCGGTGCTTTACGAAAGGTCCGGCGAGGACTCCTGTCCCACGGCGGTCTATCGCCGGTCCGGCGATTGCAACCTGCTCATCGAATACGGTCCGCCGGTTCTCGACTTGAATCTCCGGTTCCGGGTTCACGCCCTGATGGAGTGGCTGAAGGAGCGGAGCATCGCCGGCATCGTCGACCTCACACCGGGCATCCGCTCGCTCCAGGTCCATTTCGATGATCGCGCGATCCCGCAGGAACGGCTGCTCGATGTGCTCATAGCCGCGGAGAGCGAATTGCCGGCCATAGACGACATGGAAACGCCGACCCGCATCGTCCATTTGCCGCTCTCCTGGGACGATCCGTCCACTGAGCTCGCCGTCGAAAAGTACATGCAATCGGTGCGCAAGGATGCGCCCTGGTGCCCCAGCAACATCGAATTCATCCGCCGCATCAACGGCCTCGACAGCATCGACGAGGTCAAGCGGATCGTGTTCGACGCCAGCTATCTGGTCCTGGGACTGGGCGACGTTTATCTGGGCGCGCCGGTGGCGACGCCGGTCGACCCGCGCCACAGGCTGGTGACGACCAAGTACAACCCGGCCCGCACCTGGACGCCGGAAAACGCGGTCGGCATCGGCGGAGCCTACCTGTGCGTGTACGGCATGGAAGGTCCGGGCGGTTACCAGTTCGTGGGGCGCACCGTGCAAATGTGGAACCGCTATCGTCAAACCGCCGATTTCCGGGACGGCAAACCCTGGCTGCTGCGCTTCTTCGATCAGATCCGCTTCTTCCCGGTCACGGCGGACGAACTGACGCGCTACCGCGAGGATTTCATCCGGGGACGCCTGAAGCTGGACATCCGCGAAGAAACCTTCAGCCTCACGGAGTACAACCGGTTTCTGGAGACCCATCGGGAGGAAATCGCCGCATTCAAGGCGAAACAGCAGGCGGCATTCGAGGCGGAACGGGAACGCTGGGCCGGTTCGGAACGGAGTTTTGCCGACGATCATGCCGTGGCCGAAGCGGCGGCGGATACCGAACTCGATCTTCCGCCCGACGCCCGGGCCGTCGCGTCCCATGTGGCCGGCAGCGTCTGGAAAATCGCGGTGGGGACGGGCGACCGGGTGGAGGCCGGCGATCTCCTGGTGATCGTCGAATCCATGAAAACCGAGATTCACATTCACGCCCCGGCCGCCGGCACCGTCTGGGGCGTTTTCTGCACCGAAGGCGGCCCGGTGGCCGCCGGGCAAGACCTGCTCGTGCTGCAAACGGAGGATAAGCAATGACCGATAATTTTCCGGCGAGTCTCGATATCGAAACCTTGTCGGCGGCCTACCGCCAGCGCCGTATCACGCCGGTCCGATTGATCGAAGGCCTGCTCGCCCGGATGGACGCCGAACACGGGCAGCCCGTCTGGATCTACCGTCTGCCGGCGGATGAAGTCCTGCGATATGCCCATGCGCTGGAGCAGCGCTCGCCGGCCGAATTGCCCCTGTACGGCATTCCCTTCGCCATCAAGGACAACATCGACCTGGCGGGAACCCCGACCACCGCCGCCTGCCCCGCCTACGCCTACCGTCCGGAGCAATCGGCCTTCGCCGTCCGGAAGCTGATCGAGGCGGGCGCGATTCCCATCGGCAAGACCAACCTGGACCAGTTCGCGACCGGCCTCACCGGCACTCGTTCGCCCTATGGCGCCTGCCCGAACGCCTTCGATCCGGACTATATCTCGGGAGGCTCGAGTTCGGGCTCGGCGGTGGCCGTGGCCAAGGGATGGGTGAGCTTCGCCCTGGGTACCGATACCGCCGGGTCCGGGCGGGTGCCGGCGGCATTCAACAATCTCGTCGGGCTCAAACCAACGCCCGGCCTCATCAGTACCTCGGGCGTCGTGCCGGCCTGCCGTTCGCTGGATTGCATCTCCATATTCGCCTTGACGGCAGGCGATGCGCGGCGGGTGTTCCGGGTGGCGGCGACATTCGACCCGTCCGATCCTTACGCCCGAAGCGATCGAACGGCACGGCCGCAGTTTGCCGAGCGCTTCCGTTTCGGAGTGCCGCGGCCCGATCAACTCGAATTCTTCGGCGACAAGGACGCTGAGCGGCTGTTCGCGGCCGCCGCGGAACGGCTGGAAGCCCTTGGAGGACAAAGAGCCGAGATCGATTTTGCCCCGTTTCTCGAAGCGGCCCGCCTGTTGTACGAAGGTCCCTGGGTCGCGGAGCGCTATCTGGCCATACGCGATCTGCTGGAAAGAGACACGGATGCCGTCTACCCGGTCACACGCACGATCATCGAGCGCGGCAAGCACTACTCGGCGAGCGATACCTTCGCCGCCTTCCATCGCCTCATGGCCCTAAAGCGGGCCGCGGAGGAGGTTTGGACGCAAGCGGACATCATCCTGACGCCGACCACGGGAACGATCTACCGGACTGCCGAGGTCGAGGCCGATCCCGTTCGGCTCAACAGCAATCTCGGCTATTACACCAACTTCATGAACCTCCTGGGCCTCGCCGCCGTCGCCGTGCCGGCCGGGTTCAAGCCGGGCGGCCTGCCGTTCGGCGTCACGCTGTTCGCTCCGGCCGGCAGCGATCACGCCCTTCTGAATCTGGCCGAACGGCTGCATTACGCCGCTGGACTGCCGATGGGCGCCACCGGCCAGCCCTTGCCGGCGCCTTCTTCTCAACCCGAGCGGGAAAAACCGGGCCATGTCCGGATCGCCGTCTGCGGCGCCCATTTGTCCGGGCTCCCGCTCAACGGACAACTGAGCCGCCGGGGCGGGCAGCTAGTCAAAAGCGCCCGCACGGCAAGCAGCTATCGCCTCTACGCCCTTCCGGACGGCAAGCGTCCCGGGCTGCTGCGGCAAGCGCCCGGTGCCGCCATCGAAGTCGAGGTCTGGGAGCTGCCGGTGGCGGAATTCGGTGGCTTTGTCGCGGAAATCCCGGCCCCCTTAGGGATAGGCTCTCTGGAACTCGCGGACGGCGAATGCGTGCAAGGCTTCCTCTGCGAAGCCTATGCGGTGGCAGACGCGCTTGACATCACCGGGCACGGCGGGTGGAAAAGCTACTTGAGAAGTCGTGACCCGGCTTAGGCACGAGCCAAACGGGCTCCTATTGTTTTCTTACCGCAGTTTCAACAACGACGACTTGCTCCCAATGCATGCGGCATAACGCTGCCGGTGCCCCATTCGGCAAACATCAAGCGAACCCTGCATCGCCCTTTAAATCTAAGTTGCAGCTTGATGCGTCAAGAGTTCTTCATTAGCGTTTTACGCACATGCTTTGAAGATCGGGAGTCAACCGCTGCCATTCTTTGCCGGAGGAGGTCGTCATGATGTCTATCGCTTTCCGCGTCATCGCGGCACTCGTTGTCGTTGGAATTTCCACGGGCGATTCAAATGCCGAACCGAAAGAGCTTTTCCAACCGGACGTGGAGGATTGCCGATTTATCGCCAATGTAAAAGGCACTTCGGGATACGGAAAGGACATGAATTGGCGGCAAGCGGCAAAGGTTCGGGCCTTGAAGAAGGCCGACGGGATCAGCGCCACACATGTGGTCTGGAAAAGCTTCAAGGAGCTCGGAGTGCTCAATGGCGTAGCCGATGGCGCTGCTTATCGGTGTGATTAGCAATCGATCGGCAATTCTTGCACTGAAACCGATATGAGGAACGACGGAAGAATCAATGCCGGCAAGAAAGGACAGGTAACACAGACATTTTTTCCTTGCGCGCTGTAATCAAGCATCCGCACCAACCGATAGATTTCAAGGAGATCGGATCAGCGCCGCCGTGAACAGCATATTTCTGCCGTACGAGAAACCGCCGAGTTCTCAAGGTCGAATCGGCGAAACTCAGGTCCATTTTGAGAACATAAGCTAACTTGAACTCACCCCTCCTACTCCCCTACACTCGAACTCAACCCCCAAATCGCGAGAGTGAGGACGGATATGAACGCATACTCGACCGAAGACATCAGGACTATCGCACTGGTCGGACACGCGGGCGCGGGAAAGACGACGCTGGTCGAAGCACTGCTCTACAAGACGGGAATGATCAATACGCCGGGCAGTGTGGAGAAAGGAACCACTGTTTGCGACTACGATCCGCTCGAAAAAGCCCATCAGCATTCCCAGAAACTCGCCGTCACCCACATCGACCACAAAGCTACCCGCATTCACCTTTTGGATACTCCGGGATATCCCGATTTCATGGGCCAAGCCTTGTGCGCGCTGGATGCGGTCGAAACCGCGGCCGTGGTCATCAACGCCGCCAACGGCATCGAATTCACCACCGGCCGGATGATGCAATGGGCCCAGGCAAGAGGATTGTGTCGAATGATCGTCGTAAACAAAATCGACGGCGACAATCTGAACCTGCCGGAACTCGTAAATGAGATTCGCGATGCCTTCGGCAAGGAATGCCTCCCGATCAACTTGCCTGCCGACAAAGGTACACGGGTCATCGATTGCTTCTTCAACGGGGACGGCAGGACCGATTTTTCGTCACCGACCGAAGCCCATCGCGCGCTGATCGATCAGGTGGTGGAAGTCGATGAAGAGCTCATGACGCAATACCTCGAACAGGGGGAGATCGCTCCCGAAACCTTGCACGCCCCTTTCGAAGAGGCGCTACGCAACGGCCACCTGGTTCCCATTTGTTTCGTTTCCGCCCGCACCGGCGTCGGTGTTCCGGAATTGGCGGACGCATTCGTAAAACTGCTGCCGAATCCCAAGGAAGGCAACCCGCCCCTGTTCGAACGCTGGCCATCCAGCACCGAGCGCAAGAACGCCGTGCCGTTCCGGTCGGAACCCGATGCGTCCAAGCATGCGCTGGTTCATGTATTCAAGGTGGAAATGGATCCGTATGTCGGCAAGATCTCGGTATTCCGCATCCATCAAGGCACCGTCGTCCCCGATACGCAACTGTTCATCGGCGAGTCCCGCAAGCCCTTCAAAGCAGGGCATCTGTTCATGCTCCAGGGCAAGCAGCACGTTCCCGCGATGCGGTGCATACCGGGCGACATTTGCGCCGTGGCCAAGGTGGATGAAATCGAGTTCGATGCGGTGCTGCACGATGCGCCCGAGGACGACCATATCCACTTGAAACCTCTCGACTTTCCCCATGCAGTGTTTGGTCTGGCGATCACTCCGAAGCGCCGGGGCGACGAACACAAGTTATCCGAGGTCCTGCACAAGCTTGAAGCGGAAGATCCCGCCCTGGACGTGGAATACGATGCCACGACTCATGAGGAAGTGATGCACGGTCTGGGCGAACTCCACTTGCAAAGGGTGCTGGAAAAAATGCAACAGCAGTACAAGCTGGAAGTGGACACTCATCCGCCCAAAATTCCTTACCGCGAAACGATCACCTCGCCGGCCGAGGGGCACCACCGACACAAGAAACAAACCGGCGGCGCCGGCCAATTCGGCGAAGTTTTCCTGCGTATCGAACCGCTGCCGAGGGGGGCGGGTTTCGAGTTCGTCGACGAGGTCAAAGGCGGCGCGATTCCCGGACAATTTATCCCGGCGGTCGAAAAAGGCGTGCGACAAGCATTGGAAACCGGCGCCGTGGCGGGCTACCCGATACAGGATGTCCGCGTCGTGGTTTACGACGGCAAGGCGCACCCGGTGGACAGCAAGGAAGTGGCGTTCGTCGCGGCCGGCAAGAAGGCCTTCCAGGATGCCGTGGCGAAAGCGCGACCCATCGTGCTGGAACCGGTGGTCAACGTGGAAATCAGTATTCCGGAATCGACGATCGGCGATGTCACCGGAGATCTCTCGTCGCGACGCGGCCAGGTTACCGGCACGGCGCCATCGCGAAGCGGGATGACGACGGTCGCCGCCCGCGCGCCTCTGGCCGAACTGAGCAGCTATCATTCACGGCTCAAATCGCTTACGGCCGGCCAGGGTTCCTATACGCTGGAATTCAGCCACTATGAACCGGTATCGCCGCAGATTCAGCAACAGCTCATGGGGCAATACAAGCCTCGTCCGGAAGACTGAGAACCCTTGACCTACCGAGACAAGCCGCGTCACCGCCAGCCGGAATAGGACAGCAGACGCAAGAAACGCGGAAACTCGACGCCCATGAGCAACTCCATTGTCTTCGCCTGCTGCTTCAGATCGGCGATCTCGGCGTGTTCGAGTCGCTCTCCGAAACCGAATCCGATCACATTGCCCCGGCCGGGAACCTGCAGGCGCATCGTGCGTCTTTCGAAATAAAGATTGAGCAGTCCCATGGACTGCCGCAGCGACTGGGTCTCCGTTCCCCACAGATTTATGGCGAGAATGCCCTCCGGGTGCAAAAGCCGGCGGCTTGCCGAAAAGAAATCCTGTTGATTTACGGCCTCCGCAAGGCCTTGATGATCGAAGACATCCACCAGAATATGATCGTACTCCGCCTCCCGACGGTCGGCTTCGGCACAGACGAATTCGTTTCCGTCCGAAACATGAACGGTGAGTCGCGCATGCTTCGGAAGACCGAAATATTCGTAAGCGATCTCGGCGACCGCCGGTCGGCACTCGACTGCATCGATTCGGCATTCGGGGAAGTGATTGAACAGGAATCTCGCGAGCGTACCGCCCCCCAATCCCAGCAGAAGAATTTTGCGCGGCTCGGGTTTGAACAGAAGTCCCGCGAGCATCGCCCTCGCATAAGAAAGCTCCAATTTATCGGGTTCGGCGAGCGACATGGCGCTCTGTTTGGGATGGGTGCCGAAATGAAGAGAGCGAACGCCGCAGGTTTCGACAACCTCGATGAGGCCCATTTCATCTCTGCAGCAATGGACAAGGGTACCGCCGTACTTCCGCATCGCAATGACTTCAGACCGAGCCAAATTCCAGTGGAAACGCGAGGCATGTCCGATCGGGCGGAACAGGTATGGTGCGCGTTTTCCCGCACAGGATTGAGGCAGATGCCCCGAATCCGATTGCAACCCCACAGACGAAACGAGCATATCGTTGTTTTAACTGATTTTTCAATCGTGGCACGCCCATTGCGTTAACATCTTTGCATAACCTCTTCTTTCGGACACCAGGGGACAGCTGACATATTCTCCATAACTGCCTACTGTATCCCTCCGTTAACCGCAAAAGCCATTTCCCCCTGTTACTCTGGTGTCCTTCTTTTTTGACGAACGGCCGATTCAGGCAGTGCCAGCGGGCACCGTCGCAATAGTGATGCTATCGGTCATTCGGGAATGCCTTCGGTACGGGCTATAATCGGGTTACGCCTACAAAGCGCGGCTTAATTTACGTCCTGAGAGCCGTACATGTCCATGACCGCTTTTCCCAAACCCAGCGAAGAGAACTGTTTCTTGGCCGATCACGTAGCCATTTTGCGGGATAGCTATAGACATTGGACGGGGCGCGAGCTGGTCGATCCGAGAATGAATCACTACGAAGCGGCGCGGTATCTGTTTTCCGCCCCGTTCGTGGTGCTTTCTCATGATACGGCCAAGGACCCGGTTTTCAACTACGCCAATCAAACCGCGATGAGCTTGTTCGGCATGGAGTGGGAGGAATTTACCGCGTTTCCCTCGCGCCTTTCCGCCGAGCGCCAGAACCAGGAAAATCGGGAACGCCTTCTAGCCGAAGTCGCCGCTCGCGGCTATATCGAGGATTATCGGGGGATTCGCATCTCGAAACACGGGCGTCGCTTTTTGATCGAGCACACAACCATCTGGAATCTGCTCGATGCCAGAGGCGTCTACTGCGGCCAAGCGGCGAGGTTCTCCGATTGGAGTTTCGTCTGAGCGCGAGCGAGGCGTATTCAAACGGAAGATGCTGGCGCTTCGGGTGTCGTAAGCGCTATTTGGCAGAAATTCGAATTGGCTTCGATAAGCCGGGCTACTCGGAAGGTGTTTTTCTCTCCCTGCTCCTCCACGAGGACGGTATCGCCGCAACGTAGCTTGACAGGCGGAATGACTAAACTATCCGGCACATCCGTGCCCATTTTGAACAACAAACCTTTATGCGCACGGCTTCCGGGCGAGTCGGCGAAAAATCGGACAAAGCACGGACGATTTCCAAACAGTTCGACGTTGTAGCAAAACTGGCCGTTGTATATTTGTCCGCCCCGCACGACCCCCACCTGGATAATCTCATCGTCGGTGTTTAATGCGAGCAGATCGCCTATGCGAAAGACCTGCCCACCGGAATCGATGATATAAAAACCAGGAAGCTCGCTACGGTAGACCTTTACGGAACGCATGTCCCCGAAACCAATGCCTAGGCTCTCGTCCTTGGCTCCCGAACCCGAAACCAGCGCGGCGGCAAAAGTGCCTGTGGACTTTGAGCCGAGAATCTCCGGTCGCATATCCGAACTCAGGGGCGCCAATTCGAGTTGGTCCAGGTTCGACCAAAGGGATTGGGAGGCGCCGCTGATTCGGCGTGACTCGATACGGCCCACTGTTGCGGCGATTGCCTCGACTCCCAAACTGGCAGCGGCACGCCGCGCGGTCAGTTCCGGCTGATTCGGCAGACGATCGCCGAGTCTGGGGAGAACCAAGGCCAGCGGATTTTCCTCTGGCTTGCCGTCCGTCCGAATCTCGTTGCGAAATTCATTGAGCAAGCGTTCCATGAACAAAAACCTAAGACCCGGCTTGTCGACCGGGGCAGGCGCGGGCACCGGCATGATAGGTACACCGACCGACAAATCGAAACACAAGACGGCACGCGCCCCATTACTGACGGGCGTCGACTCGATTCTCACGAGATCCGCATGAGCCACCAAAAAATCGAACAGCCGCTGCATGTCCTGCTGGCTGAGCCTACTTGGAGCGGCTATCCCGAACAAGAGTATGACCTTAAAGAACAGGGGGACGGAAACCGTTCCCAAGGCTTTGTCGTCCGGGGACGAATGACAGAGTCCCCGCTCTTCCGCCAGCCGGAAAAGCCCGAAGACGAACGACCAAAAAGCCGAGGGCTGCGCCTCATAAATCTGAGCAGATCTTAGAAGGCTGTTGGCGTAGTACTCGAATGCGCGCCCGATGATCAAAGCCTGCTCTGATGGATTAAAAACGCCGGTAGATGTCTCCGCTTCCACGAGTTGCCTATAACCCGCGGCCAGCTCGCTATGAAATCTGGAGCAGAGACTGGCGATTTTCCGTGTCTTCCCATCCAATGGAAAAGGCTTGTCAAGGAAATATGACAGGAGCCCCTTATCAAGCCCCGTCACTGTCGCTCGGCATTTCTCGAGGATCGCAAAACGAAGGCGCGGCTCGATGGCGGAAGCGTTCAACGCCCGCAATACCGGATAAAGTACACGGCAGCTTTCACGGATATTGGCCACGGGCAATCCATCCAGCCAAACCGAGGCCGCTTCGATATCGAGCTTGAAAGGCAGAGCCGGATCGTGATCCATAAATCGAGAGATAGGACTTGTGACTTTACCTGAGTTTAGCCCTAAGTCGGCTTCTTACAATTCGGCTGTAGAGAGTATATTCACCCGTTACGATATGTTTGAGATCTTGATCTCAAAATCGAGCACTTCAAAGGATCGCGCAGGCATTCCTCAGCCGAGGGAATTCTGGCCTTGAACAGCCATTCCGGAACTCCTTTCCGGCATAGCGATGGACGTTCCATGCGCTACGAGGACACCGCCGCCGCGAGCGAATCGCCCCGGATTGACTAGACTTGTTCACGATGCGCTTTGGCTTGCAGCGAGCGATCGGCTTTCGAACCTCTAACGCAATGACTTCGGAGCGGCACGATTGATCGCTGAAGATGCTGGTACGATTTGGAGTCAATTGGACTTTAACCGATCAAAAAACGTGATTGACGATAAAACCCCGCTCGAAGCGGTAGCCGAAGCCGCACATGACTATTGCCGCTTGATCGAGCACGTGAGAGCCAATCAGCTGGCGGACTGGCTGAGCTGCGTGCAAAGCTCATTACTGAAATTGGATACCGCCGTCAGGCGACTCGCCTCTCAAGAACCCTACCACGCGTACAAACTGGCCCACGATTTGGATGCGCGTTTCGAGTCCTATCTTCGCCTTAAACGTTACCTGGACCACTACGACGAACTCTCACCGGGGCCGGACCCTGCCGAATTCTATGACCTGAGCTTCGGAAATCTTTCGGAAAACCTGACCGATATCTATTTCGAAGTCAGACGAGGACTGGCCTCGTACGAAGCCGGAACCATCGGGGAACAGTCGGCACAGCGGATCTGGTCGAACGGCTATCGCAATTATTGGCAGCAACATCTGAAAGAGGCGCGGAAACGTCTCAACCTTATCCGTTTAGCCGGATGAGCGGCCAAAGCGCCGCCATTTCGAAATTCGCATATCGATTCACGGTCATCGGCATGCTCCTTCAGAGGTTGTAAAAAAGCCTCTCAGACAGATCGCAAGGCATCGATCAAATCCATCCTGGCGGCTCGAAAGGCGGGGAGCAAGCCGCCCAGCAGGCCCATGAACAGCGAAAACACGAGTGACTGAAACGCGATCGTCGGCGTCAGGGTAAACGTGAATGCCAGTTCGGAAAACGTCTGCCAATTGAGGGTGGAAACCGTCAAAAGTTGCATGGTGGAAGCCAGCGCGACACCGGCGAGACCGCCGATCAATCCCAAAAGCGCTGATTCGAAAAGAAAGGCGCTCAATATACCGCCACGCCGAAAACCCAGCGCTCGCAACGTTCCGATTTCGCGGGTCCGGCTCGCCACCGCGCCGTACATCGTGATAACCGCTCCGATGATTGCACCCAGCGAAAAAATCACGCTCAGGGTCATGCCGAGTATCTTCAGGAAATTCGCCAGCATTTCCGATTGCTCGGCGTAAAAAACCGTTTCCCGCTTGGCTTCCACCTTCATCCGCGGGTCGGCCTCGATACGGACCCTGAAGCGCTCCAACAACGAAACATCGGCGAGCTTGGCGACGACCGCGGAATAAGCCGTCCGCCGAAAAGCCTGCATCAACTGATCGGCATCGCCCCAGATTTCGGAGCTGAAGCCGGTGTTTCCGGCGTCCATCACGCCGACGACGGTCCAATCGCGCAGGCCGAAGCGTATCGTTTCCCCGATGCCGGCACCTTTGAAATTCTCTGCGATTTTCCTGCCGGCAACGATTTCGGACGATCCGGGACGAAACATCCGTCCCTCGGCCAAACGCACCTGCGGTCTTAGCGTCAGCCCTTTCTCGGACAGCCCCCGAATGGTCACATTGGAGGGTTTGTCGCTGCCCCGTTTCGGCAGCGTCATCAAAACCATGACCTCCTTGGAGGCAAGCTTCGTTCCGTTCGGCGCATAGGCGATTTCCGGCGCGCTCTCGATGATCGCAGCCTGCTCCCGCTCGATCGAGCTTTGAACTTCCGTCTCCGCCCCCTGCCGGATCAACACCACGTTGTCATCGCTTCCGGTCGCCACCAAGGTCTGCCTGAGACCCTCGGTGAGCATCAGCACGGTTGCAAATACATAGACGACCAGAGCCATCCCCGCCGCCGTCAAGACGGACGTAGCCTTGCGCGCCCACAAGCTCTTCCACGAATAAGAGAACGGTATCTTCATCCTAGAAACGGCAGTTGGACGCGTCCGAGTGTGCGGCTGACGGGCCGGATGGCTAGGCGCGACGACGCCGTGGGGCCGCCCCCCACAAGAAGGAGCAACGCCGCCAGGTGGCCCGTCAGCCGTGCAATCGGGTGCGTAGCGGCTTCACCTAAACGGTGAGATCGATAGAAGATAAGACGGTCAGAATTCATATGGCTTTTCTGTTCCTTCTAAGCGGTCAACTGCCGTTTCTAGGTTCATGGTCGCGCTCTCGCTAGCCGATGCTGCGCAGTCCTTCGCTGACCGGGAAGGTAATGACGCGCCAGGCGGGGAATACCGCCGCCGTCAGCCCGATCAGGCACGAAGCGAACAAGCCGAATTGTATGGTTCGCGAGGATATTTCGAACACCGGAAACAGCGTGCCGAACTTGGCCGCCAAGATGCCGGCCGCCGGGAAAGCGGCCAGGATGCCGAGAATTCCGGAACCGATCGACAGAGCCAGAGATTCGCCCAAAATAAGGGCGAGCAAATAGCGCGATCCGAACCCGACTGCCTTCAGCGTTGCGTACTCGCGCCGGCGCTCTCGGGTACTCATCGCCATGGTGTTCGCCATCACCGCCATGATGATGGCGATGACCACGAAGGAAACTATCTTGATGGCGACCAAGATAGCTTCCGTCATGGCGACGAAGCCGAGCTGGAATGCCTCCTCGGTTTCGGTCAAAGTCTCCGCGAGCGAATTCTCGAAAAGCCGGTCGACCGCATCGGAAAGTTCCGCCGCGCGACCGCCTCTATCGATCCGGAGAACAAAGACGCCTACACGCTCGGCCCGGCTCGGATCCGTTTTCTTTAGGGTTTCGTTGAGGTTGTCCCAATGAAACAGGAATAAGGTCTCGTCGGTCTTTCTTTCCGCCCCGCGATAAATGCCTCGCAAGACGAAACTCCAACTCCCCGAATAGATGGTTCCGCGCAACGGAATCACATCGCCGATCTTCCAACCGTACTCTTCCGCCAGCTTTCGGCCCGCAATTGCGCCTTTCCGGTCCTTTATGAAAGCCGTTTTCTCCGTTTCCGATAGAATGAATTCGGGGTAAAGCTCGAGATAGCTTTTCGGCTCTATGGCGAACTGGGGGAAAAAATTCCGCTCGTCGATATACACGCCCCCGAACCAATTCGAATAGCTCAGACCGGTAATCCCGTCTATTTGCCGGATGCGGTTGGCATAGCTGATCGGCAGCGGAAATATCAGGGAGATGGCGTTTCGGGTAATGAGGCGATTGGCCGAGGTCGCCTCCGCACCCGCATACCAGGCGTCGACCACGGTTCGGAGGAGAGCGAAAGCGACGATGGCGATGACGATGCCAAGCGCGGTCAGACTGGTCCTGAGTTTGTGCCGAAAAAGATTTCGGAGTGCGAGACGCAGGAAAAACAGCATCGATCGGAGACTTAGTCCGTGCCCGATGGATCGTCGGTCAGGACCCCTTTATCCAAGTGCCGGATGGCATGCGCCTTTGCAGCGGCGCGTTGGTCGTGAGTCACCATGATGATGGTCTTGCCCAGGTTCAGATTGAGATGCTCCATGAGCTCCAGTACCTCTTCCGCCGATACGCGGTCCAAATCGCCGGTGGGTTCGTCCGCCACGATCAAGGCGGGATCGACAACTAGAGCGCGGGCGATTGCGACGCGTTGCTGCTGTCCGCCGGATAGTTGGGACGGATAATGATCCATGCGATCCGTCAGACCGACCAGTTCCAGGACCAGTTCCACGTGCTCGCGTCGTTCCCGCTTCGACAAGCCGGTCAGCAATAGCGGAAGCTCGACATTTTCGAACGCCGTCAAAACCGGCATCAAATTGTAAAACTGGAAGATGAATCCGACATGCTCCGAGCGCCAATCGGTGAGACTGGATTCCGGCAACTCGGCGATATTGATTCCGCCAACCCTGAGAACGCCGCCGGTCGGCCGGTCCAGGCCCGCGATCAGATTGAGCAGCGTGCTTTTGCCGGAGCCGGACGGCCCCATGAGAGCGAGAAAGTCCCCCTCCCGGATGACCAAATTGATATCGGCGAGTACCGGGACGATCTGATCGCCCTTCCAATAGTGTTTGGTGAGATTCTCGATTTCGACGATCGGGTTCATGTAACGAACCGGGCCGGCAGCCCTAAGATCTTTCGGCTTCGCGGACACGGATCTCCGTACCGTCCTTGATTTTTTCGGACGGACTGAGTACCACTCGGTCGCCGGCCTTGAGCCCGTTCTTCACCACCACCCACTCGCCGATACGTTCTCCGGTATCGACCGGGACTTCCTTGACCCGATTGCCGTCCAGCACGAAGGCGACGCTATCCGGACCGCGCGTCACGATCGCCGCGGGAGGTACGCCGGAAATGGGCTTCCGCTGATCGGCGGCAAGCTCTCGCGACAGAAACGCCACTTTGGCGCTCATATCCGGCAGGATGCGCTCGTCCTTATCGATAAAGCGCACCTTGACCAGCACGGTTGCCTTCGTGCGGTCCACTGTGGGCACGATGCGATCGACCGAGCAACGGAATCGATCATCCGGAAACGCATCGAGCTGGATTTCGCACGGCTGACCGACACGTACCTGATTAAGATTCGACTCAGCCACATCGACCTCGACTTCCAAGGTATTCATATCGGCCATGGAGACCACGGTCCCCTTCGACAGCATCGTCGAGGAGAAGGGCGCCAGAATGTCGCCGATATCCGCATTCTTGCTTAGGATAATGCCGTCGAAAGGCGCCCGAATGAAGGTGTAATCCAAGGACACTCGCGCCCCCTGATATGCCGCGTCGGCCGCGGCGATCGCCGATTTTGCGCTTTCCACGGCGGCCACGGCCTTTTCGTGCCGGGCAACCTCGGCATCATAGATTTCCTGCGAAACGAATTTTTTCTGCACAAGCGTGCGGGCACGGTTCAGAGCCAGGGTGGATTCCTTCAACTCCGCTTCCGCTTTCAGCAGATCCGTTCTTGCGACCGCGACATTGGCCGCAGCCTGGTTAAGACTCGCCATCAGATCGCGATTTTCGAGCTGTGCGATGATCTGATCCTTTTTGACGTAGCTTCCTTCCTCAACGTCGAGCTTTTCCAACTGCCCGGTTGCCTTGGACGCCACATCCGCCTTGGTTTGCGGCACCACATAGCCGGTTGCGTTCAGCAAGGTAAACGCTTGAGAAGGAAAAACTTTTGAAACAGTGGCGACCTCGGTCTCGATGCCGGCGCTACGAAGTTTCGAATAAACCAGAGCTCCCACAGCGATCGCAATCAGCATCGCAAGCAGTCCAATGCGCTTGCGAAGGGCCCCGATGCGAGGGGGAGCCGAAATCTCTCGCGCCGGCCGATCGATCCGTAGTTTAGAAAGGTTATTCGTTGTCACGATATGACTGATTGACAGCTAAGAGCACTATTTCGATCGGAAGCCATTACGCCCGACGAAATGAGGATTTAACGGAATGAAGCTAGCAATTGCCGAATGCCGTTAGCATACTCCAAACGCATGCTTACCGCGTCATATTGAATGTCGATTGCGACGCAAAAACACCAAAGCGCGCTTGCGCCTGAAAGCGTCATCGTTTCAAACGGTACGACGCTCCCGGAGCGTCAACGGCTTGCGCGGCAGCCGTAAACGTTTAAGCCGACATAATGGAAAGGATGAATTTCGAAGAAAAGACGGATCTAGCGATTCCAAATAGCTCCACAATGATCGCGAATTCCATCGCCGGGTCATCGTGAATGGCTTATGCTACTTGGCGACTATAGAGATCCGAGTAGTAATAGTAGCTGTGTGCCCTGGAAAACATCTGATAAGCCCGGCTATACGGACGAAAAACCCGATCAAATCCTCTTTCCAAGTCCACAAGATAAGGCGCTCTCACGCCGCGGTGAATACAGGGGGCGCCGATTTGAAGCATGTCGACGCCTGCGTTCCCCAAGATTCTGTGAATAGAGCGGCGGCACAAAAACAGTACGCTTTTTATATCCTGTCGGAGGCAATAGTCTCGGGCAGCACGGATAAGCCCTAATAATATTTCGGGTTCCGCAGCCAATTTCGTTTGGGCTTGGCGAAAGTTGTCGAGTACCAGAAGCCGCGAAAACTCTGCGACTACGGCATCTTTTTCGTTCGACGGAACCTCGATATCAGCAATGTGATTAATCGGCAAAGCGGAGACCTTATCTATCACTAAGCGCGCAGCGCCAATCCATCTGTTTGTCAGCGGCTCCCTGACCAAGAAATGAATCGCCCGGTCGTCGTACTGATCTTTTTCCATTTCGGAAGTGAATCTACTCGCATCTTCAAATCCCTTTTCCAAGCAAAATACCTTGTACCTCAGATTGAAGTGAATCTCTTTACTTTCCGGGGTATCCGCCAATACGACCTCGTAGCGAGCATCAAACATCACGCGTTCTCCTTAAATCCAACTTAAGTCAAGCAGAGTCGGCCTATCGAACGAACAGATTTGATCTCAGGTGCCTTACCGCGACTCATCGCGCCCTGAGAGTACGCAGCTCTTCGCTGAGACGACGCTCAGCAAAATGAACATGCGAAACACCAGGATGCGTATAAGCAAGAAAAACGCCAATGGCGGAATAACCCGGAATTAATAGCTTCGACTGAAAGTTCTTGGAGTAAACTCAGAAATTCCTCACAGCGAGGTGTCGCCGAATCGCGACACAATTCGGTGACTCACTGTATTCCCTTGAAAAATCTCGCATCTCGGTGTCTCTTATCGGCGTCAGGGTTGATCGGTACGCTACCGCTACAAAAGCATTCCTCAATACGGCCATAGCCTGCCTTTCTGGGTAATGAATTCCCAGACTGCAGGGCAGTCGCGCTTGATGCCGGACATCACTTCATCCACCGGACCAATGCATGGGACTCGCAAGCCATGATAATTAACCGGCTCGCCAATTTGAGTAAACCGAATTCCGAACCGTTTTAACAATCTCAGCAGCTGCGTTTCCATAACCGCATACCAAAGTTTGATATTGTTTTCGGCACTCATCTGCACTATCGCTTGAAACAGCCCCAAAGTGATGTGAGGAACCAATCTCCGGTCGTCCTTCTCGATGACGGGAACTTTGTGCTCAGCAATACCATGGATGGTCTCGGACTCCCCAACGCGGCGCCGAAATTGCTTCGATACGGCAAAGCGGGAGATTTCGGCTATCTGCTTTCGCTCGAATTTAAGTGAGATGCTTGATCTGTCTTCCGGAGAAATCGAACAATGGTCCTCGATCGGAAAGCCGTTTTGTGGGTTCTGGTTATCGGAAAGAACCAGCCTTACTGTGGCCACTGCCGCCTCATCAGGTTTTGACTTTAGATGCCGAACCAGGGAATGAACGGCCCTTTGATCGTATTGGTCTTGTTCCAGACCGTCCTTAAAAGTAGTTTTATCTTCAAAGGGATGCTCTACGCAATATATCTGGAACCGTAAAGCCTTAACCTGTTTGATCAGTTCATCTGTATTTGCCGGAATAACCTCGAAATGCCGATTAAAGCTATCAAACCAGTTTTCTTTTGTCATGGCCGGTTCCTAATTAGCCTAATAATTTCAGTCTAGAATAAGCTTAGCTGAATAGAACGGACTGGCTTTACATTAAGTGAAATTGCGCTTCGGATCACACAGGCTCTTATGAACTTCGATTATTTGTCCGCGTTCTCTAGAAATATCGGCTGGATAACTTGGGAAGAACAGCAGATTTTACGGTCCAAACGCGTCGCCATAGCGGGACTCGGCGGTGTCGGCGGAAGCCACCTGTTGACGTTAACGCGCCTCGGCGTTGGCGGCTTCAGTATCGCCGATATGGACACTTTCGAATTGGCAAACTTCAATCGACAGGCCGGCGCCGATCTCAATGCGATCGGGCTGTCGAAAGCCGAAGTGATGGCGGCAAAGGCGCGTGAAATCAATCCGACCCTCGATCTGCGATCATTTCCCGAAGGTGTTACCGAATCCAACTTAACGTCTTTCTTGGACGACGCTGACCTTTACATCGACGGGCTGGACTTTTTCGCGCTAGATATGCGAGCCAAAGTCTTTGCCGCTTGCGCAACACGGGGTATCCCCGCGATCACGGCAGCGCCGCTCGGAATGGGCGTAGCGCTGCTCAATTTCCTTCCCGGCCAAATGACGTTCGAAGAGTATTTCGGACTGGAAAACCAGCCGGAAAACGAAAAAACCGTTCGCTTCCTGATGGGGCTGTCGCCGGCGATGTTGCAGACACCGTATTTGGTCGCCCCCGACGCCGTCAATCTAGCCCTGCATCGTGGGCCCTCAACCGCCATGGGATGCGAACTGTGTGCCGGAGTTGCAGCGACAGAAGCTTTGAAAATCCTACTCCGAAGAGGCAAAGTATTCTCCGCACCATGGGGCGTTCATTTCGACGCGTACCGCAACAAACTGGTACGTACCTGGAGACCCGGAGGAAACCGAAACCCCTTGCAACGAATCGGATTAAGGATTGCGAGAAAAAAATTTATGGCGAAGCTGTCCGAGTGCCCTTCAGCGCAAACCGAACCACAACGTTCCTCTCTCGAACGCATTCTCGAACTTGCCCGGTGGGCGCCCAGCGGCGACAACACTCAGCCCTGGCGGTTCGAGATAGTCTCGGATAACCGCGTCGTCATCCATGGGTTTGATACCCGCGATCATTGTGTTTACGACCTTAAGGGCCGGGCCAGCCAAATTGCGATCGGCGCTCTTCTTGAAAATCTCTTCATCGCCGCCAGCAGCCACGGGTTAGCCGCCAACTGGTCTCTACGTCCAGAGTCCAGCGAAACAGCGCCGACGATCGACGTTCATTTTTCGCCCGATCCAGAGCTCAAGCCAAGTCCTCTTGCTGCTTATATTCCCATTCGCGCCACTCAACGCAGGGCGATGAAACGGCGGCCACTTTATCCCCAAGAAAAGATGCGGCTAGTCGAAAGCCTAGGTAACGATTACACGGTCTTGTGGCTGGATAAACCTGAAGATCGGCTACGGACTGCGCGACTGATGTTTCGAAACGGAAAAGTTCGGCTTACGATGCCGGAGGCGTATGAGGTTCATAAGAACGTCATTGAATGGAACACTCAGTATAGCGAAGATCGAATTCCCGACCGGGCCGTAGGATTAAACCCGCTAGCTCTCGGACTCATGAGATGGGCCATGAGGAGCTGGTCGACGGTCAATTTCCTTAACACCTATTTCGCCGGAACCGTTCTGCCGAGGCTGGAATTGGACTTGATCCCCGGAATCTTTAGCGCCGGGCATTTCGCTCTCATTGCGGATAAGCCGCCAACTTCAGTCGGGGACTATCTTTCCGCAGGTCGCGCTTTGCAGCGCTTTTGGTTGACGGCCACGCAACTTGGTTTGCAGCTACAGCCGGAAATGACTCCCTTGATCTTTGCCGGCTACATCCGAGAATCGATCAAGTTCACTCGTGTGGACGCTGTCGAGAAAAAGGCAAAACTATTGGCAAACGAGCTAACTGCTCTTTTGGGAGATGAGTGTGTCGAAAGAGCGGTATTTATGGGCCGGATTGGAGAAGGAAAACCGCCAAAAGCACGCTCGATCCGCAAACCCTTGTCCGAGCTTCTGGTGACAGGGAATATCAACACGCGATTGGTAGCGTGATTGATCGATCGGGCAAGTCGCAGCGCCAAGAGATTAAAACGAATACCGAAACTCGCCGTATACCCTGTCTTTGGCATCGAACTGCCCGAACAGTCCGGTAGGTTGGCCGCCGAAAATATCGGCGCCGACTACCATTCGCCAGTTCCTCAGAAACTCCCAAGTCACCTTAGCCTGCACATTCCAATCGGACCGATTGAGACTGTGTATGAAAAGCACCTCCGGCTCCACTTTCGGATGAAAATACCGCGTGCTGACCAATGCGGATACACCGCTCTCTAACTCGTCAGGAATCATGTGCTGATCGTGGTGGCTGAACCAGCGTTGAAAAAACTGCAGGTTGAGGCGCGTATCTTCCAAAAAGCTGAAATCGAGCCCGAGGATGTAATCGAGAAAATCCTGAGACACCAGTCCATCCGAATCCATGAGCCGAGTCGTCAAAAAAGGCTGATCCACCGTATAAACAGCCTCGCCTTTCAATACAAAAGGACCAAAGTCTTTGGCAAGCGTGCTACCGACCTGATGAATTCTCTTGTGAACGGAGCGATAGGTAATCGTCGGCGCAGGAGCCAGCACGATGTTACGCGCGAAGGCAGGAGAAAGATCCAGACCGCTGTAATAGAAAAGCGAAGTATCCCAGCCAGATTGAAGATAAGATAGCCTTAATCCGTAAGCGGTATTTTCAAAGGTATTGTTGGGCCGCTGGTCGTTCTCGATTACCGTCGTGAATCCCGGCGTCGGAGGTGGATTAAAAGGGAAGAATTCCGAACCGACTTTGCCGATATCGTTGTAGGTCATATAAGGAATCCATATCGCTTCGCCATGGAATCCTCCTTTGAAATACTCGGCCCGCATGGCCCACTGAGGAATTCGTAGTAAATCAAAATCGGGAAGCACGAACTGGCGCAGATCCTTCGCAGAGACGACATCGGCGAAAAACAATCCCACCATTTCGCCCCAGATGATGTGCTGACGTCCGAAGCGGAAATCCCAATCCCCGGCGGAATAATCGAGATAGGTTTCACGAAACATCGGCTCGAAACGTTGGTCGTGACGCACCGATTCAGGATAAAAATCGGTCAAATCGTAAATCGCGTCATACATAAGCCGGCCGCTCGCCTTCCACTTCAGACTGGCACCCCAGCTACCGTGAGCTCCCAGTTCCAGGAGGTTACGAAACTTCGACCAATGGTCGGGCGACGCATAGGTGTAAGCGAGTTCACTCTGAAAAAAGCCGTTCAAATCCGGCCAACGGAGCGGGCGCGCATCATCACCCGTCTTCCGCTCAACCTCAAACAACTCATCAACCGATGCCGGTTCTTTGTTTTCTGTTTTTTCGTCTTTTAGATCAAATAGCTCGTCTACGGAAACCGGCGCTTCGTTCTCCAGATCAGCAGAAACGCCGTCTGTCGAGTTGAAAAGCCAAGTAAGAGCCAAGATGCCGTACAGACAGAGACGAGATGATCGCGGGTACTGCACGAGGGAATTCTCCAAATCGGGAAAGCACGCGTTTATGGAACTATTATCCGGCCGTCACTGATTCTCACGACCCTGTCCGCCATTTCCATAACTCGATGGTCGTGGGTCGAAAAAATGAAGGTCGTTTTTTCGTCCCGATTGAGTTGCTTCATCAACTGCAAGATGCCTTCACCGGTCTTGGAATCAAGATTAGCGGTCGGCTCGTCCGCCAGCACGATGACAGGATGCCCGGCCAGGGCTCGTGCAATCGCGACCCGCTGGCGCTGGCCACCGCTAAGTTCCGAAGGTTTGTGCTTAGCGAAATCAGCAAGCCCCACCACGACCAGGTAATGGGCTACACGCCGGCGCCGCTCCTTGGGCGGGATATCCTTTCTATACAAGAGAGGATATTCGACGTTCTCCCACGCGGAGAGAACCGGTAGTAAATTGAAGGTCTGAAAGATGAAACCGAGGGTTCGAGCTCGAAGATCGGCCAATTGGTTAGGTGTTTTCTTGCTCACCTCTTCATTGCCGATGTAAATTTCTCCCCGCGTCGGGGTATCGATGCAACCGATTAAGTTTAGCAAGGTAGATTTTCCGCTCCCGGACGGCCCGGCTATCGCCATGAACTCGCCTTCCCCAACCCCCATGGAGACGTCCCTAAGAGCTTCGACCGTCTGTTTTCCTAACTTATACTCCTTCCATACGTGTTCCACGCGAACCTTAGTCATGTTAGCTGTTATAGTCTGTGTGAAGTTACCCTACTATATTTATCGTATCCGAACATTGTCCGATAAGGTCAAACAACAAGCTTTTTGAAAAGGCACCCCTAGCGCTAGTAGAAGGTACTCGAATTAGGTAAAAAAATGCGGATATCCTTCAAAAATTCTTATCAATAGAAGTAGTGAGATTATTTCCCAGATTTCTCCGGGACGGATGGCGACAAGCGTAAATCCGACGGGGGAACACCCCGATATCCTAACGCTTCCGAAGCGACCAGCTTAGACCGTCACCGTTCATAAAGCATAGCCGAGCTTAGCAACATCTAGGAAACAACATGCAAACCTCTATCGCCCGACGATTCGCTTTTGCCGCAGCCGTTACCCTATTGTCAAACATAATATTGTCCGGCTCGCTTCGAGCCGACGACGTACCGGACCCGGCCGAGATTGTGGCAGCGGCAGATCGCATTCGCTTCCCTCAAGAAGGATTTCAGGTCGATATCTCCATCACCACGACTACCTCGGACAGCGAACCCGATGTGCGCGAATATCGTGTTTTATCGAAGGGTAACGAAAACACCGTGATTTTAACGACCGCACCGGCCGCCGACCGCGGGCAAATCATGCTCATGCGGGGGCGCGACTTTTGGGCTTTCATGCCCTCCGTATCGCAACCGATTCGTCTCCCCTTATCACAAAAGTTGACAGGCCAGGTGGCAAATGGCGATTTGGCCAGAGCGAATTTTACCGGCGACTATAATCCAAAACTTTCAAGAATCGAAGAAATCAACGGCCGAGAATATTATGTGCTTGAACTTAGCGCCGTAGATAGAGGCGTCACCTATCCGAGGGTGCTGTATTGGGTTGATAAGAAAAACTACAACCCATACAAAGCAGAATTCTACACCTTGTCAAACCGGCTATTTAAAACCTGCCGATTTCAAAAATTCGAATCAATGGAGGGAGAAGTACGCCCTACTCAGCTAGTAATGGAAAATGCTCTGAAAAAGGATGAACGATCGATCTTGGATTACAGAAAAATGAAGCTCAGAGATTTGCCCGACAAGGTTTTCACAAAGGACTATTTAAAGAAAGTTCAGGAGTGATCGCCATCCAACCCCACACTGTAGCCTCTATAAATCCATTAAGAGCCCTGTCTCCGTAGGCCATTCGCCCTGAGCCGAGTCGAAGGGTTTTATGACCTACCGGGATAGGTTCTAAATATTGCTCCGTAAAGCCTCTACTATAGGCGTATGAATAACCCTTCGCGCAGGCACCACGACAGCAAGAGCCGTCGCCAAAAACCCAACCACAAAGGCTACGCCAAGCACATTCGGAACAACGCGTACGATAGCCGTGTATCCCATATCCGAGTTGGGCGGCGGCGGCATTGGGATACCGAAAGCAGATATTCCCCCAGCCAGTAAAACGCCGACAAAGACTCCGACCGCCGCACCTATAAGCCCAAGAATGGAATATTCCAGAACAATTAACTTAAAAACATCGAAAGGTCTATTACCGAGAGCCATAAGCGTACCAAACTCACCTATGCGTTCGTGAAGCGCCATGTTTACGCTATTGGCCACGCTTAAAAATACCATGATCAAAATAATGATTTCCAAAACGGTGAACTGTCGCTGATACATATCGACCGTTTTTTGATAGAAATCCGCGAGCACGAACCAAGGTTTTACCTCGTATTGCTCTGACGATAACTCTGCCATTAACCTTTTGACAACACGATCAGTATCCGCCGTATCATTCAATGCGAACACCAGTGCGTGGATTCCCGGGGTTGCTAAAAGATCCTGGGCAGAACCTAGGGAAATCCGAACGGCGCGATCATCGAAATCCTTCGAAAAACTTTGAAATACTCCAACGACGGTAAATTCAAGGCTGTTTAGAGCACCCTCCGGCGTATTGACGAGGAGTGTCAGTGGATCCCCCGGTTTGACCTTGAGTGCATGGGCAAGACCTTTTCCTACCAAAATGGCCATCGGGTCCGAGTCGCTCAGCGGCTCCCCCTCCACAATCGACAACATACTTCCAACCTGTTTCTCTTTGGTTGGCTCGACGCCCTCCCCCAAAATCGGGTAATCGGAGTGTCCGTTATTCACAAGGCCCGAAAAACTTAGACGTTTCATAACCTCGGCAACTTCCGGCCACGTGCGGAATCGGTCAACGAGCCCGTCAACATCCTCCATCAGGAATTTATAAGGATCGCGGCGGCCGATGGTCGAGAACCCACTTCTGTATATCTGCAAATGTCCCAGCTGAGAATGTATCGTCGACTCGCGCAGCTGAACAAAAATGTCTTCGATAAATCCGCCGACTAATGAGATACCCGCGACGCCTAAGGCAATTACCGTCAGCGTCAGAATAGATCTTACGGTCTGTCGAAATAGATTTCTAAGCGCGAATGTCAGCATGGATTAAATCAGCGAGATGAGGCGCCATCCGGTTAACGTGACTTTCTCAATGCCTCGACTATGACAAGCCGGGAGGCCTTCCACGCCGGAAATACACTGGCCAGAAAAGTGGATATCAGGGCGACTAGCACGGCCTTGGCGATCAACGGCCCGGTGATAAATATTTCAGCTGTATAACCGGTGCTCGTGCCTGGAGCCGGCGGCATGGGAATACCAATTGCCGATATGATCGCAGCCAAACCCCAACCGATCGAAACGCCCAACACGCTACCGATAACTCCCAACATAAGCGCTTCAGCGAGAAAAAGCCTGACGATTTCCAATCGTTTGAGCCCCAAGGCCATCAATGTGCCGATTTCGCTTGTACGGTCCATTACATTCATGATCAGCACATTCGATATACCCAGCAAAATCATGAATCCAATAATGCCTCCCAACACATTCATTTGCTGGGAAAAAAGCCTCACGGTCTTATTGTAGAAATCGGCGAGATCGTACCAAGGAATGAGCTGGAACTCTCCGGTCTTTTCGATGAAAAGCTGCTGAATTCGCTTGAGTATTTTTTTAGTATCTGATGTGTCGTCAAGCAAGACGGTCCATCGGTGAGCCCCCGACACTCTAAGAAGTTTCTCTGCCGTAATCAAAGGTATGCGCAAAGCGGAATCGTCGAACGCCTTATTCGCCGTCGAGAAGACCCCAACGACATTAAGCTCCACCGCATTTATCCCTCCGGAAACGGTATTTGCCAGCAAAACCACTTTGTCGCCCGATTTTATGCCCAAATTAGCGGCGAGACCGTTCCCGATAACTGCGCTTAAGGGTTGATTCGGATCGAGCCCCACGCCCTCTTGAATGGAAAGATCCGGTTTAAATGCTTTCTCTTTCTCGGGATCTATACCTTCTCCAATAAAACCAATCGTTGTATCCCCATGACTAAGCAGCCCATTGAAACTAAGCCGTGGCGCCACCACCTTTATGCCGGGCAGTTTCGCCAGCACTTCAAGCTCATCGACGGAATGCGGCAACAGAAACCTGTACGGATCCGCCGCGCCCCGATCCAAATAGCCAGGCCTGACGACTTGGATATGGCCGAGCCGAAAAAGAATCGTTGATTCCCGCATTGCCCAGAAAATCCATTCGATAAATCCTCCCGCAAGCAGCAGAGCAATGATGCCTACACCAATCCCCGAGAGCATGATCGAGGTCCGTCTCGGTTGCCTCCAAAGGCTACGTAACGGCAACTCTAGACTTGATTTCATGGGCGAGAAGCTCTTTTTGCAAAAAAGATTTCTAAGGAAGCTCTGATCCAATCGCAAAAACACACAATGAGGAGCGTTTTTAGGATGACAATAATCACTACACCTTGGAATAAATCAGAGGTTCCCTAACGAACCAAGATGGGCGGATGGTCGATAGTAACTGCCTGTCGCGACTATTTTAGTGTATAAGGCAAGGGAATGCCGCGTGATGGCTTGGCTTACCCTTTCCATTTCATCCTCGCCCGCAAAATCCCTTACGGCGAACATTGCCGAAATGCAGGCTCTAGAACGAGCCTATTGGACGACACCACAGACCTGGGGGTGCGCTCAAAGGCGTTAACATTGCGCTGTCCTTCCTTAATTCGCCGCCTTACAACAGGACAATCGACGCATCAATAGCCAATTGGCCAAAAATTTAGTTTCGCTTCTCGGTTAATGTTAATCCATGAGAAGTGATTGAGGGCGAATAAACAACACAGCGATCCATGGATAATCTGCAATACTGTTTTCGACTGAAGGTTGAATCGAGATAGCCGGTTTGAACTGTCGCTATCCCGACCGCGCTTCCAACCCGAGCCACCGTCAGTTCGCCCTAAGTCCAGTGACCTGACCGAATCGATGAAAAAGACTGTAAAGATTTTTGACAAATCCGATTCTTTTAGAAGCGCTCAACAGCACCTCAAGCCAAAAAAACGCATTCTCTTTATTGCCGAGGCTGTGACGCTCGCCCACGTCGCCCGTCCCTATGTTCTCGCCAGCAGCTTGGATTCTGGGGACTATGATGTTCACTTCGCCTGCGACGGCCGCTTTGATGCTCTTTTCTCAGATTCTAAGCTTGCCAAGGTGTCTATACGGTCAATTTCTCCCCCCGACTTTCTCGATGCACTTGCCAAAGGTAAACCGGTTTACGATACACCTACGCTACGGCAATATGTTAAAGACGATCTAAGGCTCATCGAGCACGTCAACCCCGATCTTATCGTCGGCGATTTTCGTCTTTCACTGACTGTAAGCGCCCGCCTCGCAAAAGTCCCTTACGCCAACATAACCAATATTTATTGGAGCCCCTACGCAGTCCAGACATACCCTGTGCCCGAGCATGTTATGGTGCGCCTGCTCGGTCCAGCGCTCGCTCAACCCCTTTTCGATTTTATGCGGCCGCTCGTATTCGCCTCCCACACCTTACCTCTCAATCGGATTCGAAAGGAGTTCGGGCTAACATCGCTCGGATCGGATCTCCGAGTGACGTACACAGACGGGGATTATGTTCTTTACGCGGATATACCTGGGCTAGTCAAAACGACCGAACTACCGCCCAACCACTACTATCTCGGACCTATCCTATGGTCGCCCGAGACCTTTAAACCCGATTGGTGGTCACGGCTAGAAAGACACCAACCCATAATTTACCTGACGCTCGGAAGCTCCGGCGAAACTCGCCGATTGCCGGAGCTCGTTGCGGAGCTCTCGAGCCTACCGGTAACGCTGCTTGTCGCGACGGCAGGCCGGTTTCAGCTGAAGAATCTACCACCTAATGTATTGTGCAGCGATTACTTACCCGGCGACGACGCAGCAGCGATTGCCGATTTGGTGATCTGTAACGGCGGAAGCCCGACAACCAATCAGGCATTGAGCGCAGGCGTCCCGATACTCGGCATATGCGCGAACCTAGATCAATACCTTAACATGCAGGCGGTGCAACAAAATGGAGCAGGACGCCTATTGCGTGCGGGAACGATCTCCGGCATCGAGATCGTCAAAGTGGTCAGAGAAATACTGACAAATCTATCGTACAAAACAGCAGCAGAGAAACTCGGACGGGCATACCGAGAATACGATGCCTCTGCTAGATTCGCCGCCTTTACGGACGAGCTGCTGAGATAATTTTCCAACCTTGCTATCGCGACCTTGTAAATTTGCCGCGTAGCGCTTCATGCCAACGGGGGTAATTCGCATGAAAACACGACCGATCGATTTCGTCTTATCCGGCCTTATCCTTACCTTGCTCTTCTCCGTAAGCCTTTTCTCCGTTGCCAAGCTGTTCGCGCCTCTGACCCGGGAATTGGCCCCCTATAACGTCCTCACCGATTTTTTTCTGTTTCTTCTGGCCTACGGCTTTTTGTCCGGTTTGACGGCTCGATTGATGCTGCGAATCAAGCCGTTCCAGCCCGGCTGCTATTCAATGGATGACCCGATCTTCACTTACTGGAAGCTGTTCACCGTAGTGTGCGAATTCGGCCGGGGCGCCTGCTTGCCGTTTTCGGTGGTATTCGCTAAGCCGCTGATTGCCGCCTGGTTCGGAGCAAAAATCGGCAAGGATATCGCGCTGGGAGGCCGATTAGTCGATCCCCAGCTCATCTCGATCGGCGACGAGGTTATTATCGGGCAAGATTCCGTGATCACGGCACACACGATAACCAGCGGCAAGCTAATCCTGGGCGAGGTCAGGATCGAAAACGGAGCTACCGTAGGGGTCAACGCAGTAATAATGTCCGGGACCGAAATAGGCGAAGGTTCAACGATCGCAGCCGGTTCAGTTGTGACACTGAATACAAAAATTCCGAAATACGAGCTTTGGGGAGGCATTCCTGCCAAAAAGATCAAAAACATCGATCCTTCACTATAACTCCAATTCCCTCATTGCCGTACTACAACGCCGGTACAGATTCGTCGGTGCCCGATAATCCTCTCCTGCATCTCTGCTATGAAGTAATCCGAAGAGCCGTAACCGTGACGAGGCTCATATGGATACTCAACTTGTTTGAGCCCTCTATCCTCGCCGACGCTACAACAAAGTGACAGACCTCCGATCAATAAACATCTACTCGGCTACGGGTTCGAGGCCAAGCGCCTGCGCATAGCCTCGGCATCCGAACGCTCCGCAAATTTGTCTTCCTTTTGCAGAATCTTGTCCAGGATTTTCGCTGCCTCTTGACGCTGTCCATCAGCACTTAATATTTGAGCCCGATGGAAGAGAAAAGAAACATTTTCCGGCTGCTTAGCCAAGGCCCGATCAATATTGGCCATAGCCCGTTTGGTGTCCTTGTTGCTCAACAGGGTCATTGCAAGCGTGTCCAGCACCTCCGGATCCTCGGGTGCTAAAGAATGCGCTTTTTCTGCATGCTTCAACGCTTCTGCGGGGTCAGTCTCACGCATGAGATAAGCAATATTGTTCAACAATAATGAATTATTGGGGTATTTTTCCGCCAACATTTTGAATTTGGCGACAGCATCCTGAGAGCGTTGCAACTTCATGTAAAGCTGTCCTAACTCAGCTAGGGATACTGTGTCATCGGGATGCTCTTCAACCCACTGTACCACTTCTTGAAGGGCCGCCTCCTTTTCCCCCGCCTGCCAGCGCGCGCGCGACAGCCGCAAAAGATTAATACTGGTTTTGTTAGCCGGTGCAAGCTCAAACAACCGCTGATATGCAGAAGCTGCTTCGGAATAGCGCCCTGCCAACTCGGCCAGTTCTGCTTCCACCAGAATGATCTCCGGAACATCTCCACCAAAACGTTTTTTCAGTTCCTTTACCCGTGTCTCGGCATCTTTGGTGCGTTTTTCCTGAATAGCCATACGGGCCAAGGCAATGCGCGCAGGGACAAAGGAAGGATCCTGAGCTTCAGTCTTTTCCAAAGCATCGCGTGCCATTTTTCGATCACCGAGACGGTCATAGGCCTGCGCCATAAGGAAATGCACTTCGGGTTTCTTATGCCCGAGACTCTCAAGGCTCTTCAGGCTCGACACGGCATCGGACCAGCGGCCGGTTGCTAGTTCGGCCTCGGCCAGCATGCCCAGAAGCTCCTTGCTTTTCGGATACGTCGACCGAACTTCCGATAAGAGTTCAAGTGTTTTCTTGGGATTCTTAGCTTTGAGATAGTGGCGTCCAAGGTACAGTCGCGGCAGCAGCGCCTTTGGATCGCGTTTGACCGCTTCCTCCAGAGCCGCGGCCATGGCCTCGATGTTTCCTTGGGTTGCTTCCAGTTTAGCCAGATTCGTTAACACACCCACATCATCCGGATGATGTTTCAACGCTTGCCGGAAATATCGCCTCGCCTTTTCGAAATCTTTCTCTTGAACGGCGATTGCCGCCAGCGCATTGGTAGCCGGCACATTAGCCGGGTCCAATTCAATCGCGCGCCGCAGAGCGGCAGACGCCTTGTCGGTCTCTCGTCTGACCAGATGCACCAAACCCACCAGCGTATTTGCCCCTGTTGAATCAGAATGGCGACTGAGATATTCGGTCGCGACATCCAGCGCCTGATCGAGTTCCCCCTTGTGAAGGTGCAAGGTCACGACGCCGCGTACGGCACCCTCGAACTCCGGATCAAGCTCCAGCGCCTTTTTCAACTCGGTCATGGCGCCCTGAAGGTCGTCCTCCTGAACAAGCCCCCCGGCCAGGCGTGTACGTGCCTCGGCCGATTCCGGCTGCGCGGAGACGATCTGTTTCAGGTACTCAATACTTTCACCTTGCTTGCCTTGCGCCTTCAAAGCGTCCGACAGCAAATTCATCACCTGGACATCGTTTGGCGCTTGTTTCAGCGCCTCTCTGGCCAGCTTTTCGGCGCTGGCAGGATCGCTATTCTGTACTTCCAAGTGCACCAATAGAGACTGAGCCTTTACGTTGCTCGGATCATGGCTCAAATATTTTCTTAGATAATCTTCTGCCCGGGCTCTATTCCCCAGCAGGCCGTGAGCCGCGCCGCCGTAAAGCAAAGACGGGAAATGGGAAGAATCCACGGCCAAAGCCGCATCGAAAGCTTCCTGCGCCTCGGCGACGCGCTTTTGTTCGAAATTCAGCAGCCCCCTGGCGAAATGAAGTGCCGCAGAATCCTTAAGCCGTTTGCCGACTTCGTCGAGATCCGCCGCGGCCTCATCGTATTTTTTTAAATGAATACGCGCTATGGCTCGGGCGACGAGAGCCGGGGCACGCAGAATGCGGTCCTCCGCCGCTTTGGAATACGCCTCCTCGGCGGCTTCAAAGTGACTCTCCTGGGTTTCGATGTAACCGAGAAGCTCCCAGGCCGGCCCGTATTTCAGGTCGGCGGCGAGCGCTTTGGAAATCCATTCCCGTGTCTCGGGAATTTGCCCCTGCCTCCCATGCAGACGAGCCATCGTCAGCAGCGCAGGGGCGAAATTAGGTACTGCGTCCAAGGCTTCACGCGCGAGCTTTTCAGATTCGGAGTTTTCTCCGCTGCGCAGCCATGCCTCGGCTTTGATCGCGAGCAGATTGCCTCGGAGCTCATTCGACGCGCTTTCAGGAATTTCAAGCACTTGGACATCGCCAAGCCGCCCTTGCTCGAGTAAGCTCGTCGCCAGCCAAGGCTCCAAGTCAACTTCACCGGCTCCCATTTCTCGGGCACGCAGCAATTCCTTTTCGGCGCCTGCCCAATCTCCAGCCTGTACGTAGGCACGCCCTAGTAACAGCCGAGCTTGCATGTTGTTCGGTTCGGATTGAAGGACGGTCTTCAGCTCGATAACCGCCAACCGCACATCGCCTTTTGCGAGCGCCTCGTCAGCCTGCTTCAGACGCTGTGCCGGAGAAATATCGCCGCAGGCAGACAACAGCAGCAAAATCGAAAAGACCGGGATTTTCAATCTTCGTCCGAGAGAAATAAGAGTCATGAAGCATCTCCAATGTTCGGTTTACAAATGACCTAGAGGCTAAAGACCTATTGGGAAAATGACTGAAATTATTAATCAGGCCCGTAAATACCCTCCTGGTATTTCGGGCCGCCTCCCAGGCCGGTACACGCCCGGCCTGGGCTCACGCGGCTTGTCGCCGCGCCGGGGCATCCCTGCCCCGGATTAACCCCAATCCGATTCGTCACATGATTGTAAGGCATCTTTTGGGCAATCGGAGCAATTAGGGCTCAAACAGCAATATTGAGAAAAGAGATTGGCGCCAAATCTCGCACGGAGCGTTCGCTGACTCAGCACAGAACTCTTCCGAAGTCGGAAGATGCTTCGTCCCGTTCAAGCACAATCCGAATGGTGGTGTTTAGTAGGCGGTAAACAAGAAAAGAAACCATTGAGAATGCAATCCCTTTATCGAATGCTTAGCCAGGCCGAAAGCCGAAAAAAGCCAGCATGTCCACAGACCGCAAGCACAAAAAAAAGCGGTTCTGCCGCAATGACAGAACCGCTTAACTTATCACCAGAGCCCAGCCGATAACGCCGGGCATTTACCGGTTGGTGTTATACTGCGACAACCCTGCCGTTCCGGCGAGAGAGTCCTGCCGCAACCAGGCCGATACCAAGCAGTCCCAGCGTCATGGGCTCAGGAATCGTTTCGACGCTATCCAAACGTAGATCCAGGTTTGCGGTTCTAGGAGCCGAGCCGCCAGCAACGTCATCACCGGTATTCAGTGCCACCTGTAGTGCACCAAGCTTAGCAAGATTTGCCGTACCGCCGGAGCCGCATTCGATGGCGACTACGCCATCTACATAGGGCGACGTTCCGGTAGATCCGCATAGAGAACCATCCATGAAGGCCGCAAAGGGAATGGTAGACACATGCGGAGAAGGTTCGCAACCGGGATCGACCGGACCGCTAGCGTCCACACAGGTAGCGGCCAGCGTAATTTTGGTCCATTCATCATCATCCGTGAAAGCTTCGATGCGGAAGAACCATCCGAGATCCGATTCGATCGTGGTTAATTGAAAGGCATGAATGGTGCCGCCCGAAGTTAAATCGAACCCGCCTAAACCTGTGGTATTAAGCGCGATATCCTGATCGTTGCCGTCCCACTGGACAATAGCTTCGCCTGTCACTCCCGATGCATTGCTGAACTTAAACTGCCCGCCGAATACCTCGGCAGCTGAGACCGCCGTAGCGCCGCCGCAACCAGTAATACAGTTTGCCCAAATGTCACGCTGACCGCCCAGCACAGTCGACAAGCCGGTGCCCGTGCTGCTAGCCACCCCGGTGCCGGGAAGAGTCGTGGAATCGCCGTTCCACGCCGCCCCGTTAGTATTATCAATAGCGGACTGATCTCCCTCACTAAAAAGATCGACCGTGCCGCCGTAAGCCGACGTACTCAGCGCAAACAGCAGGGGCGCGGCCGCGCCTACGATATGCTTCAAATAAATCTTCATGATATGTCGCTCCCAGATAGCATCAGAGTATTAAGTTAATGTTATGCCGAAGTCTGACTTAACAACGTCGGCCTAATCGCACCGACGTATCTGCGATTTTTGTGCCAAGGCATAAAGATTATTTATAATCAATCACCTATACGCAACGAGCAACGCCCACGTAACATTTTCCGCTAGAAGTGTAAAAATTACTGACAGATATAGTGATCTACCGACACAAAGCGCGACAGAAGGAATGCCTCAAGTCCAACAAACGGCTCTGTATTCACTATCAAGGCTTAAGACTCGGATGGACATCTCGCAGCGAGGAAACCTAGTGTCAATGTACTTTACGATATCGCCACCAGAAAGTGACGCGCGCCAGAACGCTTATCAGGGACCAATGCAACCAGCAATAAACGTTGGCCAAATCGGTCTCAGTCGGTATGGATAGTTCCACACGCGATCTGACCGCTCCCAAGAGTTTTGCCTTCTATTTTCTTCGGGCAACGACCACGCCATCTCGGGTCGGGTTGATGGACGCATCGAATTCCGGATCGTTGAAGATAAGTCGGTTATGTTCGCGGATAGCGTCGGTCCAGCCGGGAACGATGTCGACGGGGTTTTCGGCAGCAACACGGCCGTGCCACAAGACATTGTCCGCAATATAAAGCCCGCCTGGCCGGATACGCTCGCGGGCAAGGCGCCACACTTCGGGATAGTCGCCCTTGTCCACGTCGTTGTAGCAGATATCGAACTCGCCCTCGGTAGCCTGGAAGACGGTCTGGGCAAAGCCGGTTCGGAAATCGACGCGGTCCCACAGCCCGGCTTGGCTGAGAAAATGTTCCGCCTTGGAGAGATTGTTCGGATCGCCATCGCTACAGATCACCCGCCCGTCCGGCCCGACGGCCTCTGCGAACCAGTAGGCGGAATAACCGTAACCGCTGCCGAATTCGAAAATGCGCTTCGCTCCGATACTTTTGGCGAGGACCTTCAGAAACAATCCGACCAGACGCCCGACGATGGGAAAGTTCTGCTGACGAGCCAACTCTTCCATCTCCACGAGAACCGGGGTGTCGGCCGAACCGGCGAGAGTGGTCAAGTAACGTTCGATGTCCGGATGTACCGGCGTTAGCACGCTTGGATTGCTTGCCGTAGGATCATTGAGGTCGGTCATGCCGTAACTCCTTTAAACACGCTGAAGAGAGTCGCCGCCCCCTGGTGCAGTCCATTGTTTATTCGATCAGATCAGACTTACGCGTAGTTCCTGAGAGTAGACCCTTATTTTCGGAACCGGCACGGTCCGCTCTCCGTCAAGAGAAAGGACGAATGGGTCGTTTTCTCTTGACGGGAATACATCGCGTGGATGGGTTCATGACCGTCACCCTAGCGTAATTGCTTGTAGTAATTGATCAGACCGTTGGTGGAAGCGTCATGAGACGAAACCGCACTGTCGTCGGTCAGTTCCGAAAGAATGGTTCTCGCCAGCCGTTTGCCCAACTCGACCCCCATCTGATCGAAGGAGTTGATGTTCCAGATCGCGCCCTGAGTGAATATCTTGTGCTCGTACAAGGCGATCAGCGATCCCAGAGTTTCCGGGGTCAGTTTTCGATAAAGAATTGAATTGGATGGTTTGTTGCCGGGGAAAGTTTTCGCAGCAGCGAGTTCCGTCAGTTGCTCACCGGTAACGCCCCCTGCTTCGAGCTCGGCCGTCGCTTCCTCGGTGGTCTTGCCACGCATCAACGCCTCCGGTTGAGCGAGGAAATTCGAAATCAGTGTCTCATGGTGCCGGCCGAGACCGTGATGGCTTTGCGCCGCAGCAATAAAATCGCAAGGAACCAGCTTTCGGCTTTGATGGATCAACTGATAAAAGGCATGCTGTCCATTGGTGCCCGGTTGGCCGAAGATAATCGGGCCGGTGCTGTAGGCGATCAGATGGCCTTCGATATCCACCATCTTGCCGTTGCTTTCCATATCGACCTGCTGAAGATGGGCCGGCAAATCTTCCAGATATTGATCGTAGGGCAGAATGGCATATGATTCGGCGCCGAAAAAATTGGCGTACCAGATGCCGAGCAACCCCATGATCACCGGAATATTCCGCTCGAAGGGCTCCGTTCGGAAATGCTCGTCCACCTTGTGGGCGCCGGCCAACAGTGCTTCGAAAGCATCCATGCCGACGGCCAAGGCGATCGGCAGGCCGATGGCCGACCACAGCGAATACCGGCCGCCCACCCAGTCCCAGAATTCGAACATATTGGCGGTATCGATGCCGAATTCGGCCACTTTTTCGGCATTGGTGGAGACCGCCACGAAATGCTTCGCAATAGCGGCTTCATCGTTGATTTTGGCCAGAAACCATTCCCGCGCCGATCGGGCATTCGTCATGGTTTCCTGCGTGGTAAAGGTTTTGGATGAAACGCAGAACAGTGTGGTTTCGGGGTCGAGGTCCTTCAGGTTCTCGACAAGATCCGCTTCGTCCACATTGGATACGAAGCGAACGCGCAGCCGGGGCTGCATATAGGGCAACAGCGCCTTCACCACCATTTTCGGCCCCAAATCGGACCCGCCGATGCCGATGTTGACCACATCGGTGATGGCTTTGCCCGTACATCCCCGCCATTCACCGGAACGCACCAAGTCGCTGAACCGACGCATCTGCGTCAAAACCCGATTGACATCGGGCATGACATCCTTGCCGTCGACGAAAATCGGTCGGTTGGAGCGGTTGCGCAAGGCCACGTGCAATACGGCACGGTTTTCGGTGACATTGATCTTGTCGCCACGGAACATGGCGGCAATTTTTTCTTTCAATCCGGCTTGCCTGGCCAGATCGAGCAATAGCATCACGGTTTGTTCCGCGATTCGATTCTTAGAATAGTCAAACAGCAGGTCGTCAAGGCGCAGCGAAAAACGCTCGAAACGGTGAGGGTCTTCAGCGAACAGATCCCGCAGATGGAGATCGCTGATTTCACGGTAATGTCGATTGAGCGACTGCCAAGCCGGAAGGCAGGAAGATTGGGTCATCTACAAGATCCGAGTTCGTTATTTTCTCCCCAAAATGCTACTACAGGCAACGAAGTGAATAAATCATGAATAACGAAGATTGCCGGCATCGAGGCCGGCAATCTTTAGGATGACGAGCCTTAAGCTGCGAAATGAGGAAAAACGCAGCCCTTAAGTCTGTCTGCCGGCGTCAGGCAACGCCCTTGCCGTTAAAAAACGGACCGTAATGCTTATCGATGTTCGGAATGTGGTTGACGAGCCAGTCTTTGACGAACGTGGTCGTTTCCGGGGTAATGTCGAGCGCTCCGGCGTGGAATTTCTTCTGAACGTCGAGACAAGTCTGCACCAGCTCGTCATGCTTGGCTTTATGCGCAGCGTAATCCGGGTATCCGTGAGCCTGCATCAAATCTTCTTCGGTCTTGAAATGCATGGCTACATAATCGATCAGTGCATCGAGTTGACGCCCGACTGCCTGCCGATCACCCGATGCGACGGTATCGTGCAAGCCGTTCAACATGGCGAAAATTTCCTGATGTTGATGGTCGGCTTCACTGACGTTTGTTCCAAATGCTTCTTTAGTCCACTCTATTAGGGCCATCGGATTTGTCTCCTGAATATTGAATTTGTTCAGTGATCTGTATGCCGAATAGGCCGAAGAACTGTATAACGGCCGCGTAGACGTACTTTTGACTTAAGTCAAGTCTTGGCGATTTACTTTCCGTATCAGTCAACTGAAAATCTTCGAAGAATAACCACTCCGGTTATAATGACTGGAACAAAAGCCGTTCTCTTTTAACAAGATCCCGATGAGCAGCGAACCAAAACCTTGGGCAGGCCGCTTTACCGAAGCCACCGACGCCTTCGTAGAAGCTTTTACCGCATCCGTTGACTTCGACAAACGTCTGGCCCCGTACGATATTCGAGGCTCCATTGCCCACGCCTCGATGCTGAAACGGATCGGCGTCTTAAACGAAGAGGAATGCGAAACCATTACGGACGGATTGGAACAAATCCTTGCGGAAATCGAACGCGGCGAATTTTCCTGGTCTGTTAAGCTCGAAGACGTCCACATGAATATCGAGGCCCGCCTTACCGAGCGTATCGGCGAAGCGGGGAAGAAGCTGCACACCGGCCGATCCCGCAACGACCAGGTAGCCACGGACGTCCGACTGTATCTGCGCCACGAAATCGACCGGATCACCGGCGAAATCCTTCGGTTTCAGCAGGCCTTGCTCGATTTGGCGGAACGCGAAGCGGATACCATCATGCCGGGATTCACCCATCTCCAGGTGGCCCAGCCGGTAACCTTCGGCCATCATTTATTGGCTTGGTGCGAAATGTTGGCGAGAGATTACGAGCGCCTGCTCGACTGTCGAAAGCGCGTCAACGTCATGCCTTTGGGCGCGGCAGCCCTGGCCGGCACAACCTTTCCGCTTGATCGATTCTATACCGCCGAACTGCTCGGCTTCGACCGACCGGCTGCGAATTCTTTGGACGCGGTCAGCGATCGCGATTTCGCCATCGAATTCACGGCCTGTGCCAGCCTCATCATGATGCACTTGTCGCGATTCTCCGAAGAACTGATTCTATGGACATCGGCCCAGTTCGGTTTCATCGATTTGCCGGATGCCTTTTGCACCGGCTCATCCATCATGCCGCAGAAGAAAAACCCGGACGTACCGGAACTCGTCCGGGGCAAATCGGGGCGCGTCTTCGGACACCTCATGAGCCTGCTGATACTGATGAAAAGTCAGCCCTTGGCATACAATAAGGACAATCAGGAGGACAAGGAACCTCTGTTCGATACGGTGGACACCTTACGAAATTGCCTGCGGGCTTTTGCCGACATGATGCCCCACGTTCGACCGAATCGTGACGGCATGTACAAATCAGCGCAGAAGGGCTACGCAACGGCCACGGATTTGGCGGATTACCTGGTTCGGAAAGGGGTTCCGTTCCGAGATGCCCACGAGATCGTCGGCAAAGCCGTGCGCTTGGGCATCGAAACCGGACGCGATCTTTCCCAGTTGTCATTGACCGAATTGCAACAATTGTCTGTTACGATCGGACCCGATGTTTTCGAAATACTGACGCTGGAAGGTTCCGTCAGCGCACGCAAACACTTCGGCGGAACCGCTCCTGAACAGGTCAGGGCGGCCGTAAAGCGAGCTCGGCAGCGTCTCGAGGAGGTGGCTAAGACTTGATTACCGACGAGCGCGTCTCAACTCTCATCGACTTGATGCGCCACGGCGAGCCCGTGGGCGGAAGCCGTTACCGCGGACAGATGGACGATCCCCTAAGCGACAAGGGCTGGTCGCAGATGCGCGCAGCCGTCGGTCAGCATCACCCATGGGAGGTCATCGTCACCTCCCCTCTCGCCCGCTGCCAAGCCTTTGCCGAAGAAATGAGCGAGCGAAGCCGCATTCCACTGGAAATCGAACCGCGATTGAAGGAAATCGGTTTCGGTGTATGGCAAGGGAAGACGCGGGAGGAAATTACTCAGTACGATCCCGGCCTGATCCAGCGTTTTTATCGCGATCCGATGACCAATCGCCCGGACGATGCCGAGGGGCTCGCAGAATTCAGAAGCCGCATCGTTTCGGCTTGGAACGACATTCTGAACCGCCACGCCGGAAAGCATATTCTCATTATTTGCCACGCCGGCACCATTCGCATGGTGCTCGCCCATATTTTGGACATCCCTTTGTCGAACCTATTTCGAATCAAGGTCGCCACCGCAGGAATCACACGGATCGAATGCCTGGAGCAGGGAGAAGAGTTTCTGGGGCAACTGGTTTTTCACAGCGGTTCGCTGCACGCACTTTAACCTTTGAGGTTGTGAAAAACCCGTCGCGAGCGGCCCATATTCGCTATGAAAAGCGCAGCGTACAAAGGAGTACGTTGAGCATCGCAGAGGTAGAGGCGGGCCGCGCAGTAGGTTTTTTCACAATTTCGTCAGCTCACCGGCCGATCTTCGCTTAGCGCCATCCACCCCACGGCGATACGGTAAACAATCCAGATCGTATTGGCCGTAAGAATAACGTAGCCTACGAAAGCGAACAAAGTCAGCCCACCCACGATTCCCCACAGGATGCCGTACCAAAAGGTCCTGATTTGCCAACGGAAATGGGTCTCCAGCCAAGTCCCCGCCACGTCCGGCCATTTCACATAATTAATCACCGCTGCGACGATGTAGGTGATCCCAACCAAAAAAGACGCGGCCTGCAAGGCATAAATAACTTGGGTAAGCCGTTTCTCTTTGCTGAGATCTCTTGCATCTGATTCCGGGAACATTTTGCCCTGCATCTCAAACCTCCAGGTTCAGACCAATCGAGGCATTCATTTTTCGGTTAGACCTCAAGTACTCATCGAATGCTTGGAGCCGATCGATGGTGCCGATATCCATCCAAAAGCCCGCATACACTTCTCCGCTTACCAGCCCGTCCGCCATTGCTCGTCTCAGCAAGGGCGCCAGGGGAAACTTGCCGGGCGAGCAGCCCGCGAACAACTCGGGACGATAAACACCGACGCCGCTGAAGGTAAAGCGGCAATCCACGGAATCCAAAACCATCCCGTCATGCAAAGCGAAGTCGCCCCGCGGATGGTGAGACGGATTGGGGACCAGCACCAGATGAGCCAACCCGGACGGCTGGCTCCGCAACCGCCCGAAAGGATAATCGGTAGCGACGTCGCCATTGACCACCAAAAACGGATCCTCGCCCAATAGCGGCAATGCCCGGTAAATACCGCCACCGGTCTCGAGCGCCTCGCCTTCGGCAGAATAGGCTATCCTCGCCCCTAATGAGGCCCCGTGTCCCAAGTGGGCTTCGATCTGATCTCCGAGATAGGCGGTGTTGACGACGATATCGACGAACCCGCTCCGGACCAAAGATTCGATCGTATGCTCGATCAGTGGCCGACCGCCTGCCGTCAACAGCGGCTTCGGTGTCCGGTCGGTGAGGGGCCGCATCCGCTCGCCGCGCCCGGCCGCCAAAATCATGGCTTTCATGTCACCTTATCCAAAGTCATTCGGGGCAAGACCCGATTTTCCAAAAAGTGCAGGAAGCCGGTAAGTTCCGGATATTGCTTACAGACCTCGATCACATAGCTCATGGTACGCGGGATATCCTTGAGATAGCCGGACTTGCCATCGCGCAACTTGAGCCGGGAAAAAATGCCGATCGCCTTGAGGTGACGCTGCATTCCCATGAGATCAAACCACCGCCGGAATAGGTCCGGACCGACCGAAGAGAGGAATCCGGCTTCGGCAAGGCGCGTGTAATGATCGATCACCCAAACCTCCACCATGGAAATCGGCCATGAAACATAACAATCCCGCAGCAGCGAGACCAGGTCATAGGTGATGGGACCGACGACCGCATCCTGAAAATCCAGAATGCCCGGATTGAGGCGTTCGGTGACCATGAGATTGCGGGAATGATAATCCCGATGCACGCAGACCCGGGGTTGTTCCAGCGCGGATGCGATCAGAAGCCGCTTCAGCTCATCGAAGACGACGGATTCCTCGGGATCCAGCGCCACCCCCAAAAGTTGGCCGAGGAACCAATCGCGGAACAAATCCAGCTCGACCCCGAGCAGGCGTTCGTCATACGGAGGCAATCCGGAAGTTTCGGGTTCCACGCCATACTGCAAGCGCAGCAGAGCGTCCAGAGCGTCTTCATAGAGACGATCAACGGATGCAGGGTTCAAGCAGTCCAGATACGATCGGGTTCCTAAATCGGTGAGCAACAAGAAACCCTGGTCTACATCGGCCGCGATCACCTCGGGCGCTTGAACGCCGGCACTTCGCAGGAGCGCGGCCACCCTGACGAAAGGGCGCACGTTCTCCTTGGGCGGCGGCGCATCCATCACAATGCGCGAAGCCCCATCGAAATAGGCGCGAAAATAACGACGAAAACTGGCATCGCTCGAGGCGGGCTCTATAGCCCTGACCCCAAGTTTGAGGGTTTTCGACAACCAGTCGGAAAGCGCCTCGAGCCGTTCATCTTTCTGTATTGTCATATTGACGGTCCCTGTGTCGAAAAGTACTCGAATAACGTGGATCTTACGGTAGAATGCGGCGATTGGACCGGATATTTCACCATAAAGAACAGCCTGAAGATAATGCCTTCCGCGATTCCGCCCCTGTCGCCACTCTTGCCGCTCCGTTCACAAGCTTAAATTGTGTGGCAGCCACTTTGCGACTCGCCTCTCAGTTATAAAGTACCTCAGCCGCAGCATGGTGTTTCTGATTCATCTCAATCGTGGTCGATGGGTGTTTATCCTGTGCCTTGGACTGAGCCCTTCCTATCTGCTGGGAGCCACGTCCGACTGGGATTGCCAGCGCAGCAAGGACGATAAGGAGTGGGTCTGTATCACCAAGAAATCCAAACCCGATACCGCCGCCACGACTCCTGACGAGCCAGAGATTGAAAAGGCCGGGCCGACACAGGAGAGGGAATCGGCACCCGCCACTGCCGAGCCGGAACCGGTCCGTCCACCGAAGACCCGAGAACCGGCGCTGGCCGCCAAGCCCGCGCGGTCTCAAAGAGACGCGGAGCAGAAACCTGTGGACCAACCCGTGCAGCCATTACCACCGAAATCGGTCGCGGCGGCCAAACCTCCCGGCTGGAACTGCCGCCCTGGCGAAACCGGCAAGGAGTGGGACTGCTCCTTAGTCGGCCCCGACCCCAAAGGTCTTCCCCACGTGGTCTCGGAAGAGAGCCAAAAGGTCGAAAATTGGGCGGAAACGACCACGATTACCGAGGAAGACGAACAGCGCTTCCGCAACTTGACCGCCTTACTGCCGGCCAATCCCTGGGCTCAAGCGTGCGCCGGCAAGTCCGAATCGGCGCCTATGACCGAATTTCTGCTGACTCCTCAAGACAGGCTGGCGCGTGAACAGCAACCGTTGGAAATTCGGTCCGACTATGCCGAAATGGTGGACGACGAAATCGCAACCTTTACCGGTTCGGCCGAACTGACACGTGCGGATCAAAAGCTGTGGGGGGATTTCGTCACCCACAATACCGTTTCAGAAACCTTGAACGCACAGGGCAATGTCATCTATCAAGAGAAAGGACTCACCTTCTCCAGCGATACCGGCTTCCTGGAGCTCGATACGAACCGTGGCGTTCTTCGTAACGCCCAGTTCATTTTGGAGACAATCCCGGCGCGAGGCACCTCGCGTTTAACTCATTTCGACAGCGATACTTTATCGCGCTACGAGAAATTCACCTACACCACTTGCCCGCCCGGCGACCAGGATTGGATGCTTCACGCCCGCAATGTAAAGATCAATAAGGAAACCGGCCGTGGATCGGCGAAACACGCTTGGCTGGAATTCAAAGGCGTACCCTTACTTTACACGCCGTACATGAGCTTCCCGGTCGACGACCGCCGGATGACCGGTTTCCTTACGCCCTCTTTCGGCAACACCAAGGTGGGGGGCTTCGACTTTACGGCGCCGTATTACTTCAATCTAGCGCCCAATTATGACGCCACCTTCACGCCACGACTCCTCACCAAGCGCGGCCTGCTGCTGCGCGGCGATTTCCGGTATCTGACCGAAATGACTCGGGGCCGCGTGCTGGCCGAGTACATGCCCCAAGATGATGTGCGAGGCGATAGCCGAGGCCAGGTCGGTTTCTTGAACGATACACGGTTCACCGAAAACTTGTATTCCCGCGTGGATGCGCACTATGTGTCCGACGATCGCTATCTGAACGAGTTGGGCAACACGCTGAATATCGTCGACCGGCGGCATATCCGCAGCTATGGCCAGCTGAATTACGTCGGTTCGAACTACAGCATTTCGACGCTGGCCGATTACTATCAAACGATCGACCCCACGATTCCCCCGGAAGGGAGACCGTATTACCGGCTTCCGCAGGTGAGTTTCAACTACGGGCAAGGGCTGGGCAATACCGGCTTAGTCTTCAACGGCTTTAGTGAGATCGCCAATTTCAATCACACCGGCGGCCGAGTCACCGGCCAACGGCTGAATGTAATACCGCGGATCTCGTACCCCTGGCGAACCGCCGCCGGTTTCGTCGTTCCGAGCCTGAGCTTGCAGCACACCCAATACTGGCTGCAGGATCAAACCCCCGGCCTCAATGACAGCCTGAGCCGAACCGCGCCGATCTTCTCCCTGGACAGCGGACTGTTCTTCGAGCGCGAATTCGAGCTGGCCGAAACGCCGCTGCTTCAGACTTTGGAGCCTCGACTCTTCTACCTTTACATTCCGGACAAGAACCAAGAAAACCTTCCCGTATTCGATACCGGCGAATATGACTTCACTTTTTATCAATTGTTTCGCGAGAACCGGTTTACCGGTGCCGATCGGCTAGGCGACGCCAATCAGGTCACGTTGGCGCTTACCTCCCGACTGATCGACCAGGTGTCTGGGATGGAGCGCCTCCGGGCCAGCATCGGTGAAATTTTCTATTTCGACGATCACGATGTGACGTTGCCCAATATCCCCGCAAAAACCGGGGACAAATCCAACTTCGTGGCCGAAGTCTATTCCAGATTGACCAATACCTGGTCACTTCGTACCGGCGGACAGTGGAATCCGGAGGGCGGCACGATCGACCGCGGCCAAGTGGCCCTGCAGTACGACGACCGAGACAATCATCTGCTCAACATCGCCTATCGGTTTCGCCGCGATCAAAACTTCGACTTCGTCCGCCTGGACCTGACCGATGTGTCTTTCCGATTGCCCTTCGCAAAAGGGTGGAATGCTATCGGCCGCTGGCAATACTCGCTGCTGGATCAGGTAACGCTGGAAAGCTTTTTGGGAATCGAGCGCGAAACCTGTTGCTGGCGTTTCAGTCTCATTGGACGGCATTACATCAACGACGTACGGACTGGCGTAAACGGCGGCAATGTCGCCAACAACGGGGTCTTCGTTCAGCTTGAGTTGAAAGGCTTGACCCGTTTCGGCGACCAGGTAGACCGGTTCTTGCAACGCAGCATCAGCGGTTACCGGCTTGAGAACGATTGATCGAATACGACCGACTATGTTCAAGATCTCATTTTTTCTTTCCAGAAGCACCCGGTTCGGCAGGGTCTTTTTTCTGTCGCTTTTCCTATTGCCGTCGGCGGTACTCGCCGATGGACCGATCGATCGCATCGTGGCCGTCGTAGAGGACGGCGTGATTCTGGAAAGCGAATTGCGGCAAAAAGTCGAATCCATCAAAGCCAGCCTACTGCAAAACAACACACAGCTTCCGCCTGACGAAATTTTGACCCGCCAAGTCCTCGAGCGCCTGATCGTCGACAAAATTCAAGTGCATTTGGCCGAAAAAGCAGGCATCCGCGTCGATGACGAAACCCTCAGGCAGGCGGTCCAGCAAATCGCTCAGCGCAACAACATGAGCCTGGAGGAATTTCGCCGCTCTTTGCGGCAAGAAGGGATCGACTACGCCGCATTCATCGAACAGATCCGCAACGAAATCACCGTCGGGCGTCTGAGAAGCAGTCAGGTCAACAGCCAGATCAAGGTCAGCGATCACGAAGTGCAACACTATCTGGAAACTCATGGAAAATCGGACGTCACGCGCGATAGCGAATATCTGCTGGGCCATATTCTGATCGCGACCCCTCAAGCGGCGTCGCCGTCCGAGGTGCAAAAGGCCAAAGAAAAAGCCGAGAGATTGGTCGACGAGCTCAGACAAGGCTTGGATTTCAAGCAAGCCGCCCTGAGCTCTTCCGATTCGCCGCAAGCCCTGAGCGGGGGTGATCTCGGCTGGCGCAAGTTGAGCCAGGTGCCGTCCCTATTTGCCGATTTGGTGCCCGCGATGAAGGAAGGCGGCATCGAGGGTCCTATTCGAAGCCCGAGCGGATTTCATATCATCAAACTGCTCGGAGTCAAAGGCGGCGAGGACGAGCGCATGACCAAAACTCACGTGCGTCACATCCTGATCAAGCCCAACGAAGTACTGTCCGACGAGGACGCCAAGCAAAAGCTATTGAATTTGAAAACGCGCATTGAAGGCGGCGAAGACTTTGCCACACTGGCGCGGGGCCACTCCGACGATAAAGGTTCGGCGATCAAGGGCGGCGATCTCGGCTTCGTCCAGCCGGGCGCCTTGGTTCCACCCTTCGAGGAAGCCATGAACCGGTTAGCGGTCAACCAGCTCAGCGATCCGGTGCAAACCCAATTCGGCTGGCATCTCCTTCAAGTTCTGGAACGGCAAGAGTCCAGCGACACCGACGAATTGTTGAAGAACAAAGCCCGCGAAGAAATCTTCAAACGTAAAGCGGAAGAGGAAACCGAGCTTTGGCTGCGCCGGATTCGCGACGAGGCCTATGTCGAAATTCGCTTGAACGAACCGGAAACGACTTCCTTCATGCCATCATTCCAATGATCACCAGAATACTGTTGACTACAGGAGAACCCGCCGGCATCGGCCCGGATTTGTGCGTGCAGATCGCGCAGCGGGAACTTGCCTGCGATCTCACGGTAATCGGCGATCCCCGGCTGTTGGCGGAACGAGCGCAGCGGCTGGGACTTAATCTCGAAATTCGAACGCCGGGCACCGACGAGGTCCAGCCGCACCGAGCCGGATCACTCAAAGTGTGGCCTACGGCCAACGCCGTCGACCGGGCTTGCGGACGATTGAATGCCGCCAATGCTCCCTATGTTCTCGAAACCATATCCAGCGGCGTTACCGCGTGCCTGGAAAGGCGCTTCGATGCCTTGGTCACCGCCCCCGTACACAAGGGAATCATCAACGAGGCCGGCGTCGCCTTCACCGGCCATACCGAGTTCATCGCGAACATCAGCGGAGGCCATCCGGTCATGATGCTCGCCGCACCGGGTCTTCGCGTCGCATTGGCAACGACACATTTGCCGCTGGCCGAAGTCAGCCGCAGCATCACGCGCGAACGGTTGTCCGCAGTACTCACCACCCTCGATCGGGACTTGATCGCCCGCTTCGGCGTTGCCGCACCGCGCATCCTCGTCTGCGGCCTCAACCCTCATGCCGGCGAGAGCGGTCATCTGGGGCGCGAGGAAATCGAGATTATCGAGCCCGTGCTGGAGTCGCTCAGACAACGAGGAATGAATGTGGTCGGCCCGCTGCCGGCGGACACTCTTTTTCTTCCGAAATATCTCGAGCGTGCCGACGCCGTACTCGCCATGTACCATGATCAGGGACTGCCGGTACTGAAATACGCGGGCTTCGGGCGCGCGGTGAACATCACATTGGGGCTACCCGTCATCCGCACATCGGTTGACCATGGCACGGCCTTGGATTTGGCCGGAACAGGAAAAGCCGATGCGGGAAGCTTGGCGGCCGCAATCGATGAGGCTATCGGCATGGCGTCCAGAATGCGTTGCAGACTCGGTGAGATGTCATGAATCACCAGCCCCGCAAGCGGTTTGGCCAGAATTTTCTGCGCGATAGTACCGTCGTGCGGAGTATCGTCCTCGGAATAGCCCCAGATCCCGAAGATCACCTCGTGGAGATCGGTCCCGGCCAAGGCGTCCTGACCGAAGCGTTGTTGCCGCTCTGCGGACGCTTGGACGCGATTGAAATCGACCGAGATTTGGCTGCCTCGCTGGAAACAAAATTTTCGGGTAACACCAAGTTCCGCCTGCATCGTGCAGATGCACTCAAATTCCGGTTCTGCGAGTTAAGCTCCGGAAAAAAGCTTCGCGTCGTCGGCAATTTGCCTTACAACATTTCTACGCCGCTGCTTTTTCATCTTTTCGCGCAGACGGAATGCATAGCGGACATGCACTTCATGCTGCAGAAGGAAGTCGTCGACAGGCTGTGCGCCGTTCCCGGCGACAAGAGTTATGGGCGGCTCGGCATCATGGCTCGATACTATTGTCGCGCGGACGGTCTTTTCGAGGTTCCTCCCGAGAGCTTCTTTCCTCGACCGCAAGTCATGTCCGCCGTCGTCCGTCTGGTACCGCACGAAACCAGGCCCGTGGATGTCGATCCGGGGCCTTTGGGGCAGGTCGTTGCCGCGGCCTTCTCGCAACGCCGCAAGACGCTCCGAAACGCTCTCAAGCACCTGTTTGAAGAGGGAGAAATCCAGGATCTCGGGATAGATCCACAGGCTCGGGCGGAAACGCTGGGCTTGGAGGCTTATGCTCGCTTGGCCCGCGCGCTTACAGGAAAAGCAGGATAAGGCGACCGATCGAAAACGGCCGCCGGCAACTCGGCGGCCGCGGAAATCGCTTGCCGCTCAGGTGATCACCGTCGGCCCGGACATGCCGGTTCGCGTTTTCACTTCAGAAAGACTCTCGGCCAACTCGATCAGGTCTTTGAGCGCCTCCTGCGGATCTTGGTTATGCTCCGCGGGATCGCGCTCATAACGCTCGATATAGATTCTTAAGGTTGCACCGTCCGTTCCCGTGCCCGACAGCCTGAATACGATCCGCGCCCCGTTTTCGAAGATGATCCGAATCCCTTGTTTTTCGCTGACACTTCCATCCACCGGATCATGGTAGCTGAAATCGTCCGCGACGCTGACTTGGTAAGGACCGAAAGTCTTCCCAACCAAACCGGGCAACTGTGCGCGGAGGCGAGATATGATCGAGTCGCCGATCTCCGCCGGCATGCCTTCGTAGTCATGGCGCGAATAATAGTCGCGACCGAACCGGCGCCAGTGCTCGCGGACGATTTCGGCTACCGACTGTTTGCGAACGGCGATCAGGTTGAGCCAGAACAGCACCGCCCATAAACCATCCTTCTCGCGGACGTGATCGGAGCTGGTCCCGAAACTTTCCTCTCCGCACAACGTGATCTTGCGAGCATCGAGTAAATTGCCGAAAAACTTCCAGCCGGTGGGCGTCTCGTAACACTCGATACCCATCGCATGTGCCACCCGATCGACCGCTTGACTGGTCGGCATCGAACGCGCCACACCTCGCAAGCCGTCCTTATAACCCGGAAGAAGATGCGCATTCGCCGCCAAGACGGCAAGGCTATCGCTCGGTGTAACGAAAAACTGGCTGCCCATGATCATGTTGCGATCGCCGTCGCCGTCGGACGCTGCGCCTAGCGTAGGAGACCGCGCCCCGAACATGAGGTCCGCCAGCTCCCGTGCATGGGTCAAATTGGGGTCGGGATGGCCGCCGCCGAAATCTTCCAAGGGAATCCCGTTCATCACGGAACCGATCGCGGCACCCAGCCTTTCCTCCAAAATACGCTTAGCGTACGGTCCGGTGACGGCATGCATCGCATCGTAGCTCAGGGTGATCGCTCCGGATTTCAGCCCCGATTCGATCAAACTGAAATCGAACAGATGCTCCATCAACTGAGCATAGTCGCTCACGGGATCGATGATCTGAACCGTCATGTCGCCCAGCCGTGTTTCGCCGATCTTGTCGATATCGATGTCGTCAGCACGGACGATCCTGTACTGATCGATGACTCGACTGCGCGCAAAGACCGCATCGGTAAAGCTCTCGGGCGCGGGCCCGCCGTTGGTTACATTGTATTTAATCCCGAAGTCTTCCTCCGGCCCGCCGGGATTGTGGCTGGCGGAAAGAACGAAACCGCCCAGCGCCTTGTGCTTGCGGATCACGCAGGATGCGGCCGGCGTCGACAGCAAGCCGCCCTGCCCGATCAACAACCGCCCCACGCCGTTGGCCGCAGACATTTTGACGATAGTCTGGATCGCCTGGCGGTTGAGATAGCGTCCGTCGCCGCCCAGGACCAGCGTTTTCCCGGCCGTATCGCCCAAGGTATCGAAAACCGATTGGACAAAATTCTCCAAATAGTTCTTTTGCAAGAAAACCTTCACCTTCTTGCGCAATCCAGAGGTTCCTGGCTTTTGATCGGAATACGGAGTTGTCTTTCGGGTTTCAATTGGCATGGCTAATATTTTCAAGATGGCTGAAATCGTCTATTTATTCTACTCAGTCCACTTAACAGTCGAGCAAATTTTTTTGGCGTAAGCTTTACGATACAAAAACCTAGGAGACAACACGTGAAACTGCGATCTGTTCTCGGCCTACTTCCGGCGCTGCTCTCACTGAACACGGAAGCAAGTATGAAAGACGACAGCATATGGCTGCTGGTCGAAACCGCACCGCATGTATTGAAGGTAATGGAAGGCGACCACGATTTGGAAGTTTTCGAAAGAATTGCACTCGGGCGCAGAGGCGTCGGCCTATTCAAAGAACGGGGAGACTACAAAACCCCGCTGGGTGAATATCATATCGGCTGGATCAACGAAAACAGCCGATACCATAAGTTTTTCGGCTTTACATATCCCAATCGGGAGAACGCTGAGCGTGCCTTTACGACGGGCTTAATCGGGCCGGATACCTATCGCACGATTTTGCGCACCAGCATCGGCGCGGCCATTCCCCCTCAAAACACAGTGCTCGGCGGACAAATCGGAATTCACGGTTTGGGGCGAGCCAGTCTCGCCGTTCACGAGTTTTTTGACTGGACTCAAGGATGCATAGCCATGACTAACGAGCAAATCGATAGACTCAGCACCTGGGTGAAAAAAGGCACCCTAGTGGTAATTCGGTAATTTGTGCCAAAATAATACTGGAAAGATTATCCATTCCGGGGCACACTTAAAATGTCACCCATTTGTTCTTCGGGACGGATGATCTCGCCAAGCATTTCAGTCAATAAAAAAGGAAAGAAACGATGATGAAAGCAACCAAATTGGGCGTATTACTGTTGTCTGCTGGTTTGACCGTAGGCTGCGCCAGCAAATCCGACCTCAACAACCTGCAGACTCAGGTTGACGGTTTGAAAGCGGAGGTTTCCTCTGTTAAGAGCACCGCCGACGAAGCGTTGTCTGCTGCTCAGGCTGCTGAATCGAAAGCTGCCAGCGCTGAATCTGCTGCTCGCAGAGCCGCTGCCTCTTCTGAGGAAGTGAACAGCAAATTGGATCGCATGTTCAGAAAATCGATGATGAAGTAATCTCGCGTCTCTCAAAGTCGCGAACAGTTTACGAGACCCCGGTCGACGCAAGTCGTCCGGGGTTTTTTATGGGCGAAAGAACGACATAAGCTGGTTTGACGAGCGGTTAGAGCGCCGAGACAAACGGGAACCTTACCAGCAGGCGGTATACGGAATGACGAGCTAAGAAGCCGGCACCTAACGGGGTTCAGTGCCCGAGAATGCTTCCTGCACCCAGGCACTGCGCCTTTCACGATCGAGAACTTCGGCGCGGGCGCGGATTAGAAGCACCGTGAAGTAATAGAGCTGAAACGCTGCGGCCATGAGCAGCAAAGGCAGCAGCATGCTGATATGAATGGAGGGCTTGTCGAATTTGGTTACCGTAGGCCCCTGATGAAGGGTACTCCACCATTCGACCGAGTAATGGATGATCGGAATATTGACCACCCCGACCAAAATCAAAACACCGCCCGCCCGAGCCGCCGAGCGCTGATCTTCGATCGCGGAAACCAGAGCGATATAGCCCAGATAGAGGAAGAGCAAAATCAGCTCGGATGTGAGCCTCGCATCCCATACCCACCAAGCACCCCACATTGGCTTGCCCCAGAGAGACCCCGTGGCCAGCGCAAGAAATGTAAAGGACGCGCCGAGGGCCGCCGAACTGCTCGCCATCACATCGGCCAGCTTGATATTCCAAATCAAGTAAATGGCACTAAGCACGGCCATAAAGACGTAAATAAAAAGAGACATCCACGCGCTAGGCACGTGCACGAACATAATTCGATAGCTTTCCCCCTGTTGATAATCAGGGGGAGCAACGAATAAGCCCAGGTATAGACCGGCCAATAACAACAGCGCCGTTATCAATCCTAGCCATGAAATCAAATATCCGGAAATGCGGTAAAAATGTTTCGGCGAAGCCAGTTTATGGAAGAACGTCCACATAAGGGTCAACTCAAGCTAATTCGCAAAGCGGCAGCCGTTGCCAGCGGGACTAGGGTTAGCGCCAGAACCAGCATAGCGGCTAAAAAATATAACTGGCCGGTAACAGCCATTCCTGCGGCAGCGGCCGAAACGGCATTAGTGGCAAAAATCAAGACGGGAATATACAAAGGCAGGACCAATAACGTCAGCAGGATACCCCCGCGCCTAAGCCCGACGGTCAACGCCACCCCGATGGACCCGATCAAGCTCAAGAGCGGCGTGCCGATCAGCAGAGTTAATTCGAGTACGGTCAGGGCCGGCGTAGGCATAGCCAGAAACAAAGCCAGCAATGGCGCCAGCAACAGCATCGGCAATCCGCTCACCAGCCAGTGCGCCAGCACTTTCGCGAGCACCAGCAGCGAAAGAGGATAAGGGCTTAAGGCCATCTGTTCCAGCGAACCATCGTCAAAGTCGGAGCGGAACATATTTTCCAGGGAATACAACGCAGCCAACAAAGCCGCGATCCAGATCACTCCCGGCGCAATCTTCCGGAGGAGAGCCTCTTCCGGGCTAACCCCGAGCGGATAAAGCGTCACCACGATCAAGAAAAACAACAACGGATTCGCAAGTTCGCCCCGATGCCGAAAGGCCAATAATAGATCGCGCTTAAGTAGTGCCAAGAAAGGACCGATCATCTGTCTCACGCCAAAGGCAGCTTAACGAGCCTACGGTCGATCCGCACGGTTTGATGAGACGTGAGAACAGCCAACCCGCCACAGCTCAAATGAGCCTCCAGCAATGTCTCCACCAAGGAAACGCCGCCGACATCAAGGGCCGTAAAAGGTTCATCGAGAATCCAAAGCTTCGCGGACGACATGATCAATCGAGCTAAAGCAATGCGTTGCCGCTGCCCCGCCGAGAGCGCGCGGGCGGGAGTATCCTCTCGGCCCGTCAGCCCTACTGTTCGCAAAGCCTCAGCCAAACTTTCGTGTAAAAAAGACAGGCCATTAAGGGCGAGAGAAAGACGCAGATTCTCCTCTACGGACAGTTCCGCTTTCAGTCCCAATTGATGCCCCAAATAAGCGACTTCGGAAAGAAACGCGGAGCGCCGCCGTGCGATATTTTCGCCGCGCCAGAGCACTTCACCATCGCTGGGCGGAGTAAGGCCAGCGAGTATCCGCAGCAGACTGGTCTTGCCGCTACCATTAGGGCCTTCGATTTGAAGAACTTGCCCGGCTCTGACGCTGAGGTTCAGGTCACTGAACAAAAGGCTATCGGAGCGCACGCACTCCAATCCCCGCGCTTGAAGCGTAGGCTCTGGATCGTTCATTTATCGGTCGGGAATGCGTTTTGAATGCTCAATGCGTTAAAGGGAGATCGGACGAAGCGGCAACGGCGCCGTATGATGATCTCGCTGACCAGCGGGACATTAAGTTGAAAGCACTAGAAAGCTTCGGGATCGTCGAGAAACCGGAGCCCCGCTCCGTTAGTCGTCAGTCTTACTACAACCGCTCGAATAATGGGTGCGTCCTCCATCCCGCAAACCTGGACTGTTACCTCGTCTCCGGCAACAAATCGCGGACGACCCGCCGTTTGGACAAATAACCCACCGTCCGAGATATCGGCTGTGGTCAGTTCGATTGTACCGAGCGACTCATGCATGATCGATATTTTAGCGTTGAGTGGCGTCCGCAAGTATTTTCGTTGATCGTTCATCCCTCCCCCATTCTGCCACAAAGTCGAGGTCAAATTATTGCAGAATAATAGAGGCATGCGACATCGAAGCGATAATTTCAACGAATGACAGTCAATCCCAACGCTCAAAAAACGTCCGCTTTCCGCGTTGCAATGTTTGCTCGGTTATGGCGCAATCCACTTAAAAATACTTAGGTAAGCGCCTTGCTCTGATTGGTAGACCAGCTGCAGTTGCTCGGGAGTACGCCCCACGGAGCCGACGAAAGGCAATAGTCGGGCTAAAAGAGTTTTTCCACCCTCTTCCGAAGTAATGCGCCAGGCACGAATGCCGCCGCCAGGAAGCGGATGAACCAGATAACTGGCGCGGCCTTTTTCTTCAGCCCAGCGTTTTACCGCTGAAATCTGGGCGTGGATATTCGCTTCGGCCGGAAAGAACCTTGCCTCTAAGGGAAGGCTAACGCCGCTCAAGGCTTCGATCTCCGAAAGCCTTGCCAGATCGTCCAAACAAACGGCCCAGAAAACCGGCCTGTCTTTCGGTAGACGCTCTGAAAGCTCGGCAAGTGCTTGGTCGGCATCCATGGTCAGCCAGCGTGCCAATTGGCGCAGCGGCTGCTCGTCTTCGGCAAAACCACCGGCGATTTCACCCCAAAAGTCTCTTGATCGCGGTTCAGGAAACGCATCGGCCACCGGCTGCGCCGCCCAGGCGTCGCGCCCGGAAAAAAAGTGAATTCGTTGAGCATTATCCCACCACGACACGAACAAGGCATTCTCATCCGTGTGTTGGCGAATCGCTTTCGCGGCGTTCGCCCAAAGATCATGCCGTACCTGATTTCCGTCCCTGATACCCTGCGGTGCCGATGAACCATGATCGGAAGGCGGAAAAACAATGGCACGCCGCAATGCGCCGCTTTTGTCGCTGTAGCTTACGGCGTGCAAAGAGACCATCACCTGATCCGCCCGGCCGATCTCGTATTCCCCCAGGCTCTCGGGCTGAAACTGCCCGTCCAGCGTGGGGAAACCCGGATCGCCGGGTTTCATCTCCTTGATCTTTTCGAACCGCAATTCCTTGGAAAAGAAGTGCGGCAATCCCAAAAAGAAGATGGCTATCCCGGCAAGCAGCAATCCAAGACCTAGAAACAGTCTCGGTTTGCTGATCCGCCGGGCGTCTTCGTTAAGCTGCGTCATGCCGCTCCTAGCGTTTGCGGGAACGGATCACCACGATGCCGGCGGCGACTAGGAGTGAACCTAGCACGTATCGGCTGGTGGCGGCATCCTTGAACTCCCGCAATGCCACCCGGGTCGACGACTCGCCGTTTTGCGCGGTTTTCCCGGCTGCTTCCCGAAGCTTGGTGTTCTCATCCATGATGATGGCGTAATCACGCATCAGTTCCGACCAGCCTTCGGTGTAGGTGAAACCGCCCGGATTGGCGTGGAACAGCCCTTTGTAGAGCTTGATCACGTCGTGCTCCCACATGTCGGCGTATACGCGCTCCACGTGAGACGGGTTGTTTCCCTTGGCCCAGAACAGCTGGAAGAACCCGCCGGCAGCATCCTTCTCCGGTTTCGGCGGCTCCGGCCGATTGGTCTTTTGTCCGGGCAACAGACCGTCTTTATGCAAAGCTTCGACGACTTTCTTGGCCTCCTGCTCGACTTTCAGGCCAGCGATCGTGCCCTTGTCCGCCGCGGTGAGATAACTCTCGGCAAAGCTTGGCGAATGGCAGTTCGCACAGGTTTGCTGCCAAGCATCCTTCCGCTGCTCGAACCAGGGGTGATTCAGATTATCCGCGATCGCCGGGGTCGGGTTGAATGCCCAACGCACTTTGCGTACCAGGTTGTGCGAATATTCACCCTCGAACTCGAAGTGACAAGTCTGGCAAGTCGGCGCCGTATAACCGCCCTTGGTGATGGCGTCTTTCAACGGAACCTCGAAATTCCATTTCTGCTTGCCCTGGGTCAGATAAACCGTGCCGTGCTTTGAGAGCAGATAATTTTCCCATTCGTTGTGGTCCACGCCGTTGTGGCAGGTCGAACAGGCTTCCGGCTGGCGCGCCTCGGCCGCAGAAAACGTATGCCGCGTGTGGCAGCCGTCGCATTTGTTCTGCTGGTAATGGCACATATCGCAGCCTTGGGCGATTTCGCGCTCCGCCATTCCCGCCCAAATCGCGGTCTCCACGTTAGCCTTCCAGTCCATCGCGTGGGACGGATGGCCTTTAGGCCACTGGCCTTGCGGCCACTCCTGATCCTTTTCGGACTCGGCCTCGGCAAATTCGGTCGTGTGGCAGGTTCCGCACTTGGCCCGATCCGGCATCACCAAATCTTTGTCGTGCTGAATGGAGCTGGCGCCGACACTGCCGTGACAGTCGATACAGCCAACATCTTTGAGCTGTTCGCCGTCTTTGAGCAGCCCTTGCTTGACCAGTTGCTGCTCGACTTCGGCTAGCTTCGCTTTCTTATAGAAGCGCGGGTCCTGAGCATTGGGCATGTTGCGAATCTTGTCCAAGTTCGCATGGCTGCTATTTTGCCAGGCATGGAACGCACCGGGCGTTACGGACTGGTGGCAGACAACGCATTGCTCGCGCGTAACTTCGCCGGTCACGGTTGTAGGCGGCTTATAAAAGTCCTTCGGATTCCAATATTTCTGGATGGGAATCGGCTCCCAAAGGTCCCCGAATTTTCCCTTTCCGGGGTGATCTTGATAGTATTTGTCTTTTAGTTGTTGAAAGCTGATGTCTTCCTGCTTCGCGTAGGCGACTGCCGTAAGCGCTTGCACGACAAGCAAGAAAATCACGCTTTTTAGAATCTTTGTTAGCATCATCACTCCTCCGTTAGGGCCCCGTCTGTAACGGACGCCCACCACATAGTATCGATTCAGAACCAAGTCTCGTCAAACGTTTTATTGAGGTTCTTCAGCATGATCCCTCCCGAAATTGCTAGACACGCTCAAGGACTGCTCGACTTCATCGATGCCAGCCCCAGCCCGTGGCATGCCGTCGCCACGATGGAAAGACGCTTGCGCGAGAAGGGCTTCACACGCCTGGAGGAAAGTCAAACCTGGAGTTTGCGTCCGGAAGGGCGACACTACGTCATCCGCGGCGGGTCTTCGCTGATTGCTTTTATTGTCGGCTCCAGGCCCATGATCGAAAGCGGCTTTCGCATTGTCGGCGCTCATACGGACTCGCCCGGTTTGCGCCTTAAACCCAAGGCCCCGCACCAGACGGAAACCATGATGCGTCTCGCCGTCGAAGTGTACGGCGGGCCAATCCTAGCCACCTTCAGCGACCGGGACCTGAGCCTCGCTGGACGAATCTGCGTCAGAAGCGACTCGATGCTGCAGAGCCGGCTGATTCATTTCGAACAGCCTTTGGTGCGGTTGGCCAATCTGGCCATTCACATGAACCGCTCCGTGAACGAAGACGGATTGAAGCTCAATAAACAAAACGAGTTGCCGTTGTTGTTCAGCGGCCTTTGCGACGCCGAAACGCCGGAGCATAAATTTCTCAATCTTGTGGCGGATAAGGCTGAGTGTAAGCCCAGCGACATTCTCAGTTGGGACTTGAACGTCTACGATACCCAAAAAGGCTCTTTCTGGGGACCTCAGCTCGAGTTCGTCGCCGACAGCCAACTCGATAATCTCAGCTCTTGCTATGCCGGCTTGGTAGCGCTTTTGGAAACCGAAGCATCGGAAAGCACCTGCGTAGGCGCTTTTTTCGACCATGAGGAAATCGGCAGCGAAAGCAACAGGGGTGCGATGGGAAGCTTCATTTCGGATGTTCTGGAACGCATCGCCTACGCCGCCGATGCGGACGTATCCGGCTACAAGCAAGCCCTGTCCCGCAGTTTTATGATCAGCGCCGACGCGGCTCACGCCTATCATCCCAATTTCCCCAACGCTTACGAGCCGCTGCACCGCATCGCGGTCAACCTGGGACCCGCGATCAAGGTCAACGCGAACCAGCGTTACGCTACCGACAGCATGACGGAAGCAAAGTTCATCGAGCTGTGCCGGCAGGCGGATGTACCCTACCAGAAATATTCCCACCGGACCGATCTCGCGTGTGGCTCCACGATAGGCCCGATGACCGCCGCTCGGCTGGGCATCCCTACAGTCGACGTGGGTTGCCCCTTATGGGCGATGCACAGCATTCGGGAAAGCGCGGGCGTTCTCGATCAACCATACTTGGCGGCCGTCCTGAAAACGTTCTTTGCCGAGCCTGCGGTTCGATATGCGTGACGCCTGAACCTGTTCTTATCCTCCCAAACTACACGACAGCCGATTACCTGCACCCGTTTCCCGAGAGAAACACCCGAGGGCTCCGGTTTTTGCATGCCGAGCCGATACAACTCTTATAGCCGTGGAATTCCCGTCCGGCCATCCGAGCAATGCCGACGGTTCTTTCCCGCAAGAGGAGCGTTTAGCATGCGAATAGCGTCATTTTCCGCCGGCATGAATGCCTACCGCGAGTCCTCACAGGTATTAGCCCGCCGTGAGTCGCTCCATCTTCGGACTGGAAAGCGGACAGGCGAGTCCCGTCGATCCACCGAACCGCTAACCAAAATGGACCGGGTATCGCTCACATCCGACGCCGCGTCGGTCCGAGGCACCGAAAAAGCCGATCGGCCCGTTGATATCCGACTCAGTCCCAAGGACCGCCTGATCGCCGATATCGTCCGCCGCATGGTTAAGGCCGTTACCGGTCACGATGCGGTAATCCGGTCTCCGGAAGAGTTGTACAGGAAGCTCGAGGGAACGAGGAAACTATCGACGGAAATCGGTTACACGCCGCCCGAGGCAAGCCGGATAACCCAGCAGGCGCCGGCTGGTTTTGGTTTGGCTTACGATTACACTGCCTCTTACCGCGAATATGAATCGATGTCTTTTTCCGCGGAAGGTGTAATTCTGACGAAGGATGGCCAAGAATTTCGGTTTTCCGTACAACTCAGCATGACTCGCGAATTTTACGTCGAGCACAGTGCGAGCCTTCGCCTAGGAGAGGCAGCCAAGATCGACCCTCTGGTCCTGAATTTCGATGGAACCGGTGCAGAATTGGAAAAAACCCGCTTCGCATTCGACCTGAACGCCGACGGCATCAGCGAACAAATCGCTCAACTCCGAAGCGGCAGCGGTTTCTTGGCCTTGGATAGTAATGAAGATGGTATCGTGAATGACGGCAGGGAACTGTTCGGTCCGACAACCGGCAATGGATTTGCCGAATTGTCGATTTACGACGATGACCGCAACGGTTTTATCGATGAAGGCGACAAAATCTATGAAAAGCTACGCATCTGGCTGTGGGACGCTTCCGGAGCGCAGAAGCTCGTCGGCCTGAAGCAGATGGGCCTGGGCGCCATTTACCTGGGCCAACTAAGCAGTCCATTTCGATTAGCGGATAAGCTGAACAACCATCTCGGCGATGTAACGGCCACCGGCCTGTTCTTTCTTGAGAACGGAAGCGCCGGCACGGTTCAGCAAGTCGATTACGTAGTTTAAAGCCTCATTTCTCCAGTAGGGCCGGATGGTCGGCTACTGGCCGGTCGAGATAGTATCCTTGAGCCAGGGTGACGCCGAGACCACGGATCATCTCCAGCGTCGCGGCGTCCTCGACATATTCGGCGACAGTGATTTTTTGCAGTCCGCGCGCCACGTCGACCATCGCTTTGACAAAAACTTGATTATCGCGATTGTTCGGCAGGTCCCGGATAAACAACCCGTCGATTTTGAGCACTTCGACACCCAAGTATTTGAGATAGCCGAAAGTCGAAAATCCGCTCCCGAAATCGTCCAAACAAACCAGGCAACCAGCCTGTTGGATGGCCTCGATGAACCGTTGCGCATCCTGAATATCCGAAACCGCCGCCGTTTCCGTCAGCTCGATGATGAGCCGTGCAGGATCGACGCCGTTCTGCTTCAGTTGACTGCGAATGAAATGCGGCAGGGACGGGTCGTCGAATGTACGGCCGGAAATATTGATGGCGAGCGGCGGAATCGACGGATTCCGCGCCAACAGTTCGATTCCGTGCCGTAACACCCAGCGGTCGATCTCGGTGATTTGGCCGCTCTTCTCCGCGATGGAAATGAATTGCCCCGGCATGATGAGACATGCGGGATCGACAGGATTTCGCATGCGCACCAAAACCTCCAAATGACTCAATGCGCCGCCGTCAACGGAGTAAACCCCCTGGAAATGGAGTTCGAATAAATCTTTCTGAAGCGCCTCCGCGATGCGCCGGTTCCACGACAGGCGCTGCATCATGGCTTCCGAGCTGTCGCGTGTCGGGTCGTAAATCGCCCAAGTGTTCTTGCCCTGCCCTTTAGCCTGATACATCGCGGCGTCGGCATGCGCCACCAAATCCTCCGCGTTTTCCCCGTGGTCGGGAAAGACCGCCACGCCCACGCTCCCGGTAACGCGCATATTGGTGCCGCGGAACCGGAACGGGATCGCCGAAATCGCGTTTGCGATACGCCCAGGGAGAGCCTCGAGGTCGCTGCTCGGGGTTATCGTGCTCAAAATGGCGAACTCGTCGCCGCCAAGCCGGGCGAAGGTTTCCTCATGGCGCACCAAAGTCGATATTTCACCGGCGATGCGCACGAGCACCGTGTCGCCGGCTTTGTGGCCGAAGGTGTCGTTGATGTACTTGAATTCGTCCAGGTCGAAATAGATCAGGCAAAATCGGCTGCCGGTACGCACCGAAGTGGCGATCAGGCGTTCCAGCTGATCTTGGAAGCGGTGACGATTGAACAGGCCGGTCAAGGGATCGCGCTCGGCCAGATAAAGGAGTTGCTGGGCAGTTTGACGTTCGTAGGTGATGTCCTCATAAATCCACAAGCGCCCGATGGTCCGCCCGTCGTCATCGGTCACCGGATAGGATATTTGCGTCAGAACCCTGCCGTCGTATAGATCGAGCTCGAATCGCTCGCTGATTTCGTGAGTGTCGAGCACATGCAACACGTATTTGGACGCGTGATCCGGCCGGGCGAACCGGTGTGTCGAATGCTCCAGGACATCACGGGTAGTGCGCCCCACCAGTTGAAAATCTTCGTCTATCGCCCACATGCGGTGGAAAGCCGGATTGACATACTCGATCAGCCCCCCTCGATCTTCGAACAAAATGCCGATGCTCATGGCCGACAACAACGCACCCATTCGCCTATGCTCTTGCTGCGCGAGTCTCGCCAGCTCGCGCTGCCGATTCTCGGAAAGCCGCAATCGCTCCAGTACCCGTCTTAACCGCTGCTCCGTATGCTTGCGGTGTGTAACGTCGAAGCAAAGCGCAAAGAATCCCGATACCAAACCGTTCCCACCGATTCGTGGCAGATACTGAATATCCAGCCAGCGCTGCACGCCTTTTTGATTCCTGGCCGGCAATTCGAAGCGCGCGACCTCGCCGGACAAAGCCTTATCGGCATGGGGCTTCGCCTGTTCATAAATGTCCGGTTCCATGAGGTCGGACATATGCTTGCCGATGATCTCGCCGCGCGATTTTTGAAACCACTCTTCATAACCTCGATTGACCAAGACATAGCGGTGCTCTCGATCCACCAACGATACATACGCCGGTATCGAATCCACCACCAACTGGATCAGCTCCTTGGCATGCCTCAGTTCCTCTTCGGCCTGCTTTCGCTGAGTAATGTCCTGAACGATGCCGGTACCGGAAACCGGGCGGCCGCTGGGATCGAATTCGAGTTTGGCCCTTTCCCGTACCCATTTCACCTGCCCCGAGACCACGATTCGATGCTCGATGTCATAGGGCTCGCCGCGCAAGGCGGCCTGCCAGGAATTTTCGACAAAGTCACGGTCTTCCGGGTGAATCAATCTCAAAAAATTTTCGAGCGCGAGGGGCTCAGCCTCGGGAACACCGAAGATTCGGTGAGTTTCGGCAGACCAGCGGAGCGCATTATTCCGAACGTCCAAATGCCAACTGCCGACGTGGGCGACCGACTGCGCACGCCGCAAATCGGCCTCACGCTCCCGCAGTCCCTGCTCGATGAGTTTTCTTTCGTCGACTTCCTCCTGAAGTTTGCAGTTAGCCTCTTCGAGCGAAACCGTACTTTCCCGCACCCGTCGCGCAAGACCGATATTGAGCGCCGCCGCCTCGGCGCGCGCTGCCTCCTCGTGTTTTCGCGCGGCAATGTTTGCCGCTCGCGTAATGACTGCCAAAGCCAGAGCCAGCACGAACGCGCAAGACCCTCTGAGGACATATATGGGAATGCCCGTAGAGGCGAGGAACGAGTTCGCGGTAGGTATCCAGTCGGGAAATGCAGCATCGCCCTCGGTCAGCAATCCGGCGACGACTCCATAGGCGAACAGCGCCCCCGCGGCGACATAGAAATAAGGTCTGGTCTCGGGAAAGGTTGGCCACCCGCATACGCGGCCCCGCTTCACCACCAACAACGCACCGCTTATCAAACTGCCGCTGAAACCGAAAAAAATCCTTCCGCCGGCACTTACCCCACGAATGGCATCATCGGCGATCCAAGTCAGTGCGAACACGCCAGTCAAGAAGGGAAGATAAATCCAGGCGCCGAGCCATGGTTGCCAAACCGGTTGCCGTTCATTCCGGGAAGCCGCGCAGAGCAGCACCAATCGGCGCCCGAACTCGAACAACGCCAGATAGGAAAACACCAATATGGAAGCATTCAACCAACGCAGCCCCGCGCCGTCCGCTCGATTGAGCAACATCCAGGCATCCAGCCATTCCTTGATGCCGTGGAGAAAACCGAATATCCCCAACAGCCAAAACTCCGAGGCAAAAGGAAGAACACGATCGCTTCTGGGCTGCAAAAAGACGACAATCGACAGAGTCAGGAAAGAAAAGCCATAGAAAATATAAAGATCTATGAGCCGGAGGGGGGAAATATAAGTAAGCTCTGCCATCGGGTTGTTTCTTGTTGTTGTCGGGCAACGGCGACATAATAGTTACTCCGGCAGGTAGAAGATAGCAAAAGCTGTCATGGACGGATAAAAACCGTCTTATTAACCCGGCCTATAAACATAGGCCGGGTTAATCCGGGACACGGATACCCCGGCGCGGCGGCAAGCCGAGTGAGCCAAGGCCGGGCCTGTACACCGGCCTTGGCAGCGGCCCGTAAATACCCTCCTGGTATTTACGGGCCTGATTAATAAACATCGAGTTCAACGATCTCACCGCACAGTTCTCCGTCCGAGAGCACCAAACGCCCGATCGAAACCGGCAATTTGAACCGCCGCGGTCCCGCACTCCCGGGGTTCAGATAACAAACCCCGCCTTCTTTACGGATCTTCGGCTGATGGGAATGCCCTGAAACCACGGCGGCGAATCCGGCTGCCGCCGGGTTCAGATTCAACTCTTTCAGGTTGTGCAAGAGATAGATGCAACGGCCATCGATACGAACAACTTCCCGTTCCGGAAGCGGCTCCGCCCATGCCCCCTTATCGACGTTTCCACGAACGGCGACGACCGGCGCAATGGATCGCAATGTATCGAGCACTTCGGGACGACCGATGTCGCCGGCATGAAGAATCAGATCGCAGCCTCCAAGCGCGGTTATCGCTTCAGGTCGCATCAAACCATGAGTATCCGAAATAACGCCGATAAAACGCATTAGGGTTCCAAATAGGTTCCAGACTTGAACTCGGCCGGCTCAGATGATGTCCTCATGTTATTTGGGGACGACGGTTTCCGAACCGCTCCCGCCTATGGTGCATCCGTCCATTAGCTGCTACTTTGAAAAGATGGAACGTATGTCACGTAAGACGGCGGACCAGAGTCGACAGTTTAATCAGCTCATCGTTAGGAGGAGATCATTATGAAAACAACTTTGAAATGCATCGCTGCCGCATTGTTGATTTCTCCGATTTGTTCAACCGGCTTCGCCGAACAACACGCGTCTCAACAGTCTACCGGTCAGCACCAAATGGGTGGCATGGGGGGTATGGGTGGAATGATGGGCGGCATGATGGGAAACATGACCGAGGAACAACGAGAACAGCACATTCGGCAAGCCCAGGATCACATGCTGAAAATGCACGAACTCATGAACCAGATCATCGCCGCCAAAGACGACAAAGAACGGGAGCGACTGAAAGAAGAACAACGGAAACTCATGCGAGAACACCACGCGCAGCATCAGCAAATGATGCAGCAGCACATGCAGCAGATGAGACAGCATGGCGGCGGTCAAATGCAGCACGGCGGACCGATGCAGGGCGGCCAACAGATGCAGCATGGAACGCCCGCGCAATAACGAGCGGCTGAAGACAATAGGGTTGCAGCTAAAGCAACCGTTTGTGATTCGGAATCCAAAAGCCAAGGATGGCGTCGGCCCAGCTCACATCTCGGTGCTCTGGATGCCCAGTTGCTTAGCCGCGGACCGCCCGCTTCAATCAAGCGTACAGCACATCACGTAGTCATCGTAATAGAAACCATCGCCGCCTTCGGCTATTTCTGCGCGGACGATGACGAAACCGGCCCGAAGATAGGCACGGACTGCCCTATCGTTCTTCCTGAACACGTAAAGATAAATCTCGCGGGCCCCTAAGCGTGCCGCGACGGCCTTGACGTGCGCCAGCGCGGACGCGCCGTATCCCCGCCCGTGAAATTGCGGCAAAAGATAAAGCTTGTTGAGCCGCATACGCATCTGCTCCAGATGGTGGTGATAAGCGAGAAAACCGACCATTTCACCGTCCAGCACGATCCGTTCGTAAACGACTCCGCGCTCCATCTCGCTTCGTATCGCTTCAGGCCGATACATGCGATTCCAAAAATGCTCGATCTCATCCTGGGTCAGCACGTCCGGATAATAATGGCGTCGCCATATATCGAGAGCCATTTCGGCGATGGCTTCGGCATCTTCGGGTTGGGCAGAAACGATGCTCAGCATGGCTCCCCAACAGTCTCTCCGGCCGCTCGATACTTGAGGTGACTGCCGCAACCCGATCGGCAATCGCCGGCTCCGAAGCGGTTGACGATAACGCGACCTGCGGTGCGACGATTGACCTCGCATTCGGACGCGTCAAACCTTAGCACGTCCACGACATCGACGCCGGAAGCGGCCAATAAATAGTCGATATGCCAGCGCAGCCGTTTGCTCTTGGCCAAATGCCGCGTGATTCTCGCTTCGAAGTTACGTTTCGCGCTCCCGGTATAAATGTAACGGCCTGTGGGAAAATCGAAGGTGCCGAGTTGCCCTATCCGGATTCGGAGGTTTTCGGAGACGTGAATCAGTAACTGGTAGGTCGAAAACGCCATGATCGATCATGCCGGATTGTCGCTGGGAATGAAGAAACACTCGACATCGAAAGTATCCTGCACCCTTTCCATCAAGGCTTGAACGCCGAAGCGTTCGGTAGCGTTGTGGCCGCCCGCGTACATGTGCATTCCGGCCTCTTGCGCCTCGTGCCAGTCGTGTTCGCTCATCTCGCCGGTGACGTAGGCATCGAGCCCGTCTTGCAAGGCCAAGGGCCAATCCCGGTTCGCACCGCCCGTAATGATCCCGCACGACCGAACAATCGCTCTTTCATCGGGGGTTGCGAACAGCACCGGATGGTCGAGCACCGCGCCCAATCTGTCCCGCAATGCGGCGGCGCTTAGCGGCTCGGCAAACACTCCCTTGATGCCGGTCGGGCAGCGTTGGTAATCACCGAAAGATTGCTGCTCGCCCAGACCGATGGCCCGCCCCAGGCTGGCGGCATTGCCCACTTCCGGATGGGCATCGAGCGGGAGATGATAAGCGAACAGGCTGACATGGTTGCGCACCAGCGGGAAAACGCGCCGGGCGAAAGGGCCGGTCAGGGTTTTCGGGCCATGGAACTTCCAGAAGAGTCCGTGGTGCACGATCAGCGCTTGAGCGCCTCGTTCCACCGCAGCGAATGCCGAGTGCGCCGTAGCCGAAACGGCAAACGCGATACGCTCGATCCGCTCGCTCCCTTCGATTTGCAGGCCATTGGGGCCGTAGTCCGCGAAATCCTGCGGTTTTAAGAGTTCTTTCAAGAATGCTTCCAAATCATCTCGCATCACCATTGGCACGACCCCATCTTTGACTGGCCCTCCTGCGTTCTCGATTCTGCAAACCGTTGCCGCTGTCAGCAGCGGCCGTGCTCCCCATGATAGCGCTATTAGCTCAGCCCGAGGGAAGCTACCGCATTCTTCATCAGGCGCATACGGGCTTTCTGGGCTCTGGACGTAAGGTCGGAAGATCGTTAGATTGCGTACCTTCATTTCTCATTGATGTAACAGCATGATGACTCGAAGAGACCTATTGGCGCGTTTGCTGACTCTGGCGGCATGGGGGGTGCTCAGCCCGGCGGCGCTTTATACGCCTCTCGCGGAAGCTAAAGGCAAAGCAGGACCCAAGCCATTCAGCAAGGCATGGCTTATCGAGGAAGCCAAGCGGCTTTCCCGGAAACCTTTCGATCCGCCCAAAGAAAAATTGCCGGCCTGGATCGCCAATCTGGATTGGGATGACTACCAATCGATCCGCTTCAAAACCAAGCATTCGATCTGGGCCAAGCAAGATCTGCCGTTCCAAGCAAGACTTTTCCACCTTGGCTTGTTCTTCAAACACCCCGTCGAGATCTACGAGGTCGTCCACGGCGTGGCTGAACCCATCGAGTATTCGACCGACCTGTTCGAGTTCGGGTCGAAACTCGAAAGGCCCCGAAAAGTCGGCGACATCGGTTTTGCCGGATTCCGCGTCAATGCCGAGCCGGACTTCGAACGCGATATGTTCGCCTTCCTCGGGGCGAGCTATTTCCGCGCCGTCGGCGGCACCAAGCAGTACGGCCTGTCGGCGCGCGGATTGGCCGTCGACACTGGGCTGCCGCGCCCCGAAGAATTTCCCGAATTCCGCCGTTTCTGGCTGGAGAGGCCGTCGCCCAAGGCCGAGTTCGTAACCATCCACGCGCTGCTCGACAGCCCCAGCGTCACCGGCGCGTATACCTTCGAAGTCAATCCGGGGGATACGACAGTCATGGAAATCGAAGCCCATCTGTTCCCGCGTAAATCGATAGAGCGGATCGGCATAGCCCCGCTGACATCCATGTATCAGCACGGCGAGAACGACCGCCGGGTGTCCGACGACTTCCGCCCGGAAATCCACGATAGCGACGGGTTGGCCTTATGGGCCGGCACCGACGAATGGATTTGGCGCCCCCTGGTCAACAGCCCTGTGGTGCGCGTCAATTCGTTCGTGGACAACAACCCAAAAGGATTTGGTCTGTTGCAGCGGGATCGCAACTTCGACCATTATCTGGACGATGGCGCCAACTATCATCTACGTCCTTCCGCTTGGGTGGAACCGCTCGACGGGTGGGGTCGAGGTGCCGTGCAGTTGGTGGAGATCCCGACGGCTGACGAGACCTTCGACAACATCGTCGTTTTTTGGAGTCCGGAGGAACTATTCCAGCCGGGCCAGGAGCGAGTATTCAAATATCGATTGCACTGGGGCGAACCGCCGGTCAGTTCCCGTGCGGCCAAGGTGGTTGCCACCCGTATCGGAGCAGGCGGCATTCCCGGACAAAAGAACCGCATTCCATCTCGCAAGTTCGTCATTGACTTCGAAGGCGGCCGGCTGAGCGACCTGCCGGAAACCGCCAAGGTCGAGCCGATCATCACGACCTCCCGTGGACAAATCAAGGAGCCGGCGGCACGTCCGCTGAGGGGCACCAACGCCTGGCGCTGCAATTTCGACTTGATAAGCGACGGCAGCGAGCCGGTCGACTTACGTTGCTATCTTCGGGACGAACTGGGCGCGCTGACCGAAACCTGGCTTTATCAATGGACGCCGGCGGCATAAAAATCGGCGGCGCACTAAATCCTGATCCAAATCCATACCGAACTTGCACAAACGTATTGAACTTGAAAATCAACCCGCGCCGGGCGGCTTTTTCGAGGCCGGTTTCGTGCTGACCGCCGTGTTGCGGCCAAACGGCGTGGTCGCGGAAGTGAACCGCGCAGCCTTCGAATCCGTTCCGGTCGGTCGGGGAGCGGCTGTAGGCAAGCCGTTCTGGCAGGGCCCCTGGTGGTACGACGATCCCGCCAAACAGCAGGAAATCCGGGAAGCCATCGCCCGAACCGCCGCAGGTGAAACCATACGGCTCATTACCACGGTACGCAGTGCTGGAAACCATTGGCTACAGGTCGATCTGTCACTGCGGCCGGTGCGGGACGATACCGGCCGGGTGGACTGGATCTTGGCCGAGGCAGCCGGCGGTTACGACAGCCGCGCCGCCCAGGACGAACTGTACCGGCTCAATCGGGAGCTGGAAGAGCGCATCGCCGAGCGCACCGAGCTGATGCGGTTGATGATCGAGTCCTCCGCGGAAGCGGTAGTCACCATTGACCGGCATGGCATCATCAAGGAATGGAACGGAGCGGCCGAACGCATTTTCGGTTGGCCACGCGATCAAATGATCGGCGGCCGACTGTCCGAATTCATTATTCCGCATCGCTACCGGGAGGCTCACGAGGCCGGTTTGAAGCGCTTCCTCGCCACGGGACAAGGCACCGTACTCAACCGGACCATCGAGCTCTCGGCTCTCAATAGCGCCGGCGAGGAATTCCCCATCGAACTCTCGGTGTGGCCGGTACGCTGCGCGGAAGGGTATCGCTTCAGCGCCTTCCTGCGCGACATCACCGAGCGCAAGCGGGCCATGCAGGGCGCTGCGGAAACGGCGGAGCGGGCGCTCCGCTTCCGCACGGTGCTGTTCGAACTGGCCCGCATGGATAAGACCGATTACAAGGGGTCGCTCCTGCGCATCCTCAGAACCGCGGCCTACACCTTGGGTCTGGGGCGAATGGTATTCGGCCGCTTCGAAGAGCGCGAGGACGACGTGGCTCTGCGGCCGGAAATCATCTACCGCGCCGAGTCCGACGATACCGTACCGGAATCGGAACTCGGCGGTTTCGGGATGAGCGGATATCCGCAGTACTATGCCGCCATCATTTCCAACCGGCCGGTGGTGGCCAATGACGCCTGGACCGATCCGGCAACCGTCGAATTCCGCGACCATTACCTCGCACCCCTGGGGATCACCTCCATGCTCGACGTCCCGGTATGGCTGGACGGGCGGGTCGTGGCGGTGGTTTGCCACGAGCACATGGGAACTGCGCGTACATGGACCGCCGAGGAAGTCGGTTTTGCCCTGTCCATCGGCAATTTGGTGGCGCTCACCCTCGAAGCCGCAAACCGGACCCAGGCGGAAGCGGACCTTCGCCAGGCCGAGGCCGAAGTGCGGAAAGCGTTGGCGCGGGAGCAGGAACTCAACGAACTCAAATCCCGCTTCGTGTCCATGACCTCCCACGAATTCCGCACGCCCCTGACCGCCATTCTGTCCTCCACCGAACTGCTGGAAGCCTATGGCGAGCGCCTCGCCTCGGATAAGAAGGCCGAATTGCTCGGTATGATCAAAACGGCCGTCAAGAATATGACCCGAATGCTGGAAGAGGTGTTGTTCATAGGCAAGTCCGATACCGGCCATCTGCAATTCAATCCGCAGCCGACCGATGTGGACGACTTCTGCGAGCAATTGCTCAAGGAGGTAAGAACCGGGGTCGGCCGGGAACACGACATCGAGTTCACCGCGACCGGGCATCCCGCGCCGGCCTTGGTTGACACCCACATCTTGCGCCAAATCATCCTGAATCTGATCAGCAACGGCGTCAAATTTTCACCCAAGGGGTCCACCGTCAGTCTGGTCTGCACCCGCGACGCCGCCGGACTCGTTTTCGAAGTAGCCGACCGGGGGGTCGGCATCCCGCCGGAAGACCGGGCGAATCTTTTCAATACCTTTCACCGTGCCCGCAATGTCAACAATATCCAGGGTACGGGGTTGGGACTCGCCATCGTCAAGAAATGCATAGAGCTGCACGGCGGCGACATCACCTACACCAGCGAATTGGGAAAAGGAACCCGGTTTCTGGTGCGGATACCGTTAAGGGGGGAGCATGATGAAAACAATCCTGGTGGTTGAAAACGATCCGGCACTGAGGATGCTGACGTCGCAGTTGCTGGAACTGGAAGGCTATAAGGTAATCCAGGCGGAAAACGGCCGGCTCGCACTGGAGGCCATTGCGGCCGAACCGCCGGACCTGGTGCTGTGCGATCTTCTGATGCCCGAATTGAACGGTTGGGAGGTCCTGCGACAGTTGATGCAGAGTCCCGAAACGGCCACCATTCCCCTGGTTTTCCTGACGGCCAGCGCCGCGCCCAGCGAACGGGAAGCCTGTTTGAGCGAAGGCGCCTCCGGCTTCATCATCAAGCCATTTCAACACGCCGAACTGCTGCAGACGATCCGCAGTCTCCTGGTCGGCCCCGCGGAGTCGCAGCCATGAGACAAAGGCCGGAAATCCTGATCGTGGATGACGACCCTGCGCTGCTCAAGCTCCTGGCCATGCGCCTTGACCTCGAAGGCTTTGCCGTCATCGAGGCCGGCAGCGGCGAGGAGGCCCTGGCGAAAACGGCCACCCATCGGCCGAAGCTGGTGATTACCGATGTCCAGATGGGCGGCATGGATGGCCTGACCCTGTTCGACTCCCTGAAGCACATCCATCCGGCCCTGCCGGTCATCATTCTCACCGCCCACGGTTCCGTTTCCCATGCGGTGGACGCCGTACGGCGGGGCGTGTTCGGCTATTTGTCCAAACCGTTCGAGGCCGAGGCCTTGCTGGCCGAAGTGGAGCGAGCCTTGGAGCAGAGCGGGGCGCCCCCCGAATTCGACTGGTCGGACACCATCATCACCCGCAATGCCGGGATGGAAGCCGTGCTCACCGAAGCGCGCATGGTCGCCGCTCAGGATGCCAGCGTACTGATCACCGGTGCCTCCGGCACCGGCAAGGAACTGATGGCAGAGGCCATACACCGCGCCAGTCCCAGAGCGCAGAAACCGTTCATCGCCGTCAATTGCGGCGCGATCCCGGAAAATCTCCTGGAATCGGAACTGTTCGGTCATGTCAAAGGTGCCTTCACCGGCGCCGTCCGCGATCACAAGGGGCTGTTCCTAGCGGCTCAGGGCGGGACGGTCTTCCTGGATGAGATCGGAGACATGCCGCTGCCGCTGCAAGTGAAGCTCCTCCGCGTTCTTCAAGAGCGCACGGTGCGGCCGGTCGGGGCCTTGCAAAGCGTGCCGGTGGACGTGCGGATCGTCTCCGCAACCCATCGCAATCTGGAAAAGGAAATCGCCGAAGGGCGGTTCCGGGAGGATCTGTACTACCGACTGAACGTGGTGAATCTCTGTCTTCCTTCGCTACAGGAGCGGGTCGACGACATTCCGCTGCTCACCCGGCATTTCACGGCGCAACTCGCTCGGAAATACGGCAAGACCATCAACGGCTACGCCCCGGAGGCCATGGACCTGCTGCTGACCTGCCCCTGGCCGGGCAATATCCGGCAACTCCTGAACGTCATCGAAAAAATCGTCGCCCTCGCCACCGTCGAGATCGTACCGGCTTCCCTGGTCCAACGGGCCTTGCAGCGACAGGCCGGCGAGATGGTGTCTCTGGATGACGCCAAGAAGAGCTTCGAGCGGGATTACCTCATCCGCCTGCTCAGAGTGACCCACGGCAATATCACCCATGCCGCGAGGCTCGCGAAGCGCAACCGCAGCGAATTCTATTCGCTGCTGCGCCGGCACAATCTGGAGCCGGGACAGTTCAAGGAAGATTCCGAGTGACCGTTTCCCTGTCCTGAAGAAAGAGGCGCCAAAGGAATTGCGCCTTTTCAGGAACGGTCTGCTCACGTCCGTTCATCGCGGGCTGAGCCTGCTCCCGCCCCGAGCCCCTACTTTTTTGCTACTCCACTGCCGACGAGAATTTCCCGTGCTTTCAGCCAAACAGACGGGCATCGCAAGCAACACGGTTTGTCCGCTGCCTCGGACCCCGCACGGAATTTTCACCCACCCCAGCCCAACAACCGAAGCTTCGAATCAAAGCCTCATCCATCGTTCTGCGAATACGCAGATATCGACACCGGCCAACCCAACACTGCTCGAAATACCGAACTCCTGTAGGTAATCACAGCCATCTCAAACCGGCGGAAACCGCCGCCATCTCGACCGCGATTCATACCTCTGTATGAGTAGAAATACTTATGGTGTTTCGTACTCGTCATCCCATACTACGGAAATCGGAATATCGCTGGGACGAATGCAGTTCGCTCCGCGTAATCTTTTACGGATACTGGATCGTAGGGATGAAAGGACTATCATTTCCCGTACTAAGCTGGCTTCCTTGGATGGCGGGCCTTTTTGTGCTTATTGCTCCTTCGCTTCCAATACTCGGAAACGAAGGATTTTTGCGTCTTGACGGAGGCGCTTTCGAAAATTTTCAGCTTTTGGGCTTCGTCGGGCCGCTGTCGCTCATCGCATTGCTTGCCATTCTTGGCAAACGCTTCACAAAAACAAGACAAATTCCCCCACCTTCCCGGGAAGATCTCGAAACGATTCTGGAATTGTCACCTGCCGCCATCTGCGTGACTGAAAAGACCAGCCTACGTTGCGTCTATGCCAATCGCGCCGCTTGCGACTTACTCGGCCACCGGTTCGGAGAGCACAGTGAAATCGATGTCGAAGCCGTGATTGTAGAGGACTGCTCCGCTCAACTGTTACGCCTGGACGCGCTGACGTCCGGCGATATCGCGCGAAGCACGCTGAAAGTGAGGCACAAAAACGGAAACATCTTAACGGTCGATGTCAGCGTCCGGACGATCGACGACGGAAAGTTCGTGTGGTCTTTCGCCGATATCACGGAACAGAAAAACACCGAGGAGACACTCCGGAATGAAGTCCGATTCGCCGACGATCTGATAAGAAGTTTGCCCGGCATCTTCTATCTGGCGGACAAGGATGGGCGATTTCTACGCTGGAACGCTAATTTTGAAGAGATGTCCGGTTATTCGGCGGGCGAACTGAAACGTGCACACCCGCTGGATTTCGTTCCCGAAGACGACAAACACGCTTTTGTCGGGGACAATATCATCGAAATGTTCACCTCGGGACGGTCCCTCGCCGAATCGTATTTCCTGACCAAGGACCGGCAGCGAATCCCGTTTTTCTTCACCAGCACAAAAGCCAAACTGGGACAGAGCGATTGCCTTCTGGGTGTAGGCCTCGACATCACCTCGCGCAAAACCGCCGAGGAGCAGATTTACTACCTGGCGCACTATGACGCGCTTACCAGTCTCCCGAACCGGATTCTGTTCAACGACCGAATCAGCCATGCCCTGTCCTTCGCCAGCCGATATGGGCAGCAGTTTGCCGTCCTATTCGTCGATTTGGACTGTTTCAAGGAAATCAACGATACGCACGGACATAATGTGGGAGACCTCGTCCTACAGCAAGCCGCGCTTCGGATATCTCAATCGCTCCGCGAGAGCGACACGGTCGCCCGCATCGGCGGAGATGAATTTCTCGTGCTGCTTCCGGGAATTTCCGGAGCCGAGGAAGCCTGCATCGTCGCGGAAAAAATTCTGAGCGCGGTCGCTCGTCCGATCGAGGTGAACGGCTCGGAGATCGCCGTCTGCTCCAGCATAGGCATCGCGATTTTCCCCATTCACGGCACCGACAACCACAGCCTGGTCAAAGCCGCCGACGAGGCCATGTATTACGCCAAACGGACCGGCAAGAACCGTTATCATCTGAAGCGCGAGACTGCACCGCTAAGCGATTCGACCAAAAAGCTTTATCGGCATTATTAAGGGTCGCCTCTGCCGACCGACGCCAGAGCCTCGGACATGTCGATTCGTCCGGGACTGATTTGATGTCGATTTTTCACGGCTGGCGTTCATTCCAGCCTCCATAAGTCCTTCCCTTCCGCTTATCTCAACGAGCAAGACGGTTTTCTCAGGACGACTACACTTCTACAGTGCCGCCCCACAAGATAAATCAGATCTTTCTAGCCCTAGGGGTTGCGCTATTCGAGCGGAGAGTCCGCTCGAACGCCGCATTTCCGGTAAAAAAATAGTGACGCACCAGCGCCAAGAACATCAGGTTAAACCGATGACTGCCCAAACGCTCGTCAAAGAAGTAAAGACGCTCGCATCCCTGCCCGAAGTGACTCTGAGAGTGACTCAGCTCATGGAGTCTCCCGATTCGACCAATGGCGCGATCGGTGAAGTGATCGTCAACGATCCGGCCTTGACCGCAAGATTGTTGAGATTGGCGAACAGCGCTTTTGCCGGCGTGCCGCACAAGGTCGAAACGGTTTCCCAGGCGATTTCATTACTCGGTAGAGATGCCGTCCGGGATCTGGTGCTGGCGACGTCCGTGGCGAGTACGTTCAGGGGAATTCCGCCGCACTGGGTGGACATGGAACGGTTCTGGCTCAATAGCATCGCCTGCGGCGTCATTGCGCGCTCCTTGGCCTTCCGCTGCCGGATCTTCGAAAATGAACCCCTATTCATAGCCGGACTGCTGCACAAGGTAGGCAGACTGGTCTTCTACTCCTGCCGTCCCGATCAATACCGGAGCGTTCTGGAACTCAGCGAACGCGGCGAAGATGCCATCAACGAGGCGGAACAGCGAATTTTCGGCTTTACTCATGCCGAGCTCGGCGCCGAACTATTGAGAAACTGGAGACTTCCCGAACGCCTGCAAAGGGCCGTGGCACACTATTTAGAGCCCAACAAGGCTCCGGCGGATCATCGAAAAAATGCGGCGCTCATCCACGTGGCCAGCGCCCTGGCCAGCCATATCGAACCCAGCGTGAATCTGGAAGATGTGTTAAGCACCGAAAAAACGGGAGTCGACAAGGGCGCCTGGGAACTGCTCGAACTGTCCTTGGACACGGTCCCTAACATCATTCAAGATGCCTGGATCCAGACCTTCGAGGTTTTCGAAATCATCAAGCCGAGTTTCGCTGTCATACATTGACAGCCTAACGGAGATACGTAGTTTCGCGAATTCGCTTGTCATAGCGCATTCGATCGCCGGTTCTGCAATTGCGGAATGACGCGCAATACCGGACCATAAATGCGAGCGTGGACAACTCCTCCGATATCCCATGAATTCCCAGCGCAGCTCGTCAACCGCCATTTTCTCCAACATCAAAGGCATCCTGCTCGATCTCGACGGCGTGCTATACGTTGGCTCACATACCATCGAAGGCGCTCCGGAAACCGTAAGACGTATCCGCGCAGCGGGTTATCCGCTTCGTGTCATCACCAATACCAGCACTCGGTCGCTGGCTTCGCTGCACGACAAACTGGTGAAACTGGGGTTCGACATCGAATTCAATGAAATTCTGAGTGCCCCGCAGGCGGTTCTGCGCTACCTGAAACAACGTGGCTCCCGGCCTTGCACTCTGTTACTGGCCGAAGACGTAAAACGCGACTTCGCCGATATCGCCGAAGCGGACATCGAGCAGGCGGACTATATCGTCCTTGGCGATATCGGCGAAAACTGGTCTTACAACTTGCTCAACCGAGTATTTAACCGACTGATGCAGGGTGCCAAGCTCGTCGCCGTCCACAAGAATCGATTCTGGCAAACCGAAACGGGACTTAGAATGGATATCGGCGGGTTCGTCGCGGCGCTCGAGTATTGCAGCGGCGTCGAAGCCACGGTAATGGGAAAACCGTCTCCGGATTTCTACCGGATAGCGCTGCAGGATATGGGCCTGAGAGCCGAAGAAACAGCCATCGTAGGCGACGATGTCGATTTCGATATCGGCGGTGGCCAAAAAGCCGGGATGACCGGAATATTGGTCAAAACCGGCAAGTATCGGGAAAGTTATGTGAACGCCTCATCGATTCGGCCCGACAAGATCATCGATTCCGTCAACGAATTGCCGGCGCTGTTGGGTCTCTAATAGACATCACGAGGCAAAGAGTCGGTACGCCAGCGATGACCGATACGATACACGCCGGCACGGTCGCCCATTTGAGGGGCAATCCGTTTGCCGGAGAAAACACTCTCGAAATTATCGAGCGAGGCGCGTTGGCGATAAACCCATCGGGCCGAGTTGCCTTGCTCGGAGAACGCGATGCCGTGCTCGACGCCTTTCCGGAGAGCGAGCTTGTCGACCATGGCGATGCTTGGCTCATCCCCGGCCTGATCGATGCACATCTGCATTTCCCTCAGTTCTACGCGACCGCCGGATTCGGAAACGGTTTGCTGGACTGGCTGGAGAACACCGTCTATCCGGCCGAGGCTCGCTTTGCCGACGAATCCTTTGCCAGGGCGGCGGCGGAACAATTCATCGAGCGCCTGTTAACCTGCGGAACGACCACCGCCATGGTGTTCGGCTCTCAGTTCTACGACGCAAACCTCGCACTATTCGAGGCGGCCGAACGATCCGGCATTCGCCTGATTGCCGGCATGACCTTGATGGACCGGAACGCACCGCCGATGCTGCTGCAAACGGCGGAACAGTCTGTCGATTCGATCGAAAAGCTCATCGGATTGTGCCGGCACGCCCCACGGCTCCACTATGCCGTTACGCCCAGGTTCGCGCTGTCGTGCTCACCCGAGTTGCTGGAGCTGTGCGGTTCGCTGCTGAGAAGCCACCCGGAAAGCTACCTCCAGACCCACATCAACGAAACGCGCGAAGAAATTGCCGCAGTGCGTACCGCATTCCCCCAAAGGCGGGACTACCTGGACGTTTACGATAGCTTCGGGCTCATCACCGAACGCACGGTGCTGGCGCACAGTATCTACACCACGGAACCGGAAATGGATCGGATGGCCGAGACGGACTGCACCGTGTGCCACTGCCCCACCAGCAATTCCTATCTCGGGAGCGGCTTGTTTCCATTACGGCGACATTTACGGCGCGGCATTCGAGTAGCCGTAGGCACGGATATCGGTGCCGGTACGCAGTTCTCCGTGTGGCGGGAACTGTCCGAAACTTATAAAGTGCAGCAGTTGCAGGACTTCTGCTTGAATGCCGATCAGTTGCTCTATCTCGCGACCCTGGGCGGGGCAAAGGCACTCGGGCTTGAGAGTGAAGCGGGAAACTTCGAGCCGGGCAAGAGCGCCGATTTTTTTGTGCTCGATTACGAAGAGGACCAATACCTCGCTGCCCGACTAAGTCGCTGCGAAAACGCCGTAGAGCAGCTGTTCTCCCTATTGCAACTGGCGGATGAGCGGCACATAGCGTCGACCTACGTTCATGGGCATATGGCTGCATCCCGTAACGGATCGTAGCCGCAGGGTCACATTTTGGTAACCACGCTAAGGTAAGCTCATTTTTGACGTCCGAGACCGGATACGCAGAAGCATAGTAACTTTTCATCGCGACAGGTGCCCGTCATCCCCCGTCGCGGAACGGCTTTTCCGATGAAAGATACGTTCGATCAAAGCGCCCGCCGCCAAAATCATTCCTCCCATTCGAGCCCTGTCGGACCGATCTTGATCACGCTTGCCCATCGCGGGGCTCCCGGGCGAATCCGGGTCAAGGTTCGTGGACTCTATCGCTCGGAAATCATGAAGAAGGCGCTTGAAGAACTTCCGGCCAAGAGCCGGTGGCTCGACTCGGTCAGCGCCAATCCGCTTACCGGAAGCGCCTTGGTCCGGTTCAGACTGGATCTGCCGATTGCCCTCATCATCGACGAGCTCGAACTTTGTGCCCGTAGACACTGGAAAACCAATGCCGCGATCGGCGGACCCCGGACGAAAGTCGGACACCAGGGCACGAGGCACTCCAATGCGCTCAAGATCGGCTTTTGGAAAGCCCGGCGGGCTGCTTTTGGAAAACCGCCACTCCAAATCGTCGAGAATCCGGATTTAGAGGCCCCCTCCCGCAAGCGAGTCTGGCACGCAATCGAGGACGAAGAGGTGCTGACGGCCCTGGGGTCCGGACCGGACGGCTTGACCGGAAAGCTTGCCGCGGCGCGTCTTCTTCGTCACGGACCGAATACCTTGAGCCAGCAAAAACCCCGCTCGGCCATGGCGATGTTTGCGGGACAACTCATGAGTCCGCCGGTCGCGTTGCTCGGCGTGTCGGCGGTGATTTCCATCGCCACCGGAGGCGTCGCGGATGCTCTAGCCATCCTGAGCGTCGTGTTGATCAATGCCGGCATCGGCTATTTCACCGAAAGTGAAGCGGAAAAAATCATCGGTTCGCTGGCCAAGCTGACACCAACCCGGGCGCTTGCCATTCGGGATGGGGAGAAGACGGAAATAGCGGTCGAAAACGTCGTGCCCGGCGACATTCTGGTGCTCGAGCCGGGATCGTTTGTAGCGGCAGACGCACGTCTGATCGCCAGCAACCGGTTGACTGTCGACGAATCGGCGCTGACCGGCGAAAGCCTTCCTGTCGGCAAACACCACAACTATCTGGCTCCTGCGGACGCCCCTCTGGCCGATCGCAAGAATATGGTTCATCGCGGCACCGTCGTCACCGGCGGCAGCGGGACGGCCGTAGCGGTGTCGACCGGCCGCCACACCGAAATCGGCGTGATCCAATCCCTGGTTGGATCGGTCAAACCGCCGGAGACGCCGTTGCAGCGCCAATTGGACCATATGGGCACCCAGCTCGCGCTGTTTTCGGGCGGTATCTGCGCGGCGATGTTCGGCCTCGGCCTGCTGCGCGGGTTCGCCTGGCTGCAAATGTTGAAGTCCTCGATATCTCTGGCCGTCGCGGCCGTTCCGGAAGGCTTGCCGGCGGTGGCGACCACCACCCTGGCCCTCGGCATACGGCGAATGCAGCGCCACCACGTGCTGGTCCGTCAGCTGCCCGCCGTGGAAAGCCTCGGTTCCGTGAGGACCCTTTGCCTCGATAAAACCGGCACGCTGACCGAGAACCGGATGCGGGCCGTCACGATCGAAATGCCCGCAATCTCCGTCACGCGCACGAACGGCAGGTTGCTGATGAACGGAGAATCGTTCGATCTGGCCGAGCAGAGAGATCTCGAACGCTTGCTTCAGATCGTGTGCCTGTGCAGCGAAGTCAAGCTGGTCGAAAACGGCAGCGGGCGCCAGCTCGACGGAACGCCGACCGAGTCGGCTTTGGTGGAGATCGCACTGGACGCGGGCGAGGACGTCAAGGCATTGCGGGCGCGGCATCCGCTCGTCAAGACGGTACATCGGGCGGAGGATCGTCCGTATATGGTCACCGTTCACAAGAACACTGATGGAAAACACTTGGTCGCGGTCAAGGGCAGTCCGACCGACGTGCTCGGGCTGTGCACGCACGGGCTCCGCGACGGCGAGTACGTAGAGCTTGACGAAACGCAGTGTGCGGCGATCATGACACAGAACGAAGGCTTGGCCGGGCGCGCGTTGAGGGTTCTGGGCGTCGCCTTCGGATATTCCGAAGATATTGGCACCGCATCCGTAAGCCAAAACCTGGTCTGGCTAGGATTGATAGGGATGGAAGACACGGTCCGCCCCGGGATGGCCGAACTCATGGCCAAATTCCATGGAGCCGGAATCAGTACCGTAATGATTACTGGCGATCAGAGCGCCACAGCCTTCTCCGTCGGCAAACGCTTGGGACTGAACGGCGTTAAGGCTCTCGAAATCATCGACTCCACCAGCCTGGACAAACTCGACCCCGACCTGCTCGCGGGCATCGTGAATGATACGACAGTGTTCGCGCGGGTCAGCCCGGCGCACAAGCTCCGCATCGTCCAGGCGCTTCAAAAGGCCGGACACGTCGTAGCGATGACCGGCGACGGCGTCAACGACGGCCCTGCTTTAAAGGCAGCCGACGTGGGCGTGGCGCTTGGCGGTGGGGGCGCCGAGGTGGCGCGGTCCGTCGCCGACATCGTTCTGGAAGACGACAATCTGCACACCATGATCGCTGCCGTTGAGCAGGGACGAACGATTTACTTGAACATCCGAAAGAGCCTGCATTTCCTGCTTTCCAGCAACTTGAGCGAAGTCGAGATCATGCTGATCGGCACGGCGCTTGGTGCCGGCGAAGTGCTGAACCCGATCCAACTGCTGTGGATCAACCTATTGACCGACATCCTGCCCGGCCTCGGATTGGCGCTCGAGCCGCCCGAGCAGGACGTGCTGAAACAGGCGCCCCGCAGCCCAACCGAGCCAATCATCCGCCGCGCCGATGCCGCCAGATTGATGCGTGAATCACTGCTTCTCTCCGGCGGCGCCATGGCTGTTTACGGATATAGCGTTGCCCGGTATGGCTTGGGGCCAAAAGCGGGCACCGGCGCCTTTATGACTATCACGCTCGGTCAGTTGCTCCACGCCATCAGTTGCCGGTCCGAGCGCACCGGCGTGTTCGATAGGGAGAAACGGCCAACCAACCGGCTATTGAGTGCGGCTTTGTTCGGTTCAGCCGCTCTTCAAATCGGCGCGGCCTTTTTGCCTCCGTTGCGCAATTTGCTCCGACTTTCGCCCATCGGCGCCCTCGATTGGGTCGCGATCGGGGCCGGAGCAACCACGCCGTTTTTAATCAATGAGGGGATTAAACGGTTAAAAACCGACTCGCAACAAAAGGAGCGGCGATCATGAAAAAGAGCTTTTTGTTCACTTCGGAATCGGTGGCCGAAGGGCACCCCGATCGGTTATGCGACACCATCAGCGACGCGATTGTTGACCGGTTTCTCCAGCAGGATCCTTACTCTCATATCGTGACCGAATGCGCCTTGTCGAAAGGAATCGTGTTCGTCGCCGCCCGCTTTGCTTCGAAAGCGACCGTGGACATTCCGGATCTGGCGCGGCAGGTTGTCGGCGCGGTCGGTTATCGCAAGGAAGATTTCAACGCCGCCGAATGCACCGTGGTCACCAGCCTTATGGCGCAACCTCTCGATCAACGGTATGAATGGGACGAGCGGGAATTGACCGACAAGGAGCTCGACCGAATCACCGTCCGCAATCAAATCACTCAGTTCGGTTTCGCCTGCAATCAGACGACCGAGCTGATGCCGTTTCCGATTACCATGGCCAACCGCTTGGCCCGGCAACTGACCGTGGCGCGCGAGAACAAAACCGTTTCCTACTTATCGCCCGACTGTACCACGCAGGTCGGCGTGGAATTCGAAAGCGGCAGACCGAACAGGATTCACAGCATTACCCTGATCGCGGGGCCTCATGGGGGCGATCAAATCGACGCAGCCCAGCTTCGCGCCGATCTTCTCGACCACGTTATCAATCCCGCTTTTGCGAACGAATCGATTCGGCCGGACGATCAGACAGACATCTTCATCAATCCGCGCGGCACTTTCCCGAAAAGCGGCCCCGCCGCACACTCGGGCATGACCGGACGAAAGACAGCGAGTGATACCTACGGCGGTTACGCGCGGCATTCCGGATCGGCCTTGTCCGGCAAAGACCCCTGCCGTATCGACCGCGTCGGCGCCTATGCCGCACGCTACGCCGCCAAAAACGTTGTAGCGGCCGGGCTCGCCGACGAATGCGAAGTCCAGCTGAGCTACACGATCGGGCAGTCCAGGCCGGTCAGCATTCAAGTGTCGGCATTCGGTACCGGCAGCGTCGACGAAAATACGATCAAGAACAGACTCGAAGAATGCATCGATTTCCGGCTAGGAGCGATCATCCGGAAATTCGGACTTCGCTACTTGCCCGCGCAATACAAAGGGATGTTTTACCGGATGCTACCGGCACACGGCCACATGGGCGCGTCATTCACCGAACTGCCTTGGGAACGCATTGATATCGAGAGCAAGCTCCGCTGATCGGCATCAGACAAGCGCAGGCTTGTTCCCGCGCTTGACCCCGCGAGCACAATGCCCACCTATTTTCGGGTAAGATGTCGGCATACAACTGCCTAGTATCTTTTCCGACACCTATCCCCCACTACCGTTGATGATTCGCGCAGCCAACTTGGACGATCTGGACGCCCTCGTTCGGATCGAAGACCGATGTTTCGATACGGACCGTATTTCCCGGCGCAACTTCCGGTATCTCCTTACCAAGGCGAATGCGGCGACCCTCGTGGATGATCATGACGGGGTGATTCGCGGATATTCGATGGTGCTATTCCATACCGGCACCTCGCTGGCGCGCCTGTATTCCTACGCGGTCGACCCGCCGTATCGCAGCCAGGGCATAGGCCGGACTCTGGTAATAGCCTCCGAAGAATTGGCCCTGGACCGCGAATGCGTGACCTTGCGGCTCGAAGTTCGGCGCGATAATCGACCTTCGATCAAACTGTTTGAAAATCTCGGCTATCGTTATCTGGAAAGCGTTCCCGACTACTACGAAGACCACGCCTCGGCCTTGCGGTTCGAGAAAATGCTGGCACCTCATTTGAATCCGGAACTGGCTCGGGTGCCGTATTACCAGCAGACTCTCGATTTCACCTGCGGTCCGGCATCCCTGATGATGGCCATGAAGACCCTGCAATCCGATGTAGAGCTGGACCGAAAACTCGAGTTGCGGCTATGGCGCGAATCGACCACTGTTTTCATGACCTCCGGGCACGGCGGGTGCGGGCCTTATGGACTCGCGCTTTCGGCGTTTCACCGCGGGTTCGATGTCGAGGTTTATGTCAATGATGAAGGCGCGCTTTTCATTACCTCGGTACGTGATCCAGAGAAACGGGTGGTGATGCAGGTCGTACAGGAGGATTTTTTGGATGAACTGAAAAGACTACCGGTCAAGATCGTGTATGCCGCCCTCAACTGCAATGAGTTGCAGGAAAAAATGGAGCAAGGCGGCATACCGGTTGTGCTGATCAGTTCCTATCGTCTTTATCAGGAAAAGTTTCCCCACTGGATCGTGGTGACAGGCTTCGACGAACATTATTTTTACGTGCACGATCCCTATGTCGATTATTCAGCCGGAAAGACAGCCACCGACTGCATCAACATGCCCATTCTCAAGACCGATTTTCAACGCATGGCCCGCTACGGAAAAACCGGACAAAAGTCTGTACTGATCCTTCGCAAATCAAAGTCGCGCCGGCGCCACTGATATGTCCGTCCACATCGTCGTTGTCGAGAGTCTAAAGGACTGGCAGCCGGACTATCCGCGCGTGCCCGTGGTTGCAGCCTGCGATTATTTATCGAAGGCCGAGTACCTAAAAACGAAGGATGTCCGCGTCATCAATTTGTGCCGCAGTTATCGTTACTTAAGCATGGGGTATTTTTGCTCTTTGCTGGCGGAGCCGCGCAGCCATCGGGTCATTCCAACCGTGAGAACCCTCACCAGCCTCAGCAGTAAATCCATTTACAGCCTTAACATCGAGGATCTCAACGGCATAATCCAGAAACGCTTCAAGAAGCGCGAGAGCAAAATCGATGAGACCTTCGAGCTTCCGATTTTTTTCGGTCGCTGCGAAGATCCGAATATGCAGGACCTTTCCCGGCAGATCTTCGATCTATTTCAATGTCCGTTGCTTAAAGTCGAGTTCCGCTATCAAGGCAAGTGGCATATAGACACCGTAAAGCCGATGCACCTCACGAGCTCGATGTGCGAACCGAACCGGCAACTTTTCATCGACGGACTGAACAGCTACCTCGCGAAACCATGGCGGAGGCCCCGCGCCAGGAGCACGTCGCGCTATGATCTGGCGGTGCTGCGTAATCCCGCCGAGAACATGCCGCCTTCCAATGCCGGCGCTTTGCAAAAGCTCGTCAAAGCCGGAAAAAAACAAGGGGTCGATGTCGAACTGATCGAGAAGAGAGATTACGAGCGCTTGGCGGAATACGACGCTCTATTTATTCGCGAAACCACCAATATTGATCACTACACCTATCGCTTCGCGAGAAAAGCGCAGATTGAAGGCATGGTGGTCATAGATGATCCCGATTCCATCCTGAAGTGCGCCAACAAGGTCTATTTGGCCGAACTAATGGACGCGCACCACATTCCCACACCGAAAAGCAAAATTCTCCAAAAGGGGCACGTCGAATCGATGAATGGCAACATCGGCTACCCCGTCGTCCTTAAGATCCCGGACGGCTCGTTTTCTCGGGGCGTATACAAAGCCGATGACGAGCGTGAATTTAGAACACTTTCGCAAAAACTGTTCAAGGAATCCGATCTGATCCTCGCCCAAGAATTCGTTTATACGTCGTTCGACTGGAGAGTGGGCATACTCAATGGACAACCCTTGTTCGCCTGCCAGTACTACATGTCTCGTGCGCATTGGCAAGTCGTCAGGCACCGGTCGTCCGGGAAGGCCGTAGAGGGAAACTTTCGGACTTTACCAATCGAAGAGACCCCTAGCGCTGTCGTCGATACCGCGCTGGCCATCGCCAAACTGATCGGGGACGGTCTTTACGGAGTCGATCTCAAACAAACCGAGAACGGTGTCTACGTGATCGAAATTAACGATAACCCGAACATCGATGCCGGCATCGAGGATCACGTCCTCGGTGACAGACTCTATCAAATCATCATCGGCGAATTCGTACGCCGCTTAGATATCCGTCGCGAGAGCCGCTGAGCGATACCCGGATTCAAGGCAATGGATAGCGAAATGGAGCTGGCGAGAGGATTCGAACCCCCGACCGGCTGATTACAAATCAGCTGCTCTACCGACTGAGCTACGCCAGCAATGGATATGGATAAAACGGCATAAATTATATCACTAGAAGCCGGAAAGGAGTTGAAGGTTGTCTTCAGTTCATTCTGGCTCTGTAGTGAGTAAAATTTAGGTAAATTACCGGCTGGTACATTTTCGGCGCTAGCGTGGGCATCATTCGGAAGCATTTAGCCGGTAACCGGCACAAGCGATGCGAAACCTATGACCCACCGAGATATAGGAACCTATAGTCTTAAGGGGAACACCCTGCCCTCATAATAATATAGAGGGATAATCAGCTGGGCCCAAATAAGCCACCTTCCGCGTCATAAGCTCTCTAGGCCGCACACAGCGCACCGAGATCCGAATTAATCTCCGATCTAAACAAAGAAAAAAGCCCTCCTTCAGAGAAGGAGGGCTTTTCAGTGCCGACCGTCGGTCGTAAAGCCTCGAGGGCGCCGGGACCCGGCGCCCCCTTGGTCTTACATGAAGGACGGGATCAGCGGAGCGTCGATCTGGGTGACCTGACGGCCGCCCGCATCGTCAAAGAAGAACAACAGACCGGCAAAGCGGCTGTCCGGATCGTAGATGATGTCGGACAAACGATAGACTTCCCACGCCGCATCGCTGGCGGTA
>NZ_MSCV01000018.1 GCF_002005105.1 Methylocaldum sp. 14B | reverse complement strand
GTCACACCTTTCCGGCCCGCGAGGCATAGCCATGGCCCCCAATGGCAAGCTCTATATCGCTGACACCGACAACGGTCGCATCCGACAGCTAGCGCCGCCATTCCCTGACGCCGGACTCGAAAACATGCTAATACCGTCGACCGACGGAAACGAACTGTATTACTTCGATTCGAAAGGGCGTCATCTGAAGACGGAGAACGCCTTGACTCGCGCGGTGCTGTACCGCTTCGGCTACGATAGCGCGGGGCGCCTGATTTCGGTCACGGACGTTGACGGTAATGTGACCACCATTGAGCGAGACGCAGCGGGCAACCCCACGGCCATTGTCGCCCCGGATGGCCAGCGCACCGCTTTGACCCAAGATGCTAACGGCTATCTCGCGACGGTTGTGAATCCCGCCGGCGAAACTCACGCGATGAGCTACACCGCGGATGGCCTTCTCACCGGCTTTACCGCCCCGAAGGGGAACACGAATACCTTTACCTATGATGATCGGGGACGGTTGATCCAGGATGTCAACGCCGGGGGCGGCGGCTGGATGCTGCTCCGGTCCGAAGGGAGTTCCGGATTCAGCACCGCCATGACCACGGCGGAGGGACGGACCACCACGTTTGGGGTGGAGTATCTCGCGACCGGCGATCGCCGGCAGCTCAACACCTATCCGGACGGCACGGTGCTCGATCGCCTGTTCCAAACCAACGGCGAGGAAATCGGCACCGCTCCGGACGACACCGTCACCACGGTCCTGGAGGGCCCCGATCCGCGCTTTGGTATGCAAGCGCCGGTGGCAACCTCGACTACCGTGAAAACCCCGAGCGGCCTTACGGCCACGGTGACCCGGAACCGCGCCGCCACCCTGGTCGATCCCGGCAATCTTCTGAGCCTCACCACGTTCAGCGAGACTCAAACGGTCAACGGCCGAACCTCCCGAACGGTCTTCGACGTCCTCAGCCGGATCTTCACGGCCACCTCTCCCGTGGGACGGACCCTCACCACGGTCGTGAACGATCGGGGCCGACCGGTGAGCCGCCAAATCCCGGGACTGGAGCCGGAGCAGTTCGCTTATGATGTGCGCGGACGCCTGCAGGAGGTGATCCTGGGCCAAGGCTCGGATGCGCGTACGGTACATTACGACTACTATGCCGACGGTCCGAGCCAAGGCTGGCTCCACACCGTCACCGATCCGCTCGGTCGGACGGTGAGCTACGAGTACGACCTCGCCGGCCGAGTGATCCTCAAAACCCTGCCCGACGGCCGGTCCGTGCAGTTCGGCTACGATGCCAACGGCAATCTCACCTCGCTCCTGCCGCCGGGCCAGCCCGCGCACCTCTTCGACTACACGCCCCTCGACCTGACCGAGCACTACACCCCGCCCACGGTCGAGGCGACGGACCCGGCCACCCGCTACCAGTACAATCTGGACAAGCAACTCACCCGGATCACCCGGCCGGGCGGCGAGACCGTGACCTTCGCCTACGATGCGGGAGGACGGCTCCAGACGGTGACGGCGCCCCAGGGCGAGACCACGTACGCCTACGCCTACGACGCGGCCGGGCGCCTCCAAAACCTGACCGCGCCGGGAAGCCTCGGGCTCAACTACGCCTACGACGGCGCGCTCCTCACCCAAACCGCCTGGACCGGGTCCATCGCCGGCACGGTCGGCTACGCCTACGACACCGACTTCCGCGTGAAGACGGTTTCGGTTAACGGCTCGCCGATCAGTTTTGGCTACGATGCCGATAGTCTACTGACCTCCGCCGGTGCCCTGACCCTGACTCGCCATGCCCAAAACGGTCTCTTGACCGGTACGGCGCTCGGGACGGTGACCGACAGCCTCACCTACAGCGGTTTCGGCGAGGTGCAAGGCTACACGGCCAATGTCGACAGCAGCCCCGTCTTTTCGACTGGCTACACCCGAGATGCCCTCGGCCGGATCACTCAAAAGACCGAGACCGTCAACGGCCAGATCGACACCACCGTCTACACTTACGACCTCGCGGGTCGCCTCACCGAAGTTAAGCATAACGGGACCGTCCAGGCCACCTACGGTTACGACGCCAACGGCAATCGGACTCACGTCAATGGCCTCGAAGTCGCCAGCTACGACACCCAGGACCGGCTCACGATCTACAACGGGACCGCCTTTGCCTACACCGCCAACGGCGACTTGAAAACGAAAACGGTGGGCGGGCAGGTCACCGGCTTCAGCTATGATGTGTTCGGCAACTTACGGCAGGTGACCCTGCCGGGCGGTACGGTGATCGACTACCTGATCGACGGACGCAACCGACGGATCGGTAAAACGGTGAACGGCACCCTGGTCCAAGGTTTCCTCTACCAGGACGGGCTCCGCCCGATCGCGGAACTGCATGGCCAGAACCAGATCGTCAGCCGCTTTGTCTATGCCGATAAGGCCAACGTGCCGGCCTACCTGATCCGGGGCGGCAGCACCTACCGGATCATCTCGGATCACCTTGGGAGTCCCAGGCTCGTCGTCAACACGGTCGACGGCACCGTCGTCCAGCGGCTGGACTACGACGCCTGGGGCCAAGTCATCCTCGACACGAATCCCGGCTTCCAGCCGTTCGGCTTTTCCGGCGGCCTCTACGACCGCGACACCGGCCTGGTCCGCTTCGGCGCAAGGGATTACGATCCGGAAACAGGACGCTGGACGGCCAAGGATCCGATTCGGTTCGAAGGAGGCGATGCGAATCTGTATGCCTATGTTCTGGATGACCCGATAAATTGGATTGATGCTCTTGGGCTGGCAGGCGAAAAATTGCCGATCTCTCCGGGCAGTCTAGTGCTAGATTTACTATTTCACGTCAATGAATTAGGAAACGGTGAGCTTCCGGTTCAGCCCCCTGCTGGACTGCCACCTGATTGGATATTGAAGCCAACCAAAAAGGGAGGTGGACTCCAATGCATTAATCCAAACAACCCTCACGAGCGGTTCCGATTTATGCCAGGAAATCCTAATAGTCCAAATCCGGCTCAACAGAAGCCATATTTCAAATACACGAAAGATGGTACAGCTTACGATATTAATGGGAATCCCGTTAATACGAATTCCCCGGAAGCTCACATTCCTATAAACGAGTTTAAATTCCCATTCCCATGATTCAAAGAGAAGAATGGTCGTAAGAGGGTTTTTGCCATGATGGACAGAGAAAAATGGATTTCAGGGATCTTATCAGTCATTGGTAACATCGCAAATGCAGAAAAGCAGTATAGAGCATGGGTCCTTCATGAGAATATCTGTTTTCCCTCGTTAGATGAAATCTATTGCCAGATTTTTGATGACTACGATCTTGATAACCTAATTGATAACTATGCGGATCAATTTGGATTAACAAGCCAACAAAAAGTAAGCCTCAATAGATTAAGAAATCTTCTAAATAGTTTCGATTATGAGGCAATAGAAAATATTGATATAAAAGTTTTACTTGATAGCCAAGAGTGGAGTGTCATTACCCACTCTGCCTCTGAAGTTTTACACGAACTGAGCCAATGTATATGAGCTCGGGAGGAATGATCTGTGCAATTTGGCGAGCCAGCTCGCATAGGATGCGCCGAGGCACGAACCGCATCGATCGCGAACTTACGGTCATGACGCCAACAGCGACCTGTAAACGAAAACGGTGGGTGGCCAGGTCACCGCCTTCAGCTATGATGCGTTCGGCTACTTAAGACACGTCACCCTGCCGGACGGCACGGTGATCGACTACCGGATCGACGGCCAACACCGGCGCATAGGCAAGCAGGTGAACGGGACTCCGGTCCAAGGCTTCCTCTACCAGGACGGGCTCTGCCCGATCGCGGAGCTGGACGGTGAGAACCAGATCGTCAGCCGCTTCGTCTATGCCGATAAGAGCCACGTGCCGGCGTATTTGATCCGGGACGGCCACACCTACCGGATTATTTCCGATCACCTCGGCAGCCCCCGACTGGTCGTCCACACCGCAGACGGCACCGTGATGCAGCGGCTCGACTACGACGCCTGGGGCCAGATCATCCTCGATACGAACCCGGGCTTCCAGCCCTTCGGCTTTGCCGGCGGCCTCTACGACCGCGACACCGGCCTGGTCCGCTTCGGTGCGCGGGATTATGATCCGGAGACGGGGCGCTGGACGGCGAAGGATCCGATACGGTTCCGCGGCGGCGATAGTAATCTCTATGCCTATGTTCTGAATGATCCGATCAATTGGGTTGATCCTTTAGGGCTTGTTAACACCGATCCTGCCAGCCCTTTTGGCCCATTCGGTCCGGGAGGTGGGGGTGGCGGTGGTGGCGGCAGTGGTTTTGGCGCCGGTTTAGGGGGAGCTAAATTTGCGCCCCCTGCAAGTGCGCCAAGCGGTAGAAATGGATTTCCGTTACAAAATGCTCCATATCAACAAACTCGTAATCCGGATGCAGTTGTCAATGGTCGCCGGTATTGCGGACATGCACTAGATCAGATGCAGAATCGTGGTTTAACACCATCAGTTATTGAAGACACAATTAAGAATGGCCAACGTTCGCCAGATCCTATTCCCGATCGAACGAGAATTTACAACTCAGACAATAACATCACCGTAATAGTTGAGGGTAATGACGTTGTTACCGTAATTCCAGGGAAGCGATAGCTGTGAATGAACACGATATCCGGCAATTAGCATTAATGCATAAGCAGATTGACTCCTATACCAAAGGGACAATTGGCTTGAGCGCTTTGATAGGTGATCTTATTTTTTTGAGAGATGCACTATCGAAAGTGGAGTCAGATTGGGAGCATCAATTTACAAGTTGTATCTCAGATTTGGAGTCGGCATGGTCATATGCGCTTGAAAAAAATAATGGTGTTCTGGACTCCATTAGCGAAAAGGTTGTAAATGAAGCTCTTTTCAAGTTGCGTCAACTACTGGAACAGCCCGCATAGGTTGCGCTGAGGCACGAAGCGCATCGGTCGCGGAACTCAACGGCCAGAACCAAGTTGTCAGCCGCTTCGTCTATGCCGATAAGCCGGCGTAGATACTGTTATACGGGTCAAGCGCCATGAAGCCCGCGTAGGATGCGGTGACGCAGGAACCGCATCGTTCGAGTTCACGATCGATGCGCCTCCTTCGTCGGCACATCCTACGCGGGCTATGCCTACACCGCCAACGGCGACTTGAAATCGAAAACGGTGGGCGGGCAGGTCACCGGCTTCAGCTATGACGTGTTCGGGAACTTACGGCAGGTGACCCTGCCGGACGGTACGGTGATCGACTACCGGATCGACGGGCGCAACCGGCGCATCGGCAAGCAGGTGAACGGCACTCGGGTCCAAGGCTTCCTTTACCAGGACGGGCTCCGCCCGATCGCGGAACTGCATGGCCAGAACCAGATCGTCAGCCGTTTCGTCTATGCCGATAAGAGCCACGTGCCGGCGTATTTGATCCGGGACGGCCACACCTACCGGATTATTTCCGATCACCTCGGCAGCCCCCGACTGGTCGTCCACACCGCAGACGGCACCGTGATGCAGCGGCTCGACTACGACGCCTGGGGCCAGATCATCCTCGATACGAACCCGGGCTTCCAGCCCTTCGGCTTTGCCGGCGGCCTCTACGACCGCGACACCGGCCTGGTCCGCTTCGGCGCAAGGGATTATGATCCGGAGACGGGGCGCTGGACGGCGAAGGATCCGATTCGGTTTGCCGGTGGGGACACCAACCTATACGGATATGTATTGAATGATCCGATAAATTCTATTGATGCCGAAGGCACATTATCCCCAGCGGCAGCCATTGGTATTATTGCTACTGGCTATGCAATTTATAACGTCATAGATAATCTTATGACCGCACAAAATGCAGCAAAGAAAGCAAATGACGCAGGGAAACAAAGACATCAAGAGCTAGATAAGTTATTAAAAGGGGAGCCAAACAATGCTGAAAAAGCAGACGATAAATACCAAGATGCCACAAAGCAGCTAGCAAAAGATGCATCAGAATTCGGTGTTGCTAGCAAGAAGCTTGAATTCAATTTCGGTAACAAATTGCCAAAGATAGCCTCAAAGCGCTGCCCTTAATCTAAGCAATTAATTAATGAGCATGACAATTAACTCGAATTCTATCGCTAAGGTTTTGATCGTAATTGGGGTCGCGTTTCTAGTTAACTACTTTTCCAACCATATCTTAAGATATGGTTGGAAAATGTGGATAGGAAAAGAGATTTGTTGGCGTAACATAAAGCTATTTGTCGATGATGATTATTTTGTTTTCCCAAATACTGATTCATCTTTATTTTCAATTTCGAATGATCAGCCTATATTAATCGGTAAATTTGACACATCTAAAACAACCTTCCCTAATGAAAGCTATATTATGATTGGAGATGCAAAATTTGATATTGACCGATTATCAGAAGCATTAAGTAAGTTGTGTGCAAGAATAAACTGCGAGAACTATAAGAAATACTCCTATATTGAGAATGGCGTGCCTGTAACATGCATTCAGTTCGAAGGTACTTCAGAGACTTTGGATAATCGGCAGTTCCACGTATTTTGCAAAGTGCAAGCAAGCAAGATTTTAGTTGAGTATCACGGAAGTCAAGACAATTTTGATGAGTTCAAAACACAACAACAGCAGACTATAAAAGCTATTGCAACGAGCGTAATCAACCCGTAAAAGGGTTAGCCCGCGTAGGGCGAAATAGCGTACTCGCGTATCCCAATCGCAAACGGTTGTCCGGGGAGCGCCCGGATAACCCTTCCGCCGTATGAGAGCGGTCCATTCGGCGCATTACGCTGACGCTAATACGGTATCTACACGAGCTGAAGTCAGGCAGAACGGAGCCGTCCAGGCCACCTACGGCTATGACGCCAACGGCAACCGGACCACCGTCAACGGTGTCGAAGTCGCCACCTACGACGCCCAGGACCGGCTCACGAGCTACAACGGAGCCGCCTACGCCTACACCGCCCACGGCGACTTGACATCGAAAACGGTGGGCGGGCAAGTCACCGGCTTCCGCTATGACGGTTTCGGTAACTTAAGGCAGGTGACCCAGCCGGGCGGCACGGTGATCGACTACCGGATCGACGGCCAACACCGGCGCATCGGCAAGCAGGTGAACGGGACTCCGGTCCAAGGCTTCCTCTACCAGGACAGGCTCCGCCCGATCGCGGAACTGCATGGCCAGAACCAGATCGTCAGCCGCTTTGTCTATGCCGATAAGGCCAACGTGCCGGCCTACCTGATCCGGGGCGGTAACACCTACCGGATCCTCACGGATCACCTCGGTAGCCCCCGGCTCGTCGTTAACACGGCCGACGGCACCGTGATGCAGCGGCTGGACTACGACCCTTGGGGCCAGGTCATCCTCGACACGAACCCCGGCTTCCAGCCCTTCGGCTATGCCGGCGGCCTCTACGATCGCGACACCGGCCTGGTCCGTTTCGGCGCGCGGGATTATGATCCGGAGACGGGGCGCTGGACGACGAAGGATCCGATAAGGTTTGCCGGCGGGGACACTAACTTATACGGATATGTCTTGAATGACCCGGTGAATTGGATCGACTCGGATGGGCAACTTTTTCAGCAAATAGCGGCCGCTGTCGTTGTTATTGCTGCTGGAAAAGCAATTTATGATTTTATCGACGCGTACTCAGAAGGTATGCGAGACGCGGAACGCGTGAAGAAGGCTAAACGTGACGACGATGAAGTGATGAGCAACATTCTAGCGGGCAAACCAATCCCGAAGAATTATTGCCCAAATGCAACCTCTGATGCGATTAAGGACCTGACGAAATCAGCAGCAGACGCTGCGCTGAAAGGCGCACAGGTTCCTGGGACATATGCTGGAGGAGCTCTTGCTGACCCCGTCCCAACATTCAAAGACCCTTAAAGATCGCAACCAAATTTCTTGCTCTATGAAAATTCGGCGGAGTTTCGTTCTTCTTGTCGCAGTGTGCATAATTTCGTTGGCATCGTTTGACATCGACAGGAGTGCTTTATTTGTCCAGAAATATTTGAGGATATATGACACGATTTTCGTTGGAAGTGCTATTGTTAATCGTCCAAAAAACTGGGTAGTCTCATATTCAAAGGAAAAGAGCTCGAAACGCGGATTTATTTACGGTATTTTTCCTGCTATTAATGCTGACGAAGCGGTTGATGAAGTTATTTATGTTTTCGAGAAGGTCAGCGAACCTAATAAGAAAGTAATATTTTCTGAGCTTGGTCCTTCAATGGTCAGAAAAGCTAACGATGTAATGGTTATGCTTGAAAAGGAGCCAAGCCATAACCCTTATGCTCGTGTTCAGGTGTTCGGATTTGATGCTATTCTTAAAAAAAATAATAGGAATTCTGAGAAGCAATATACAATTAACATTCCGGATCTTTCGGTATTTATCGTTACGGAATGTTTAGAAGATTTGCCGGAGTTTAAAATCACTGGTCAGAAGAATCTGCATTGAATGCGGTGAGCCACGAAGTGCCCTTCGATTAAACTCCGCATAGGCATCGATCGCGAACTTATACCTACACTGCCAACGGCGACTTGACATCGAAAACGGTGGGCGGGCTGGTCACTGGCTTCACCTATGACCTGTTCGGCAACTTAAGGCACGTCACCCTGCCAGCCGGCACGGTGATCGACTACCGGATCGACGGCCAACACCGGCGCATCGGCAAGCAGGTGAACGGGACTCCGGTCCAAGGCTTCCTCTACCAGGACAGGCTCCGCCCGATCGCCGAACTGGACGGTGAGAACCAGATCGTCAGCGCCTTCGTCTATGCCGATAAGGGCAACGTACCGGCGTACCTCATCCGGGGCGGCCACGCCTATCACATCATTTCCGACCACCTGGGGAGCTCCCCGCTCGAGCATTTTCATACCTACTGTACGGGTACTTGCGAGTAGGTCGGAAATCCTTTTCCGACGGTACAGTTGGGCCAACGGGTTCGTCGGCAAAGGATTGCCGACCTACGACTGTAGCACCCTGTAGGTCGGGAGTCCTTTCTCGACGCCACGCCCCGGCCGAGCGTCTGTCTATTTCAGCGTGCATCTCCAGCCGTCCGACGAAAACCAGGATGCAAGATTAACGAAAGAGTTATTCCGCTCGTACTGCCAAGATATACCAACACCCGGCAAGGTGTTTTTTACAGCGGATCTGGTCGGTAACGAACCGAGGAGCATGCCTATCGGCATCCGGATCGTCGAACAGGAGTTTACGGGCGGCGATGAAAGCGATGCTGAAAACTTCAAGGATCTGCGCACCATATCGGAGGTTCTCGCCAAAACTTATTCCAAAGGTGTCATCGAATCGCATTTTGACCTTGATACGAATGGGTATTACGCGATCTACCTGATCAAGGGTGGAACAGATGCCGTTCCGGAACAAGACATACTGAGAATCCCGCTCAATGTCGGCGCCGACTCCGGCGTAGAGCGCTTGACGACACGAATCGTAAGCCTGTTCGGTATCGCATCGGGCCTAGCGCTGATTGGCTTTGCGGCGTCTCGATATCGGCGAAGGCGCAAGACTCTGTAGATGGCCGTCCGAGGCCTTTCTTGAACGATGGATCGAAAGACGCGTTACCGATTTTGCAACACGGGTAACGACAATACCTATTAAGGTTAATGACGCGATCAACATCAGGTCTTCTCCCACGCATTTGGACGATTATGCAAAGGCAAAGGTTTGCATAAGGTCGAACGCCGCGCATTGATCAATCTCATCGTAATCTGCCGGCACTCGGCCAATTCCTGCGGACCGGCAAATACCGGTGGCGGCGAGGCCACATTCAGGTCTGATCGGCCGTTCTTGCTCGTTGACCGCTTTGGGCGAAACTTGCGAGCCGCCGTTCGGTCAGGTGCGGGGATCTCCCGATGTTGCCCGAGCAGACCGTCGCGCCTTAGGCGAAGACCTGGCGGCTGTTTCAGGCGCCGCGCTACTCTCAGGCCGGCTTTCCTGTTTGAAATAGCGGTTGGTTTCTGCCTTGATGACTTTCGACAGCAATAGGAGGCCGATCAGGTTGGGAATGGCCATCATGCCGTTCATCAGGTCGGAGAAGTTCCAGACGAATTCCAGGCTGGTGGTGGCGCCAACGATTACGGCGGCAACGAAGAAGATGCGGTAGATGCGGATGGAGCGCGGCCCGAACAGGTATTCCACCGCTTTTTCGCCGTAGTAATTCCAGCCTATCAGGGTGGAGTAGGCGAAAAGCGCCGTGGCGAGCGCGACGATGAAGGTCCCGGTACTGCCCAACGTTTCCGCCATGCTGGCGCTGGTCAGTTCTCCGGCACTGACGTCTTGCATCCATGGGTTCGCGGTGAGGATCACCAGGGCGGTCATGGTGCACACCACCAGGGTGTCGATGAAGGTTTGCGTCATGCTCACCAGCGCCTGCTTGACCGGACCGTCGGTGCGCGCGGCCGCTGCCGCGATGGGCGCCGAACCGAGTCCGGATTCGTTGGAGAACACGCCGCGTGCGATGCCGTAACGCATGGCGGTGGCGAGGGTGGCACCCGCGAAGCCACCACCGGCCGCGATCGGATTGAAGGCGTGGTAAAAGATCAGGTACAGCGCATGCGGAATTTCGGCGGCATTGAGGACCAGCACCACCAGCGCGGCGCCGATGTAGCCGACGATCATGAACGGAACCAGCAGCGAGGTGAACCGGCCGATGGAGCGGACGCCGCCCAGGATCACCAGTGCCGTCAGTACCATCAGCACCAGGCCCGTTGTGAGTGGAGTAATGTGAAAGGTGCTTTCGAGTATCCTGGCGGTGGAATTGGCCTGCGTCATGTTGCCGATACCGAAGGTGGCCAGCGCGGTAAAGACCGCGAACAGTCTGCCCAGCCAAGGCAAGCCGGCACCCTTGGCCAGATAGTACATCGGCCCGCCGCGCATGCCGTACTCTCCCTTTTCGCGGTACTTGACCGCCAGCACCGCCTCGGAATACTTGGTGGCCATGCCCACCAGACCCGTCAGCCACATCCAGAACACCGCGCCGGGACCGCCGAGGGTGATGGCCGTGGCAACACCGACGATGTTGCCTATGCCTACCGTGGCCGCAAGCGCCGTCATCAGCGCGGCGAAATGGCTGATATCGCCGGCGTGGCCGTGATCCTTCGCGAAGATAAGGCTAAAGGCTCGGGGCAGGGCGCGGAACTGCACGCCGCGCAGCAATATCGTCAGGTACAGCCCGGTTCCCACCAACAGGGCGAGCATGGGTGGTCCCCATACCCAGCCCGATAATGTGGCAATCAGCGTTTCGATTTCGCGCATGGATTTTCCTTGAAGGGTTTCGGACAGTATACGGAGGAATGCCGTTTCAAGGCTTATTCCATCCGACACTCAAGTGAACATTAGAGCGGCTGTCGGATTGGTTTACGGCTTGTGGGAGCGGGCTTTAGCCCGCGATGAAGCGATTATCGCGGGCTAAAGCCCGCTCCCACACTAAGTACATTCCGCAAATATTTGCGGAATCTCGACAGATTGGCTTGATTGGCGGGGTTGTCCGGCAGGTTGCCTATGCCGCAAGACTTCCCTGAATGTACTTAGAGCGTTTTCCGAATCGGTGTAAGGGATTCGGATATGTAGGTCGGCAATCCTTTGCCGACGAACCCGTTGACCCAACTGCACCGTCGGGAAGGGATTCCCGACCTACTCGCGAGTGCCCGTACAGTAGGTATGAAAATGCTCTAAGGCCATTTGCAATCAATCATCACGTACGAATGGAAACTGCTCTAATCGCAGGGTGAGTTAGCCCCTCGGCTTCGCTCGGGACAGGCCCTTCGACAGGCTCAGGACAGGCTCCGCGTAACCCACCGGTTCGAGGCCGCTCGGTGGGTTACGGCCTCGCGGCCTAAACCCACCCTAAAAAAATCCTTATTGAAAGCGATGCGAGCACGGCGGCGGTCTTCGTTCTGACCATCGCCGTTAGGGGCGATCAGCGTCGGGTCCAGGCCAGCGGCAGGCGGACGACGAACTCGCTGCCTAGGCCGGGGCCTTCGCTCCTCGCTTCGACCGAACCGCCGTGCAACTCGACCAGGTGGCGCACTAGGGACAGCCCGAGGCCGAGCCCGCCTTGCGACCGGTCGATGGAACGGTCCGCCTGGGTGAACAGATCGAAGACATGAGGCAGCATTTCGGCCGAGATGCCGATGCCTTCGTCGCGGATGCTCACCACGGCATCCGGCCCTTGCCGCTCCGCCAGGAGCCAAACGTGTCCGCCCGCTGCCATGTACTTGGCGGCATTGTTAAGGAGATTCGACAACACCTGAGTGAGCCGCACCGGATCGGCGTCGAGGCACACGGGTTCCGGCGGGAGCGAAACTTCAAGCGTGTGGTTGCCGGCCTCGATGAGTGCCTGACTGGTCTCGACGGCATGGCCGATGATGGTCGCCAGATCGACCCGCTCCATTTTCAGGGCGATCTTGCCTTGAGTGATGCGCGATACCTCCAAGAGATCGTCCACCAGCCGGACCAGATGATTCACCTGCCGTTCCATCATCGTGAGCAGCGTCTGGGTGCGTTCCGTCGCAGGGCCCGTGCCGTCGGACTTCCGCAGCACGTGCAGACCGGTGCGGAGCGGCGCCAGCGGGTTTCTGAGCTCGTGAGCCAGCATCGCCAGAAACTCGTCCTTGCGGCGGTCGGCCTTGCGCAGGGTCTCCTCAATCAGTTTGCGCCGAGTGATGTCGTTGAAAAGAACCGCCACTTTTCTTTCGGATGGCGCGCCAATCCGAAACGCGTACACGTCGTAATGGCGATGAAGTTGCGCGGCGGAACTTTCGAAGCGCATCGGTTGGCCCGTCAGCGCGATCTTTCCGAAAATCTCGAACCAGTGTTCCTCCAGCAAAGGGGCGATTTCCCGTATTCGCCGGCCGACCGCGTCCCGAATTCCGGTCTGCCGCTCGAAAGCCGGATTGACGATGAGGAACCGGTAATCCACGGGTCTCTCGCTTTCGTCGAACAACACTTCGATGGTGCAGAAGCCCTCGTCCATGCACTCGAACAGAGTGCGGTATTTCTCTTCGCTCTCGCGCAACGCTTCCTCGGCCCGCTTGCGATCGATGAGATCGGCGGCTTGCCGGGCGAGAATATCCAACAGGCGCAAATCCCGCTCGGACGGCTGGTGCGGGCGGCGCCAGTGCGTGGAAATCATGCCCACCAGCTTGCCGCTCCGCGAGAACAGGGGCGTCGTCTGGCAGGCATGAATTCCGGTTTGCAGATATATCGTGAGATCCTCGGTGCCCTGCATGAAATCGCAGCCCTCCAGATCCGGCGCGATGACGCGCCGGCCCGTGCGCAAGGCCGCGCCGCATGTCGAATCCGAGGAGTCAGCGCTTACCCACTCCCAGAACTTTGCCGCTTGCGGATTGAACCCGCGGAACGCCAGCAGCCGAAGCTCGCCGCCGCGGCCGCGCTCGGGGTAGAGCATCTGCATGCTCGCGTATTCCGAGTGCATGATGTGCGCCGCCGCATCGATGATTTTTTCGTAGAGGGCCTGGATGTCGTCCTCGTGAAGAAGCGCTGCGCTGATGCTCTGCAGGAGCCGAGTGTCCTGCAATTCCGCCTCGAGCTGGGCCCGGTTCTCGCGCAATGCTTCCTCGGCTTGTTTGCGCTCGGTGATATTGCTGGCGGCACCGAACCATTCGACGATATCGCCATCCGCACTCATCAGCGGAACTGCACGCGAAAACGTCCATCCCAAGCTGCCGTCCGCTCGTCGGACGCGATGCTCGAGCTCAAAAATGCTCTTGGTCCGGATGGCTTCACCGATGGCGGCGACGACCTGCGGTTGATCGTCCGAGGGAATGTACTTCTGAAGCCAGGTGCGGCTCGGCTCTTCCGTGTCGGCGAGGAAATCCCGGCCGTAAAGCTGATACATCTCGGTCCAATCCGAGCTCATGCGATAGATCGTCTGGGAACTGGCCATCACCAGAGCGCGGAAACGCTCTTCGTTCTGGCAAAATGCTTCCTGAGCCCGCTTGAATTTCGTCGTCTCGCGCAGCGAAAAGACGAGGCCCGCAGTCGCTCCGTCGTTACCCTTGACGGGCGTCAGGCTCCAGTCCCAATAGGTGGTGCCGCGTTCGGGCTGATCGGGGAAAACGAAGGGCCTGTCCTTGTAAAACACCGCATCGCCGGAATCCCGGACTTTTCGGAAGATCGCCTCGTTTTCCGCGTTGGGATACAAGGCGAAATGGTTGTTGCCCACCATGTCCTCCGGTCTCATCCGGCAGGTTTCGGCATAGGCCGGATTGACCCAGACGAAGTTGAACTGCCGATCGAGAAAGACCAGCATCACATCGGTGGCCCGCAGGACACTATCCAGCAGGCTTTGCTCCCGCCGCAACGACTCCTCGACCTGCTTGCGTTCAGTGATGTCCTGGATCGTGCTGAGGAGAAGCGTTTGGCCGCCGATGCCGACCCAATCAACGTTGAGCGACAGAACGAGCCTCGCTCCGGATCTGGACTTGTGCGTGATTTCCAGGTCGCGCACTGCCGCGCGCTGCCGGAGTTCGGCGGCTATCCGGCTCCGTAAGCATGGGTCCGGGATGCCCAGGTTTCCGGTGTTTTTTCCCAGCACGTCTTCCCGGTTGCACTCGAAGAGCTTCAGAAACGCGTCGTTGACGGCTACGAGGGTCCGTTCGGGCATCTTCGTCAGCGCCATGCCGAAGGGGGTCTTGTCGAAGATGGCGGAATAACACTCCTCGCGCTCGCGGGCGGCGTCGGCCTCACGCCGGATGCGCGCCGCATCCGAGCGGGCCTCGGCCCCGGTTTCCCTTCCCCCGGCGTCGACGGGCGACGTCTCGGCTCGAGGTTCTTGTTCCGCCCGGACTGGCTCGGCTACATCTTCGACGTGGTGAATGATATAGAGAACATCGCCATTTTCATCGAGCACCGGCGTGTTCGAGGATTTCGAGAAACGGCCCTCGAACCCGCCGCCCTGTTCGGGCCTGCGGATATCGTGCTGCCGCATGGCCTGGGCGTCGGGGAGGCGGTGCCGCAGCACCCGTTCAAACGAGGCCCGGCTGTTCGCTTCCGGCCCGAAGGGACTGTCGGGATTGTCGGGGAAGACTTCGAAGACCGGCCGTCCCACGATCTCCTCGCGCCGCTTCTTGGTTGCCCGCAGATAGGCGTCGCTGGCCGCCAGGATGGTGAAATACGGGCTGTCGGGTGCCAGCACCAAAATACAGGCCGGGACGGACTGGAAAAGGACCTGGAAGTCGGGGCGCGATGCCGGTATATCGCGCTCAGCCGTGCTCATGCTTTTCCCTCCTGCCGTTTCAGCGGATAGGGTTGCGGCTGGCAACGCCGGGTGGACAGCTGCGCGACCGGCCGCACCGCGAGCATGTCCGCCCCGGCCGGACGCGGTCGCCGTGCGCCGAAACCTCGGTGCATCACGTACGGCGTTCCGCCAGCGAGCGGGAAAGCCGGTGCAATGTCCGGCTGCATTGGGGCCAGGCCGGGGATAACGCGGCCCGGGACACGGGGCGGTAGGGAAGCATTAAAGTTGAACATCACGGGAGCTACTTGGCACTAAGTTGCGGCGCACCCGCCGGATGGCTTTTCAAAAGTGCCCGAGGGCGAACAGGAAGAAGTGGAGGATCTGGAGCGGGGCCATCCAGTTCGGCTTTATTTCAGAGGCGTAATGGGTGCGCGCACATAGACCCGTTTCGGATGTCTTGCGGACGGCGACCGAACTATAGCCTATAGCCCACATCTTGAAACATCTTGGATTTTGAGGCGTTCCCTCGGCTCATTGGACGCGCCCATCGAAGTCGTAATCACCTTCATCAACCCTATAGAGGACCTCGAAAAACCGCCTTCCCGGCGGTTTTTCTCTTCGCCAAGCCCAAACGCGGTTTGGGCTTGGCTTACGTTTTCAACTGCTTACGCGGCTGAAAACGACGGGGCATCCCTGCCCCGTACGAGCACCTCGAAGTTTTTCGAGGTGCCCTATAGCGATATTCATCTGAACGGGCGCTCATTTTCGCATTAGGCAGGACGCAAAAAAAGAGCCGATGGCTTTACGGTAATTGAACGGACGAGCATGGGGCGGGGAGTTCGCGTCACGGTTACATCCGCCACACGTGGCAGATTCGAGGCCTGCCGTCGCAGTTCAGGTTTTTTGTGGCGTTACTCTTGAGTCGGTAAGCCGCGTTCAGTTTCCAAAAACCGTTTGATATGCGGAAGAACGAGATCGCTGCGGACGAAGCTTTCGGTATGCTTGAGACCGGGCAACGGGACGAAGGCGGCGTGAGCGATGTGTTTGGCGCATTCCCGGACGGCCGGATATCTCGCATCTTCCTCCCCGACGAGGAGCAGGCACGGCATGGCCATGGTCGGGAGGACGTCTTCCAGTGCCGGCCGCTCTTGCGCAGCGGCCGCGAGCGCCCGCAGGTCGTTGGCCAGCACAAGTGGCCTCAGTTCCGGCGGGATGCGCTGTTCCAGGACGGACTCGAGAGCGGTGAGGAAAGCTCCGGGGTCCGCGCCGTCGATGTGCCGGAAGGCGTCCCAGCTTTGGTCGGCATAGGGATGCGCTCCGACGACGAGCAGGGCGTCGACGCGTTCGGGCGCGTATTTCGCCATGCCGAAGCCAATCCAGCCGCCCATCGAAAAGCCGAGGAAGTTCGCTTTCGGGATCTTTAAGGCATCGAGCACGGCGACGACGTCCGCCACCCGGTTCGGCAGCGCATAGGCAGCCGGGTCGTGCGGCTTGTCGCTGGCGCCGTGGCCGCGGGCGTCGAGCAGAATGCACCGGTTATCGCGGCACAGTGCCCGGACATACCCGAACTGGCGCCACGCCTCGGAACTGCTGGTAAATCCGTGGTGCAGCACCAGCGGCGGTCCTTCGCCTTCCGCCTGGTAATGGATGCGAACGCCTTGGCTGTCAACGTAAGGCATGGGCGTCGTCCCGAATCGAGCGATAAACGTCCGCTATGGCGGACGCGACCGACGGCCAGGCGTAGCGGGTCCGGGCTCTTTCGGCCGCGGCGGCGCGCATGCGGCGGCGTTCGTTCTCGGGTGCCAAGAGGGCGTCGAGAATGCGGGCGGCGAATGCGGGAGGGTCCGCGGGATCGGCCAGATAACCGTTCACGCCGGGTGTAACGATATCGGTGGGTCCGCCGTGTGGCGTGGCGATCACCGGGGTTCCGGAAGCGAAGGCCTCGACCAGCACCAGCCCGAAAGGCTCATAAGGGGAAGGGCAGAGGAACAGGTCGGCCGCCGCGTAATACTGAAACAGTTCCTGATCGGTCAGGCGGTGAAACCAATGGATGGCGTCCGCGATCCGAAGCTCGTTCGCCCGCCCGAGCAGGGCGTCGCGATAGGCCGATTCGTCGGGCGAGGGCTTTTCCGGGCCGATCGGAATCAGGAAAGTCACGGTTTTGCCGGTTTCCCGCAGGGTTTTGACGACCTGGGGAATGGCCTCGATCAGCTCGAGAAAGCCTTTGCGGGGATCGAGCCGGCCGACCGTAAACAGCAGGTAGTCGGAGCTGAAGCCGAGCTGGCGTTGAAGCTTCGTCTTTTCCAGGCACAGGTGGAATACTTCCGTGTCCACGCCTCCCGGAACGATGCGGACCTTCTCGGCGCTTGCTCCGTAGCGCCCCGTCAACGCGTCCCGCTCGGTCCGGCTGAGCGCGATGACGGCATCGGCCGCGTCCAGGATCTTTTTTTCCGCGCGGATTCGAACATCGTAGCGGAACTTCGAGCCGTCCGGGGTGGGATCGGGTACGCGGTCCCGTTTCAGGAGCCCCAGGGAGTGGCTGGTAAACAGCAAGGGCTTGCCGAGAGCGAGACTCGCCATGAGCGCGCTTGCGCCGCCGTCCCAATAGTGGCCGTGGATGGCATCGGCATGCCTCAGCCAGGTGGTCTGCCTGAATAGCGTATGCTCGACGAATTCCGCGAGATGGGGGCCCATGTCCTCCTTGCGGAGAAAGCCATCCGGCCCCATCGGATAGCGGAAGATCGTGGCGCCGTCGCAAATGTCCTGGCGCACCGCTTTCCCGCCCCAGCGGCGGGTGTAGACCCGAACCTCGTGTCCCTGGCGGGCGAGCTGTTCCGCCACGCGAGCCTCGTAAATGCATTGTCCGCCCGCATCCGGTTCGCCGGTTACGGCCAGGGGGTCGCTATGGGGGCAGAAGAAGGCAATCCGCATCGCTGCTACCGCTGGGTGTCTCGTTTGGCCTTCGAGCCGCTCGCAGCGAGCGGCCATAATCCGTAGTGGCGAAGTCCTTGGATGATGCCGTCGCCGTAGAACGCGTCGGCGATAAACAATCGGGCGCTATCGTTACGCTTTTGCTGCTCGGAAGCCTGAGCCCGGACGTCTGCCGGAGTATTGCCGACCAGAACGCCGCACACGCCCGAGAGCAGCGCGTCGAGATCGTTCCCGGAATCGCCCGCGAAGAAGATGCGGTCGCCGGCCAAGCCATAGCGCTCGGCGACGTGCCACAAGGCGTGGGATTTCCCGGCATTGGCGGGAATGATGTCGAGCAAAGCCCGTCCGGAGGATTCCTCGATGCTGGAAATCATCTGCAAATCGTTTCTCACCGCCCGGACCCGATACATGATTTCCGCCAGCAGCTCCCGGCTGACGGGCTCCGGGTAATAGAAGCTGAACTTGTGCGGTCCTTGCTTTTGCGGCTCCTGAGGCGCCAGGCGCGAGATCCTGTAAAGCGACCGGCGCAAGGCTTCGCGGTCTAGCGGCGGTCCGAGCCGGCTTTGCCATTCGCGATCCTGCGCGCCCGTCTGATCGTAAACCTCGGTGCCGACGTTGCAGATCCACCAGGTCGGCTGCGGCAGCCGGAACACGGCCTGCCCTTGCTTGGCCAGAGCCAGATAGCGTCCGCTGACGACGCAGACAGGGCAGTCGGCTTCGATCAGAGTCCGAAGAAGCGCCTGGGTCCGCTCCAGGCAGCCGGAGTCCGGAAGTTTGCCGGTATTGGGCAGCAGCGTGCCGTCCAGGTCGGACGCGAATAAGAACGGAACGCCCGCGCTCATGGAATCAGACTCCGTACGCGCTGGCTGACCTCTTGTTCCAGTTGCACGAGCCGCGCGGTGTTGGACGCTTCCATGCTGATTTCCAATTGCGGGGCGTCCGCGCTCGGCAATACGTAAACCCAATCGCCGTCCAGATCGAGCCGCACGCCTTCGGGGGCGGCATTCATGCGCGCTTCCGGTCGTTGACTCAGTTCGCGCATCACGCGCCCGATGTGATCCCAGGGACAGTGTAGAATCAGGCGCCGGCAATGGCTGATCGGGATCTGGCGCTCGAAATCGTGCAGGGTCAGGTGTTCCCTGCCGAGGAATTCGAGCAGCCGAAGAGACGCCGCAACCGCGCCATAGCCGAGATAGAAGTGGACGAAATGCAGCCAAACGCCTTCGGATTGCATGGCTTTCTTGACGGCATTCAGTTGGGCCGCCGGCTCCTTGTGCGTAATGATCAGTCGCCGCACTCTGGCGTCCGCCAGCTCGGCCAGAAATTTCGGATGATCGGGCGGCAGGAAGACCGGCTCCTCGGGCGGAGCGCCGATGATGAAGGCTGCGGTCAGGAGCTCCTGCGTCCGTTCCGCCCGGTGTATCGTTCCCAATTCGTCGACCAAGGTCAGTTGTTCGCCGCTTCGCTCGATGATCAGGGCGATCTTCCGGTTGAGCCTGGCGATCTCCGCGATCGGTTCGTAGGGTATGGCGGAGACATCCGAATTTTCTCTACATTCGCTCTCGAGATGATGCAAGCCGTTGCTGCCGAGCAGGTCGCCGAGTATCCGCGCCAGATTGCCTTCCCGGCAGTAATGGAGTACGCGATCGACCCAGGGTTGGGTGGCGGATCGGCTGAGATGCTGGCGAAGGTGTTCGGCATATCGTTCGTCGACGCGGCCGGGATAAGTCAGGTTACCGACGTTCTCGATGGACACCTTGGGAAACTCGGCCCGGTAGAACATCGCTTCGATCTTGCGGCGCGCGCTGCGCAGCAAAGGCAAACCGTCGGTGTCGAAAAGCTCGATGACGGCCACGCTGGGGTGCTCGTCCGAAATGCGGATATGGACGCCGCCGCTCAAATGGCGGCCGAAGCAGGTGATGAAGCGCGTCTCCGGCAGGCTGGCCTCTTCCAGGTCGTCGATATTGACGCCCACCGCCAGAAGACCGGAGATGAACGCCCGCTTGATCAGCCGGGAGAATGGGTGCGCATCGCGGGCGACCGCCACTCGGGCGCCGCGCTGAATCCAGCTGCCGAAGGCCTTGCCCAGCGCCGCCGCATATTCCGGCGTGATGTGGAGATTGGCCAGGCCGCTGACGCCGCGCGATCCGAAAATCGAAGGACGCAGCAGCGATTCCCAGACCAGGTTTTCGCGTATCGTCGTGTTGCTGTTGATTTCCTTGTCGGGCCAGATCGAAACGCCGGGTATGACCACGACCTGGCGTCCGAGATGGCAGCGGGAGCCGATGATCGCGTCGTCGCCGATCTCGCAGCGGGCCTCGATGACGGTGCTGCCGCCGACGATGCAGTTGCGCAGGTCGCTCGACTCGCCGACGAACGAGTTTTTCATGACGATGCTGCGGTTGACGGTCGCCCTCGCGTCGATTTCGACGTCCGGCGCGATGACGGAATACGCGCCGATCTTGACGCCGGATCGGATCCGTACGTTGTCGCCTATCCAGCAGGGCGAGCCGAGCTCCGCGTCCTTGGCGATCCGCGCGCCGTCGCCAAGCCATATCCGTTCTCCGATGAGATTTCCGCCGAGCGGCAGACGGACCTTTCCGTCGAGCAGGTCCCAGTGCGACTGCTTGAGCTGATCCAGGGTGCCGATATCGCTCCAGTAACCTTCCGCGACATAGGCGAACAACGGAATCTCCTGTTCCAGGAGTTTCGGAAAAAGGTCGCTGGCGAAATCGTATGGAATGTCCTCGGGTATCGCCTCCAGGATTTCCGGTTCTATGAGGTAAATGCCGGTGTTGACGGTGTCGCTGCACAATTCGCTGAGGCCTGGTTTTTCCAGGAAACGGACCACGCGGTCGTCCTCGCCGGTTACGACGACGCCGAACTCGCCGGGGTCCGACACCCGTTTCAGGCACAGGCTGACTTTTGCGCCCTTGGCCTTGTGAAAGGCCCAAAAGGCTTCGAGATCGAAATCCGTCAGCGCATCGCCGGCGATGACGAGAAACGTCTCGTCGAGGAAATCCGCGCCGAGCTTGACCGAGCCGGCCGTTCCCAGCGGCTTGTGTTCCAGGGTGTAGTGCAGGTTCACGCCGAAATCGCCGCCGTCTCCGAAATGGTCGCGGATGGCGCGGGGCCGGTAATGCAGTGTTGCCAGCAAATCGGTGAAACCGTACGAGCAGAGATGCCGCGCGATGTGCTCCATGATCGGCTTGCCCAGCACGGTGACCATCGGTTTCGGTATGTTCTCGGTAATGGGTCTTAGCCGTACTCCCTGACCCCCGGCAAGAATGACTGCTTTCATGAATGATCTCCCGCACCGAGTTGGATCGATTTCTGATGATGGCTCATAATTTGATTTCAAAATGTTTGTTGGGATTTGTCAACCTCGTTGATTGCGGATGACAAGATAACCATATGTTAATGATATGGTGGGTGCGGACGAGGCTCCAGAATTGACAGGAAGTGCAAGCTGAATAATTATTTGACATCAAAATAAAAGAGACCGGATCAGTGGAAACGCTTATGACTGAAAAAACGCGGGGCGACGATTTGATCGTGCAATTGCGCGCGTTTCTGGACGCCAGCCCCACCGTGGGCCATCGGGTGCTCCATCAAATTCGAAAACTGGAGCGCGGTTTTTTGCAGCGTTCCGATCTCTGCGACGCTTTCGCCGACGTTTGCACCGCGGAAGATGCGCCCGAGGGGCTAAAGCAAACGCCCTTGGCGAAAACCATACGCTTTACTCAGGAGGCCGCCCTTAACGACGCCTGGGTCTATCTTGCCATCCGGCTTCGCATCGCCACCTGGCGCTATGTGCGCATCGCGCTCGAAGGGCTGACGGTCGAGGAGGTGACGGTGCGGGACTTTCTGCGTTTCAAGGAAGGCTTGGCGACGAGGCAGCACGATATAGACGAATGGCTGCTGGAAATCGATTTCGGGCCGTTCTCCCGCGAGTTTCCAAAGCTCCAGGAGGCGAGATCGATAGGCCGCGGCGTGGAGTTCTTGAACAAACATCTGTCCCGGCAACTGTTCGACGAATTGGGCGAGGGCGGCGAACGCATCTTGAATTTTCTGAGCATTCACTCGTTCCGTGGCCAGACCCTGATGCTCAACGAGCAGATCAGGAGCGTTCGCGACTTGCGCAGGGCCTTGCGCCAGGCCGACGACATGCTCGCCGGCCACGAGCCTTCGGCGACCTGGGAGGAAGTGGCGGCGGCCTTGCGCGCCCTAGGGTTCGAGACCGGCTGGGGGCGCGAGGTCTCTCGCATCCGCGACACCATGAGCCTGCTTCAGGATCTCCTCGAGGCGCCCGATCCGAGAGGATTGGAAACTTTTCTCGCGCGTTTGCCCATGGTCTTCTCGCTGGCGATCATTTCGCCGCACGGCTATTTCGGTCAGGCCAATGTGCTCGGCCGTCCCGACACCGGCGGGCAGGTGGTCTACATCCTCGATCAGGTGCGCGCCCTGGAGACCGAAATGCGTTCCCGCCTGTTCGAGCAGGGGCTCGACATCGAGCCGCAAATCGTGGTGGTGACGCGGTTGATACCGCAGGCGGAGGGGACCAGCTGCGACCAGCGTCTCGAGCCCATTTCCGGGACGTGCAACGCCCGGATACTCAGGGTACCTTTCCGCAACGTGTCCGGCGAGATCGTGACGCACTGGATTTCCCGGTTCGAGGTCTGGCCTTATCTGGAGCGCTATACCCTGGACGCGGAGCGCGAGTTGCTCGCCGAACTGGGCGGGCGTCCCGACTTGATCGTCGGCAACTACTCGGACGGCAATCTGGTTGCGACCCTTCTGTCGCAACGCCTGGGCGTGACCCAGTGCAACATCGCCCATGCCTTGGAAAAGACCAAGTATTGCCATTCCGATCTGTTCTGGCAGGACAACGAATCCCAATACCATTTTTCCTGCCAGTTCACCGCCGACCTGATCGCGATGAACGCGGCCGACTTCATCATCGCCAGCAGCTATCAGGAAATAGCGGGTACCCGCGACAGCGTGGGGCAGTACGAGAGTCACGCGGCGTTTACCATGCCCAAGTTGTTTCGGGTCGTGAACGGGATAGACGTCTATGATCCGAAGTTCAACATCGTTTCGCCGGGCGCCGATGCGGCGGCTTATTTCCCCCACACCGCCGCCGACCGACGCCTGCCCCATCTGCATGCAGAAATAGAGGAGCTGATCTACGGCGAGGCGGAGAAGGCCGACGCACGCGGGGTCCTGCATGAGCGGGACAAGCCGCTGCTGTTCACCATGGCGCGGCTGGACCACATCAAGAACATCGCCGGACTGGTGGAATGGTTCGGCGCTTCCGAGAAGCTGCGCGGGGAGGCCAATCTGCTGGTGATTTCCGGTTACGTGGATCCGGAACGTTCTTCCGACACCGAGGAAATCGGACAGATCCGGCGCATGCACGCCTTGTTCGACCGATACGGGCTGGACCGGCAGGTGCGCTGGCTGGGCCTCAGACTGCCCAAGAATTTGGCCGGCGAGCTTTATCGCTACGTGGCGGACAGCCGCGGGGCTTTCGTCCAGCCGGCCTTGTTCGAGGCCTTCGGACTTACGGTGATCGAGGCGATGGCTTCGGGCCTTCCCTGTTTCGCCACCTGCTTCGGCGGGCCTTCGGAGATCATCGAGGACGGACTATCCGGCTTTCACGTCGATCCGAATCATGGCGATGCGGCGGCGGAACGCATCGCGCGTTTCTTTGCCAGAGCGCGCAACGAGCCGGAATACTGGGCGCGAATCTCGGAGGGAGCGCTCGCGCGGGTTGCCCAACGCTATACCTGGCAGCACTATGCCGAGCGGATGATGACCTTGTCCAGAGTCTACGGGTTCTGGCGCCACGTGACCGATTTGGAGCGCCGGGAGACCCAGCGTTATCTTCAGGCTTTATACAGCCTGCAATTCCGCCGTCTGGCCCAAGCCATGGCCTGATTTCGAGCACGTTTTAGCCTATGGGAATTAAAGAACAATTTGTAGGTCGGCAATCCCTTGCCGACAAGTCCGTTGTGTCGGCAAGGGATTGCCGACCTACCTCGGGCGCTACGCCAAACCGGAAAATGTTTTAGCGTATGGAAATTAACGAACAAGTATTGATAGAGCTCCGGCGCATCGTCCGTGCGCTCGATCTGCAATCCAAGCAGTTGCAAAAGGTGGGACTGACCGGCTCTCAGTTGATGGTTTTGCGCGCCTTGACGAAACAAGGGCCTTTGACGGCCAATCAACTCAGCCAGGCGGTCAATCTGAGTCAAGGGACGATCACCACGGTGCTCGACCACCTCGAACTCAAGGCCCTGATCCGGCGCGAGCGCAGCGCCGAAGACAAGCGGCGCCTGACCATCACCCTCACCGATGCGGGCCGGGAGGCTCTCCGCCACGCGCCCTCGCTGCTGCATGTCGACTTCGTGGCCGCTTTCCGGCAATTGAACGACTGGGAGCAGACTCTCATCCTTTCCAGCCTGCAACGGGTCGCCGGCATGATGGATATGTCGCGCGTCAAGCCCAAGCCGGTTCACGATGCCGAATGCATCGAAGCGGGTTTGCGGTTCCTCACCGACGATGCCGAGGATGCGGGATGCTGACGAGCCGGCTGGCGGGGCGGCCTCTGGCCGCGGGTTAATCCGGGGCAGGGATGCCCCGGCGCGGCGACAAGCCGCGTGAGCCCAGGCCGGGCGTGTACCGGCCTGGGCGGCGGCCCGAAATACCAGGAGGGCATTTACGGGCCTGATTAATAAATTCCGCTCCCGAACATTATTGATCGGCCCCTGTTCAAGATCGTAGAGGTACTGCAACCCAAAACGCTTTGCAACATGTAGCGTCCGGCATCACGCCGTCACGCCAAACGCATTAATTCGAACCAATAAACGCTATCAAAATGGGGGGGTACTTAATGGGTCCTTCAAAAAGAACCCTATATCGATCCGTAATCGATTTGTCGCTGGGGATGCTCGTTTTTTGGCTGGCCCAATCTGCGCTGGCTCAGGAGACGGCTCAGCCGGCGCCGGGCGAGGCCGAGGCGGCGAAACCGGCTCTTTCGGCAGAAGAAGCCTTGAATCCGGTCGATCGCATCAAGGCCGGCCGACAAGAGGTGGCGTCCGCCATGGAGTCGGTCCGAAAAGCCATGGATGCGGGATCCGCATCCGGATCGGACAGGGCTGCCGTACTGAACCAGCAGCTGGAAACCCTGAAACAGCTCGATTCCGTCTTCGAGCGGCAGCTCGCGGCGCAGCAGGAAATCGAGACGCTGGCGGTCGAGGAGCGGAAATACCTGGAAGCTGCGAAAACGCTCGAGACCAGCGATGATCCGGTGTCGGTGAGCGAACTGGATAACGCGTCGTCCGAGTTGAGCGCACAAACGGCGCGGCTGTCCGCGCTGAGAGCCGCCGTCGATCAGGCTAACGCTCAGGTCGAGCAGGCGCGGGCGGCTGTGGCCGGGAAGCAAAAGCAACTGGCCGCCGACGAGGGCGAGAAGGCCGCTTCGTCAGACGGGGAGCCCGATTCCCTGCGTTTTCAATCGGCCCGGTGGGAACTTAAGCAGGCCGAGGAAACGCTGCGGCTCGGGGAATTGAACCTGGAACGGGAAAAACGAAAGCTGACCGTTGCCGAAGCATCCGTGAAGCTGCTCGAACGGCGCCTGAGCCTATTGGCCGGCCGCGTACAATTCACCGACAAGGAGCTCGAGGAGCGGCTGCAGCAAATCGAGAAGGAAGAACTCGAACTGAAGCGCGAATTGAGAAGAATGGATGGCCAGCAGATCGCCAACGAAAGTCGTCTGCACGATGCGAGGCAGCGTATGGCGAACGCGCCCCTGGACAAACTCGGGGAGCTGTCGGAAGAGGTCGAAGCGCGGCGTTTGGCCAAGGAATCCTTGGAAACGAAGATTTCCGGTTTAAACAAGCGTGTGGAGCTGATCGGAACGTGGAATACGGCCTGGCGGCGGCGTCACGCCGTCATCAACGGTTTCGGCAAGCCCGTGGAATGGGTGAAATGGAAGGAGGAAGCGGTCGACGCCTTGGCCGCGCTCGATCAGACCGAACGCGCCGTGATTCTTTTGCTCCAGGACTGGAAAAAGCAACTGATCTCGATCGAAAACAAGCTTTCCAATTCGGAGCGCGACGGCGGAAGTTCCGCGCGCTGGCTGGAACAGCAGCACCAATCGGCGGAATCGCTGATCGACCACTTGCGCGATCAGGATGCTTATCTCGAAAAGACCCGCGGCCTGCTCCAAAAAGTCGTCGAGTCGGTCAACGACCGTACCGAGCACCGAAGCTGGCGCGAGCTGGCGGAGTTGGTCCTGGATACGGAATTGAACGGCAACCGCGTGCGCGACTGGGGTTTGGCGCTGGTAGCAGTGTCCGGGCTGTTCAGCCTGCTGGTGTTCGTTCGGAATTTTCTCATCTCAGCTTTGCAGCGTTATCTCGAGCGTCGGCAAAACGTTCTGATCGGCGAGTTCTTTGCCGGCGTCCGGCAAACCCGCACGGTCTTTTTGCTCATGGTCTCGGTGTTTGCGTCGACGCTGCTGCTGCGCCTGGATCCGGCGCTCAGCGGCATCATACGCAAACTGACCATCGTCACGCTGCTCTTCCAGGTTTCCACCTGGGTGAGCTACTTCCTCAGAGTTTGGGTCTTCGACTATTTGGGCAAAAAAACCAAGCGTGACCAAACCAGCCTGGGAGCGCTGTCGATTTTCAATTCGCTCAGTCAACTGGCGGTCTGGTCGCTGGCGCTGCTGCTCGCGCTGCAAAATTTCGGCGTGGATATCACGGCGCTGGCGGCCGGTCTCGGAATCGGCGGCGTCGCGGTCGCGCTGGCGCTGCAACGGATACTGGGCGATCTGTTGTCCTCGCTGTCCATCGCTTTCGACAAGCCCTTCGTGGCCGGCGATTTCATCATTTTCGATCAGCTCATGGGAACGGTCGAGCACATCGGTATCAAGACCACCCGCATCCGCAGTCTCGACGGCGAGCAGATCATCTGCGCGAACAGCGATCTGCTGAATACCCGGATTCGCAATTTCAAACGCATGCGGGAGCGGCGCGTGGCGTTTCAAATCGGGCTCGTTTACCACACGCCATACGAAAAGCTGGTCAAGGTCCCAAGCCTATTGCGGAATGCCGTCGAGGCCCAGGCCAACGTCCGTTTCGACCGCGCCCATTTCAAGGCTTACGGCGAATTCTCCCTGCTGTTCGAAGTCGTTTACTACGTTCTGAGCGCCGATTACAACGATTACATGAACGTGCAGCAGGGCATCAATCTGATGATTTTCGAATCGTTTCAGAACGAGGGATTGCAGTTCGCGTTTCCCACCCGTGCCTTGTACCTGCAAGGCGTACCCCAAACCGGCGAAGCGGCGCTGTCGGCCCTCAAGTCCGGCGAAGGGAAAACGACCGCACAGCTGCGCGCGGGTTAATCCGGGGCAGGGATGCCCCGGCGCGGCGACAAGCCGCGTGAGCCCAGGCCGGGCGTGTACCGGGCCTGGGCGGCGGCCCGAAATACCAGGAGGGTATTTACGGGCCTGATTAATAACGGCTGGGCGATTCGGCGCTGCCGGCCAGCAGTACCCGATGCCGAAGCCGCCGGATCGCCGTCCAAAGCCGAGGCTGCCAGCTTTTCGCGGCTATGGACTCGTTCGTATCTCTTAAGCCTGTGCTCGGTAGCAGGTATCTTCGTCGGCAAAGGATTGCCGACCTACGACCGTAGTACCCTGTAGGTCGGGAATCCCTCCCAATCGCAAACGGCGTCTTCGGGAGCGCCGAAGCCCCCCTTCCCGACGGTGCGGTCGGGCCAAGGGGTTCGTCGGCAAAGGATTGCCGACCTACGAATGCTTGAATCAATTTACCGTAGCCGAAGGCGCCAGCGACTTCCGCCACGCCTGTTTTGTCGTACGAGCGAAATGAAAACGCTCTATCGAGCGGGATGATAGAGCAGGCTCGGATCGTGCAGGGCGTTTCCGATAATCAGGCTGGTGTGCCAGGTCGGGCGGTATCGCCGCGTATCGGCCAGATACCGGAGCGATACGCGGGTATCCTCGTCTTCTCTGGAAAACACCGCGACTCTCCCGGTCCTGGCCTGCTCTTCGGTCAGCGTCCATGCATCGCCCAGGCAAGCCCCGACGGCCTTCTTGCCTTCTTCGAAACTCTGCCGGGCAGCGGCTTCGTCGGTTTTGTTCCACAGGCAGTAATAATGTTCGTTGCCGCTCCATTTCCACACCTCGCAGGCCGTATCGGGAAAAATGCTTTCCGCATCCCAGCGGTCGCCGAGGCGGTGTATGCTCTTCGCGCCCTTGATGTTTTCGAAGCGATTGTCGGCAGCGGCGATGACCGCTTTCAGGCGGGAACAGGCGTCTCCTTCGGTCGCGGTTTCCCGCCCGCCGGGCTGGCTCGCGCATGAGGCGGCCATTACGGCAAGCATCGGCAGAATCGCGCGCAAGCCAAAAGCACTGATTCGTACGCCCATGTCGTTCTCCTTTCCTAGAGCAGTTTCCATTCGTACGTAAGGATGGCCTTAGTGCGGGAGCGGGCCGAAAACCAATCCGACAGCCGCTCCAAAATCAATCGATCCGACCGCGACCGGAGCGCCCCGGTGCCGTCCGTTCGACTTGAATTCCGATGCCGTCGCGGCTTCCGAGCATTCCGCTCAAGGCGGCTCGGTGCGCCAACTCGAAGGATTCGCACCCATGCGTTCCCCGAGGTCCGCCAGGGCGTTCATCGTTTCCTTTACGAACACGCCCGGTTTCGGCGGCGTCCAATCGGCGGGAACCGAGATGACCCGGATCTCGACATCGGCGCCTCTCTTCAATTTCGAAATCTCGGCCAATGCGTAAAGATGGCGTAGCGCGTTGACGGTAGCCGACTGGGTCGCCAGGTTGGTGCTGCGGCGCATGATGGCGGCCCAGGTCTGCCGGGTGATTTGCGGCAGAAAACGGAACTGGTTGTTGAGGATGACCCAGTAACGCTGCTTGGGGATCGGCAGGTCCGGGTAAGTCTTCTTCCAGACCGCCGAAAAGCTGTCTTCGTCGTGCGTTCTCGCGCCATACAGGATATTTCCGGTCACGCCTCCATCGACATACAGCCGGCCGTCGATCTCGCGCGGCGGGAAGACGCCGGGCACCGCGGCCGACGCGAGGAGGATGCGGTGCACCCGATCCACGTCACCGGTCCGGAGAGCACTTCTCGCTTCCTCGACCACGTCCCAGGCGCGCATGTCCCCATCATCGAGATTGGTGGTATTGACCAGCAGCATACGGTTGCGCCTGCCTTCCCGGACGATGCGGTTCAGAAACTCCGAATCGATCGCTTCCGCGATATCCCGCTCCAGCCCCGGAATGCGGGTGAACGACGCGTAGCGCGGCAGGAAGAACAGAAGCCCTCGAAGTTTCACGATGTCCGGACGCGGTTCGCGGTACATATTCAGGACCTGATCGATGGTCCGCTCGGTTCCGAGAAAAGCGAACGGCGCGATCAAGGCGCCGGTGCTGACGCCGGTCACGACGTCGAATTCGGGACGTGCCATGGGCCCCTTCGGAACCCGTCCCCAGCCCTTGAGAAAGCCCGCGCCGAAGGCTCCCCAGTCTCCGCCTCCGGAGATCACGAGAGCGTCGATTACAGGCGGTTCGGATCTGACACCCAGGACATAGTCGTCGTACTCCTGCTTGGCCCGCGTGACGAGCCGCGGCGTGAATCCCTTGATTTCCGCGTTGACCAGACGGTCGCTGGCCTCTCGGGCGCTGAGCAGTTCCTGCTGCGAAAGCGACGGACGCAAGGCGGGACCGCAGCCCGCAGCCAGGATCAGCAGGACGAACAGCAGGCACTTGAAAAGGTTTCGGACACTCATGATCGCGAGCACGACGCGACCGACGATCAGGCTAGCCATCCTGCCAATGCCGGCGTTTTGGCGGATAACTCGCCGGTCGGCGGCCGTTTCCGGTCAACGAGTGAGGATGATGTAAAGAGCGTGAATGACGCCTGGGATGAAGCCCAGCATCGTCAGCAGAATATTCAGCCAGAAGGCGCCTGCAAGCCCGACTTCCATGAAGACGCCCAGCGGCGGGAGAAGAATGGCGAAGATAACCTTGAAAACATCCGTGAAGGTGACCGTCATGATAAGACCTCGCGTTGAAGTTCTGGCGGATTGAATGCAATCCGGTCAAGGCAATGCGAAGGGACTCTTTCGTTTTGACCGAAGCGGCGCCGAAAAAATTGCGTTCCAGCGTGCCTGAATCGGAACCCGAGCCGGCTCCAAGGCTTTCCCGGATGTATCGGGTAGGCCTGACTACTAGCTTCCCGGCTGGCAAGGGCTCGAATTTTCGCTATCGCTGCATCGCTTTCCGACGAAGCGAGTGAAACTAGCCCCGTTATCCTGCGGCGCCGATAGCCGACGAAACGGCGCGAAGGATGACAAGGTCGAAACGCTGCACGATATCGGCATCGAAACGGATGTTGATCCGCCAGGGCATATACGGCCGAATCCGATCCTTGCCAAGAAGGCATTGTCTTGCGGACATGGGGGCTTTGCGCTTGCGGCCATTATTGGTTGTCGAATGAAGGAGCGGAAATACGGGCATTAACGTATCCGTCGGAGCACGACGGGTTTCGCGCCGGACTCGCTTTCCTTGATCTTGCCCGATTCGAAGGGTATGGCTAATGCCGATGGACGTTCCTCGTCAAAGGTCGACGATCATTCGTTCGATCCTGTCCACATCGATATTCGAGTCGTCGGCGGCGCGGTGTTTTCCATCCCTCCCGGCATGCGTCCCGAGTGGCCCGGCGGTTACGGATTGGTTTGCGGTTGTGGCTGGCGTCCCTGCTGATAACCCTGCTCGTAAGCCCGTTGTTCGGACTGTTTGTGCTTGTCGTAGAGATAACTGCCCACCAGTCCGGTGCCCGCGCCGATGGCGGCGCCCAGGCCGGCGTTGCCGGCGATGGCACCGATCGCCGCGCCGGCGCCGGAAAACAGCGCCGCCGACAGGAGGATGGCTTTGGGAAAAAAGGTTGAGATTTGCATGACATTAGGCTCCATGGGTTGAAAAGCAGAAACTTCGGAAATCCGTGGTTGGGCGCATCATGCCGCCGCCCCCATTCTCGCCAGCAGACCCAGCAGGATGAACACCCCGACCAGAGCCGGCGTCAAGGCGACCAGAAACCCCGGCATACAGCCCGGACGCTCGCCGACTCCGGCGATCACGCCGAACTCCAGGCTTCACTTACGGCTCGGTTTGGCCGGTTCTGCCTGTCGCCCGCACGATGCAGCGGAAGCCCACATGGCAGGTGGAGGTATCGACCGGTTCCGGGAAGCGGGCCGCCGGGCGGTAGCGGCGGCAGTAATTCTCCGCGCAGAGATGGGAACCGCCCTTGAGCACCTTGCGCGGAATCCGGATCACGGGCTCACAGGGATCGAAGCTAGCTTCCTCCCGCCCGCCGCGCGGATTCCTGGGAACGCAGCAGGCCGCTTGCCGCGCGGACGGGTGGCCGGGTTCGTACCAGTCGGCGGTCCATTCCCAGACGTTGCCGATCATGTCGTACAGGCCGTATCCGTTGGGCGGAAAGGCTCCCACCGGGGAGGTGCCCTCGTAGCCGTCGACGACGAGGTTTTCCCAGGGAAACCGCCCCTGCCAGTAATTGGCCAGCATCCTGCCCTCCGGCGCCAGTTCCTCGCCCCAGGCATAGGCCACGCCGTCCAACCCGCCGCGGGCGGCCCGTTCCCACTCGGCTTCAGTCGGGAGCGCCTTGCCTTCCCAGCGGGCAAAGGCCTCGGCGTCGGCAAAAGTGACGTGGACTACCGGATGCCGCTCCAGCCCTTGGAGGGAACTCTCGAGGCCTCGCGGATGCCGCCAGTCGGCGCCTTTCATGTAGGACCACCAATTTCCGATGTCGCGGAGATTCACCGGCCCCGGCGGCTTCACGAACACCAGCGAACCGGCGTAGATCATGTGCGGCAAGGCGCCGGGGTAATCGGCCGGATTCGGCGGGATTTCGGCGAAGGTGACATGCTCGGTGGCGGCCACGAAGCGGGCGAACCGCTCGTTGGTCACCGGAAAGCGGTCTATCCAGAAACCGTCCACCGCTACCCGGTGCGCCGGGGCTTCCTCGGGATAATGCCGGTCCGATCCCATCAGAAACGCGCCGCCGGGGATCCAGACCATATCGGGGAAGGGCGGCTCGGGGGCAGGGGAGGCGAAGCGGATCGCCGTCTTGGCTTCGGTGTGGATCATGGTTGAAATCCTTGTACCGTATGCCTTTCACTGCCGGGTGATGATCGCCCGCAATTCCGCCTCCTTGTCCTCGATCAGTTCGCCCGACACGTCCACCGTTACCCGGTTCAGCTTGCCGCTGAAGGCGAACGGCACTTCGTATCGGGAGGTCACCGGAGACGCCGCGTCGTGGCCGCAGGTCAGCCCTTCGCCCAGGCTGATGAGAAGCGGTACGGTGACGGGAAGTTCGGCCTGTCCGACGAGTTTGCCGTCGATGTAGAGCTGGCCGCGGCCCGGCGCGCCTTTGCCTTGGGCGAGGTCGGGCCGGCCGGTGGGTTCGAACTCGAAGCGCAGCTCCGCCTTTCCCTGCGGTACCTCCGCGTCGGATTCGACCGCGAACTCCTCGGTGCCGACGTAGTTGTGCACGTAGCACAGCTTTTTGTCCTTGACGAAGAACGAGTACCCGCCGGTACTGCCGCCGTGGGCCAGCAGCACACCCTCGGCGCCATCGTGGATTTCTACCTCTGCGCTAATGCTGTGCGGCCGGTTGAGGACCTTCACCGCCACGTTATCGGGTACGGGCGAGGTATCGGGATAATAGATGTACCGCTGCCTGCCCCGGGTAAGCTGGGGACGTTCCTCGGCGAATCGCTGGGTGCCGCGGCTGTCGAGGGGCAGGACCTTGTATTTGCCCGCTTCGACATACCACATGGCGATCATTTCGATCAGTTTGTCCCGGTGCTGATCGGCCAGATTGCGGGTTTCGGAGAAATCTTCCGCCACGTGATACAGCTCCCAGCCGTGGGCATCCAGTTCGCGCAGTTTTTCCTCGGTAATCTCCATCTGTCCGAAGGACATTCCGGACTCGGCAAAGGAGGGCCCCGGAACGGGGCATACGGCGCGCCAGCCGTCGTGGTAGATCGATCGGTGGCCGAACATCTCGAAATATTGGGTGACGTGGCGGTTTTCCGCCTTCCCCTCGTTAAAGGTATGAGCAAAGCTCACGCCCTCGATGGGCGATTGGGCGACGCCGCGGATTTCCGCCGGCGGCTCGATTTGCAAGGCGTCCAGTACCGTCGGCAGCAAATCGATGGCGTGAGCGTATTGCGGGCGGATTTCCCCTTTTGCCTGGATACCCTTTGGCCAATGCACGATGAAAGGATCGCTGACGCCTCCGCGGTAGGTTTCCCGCTTCCAGCGCTTGAACGGGGTGTCGCCCGCCCAGGTCCAGCCCCAGGGGTAATGATTGAAATACTTCGGGCCGCCCAGATCGTCCAGCGCCTTGAGATTGGCTTCCAAGGACTCCGGCACATTGTTGAAGAACTTGTTTTCGTTGACCGAACCGGTGGGGCCGCCTTCGGCGCTGGCGCCGTTGTCCGAGATCACCATGATTAGAGTATCGTCCAGTTCGCCCAGGCTTTCGATGAAATCCAGCAGTCGGCCGATGTGATGGTCGGTATGCTCCAGGAACCCGGCGAAGACTTCCATCATGCGGGCGTACAGCTTTTTCTCGTCCGGCGTAAGGCTGTCCCAGCGGGCCACGTCGGGGTCGTGGCGGGATAGTTCGGTGCCCGGCGGAATAAGGCCCATGTCGAGCTGTTTTTGATGGACCTTGTGCCGGTAAGCTTCCCAGCCGTCGTCGAACTGCCCCCGGTAGCGGTCGGCCCATTCTTTCGGCACGTGGTGCGGAGCGTGCATGGCGCCGCTGGCGAAATACAGGAAAAACGGCTTGTCGGGGGCCGCCTGCTTGGCATCGCCGATGAAACGGATGGCCTGATCCGCCAGGTCTTCGGTGAGGTGGTAGCCTTCTTCCGGCGTTTTGGGCGGTTCGACCGCGTGATTGTCGTGGACCAGGTCCGGGTAATACTGGTGGGTATCGCCGCCCAGGAAGCCGTAATACCGCTCGAAGCCCCGTCCCAGCGGCCAGCGGTCGTAAGGGCCGGCGGCGCTGATCTGCTCCGCCGGGGTGAGATGCCATTTGCCCACCGCGAAGGTGTTGTAGCCCTGGCGCTGGAGAATCTCCGACAGGAAGCCGTTTTCGAAGGGAATGATGCCGTTCGCGCCCGGATAGCCCATGGAGCCCTCGGTGATGCAGGCCATCCCGTTGGAATGGTGGTTGCGCCCGGTCAGAAGACAGGACCGGGTAGGCGAGCACAGCGCCGTCGTGTGCATATTGCTGTAGCGAAGGCCGTTCGCCGCCAGCCTGTCGAGGTTCGGCGTCCGGATGGGCGAACCGTAACATCCGAGCTGGCCGTAACCGGTGTCGTCCAGCACGATGAACAGCACGTTCGGCGCTCCCGGTTTCGCCCGCAGCGGCTCCGGCCATGCGGGTGAGGAGGTCTCGGGCGTGCGACCGACGACGCCGGGAAAAGCGGTTCCGGATTTGTATTCCTTCAAAGACATGTCGTACCTCCACTTGCAATGCCTTGCGGGCGGTTTGGTCGATTTTGGGGACAGCGTTAATCCATCACGCGGTAGCTTTCCGCCCCGAGGTGTGAAATGCGGACGGCCCTAAGAAGATGACGAAATTGATCGGCACCGGTCACTGTTATCCATGGTTTCGCTCCTTGAGCCGGAAGTGCTGCGATCAAATGTTTATTTTTGTTAACGTCGACTGTAAATGACATCTGTACGAGCACGTAGTCATCTTCGACGCGGATGGCACGGGCTCAGTGCGCCTGGATAGGAACCCGAGCCGGCGTCAGAGCTCGTCCGGATGTATCGGTTAGGCTGACTATCAGCGTCCCGGCTGGCAAGGGTTCGAATTTTTGGAAATACAGCCAACCGGCCACCCACCCGCCGGGATTCAGCACCCCTTCGGGCAGGGCTCGCCGCATCATTTCGAGACTGGGCAAGTCGGACCCTTGCCAGTAATTCGAGTGGCGCGGGTTATAGGATTCATCGTGAGGAAAAGGACCTTCATGAGCCGGAACGGTGGGATAGAGCGGTTTTAGGTAAGGCGCCACATGGAAATCCCGAAAACCGAATTCCGGATCCACGATCGGCGGGTAGGCCACGGGAGTCAGCATCGGCAGCGTGCCGGGAACAACCGGCCCCCTGTCTTTCGCTTCGACCGGAAAGACCGGCAAGGCGGAGAACTCGTTCCCGGTGGGCGCCGCACGCACCTTGAAGTCGCTGTAGCGGATCAGTAGCGCGCTTTCACCGCGGTTGTCGATTTTCAAGTGTACGGGTGTGGTCTTGAACTCGATGGCTTTGGCTCCCGGCCACGATTCCGGCCGGGCGACGATCCGGACCGGGGAGATGTCGGACGCCACTTCTTTCTCGACCGGGCCGAGTTGCGCATAGTCAGGGATGGGTTTGACCACTGCCGCGTCCCGGCACGACATCAGCGGGACCGAGATCATGAACGTCGCTATCGCGGTGACGAGCACCGGATGCCGGCTCGGAAGTTCCATGTCCAAGACCTCTTTATTTTTTCGGGACTTACGAAAATTAGTCTCGATCCCGGCGGGAAAGTTCGAGCACGGATCGGCCAAGGCGCATCGCTAGTCCGCCGTCTTTCGAGGCTTGCGCCGGCGCATCGTCGTTCTCGTCTCCGATTCGTGACCGCTTACGCCCAAAGGCTGCATGGCGGCTTGTTCGTCGCTGATCTGCATGGCCTCCACCAAAAGATCCAGGTTTCGGGTCAGAGAGATCAAAACCGGATCCGGCAATTCGGTCAGTGCCTGTAGCAACAGACCCTGCCGGGGTTCGGGAGTTTGCTCCACGAGGGCTTGCCCTGCTTCCGTCAAATAAAGGCGTACCACCCGTTGATCGGGATTGGTTCGTTCCCGCCGGATCAGCCCTTTCTTTTCCAGCTTGACCAGCAAATTGCTTACGGTGGATTGATGAACCGACATGGCTCGCGCCAGTTCCGACACTTTCATTCCGGCGTTATTCGACAACTCCGACATCGCCCAAAGCTGGGCGTAGCTGACTCCGCAGCACGATTCCACCCACTGCGAATGCTGTTGCACGGCACGGAAAATCAGGCGAAAGCGTTTGAGCGCTTCGTGGGGCCGTGCCGTCGGTTCGGCAATTTCCGGCGAATCTTCTTGCGGTCTGTATTCAATCGTTTTCATGTGTCCGTCATCAAAATCTATTTGGCGTGCTACGGCCTATTGCCGCTGCACGCTTCGCTTGGAAGCGCCGGTTCTCTTTGCGGGCTTGCGGGAAAGAATGGTCGGAGTACGGACGGCGGTCCGGGACTCCCCGAATTCGACGGGCATCCCGACGTATATTTGCACAAATCATTTTTGTGCAAATATACTTACCCCCCGTGAGAAGCTCCGACCATGTGCCGACGTGATGTGACAGTTTATTGCCCTCTGACGCACAGGACGTCGGGACATCGGGTTTCTCACGTTCTTACCAAGAGAGTCGTCTTCGTTAAGCGGGGGATGGTCGGAATAAGGGGGGACACCTTATCGGGTAGCCCGAATGCCGCGTTACCCGGTCGAAATCTTCCGTTGGCGGCTTTGAAGCCTCAGTCCTCAGCGAGATGGAAACGCTCGAGTCCAGTGCACGTCTCAGTACCTGCTCCTTAACAACTATACCTAATTCTCGGCGGAAATATCTTATGAGTATCTCTCCCAAGAAAATCTTTACGGGATTCGATTCGACGCGCTACACGGCGTATAGCCTCGGCAATTTTCGCGAAATCCCGCAAATGGCACGGCTCAGTGAGGAGCAATTGTTCGAAATCGAAGTCGTGGGGCGAGTGCTGCCCTTCAAGACCAACAATTTCGTGGTTGACGAACTGATCGACTGGGACAATATTCCCGACGATCCGATGTTCATATTGACTTTTCCGCAGCGCGACATGCTGTTGCCGCACCATTACGAGGAAATGGCGGAACTCGTGAAAGCCGGCGCGAGTCCGGCCCTGATCCGCGAGGCGGCGGACCGTATCCGCTTGGAGCTCAATCCCCATCCGGCGGGCCAGTTGGATCTCAACGTCCCTCATTTGAACGGCGAACCTTTGCACGGCATGCAGCACAAATACCGGGAGACCGTGCTGTTTTTTCCGAGCCCGGGCCAGACCTGCCACGCCTACTGCACGTTCTGCTTTCGCTGGCCGCAGTTCGTGGGACTGTCCGGCTTGAAGTTCGCGAGCCGCGAAGCGGAACATCTGGTCGCCTATCTTAAGGCGCACCCGGAAGTGACCGATGTGCTCTTCACCGGCGGCGATCCGCTGCTCATGTCGGCGCGGCGGCTGGCCGATTACCTGGAGCCGCTGATCGCGGCGGAACTTCCCAATCTGCGCCATATCCGGATCGGCACCAAGGCGCTCTCCTATTGGCCTTACCGCTTCCTCACCGACGCCGATTCCGACCACATGGTCGCACTGCTTCGGAAAGTGGCCGCCAGCGGCAAGCATCTGGCAATCATGGCCCATTTCAATCATCCACGGGAGCTGGAACCCCAGCCGGTCCGGCAGGCGATTCAGCGGCTACGCTCGACCGGCGCGGTGATCCGCACCCAATCGCCGGTGCTCCGCCACATCAACGACGACCCGGCGCTATGGGCGCGGATGTGGAATGCCCAGGTCGACCTGGGCTGCGTTCCGTATTACATGTTCTTGGCGCGCGATACCGGCGCTCAGCATTATTTCGCCGTGCCCCTGGTGCGTGCCTGGGAGATTTTCCGGGAAGCTTACCAGCGGGTGAGCGGCCTCGGCCGTACGGTGCGGGGTCCCAGCATGTCTGCCTGTCCCGGCAAAGTCCAGGTGCTCGGTGTCACCGAGGCGGCAGGCGAAAAGATCATCACGATGCGGTTTCTTCAAGGCCGGAATCCCGATTGGATTCATCGTCCGTTCTTCGCCGAGTACGACGACAAGGCGACATGGCTGGACGAACTCAAACCCGCGTTCGGTCAACCGCAGTTTTTCTTCCAGGACGAACTGGAACGGATCTATCGTGAATGCCAGTTCGCTTCATCGTAGGTTTAGAGAACTGAAATCGACAGGGGCCCGGACTGCAGCAGGCCTGTTTCAGGGTCTCGTTCGCGGCAACGGTCCGGGCGGTCGGGAGCGGATTATTCGCCTTGGATATAGATGGTGGGTTAGCCCTTCGACAGGCTCAGGACAGGCCCTTCGGCTCCGCGTAACCCACCGATTGAAGATCGCTCGGTGGGTTACGGCGGACGCGAAGCGCAGTGATTGGCGGTCGGTCAGTGCTGATGTGTGCCTAGCCAATCCAACGAAAATGAATGCCTGACCGAAAGCGATTGGGAATAAGGGAGCTGATTTATTAACCCGGCCTATAAATATAGGCCGGGTTAATCCGGCGCGGCGACAAGCCGCGTGAGCCCAGGCCGGGCGTGTACCGGGCCTGGGCGGCGGCCCGAAATACCAGGAGTGTATTTACGGGCCTGGTTAATAACCGTTGAGCCACGCAACAGAACTGGATAAGGAGATCCTGCATGACCGTCAACCCCGGCTTTTTTTCGTCTTACAAACCCTTGCCCCTTGTGGCGGCCTTGGCAGCGGTCCCAAGCTTCCACAGCGCGGCGGCGGAAAGCGACGCTAGCCAAAATCCCTGGGCCTTCAACCTCACGCTCTACGCATGGCTGCCCGGCGTGGACGGCAAGTTTTCCGCGGGGCCGTTCAACAAGTCGGTCGACTCCACCTTCATCGACATCGCCGAGGAGCTCAGGAACTTCCCGCTGGCCTTCATGGGACGGCTCGAAGCGCATTACGAGCGGCTGGGGTTCTATCTGGACGGCAATTACGTGGATCTGGATTTCGAGCCCCGGTTCGCTCGGGGCATCAGCAAAGGCTTGTCGAGCCAGTTGGGCGTTATGGAGTATGGTGCCATGTACCGCGTGTTCGGCCCGGCCGCCTCGGAACGCATCGCCCACTGGGACGAGAAACCGCGCTCCAACATGCTCGAGCTCTATGCCGGCGGACGCACCCTCTGGCTGGACAATCAGGTCGAGTTCAGGGGCATCGGCAGCGCCTCGACCGGCAAGAGCTTCACCAGTCCGGTCATAGGCGCGCGGTTCACGGTGCAACTCAGCCCGAAATGGTTCGTCCTGGTGGACGGCAACGGCGGCGGCTTCGGCGTGGACAGCATCGACTTCGCCGGGTCCGTGCTGGGGCTGGTCGGCTACCGCACCACCCTGTTCGGCATGCCGGCCTCGATCGAGGCAGGCTACAAGGCCTTGCGCCTGGACGTGAGCAAGCGCATCATCGAAACCGATGTGACCCTGAGCGGTCCGTTCCTCGGGCTGACGGGCTATTGGTAGACATCGAGACGGGTAGTTTGGGCATGCACCCATGTCCGACACGGATGGACTGAAGACTGATTGGAGAAGCCGCCCATGCTCATCGTTCCTTCCGGCTCATGTTTCGGCCGTTCGTTCTTTTCCTGGGTCTGATCCTGTTGACGAATGGAGCCGCCCTTGCCGTGCGGAAAGCCGCCGACCCGCTGCCGTCCTGGAACAACGGCCAAACGAAGCAAGCCATCCTGGCGTTCGTAAAGAAGGTGGCCGACAGGAAGAGCGCCGATTACGTTCCACCTACCGAGCGCATCGCCGTGTTCGACAACGACGGCACCCTGTGGGCCGAGCAGCCGCTGTATTTCCAGGGACTGTTCGCGCTGGACCGGGTGAAGGTGCTGGCCCCGCAGCATCCCGAATGGAAGGAGCGGCAGCCGTTCAAGGCCGCGCTGGAAAACGATCTGGCGGCACTCGCGGCCCGCGGCGACAAGGGGCTGGTCGAAGTGGTCATGGCCACCCATGCCGGCATGACCACGACCGAGTTCGCGGCCATCGTCGAGGACTGGCTGGCAGAGGCCCGGCACCCCAAGTTCGGGCGGCCTTACACCGAACTGGTCTACCAGCCCATGCGGGAACTGCTGGCCCACCTCCGCGCCAACGGTTTCAAGACCTACATCGTCTCGGGCGGCGGGATAGATTTCATGCGGCCTTGGGTCGAAAAAGCCTACGACATTCCGCCCGAACAGGTGGTGGGGAGCAGCATCGAGACGAAGTTCGAACTGCGCGACGGCAAGCCGGTGCTGGTAAGGCTGCCGGAGGTGGATTTCGTCGACGACCGGGCTGGCAAGCCGGTGGGCATCCACAAGTTCATCGGGCGACGGCCCATCGCCGCCTTCGGCAATTCGGACGGTGACCTTCAGATGCTTCAATGGACGGCGGGTGGCGAAGGGGCGCGGCTCATGGCGCTGGTCCACCATACCGACGCCGAGCGCGAGTGGGCCTACGACCGCGAGTCGTCCGTCGGCCGGCTTGACCAAGCGCTAGACGAGGCGAAGACTCGCGGCTGGATGGTGGTGGACATGAAGCGGGACTGGAAGCGGGTGTTTCCATTTTCCGAGTGAGCCGAGTAATTCCATTCGGCATTCGAGTGAATATTCATCGTAGGATGGGTAGAGCGAAGCGAAACCCATCGATGGCGGGTTAGCCCCTAGTCTCCGCTCAGGACAGGCTCCGCGTAACCCACCGATTAGAGGCCGCCCGGTGGGTTACGGCCTCGCGGCCTAACCCACCCTACAAAGTTGATTCCCCATTGAAAGATTGAAAGCAATTTTGAATAAGCGTTCGATGCGCACGCGTTCAAGGCCTGGACTGAGATCAATAACTCGTGTGCGGGTGTATCCAAGCGGGTGCGGTCTGCTATTACAGGACCGAGGTCCGTTAGAGGCTGATGTCGGGTTTGGCTATAACTTTCAAGCGGAATGCAAGACAAAGAATTAAGGAGTACAGGGATGGTCGAAGCTGGAATGAGACCGGCAACAAATCGTCCGAATTCAAGACTGGGTTTGAGTCTGTTGTGGCTTGTAGCGGCGCTGGTGGCCGCCTGCGCGACGACGCACCTCAAGGATTCCTGGAAGGACCCGCAGTTCAGCGATGTGCCGTTTCGCAAGGTCCTGGTCATCGGCGTCAGCCGCAGCGATGCGAACCGACGTCTGTTCGAGGACGGTTTCGTACAGGCGTTGCGCACATCCGGAACCGAAGCCTCGGCGAGTTATTCGCTGCTGCCGGAAGAAGGCCCCCTGCCGAAAGAGAGAATCAAGCAGGCGGTTGCAAAAACCGGCGCCGATTCGGTGTTGGTCACACGGGTCCTCCGGGTGCAACGCAAGGTGGACGTCAGCCCCGGTTACGTCGGACCCGGTCCAGGATTTTACGGCTGGTACGGGGCAACCTGGGCGGCCGCGCCCGAAATCCACGCGTATGACGTTATGACCATCGAGTCGACGCTGTGGGACATCAAGCGCGAGCAAGCGGTGTGGTCGGGAATCAGCGAGTCGATCGACCCGAAGGATGTCACCAAAGTGACCCGGGAGCTGGCTGAAGCGCTGATCGCCAAGATGAAGGAGGACAAGGTGTTGTGACCGACGCCGAAGCGGCTCCCTCTCGAATCGAGGACACCGGCCCCCCTTGGCCAGGAAGCGTATGGAAACCTGCGACGACGAGTTCCGTAACGAGAAGAACTCCAACCGGGAGGGCGCCTTCCGCATCCCGCTGCTGCTGCGCTGGCCCGGCAAAATCCCGGCGGGCATGGTCTCCAACGAAATCGTCCAGCACCACGACTGGCTGCCGACGTTTCTCGCGGCGGCTGGCGAGCCGGATGTCGTGGAAAAGTGCAAGAAAGGCCACCAGGCGGCGGGCAAGACCTTCAGGGTCCATATCGACGGCTACAACCTGCTGCCCTAGCTGACCGGCCAGAAGGCGGCCAGCTTCACTATCGATCAGGCCCTGGCGAAAATGAGCGAAGTCGCCAGCGGCGCCGGGCGCTAAGCGTCCGCGGCTCGTGAAACGGCCCGCGGACACGGCCGAAGATCGCGAGAGAGACGCTCATGGGCGTGGCCGCGCTGCTGTTGCTCGCGGTTAAGGTCAGCATCCTTCTCATCGTCTTCGGCCTTGGCCTTTTCCGCAAATCCCAGAGGCGCTGGGTATCTGTTCCGTAGACCGGTGCGGCTGGTTCGGTGGCTGCCGCTGTTCACCCGATGTTACTCGGACGGATCGGGCCTTCCGGCCGGTCCGAGATCACCCAGCACTTCTTCCACCAGTTCCCGCAGCTTGGGTTTGACCTCTTTCAAGGCGGTCCGGCCCTGGTCGGTGATCCGGTAGTACTTGCGTGCCTTGCCGCCCACCACGGTTCGCTCGACGCTGAGATAGCCCGCCTTCTCCAGGCCATGAAGAATGGGATAGAGCGTGCCGGGGCTCAGGCGATAGCCGTGGCGCTGAAGTTCCTCCAACATCGCTGCGCCGTAGAAGGGCTCCTCGGCGGCGTGGTGAAGCAGGTGGACTCGGACGAAGGCGAGGAATATGTCGTAATACAATTTGCTCATTCGTTTTCGATCATCGACCCGGCCCGCCGGCTGCCGGAAGGTGGAGCGTAGCGGCGTCTGGAGTGAGTCGGGTGCGGTGCCTAGCCGGATGATCGGCTTGATGCGCTGGAAGCGTCATGCCGCCGCTTCGCGACCGCGTGCCAGAGGAGACCGGCGGCAATAAGTCCTAAACCGGTCAGCCAAATCTGCCGCTCCACCCAGAACGCCAGGAACAGACACGCCAGTAATCCCAGTCCTGCGACCCAGGGCGGATAAAGCCGCTGCTCGGCAGGCAGCCGCAGCGCCGCGGCATTGGTCAGGGCATAGTAGATCAAGACGGTGAATGCGCTAAATGACCACGTCGTATTGACATTGCCGATCAGCACTAGCCCGCCGATAACCACACCTACCGCCAGTACGGCCCAGTAAGGCGTCGTCTTGGCTTCATCGAGGCGTTCAAAAATGACCGGCATATCGCGGCGGCGGCCCATCGCCAGCAGCACGCGCGACAGTCCCAGAATCAGGTTGAGCAGCACGCCCAACATGGCCGTCACGGCACCGATCGCCAGAATGTGCGGGCTGAAAGGGATGGGAAACTGCCGCGCGGCCACGGCCAGCGGTGCGGCTTGTGTGCTCGTCGCATCCGTCGCCGCACCGCTCAGCCCCTCGGCTCCAGCGGCTCCGACGCCGACCGCCGCCACGGCGATATAGAGCACCATGGTCACGATCATGGTGAGGATGATCGCTGTGGGAATCGTGCGCTTCGGTTCGTGCACTTCCTCGCCCAAGGTAGCGATACGTCCATACCCCGTGTAAGCCACGAACATCAAGGCGGCCGCGTGAAACAATGCGCCGAGAGGGCCGGTCTCGTCCGCTCTGGGCGCGAAAAACGGCGTGAAGTTGGCGCCCGATGTGACCGACAAGCCGGCCATGACGAAGAAAAGCAGACTCAGCAGGGTCACCGAGACAATGACGACGTTGGTCACGTTTGAACGGTGGATGCCGCTCAGCGCAACCAGCGTGAGCGCTATCACCGCCGCCAGCGCCAGAAGGACCAGATAATCCTGCGAGAGGCCCAAGGCGCCCAGCGTGTAACCGGCGAAACCCAGGGCGGCGGTGGCAGCGGAGGCGGACTTGGCAATCAGGAACATCCAACCGGCGGTGAAGCCCAGCCAGGGATTGAGGTATCGATAGCCGTACTCGTACGTGCCGCCGCTGACGGGATGGCTGGCGGCGAGTTGGGCGCTGCCGAGTCCATTGCAGATGGCAACCAGGGCCGCCAGCACGATAGCCAGAATGGCGGATGGCCCGGCGATGCCCGCCGCAATGCCGATGCTTACGAAAACGCCCGTGCCGACCATGGCACCCAGGCCCATCATGACCGCGCCGAACAATCCCAATCGCCGTTGGAGCCGAGGCGAGCCAGGGGCCTGTGTTGCTTGACGGATCCGTGGTTCGCTCATCGTTTCACCTCTCGCCAGCGCCGGCGACCGTCAGGACCATTCCGTATCGAACGGATCGCGCGTCGAGTTCAGCACGGTGAGACGGGTCAAACGACTTCATGGGATGTTCTCCGATTGCATTCAGGTCCGAGGCGAAATCATACTATCGAAATCCGTTATCGGATATCGATAATATATCGTGCCGGGGTTGTGCGAGGCCCCGACAAGCGATATCTGTCTAAGGAGATAAATCGCTTTCTTGGCGGACACCACGAACGGAGGGATGGACGATGAAGGTACTCATCATTTTCAACAGGCCGCCCTATGACGGCACCGACGTGACATGGAATGGGCTGCGGCTGGCGGGGAAACTGCTTGAAGCCAGTCAGGATGTGCGTATTTTCCTGATAAATGATGCCGTCGACATGGCGCGGGACACTTGTAAAGTTCCGGAAGCTTACGACCAGGACCTCGTCATGATGCTCAAACAGTTGATCGCAAGAGGCGTTATCGTGAAAGTTTGCGGAACCTGCATGGCGCGATGCGGCATCCATAAGAACCAGCCTTACTACGAAGGCGCACGCCAGTCCACCATGGCCGAGCTTGCGGAATGGGTGGTCGATAGCGACAGGGTCATCACCTTATGAACTGCCGGCTCAACCATCGCGACGGCGGTCCCGTGAAAGGACGCCGCTCCGTTTCATCGTTGGCCCGCCGGACACGGGGCGTCCCCTGGGCAGCGGCTCTTCTCGCGGTTACGGTTCACGCCCAGGAGGCGGGGCAGCCTTTGATGGAAAAGGCCAGGCAGCTGTTCGAACCGCTCCCCAAGGATATGGCGACCGAGGAGTTTCCGACCGATCCCGCGCGTGTCGCACTGGGCCGGAAGCTGTTTTTCGATCCCCGGCTGTCCCTGGACGGCACCGTGAGTTGCCAGACCTGCCATCGTCCCGGCCTGTACGGAACCGACGCCTTGCCTAAATCGATCGGCGCCGAACATCGCCTGAACGCCCGCAACGCGCCCACCGTGCTCAATGCCGCGCTCCAGTTCAAGGCACTCTGGATCGGCAATCGCGCCGACGTGGAGGACCAGGCCATGAAATCGTTGACGGGACAGACCAGTTTCGGCAATCCCGAAACTGCGGCCGTGATCCGGAAGCTCAAGGCGCTGGGCTACGAAGCCGAGTTCAAACAAGCCTTCCCGAACGATCCGGAGCCGGTGAAGCCGGAGAACTGGGGCAAGGCCATCGGCGCCTACGAGCGCACCCTGGTGACGCCGTCGCCCTTCGATGCCTATCTCAAAGGCGATGCCAAGGCCCTGACGCCTCAAGCGCGGAATGGCTTGAAGACCTTCATCGACCTCGGCTGCGTCTCCTGCCATAACGGGGTGGCTGTCGGTGGATCGGCATTCCGGAAATTCGGGATGTTCGGGGATTACTGGACGGAGACCGGCAGTCCGTCGATCGACGAAGGGCGTTTCAAGGAAACCCAGAATCCCGCCGACAAGTATCTCTTCAAGGTCCCGGGCCTCCGCAACGTGGCCATGACTCCGCCGTATTTCCATGACGGCTCGGTGGCCACCCTGCCGCAAGCGGTGCGCGTCATGGGCAAAGTGCAACTCGGCAAAGAGCTTACCGACCAGGATGTCAGCGACCTGGTGGCCTTCCTGAACAGCCTGACGGGCGAGTTGCCCCAGGAGTTCGCCACCGAGCCGGTATTGGCGCCACGGACCTTCTCGGCGACGCCGCCATGATTCGCAGGAAGACTCCTGCTGAACCGCTTAAAGCGTTTTCATCGCGCTCGTACGGCAAAACAGGCTTGGCGGACGTCGTTGGCGCCTTCGGCTAGGGTAGATCGATTCAAGCTTTCGTAGGTCGGCAATCCTTTCCCAATCGCAAACGGTGTCTTCGGGAGCGCCGAAGCCACCCTTCCGACGAACCCGTTGGCCGAACGGCGGCGTCGGGAAGGGATTCCCGACCTACTCGCCAGTGCCCGTACAGTAGGTATGAAAACGCTCTAGCCAGCGACTTTATCGCTGAAAGGAAACTCACTTCATCCGACCACGCGCGGTCTTCAACCCGGTATCTACTTGTTGTCCGTTGAAACGGATTGCAGTCCCGGTCCGTTTCGATTTCAGTCCTCTGCACGTCGGCTACAGATTCGAGGTTGCTCCAAGGTCGGAAGCCAGCTCAACGTCGTGGCGTCCATGGATTTCAACAGAGTCACGAATACCTCGGTGGATATTTTCGGACGCGCGCTTCCAACAGCCTGGAATTCCGCGGTTCCCTGATTGTCATACTGTTTCACGGCTGGTGAACCGTGTCCCAGTAGGGTTGCGATATCTCGCCAGGAACTCTGTTGTCTCTGTTCTAAGGAGCTGAACATGACTAGCAACTCTCTCGCCTTCCCACTTCGATTCTCCAGACTTGCATTTTCGGGCGCCTCCCTGGGTAGAACCCTGCTCAAGCGGTTGCGCGACACCGTGATCGGTGTTCCGGTCGCGGTCCTGCTTTTCACCCTGCAGCTAAACCACGCTGTCGCAGCACCGGCGGAGACCACTTCCTCCGGCTCGACAACAGTGCGGCTTGCGCCAGAGTTTGTGCAGGCGCTGAATGATCTCGGGGTCACGCCCGACGCCATATCACCGGCCCAGTTGCGGATGAACTCGGACGGGGTACGGGCCATCTTTCCGATTACAACGGGCGTGGTGGACCTCGAGCCTGTGCGCGCCGAGATAGACCACTCGGGCGGGCTCTCGCTCACGGCTGGCGACACCCGCGTGGAGCTTTCCAGCTTTATCATCGATCTGACCGGAGACCGGCCCGTCTTGACCGGTCTGGTGGTGGCGAACGACGATCTGGTTGCGCGCCTGCCCCTGTTCGACCTTTCCCTGGAGGCCGCGAAAGTCGATAGCGGCGACGATGTCCTAACGGTGGAGGAGGTCAAGGTCACCCTATCGGAGGAAGCGGCCAGTGCGCTGAACCAGCAGTTCGGCGTCCAGGCTTTCACGAAAGGCTTTCCGATCGGTCAAGCTAACGTGCGCGCCGTTCTCGAATCTGAGGACTAGACATACGGCACATCCGCTGACAGGCGGGTTCGCCGGGGGTTCAAACAGCCGGATCAGCGATGATCCGGCTGTTTTCTTTCTGTAAAAGCGGATAGGTTTTGCCACCGGGCATTCGGGGAAACTTGGAAGGTAGATTCAAGTTCCGATGCTGCCGCAAGGTGCTGAAGTGCCGAGGTCTGCAATCGACCGGTTTGAACCATCCAATCCACGCGACTTGACCGTGGCAGAGCAACGTCCACTTCCTCCGACCGCGAGTGGTTTTCCACGAGGCATGTCGTCCCGACAAGCGAATTGCTGCATTCCCGGCCCAACTTGATTTCAATCCTTCTACACGCCGGCTACAGCGGCTCGACGAGCGGCACGCCGTATTCCTTCAACAACTTGTTGACTTGGCCGCGCTTCCTTGCCAGCGCTTCATCGAGCGCGGCCCGCAACGGCTCGTCGCCTTTTCGCACGCCCATCGCGATCGAAAATTCGAACGGCTGCGCTTGCGCCTCGGCGGGCGTCGGCAGGGGTACGACCTCTAGCTTGACCGGCTGGCGTTTGGCGAAGTAGCCCGCCAGCGGTCCCCAGGCGATCGCGACATCGACCTCGCCTCGGGAGACCGCCTCGATCAGGCGTGCCGGCGGATTGGGTTTCCGATAGTCGCCGTAAATGCTGTAGCCGACCACGTTCCGGATGATGCCGCGCCGGGCCAGGGCTTCGGCCGGGGGCGGATTGCTGTAGTCGTCGCCGATGAAATGAAGACCGATCCTGAGCGTCCGAAGTCGCGGATCGTCGAGTGAACGCGGCGCGTAGCCGGCGTTCTTGCGGTATACCAGGGCATAGCTGGAGCGGTAGTACGGGCGGGTCGTCAGGGCCATTTCGAATCCGCTAGGCACGCCCATGACCAGGTCGCAGCGCCCTGCGTTCAGCGTGTTTCGAAAGAAGCCGCGGCGCTGTGCCCACCAGGTGTACTCCAGCTTGCGGCCGAGTTCGCGGGCCATGATCTTCGCCAGGCGATTCTCGAAGCCTTCGCCGCGCTGGTTGGAGAAGGGCAGGTTGTTGGGATCGGCGCAAATCCGCAGGATTTTCGTCCCTTCAGCGGCATAGGCGCTCGCGGCGACGCTCAGCGACAAACACAATGCCATCCGGCGCAAGCCTCCGATCATGGCTGCTCCTCCGGCAGCGCGAAGACGTATAAGGTGCCGCCTTCGCCCGTGACTTTGGGCAAGTCTTGCATCGCCCCGACGAAACCCAGTGCGCCGTACGGAACCTTGGGGTCCAACTCGCCCGACACCACCGCGCCGGACCAGCCGCCGACGCCCGCCAGCACCGCGACATATTGTTTGCCATCGGGGCCCCGGTAGGTGATGGGCTGGCCGATCACGCCGGAGCCGGTCCGAAACTTCCACAACTCCCGGCCGGTCTTTGCGTCCACCGCCTTGAACCAGCGGTCCATGGTCCCGTAGAACACCACATCGCCCGCCGTCGCCAGGGCGCCGCTCCAGGCCGGAAACGGCTCGTCGATGGCCCACACTTTCTTGTTCTGGACCGGGTCCCAGGCGGTAAAGAAGCCGCGGTTGCCGCCCGGTCCCGCCTTCATCGCGACTTCGGCGCCCACATAGGGCGTTCCCGCGATATAGCCCACTTCCATGGTTCTCATGTCGAAACAGAGGTTGTTGTGGGGCACGTAAAGAAAGCCCGTGCGCGGCGAATAAGCCATGGGCTGCCAGTCCTTGCCGCCCGGCGGGGCGGGGCAGATATCTTTCACGAACTTGCCGAGTTGCGGTTCTTTGCCGGTCGCCAGATCCGGGATGCCGGTCTTCAGGTCGACGCGCTTGACCGTGTTGGTATAGACGAACGGCTCGGCGGAAATGATTTCGCCGGTCAGCCGGTCCATCACGTACATGTAGCCGTTGCGGTCGGCATGCACCAAGACCTTGCGATCCTGGCCGCCGATATTCAGGTCGAGTAGCACGTTCTCGTTGATGCCGTCGTAGTCGTAGAGATCGTGCGGATTCCACTGGTAGGCCCAGCGCGCCATGCCGGTGTCGGGATCGCGGGCGAACACCGAAGAGGTCCATTTGTTGTCGCCGGGGCGTTGCACGGCATTCCAGGGGCCGGCGTTGGAGGTGCCGTAATAGATCAGATCGGCTTCCGGGTCGTAGGAAATCCAGCCCCAGACCGTCCCGCCGCCGATTTGCCAGGCCGTCTCGGACGGCCAGGTGGTCGCGCCCAGGTTCTCGCCGGTTACGTAAGGCGGCTTGAAATCCGGTCCGATCAATACGTCCTTGTCCGGCCCCGTGCTGTACGCCTGCCAGAGGATCCGGCCGTTACGGGTATCGAGCGCGGTGATCCAGCCGCGCACGCCCATCTCGCCGCCGCTGTTGCCGACCAGAACCTTGTTCTTCACCACGATGGGGGCCATGGTCATGGTTTCGCCCATGGCGATTTCGCCCAGCTTGGTTTTCCACGCTTCCTTGCCGGTGGCCGCATCGACCGCCACGGTATGATTGTCCAGCGTGTTGAAGAAGATTTTTCCCTCGGCGTAGGCCGCCCCGCGGTTCACCACGTCGCAACAGGCCACGCCTTGCGCGGCTCGGCTGGGGTTCGGCTTGTACACCCACTTGATCGCGCCGGCCTGATTCAAGTCCAAGGCGTAGAGAAGATTGGGCCAGGGGGTGACGAGGTACATCGTATCCTTCACGACCAGCGGCGCCGCCTCGTGGCCGTTGAGCACTCCGGTCGAAAACACCCAGGCGACGCGGAGCTGTTTGACGTTGCCGGCGTTGATCTGATCCAGGCCGCTGAAGCGGGTATTGGCGTAATTCTTGGCGGCCATCACCCATTGGCCGTCGTCTTGAGAAAGGCGGACGACCTCGTCCGAAGCCGGGGCATTCGCCAGCCATCCCGAACAGGCGGCAGAAATCAGCAAACACAGCATCGATCGGATCATCCGGTCTCTCCTCCAGCTGTAGATCAACAATCCTTTGCCGGAAAACCGGCTTGTCGACCCGCTGTGTCGGGAAAGGATTCCCGACCTACTTCGGGCGCGACGTTAATCGTAGGTCGGCAATCCTTTGCCGACAAATGCGCCGTGAAAGGATTCCCGACCTACATCGGACGCGGTCCCAGCCATTCAGCGCAGAGTCTGGAGATAGGCAAGCACCGCCTGCAATTCCGGGCCGGAGAGATCCATGGTCGGCATGAAGCAGCCCGGCTTTTGCGCCTGCGCATCCGCGATCCATCCTCCGAGATTGCCCACCGTATTCGGGAGCGTCCCCGCGCCGATGTAACGCCGGCTCATCAGATGGGTCAGGTCGGGACCCAAAATGCCATAGGCATCGGTTCCGCGGACGGCATGACAGACGCCGCAGCGCTCGATGAACACCTGGTAACCCTCACGTTCGAGCTGCGCCACGGAAGGCGCCGCGATGGCCTTGCCGGCCAGGCAAATCGTGAACGCGACGAGGTGCCTGAGTACTAGTGCCTTCATCGTTGGGAGCCGCGTCCACGACCCGAACCGGGATGGGCCGGCTTTTCCGTCGAGCCGGCGTCCGGTGCGGGCGCTCCGCCGAGCGTTCGGATATAGGTCACCAGTTGCCAAATGGACTGCGGCGGCAAGGCCCGGCTCCAGGCCGGCATACCGTTGGGACGGCCTTGCGCGATGCTGAGATAGATCGCGGCGGGTTCTCCGCCGTAGATCCAGTCGCGGTCGCTCAAGGGCGGACCCATGCCGCCTCCGCCCAAGGGGGCATGACAACCGCTGCAATTCAGGCTGTCGAACAGCTTTCGGCCCTGCACGATGGCGCCGGCATCGTTCGCGTACGGATTCTCGATCGGCAGTCCGCGCCGCGGGACGATCGGATTGCCGGAGATGGGCACTTCCAGCAATTGGGCGGCGCTGGGGCGATGCAGCGGTCTCGCCCCCCATTCCTGGCCAAATACGGGAAATAACGCCGATGATGCCGCTGCGGCGGCCGAGCTCAACAATACAAGGCGCTTAATGCTTCCCATCTAAAGCGGCCGATAAACGATTGAGGCGGGCGATACCTCAAATTAGACGAAAACGACGCGTCTGTCGTTAGCGGATATTACGTATGATCGAACGCGCCGGCAGGCTGAATCCGCGACTCTTTCTCGATCCGAAGCGGCGGAACTCCCACGATCTCGAAGGTTGCCGAAGCGAGTTCGATGCCGGCCTGTTCGAAGCCCTGGAGGATGTCGCGGCTCAGCGCGTCCTTGGCTTCGCGAATGCCGCGGTCGCGCACGATGAAGCGCACGGTCAGCTCCAGCCAATTATCGGTCAGGCGGTAATAGACCCGCGGCCCGATCTCGGTCGGTTTCAGGAAATAGCGCCGCTGCATCTCTTCCAAGGCCTCCTGCCCGAGCTTATTGGTCGTGATCGTGTGGCGCAGGGCAGCTTCCGTGACGATGCGCTCGGCGCGTTCGCGGTCGGCCCGGTACGGAATCGGGAGGCTCAGTTCTTCCCAAATATAGGGGAAGTCGCGGGTGTAGTTGTAAACCGGCTCGTCGAAAATCCTGGCGTTGCTGACCGTGACCAGACGGCCGGTGTATTCCCGGCTTCGCACCCACATGGCCGGATCGGCAGCCTGCACCGACGGCGGCTGGCCCATTTCCATGATCGTCGTCTGCATGAAGCCCAAGGCCACCACATCGCCGCGCACGCCGCCCATGACGATGCGGTCGCCCACATGGAAGGTCTTGCCTCTCAAGATCACGAAATAACCCGCTGCCGCGGTGACCACCCGCTGCAGGGCGAAAGCGAGACCTGCCGTCACGAGGCCCAAGGCGGTGGCGAGCCGGGTCGGGTCGTTGAACCAGATGGAGGCGAGTCCCAACAACAACAGAAAGGCGGTAATGAGCTGGATCGTTTGGCGCGCCCAGAATTCGGTCTGCTCGTCGGGGCGGCGGCGGAAGATGAATTTCGAGCCCTGACGGATCGCCCATCGCAACAGAAAAATCATGGCGATCAGGAGAAGACTCATCAGGAGCTTCTTGCCGTTCTCGGCATTGATGCCGACCAGCCGAATCCCGAAAATTTCCACGGCCCGGCTAGGGCCCACCAAGCGAATGATTTCATCCATGTCGGCAGTTTCCTGTTCGCCTTTACGGTACCGACCGGCGACGGACGGTTTTTATCCGCATTGGCTCGAATCCGGAAAGACAGAGCCCGATCGCGCAGCCTTTATTCCCCGAACGGCAGTTCCAAGCCCAGCGCCCGCAGCACCACGTCAGCCGCAAGAAACATCCCGAATCCGACCAGCAGAATTCGCAGCACTCGGGGCAGCCAACGGCGAAACAGCGTTTCCGGCCTGGCCCTCCACGGCACTTGCCGGCCGGGCAGCAGCTTATGGATCAGCAGCAGAATCAAGAGAGGCTAGGCCGCGGTCGAGGTCTCGTGTTCGCTGCCGCGCACCCCCGCCAGGCTCGAAGCGCCGCCGGTGTCGATGTTTTGCAGGACGCTGAAGCTGCCGTCGGTTTCCAGAACCACCGCGCCCACTTGGTCGGGCGACGCGATCCCCTGGGTGCGGAGAGCCTGCAGGATTTCTCCCTCGGTAACCCGTTCCGCCTTGAGCGCCGCGTGCAGGAATTGGCCTCGATGGAACAGCAGGCGCGGTTCGTCTTTGACCATACGGCTTACCGTGCTGGACCGGGCCGACAGCCAGGCCAAAGCCCACTGAAGAAAGATGAGCAGGGCGAAGGCCAGCACGCCATCGGCCAAGGTCACGTTCTTCGTCAGCAACACCGTCGCCAAGGTGGAACCCAATGCCACGGTCACCACGAGGTCGAAGGCGTTGAGCTTGGACAGGGTGCGTTTGCCCGAGACCCGCAAAAGCAGCACCAGCAGGACATAGGCGCACACACCCACCACGCCGGTTCTCACGAGACTCATCCAATTGTCGAAAAACATAGTGCCTCCTTGCGGTAAGAAATCCTTAGAAATATTAATCAGGCCCGTAAATACCCTCCTGGTATTTCGGGCCGCCGCCCAGGCCCGGTACACGCCCGGCCTGGGCTCACGCGGCTTGTCGCCGCGCCGGGGCATCCCTGCCCCGGATTAACCCGGCCTATAAATATAGGCCGGGTTAATAACACTGCCGTTCGCCGCGTCGTCGAATGTCCAGGGTGGCGCAATGGAACGAACCGCCGAGCGGCGCATAGCTCGCAAACGAGCAGGGAATCGGCTCGAAGCCGTGCCGTTCCAAGAGCCGTATCATCGACGGCTGGTCTTTTTCGACGATCATTCGCTTTTCGTCGATCGAGAGCACGTTGACGCTCAGCCAACGGCTGGACATGGATACGAGCTGTAGAAACGTGCTCGGCGTCGGATCGGGCTCGGGTGCGACCAGGATATCCCAAGACTTGAGCATCTCCGGAAGCCGGCCGACGTCGACGTATTCCGGATTGACCAGCAACCGGCTTTCCGCCAAAGGCAGAATGGTGGTGTCGATGTGCATGGGTTGCCGGCAGCGGCTTTCGATTTCGTGAACGCGGATAAATGCAACATCTCTACCGTGATTCATGGGGTTTGCGCACAAGCCTCCGATGCCCTTTCTCGCCGGCCGATTGACATTTCACATTGCCGGAACGGAGGCCGTTCCACTATGCCTTATCGAAGTGACTCGGGCGGCATTGGATTGTTCCCTATGGCGGCATAGGTATCTGCACAATTTGTCACCCGGCACGGAAGGGTGGCTTTGGATGCTTGTGTAGATGCCTTGGTTAGGGCTGGCGGGACTATGTCTTAGCCGCGCGAAGGTTTAGAATCGATTCGGCGCTAACGGCAAGGATCGCCGGCGGGTGTTTCTTTCTCGGAAGTAATTGCACGTCTATCTGACATGGAGGTCCGATGGTGCATTCAATTCTAAACGCTACAGCGGCGGAGGCTCTGGCCATCGCCATTCGCAAACGTGTTCGCGGCGAGGTCCGGTTCGATTTCCGCAGCCGCGCGCTCTACGCGGCGGACGCAGCCGACTACCAGCAGATGCCGATCGGCGTGGTCATCCCGCGCGACGTCAACGACGTGGTCGAGACCGTTGCCGCCTGCCGCAAACACGATACGCCCATCACGACGCACGGGGGAGGAACCCGCTTGGCCGTGCCGTGGCGCAACTCCGTCGTGATCATCGACATGTCCAAGTATCTTCGGGGCGTTCTCGCCATCGACCCCTCACGGCAGCGGGCAGTCGTGGAGCCGGGATGCGCACTCGATTCTCTGCGGAGTAAAGCGGAGGAGCACCGTCTGACCTTCGGTCCCGACCCATCGAACCACGCTCACTGCACTCTGGGCGGCATGATAGGCAGCAACGCGTGCGGACTGCACTCGGTCATGGCCGGGCATACCGCCGATAATGTCTACAGGTTGGACATCCTCACTTACGACGGGCTGCGCATGACCGTCGGTCCGACCTCGGAGGAGGATTTGGAGGCCATCATTCGCGGCGGCGGCCGGCGCGGGGAGATCTATGCCGGCCTAAAGGCGTTGCGCGACAAATACGCCGATACGATCCGGGCACGCTTTCCCAAGATTCCGCGCCGCCTCTCCGGCTATGCGATAGATCAATTGCTGCCCGAGAACGGCTTCAATCTCGCTCGCGCACTGGTCGGTACCGAGGAAACCTGCGTTATTGTCCTGCATGCGGAATTGCGCCTGGTGCCGAGCCCGCCCGTGCGCACGCTGCTGGTGCTGGGTTATCCGGACATTTTCCGGGCCGCCGACCACATTGCCGAACTCATGGCGTTCAAACCCATCGGCCTCGAAGGCATCGACGACTCGCTCGTCAGGTCCATGAAGGCCAAACAAATGCGCTTGGAGGAATTGCAACTGCTGCCTGCGGGGCGCGGCTGGCTGATCCTGGAGTTCGGAGGCGAAACTCAGGAAGAATCCGCCGGCAGAGCGCGGCAACTCATGGACGAACTGCGCTGCAAACCAGGGGCTCCGTCCATGAAGCTGCTGGACGATCCTCGCGATGAAGCCCGGATACGGAAGTTCCGGGAGGCCGGACTTACGGCGACTACCCATGGGGCGGGATTGCGGATGGTCCGGCCGATCTGGGAGGATGCGGCCGTGCATCCTCAGGATGTCGGTCCGTATTTGAGGGAATACCGGGCGTTGCTCGATAAATACGGTTATCGCTGTTCTTTGTACGGCCATTTCGGCGAGGGCTGTATCCACTATCGGATCGACTTCATCGCGCACGAACGCATCCGACATTGGAGGGCTTTCGTCGACGAAAAGACGGACCTTGTCGTGCGTTACAACGGTTCACTGTCCACCGAACAGGCCGACGAACCGGCACAAGCGGACCTTTTGCCCAAACTGTACGGCGACGCGTTGGTTCAAGCATTCCGCGAGTTCAAGGCGATTTGGGACCCGCAGAACCGGATGAACCCGGGCAGGGTGATGGATTCGTTCTCGTATGCGAGACCATTGCATCTGAGACGGGCGATGTGACTTCTAATGCAGGCTCCGGTTTTGCTGATGCTCGCCGTTGGCCGATCTCTTCTGCCATGGCTATGGCGACTGCAAGAGCATTTTTCGGTTTGGTTGTAGAAAGGTTCGTCGGCAAAGGATTGCCGACCTACGCCTAAAACTGACGATATAGTAGGTCGGCAATCCTTTGCCGACGAACCGCGTCAGGACTCGGCCAAGGCCCCCGTTCGGCTTTCGTCGACGAAGCGCTCGGTAGCCTCGTCCAGCGCGCGCGGCTTGCGTTCGCGGATCTCGTGGACGTAAAGGGTTTGCGGCTTGAATTTCTGCTCGTTGCGTTCGGGCGGCAGGGACATCTCGTATTTGACCGGGCGCCGGTGGTCCGCCAGTTGCAGTTCCGGGTTGAAGACGCTGTTGAATTTCCACAGGCTTTTCAGGAAGTTGGTCTGGCCCCGCAGCAGACGGCGGAAGACGATGCCGGCCGCGCCTTTGAGGGATTCCCAGCCCATGTGTTTCAGATTGAGCACCTGCTGGGTTTTCACCAGTTCCGCGTAGAACTCGGGCAGCGGCAGCCGGGTGGGCAGGACGGCATGCTGGATGTCGAACAAACGGTAGTCGCGGGTGGTCAGCTTTCGTGATTCGGTGTGCCAGGTTTCGGTGCCGGGGTAGGGCGTGTTGACGCTGATGTTGACGATCTCGGGAATCTCGAGGCACCATTGGCGGATGGTTTCGAAGCGGTCCCGGTCCCAATCGGGGTCGGCGATGAGGTTGATGGCGACGGTGATCCCCAGGGAGCGGGCGAATTCGAGCGCCTCGAAGTTCTTGGACAGGCTCACCCGCTTCCGATAAAGAGCGAGACCGGCCTCGTCGATGGCCTCGACCCCGAGAAACATGTATTCCATGCCCAGCGTTTTCCAGAACCGGAACACGTCCTTGTTGCGGAGCAGCACGTCGCCCCGGGTCTCGAGGTAATACTCCTTCTTGATTCCGCGTCGGGCGATGGCTTCGCCGATTTCGAAGCCGTGCTTGTCCTGGATGAAAGCCACGTCGTCGACGATGAAGACGCCGGGTTCCCGGACGCGGCTCAGGTCCTCGACGATCTTCTCCGGGCTCATCACGCGGTAGCTGCGGCCGTAAAAGGTCCAGGCGCTGCAAAAGGAGCAGTCCCAGGGACAGCCGCGGGTGAATTCGACCGAGGCACAGGGATCGAGAGTGCCGAGGAAATATTTGCGGCGATGCCGCACCAAATCCCGAGCCGGGCTGACATCGTCGAGATCGGCCACGAAGCCGGGCGGCGGACCTTCGCCGTCGGCCGTGACGGCTCCCGGTACCTTATGCACCGAATCGCGGTCGTGCTCGATCGCCTCCAAGAGCTTCGGAAATCCGGCTTCGCCCTCGCCGCGCAGCACGCAATCGATCTTGCCCTCGCCGTGTTCCAGCAGGTCCTTGGCCGTGAACGAGGCGCTGTGCCCGCCGATGCAGACGAAGCTGTCGGGTAGCCGGTCCTTGGCGTCCTTGGCGAGATCGATCACTTCCGGAACATTGGCCAGGTAATTGAGGGCGAAGGCCACGACGTCCGGCCGCCAGGTTTCCAGCATCCGGTAGAAATCCCGGTGGGTCTCGACCTGAAGATCGATCAGGCGGACCGAGTGCCCCAGGCGGCGTGCCGATTCCGCGACCATTTCCAAACCTAAAGGCTCGAGACGGAGAAAGACCTTGGTGTACATCAGGGGACTGGGGTGGACGGCGAGAATTTTCATGGAGTGATCTCTTCTAGTTATTGGTTTGTCGATTCGTTCAGGAAAATCCTTGTTCCGCACCATCGGTCGGTGTCGGGTCAAAAGCAGACTATGAAATTTGGAGTCCGTGTCAATGACGGAAATTCCTTTGAGGCGGCGCTCGCCATAAGAAAATTGTCATTCCGCCGGATTTCACGGGCTAGAGCGTTTTCCGAATCGGTGTAAGGGACTCGGATATGTAGGTCGGCAATCCCTTGCCGACGTATCGGCTCGGCGAAGGGCTTTGTCGGAAGGGTCGCGACTAAAGCGACCGTTTGCGATTGGAAGGGCAGCTCTGGCGCTCCCAGAGATGCCGTTTGCGATTGGAAGGGTCGCGACTAAAGCGACCGTTTGCGATTGGGAAGGGATTGCCGACCTACGTTCTCCCCTCCTGGAACGAATCCGTACACCGGAATGGAAAACGCTCTATGAGGGCACGGGGCGCGCGCCGGTCGAGCAGGTATTCGGTCACGGGCGCCGGCTGCGGCGAGAGATATCGCGGCACCGGCTCGGCCTATCTCTCGTCTGAACGGTCGCCCAGCAGCGGCTTCAATGTGGTCAGAATGTCCCGCCGGTTCTGCGTGTACCAGAGATTGCCGAGATGGCCGCCGCGGGGGTAAATGGTTGCGCGGTCGCCGAAGATCCGTTCGGCGAATGTCAGGTCTTCGCCGGACACGAGGAAATCATCCGCATTGTGCATGAGATAAACCTTCGGATTGTCGCGCAAGGCCGGCGCGATGCCTTTCAGTGATGACTCTCTGACCAATTCCTCGAAGCCGAGCTTCCGTTTGCTGGTCCGCTCCAAATGCGGCACCAGGACCCGTTCGAGATAGCTCATGAGGTCGTACGATCGGGCTTCTTCCAGGCGGGCGCTTCGATATCCCCAGGTAATCGGTGCCCGGAGAAATCCCATCGCCGGATGAACCAAGGCGCTGACGTAAAGCGAGCTTCCCACGGGCTGACGCAAGGTCCATCCGATCAGATAGCGTATTTTTTCATCGTCCAGCTTGAGACGCCGGTCCCAGTGGGCGAAATAATCGGGATCCTCGATGTCCCGGCTGAGGGCGGCACTGCCAGTGCCGATGGCGTAGGACTGGATGTTCGATCTCTGCTTTTCCGTGTAGCGAGCTTCCAAGTCCGCCAGCTGCTCAATTGTGCGGATCGCCCCGAGCAGATCGATGGGAGGGTTGATCAGGAGAGTGGCGTCGAAGCCGATTTTCTTTCTTTCCGAGTCGAGTTTGCTCAAATGGGCCGCGGTCAACGCGCCGTGGCTCATCCCAATCAGGCCGATTCGGGTGATTTCCGGATGAAATCGCTCGCGTACGGCGTTCAGAGCCGATTGCATGGCTCGGTACATGTCCTCGCTGTCCCTTTCGGTGAGGCCGGGCAAGGCCGAGCGGCTGGCGCCCAAGGTGAAGTTCCAATGAAACGGGGAGGGCAGCGACAGCACTTGAAAACCATGGTCGGTAAGCAGCTGCGCGAGATAACGGGCGGCGCCCGAATAGGCGGAACCGCCGAATCCCGGCAGGAGAAACACCAGCGGCGCAGGTCCCGGATGCGGCGAATAGCGGATACGCAGTTTTCCTTTGCCTTCCAGCAGGTAAACATCGTTCCGGCCCGGAATCAGCTCCAGGTCCAAATGCTGGGTTTCCTCCCAGACATAGCGCTGTTCGCGGTCTTTCAGGATGGCGACGGTGGCGGTGGCGAGATAAGGATTCTTGTAGGGGTAGCGGTACGACGACTCGTCCACTCGTTTGGCGGATGCGATCTGGCAGATGCACAGCAACAATACGGCCGAGATTCCGCGCCATCGAAACATCGGATTTTTCCGGCGATATGGCATATCAGTCCTCGCTGAAGAAATCTGGCGTCTTCACGCCGGCCTGGTCCGCATGCAGCTTTACGCTTCGACTTAGGAGCCTGGAAACGGCAGTGGGCCGTTGTGGAGGATTGCGAAGAATCCCCCTGTCGCCTCTAGTGCACAGTGTTTGGTCCCGACTCTGGACCGAAGAGAACGTTCTACGCCTGGCCGGCTTATCCGGTATTGCCATGAGCAATCACAGGCGGCGCTTGCCGCCGGCACGTTCCATAACGTCCCACCGTTGACCGCCAGGCGGCGATGCCATTTGTGGAATTAGACCAGAGCGGGCATTACCGGTGCAACGGCGACGTGTGCGGCCCGCAGGGGTTAAGACCTGGTGGCGTTCGCTGCACCGAATTGGAAAACACTTGAGTCATCCACTCTGCCATGTCGGTTTGAACGACTGTCACCCATTCAAAAGCCACCCCAACCACCGGCGCATTCAAGCCGTCCGCCGGTGTGAACTTCGCCAGGCCGGGATTTCAATGAGGATGACGACATTCTCCCGCCAAAGCGTTCAGAACACGACCTCCTCCCCGAAGAAGCGCTGAAAAAGCCCTTTCGGGTTGGGAGGATGTCGGGTAAGGGCTTTTCGATTAGCCAGTTACGCGCAGCGGTGGCTTCGGTGGACGAGTAATCGGCGCTTCCTTGGGCCGGAGGGCGGCTTGCCGGTCCGACCAACCCCGCGCGAGCGTCGTGCAGCAGCGTCACTCCCGCGAACAAGATGACTAGGGTCGTCACTTTCGCCCGACAAAACTGTCAGTACTCATCGCTCATGCGTTCGGGGTCATTCAGGTTTCATGCTTTCTTCCAGTTTTGGCTTTCCTGATTCATATCGATTATGTCGTCCGAACCCAAAGTGGAAAAGCTTGCTTCCGCTCAGTGGCACGGGATATGCCAGGATGCTGGACGATCGCGCGCAAATCCGCGGGGATAGTAACCGAGTTAGCAAAGCGGCGACGCCAGAGACAGCGGGGAAAGGCGCCCCATGCTGGGATTACGGGCTGTGCCTCAGCGCAAGATGCCGTGACGCATCGTCGCGGGAAATGCGGGAACTCCGGAAAGAATACGCAAATTCCGTACTGAATTCCGTGGCGACGAACCGTATCCGGTTGGCCGGTCGAATCTCAACGTTCCTTAGTTTGAACGGAACGCTCCTGTCTCGCTGTTTCGAATTACTAACAGGATTCGAAAACGCCATATCTGTATTTTAGGGGGGTTAATGAAAGTATTATTAAAAGTTTTACTAAACCATTTTTTTATTACTCTTGGTAATTCACTTCCAAGATACCTCTATTTCAATAAGATTCGACCAAGTTTTTACAGGATGGCAGGCTTAAATATCGAAAAGCGGGTAGTAATCACCGGGCCCCTTTCTTTGCGCGCAGATACTACGAATAAGATATTTATATCGGAAGGCACATATTTCAACAGCGAAACGAGATTTGGTTGTCAAGAGAGTGAAATACGAATCGGAAGGCACTGCCTGATCGGACCGCGGGTATCGATTGAGTCTGCAAGCCACGACGTTATTCACGAGGAGGGCAAAGGCAGAAGAGTCTTCACCAAACCTATAGTAGTGAAAGATAAAGTCTGGATAGGTGCAGGAGCGATTATTTTGCAGGGAGTTACGATCGGTGAAGGGGCGGTGATTGCGGCCGGAGCCGTTGTTCATAAAGACGTTCCGGACTACACGGTAGTCGGCGGGGTTCCTGCGAAGATACTGAAAAAAATTCAGGCATAAAGCTTTTGATTTGCCCAGGGCGTCAGGCTTTCATGACGAGTCCCGCCAGTTGCGTGATTTCGGACAGAACGGCCGCGACTAAGCCGGGTATCGCCATCGCCACCGGCGCGCTCAAACCGTCGCCCGGTCCGAATTCGGCATCGGCCGGGATTTCGACGAGCAGTATGATGACCTTGTCCGGCAGATCGTTCAGAGCCCTGCCCAGGGCCAGGGTCGAGGAAAGCCCGAAGCCGTGGCTGGAGCAGGGCTCAGAGCTGTCTTCGATCTGTTGCGCATCCAGGCGCCGGACCGAACCCGGCGCCGATCCGGATTGCGCGGCGTCGATCAGGATCGCGAGATTCGCGCCCCGCATGGCGTCGAGGAGATGGTTGCCGACCGGGGCGCAGACCTCCGCCGATACGAGTCCCTCGGGCAGCGCGCGGAAGCCGTCCGACAGCATCAGGTTTTCCACCGCGATCCAGCCGAGTCGGTCGTCGCCGAAAGGCGAACCCAGCCCCAGAACGCGGACCGGCGTCATTCGCGAATCACCTTCAGCTTCAGGAAATGCGTGGCGCAGGAAATGCACGGATCGTAGTTGCGGATGACCTTTTCTCCGTGCAGCCGCAATTCGCCGTCGCTGCGGTCGAGTCCGAAGGCTTCGATCGAGCGGTGCAGGTCCTCGGCGATGCGGGCCTGGTTCTGGCTAGTCGGAGGGACGATGCGCGCCTTGAGGATTTTGCCGTCCTCGCCGACATCGTAGCGGTGCCAGAGCAGTCCGCGCGGCGCCTCGGTGCAGCCGAACCCGCTGCCGACGCAGGTATGGCCGGAGACGAACGGGACGTCCGGCTCATAATTCTCGAGCAGGCGTATGGCTTCCACGATGGCTAGGTGAATCTCCACGGCGCGCGCCAGCATGCTGTGGAACACGTTGCGGGAAGGGAAGGGGATGCCGGTTTTCGCCAGTGTCGAACTTACCGGTTCCGGCAGCCGGTCCCAGTTCAGGTTGAGCCGAGCCAGGGGACCGACCAGATAGGAGCGACCTTCCAGCAAGGAATATAGCGCGGTGGAATGGGGTTCCTGGTGCTCCTTGAAGTGATCTTCGTAGCGGTCGACGGGAATATCGAGTCCGGTGTCCGAAACGATGCGGCCGGAATAGAGCGGGTATTCGCTCGGGTGCCGCAGCGCCACGCTGACGAAGTCCTGTTGGTCTTGAGGCACATCGACACTCGCGGTCCAGGCGACCAGGTTTTCCGCATCCGGCAGAGCGGCTCGCAGCCGGTCCAAGAGCTTTGTCACCCGGTCCTTGGGCGGCGCGGAATGGAACCCGCCGAGCCGCGCGCCCACCGGATGCACCGAGCGCGCGCCGAACAGCCGGATCAGTTCGTTGCCGAGACTTTGAAGGCGCAGCCCGCGGCGGACCTCGTCCGGATAATCCCGCGCCATTTCCGGAGCGCTGGAGTATCCGAAGAAATCGGGCGCCGCCAGCAGGTGGATGTGCAGGCTATGGCTCTGAATCCATTCGCCGCAGTACATGGCCCGGCGCATGGCTTCTATCCAGGGCGTGGAGCGCCAGCCGAACAGGCTTTCCAGGGCCTGCACCGCGCTCATCTGGTAGGCCACCGGACAGATGCCGCAGATCCGCGCCACCATATCGGGTACTTCGAAGGCTTCGCGTCCTTCCAGGAACTTCTCGAACAGGCGCGGCGGCTCGCCAATGCTGAACTTCAGGTTCTCGATGCGGCCGTCGCGGATGTGAAGATCGAGGGCGCCTTCGCCCTCGACCCGCGCCAGGACGGGCACGTTGATCTTGATTTCCCGGCGCTCGTTCATGATTTCTCCCTCCAGCGCTTGCCGGCTTCGCGGAAGGCCTCGGCTTCGCTGTTGATGTAGCGGAAGCGGCGGGCGATGCGCTCCGCGGGCATGCCTTTCTGCTCGAACCAGCGGCCCCAGGAGTCGCCGTTGATGTTCTCCGCCGGTCCGTAGCAGCCGTAGCAGTCGCGGCCTATGCCGGGGCACAGCACGCCGCAGCCGGTGCGGGTGACCGGTCCCATGCAGTGCTGCCCCTGGGCCACCATGACGCAGACGATGTTTTTCCGCTTGCATTCCATGCAGATTTTTTCGTTTTCGTCCCGCGGCGGGGCGCCGAGTAGCAGCGAGCTCACCGTCGCCATGACCTGCCGGGTGTTGACCGGGCAGCCCCAGAGCTCCATGTCTACGGGCACATTGGCGGCGATGGGCGTCGCCGTGTCCAGGTGGTCGATCTTCGAGAGATCGGAATAGACGTCGGCGAACCAGCGGGCGGCGTCCGCCTGGTTGCGCAGCGCCTGCAGGCAGCCCGAGGTGGCGCAGGCGCCGATGGGTACGAGGAAGCGAGTGTTTTCGCGGATGCGGCGGATGCGCTCCCGCTCTTCGTGGGTGGAGATGCTGCCTTCGATGAAGGCGAGGTCGGCCGGCGCATCGGGGTCGACGATGCCCGCTTCGGCAAAGTGCACCACGTCCGCCAGCTCGAACAGTTCCACCAGTTTTTCGCCGGCATTGAGAAAGGCCAGCTGACAACCATCGCAGGACGAAAATTTATGGACGGCGACGCGAAGCTTCTTGTCCATGTCAGAACCCCTTCTTGCCCAGGAGGGCCTTCAATTCGGGATAGGGAAACACCGGGCCGTTGCGGCACACGAAGGGCGCGCCGATCATGCAGTGTCCGCAATGGCCGATGCCGCAGTGCATGTTGCGCTCCATGCTGAGCCAGATGTCCCCGTCGGCCACGCCGCGCTGGCCGAGCTCGTAGATGGAAGCACGCATCATCGGCTCGGGGCCGCACAGGAAGACGATGGTCTGGCCGGGATCGATATGGGTCCGGTCGAACAGCGCCGTCACCAGGCCCTGATGCCAGGTCCAGCCGGGCTCGGCCACTTCCGCCGCCAAAAGCACCTGCGTATCCGGCAATTCCCTCCATCGCTGGTACTGCTCGTGCCAGATGAGGTCGTCGGAGCGTTTGACGCCTTGCATGATCAAGAGCCGCCGGAAGCGCTCGCGCCGCGCCACGATGTAGCGGATGACCGAAACCAGCGGCGCGCAGCCGAGCCCTCCGGTGATGAGCGCGACATCCTTTCCCTGAGCTTCGAGCAGAGGCCATCCGCGCCCGTAGGGACCGCGCACGCCGATCCGGTCGCCCGGCTGGAGCCGGCTCAGCGCGCGGGTGACGCGGCCGACGGCCCTGATCGTGTGGTCCAGCGTTTCCGTCTCGTCGGGATCGGAGACGATGGAAATCGCCACCTCGCCGATGCCGTAGAGGTAAATCATGTTGAACTGGCCGGGTACGTATCCGTAGGCGCCTTGGGCGGCCGGATCGGTGAACCTCAGCTTCAGGGTGAAGATGGTCGGCGCCTCCTGGACGCGTTCGACGATTTCGGCTTCGCGCGGCAGATAAGGATTTTGCATGGGCCTCCTCAGCGGCAGATGGCCGCCAGTTCTTCCGTAATGTCGATCCCCACCGGACACCAGGTGATGCAGCGCCCGCAGCCCACGCAGCCGGAGCGCCCGAACTGGTCGTGCCAGCTGCCCACCTTGTGAGTCAGCCATTGCCGATAACGGGTGCGGGTATCGGGACGGATGGTGATGCCGTGGATGTAGCTGTGCCTCTGGGTAAAGCAGGAATCCCATTCCCGATAGTGTTCGCTGCGGCTCCCGTCGAGGCTCGGCACATCGTTCTCGCTATGGCAGAAGCAGGTGGGGCAGACTAGGGTGCAATTAGTGCAGGAAAGGCAACGCTGCGCCACCTCGTTCCAGCGGGGATGATCGAGACGGGCAAACAGCACGTCCTTGAGATTGCGTGACGGAACGCCCTTGACCTGCCGACGGCCGGCGTCCTCGATCTCCCGGTCGGCGGTTTCGATTTGTTCGGCGCTCGCTTTCTTGACCGGCAGTCCGGCGAGAATCCGCTCGCCCTTTTCGCTTCGCGCCTCGATCAAAAAGCCCTCGTCCAGCTCCGAAAGCGCGAGATCGTAGCCGTAGCTTGCCCGCGGTCCGTCGCCGGTCGAGGCGCAAAAGCAGTTGAGGGAGGGGTGGGTGCAATGGACCGCGATCAGGAACAGCTTTTGCCGCCGCGCCGTGTACCAGGGGTCGGGATGCTCGCCCTGCATGAAATGCCGGTCGTAGATGTAGAGCGCGGCCAGATCGCAGGCTCTGGCGCCGATGACGGCTACGGGTTCGGCTTGCGGCGATTCGCCGGCGAATTCGACGGACCCGTCGGCCTTGCGCTCCGCGGTCCAGAGCTTGTCGCGGCCGGCGAAGGTCAGCGGGCGCAGAGCTTGCGGTCCGTTGGCCCAGGCAAAGAAGCGCGGCTCGGCGGTTTGTTCCAGCCCGTATTGGCCCGGCGCTTGCAGGTCGTGGATACCCTGCGGCAGATCCTCGACGCCGGTAATCGGCTCGTAAACGATGGCGCCGTCCCTGACGCGCGGACCGATGCATCGATAACCGGCGGAAATCAGTTCGGACAAGAGTCTCGGAAATTCGCTCCGGGGCAGAAAGTTGCGTCGCTCGGCCATGGTTTGGACTTCCTGTTGCATTACCGCTTACCCATGGCAAGCGTGGCGTTCGGAGGATTGTAAATCGTTTCGGACATCCGTGAAACGATGAAACGGCGCAGACCGGTCTCTTACGAAAATAGACCAATGGGTCCCGAATGGACCGTTCACCCCGAGCGTATGGAAGGGTTTCAAGCGCCTAATGGGATTGGATCCTAGCGCGGTCTCGCCATGCTGTATTTCTCGAGAATGGATTCAGCCTCGTCGGAACGCAGGAACGCCAGCCAATCCTTCGCGGCACCCGGATTTCGGGCGTTCTTGGCGATGGCGGCGGCCTGTATGCCCTCGCGGTTGTGTTTCGGCGGGATCGGAACGAAGTCGATAGGATGGCCGATCATCATCTGGTATCGCGGCTCGCTGATCCAGGTCACCCCGGCGTCGACCTTGCCCTGCATGATCCAGAGCGGCGTCTGCCGATGATGAATTTCGGTCAGGAATGCCTCGCCCTTTTTCACCTTGGTATCGTAGATTTCCCGGACCAGATCCTCACCGCCCGCCTGCCGGAGAGCGGCTCTGATCTGCTCGGAAATGCCCTCGGTTTCCGGATCGGGATTGGCGAGCCGCACACCCGGCTTGCCGAGATCTTCCAGCGAACGGATGTCCTTGAGATTGCCTTTTTTCACCATGATGGCGAGGCGATTCTTAATGAAACGCACCGGCGGACCTTGCAAGACGCCCTGTTCGATCAGTTCGGCGATCCGTTTTTCTCCGGCCTGGACCACGTCGGGCTGGATCGACAGGGTAAGATTGCCCACGGTAATCGTGTTGTGGTCTTGAAGTTGTTTCACGATGACGCCCGGCGGAAGCGTTTCGTAGAAGATTCGTCCCCGGAGTTCGGGCTTTTGCCGCTCGAATGCGTCGACCAGTTCTTCCAGGGCGAAAAAGTAGTTGCCGCCGGCAAATACGACGAACTCGGCCGCAGCCGGATTGCCGTGGAAATCCGGCATGTTGTCGACTTCCGGCACCGTGAACACGACACCGGGATGGGCAGCGGGAGGCGTTTCTCCTTGCCAAGGCGGGAAGACGGCGGGCAATGCGGCGGTGGCCGAAGTATCCGCGCTCATGATCGACTCCGCGAACAGAAAGGCCGAAACGGCCAGCCAGAGGTGTTTCCACACGTCGGCTACTCCATCGGTTAAGAGGACGGCATGCTTCTTTAATCCGGAATCAGGGCGTACCCGTCCATCTGATACAGCGGGAGTACGGACAGAGCCGAAAGCGCCACCGTGATGTCCGGATTGACGTCGGCCGGCTCGAATTCCTTTTCCGCCAGAGCTTGCCCGCAGACGTAAAGCGTAACGCCGGCTTTCTTCAGCGCCTGGATCAGTTCCGTGTTGGGGTTTCCGTTGCCGAACCGGTTGCGGTAGCGTTCGTCCTTCAGAATCGCCGGGGTCGCCGAGCCGTGCACCACCAGAACCAGCTTCAGGCGTTCGATTGGCACTCCGGCTAGGGCGAAGGTGTTGATCAGCCGGGCCACGTGATCCAGCCCTTCGTTCGGCTTTTCGGGCGTCTCGGCGCCTTGGGTGATGTCGAACAGCACCTTGTAAGTCCGATCCGGCGAAGGCCGCGCCGCCGCATCCGGATACGGCCGAACCTTGCCGTAGCCCCGAATGGCGGGGTATTCCCATCCGGACTTGGATTCCGCCGAAGCCTGGTCCATCGAGCTGCCGATTAGCAGACCCGCCAAAACGAAGGTCGTCCTTTTGGACATGCCGGTCTCCTTTTCGGGAACGGTAAAGAAGCGGAGCTCAGATCTCGACCGCCCGAGACACGGTGTCGGCATCGCGGGCGGCCTGACCTCCCGCAATCGACTCGAAGTCGCCTCGGAGTGCCTTCAGTGCGTATTTTTCCCGGTCGATCTCGCGCCGTGTGCGGATGCCGAGCCGACGGAACACGGAAACCGGCGGACACCAGCCTTGCAGCGCGTGTTGAAGGAGGAAGCCGGCGACGCCGGTCGAAAGCCATAGCCAACGGCGGCTGTGTATTTGGGACAAGGCCAAGCCGGCGAGAGAAAAACTGGCGGCATTGGCTTCCAATACCCTCTCGATGTCCCACTCCCGGTCCAGCGCATCGATGCGGCGCGTCAGGGTTTCCCGGCTCGTACCGGCGTACTGGCTAATAGTCGCGCGAATTTCGTCGTCGATGCGCGCGTTGATGTCCGGGGGCGTATGCCGTCGGACCCGATCGGTTTCATAAGGCTGAATTGCAGTCATCTTCGATCTCCTCGGATGTTTTTCGCTCCGGGATCGCTTAGCACCCATCACCACAGTCTGTGTGGTCCTCCCGTGCGGGTGGCGGGATCTCGGATCAGTCTGGCCTCAGAATTTGGTCGAGGTTACGCCCTCGAAGTAAAGGGTATCTTCGTACGCGGTGACGCACGCTTGGCATCCGCATTGCCCCAAGCAGGGGTCCGGGCATTCCGGAACGCATGTGCAGACTTCCCAAAAGGTCTGATCGTTGGTAAAGGGCCCCTTGTAAATGCCATCCGGCCGATAGCGTTTCCTTCCTTCTTGGGTGGGTATCTTCATGAGTTTCTCCCATATCAATCGTAGCCGCCGAGGTGGATTCAAACGATAGAATTTGCACAAACGGGTTTTCTGCCCGTTCCCTCGGGGAATGGTTAGGGCGAGGGTGAAAGCGCGCACGCTATTTTGCTGCTCTGAGGTGATCGATGGCCTCTTGGGCCGCTTGCCGCGCCATCTCGGCTTGATCCGCGTCGCTATGCTCGATGGCGCTATCCAGGCTTTTCAATGCCGCCGTCAAATGCTCGTCGAACGTGGACTGGGTCAATGCGGCCTCCACGTACGTCTTGGCGAGTTTTGCGTGCTCGCCCACGCCTTTGGCGTCGCCCTTCTCACCGGCGAGTACCGCGGCTTCGGAGTGTTTCCAGGCTTCCTTGATGTGCCGCTCCTTCGTGAACACGCGCCCCTTTTCGTCTTTTCCGGCAATCCCGGCTTGAGCGTGCTGTATGGCTTCTTCGGCTATCGCGGCGTTGAGGTTGAGTCCGAATAATGACACTAGGAGACCGATAAGCATCTTGCTGCGCATGTGGCTCCTCCTTTGAGCCCTATCGGCTCGAAAAAAAAGCTCAAATTTAACAATTAGTAAGTCGGAAGACTCTTACAGTTGCTAAGGAGTTTTACGAACAGATGCTTCGCGGATCGGATATGCGACAATCATCCCGGCGCGGGTTGGGAGAATTTTGATGATCGATGAGGCGCGGAGATTGACGAGCCAGGGAAGGGAAAGGTTCTGCTATTCTGCCCTACGAGCTGTGCTCTGGTCGAAGCGAAAACAAATCAGACCGAGTTAAAGCGCTAGCCGGCCGAACCATCCGGAGCTATTCGCGTTGTCGGCATAATTCGGCGTGATCGCGTGCAATGCGGGCGCCCGCTGGCCATGGGCCGATAAGAGGTCCAGAATCGCCGTACGGGATCACGGCTTCGGATCTTAGCTCTGCAAATTGAATATCCTGCCACAGGAGACATTATGAATCGTAAAGTTGGGGGTGATAGGCCGGCACGGCCGAACGGTCGTATTCTGGCCATTGTGTGCTGCCTTCCTCTCGCGGCGTGCTCCCTCATCACAGTGCACACGCCCGGGGGCAATACACGCACGATGAACCAGCGCGAGTTCGCGGAATACGTCGAGCACGTTTTTCGCTATCACAACCAAGTCGTCAACGAACTCATCGAACTTTCGGGCACAAGCGACGATATCGATGATGAGGACGCCGCCGAGCTCGCGAAAGAAGAGGCTCATATGCTTCAAGTCTGTGCATCTCTCAACGACGTCGTTTCCGAGTCCATGACCGGGCAGGACACCGATTTTCAGGCCAAAATGCGGCTTGTCGACGCGGTTCCCGAATGCGAGGCGGCAACCCGCAAAGTGGAAGACCTGTTGCCTTAAGAGAGGGAAAGGTCAGGTCTCTCCCGATGCGAGCCAACGGGCGCAGTCGGCGCCCAATTCCGCGACGGCGCGCGACTCATAGTCGTTCACATCGTCCGCCGTGAGAGTATCCGTCCAGCGGCCGTTCGTTCCCTTGTTGATGAAAACCCGAGCGCCTCCGTCCCAGAAGACGCCTCCCAGCGGAGCGCTTTTCGGCGCATTCTGCTTCATCCAGTCGAAGGAGCAATGCTCGACGATGGCTCCCCAGTTCGATTCGTCTACGGAGATGTCGAGGAAGGCAGCGATGCGGCGTATCTGGCCCGGCAGATCCCGTTTCAAATCGGCGAAATGGACCAGCATGACGTTGGGCATATTCCTGATGCTCCACCAGCTGCGGACGTTTTCCCAGAACGGCCAGAAAGGATAGCCGTCCCGATCCATCCAGTCGCGCCAATATTGCCGGACATCGCTGGTCGGCGGCTCGATCGGAGGACCCACGCGTCCGGGCGTGTCGTTCAAGGCTTCGTACCAGGCCCGATTGGCATTCGCGTGGTGGTTGTACAGACTCCAGACCACGTCCCGCCCGTCGCGTCCGATGTAGATGTACTTGGCGCGAGGCGAGAATACGAGGGCGTCTACCGGCAAGTGTGTCTTGAGGAAACGCCTATGGGTCTGTGCCTCCACGACCGGCAGCTTTTCCGCTTTAGGCGGTACGCGCAGATCGAGCCACGGCGACATGGTCGCGACCTCGATACCCGGATCGCCGCCGAAGAGCAGTTGGCCAACGATCTGCTGCATCCAGGTCGTACCGGATTTCCCGTAAGTCGCGACGACGATGTCGTCATCCCGAAATGCAAAGTCGTTCCAGATCGTGGAATCGAAATGATGATTGTGGATCTCGCGAGCTTTTTTCGGCCATTCAACCGTCTGCGCCATGCGTTCATGTCTCCGGGGTGATTTTGGTTCTTCGAGAAGCGACTTTCCGATCTATTATTCAGGCCCGTAAATACCCTCCTGGTATTTCGGGCCGCCGCCCAGGCCCGGTACACGCCCGGCCTGGGCTCACGCGGCTTGTCGCCGCGCCGGGGCATCCCTGCCCCGGATTAACCCGGCCTATATTTATAGGCCGGGTTAATAGGCGAAGTCGGGTTCAGCGCCAACGACGTATTTTCCTAAGGTAAGCCTAATGACGATCGCTGAGCAACTCGCGCGTGTCGATTCTCACCGAATCAAGGCGGCGACGCACGATGCAAAACCTTTCGCCTCTTCGGGCAGTTCGGCGCGTTCGGCCGGGAGAGTGGGATCGGAAAGCGTAAACGACCCAGCCATCTTCGGGCTGGCGCCGGTTGTGTCTACGCTTCCCGCGATGTTGAAGGAATAGGACTTCCCGGCCGGCAGAAAGCCGATACATCCTTCGATAGTGTTTCCGGTACCCGCACTGTGGACTATGGCGAATGAGCTCAGGAGAGCGAGACTTCCAACGATTCCGATCGTGATCAAGATAAGATTTTTCATATTTCTTCTTCTTTTTTGATGACTCGCGAGGCGGTCACCGAGCCGCGTCAGCGGCCCGGTGGACGACCAAGTTAGGGGTGGTATCCATCCGACAGTGTCTTCAGAAAAGCGACGATCGCATCCTCCTGATCGTCGGTCAGATGAAGATTGCCCAATTCGTCGGTGTTTACATTCACGGGAACTTCCGGTGCCGGCCAGCAGTCTTGAGCCAGCGCATCCGCTTCCGTCGTGAACGGATTGAGACAAGTCGGTTTGGCATCCCGAGTGTTGTAGAAATGAACGATCCCTTTCAAGCTCTTGAAATACCCATTATGTGCAAAAGCCTTGACGAAACCCTCATACGGCCGCTTGTCGACGTTGCGCAGCGTGGGCACCTTTTGTTTGCCCAGGTTGGCCGGTGCAAATTGCTGATAATCCGAGCGGTTCGCCAGGAATTCGCCGAGACCGAGGTCGATCCAGCCAAAACCCGCGGCGTTGAACTCGGACTGGGTATAGAAGGGGTTGTCGGGATTGCGGGGCACGCCGATGTTGTCATAAGTGAAGTCGGTGAACAGCGGCGGCTGGCCGTTGGGACCCGGATCCACGACATGGCAGTTCACGCATTTTCCTTTGCCTTTAAATAGGTTAAGCCCTTTCTTCTCTTGCTTGGTCAATTTGACCACGCCTTTTAGATAATAGTCGTATTTCGAGGTAAAGGCGTTCGACTCGGGCGAGGCCTCGAAGTCGGCGACGGAGCGCGCGATGCGGTCGAAAGCGGCGTCCACGTTGTCCGGATCGCAGGCATCCGATCCCCAGACTTGCTTGAAAAGGCTCGCGTAGGAGCTGCCGCAAACTCTCGAAACGACATCGGCCGGCGCGGCCAGGGCTTGCTCCAAGGGATTGAGGAAAGGGCCTTGTGCCTGGTCCGCGGCCGGGTTGCCCAGTTTTTCGCCAGTGGCGCGGCCGTCCCAGAAGTTGCCGCCGATGAATAATGCGTCCTTCTTTTCGATTACATAATGCAAGACCGGGCTGGGGGACGCATAGGCCGAACTGGGCGGTTTGCGGTTGCCGAATCGGCCGCTTATGGAACCCTCATACACCGTCCCGGCTGCGTTGAGCGCGGAGTCGGGGCCGGTCCAGCCCGCCTCGGGCGCGTGGCAGGCAGCGCAGGCCTGGTTGCCGTTGACGGATAGATTTTCGTCGAAGAATATGGACTTTCCCAACTCCTCGGATGGCGTCAACGCCTGCGTCACAACGGGCTCTGCCATCAGGCACAGGCTTAGCGCGTAAATGGTGACCGTCTTCTTGCTCATGTAATCTCTCCTCCTGTTTGAGATCATCCGACTACGTTGTACGTCAGCCGAATCCAAAATGTGACAGACGCTCAAGCGTCGGCCGATTTGTCCCTCTCCAATACCGCTTACCTCTATCGAGCATCGCACCGATTTGGCCCTTCACCGGTCTGCCGGCCACACTCGACAGCCGGTCTCGGGCCGATACGTCAAACCGCCGGCACTTGTCGGGTCACTTGGGCGTAGGTCAACTCGACGGAGCTAGAAAAAACGAGCTGAACGGCTGGTCCGGAATTGCAGCTCGAACAAGCTGGGAACGCCGCAATGAAAGCGAAATTTTCCGGTGCGATACCGCGCTAGGAAACGCCCAAAGAGCATGACGGTCAAGTCGGTGAAATACGGAAAACCTTGTAGGACTAGGCTTACACGCCAAACCCCCTCAAGTGAAGCCGGCTGGACGGAAAGGTAGAAAGGATAGATTGTTGTTTTATATCCCCTCATGCTAAGTACATTCAGGGAAGTCTTGCGGCATAGGCAACCTGCCGGACAACCCCGCCAATCAAGCCAATCTGTCGAGACTCCGCAAATATTTGCGGAATGTACTTAGAGCGTTTTCATCTCGCTCGTACGGCAAACCAGGCTTGGCGGAAGTCGTTGGCGCCTTCGGCTCGGGTGAATGGATTCAAGCATTCGTAGGTCGGCAATCCTTTCCCAATCGCAAACGGTCGCTTTAGTCGCGACCCTTCCGACGAAGACGCTCGGCCGGGACGTGGCGTCGGGAAGGGCGGCTTCGGCGCTCCAATCGCAAACGGTCATCCCAGGAGCGCTGGGATGACCCTTCCAATCGAAAACGGCCTGGCCGGGAGCGCCGGCCAGCCCCTTCCCGAAGACGCCGTTTGCGATTGGAAGGGGCCGATTAAAGGCCCGTTTGCGATTGGGAAGGATTCCCGACCTACTCGCGAGTGCCCGTACAGTCGGTATGAAAATGCTCTAATGGTTCGGCGGCGTCTGGGCTAATGCTGCGATTTCCCGTTTCGCCCGCTCGACGCCGTCGGGGTCGGCGTTCAGCGCGATGATCCGCTGCCAGTAGTCCGTCGCGGCTTGCGGGTTGTTCCGCAGGGCTTCGATGCGGGCCGCCGTCTCGAAAAAGGCGGATCGGGCCGACGGCGGGTAGGCATCCGGTCTCGTCTCGATCTGTTTTTCCAGGCGTGCCCGGGTATCGAGGGCACGTTGCATGGAACCGTACATGTCGACCTCGGCGTCCGTATTCATCTGCACGAGCAGCACCGTGAAGTCGTCAGGCGCCTTTTGGGCGGCTTCGTCGAGGTCCTTCAGACAATCCCAGACCAGGTACAGCTTTTCCATGCCGAGCAGCCATGGCGCGGTTCGGCCGGCGATCTTGCACTCGTTCGCTGCGAACCAGGCTTTCGCCGTCATATCGTCCGGATTCTCCTTGACGAGTTCTCGGAGCAGCGCGTCGGCCTCGTCGATCCGATTGTGCATGAAGTCCAGGCGCGCCAGTTCCAGTCGACTGTCGTAGTCGATCTGATGCTCGATCGCCTGGCGCAGCTCGATGTCCGCCGAGGACCACGGCGTCTCCGGAAATTCCTTTCCGCAGCCGCCGATGAAGGCGGCCGCCGCCACGGCAAGCACTGTCTTTTTTTTCATCGTGAACACCTTCAGGTAGTTATCGAAATCAAAGGTAAAGGGCGAACCCGGAATAGACGACGAAGCCGAAGGGAATATCTTGGGTTTCCGATCCGGATGCGCCGCCGTAGTATTGGCCGCCCATGAGAATGGCCGCCCGGTCGAGTATCGGGTAACGCAATAATCCGCCGACCAATACGCCCTGATCCTCGATTCCGTAACGGAGGAAGGCGCGGGCGTCCAGGTCGCCGATCAAATGGCTGTCGGAGATGCGGGCGAACAGATAGTGGCGCTGCATGCGGCCGAGCAGCGTGTTCGCCGTGCCCAGGAATCCGCCGGCCGCAGGCCCCAGGGGGGAGTCGAGCAGCGGCGTGCTCGATCCGGCGGCGTCTTCCAACCGGTCGAACTCCCCTTCGCTATAGCCTTCGCCGTTGTACAGATATTCCACGATAACGTTGACCAGGCTTTCGGTCGTGTACTGTCCGCCCAGAAGGAATTGCGGGCGCCATTCGCGTCGGTCGTCGCGGTCGAATACATAAAAACTCTCGGTTCCGCCGGGCAGGTCGATGCGTCGCGGCAGCGCCGTCCGGCGGCGGTCGCGCACGCTGAATTCGCCGTGCAGTTCGAGCTTGTCGCCGATCGCGGCCGAATAAGATCCGCCCACGAAATTCATGTCTCCGATACGGGCATAGGTGAGCGCCGCGTCGCTGCTGGTGAACTGCTTGCGCAGGCGCAGGGCGTAGGCCCACTCGTAGCGGTTATCCGGTCCGTAGACTTTTTCCCGAGACTTATGGTTGAGCGTGTAGGCGCTGGCGCCCCAGCCGTCCTCCCCGGTCCAGTCGAGGCTGGCGTAGACCTCGCCGTTCCGCTTGTACGAGAAAACCCGGTCTTCGAAATTCAGCTCCTGGTCCTGGAACGGATTGCTGGGGTTCCAGATGTAGCCGGGCCCCCACTTGAAAATGTCGACGCCCCCGCTGAGCACCACGTTGTCGGAAACGTTCCAGTCGAGCGCCGCCGCCTGCGTGTAGAAGTCCGCATCCCCATCCGTGCTGCGTATCCGTTCCTGTCCCCAGAAATCGCCCCGTAGCGTGAAGGGGCCAGAGCCGTAAATGGGCGACAGGCGCAGCCCCAGGATGCCCGTGTGCGCCGGGAAATCCAGAATCCGCCCGTCCGGGTTGAAAGGCGTGTCGTCGCGGGGCGGCGCATACTGCCACGCGGCCTCGGCCTGTCCGCGAACGCCCACACCGCCCAGGTCGAAGGCCGGGGCCGAGGGGCTGAAGGAGGCTGCCGTCAGCATGAGAGCGATTGCGCCGTGGCGGGTCGATTTCATCTCAGCCTGCTGAGCGCCGACACGGTGAACCGGGAAACCGGGAGTTCGGTGACCTTGAACTGCGAATATTCCATGATGGTCTTCTTGCCCGCGCTCAAGGGGTTCTGGATCTCGATGGTGACCAATTGCTCCTTGCCGCCCAAGTCGGGAAGCTTCTCATAGCGCGTATAGCGCGCCGTTTTGAGCAGCTTTCCGGTAGCCGCGAAAAACTCCGCCTGGTAGGGCATGAAGTTCTTCTCCTGTATCCAGAGGTGCAGTTTGTCGTAGGTCGCGAGACTGTCGGGCTTGGCCTTCAGTTCGAGGACATGGCAGGGAATGCCGTCCACGGTCTCTTGCTTCAGGTAGGTCGGATCGTAGTCGCCGGAAAAATCGGTACTGGCGACGTCGCCGTTGGAGGCTTCACCCAGCAGCCGCTGCTGTGGCGTGATGCGAATCGGCTTGCTGCTCAAGGGCGAGTGGAACCAGAGGTTGCTCTGATCCATCAGGAGCGCCTTGCCCCGCTCGCTGACCGGATCGGCGTAGATGATCAGCGAGGTGTGGGCATTCAGGATCTCGGCCTTGAGCAGAAAGGTCTTTTCGGCCTCGTCGGGCTCGATGCTGCGAAGCTTGAGTTCGAAAGCAAACGACTTGCCTTTGAAATTGCGGTATTCGTCGGCTTTCCGAAGCAATTCGACCGCCGACGGAGTTTCGCCCGTCGGCATGTCTTCGGCCGCCACGGAAGCGGACAAGGCCAGCAGCAGAGCGCCGGTCACGAAGAATAAAACGGATTTCATGGGTGTTTCCTCACGAATGGGTAGTGATCAAACGTATCTCAGAGCATCGACGATGGATTTCCGAGCCGCCTGCATGGCCGGCACCAGGGTGGCGAACAGGGCGATCAGGGCGACCGCGCCGACCGAACCGGCCCAGATCCAGGGAACGTACGCGATGCGGAGCGGATAGCCCTTGGATGATCCGGGAGGCGGCGGCATCATGATCTCGAGGGCATTCAGCGAATAGGTCAGGGCGATACCCGCGAGGACGCCCAGTACGGCGCCGAAGACGGCCAGCATCAGGCCTTCGGTCAGGAACTGCCGGACGATGCCGCCGCGATGGGTGCCCATGGCGCGCAGCGTGCCGATCTCGGCGGTGCGCTCCATGACCGTGACGATCATGGTGTTGGCCACGCCGAACACCACGACCACATAAATCACCAGATTGATGAACAGGAAAAAGCCGTCGTATAGATCGACCACCTTCTGGTAGAAGGTGGCCAGCTTATGCCATTCGATCCATTCGATGCCGAGGTCTTGCGCCCGGCTGCGGTCGGCCACGTCCGCCACCACCGCGTCCAAGGCCATGGTCTCGTCCAATAGCGCCACGACGGTGTCGACCGACTGGGTATTGAGGAGTTGCTGCGCGTGCGGGAGCGTCATCATCATGGCGGCATCGTCGTATTCCTTGGCGAAGCTTTGGAAGATGCCCTGGACCGTCACGTCGACCGCATTCATCACTCCGTTGACGGTGGACGCGAGTAGCGAGAGTTGGTCGCCGACCTTGACGTTGAGCGCCTGAGCCAGACCTTCCCCGAGCAATACGCCCTCGGGTTCCTCCTCGTCCAGATCGGTGCCGTCTATGATCGTCAGCGCGGAGTTGATCAGCGTCTCCGTCTCCGGATCGACGCCGCGCACGATGGCCGCCTGGCTATTCTTTTCGTTACCCAGGAGCGCGGTAAACTCGAGCCTGCGCGAAGTCATTTGTACGTGGGGGTTGCTCTCCAGGAGCGCCTTGACCCGTTCGGCCTGCTCCAGCGGCATGCGGTAGCGGTCGGGGTCTTGCCTATGGTTCGCTTCGTAGCCCGCGCGGTGGATTTGGAGATGCCCGTACTGGCTGCGAATCACGGATTCCCGAAGGCCGATATAATTGGCCTCAACGAAACCGCCGAACAGGATGATGCCGGTGACGCCCGAGAGAATCGTCAGTAGGGCGAACAGCGAACGACGCTTGTGGCGGAGAATGTTGCGCCAGGCAACCTTGATCAGAAACATGCCGCCGTCCTCCCCTGAGTTCCCGCCGTCGCGTCGTTCTCGATCTTGCCGTCCCGCAGCAGGATGCAGCGTTCGGCATTTTCCAGAAGTTCCCGGTTATGGGTGCAGATGATCACCGTCGAGCCCTGCTCGCGAGAGAGGTCCAGCATGAGCTGTATGATCGCTTCGCCGGTAGTGGAATCCAGATTGGCCGTCGGCTCGTCCGCGATGAGAAGGCGCGGATGATGGACCAGCGCGCGGGCGATGGCGACCCGCTGCCGCTGCCCTCCGGAGAGCTCGTTCGGATAGTGTTTGGCGTGTCCGAGCAGCCCCACGGCCTCGAGCATGCCTTCGACCCGGCTGCGGCGTTTCTTGGCGCTTTTCTCGCCGTTCAGGAGCAAGGGATATTCCACGTTCTCGAATACCGTCAGCACCGGCAGCAGATTGAAATTCTGAAAAACGAAGCCGATGTAGCGCGCGCGGAAGTCGGCCAGCGCGCGATCGTCGGCGGAGGCGACATCGCGTCCCGCGACGACGATACGTCCCTGATCGAAGCGGTCGAGACAGCCGATGATGTGGAGCAGCGTCGATTTTCCGCTGCCCGAGGGACCGCCCAGGAACAAGCGCTCGCCTTCGTTCACGGCGAGGGAGACGCCGCGGAGCGCATGCACCTGGCTCTCGCCGAGCCAGTAGGTCTTGTGCAATTCGTTGATTTGAATGAAGCCCATAGGTTTTTCGTTCTCGTCTTATTCGATCGTGGTCTTTGAAACTCGCGGCATTCCCGTGTCTATATGATCAAACCGTCATCCACCCGCAGCACTTGCCCGGTCATCCAATGGCCGCCGCGAGCGAGATGCAGGATATTGGCGGCGAGATGACCCGGATTGCCCTGTCTGGCAAGCCCCATTACCTTGAACAACATCTGTTCGTGGACCGTGAGCTGGACGCCGGTGTCGATGCCCTCGATGAAGCCATGACAGAGGACGTTGACGGCGATCCGGTAGCGGCCGAGTTCCTTGGCCAGACATTTGCTCATGCCGATCAGCGCGCCGCCCGCGGCGGACCCGGCCAGGAAGCCTTCGCGCCCGCTGCTGGCGGCGTCGTCGCAGATCACGATCACGTTGCCTTCGACGCCGTCTTTGGCCATTCTCGGCGCGAGCGCCCGTACCGCGAGGAACAGCCGCTGGCTCGCAGTTATCGTTTCCGTCAACACGCGATCGGGATCGGGCTCGGCCGAGGCTTGGCGCATGCGGTCGAGAAAGACCAGCGCATCGATTCCGCCGAGCGCTGCGTGCGCCGCTTCGGCCGATCGTTCCAGACGTTCCGTCGCCGATTCGGCATTCGTCGCGTCCGATTCCTCGGAGTGGTGGACCGTGGCGCCTTGCGCGGCCAGCATGTCGGCGAGTGCGCCGGCGTAGGTTTCGCGCCCCAGGAGCCAGATACGGGGATGGCTTACCATGTGACCAGCCCCCCCGTGACGTTCAAGACCGTTCCGGTGATGAAGCCGGCTTCGGCCGAGGCAAGGAACAGGGCGGCACCGACCAGATCATTAGGGGTGCAGCTGCGCTTGATCGGCGTGCTGCCCATGATCGCGGCGCGCACCTGGGGTTTCATGACATCGGCGATGCCGCCGTCGAGGACCTGCGGCGCGATGCAGTTGGCGGTCCAGCCGCGGCCGGCGATTTCCCGCGCCAGTCCCTTGGTGTAGGCGATGACCGCGCCTTTCGCCGCCCCGTACAGCGAACGCATGGGTTGTCCCACCAGGCCGGTGATCGAGGTGATGTTGATGATGCGGCCGTAATCTCCGGCGGCGCATCTGCGCCGCATTGCCTCGCACAGGTAGACGACCGGCGCCAGGTTGCCCCGCAGCATGAGGTCCGCATCGCGTTCGGTCAGCATCATGATCGAATCGTCGCGCGCCGTGCCGATGCAATTGATCAGGACGTCCACGCCGCCCAGCCGATCGAACGCCCGATCGAACAGGTTTTCCGCCGCTTCGCGGTCGGTCAGGTCGGCCTGCGCCGGAAAGGCGCGGGACTGCCCCCGCTCTGCGTTGATGCGCTCGGCCAAGCGCTCGGCGGGGCCGCTGCTCCGATGGTAATGGAGACAGACCCGTGCGCCCGCGTCGGCGACGGCTGCGGCGATCGCCGCACCTATGGCGCCGCTGGCGCCGGCGATCAGCACGCGGCGCCCGGCGAGCGATGCCGGGCCCGATGCGGTGACGGAGCCGCCCGTCGCTCGATTGGTGTCTGTATTCGGCATGATGAGTCGATGTCCTTCCGATGCGTAAGCTTTAGCGGTTTTCGGCGAGGATTTTCTCCGCCTCGGCGAGCTTGCCGCGGGCGTCCGCCAGGTGCTCCGCCGGGCACTCACGGGATTCGCACAGCGCGAGATAATGTTTGAAGTCGACCACGGCGAACGAGGTCCGCTTCAGGAAGACCGGCAGCTCCATGCTGTTGTAGGCGCGGGTCAGGCGTACAACCAGATTGTCGGGATCCTTCTGCACGGCCTTGTCGAGCAGGCGCGTACCGGATTTGACGAAAAAGGTCTGCTTGCCCGGATCGGTTTCGAACAGGGCTTTCATGGTGATCACGCTGCCCAGCCAGCCGGCCACCTCCTGATCCTCCGGGTGCAGCTTCTGAGCCTTCTTCAGATACTGCTCCGCAGTCTCGACCCGCTGCTTGTCGGGTGCGGTGCGGCTGATCTGATGCAGGATGATGCCCGCGGATTTCAATGCCTCGAAATCGTCCGGGTTTTGGCGCAGGGCGGTTTCATATTTCGCCAGCGCGTCTTTGGCCTCGGCGCCCTTGAGGTAGATTACGTCGGCCGCGAAGCCGTGGGCGCTGATGGATGCGAGCACAAGTACGGAAAGCAGTCGTTTCATTGACATCATGGTTCACTCTCTTCTGGATGGTTGAACGGGATACGGCGATAGAAACCGGCTAGATTTCTTCCAAGACGATTCGGGCATCGCTGCTGGCCTCCATGCCCGTCCATACGGCGGAATAAAGTCCCGCGATGCCGAACGAGTCGCTGTGCGCGAAGACGACGTTGCCGAACGGCTGCTTGGCGGCATTCAGGACTTCGTCCATGCCGGGCGTACACCCGACCATCGGGTGTCCCCAGCGGTGGAGCCGAACCGTCTCGATGGCGCCGCGGCTTCGGGGCAGGATGGCATTGAGATCGCCGACGATGCGCGCCGCGAGCTGCTTGGCCGAGCCGCCGAACAGTTCGATGCGGCCCGCGCTGCCGGGATACGGGACGTACACGGTCAAATGGCTCGATCCTTTCGGATCGCGATTGCTGCGAAGCCAGTCGGCGGCGACGATGAAACGGCTGAACCTCGAGGCGCTCGCGGTCTCGAAGGCGGGGGCGACCCGTCTCGACAGTTCCACCTGGGCGACCAGGTAGGCGTTGTAGCGAAACCGGTCGTAAACGTCCGGCCGCTCCTCGCGCAAACCCACCACGGCGTGCTTTGCGAACACCTTGGGGACGGCCATCACGGCGCAACGGGCCTCGATGGTTTGCAGCGAACCGTCGTCCGTGCATCCCGTCACCCAAACCTTGCCGTCCCGACGGTTCTCGACCCTGATCGCGGTGAATCCGGTCATCAAGGCGTTCGGACGGATCGCTTCGCAGCGCTCGCGCAGGATATCGGAGATGGCTCCATGTCCGCCGGGCAGGGTATAGGCGGGCGCCGGGAGATTCGAAAGCAGGTAGAGGGCGATCCAGGCGGAGACGTCCTCGCCGGTTTCGCCGAGACGGGAGCTCAGCATCAGTTTCAGGAAATGGTTCACGGCCTCCGGGTAGTCTTTGTCCGCGAGATACCGGCTCAGCGTGACGCGGTCGAGCTGGCGGATGTCCGCCCGATTGTCGGCGCGCGGAAAGAATATCCCGTCAATGGGGTGACGTAGCGCCGCCAGATCGTCGCGCACGCGGCGGAACCCCTCGCGCTCCCGCTTCGAGAAGGGCAGGTGGCGCCAGCCTTCTTCCGCCAAGGGGTCTTCGACCAGGCGGCCGCGGACATGGTAGGCCAGTCTGGGACCCAGAACGGGCTCGAACGGCACGTCCAGTTCCCGGAAGAAATCAATGAAGGGGGCCACCGGGCCCTGGCTGACCAGCGCCCCCAAGGGATAATGGATGCCGCGGCTTTGCCGGCGCCGCGAGTTGCCGCCGAGCGCGTCCTCCTTTTCGACCAGCAGGCAATCGTACTCGCCGAGCCGATACAGTGCGGTCAGCCCCGAAATGCCGCCGCCCACGATGACGATATCCTTGCGCAGCGAAGGCTCGGGGACCTTGAAGGAAACGCCGTCCCGAACCTGATGCGTGACCCCGAAGTGGTCGACTTCGTCGAAGGCGTTCGGAAGCCTTACGAGGTTCGGCCGGCCTTTGGCGTCGACGCGGAAGGTCGCCCCGGCACCCAGTCCGAGTCCCCCGAGGACGGCCAGTGCCTTGAGCGCGGAACGACGGTTCATGACGAAAACTCGACCACAAGGTCCGCTTTGGCGACCAGGACGCCGTCCTGATTGACGAAGCGGCAGCCGATTTCAGACGGCAGGCGATCGCTTCCGGTAGGCACGCATTCCACCTGAACGGTCTGGGACGGCAGCACCGGTGCGAGAAACTTTTGCCGCACGATGCGGCGTATGCGGCAAGGACGGCCGTAGGTCTCGGTCAGAGCCTTGCGGGCGAAGGCGAGCAGCAACACGCCCGGCAGTATGGGATTGCCGGGAAAGTGGCCCGTGAATACCGGTTGTTCGCCGGAGACGACATAGGATTTCGTAGTCATGGCTCAAGCTCCCGTGACCGTGAGCCTGCCGGCGGCGACGACGGCGTCGCCCTGAAGTGCCCGGAAGCCGCCCCGGCACAGCCCGCCGAAGCGGGCTTCGATGCGGACTTCGATACGGATGTCCCGTTCCGGATCGGCGGGTGCATTGAACTCCACTTGCTCGAATCCGAGGAGCAAATGGCGGGCGTCCTCGCGCGATTCAGGGCGATCCGCGTCGGTGGCGAGCACCACGCCCATGATCTGCGCGGCGCTTTCCAGCACCAGTTCGTCGGTGAGATCGCGCCCGGTCCAGTCGTTCCATAGGATCCGGTCCTCGGCCAAAGTGACGTGACCGGTCCCGGCCGCGCCCGGTGTCTCGATGTCGATGTAGTTCGGCATCAGGATGGGGTGACGGTGAGGCAGGAGGGATTCGATGTCGGAACGTTCGAGTCGCATGGCTCTGGGTCCTATGCCGCGTAGTCGCAGCCGACGACCACGGAGACGTGGCTGCCGCCGACGCCCGATCCGTGGTGCAGGAAGCGGGATACCCGCTCCCGTGCCGTGCTGTAGTTGAGAAGGGAGGCAATGCCTTCGTCGTAGTCCACGCCCTCGTTCATAGCCGGGACGACTCCGCGCTGGGCGCAAGCGATGCCCAAAGCCAGGCGCAGGACGCCGGAGGCGGCGAATTCGCCGGTATAAGCCTTGATCGCCGAGACTCTCGCCGAGGAGTCGCCGAGCGCCTGCCGCCAGACCTCCGCGTCCGAGCGATCCAGGTTTTTGCCGCCGTTGGCGGGGCTGGATACCCAGTCCATATCGGCGAGTTCGCACCCGGCTCGAGTCAGCGCCTGATCGATCGCCGCGACGGCCCCATCGGAATCGTGGCGGAACGAGTCCTTGGCCGACGATCGCAGGCCGATGCCTTCGATGGTTCCGAGAATCTTCGCCCCGCGCTCCAGCGCGGCTCGTTCGGTCTCCAACAGCAGGGCTGCCGCGCCCTCGCCCAGGGCGAAGCCGGAACGGCGGCGGGCGAACGGGTAGGAATCCTTGTCGCCGGCCAAGCCCAAATCGTGGAAGGCTTCCACCAGCGCCGGGCTGAGCTCGTCGGCGCCCACCACCAGGATGCGTTCGGCGAGTCCCTGGCGGAGCATCATGGACGCGTACAGGAGCGCGTATTCGCCGCTGACGTCGACGCCGGTGACGGTGGAGTTGGGACCGGCCACGCCGAGCTCGATCGCGGCGAGGCCGGCGCTGGCGTTGTACACCGTGGTCGGGAAATGGGCGGGGCTCAGGGTCTTGATGCCGTCGCGCAGGAACTTCTTCTGATGCTCCACGACGCTGTTGAGGCCGGAAAAACCGGTTCCGACCAGGAGACCGCAGTCCCGGCGCAGGTCCGACGGCAGCTCCGCGTTAGCTAGCGCCTGGCAGCCGGCCGCGATGGTGTAGCAATTGATCGGGTCCATCCGCCGCGCCTTCTTCGGGTTCAGGTAATCGGCGACATCGAATCCCTGAACGGCGCCGAGGCGGCGTTCGGGCCCGAAGCGGTCGGTCTCCGCGAGTCCGGTCTTCCGCTCGGCCGTAGCCCGGACGGCTGTATCGACGTCGGAGCCCAAGGGACTCACGATACCGATGCCGGTAATGACGATCTGATCAGTCATGACGAATAACTCCGTTAAAAAGGTGTTAGGTTGCCGCGCCGGGGATCGAACCATTCGCCGTGGCCGGGCACGACGAAGTCGGCCTCGGCGACACGGCGGCGGGAGGCCAGGAGCCGTTCCCGATCGTGGACGATCAGATGATGGTCGATGCCCGTGGCGAGAAAGTCGTCCAAGGACAGCACCGCATCGCCGGCGATCATGCAGGCGCCCTGTTCGGTGTCCACCCAGAGGCCCATCTGGCCGGGGCAATGACCGGCCAGGTCCACCGTGGCGACGTGCGGCGAGAGCTGCTCGCCGGGGTCGCAGAGATGGAATTCGCATGCACGGTCGGACGATTCGAAGTCGTAGCGCGAATCCGTGGCGAGACGCAGGAATTCGCGCAGAAACACCGGCGCGATGAGCTCATGGCTCTCCTTGAGGAAGGCCTTGTAAGCTGCGCGGTCTTCCCGGTAGCGCATCAATTCGCACACGAATCGATATTCCTGTCGGGGGACATGAATCCGCCATCTCCGGCACTCGGGGGCCAACGCTTTGTAATGGTCGAAATGCAGGTGCGTGAAATAGGCGTCGGTGATGCCGTCCAGACCGAAGCCGACCACGCCGCGCAAGGCCGCGTCGAGTTCCGCCGCCGTGGCGAAGTCGCCGTCGTCCACCAGGAAGCGCCGCGGCCCGTCGACGACCAGGGTCGCACTGGCGCGAAGCGTCAACCGGGTGGGGCGGTTCAAGCGGTAGACCCGCGCGTTCTCAGACACTGAGACCTCCGTCCACGACGATCACCTGGCCGGTCATGTAGCTGTTTTCGGGCGACGCCAGAAAGCAAGCGACACGGGCGACTTCCTCCGGGGTTCCGGCGCGGCCCATGGGAACCGACTTGATCAGCGGCTCAAGCTGTTTCGGATTCATGCCGGCCAGCATGTCGGTGTCCACGAATCCGGGCGCCAGCGCATTGACGCTGATGCCGTAGCGGGCCAGTTCCTTGGAGAGCGAGCGGGTCATGGCGATGACGCCACCCTTGGAGGCGGCATAGTTGGCCTGCGCCGGCGTTCCGATCAGGCCGCTGATCGACACCACGTTGACGATACGCCCGAAGCGCCGCCGCATCATGTCCTTGACGACGGCGCGGGACACCAGAAAGGTGCCTTTCAGATTGGTGTCGACCACGTCGTCGAAAGCCGCCTCCGACATCATGGCGAGAAAACTGTCGCGCAGTATGCCGGCATTGTTGACCAGGACCTCGATCGGTCCGAGATCGCCGGTCACCGCCTCGACCATGGACTCCACCTCGGCGGCCGTCGCCACGTTCGCCGGATAGGCGCGGGCGGTTCCGCCGGCCTCGTGGATTTCCCGGCAGAGTTCTTCCGCCTTGTCGCGGTTGCTGGCGTAATTCACGGCCACTTTGCAGCCCGCCTCCGCGAGCGCTTTGGCGATGGCGCGGCCGATGCCGCGCGAGGCGCCGGTAACCAGTGCGACCTTGTCTTCGAATCCCATGATTTCACCCTTCATAGCGTCTGAAAATCAAAGAGGTGTTATTGCCGCCGAAGGCCAGGGAATTCGACATGGCGTATTCCATCGCGTGATTGCGGGCCCGATTCGGCACGTAGTCGAGATCGCATTCGGGGTCCGGCGTCTGGTAGTTGAGCGTCGGCGGGGCGAACTGGCCTTGCAGGCTCAGCACCGTCGCGGCGGCTTCGATGGCGCCGGCCGCCGACAGCGTGTGGCCGATCATCGGCTTGATCGTACTCATGCAAAGCCCGTCGGGTTTTTCGCCGAAGACGCGCTTGACCGCGGCGGTTTCCGACTTGTCGTTGAGCTGCGTGCCGGTGCCGTGGGCATTGATGTAGCGTATCTGTTCCGGCTGTACGCTCCCTTTCCGGAGCGCCATATCCATCGCGCGGGCCATGCCGTCCCCTTCGGGATGGGGGGCGGTGATGTGGTTGGCGTCCGAGGTCAGGCCGTAGGAAACGAACTCGGCAAGGATCGGCGCCTTGCGCCGCAAGGCGTAATCCATGTCCTCCAATACCAGTACCGCCGCCGCCTCGCCGAGGACGATACCGTCCCGGTTCAGATCGAACGGCCGACTCAGCGTCGGACTCAAGGCGCCGAGCGCGTTGAAACCGGACAGGGTCACGTAGGAGGCCGCCTCGACTCCGCCGGCGAGCATCACGTCGGCATAGCCCTCGCGGATGAAATCGGCGGCGTAGCCCAAGGCGGTGGCGCCGGACGAGCAGGCCGTCATGATGCTGCTGCGCGGCCCCTGGAAACCGAAATAGGCGGCCACCACATTGCCGGCGTTGTCCGGATTGGTGGTGAGCAACCGGGACGGGCGCCTCGGTTCATGCCGAATGGCGCGGGTCACGTAGGCTTCCGTGTCGGCGACCGCTCCGCCGCTCCCGAGAATAACGCCCGTTCCGGCGCGAACTACCGAATTGGCCGGGAGGCGCGCCGAATCCACGGCTTCCTGGGCGGCGGCCAGGGCATACAGATCGACCGACGAATAGTGCTTTCTCGCGCGGCTTCCGATACCCGCCGGGACCTCGAATCCCTCGATCTTGCCGAGCTGATTCGAGGCGAAGCCCTCGGTGTCGTGCCAGCGGTTCTCCTTCACCCCCGAGCGGCCGAGCCGGAGCGAGGCTTCGAACTGGCTGGCGTTATTGCCGATCGGGCTGACTATCCCTATGCCCGTGATAGCGATGCGTTTCATGGATACTCCCCTGCGGACTTAACCGGTAGCTTGTGGCGAGCTCAGGCTTTTGCCGCGATCAGCTGACCGATGTGGTCGGCCAGAGTGTTGAGGGTACGGAAGTGGGCTTGCACCTCCTCGTCCTGTTTCAGCTTCACGCCGAAGGTCTGTTCCACGCCGAGCACGATGTCGATCACGTCGATGGAGTCGATGTTCCATCCTTCCGGATCGAACAATCCGTCATCGTCGCCCGCATTGATCGCGGCGATATCCATGTTCAGGCGGTCAGCGAAGATGTTTTTCAGTTCGGTCTTGATTTGCTCGTTTTGCATGGCTTTTTTCCTCGTTTGGGGTTAAGAGTGTTAGAAGACAGTCAATGGGTCTCTTTTTCGAACGCGTTCAACAGCTTTCGAATCGGCGGAATCGCGCGGAGCCTTCTGATCACCCGATGCCACGGCACCGGCGCGATCATCCGCGTCAGAACGGAAGACTTGAAGGACAGGGTTCTCGGGATGATGGCGTGCTCGGGACACGACTGCGAACACAATCCGCAGCCGATGCATTCGGTCGAAATGGCCACTGAGTCCAGCCGAGCGGTTTGTCGGTCCCAGGACGGCACGATGGCCGGGCAATCGACCTTCAGACATTCCCCGCACTGGGTGCAAAGATCGGTTTTGATCGTGTACCGGTAATTGGTCGGCCCTTTCCGCGGCAATCCCTGCACGCAGTCGCCTTTGACCACCATGACGGACAGGCGGTCGGACGCCAGGAAGGCATCCAGGGTGGATTCCAGCTGATCCACGTCCAAGGCATCGACGACGGCGAATTCGGGCACGCCCAGTGCGTGTAACAGGCGCTCCCAATCGTCACGCTTGAGCGGCCGATTGGTGAGCTGGAAGCCGGTCATGGCCGTTCCGGCATTGTCCAGGATTAGGATGGTTCCCGGTATCTTCGCCGTCACGGCGGTCAGTAGCGACGGGATGCCGGAATGAAAGAAGGTCGAATCCCCGATCACAGCGATGCAGGAGCGCGCCGCCTCCGGACCCATGGCGGCAAGGTAGCCCTGCAGGATGCCGAGGCTTGCCCCCATGCACAGATTCGCATGCAGCGCTCCATGGGGTTCCAGCGCACCCAAGGTGTAGCAGCCGATGTCGCCGACCACATAAAGATCGCGCTTGCCCAGCGTATAAAAGATCCCGCGATGAGAGCAGCCGGCGCAAAAACCGGGGGGGCGGGGCGGCAGCGGAAGTCCGGAGTGGCTTTCCGGCGTCGTAACCTGGTGCCGGATCGGGATGACTTTTCGCTTGTGGCCGATCCGTTCCTGCAGACGTTCCGCGATCTCCGGGATGTCCGGACTCTCGAGATGTTTAAGGGAAAATTCGCCGACCCCGTCGAAATGGGGACGCGCGGCGACGTTGACGCCCAGGGCGCGGATGCGCTGTTCCAGGAAGCGGCTCGATTCCTCGACCACCAGAATGCGGTCGCAGCGGGCGGCGAACTCCAGGATCGCTTCTTCATTCAAGGGGTAGCTCATGCCGGCCTTCAAAATCGGCGCCCGTCCCTCGAACAGTTCGCGGACGGCATGATAGGGAAAGCCCGTCACCACGATGCCGTAGGGATATTTTTCCAGGCGTTCGGCCGGCATCAGGGTTTGCATGAACCACCGGCTCCAGTGTCCGTTGGCCAAGCGGTCGATTCTCCGCACCAGATCCTTGTGCCGGGCCGGGACGAATGCCGGCAGCAACAGGTACTTCTCTATCGGGGCGGCGAAGCCCAGATTCGGGAGAACTTGGCGTCTCGCTCCCATCACCGTTCTGGATGTGCCGTAGCAGATCGGGGTCGTAACCCTCACCACGACGGGGACGTCGAACTGCTCGCTGATTTCGAAAGCGAGTCGCGGAAAGATCAGCGCCTCGTCGATATCGGAAGGTTCGAGCACGGGGACGTGCGCCGCCTGGGCAAGCTGCCTGGTGTCCTGCTCGTTCTGCGAGGCCTTGGCGCCCGGATCGTCGCCGACGACGATGACCAGTCCGCCGCGGGTGCCGGTGTAGGCGACGTTGAAGAACGGATCGGCCGCCACGTTCAAGCCCACGTGCTTCATCACCGCCAAGGCGCGCTGCCCGGCATGGGCGGCGCCGATGGCCGCCTCCAGGGCGACCTTCTCGTTGGCCATCCATTGGGTCTTGATTTCGGGAAAGCGCAGGAGACCTTCCACGACCCCGGTGACCGGCGAGCCGGGATACGAACCCACGAACGCGGCACCCGCTTCCCATGCGCCGCGCGCAACCGCCTCGCAACCGTTGAGAAATGCCATGTTCAAGCCCTCGCTTCGGATCGCTTCGTCTTGCGCAGATGGTCGACGTACCGCACCGGGGTATCCGGGGCGTTCCATCGGGCTATCTGGCTCAATACCCGGCTGGGACCGACTTCCACAAATTCGCGGTAGTGCTCCGAACGGAGATTTCGAACCAGTTGTTGCCACAACACGGTTTGGCATGGCTGGCGCGTAAGCGTGGCGAAAACTTGATCGGCGGACAGCAGCCGCTCGCCGGTGATATGCGACCACAAGGCATGTACCGGCGCAGCCACGGTCAAGCCCAGTTCGGCAGCCCGCGCGGCGACTATTTCGGCGACGCGCCACATGCGGATCGAGTGGAAGGGGATACGGGCATCGATGTCGTCCCGGCGAATCAATGTCCCCTCAAGAGTGCGGCACAGCTGCTCGATGTCTTGTTCGCTCCCGTACACCACGATCTGGTAAGCGCTGTTGATCGCGAGCACTTCCACGGAGAAACGGTGGGCGAGACTATGGGCCCCGATGGGGGTGTTGGTGGTGATGACCGAGATTTTTCCGGTGTTCTCCGCGAATTCGTCCCAAGCGACGCTGAACATCGCCTGAAGCCAACGGAACGACATTTCCTCGGTCAATGAACAGGCAGCCACGGCTGCGGCGTAAAAACCCAGGCTATGGCCGCAACAGCCGTAGTTCGCGTCGGGGCTGGATTGCCGTACGACGCGCCACCACAGGAGGTTGAGAGCGTGTATCCGCAGCTGGTGCAGGTTTTCGCGCTCCCGATCGCTAGCTCCGTGCTCGGTACCGAGATCGCAGCCGACCAGCTCGCTCCAAGCGGCCAGGAGCTCTTCCGACCACGGATGGTAAATCCGGAATTTCTCGATCATGCCGGGGTAATCCGCCCCCAAACCTGGAAACATGTAACAACAAGGCATCGGTCGATTCTCGGTTCTGATTAAACGTTGGCTTCGGCGAGTTCCGCTTCGCCATATTCGGGGTGGACGCAGTCGGATGATTTTTGAGGATTGGAGAGAGGCTTATTGGATGCTTCGCTGTAGAACCGCAGGAAACCCCATTCCATCGCCCGGATGTTCTTGTGCGCGGTACGTGGCGCCAAAGCGCCGAAGGCGAGCGTCTTGGCGCGTTGGATGTCGAGGTCGAAGGCGGCGCAGAAGAATCCGAGCATGGCGCTGGATGCATAAACCGCTTCCATGCGCTCGGATAGATGCCATTGCGCCAGGGGAATCAGCACGCAGTGAGCGCCTCGCCCTTCCAGTTCGCGCAGGATTTCCTGCGTGTCGGCGTAGGCGTACTGCTGGAGCCCGCCACAGATGGTTTCGATGCGTACATCGGAAAGAAGGCACCAGGAGCCGGGCCGCAGCCGGTCGCGATACCGAAGCGCCTCAAGGGGTTCCAGGCCGATCAGGATGTCTACGTCCGATACGGCCAGGGACGGCGCGCACACCGAACGACCAGCGATCAGCGTGGCGGCGGTGCTTGCGCGGCGTTGCGCCACACCGCGCTGCTCCGCCGTACACACATGGCAGTACCGGTCGGCGATCAGGTCGCGCAGTCGCCGGGTCAGGTTGGCCACACCTTGTCCGCCGATCCCTACCATGAGGATGCGAAGATCCTCTGGCAGTTCGCCGGGATGGAAGCGGTACGCTTCTGCCGTGTTCTCGGGGTCCGATGCCGACTGGCCACGGTCTTCCCACTGGATGAACTTATTCCAGTCATTCCGAAGGCGCACGGCGGATGGACGTCTCGCTATGCTCATTTCGCATGCTCCTCTTCATATTGAAGTTCGTTTTCGTTCCTCACAATTTCACATCGGGTAAACGCTCCAAGGAGCGGCTGGAGAGTTGTCTCTCCGTCCGTGTGTTCTTGTTGAGGAGTTCTTAGGCGCAAGAGTCTATAGGGTGGGATGTTAATTAAATGTGACATATTCACGCGATAGCACGCGTTGTTGCGCCACGGCCGCCTGTAGGGCTTTTCCAAAGGCAATGCCGATGAGCCTACGCAGGTTGATCAGGACCGGTCGGCGAACGGCGTTGAGGACCGATATGTACAGACAGACACCGTTGGACGTTTTGCCGGTTCCAGGCGAGTGCCTCGTGCGCTAAGTACATTCAGGGAAGTCTTGCGGCATAGACAACCTGCAGGACAACCCCGCCAACCAAGCCAATCTGTCGAGATTCCGCAAATATTTGAGCAATGTACTTAGAGCGTTTTCATCGCGCTCGTACGGCAAAACCAGCTTGACGGAAGTCGTTGGCGCCTTCGGCTCGGGTGAATGGATTCAAGCATTCGTAGGTCGGCAATCCTTTGCCGACGAACCCGTTGGCCCAACGGCACCGTCGGGAAGGGTTGCGGCTAAAGCGACCGTTTGCGATTGGAAGGGTCGCGACTAAAGCGACCGTTTGCGATTGGGAAGGGATTCCCGACCTACTCGCGAGTTCCCGTACAGTCGGTATGAAAATGCTCTAAAAACAAAAAAGAGCTTCTGAAAGGCCTAGAATCTCTTGCTGAATCCGACATGGCGAAACGAAGTACGGCTGAGGTGCGGAATCGCTTCATGAAAATACGGTAGCGCCACGAAAAATGAGCGATACAGAAGGGAAGGCAAGCGATCGCAGCGTATCGAGTCGCCGCGCCATAGCGGCTTGATATGGCTGTGCGAGTCAAAACGCGGCGAACAGGTAGTCCAGTGCCGGACAGAAACAAGAATGGGTTGACACCGCAACTTGTCAGCAGACTTTCCGCCGGCACTGCGTCTTCGACAGCTTACTTCTGTATGGGAACAGCATTCAAAACGGAAAAGTCCGAGGCTTGAATCTCGGCGACGCCGCTGAGCCTGGTATCGGTCCCTGTGGCAGTGAGCCAGCAGGAATAGGCCAGGTTGCCCTGGATCGGCGCGACAAAAGCGCAATACGTGGCAGGTTGAAGTTCGGCGTCACAAGTGTCGCTAGAGGGAGCGACGGTCTCGTTAGTGTTCGTGAATATCTGGCGTTGCGTGATTGTCACCGGGGACAAGCCGTAATTGAAGATTCGGCAACTGATATTCCCGCCTACAGAGCCGGGACCGCCATAGGCCGGACCCCCGGCGAAGATTTCTGCCTGTGCGGTTCCAAAGAAGCCGATCAGACTAGCAAGCGCAGCAAATGTAAGACGAGCGTTCATGGCAATCTCCTTTGCTCACTAACGATGGATCCTATAAAGGGTTGCTTTGGTTAAACTCGGGTGAATTCAATTAGCCAAACGCGGCAACCCTTAGCAAAGTTATCTAAATAACATCGTTGAGCCGGTCCGTATATCGGTAAGATTACAGCGAAGTTAATTTAATGAATCAGGGACAAAAGCATCTGGCCGGCACCCTGCAAGATTCGCAGAGCCTCAAGTTCTATGCCCTACGAGTCGACCTTTGCAAACTCATGCGAACCGGCTGGAGGCTTACGCGTGAGGCAGTTGTCAACCAAGATTTGACAACTCCAAGTCGGCGCCGGCTGCATCACTGATGTCTCTGAACGCATCGGCAAACGGAGCGCAATCCGGAACTGAAAGCTGGCGTGACTTCAGACAGAACGGCAGTACCCACAGCCGCAGCCTTTCCACTTTGGGGAACTCGAACACCGGGAGCGGCCGGTCGAACGTGGCCGTCTTGGGGTAGATGAGGACGACATCGCCCCGACCGTCCAGGTAGCTCTGGCCGTAGGCCTGCAACTGGTAGAAGTCACTTTGCGAGAGGCCGTACTTGTCCGTGCCATTCGCCTTTAGGCCGTCCAGCAGCTTCCACTTGGAATCTAGCACCAGCGTGTCCCGGCCGGCATCCCGAATCAGAAGATCGGGCTTCAATCGGAACCAGTTCTGTTCACAATGGCGAACCAGGTGATGACTACGGGCCTGGGTTTTCAGGATCATGGGCCGCGCCAGTTGTTTCGCCAGATGCTTGGCGACGAATGCCTCGAACACCGCCTCCATCGGAAACAGCAGTGACGGCGCACGATGCCCGCCGGTGCCGGTCAAGGGCGATTCCTCATCGAGGATGAGCCGCGCCCAGGCTAGCGCATCAGCGTAGTAACCCATGCCACGGTCCAGCCTCGCTCGCTGAAAGTCGACCCGAGGCTGTGCAGAAACCGGGACGTCCGCGAACACGAACGCCAGCTCGCGGGCCAGTTGCTGGTTGAGCCGCGAAGCAGACAGCATCAACGCACGCCGCAATGCGGCATGCAGTAAACGGTTCTCCGGCCGGTCGATCGAGAACTTGTCGTGCTCGGTGAAGAAGCGATCTGCCCGATACAGGTTCTGCCGCACATGCGGCGCCATCAGCAGCTTACCCCTTAGGGTGAAGAGATTGTCTTGCCTGCTTGAATAGTCGCTGCGCAGCCCACGCTTGACGATGTGGTCGACCGTGCGCAGGAACTCGGCAATGAAGACCTCCAGCAATGGCATCCGCGCTGCCGAAATCCTGGCGCCGTCGATTTGAACGTGGCGGAAACCTTGGAGGCAGCAGAGCATTTCGATCAGCAGCTGACGCGCCTCAGCGACACCGCCGCCGATCGCCTTGCCGACCTTGGGCAGCACCTCGATCTGGAAACCGTCCGGGGCGCGGATCACACCGACGAAACTGGTGACCTGCACGACGCGACGCCCGCGTCGCTGGGCCAGGCGCAGCCACGACGCCTCTCCTTGCTCGGCGACCCGCAAGCACTGATCCTCAAGCCACCTGTAAACGTTGTCTGGGATGGGATGCAAGCCCTCGGCGCCCGCGAAGTCCGACCTCGCTGCCATCAGTGCGTCGAATTCGTAGATCGTGATGCCGCTTACCCGCGCCCCGGCATTCATGTCGACAAGGTCTGGTAGATGCCAATGTAGGCATCCGGATTGGAGAACGCGGCCTCCTGCACCGCGTAGCGGCGCTTGGTGGCGTAGCTGTCCAGTCCGTGGTCGCCACCGAACAGGCGAGCCAGATCATCCTCGTGATCCTGGCTTTCCAGCACGAACTGCGCGGCTGATGGCTTCTGGTTGTCGGCCAGAACAAGACGAATCTTCTGCCAGTCCTCGAAGAAGTACTCTTCGAGCAAGGGCAGGATGCGCGTGCTGAACACCTGCTGCAGCGCCACCAGTCGTTCGTCTCCGTCAGGCACTTTGGCCAACGGTGTGAAGTACGCGTGGCCGATGCAATGGTCCCGGTCGTACAGTGCCTCGACGCGCTGGTTGATCGCGTCGAGCATGCGAGGTACGTCGATCACTTGCTCGCCCAGACTGACGCGCAGACCTGCGAGAGGCGCGCCCGGTTCATCGCGAGCATCCGGCATCACCGGCACGAACTCGAACCGGCGGCGTAGCGCGGTATCCAGCAGCGCAAGGGAGCGGTCTGCCGTGTTCATCGTGCCGATGATGTCGACATTGGCCGGCACCGAAAAGCTATCGCCGGAATAAGGCAAGGTCACCGAGACCGCGTTCTCGGCGCCTTCGCGCTTGTCGGGTTCGATCAAGGTGATCAGTTCGCCGAAGATCTTGCTGATGTTGCCCCGGTTGATCTCGTCGATCACCATCGCGAAACGCTGATCCGGTGCGAGCCGCGCCCTGCGACACAAACCCTTGAAGACGCCCGAACGGATTTCGTATTGGATTTCGCCAGCCTCCGTGTCGCCGTCGAGGACCGGCCGGAGCCCCTCGACGAATTCCTCGTAACCGTAGGATTGGTGGAAGGTGACGAAGCTGTAGCGCTGGACCGCTCCGGTGTCGCGGTGGCCGGCTTTCAGTTCATCGACCACGCGAACCAGATCTTCGCAGGTGTCCCGCCAGTCGCCAGCCAAATGCCAGACCGAGTCTGCCGACTTGTCAAAAACGCCAGGTGCGAGGCGCTTTTTCAGCTTCACCGTTGCGGAGTCCTCGACCGCGTGGGAATTCAGCGTCTGCCAGAGGGTTTGCCGGATGTTCCGGTTCGGCCCGTTGGCGGCGATCACCGCCTTGATGAAGGGGTGCTCCGTAAGATCGCTGACCTTCCCTTTGCCACCCAGGTCGTACAACGCTGCGGCTGCGGCCTCCCACCACTTCAGGATCGCAATCTTCTCGGCGATGAACTGGCTGCGCCACTCCTCATTGGACACCGAGGTCATGGCCTGCTCATATTCGCGCTTGAGCAGCTTCGAGAGCTCGTAGGTCTTTCCCGTGCCCGGCGGACCGTAATAAATACGGTTGATGGGCTGGCTCACCGCATCGGTATCGGCCGCTTCCTCCTCATTGGAGTCTTCACCCGGCTCCGCCGGGTCGTCGCGCAGTTCATCGGGCCACAGGCCGGGCCGCTCGGTTTCGAGCACCAGCCAGTCGTCCAGCGAGTCACGCTCGGTCGACAGGGCCGCTTCGATCTTTGCCACCAGATCCTCGGTCAGAAGCTCCCGGTTGAGTTTGCCGACTGGCCCCAGCGGTCGGGTCCAGGTGATCCTTCGGGCTCGGGTTCCGCGGATGACGCCCAGCACCCCCACCGCGCGCTCGCTGCCGGGATTCTTGCGTCCGAAGCGCACCTGGACGCCCTTACCCATATGCCACCAGTCCAGGCCGGCAGCGTGAACGGCTCGCGCCAACCGGCAGAACAGCGCCTTGTCCTGGGAAGGCCAGGACGCCCGGAAGGTCCTGAAGACCGGCTTGCCGTCGAAGTGTTTGAGCAGGTCCTCGTCGCTCAGGGTCTTGCCCAGGTTCAGCTTGGCGACTACCTCGTCGTAGCGCAGTTTGAAGTTGCGGATAGCCTCCACGGTCCACGCCACCAACTCGTCAAACGACTTGGTCAGTCCGTCGGTCGCAGGCAATACGGCCATGATGGGCGATGCCGTGACCGGCCCGCGGATAGCCTCGTACTTAGGGCGCAGTGTGAAGTCATCTGTTTGAGTGTCGACCAGATCGATCTTGACGACGAAACCGTGAACTGCATCGATCCCGACGGTGTAGGCCAACTCTTTCGGTGACTCGGAAGACGGGTAGATTCGTCCCCAGTTGTATGAAATGAACTTTTTTTGCCACTGATCGGTCGGCTTTCGGACTGTCTTGGTCCAGCCCATAGGGAAAAAACTCTGTTGAACAGCCTCAGCCCAGCGCTTCGTAACATCGAATGCTTGGCTCAGTTCCTCATAAACCTTTTGCTGCTCCGGGCTGGTCTTGTCGTAGACCGTCCCCTTCCACTTATTCAGCAGCTTGAAGTAGTCACTGGTGAAATAGTCCGCCATCGTTCTTCAAATTCCTTCGACATCGATTCCGTGCTCGGCCAGCCAGGCCTTGCGTTGCGCGTAGTCAGGCATGGCGCGCTCCACGCGCAGCCAGAATGCGGGGGTGTGGTGCGGCTCGTGCAGGTGGGCGATTTCGTGCACCACCACGTATTCCGCGATGCGCGCGGGCAGCAAGACCGCCTTCCAGTGGAAGTACAGCCAGTCCCCCTTGCCGCACGAGCCCCAGCGGTAGCCCAGGTCCTGCACCTTCACGCCGGCAGGCTTCACCTCCATTCGCCTCTGGTACTCGGCCACGCGGCTCGCCAGCCAGGCCTTGGCGCGCTCGCTGTACCAGCGAATGAAGTGCTCGCGCGCGGCGGGCAGAGCATCGTGGCGCAGGCAGAAGCGGCCCGCCGCGAGCTTGAGTGGCACGTCCTGCTCGTCCACCAGCTTCAGCCGGTGGCTGCGCCCCAGGTAGAGGAAACCCTCGCCGCCGACATACTCCTTGCGGGGAATCGGGCGCTGTAGGCGATCTTTCTCGGCCAGCTTGGTATAGATCCAGAAGCGCTTTTCCTGCACAAAAGCGCGAAGGCGGGCCTCATCCAACTCGGGCGGGGCAGACAGCACCAGGTCCCCGTCACGTTCGACGGTGATCTGCATCGTCTTACGGCGCGCGCTGTGGCGCAGCGTGAACTGCAGATCGTCCACCTGGAGCTTGAGCGCTTCTACCTTCGCGAGCATCGAATCACACCTGCACCAGCTTGTCGTGGTTGGCGCGGGCCTGCTCCATCAGCTTGTCGGCCAGCACGCCCGCCTTGTCGGCGTCCACCAGAGGCGGACGCAGGCGCATTAGATAATCGAACAATTGGCCGTTCAAATCATCCTGTGCGGCCCGCTTGTGTGGGCTCCAGATGTTTCGGTTGCCCTGAAGTTCCTGGACCAGCAGTTCCACCAGCTCGACCGTCACATTCTTTAGGCGCAGCAGCTCGGAAGGCTGGGGCGTTTGCCCGGCACAGACCACGTCCAGCACGGTGCGAAGGAAGGGCGCGCAATGCTCGGGCAAGTCGCCCGGGGTATCGGCGGTGCTTGCCTTGCCCGTGCGCAGCTCATCGATGATCTTCTGCAGTTGGGCGATAACCTCGTTCCACTGCTCGCCGAGCGTCTTCAGGATCTCGTTCAGCCGCTCGGAGAGCTTGCGATACAGTACCGGGTCTTCGTCCACATGCTTGCGGATGTGCGAGCGAATCGCATGCTCCATCTCCGAGGCCTTGGCGCGGTCGCTGGCTGCGCGGGCGACGTGTGTGTCGAAATCGGCATCGGTGAGCTGGATCGGCGGGATCTTGGGATCGATGCCCAGCGAGATCACGTGGTCGTCGATCAGCTTGCGCACCTTGGCGCCGACGTCCTTGCCGAGGACCGGCGTGTCCTTGTAGCGGTTGCGAGCCCGGGCGTAGATGTAAGCCAGCCGCTTCGCGTCTGCCGAGTACGGCAGCCCCTCGGGGCGCGGCAGCACCGTGTCCAGGGACGCGAGGAAAGCCTTGAGCTTGACCGCGAACTCGGCCCGCAACCTCTCGCTGCCCAGCGCCTCGACGCAAGCTTCAACGTCCGCCAGCGACTCGATGCCCCGCTGGCGGAACAGGTCCACCACGCGCAGATGCCGGTCGCGCAGCACCGGCACCTCGTCCTTCAGGCTGGCCAGCGCGCCTTCCACGTCCTCGTCGGCGTAGGCGGCGAGGGCTTCCTTCAGGTGCTGCGCGACGCCGTAGTAATCCACCACGATGCCGCAACGCTTGCCGAAGCCGGTGCGGTTCACGCGGGCGATGGCCTGCAGCAGTTCCGCCTCTCGGATGGGCCGGTCGAGGTACATCACGCCCTCGATGGGCGCGTCGAAGCCGGTGAGCAGCATCGACTTCACCACCAGAAAGGCCAGCGGATCGGTCTTCTCCGGCTGGGCGTGGAACAACGGCTTCTTGAAGCGCTTGATCAGTTGCTCGTGTGCCGCGCCATCCGTCCAGTCCTTCCACGCCGGATCGTCGTTGTTGCTGCCGGAGATGACGGGCGCGAACTCGATGCGGGCCAGCGTGTCGCGGTAGCGCCAGGCCTGGACGAGCGCCTGAACCTTGGGCGGGCGCTGGTACAGGGCCTCGTCGTCCATTGCCTTGTCTTCCGGGCTTAGCGCCTCGGCCTCCACCAGCAGTTCGTCTCGGGCTTTCTTCAAGGCCTCGAAGTAGCGAATGGCCGCCAGCCGGCTGTACGCCACCACCTGTGCCTTGTAGCCGTTGGGCAGGATGTTGGTGACGTAATGGCGGAGGATGTCGCGGGCCTTGTCGGCGATCAGCGCCGGGGCGTCGAAGATGTGCCCCTTGGTCGCGTACTTCTGTTTGATGGCCTCCAGTTCCTCGGGGCTATGCTGGCGGAACAGGTCTTCGAACAGCTCGTCCAGGCTGGCGCCGTCCTTGATCGCGCCGGTGGCGGTACGCCCCTCGTAGAGCACCGGCACGGTGGCGCCGTCGGCCTCGGCTTCCTTGATGGTGTAGCGGTCGATGAACTCGCCGAAGACCTCGTGGGTGCGCTTCCTCTCGCCCATGATGATCGGCGTGCCGGTAAAGCCGATGCGTACGCAGTTGGGCAGCCCGGCCAGCAGATTGGCGTGCAGGTCGCCGGCTTGGGTGCGGTGGGCCTCGTCCACCAGCACGAGGATGCTGTCGTCCTCGTTCAGTACCTCGAACTTCTCGCCGGCCTTGTAACCACCTTTCGATTCTTTGATTTTCGGCAGGTCGTCCGCCGTCAGCGGCGCATCGCCAGCCGTGTCCGTGTCGCGGTACTTCTGGATGGTGGCAAAGATCAGCCCCGGCCCCTTGCGGCGCGCGAGAGCCTTCACGCCCGCCGTGCTGTCCGCCACCTCGACCACCTCGCCGGTGAGCGTGGCGGTCACGGACAGCTGGCTCTGCAGGTCCTTGCGGTCGGTAACCACGATGACCTTGAAGCGCCGGAGCTGAACGTCGGCGCGCATCTTGCGCACGAGAAACACCATCGTGAGCGATTTGCCCGAGCCCTGGGTGTGCCAGATGATGCCGCCGCGCCGGTCGTGCTCGCCATGCTCGCGGCGGGTCTTGCCCGTTTTGAGCTTGGCAATGGCGCGGTTCACCGCCCGGTACTGCTGGTAGCGGCAGACGGACTTGATGGTCTGCCCGCCCACCTGCATGAAGAGCAGGAAGTTTTTCACCACGTCCAGCAGGTGCGCGGGCGCCAGCAGGCCGGCGATCAGGCGATCCTGCTCCGACAGGGCGGTTTTGCCCAGCGCCTGCGCCACCTCGATCTCGCTGCCGGTGCCGTCCGGGCCGACCACCGTCTTCCACTGCGCGAAGTGCTCTAGGCCTGAGCCGACGCAGCCCACCCGCGCCTCGTCGAAGCTGGTGGCCACCAGCAGTTGGTTGGTGGCGAACAGCGCCTCGTTGCCCTCGTTGTCGTCCACCTCGAAAGCCGCCTTGCGCTGGTTGCCGTAGCGGCGCAGCTGATCGACCGCCTCGGCCAGCGGCTCGGGAATGGAGGGGCTCTTGCACTCCACCACCACCAGCGGGATGCCGTTCACCAGCAGAACCAGGTCGGGCACGATGAAGGCCTTGGCCGCGTTGAAGCCGGGCGGGCAATCCACTCGGTATTGATTGATTACCGTGAAGCGGTTGTTGGCCGGGGTGTCCCAGTCGATGTAGCGGAGGGTCTGGCCGCGCCCGCCGTCCCAGCCGGGCAGTCCCTCGACGGTCAGGCCCTTGATCAGCAATTCGGTGGCCTTCTGGTTGGCCTCCATCAGCTTGTGCGTGCCCAGGCGGGTGATGGCCGCCACCGCTTCCGACAGGCGCGCCTCATCCAGCCAGGGCTGGCCATCCGGGCCAGGATTCAAGGCGTGTAGTTGCTGGCGCAACGTCTCTTCCTGGATGACTTCGGCGAAGCTGCTGCGGCCGGTGACGGCCGGGTCATCCAGGCTGCCTTGGATGTGCGCCCAGCCCAGCGCCTGCAACTGGGCGACGAAGGGCTTTTCGACGTCTTCGAGTTCCCAGCCCATTAACGTTTTCCTTCGGTTTTGTCACTGTCCCGCAGAGCAGCCAGCACCATGCCCCCCTGCTCGGACAAGCGATATTTCTGTAAACGGCTTTGCGGTTTGTCCGGCAGGGTCCTTTCAATCCAGCCGGCTTGGAGCGCGGGAATCAGGTACCTTTGGTGGAAGGATTTCCGGTCTGCCAAACCCAAGGCCGCTTGCAGGTGTTCGCGGGACATTTCCCCGTGGAGAGCGCGGAGCAATGCCTCGACTTGGGGGGTGACATGAGGGCCGACTTGGGGGGCGAGGTTTTCCCGCAGTGCATCGCGGATCATGGTGAGCATGAAGCCGATGAAGGGGGCGCTGTCGGTTTGCTCGGTACTGAGTTGAATCGCCCGGTAATAGGCCGCCTGATGCCGATGGATCAGGCTTTCAACCGGTAAATTAGCGAACAGGGGCTGCCAGCGAGAAAGCAGCAGGGTCTGCCACAGGCGCCCGATGCGGCCGTTGCCGTCGGCGAACGGGTGAATGAATTCGAATTCGCAGTGAAATACCGAGCTGGCGATCAGCGGGTGATCCTCGGTCGCGGCGAGCCAAGCGAGCAAATCGGCCATCAGACGCGGCACCTGGTTGGCGGGCGGGGCCATGTGCAAGACCTGTTCGCCGGCCATCACGCCGACGCCGCCCGGACGGTAGCTTCCAGCGCTGTCCAGCAGGCCCAGCATCAACAGCCGGTGCGCGTCCAGCAAATCGGATTCCCGCAGCGGGTTCCAGGCCGGCATGCGTTCGTAGGCCGCCAGCGCGTTGCGGGCTTCCTGAATTTCTCGCGGCGGCGCGATGACCCGTTTGCCGTCGAGGATGGCGGTTATCTGCGCTTCGCTGAGTGTGTTGCCTTCAATGGCCAGCGAGCCGGTCACGGTGCGGATACGGTTGATGCGGCGCAGGCGCAGCGGGTCTTCCCGCTCCAGCCGCAGCTCGAACCGTCCCAGCATTTCGCCGATTTCGGCCACCCGCGTGACGATTTCGCCGGTCAGGGAAAACGGCGGGCGATAGTCGCTCATGGCGCGCCGCCCACCAGCAGCGGCGTGACGCGGACGCGGCCGGTGAGGAGGTCGTCCATGAGGCCGGCTCGCTCTTGCCTGTACTTCTCAAGACAGTCACTTTCGAACTGAAGCTGAGACTGAAGTGCTTCATATCGCATAGCAATCGCGTCCTGCTCTTCTCGGGCTGGCACGGCCAATAGGAGCGGACGAAGATCCTGGAGATTGATGTTCTTCTGCGCGCTCTGCGGGGCTCGTGCGTCGAGCCCCCGTTTAGCTTTGCGGATAGACAGTTCGACGAATCGGACGCTGTGCGCGTCATGCACCACTGCGCCGACCACACTGTCTGGGAAGAACATCGGGATAGCCAAAATCGCCGTGTCAGCGATATTCGCGGCGATGGTGATCGCGATGGTTCCGGCAGGGAACTCTTGGCTGACTGATGTGCCGCGATCACTCAACGTCTGGGAAAACGTCGAGACGTACTCACCTTCGGCTGCCGCAACGTCGCCGGTTTGAATGAACGGATGCTTGCCTCCGTAGAACCTGGGATCATTTCTCGGCCTGTGCGTGAACTTTCCCCGGGAGACTTCAGCCATGTACCCAAGCGGCTGCATGCTCCAATCCTTCGGAATCCACCCCAGCGGCGACTCCTTGTAGAGATGCGGCGCCTCGGCCTGGGGCGGGCGAAGTTCGCCGTTGGCGTTGACGCCGCGCGTCAGCAGGTCGTGCAGCAGGCCCTGCTTGACGGCCTTGAGCTTGGCGATGATCGCCTCGGTTTCGTGGATGGCGGTGTCGAGGGTGTCGAGGACCTCGGCCAGCTTCGTCTGATGCGCGATTGGCGGGAAGGACACCGGCAAGGTGACCATGTCCCGCTGAAAGATGTGCGGGATCGAACTACCCGAGACCTTGTCATCGATGAGTTTCTTGAACTCAGCACCGTTCAGGACGTGATACAGAAAGCGATAGTCGATCCCCCGCACGGGGCGAACGAGCATCATCGTTCCATTGATCGTTGCTTTTCCTGGTAGCGAATCGATGCGAGCTACGCGCCCGATGGTGCCGTCTTTTGAAAGAATCACATCACCTTCTGCAAGGGCGATCTCCGACGATTCGTTGTAGCGGAACTCCGAGATGTGATCGGTGGCATCCCAGTCGATGCGCCCGCTCTCAATGTGCTTCCCCGCAATGAGAAAAGGCCCTGACTCCGTATACTCGGATGCGGCGAGTCCCCGCCAGCCGATGCGAGCCTTGATGTAGCAGTACTTTCCAAGCGGGTCGGTTTGCCAACGCTCAGACATACCCCAACCCCTTCAAGAACCCTTGCAGCGCCTGCGCCGCCGCCTCCCGCTTGCTTTCGATCTCGGTCAGCGTCACGCGGTACTTGTCCCACCAGTTCTCGAACGCGGCGACGATGTCCTTGCGCTGGGCCGCGATGTAGCGCTCGACGATGGCCTTCATGTCGTTGTGCAGAATGGTCAGCAGCAGCTCGGCGGCGGCTTCGGGCGTGAGGCCATCCACCGCCGCGTTGATGTGCGCGGCGAAGCTTTCCTTCTTGGCCTTGAGCTGTTTCTTCACGGCTGCGAGTTCCTTCTTCCACGCCTTGATCTGTTCTTCACTCACCGCGTTCTCGTCGTCGGCCTCCGCCGCCGCCTCGGCGGCTTCGCCTTCCTCGCCTTCGGCGTCCTTGGGGCTGGCGGCCTTGATCAGGCTGTCCAGCTCGGCCTTCCTGGCCTCCAGCTCGTTGATGGCCTCGACGAAGTCGCTCATCAGGAACTTGACGAGCTTGTGCTCCAACGGGCTTTCCTTGCTGGCCTTGTCTTCCAGCGCGGTGACGATGCTGGTGCGCCAGGCGTCGGCCACGCCCTTGGCGCCGCGCGCCATCAGGGTAAGGAAGTCGTACTTGGTCTGGTACCAGAAGCCGGCGATGATGCCCCGCACCTGGAAGGGATCGAGCATGCCGATGACTTCCAGGCTTTCACTGAAGCTGGCCAGCAGGTCGTTGCGCAGGGCGACGAGGATGGCCGCGTTGTCGATTTGCCCGGCCAGCGCGGTGATGCGGGCGCTGTGCTGTTGCCACCACTGCTCGAAGGCCTCGCGGATGTCGGCTTCCTTGGCGACGAGGCCCGCGTTGTTCTCGATGGCGGGCTTGAGGTCCTGACGCTTTGCCAGCTCGGGTTTGAAGTCGACGTACCTCTCGTCACGCTCGACGAACAGGTCCATCGGGTCGAGGCCGTGCGCCTTGAACAGGCGGGCCATCGCTTCGGCATGCACCTCGGCCTTGGGCACGCCGCCGACCAGATGCGCGCGCACGTCGTGGGGCTCGGGCGGCGGGGCGTTGTCGGCGTAGCGGCGGATGTTGAGGTTGTAGTCGTTCTTTTTCAGCGTGGCGTTGTCGACGATGGCCGAAAAGCCGTCTACCTGCTTGAACTCGTCGAAGGTGGTGACGATCTTCTCGATGTGCTCGGGCAGCAGATAGTTCTGCGCCCGGCCTTCGAAGAACTCGCGGTCGGCGTTGATGAACAGCACCTTGCCCTGGCGCTCGGGAGGTTTGCCGCTGACGCGATTCGCACCGTTCTGCACGCTCTGGCGCAGCACCAGGATGCAGGCAGGGATGCCGGTGCCGTAGAACAGATTGGGCGCGACACCGATCACGGCCTCGAGCAGGTCGTCGTCGATTAGCCGTGCGCGGATGGTCTTCTCTTCGCCGCCGCGGAACAGCACGCCGTGGGGCATGACGGTGGCGACCATGCCGCCGTCGCGGGTGACGGCCAGCATGTGCTGCAGGAACATCAGGTCGGCCTTTTTCGCGCCCAGCGGCACCTGGCCGTAACGGAAGCGCTCGGGGAACTTGGGCGACCAGGCGGGCGTGCCGTCGGCGGTCTTCTCCGTATTGCCCCAGTTGATGGAAAACGGCGGGTTGGTGAGCACCCGGTCGAAACGCATCAGCTCGCCGCCTTCGACATGCTGCGGCTCGGCCAGGATGTCGTCGTTCTGCAGATTGGCGGTGCTGATGCCGTGCAGCAGCATGTTCATCTTGGCGATGGACCACACCGTGCCGTTGAACTCCTGGCCGAAGAGATTGGCCTTGCGGCCGTCCTCTCCGTGTTCGTCGATGTACTCCTTGGCCGCGATCAGCATGCCGCCGGAGCCGCAGCAGGGGTCGTAGATGTCGTGGGCCAGGGTCGGCTTGACGAGGCGCACCATCATCCGGACCACCGAGCGCGGCGTGTAGAACTCACCGCCCTTCTTGCCGGCCGAGTCGGCGAATTCGCCGATCAGGTACTCGTAGGCCGCGCCCAGCAGGTCGGGGAACTCGAAGTCCTCGTTGCGCAGGCGGTGGATCCCGAAGTGCGAGATCAGCTGGCGCAGCTTGATGTCCGGGATCTTGCTCTGGCCCACCTTGCGGGTGAAGTCGATATGCTCCAGCACGTCGTACAGGCTGGTGTTGGCCGTCTCGATGCCGGTGAGCGCCTTGTTCAGGTAATCGCCGACGTTCTGGTGGGCGTCGTTCAGCAGGTATTCGTAGCGCGACTGCGGCGGCACCCAGAAGGAGCCTTCCTTCTTGTACCAGCGCGGGTTCTCCGCGGCGGCTTCTGCTTCGGCTTGGCTCTTGCCGGCGTCCATTTCGAGGCGGATCACTTCCTCGCGTCGCTGGTCGAACACGTCGGAGCAGCGCTTGAGGAACAGCATGCCGAAGATGTATTCCTTGAACTCGGAGGCGTCCATCTTGCCGCGCAGGATGTCGGCGGCCTTGAACAGGTGGCGCTCCAGTTGGGGCAGGGTCAGGGGCATCGGTGGTCTTCCGGATTCGTCATTGCTCGCCTTCCCGGTTCAGCAGTTCCAGGTAGGCGGTGTATTCATAGATGCGGTTGCGTTTCAGGCCGGTCAACTCGCGCACCAGGCCCAGCTCGATCATCGCGTCGAGCATCTTGCCTACCGTGTGCGGGCTCTGGCCGGTGACGGCGCCGATGGCGGGAATAGTGGTCACCGGGCGGGCGAACAGGGCCTGGTGGACCTGGAGCGCCGAGGGGGCGACGCGGCCTAGGCTGCGGATGCGTTCGCGGTCGGCTTCGCCTAGGGCATTGAGCGCCTTGGCGGTGTCCACGGCCTGCGTGGCGGTGTAGCGCACGGCAGTGGCGAAGAACCACAGCCACTCCTCCCAGTCGCCGTGCTCGCGTACCCGCTGCAGCATCTCGTAGTAGTTGCTGCGGTAGGTCTTGAAGTACAGCGACAGGTACAGCAGCGGCTCGCGCAATACGCCCTCGTGCACCAGGATCAGCGGGATCAGCAGCCGGCCCAGGCGCCCGTTGCCGTCCAGGTAGGGGTGGATGGTCTCGAACTGAACGTGCGACAGCGCGGCCTTGATCAGCGCCGAGTGGCGGACCGGCTGGTCGTTGAGGAATTTCTCCAGGTCGGACAGACAATCCCCCACCCGCTGGGGCGGCGGCGGTACGAACGATGCGCGCGCCGGGGATGCGCCGCCGATCCAGTTTTGCGTGCGGCGCACTTCGCCCGGGGCCTTGCCGGCACCACGCGCGTGGGTCATCAGCTTGGTGTGAATCTCGTTCATCAGGCGGGTGCACAGCGGCAGGCCGCCCTTGAGTAAGCCAAGGCCGTGCTCCAGCGCGGCGACGTAACAGGACACTTCGCGCACATCGTCCAGCGGCACGCCGGGTGCACCCTCGGCCTCGTAGAGCATCAGGTCCGACAGGGACGACTGTGTGCCCTCGATCTGCGAGGACATCACCGCCTCCTTGCGGACGTAGCTGTAGAGGAACACCGAGGTTTCCGGCAGCAACACCGTGATGCTGTCTAGCCGGCCCAAGGCCAGATGGGCGTCGTCCAGCCGCTCCTGCAGGCTGGCGTCCACGGTTAGCGGCGGTTCAGGCGGCAGGGGCGCGGGCACGAACGCGCGGCAGGTTTCGCCCGCCGCGACCGAGGTTTCGTAGTTGCCGGTGGCGCCGCGTTCCATAAATGACTCTTTGCACTAAGAAGTCGGCTTTATTGCACAAAAAGCTGAATTTAGCAATAAGCGCAGGGTGGAAATGCACTCCGTGCCTTGGCTGCGCGACCCAGAAGCGCCTGAATGGGCTCCGTTCAATACTGAGGAGCCGCCATGAAGCACAAGCCAACCCGACCCCACTCGACGCTTACGTGCGCCGCTACGGCTTTGTCCGGGAAAAGATCGAACGGCTGCAACGCCTGGCCGACAACCGCTTCGGCCACGATCTCGAGGCCATCTACCGGGCCACGTCGGCGACCTCGGGCAGGTGGAGACGGTGTTAGAGCGTTTTCCATCCCGGTGTACGGATTCGTGCCAGGAGGGGAGAACGTAGGTCGGCAATCCCTTGCCGACAAAGCCCTTCGCCGAGCCGATACGTCGGCAAGGGATTGCCGACCTACATATCCGAATCCCTTACACCGATTCGGAAAACGCTCTAAGTACATTCAGGGAAGTCTTGCGGCATAGGCAACCTGCAGGACAACCCCGCCAATCAAGCCAATCAGTCGAGATTCCGCAAATATTTGCGGAATGTACTTAGACAACCTGCTCGCCATCTTCGATGGCCAGTGATCCCGGTGCGCATCAAGCGAAGCGGCGGGCTCAAATGGGTGCTGCCGGCTTCGGGCTGCCCCGAGACGCCCATCCTCACTGCCTTGTCGCACGCCTTCCACTGGCAGCGCCTGCTCGACGAGGGGCAGGGGGCCAGCGGCAGGGAGACGGCGCGATGGCCTGCACCCGACCACGGTCAACGAGCTGCTGCGCCTGATTTTGTTGGCCCCGGCCGTGGTGCGGGCGCTGCTCGCCGGCAAGCAACCCCGCACGCTGAGCCTGATCCGGCTGAAGAACAACGAGGTGCCCTGGTCCTGGGACGATCAGGCCCGGTTGTTCGGGCGCCTGGACGGCTGAATCGGGCTCGACTCCGGCCTGGTCACCTGGATTGACCGCGAACCGCCGCGTGCAAGTCGTTGATTTGGCCAGGCCTGTGCATCGGCCAGCCACAGGTTGAATGGAGAAAAGAGAGGCCGAGCGGGGCAAAAGGGTGGGGAAAAGCGCCCGCCGCCGCGCGGCCAGACACCGCGCCGCTCCGGGAAGGCGCGCCAGCGCTGGCGCTTCGGGCAAGAAAAAAGCCGGGCGAGAGGCCTGGCTTCTGAATCGGTGGTGGACCGGAGGAGGATCGAACTCCCGACCTCTGCATTGCGAACGCAGCGCTCTCCCAGCTGAGCTACCGGCCCAAGTGCAAAAAAGACAAGGCTAATCGTTATTAACCCGGCCTATAAATATAGGCCGGGTTAATCCGGGGCAGGGATGCCCCGGCGCGGCGACAAGCCGCGTGAGCCCAGGCCGGGCATGTACCGGCCTGGGCGGCGGCCCGAAATACCAGGAGGGTATTTACGGGCCTGATTAATAAATACAATACTCCTTCGACATCCTTCTTTTCAACCTTGCTAAAAGCTTGCTGCACGACTCCGGCTCACCGGTTGCTCTCGGCCGGAGACGAACGTGCTGATCGTGGGCATTGGTCAAACAAGAAAAGCATGTCTTTTGCCCATTGATCAATAGCCAGAGCATTTTCATACCTAGTGTACGGGCACTCGCGCGTAGGTCGGGAATCCCTCCCAATCGCAAACGGTCATCCGGGGAGCACCCGAATGACCCTTCCAATCGCAAACGGTCGGCCTGGGAGCGCCGAAGCCGCCGTTCCCGACGGTGCCGTTGGGCCAACGGGTTCGTCGGCAAAGGATTGCCGACCTACGAATACTTGAATCCATTCACCCGAGCCGAAGGCGCCAACGACGTCCGCCAGGCCGGTTTTGCCGTACGAGCGCGATGAAAACGCTCTAAGAGCCTATCTCAGTAGGCCGTTCGCCCTGAGCCCTTCGACTCCGCTCAGGACAGGCCGGTCGAAGGGTTTCGGGGACCTACTGGGATAGGCTCAAAATCGCTATTCTTTGCCCGGAAGCAGATAATCCCGCTCCACCGCCTCGTCGATTAGTCCTCGGGCATAGTCCCATAGCGCGGTGGAACCGGCGGCGATGCGGGCATTGGCCGCCAACACCTGGTCGGCGGTGACGCCATGGTGCCGCCAGGCGCGGCCTTCGGTCAGGAAGTTGTGCAACAAAGGCATGAGTCGATCTAGAGACGCCGCAAAGCGGGCTTCGGTCGTCTCGCCCATTTCAAACTCTTCCCACAGCGCCCGCAGTTCCGCCGCCTGATCGTCCGGCAACATCCCATAAATCCGTTCGGCCGCCTGCCGTTCCCGTTCGGGCTTGCTGACGTTTCCCGCGACATCGTAGATCAGAACGTCGCCGGCATCGATTTCGACCACGTCATGGAGCAGCAGCAGCTTGACGACCCGCGCGAGGTCGAGGTCCATGTCGGCGTTGGCGTGCTCGGCGAGCACCAAGGCCATCAGCGCGACATGCCAGCTGTGCTCCGCCGAATTCTCCCGGCGCGAGCCGTCCGCCAGCCAGGACTGGCGAACGATGGTCTTGAGTTTGTCCAACTCGACGATGAAGCCGATTTGCCGTTTCAGTCTGTCCATGGGGAATCTCTACAAGGGGATTGATGGAGGATCGTAGGATGGGTAGACCGGAGCGAAACCCATCGGAATCGAAAGCCTCGCAATGATGGGTTTCGCTCCGGTCTACCCATCCTACCGCAGCAACGTCCGATAAAGCTCCCCATCCACATTCCCGCCGCTGATCACACAACAGACCGACTGTCCGCGGAAGCGTTCCGGTTCGGTCAGCAGAGCGGCCACGGCGAGGGCGCCGGTAGGTTCGGCCTTGAGATTGGCGAGTTCGAACAACAGCTTGACGCCCTGGGCAATTGAGGCTTCCGGTACCTCGACGATGCCGGCAAGTCCCGTATGCAAAATTTCCCAGTTGCGCCGGCCCAGGCTCAGGGTGCGCGCGCCGTCGGCGAGGGTTTGCGGTTCGGATTCGTTAACCACGATGCGCCCGGCTCTCAGAGAGCGTGCGGCATCGTTGCCCAGCAGCGGTTCCGCGCCGATCACGGGCGTCGATCGGCCGGCGCGATGCAGTCCCGTGATCAGACCGGCAGCGAGGCCGCCACCGCCCACGGGCGCGATGACCGCGTCGAATAGGTCGCCCAGAGCGGCAATTTCCTCTCCCAGGCTGGCATTGCCTTCGATTACCAACGGATCATCGTAGGCGCTGGCAACATAGGCATCGGGGCAGTCTGCGGCGAGTTCCGCCAGCCGTTCGGCCCGGCTTTTCACGCTTGTGTCCACTTCGTCTATCGTACCCCCGTATTCCCGCACCGCGTCCATTTTGACCCTGGCCGAAGTCGCCGGCATGACCACCCGGCAGGACTTGCCCAGCAGCCCGCAGGCATAGGCCAGCGCCTGTCCGAAGTTGCCGGACGACGCGGCGATGATCTGCCGTTGAGGGACTTTCGAAGCCAGATGGTAGGCGGCGCGGAACTTGAAACTGCCGGTGTGCTGGAAGGTTTCGCTGACCAGGGTAAGGTTCGCACCGACTCTTCGGGAGAGACGCGGCGCTGCGATTACGGACGTGGGATGCAGGACTGCGTTGAGGGATTGCGGCATCGTGGATACGTATTTGATTCAGGGCTTGGAATGATCTGCGGACCGGTCTGTTTGCCTTCGGTTCGTAACGCGTCGCCCCATCGCGCTGTGTCGCGATGGAAACGTTTCGACGGCACCCTAGACCTATCGCAGTAGACCGTTCGCCCTGAGCCTGTCTAAGGGCCTATCGTGAACCTGTCGAACTGTCTCTGATCGGTTCTAAGGCGACCGCTTCAAACTCGTCATCTGCTGCAGTGCTTCCCGGTGACCGAGCCGGCTTTGGCGCAAATTGACATACCATTGGCAATAGGCGCCGTAATTGCCGACCACACTGGCCTTGGCCACATCGGTCATGCCATCCAGCAGGGTCAGGAGAGATTCGCGGATATTCTGCTCTGCCAGCAGGTCCCGTGTTTGTACGGTTCGGTTGGCGACCATCCGTCGGTCTTCCTGCGTGAGCTTGGCGAGGAGTTTGATGCGTTGCTCGTATGCCGCCACGTCGCCGGGCGTCGGCCGATAGGAAGAGTCGTCGCGGTGTTCCTGAAGTGCCAGCCATTCGGCTGCGACGTCCTTCTCCGCCAGGTTCAGGAATTTTGCTTTGCGCAACTCTGCCAGTCGGTCGGAGCGCGTCAATGGCGATTCGACAGCGGCGGGGATGTTCTGGCTAGAGGAAGAATCCGGACTGTCGCATCCGGCTGCGACGATGACAAGGCCCATGGCGATCACCGGGTTGCTGAGCTCCCGGAGCGGCTTCGTACCGCGAAAGGGTTTTGATTGAGTCACCGGCTACTCCGAAAAGTTGGCGTCAGATCAGAGCGAAAAGGTTACCACGGCGAGCGCGAAATCCTGGTGCGGAAGGCATCGGGAATGTCCTTGCTTCGAAAATAAAGGATATTTTCCTTGCATCTTCGGGAGAGTTACCCGACATCCCTCGTGGGTCGCGACCGTATCGACGGGTATCCTACCCGGATGCCTGCAGCTTACCGCCATCGCTCATGCGGTGGTAACCACCCTTTTCCTTTTGTTTCGAATACGTCCGACATGTTCCATAAAAATTGCCCATATCTGTTGCGCCTGCCGCAAGCTTTCCGCCTACAAAGACTCGTTCCCTGCATACTCGCCTCGGCCGTGATATTGCCCGCCCATGCAGACTCCGTTTTTGTAACCCTGGAGAAGGACAATGCCGTAGTCGAAGTGGATGGGGCCACCGGCGAAGTCCGGCGCACGGTTCCGGTAGGCAAGCGGCCCCGAGGTATCCTGGCCGGGCGCGATGGCCTGAAGATTTTCGTGGCAACCAGCGAGGGCAATGCGATCGCTGTCCTGGATGCCCGCACTCTGGAACCCGTCGGCCGATGGCCGGTCGACAAGGACCCGAAAACCTTCACGCTGAACCCCCTCGAAACCCGCTTGTTCGCATCCAACGACGACGACAACCAGCTGACCGTGGTCGATGTCGAATCGCGCCAAGTGTTGAAGCGCATTCCCATAGGCAAGGAACCGGAGGGTGTTTCGATCAGCCCCGATGGGCGTTGGGTCGTCAGCACCAGCGAAGCCGACAATACCGCCACGTGGATCGACACCACCAGCCTGGAGCCGATGGAGCGAACGCCGGTCGACCCGCGACCTCGCTACTCGCGCTTTACCGATGACGGTGAACAGCTCTGGGTCAGTTCGCATGACGGCCAGTCTCTGACGATTATCGAAACGGCAACGAAGCGTCCGATCAAGACAATTACCTTCAAGATTCCCGATGTCGCGGACCGTGATATCGGAGCCGTGGGTATCCGAATCGACCGGGATCGCCGCTACGGTTATGTTGCTTTGGGCCGGGCCAGCCGGGTCGCCGTCATCGACGCCCGTACGCTCGAAGTGGTTCGGTACATTCCGGTGGGACAAAGGGTCTGGAATCTCGAATTCTCGCCGGACCAAAAGCGGCTTTATACCGCGAACGGACTCAGCAACGACCTCTCCATCATCGACCTCTCGACCTTCGTCGTAACGAAGACGGTTCCGGTCGGAAACGGTCCCTGGGCGATTGCCGTGCTTCCGTAACTCGTTCGGAGCTTTTCCCACAGTTCATTCGTGACAGCGCCGTGCGTTGCCCGGTTCCGTCACGATTGGGAACCTTCTTCCGTTCAGGCGTCTTTTCCCCGTTTATCGCACAGATTCCGCATTCGTCGGGCGTCTGGGGGAAGCCGAGGACCGTCTTTTTTCGGCGGATCGTAGACTTACAGTGAACGGCGCCCCGCTAACTCAAGCATGGTCGGAAACTAACGCTC
>NZ_MSCV01000017.1 GCF_002005105.1 Methylocaldum sp. 14B | reverse complement strand
TTGATGCCGTCAGGTCCAATGCGGCGAATGCGGTTGTTCCCGGTATCGGCCACAAAAACGCTGCCATCATGCCCAATGGCAATACCAGAAGGGGAAGTGACAGATTGAGCAAAAGTCCTCATGAGACCGTCCGGTCCGACGCGACAAATGCGGTTGTTCCCGGTATCGGCCACATAAATGCTGCCGTCATGCCCAATGGCAACATCGCGAGGAGAACGAAGTCCCGACAGCGAAGCAGGTTGGTTCTCAACGCTAATGCTGGCGTATCCCAAGCCTGCGAACCTATAGATGATGCCATTTGGCAGGATGTGATAAACGCTGTGGTTCTCAGTAGCGGCGACGTAAACGCTGCCGTCAGCGCCGATGGCTATATCATTGGGATGATTCAGTTTCGCGTTCTTTGCCAGTTGTCCGCCAAACACAGGGGAACCAGGGGCGCCCGTTCCCGCGATGGTCGTGATGATGCCATCCGGTCCAATGCGGCGGATGCGATTATAGTCAGTGTCGGCGATGTATATGCTTCCATCGGGTGCAGATGCGACGCCGGAAGGCGTGTAGAGGATTGTTCGCACTGCCGGTATACCATCACTGGTGTATCCGGTTTCACCGGTTCCCGCTATGGTCGAAATAACGTGATCGATACCAATCTCTTGCGTGTCCTGTCGCTGCCCCGTCCCAAGCCACAGTATCCAGGAGGTAGCATCATAAGCGTGGTGAATGTCGAGACTCCATTCACCCACCGATTGTGCTCCCAGGCCATTCCCGGTCAATTGCATGGACCAAGTGCGCTGCGCCGTGATCGTGGTAGCGCCGCGCTGTCCAACGATCTGGGCAGCGCTGCCCGTGCCGGTCGAGGCGCTGGCGAAAGCGAAGCTTTGCTTAAAATCAGGGCGGGCGGCGTAATACACAATGTCGTAGCGATACAGCAGCGTAACCGTCGCTTGACGCGAGCCAGTCACGGCACGGCCGTAGGCATCGAGGCCATCCCATTCGAAGCGGTAGGACTGATTCGGGGCTGCCGGAAACGTTTGGGTGAAGGTGCGCCCGGCGACGTAAACGGCAAGCTCGATGCTCTTGAGACTGGCCGGGACGCTAGCGCCGGCCAAGGAGATGTCGATGACCTTGTTCGGTTTATACCCTAGGGCGCGCTGGCTCCGATAATGCAACGTGTAAGGCGTGCCGGTGATCGGAAGCTCCTCGCCCACCGTCTGCGCCTGCGGGTTGATGCTGCAGCCCGTGCAGTCGTCGCTGTCTTTGTCGGGCGGCGTCTTGTTCTTCGTCTCATCCGGCGCGGGCGGCGCGGTGGCATCGGCGGGCGGGCCATAGGGCCAGTTGAAATCCCACGGCGTGAAGTGCGTCACCGGCACGCGCCAGAGGCTCTTGCCCGCCGGGTAGAGCTGGGCCAGCCGAGCGCGCTCGGCGTCGGTGATCCCGAGAGCGGCCAGCGTCGCGGCAGCGTCTTCGATGGTGTCGCCGTTGGTGTCGAGACCGGCGAGGCCATCAGCGACGGCCAGGATCTGGATTACCTTGCCGTTGTCCGACGGCATCCAGGCCGCCTTGTCGCGGTCGTACCAGCCGGCGGGGACGGTTTCGCCCACCGGGAAGTCGAGGAAATTGTCGACATAGACCGGCACCGGCTGGTTGAAGCGGACCGTCTTCGCGCCCGCGGCGATGGCCTCGTCCGCCGAGAGTTCCACTGCATAGGTATACCCGGAGGTCGGCGGCAGGGGACCCGGCATGGTCTTGGGGCCGTTCTCGCCCACCGTGTATTCGGTGGCGCGCACATGCAGTGCGCTGAGCGGCTGCTGGGTGCCGTCCGGCAGGGTCAGCACGGCTTGGGTGCCCTGTGGGAACAGCACGGTGGCCTGGCGGCTGCCGTCGGCATCGGTCATGACGCTGCCTTGCGCGACCTGGAAGGGCTGGGTGGTGTCCGCCAAATCGATGGTGCTGACCTCGGGGTCGAGCGGGATCAGCACGATGTCCTCGGACACGGCGAAGTCCTGCCACGGCGCATTGAGTTGCCGCTGGGCGGGGAGGAAACCGGGTTTGCTGTAGTTGAGGGTCAATAGGCCCCCGCCGTTGACCGCGAGGTCGAATTGTCCATCGGCGCGGCTCAGCGTTTGGCCGAACTCGGGGTGGTCCTTGACGGTGACGGTCACGCCCGGCAAGGGGGCGTTGGTCTTGTCCCGCACGGTCCCGCGGAGCACGGCGGCGCGTTTGGGCTCGATCGTGCCCTCGGCGACACCGGTCTGGATCGGGTTGGAGCCGGTGTAGAGGAATTTTGTTGCATCGGCCACCGGGGTGGCGACGGTCGGATCCAAGGGCGGAGCCACTTGGGCGGGATCGGGCGGCAAATTCCCGCTGGTGCCGCCACTGACCACAATCTCGAAGCTCTGGCTGGCCACACCGCCCCGCCCGTCATGGACGGTGACAGTGACGGCATACGTCCCTTCCGCCGTCGGCGTCCACTGGATCAGACCGGTAACGGAATCGACACTCATCCCGGCCAGGATCGCGCCCAGGCTGAAAACCAGGACATCACCGTTGGCATCGGTGGCCTCCACGTCGTAAACATAGCTCTGGCCGACCGTCGCCTGGGTCACCGGGGCGGAGGTGATCGCCGGCGCCACATTGGGCGGTAGCGCCACCTGGATCAGCGCGGTATCGGGATCGCTCGGGAGCTGCCCGTCCTGGACGATCAACTGGGCCACGTAATCGCCGGGGCGGTCCGCCAGGAAGGTCGTCGCGGGTGCGAGCGGATCGCTCAACAGCGCTTGGCTGCCGTCGGGCGTGCTCACCAAGGCCCATTGGTAGCTCAAGATGTCGCCGTCCGGATCGCTGGACCCGGCGCCATTCAGGTGGATCGTGGTGCCGGCGATCGCGGCCTGGTCGGGGCCGGCATTCGCGACGGGCCGGCTGTTGACGGTGCTGACGGTCACCGTATCGGGCACGCTGTCGAGCTGGCCGTCGTGGACGATGAGCTGGGCGACATAGGGACCCGGCCGGTCGACGGTGAAGGTCGGGGTTGGCGAGTCCGGGGCGGCAAGTGCGGCGGTGCTGCCGTCGGGCACCGACGTCAGGGACCAGTGATAGCTGAGAACGTCGCCGTCCGCATCAAGCGAACCCGCCCCGTCGAGTTGGACCAAGGTGCCGACCGGCACGCCCTGGTCCGGACCCGCGGCCGCAATGGGTCGGCTGTTGAGGGTGGTAATGACGACCGTATCCGGGTCGCTGTCGGCGGATCCGTCGTTGACGATGAGCTGGACCACGTACGCGCCGGGCCGGTCCACGGCGAAAACGGGTTGAATCGCCGCGGAGTCGGACAGGGCCGCGGCGCTGCCCTCCGGTTGATTGATCAAGGCCCAGCGGTAAGTCAAGCGGTCGCCGTCCAGATCGGTGGAACCGCTGCCGTTCAAGGTGACGGCGTCGCCGACGTAGACGCTTTGATCGGGGCCCGCCTCGGCGACAGGTTTTGAATTGAGAATGGCGATCGAGACAAAATCGGGTTCGCTGCTGGCCAGTCCATCGTCGACGACCAATTGCGCCGAATAGTAGCCGGGCCGGTCCAGCGTGAAAGCGGGCGTGGCCGAGTTGGGATCGGACAGATGCGCGGCGCTGCCGTCGGGCGCCAGAGTGAGGGTCCACTGATAGCTCAGCGGATCGCCGTCCACATCGCTGGAGGCGCTGCCATCCAGGCGGACGGTCGTGCCTACCGGGGCAGTTTGGTCGGGACCGGCATTGGCCACCGGGGCACTGTTGACCGTGCTGACGGTGACGGTATCCGGGACGCTCGCCAGTTGCCCGTCATCAACCACGAGTTGGACCGTGTAGGTGCCTGGCTTGTCGATCGTGAACGTCGGATTCACCGCGGTGCGATCCGACAGGATCGCGGTGCTGCCGTTGGGTTTTTCGGTAAAGGTCCATCGAAAAGTGAGAGGATCGCCGTCGCCGTCGCTGGAGGTGCTGCCGTCCAGGTAGACGGTCGTGCCCACCGGGGCGGTTTGATCCGGGCCGGCCTCCGCCACTGGGCGCGAGTCATGACCGAAGCGCCACTCCAGCAGCGAGGGGCGGAATTTGACATTGGCAGGCTTTTGAATGGTGAAGGTGTCGCGGCTGACGACGGTGGCACCGGCCGGCACATGGCCGAACGCGAGATCGCCGTCGATCACCACGATACGGGAATCGCGGCTGACGAGCCGCGCACTGACGCGGTACGCGTCCACCGCGGCGGTCGAAGTGAGGCTTGCCCGATAGGTATGCTCGAAGAGATTCTTCCGGCGGTGGATCTTTTTGCCGACTTCCTTGTACGAACCGATGGTGAAGACGGAAGATGATGATCCGCCCTTCCCTTCGGTGGCGACCGTCAGCGTTCCCCAGAGAAGCAGTCCGCAGAACGCGAGACACAAGCTCAGCACGAATCCCGCCCTAAACTGAGACAGCCGCTCGATCCCCATCCGTATTCCCCTTTTGTTTTTTCTCGGCCTTGTTCGACGCGCACGTCGATCCTGTCACAGTTTAGTGACACATTTTCGAAGTTGAAGCCAAGAGCTTGTAAGCCTCGGCGGATCTTTTTGTGAGCGTAGGCTTACATGAAGGGCGAGCCCTTGTTGCAAGGGAGATTGCGGCTGATCGGTGGCTGAATCAGCCCGTTACGTCGGGAAGGGATTCCCGACCTACTTGGTGACGCAGTTGTAGGTCGGCAATCCTTTGCCGACGAACCCGTTGGCCCAACGAAACCGTTGGGAATGGATTCCCCGACCTACTCGCGAATGCCCGTACAGTCGGTATGAAAATGCTCGAGGCGCGACGACGCCGTGGGGCCGCCCCCACAAGAAGGAGCAACGTCGCCAGGGTGGCCCGCCAGCCGTGCAATCGGGTGCGTAGCGGCTTCACCAAACGGTGAGATCGGTAGAAGGTAGGACGGTCAGAATTTATACGGCTTTTCTACTCCTTCTAAGCGGTCAACAGCCGTTTCTAGGAGAATCGTCCAGATGCGTGGGAGAAGACCTGATGTTGATCGCGTCATTAACGTTAATAGGTATTGTCGTTACCCGTGTTGCAAAATCAATAACGCGTCTTTCGATCCATCGTTCAAGAAAAGCCGCGGACGGCTATCTAAAGAATCTTGCGCCTTCGCCGAAATCGAGAAGCCGCAAAGCCAATCAGCGCTAGGCCCGATGCGATACCGAACAGGCTTACGATTCGTGTCGTCAAGCGTTTTACGCCGGAGTCGGCGCCGACATTGAGCGGGATTCTCAATGTGTCTTGTTCCGGAACGGCATCTGTTCCACCCTTGATCAAGTAGATCGCGTAATACCCATTCGTATCAAGGTCAAAATGCGATTCGATGACACCTTTGGAATAAGTTTTGGCGAGAACCTCCGATATGGTGCGCAGATCCTTGAAGTTTTCAGCATCGCTTTCATCGCCGCCCGTAAACTCCTGTTCGACGATCCGGATGCCGATAGGCATGCTCCTCGGTTCGTTACCCACCAGATCCGCTGTAAAAAACACCTTGCCGGGTGTTGGTATATCTTGGCAGTACGAGCGGAACAGCTCTTTCGTTAATCTCGCATCCTGGTTTTCGTCGGGCGGTTGGAGATGCACGCTGAAATAGACAGCGAAAAAGTCTGTGGAGGCCAGGCAGCCGATCCGGGCGTTGGTCATCTGCTGCGACGGATTATCGTTGTAACCTGGGCTGGTGCAAGCGGTCACGAGTGCCGTGCAAACCAATAGCGCATAGAGTCGGAATTCTGGCTGAAAAACTTTCATATGCGCCTCGTTAGCCTGCGTCACGGGGTTAGGAGAGCAGGCGGACATGGTAGAAGAACGAAGCGCGGTATTCCATAACCGTAATACGCTTGCTGTCCGTTATGCTCCTGCCATGGTTTTGGGGTCGAACACGATATTTTTGTCGGAGAATCATCGACGACAGATGCTGTATTGCTTCATCCTGATCTATACGGCCGCCCAGCTTCGATCGAGAAGCCAGAACGCGGCGAGGGAACCGATGGCGTAGGCGGGCATCAGCCGCGCAAACGAGTGCCGGGCGAGCGGCATTTTCCGCAAGAACCTCCACATGAAGAGCACAAGAACGACGAATGCGATCTGACCGAGTTCGATCCCCACGTTGAAGGAGAATAAGGCCAAGGGAATTTCGCCTTCGGGCAGGCCGGCTTCCGACAGCGCCCCGGCAAACCCGAGCCCGTGGAGGAGTCCGAACAGTCCGGCCATGGGCCAGGGATAGGCCCGCAGCAGGCCGGTCTCTCCCGGCCTTGCCAGTTCCACGGCGAGCACGTAGATGCTGAAGGCGATCCCCGCTTCGATCGGCGCGGGCGGAAGCTTGACGAAGCCCAGAACGGCGAGCCCGAGGGTAACGCTGTGTCCCAGGGTAAACGCCGTGATGGTCCAAAGCAGCTTTCTGCCGCCGCCGACCAATAGCGTCAGGCCCAGCACGAAGAGCAAATGGTCGAAACCCGTGAGAATATGCTCGACACCCAGCCTGGCATACGAACCCAACACCGACAGCCTGCTTTCGCGGGCGGGAACCGTAAACTCGGGTTCGTCTCCGGTCAGCACATGGCGCATGGAGCGGCCATCGGCGAGCCGTATCCGGAGGAGAACGTCCGCCCTGCTCGACGGAATGCCCTCGACCTCCACGGATTTGCCCACCAGCCCCTCTGGGCATTGAATCTCCCAGTTCGCTTCGATGCCCGTTCCCGCCTGCTTCACCGCCGGTCTTCCGATACCGTTGCACTCACCGGGGAGCACGGGACGGAGCTCGCTGCCCATGACCCGCATGATGGGCTGTTTCCAGCGTATCGTCACGTGACTCCCGGACGTCTCCTGGAGCTCGAGCAAAGCGGGGGCGAACAAATGCGCCTCGGCCGGGACCGAAAACAGGATCGCCGCCGGCAACAGAAGCCTGAGCCAAAACATGTCGTGCCTTCCCATCATGACTGTCGACCGGGCACGACGATGTCGAACTCGGCCCGAAGCTGCTGCAAACGAAAAGCCAGCCATTCGTCGGCAAGCTTTTCCACAAGACGCCGTCGCACCTGCGTTTTGACTTCCGCCAGAGGGGGTAGATACGGTTGAGTGCGCTCGTGCACGTAAACGAGATGAAAGCCGTAGCGAGAGGGTATCGGACCGCTCCACGCGCCTTCGGGCGCCGTACTGAGAGCTTCCACGAAACGGTACCCGAAACGCCGCGCCAGATCCTTGTTAGTCAGCAAAGGCAGCGACGGCGGTCCGAAAGCCTTGTCGCCCAAGGCGGAAGCCGCTGCCGAAGGGTCGGCGCCCCGCTTCATTCTCTTGAGCAGCGCCCGAGCACGGGCTTCGGTGTCCGAACCATGCGCCAGTCGGTTCACGGAAACCTGGGTGATGCGCGTCATCGCGGGAACCATGAAGGGTTCGGGATTGTTCTGCAAATACGCTTCCATCATCTCCTCGGTCGGCCGGCGCACCCGCACGGCGGCGCGGATCAGGCGCTTCGCCCCGTCGATCAGGATTCGCCGGACCACGGCGTCTCCGTGGTGGAGACCGAGTCCCTCGGCTTCCCCGGCCAACTCCGCCGGCGACTTGGCCTCCTCCGGGTTCTGCTCCACGAAAGTGGCGATTTGAGCCAGTCGCCGCTCCGCCACCGGCTGTTTGTCGAGCCCCAAACGCAGGGCATATTGGTAAAGCACCTCCTCGTCCACGAGCGTTTCGAGGAGATGCTTGTCCTCTTCCGGCGTCGGCGTTCGCCGGTACGCCTCCGCGAACTCGCGGCGCGCGAGATCCACGCGATACGAGGGAATCACCAGCCGAGCCCGGTCGGGCGGGTCCATTCTTCCTTGCGGTGCGAACGCTGCGAACAGTACCGCTCCGATGATCAGAAAATGCAGTGCCGGCGAGCGAAGAGCTCTGTGACCTAGGGTGTGTACCAGATGGGTGAACTCCATGCCCGCTCCTGTATGGCCGGTTGCACGATGGGGGCCGTCGTCTGGTTGCTGCAACACGACGCTGCGTATTGAGCCTTGAGCTGATCGATTTCGTTGCCCTGTTGCAGCTTTTGGAGATCATCCCTGCACTGTTGCGGGCGCAGCGGATTCAGACCGAAAGCGTTCTGACACCAGAGCGTGCTGTAGCGGCACACGGGTTTTTCGATAACACGGGCGTAGTAAAACGCACGCTCGTCGGGCTTGAACTGTTTGTCTTCCCACACCGCGCACAGCGACTCGGCTCCTCCGCCCCTGAGACTGCAATCGGGGGTGACGCCGGCCTGAGGGAGGTTGGGACGCCCTCTTTCGCCGGCTACCGTGACGACCGACTCGTGCAGCTCGCCTGCCGCGTCATACCACCCCTTGATGATCTGGATCTGCTCCAGCGGCGTCCGGATGAAATCGTCCCACCAAGCCGCCACGATGAACCGCGGGGCTTTGGCACGGGAGGGTCTCGGCGGGAGGTCGCCGCCCATGGGGACTCCGTCGGCATAGCCGGTCGGCACGAAATCCTTGCCGCACATGGATTTGTCGAAGTTCCAGCCTCCGAAGAAGCGCAGGACGATCCGCGTTCCGCTGGTCCCGTAAGTCTCCTTGCGCTTCAGCGCCTCGAAAATGGAGTCGCGCGAATTCTCCTCCGCCCACGCCACGGAGTGGCCGCCCGAACTGTTTTGGATGGTGGAGGGACGCTGCACGGGGACCGCATCGTCGATGCCGAGGTGCCCCGGAAACCTTTCGTTCTCGGGATGCCAGCCCATGGTGCCGTTATGCGAATCCGAGGACGCCACCACGCCCATCTTGAAGGGATTGACCCCCTCGAATTGCTCCTCCGCCAGCTTCAGTCCATCCTTCCAGACATTGCGGACGAAGGCGCGCTCGTTGAAAGCCGACGGCGGCAATCCTCCCGCCGATCCGCCGCTGGTTCCGACGCCCGAAGCCGCGGATAGGGAGGTCGTGTCCAGCAGCTCGAAATTGCAGAATTCATCCGCCGTGTCGACACCTTCCTTGAAGCGAGGATCCCAACGGCATTCACTACTTCCCTTGTTCTGATAGATCTCCACGAGCGGCTCGAACTTGGCGCGTCGAATCGCATCCTCTTTATTGAACGGAGTGAAAAACATCGGAGGAACGAGCCCCATGCCTCCGCCGAGGTTGGAGTTGTGCGGAATGGTCAGAAACTCGCAGCGAGTCCCACGGCCGTCCGTAACGTTCTGCCCCAAGGTGCAGTCGCGCTCCAGGCCGTTCCAGAGCCGTTCCGGAAGCGGAAACGTGATGAATTGACCGGGCGGGACTGGGAACACCTCCGGATCGTCGGGAACGATGCTGCCCACGTAGCTGGGGGGTTCCCCGACACCGCCGGGGCCGCCGGAAGTCGGACTCTCGTTGGGCCTCACGGCCATGTCGATCGCGGTAATGGGCCGTCTGACCACCCTGTCGTTGCGGAAAAAGACGTTACGATGCCAGTTGGTTCCCAGCGGCGTGGAAGTCACCTCGTAGGCGTTGAACGTGGTGAACGAACACCGGCTGCTCCGGTCGTAGAACTCCTCCGCCGCCGCCTGGTGCTCCTGCCATACCGCGAGTTCCGCCGAATCGCATTCATCCGGGTTGTTCACGCAAAGCGGCATCCGCGTCATCTGGCTCACCGGACCGAGGTTCATCATGGTGAGCTGCGTGAACGCATTGGAGGCGAGTTCCCGCTGGAATTGATTGAACGGCGCGGTGGCCGGAGTCGAAACTTCTCCTCCGAGCGGCTGCCAATAGAACCCGTTGATCATCCGGCAATCCAGTGAGAAACGTCCCTCAGGGTCGGCGGGGTCGGGAGTTCCGAGAAGGTCCTTGCAGATGCCCATCTCGCCGAAGTGCTCCGAATGATCGGTAACGCCGCCCCAATCGATCGGCCGGTCTATGGTGGGCCTGCGCAGATCGTTCGGCAAACCCAGCTCGGGAATCTCGACACCCTGGATTCCGATGATGTTCGGGAGCGTTATCGGGCTTTCGCCCCTGGCGAACGCATAGGCTCCGCGCGGATTGTTGCCGGCCTGTTCGTCGACGAAACGGATGCTCGCGTCGAAAGAGAGGCCGGTATGCAGATGGGTCACGCCGAAAAAGGGTTGGCGCATCGGATCATAGTTGTCGCAACGGGGGCGATAGGCTTCCGGTTCCGTGACCTCGAACGCTTCCCCGACCGTCGGCCAGGCCAAGAGCACCGCGTTCAAGGAAATGGCGAGTGTGACGCGCTTCGACAGAGAGCAGGTTTGCATGTGAAGCTCCTCCATGTATCCGCCGGGTATCCGGCGTTTCCTAGCCGGGTGCAATGGCACCGGATCATCCATGATCGGCTTCCGGAAAAACTCTTCAATCGTGCCGGCGACATTGACACAGAGCGGCAGATCCACCGCGGCAAAGACGTAGGAAGCTTGGCTTGCCTTTTGGTTACTTCGTCCGGCAACGTGAATAGTTAGCCTGTCACGTCGCAAGGGCGCGCGGCTTGCTACGCGAACTGAAAGGAAAAACCCGCCGAATATTCGGCAGTGCCTGTCTAGCCCATTAAAAAAGAAGAATTCGCCCGGGGTCGTGGGCATTATGGGTTGACAATATTTTGCTAGAACATCCGTACATTTGCTGACTCGACCGTGAGGCATTCGGCGCCGGTTGGTTTACAGGAAAAAATGTTCCTCGCATTCACGTCTAGGACGCCATTTTCAAATCACGCTGCCCCCGAGTGCCGGGAAGACTTTGCCGACCTTGTTGAGCAGGTAGTCGCCGTAGGTGCCGGTAAAGGCGTGGACGCTCGATCGGTCCCACCGGGACTCTTGATCGTCCATGACGGGCTCCAAGTCGGGACTCTCGATCCGTTTTACTTCCGCATCGAAATTCGGATCGAAAAAGAAGGGAAAGGACAGCCGGGAGCGACCGGCGGTATTACGGACCCGGTGAGGCGTGGAGCGGTAGCGACCGCCGGTCATTCGATCGAGCATGTCGCCGATGTTGCACACGAAGGTTCCGGGAACAGGCGGGGCCGCGACCCAGCCCGACTTCGACTTCACTTCCAAGCCGCCGGCGTCATCCTGTTTGAGAATGGTCAGCAGACCATAGTCGGTGTGTTCACCCACGCCCCAGCTGGGCGGAGTACCCACGTTCGCCGGCCCTGGCGGATAGTTGAAGATGCGGAACAGGATCAGAGGATCGGCGGTATAGCGGTCGGCGAAGTAGGACGCTTCCAGCCCCAGGCTGAGCGCAATGCCCTGCATCAAGGTTTGCCCGAGTTGCGTCAACGCCGCCATATACGCGAGCACCGTTTCACGAAATTCCGGGATGTTGGCGGGGAAGAGGTTGGCGCCATGCAGAGGAACGCCGGCCTGGACTCTCGGATCGTCCGCCCTGAGCTCGGCACCGAAATAGAGACCTTCCTTGAGGTCGGGCCGTCCGGAGGTGAGCTCGCCTCCGACCGGAAAATAGCCGCGCCAGGCTCGGCCGGCCCGTTCCATGAGAAGCTCCTGCTTCGTTTCGAGATCCTGTGCAAAAAATTGTCGGCTGAGCTGCTCCAGCCGGTCCTGAAGCGCCTCATCGACGCCGTGGCCCTTGATGTAGAAAAAGCCCATGTCGAGGCAGGCATGTCTGATCTGCTCCGCCACCGTCTCTTTATCGCCGGTGCCCGCTACCAGGGCGTGAACGTCGATGATAGGAAGATTGGAAACCGATTCGGATCCAGCTTGGGTATGAGTCATGGAAACCTCCCGAGGCGGCTGCCGCAGTTTTTCCGAACACGCGGGTATGCCTCTCATCAAATAGCTTTCAATCAGGCATTCATTTTCGTAGGGTGGGTTAGGCGCACATCAGCACCGGCCGATGGCCGATCACTGCGCTTCGCGTGCGCCGTAACCCACCGAGCGACCTTCAATCGGTGGGTTACGCGGAGCCTGTCCCGAGCGGAGACTAGGGGCTAACCCGCCATCGATGGGTTTCGCTTCGCTCTACCCATCCTACGATGAATATTATCTCGAATGCCGAATGGAATTACGTCGGGAAGGGATTTCCGACCTACTTGTGACACCGTTGTAGGTCGTCAATCCTTTGCCGACGGACACTGCACCCACGACGCGCTACACCAAACCGGAGAATGCTTTAGTTCCCGCTGGCCTTGGTCGGCGCCTTGGCCGAGAAGAACTGCCGAATCCCGTAAAAGATCGCGCGGCAAATCTTCGTCTGATGGGCGGCGTCTGCGAGCTTGCTCTCGCCTTCCGGGTTGGTGATGAATCCGGTCTCGACCAGAATCGACGGGATATCCGGCGATTTCAGCACGACGAATCCCGCCCGCTGGACTTCCGGATGGTGCATGGGGAAGCTCTTCTTCAGTTCCCACAGCACGGCGGATGCGGCTCGCGCGCTCGCCTCGGCGGTGGCGGACTGGGACAGGTCGAGCAGCACTTTCGCCAAGGTGCCGTTCTTGTCCCTCAAGCTCACGCCGCCTATCAAGTCGGCCGCATTTTCCCGTTCCGCCAGCCAGCGCGCGGCCTCGCTGCTGGCCCCGCGCTGGGACAGCGTGAACACCGACATGCCCCGAGCCAGGCCATGCACGTAGGCATCGGCATGCAAGGATATGAACAGGTCGGCCTGCGCCTCGCGGGCTTTCACCAGACGTTCGCGCAGACTGAGAAAACGGTCGTCCTTCCGGATCATCACCGGCTTCATGCCAGGTTCGGCGTAAATCATGTCTTTCAGCTTGCGGGCCATGGACAGCACCACGTCCTTTTCCCGACGGCCGCCCGGACCGACGGCGCCGGTGTCCTTGCCGCCATGACCCGCATCAATCGCGATCACGCGGATCTTGGGCTTCCTGGAACTTCGGCGGACCGGCGCATGTGCTGTCTTCTTCGCGGTTTTGGTCGCGGCACCGGCTTTGGGGGGCTCGGATTCGATCAGTTCGACGATCAGCCGGACTCCCTTTCCGGCGGGGCTGATAAACGCCCTGTGCAAAACCGGGCGCTTCAGGTCGACCGACAATCGAAGCCTTTCCTTGTGAGATGTCGTGCGGATCTTTCCCAAAAAAGGATGCGACGCTGGCGGCTGCTTTACGCTGACTCCGAGCTTGGCATCGGTAATATCCACCAGCAGCCGCCTCGGTTCGGCCCAGCGGATCACCCGGTATTCGGGTTTACCGGTGAATTCAAAAACCAAACGCGCCCGATCCGCCTTATCCGCAGCTCGCAATGCCGTGAGCCGGACCGGTTCGGCCGATACCGACGCTGCGAGGACCATCAGCAAGACGAAACAGCCCGCTCTATCCACAAATCGCGGCATGATTCCGGGAATAGATTTTTTACTAACTCGGCGGGTAGCAGAGATTGTTCTTCGTAACGATTCGAAACGCTCAGGCGTCGGCCGTATCCACAATCAGCCGTGGAGCGCTTCCCGCAGCGGGAGACGTGCAACATACCCGCCCTATTTTTTGATTTCAAAATGTTTGCACGAACCTGTCAACCCGATTTATCGTACTCCCATAGGTAAAACTACTGATTAGCGCGCCTTGCCCGGTAGCCTAGACGGCCGGAACAGGGCGTTCAGCTTTATTTTATTTTGACATCAAAGTAGACATGACCGAATTCACTGTATCACTGAGACCGGTCCTCTTCGGCGAACTGCTGCTCGATCATTTTCCCGATGGCTCGGTTGTGCTGGGGGGGGCTCCGCTGAATGTAGCCTGCCACCTCCGGGGACTGGGCATACAACCCTTGCTGATAAGCCGTATCGGCGAGGACGAGGGTGGAAAACTTGTTCGCGAGGCGCTTCACGACTGGGATCTGGACGAACGGGGCGTGCAAATCGACCCCGAGCGCATGACGGGAGCCGTGCGGGTGCACATCGAGAAGGGGGAACCCGTGTTCCGCATTCAACCCGAGCGGGCCTACGACTTCATCGAAGCGCACGACGTCCCTCAATTTCCGACGGGAGGCGCCATCCTGTACCATGGCACCCTCGCCGTGAGAAATCAGGTCTCGCGCCAGGCGCTCGATTATCTCATCAAGCGCCATCGTCCCCCGATATTCCTCGACGTCAATCTCCGTTCGCCCTGGTGGAGCGTCGAGCATTTGTGGACCCTGCTGGAACGGGCGAACTGGATTAAATTGAACGCGCAGGAATTGGACACCGTAACCGATATTTACGGCTTGTCCGGCAAGCTTCCCGAAGAGCGCGCCGAAGCCTTGCGAGCCCTCTGCGACGCGGAATACGTGGCGGTGACCCTGGGCGAATCGGGAGCATTCGCCGTCTGCGCCAACGGAAACACGGCTCGGGTGCGTCCCGACGCGTCGATAAAGGTCGTGGACACCGTCGGCGCGGGAGACGCGTTCAGCGCCGCGCTGCTGGTCGGCTTGATGTGGCGTTGGCCCTTGCAGGACGCGCTGGAACGGGCCCAGGAATTGGCCGGATTCATTTGCGGCGTCAGGGGCGCGGTCAAACGCGATCTGAGCTTTTATCGAAGGCTGCGCGAATCATGGAAGATATAATCCCGAAACGGTAGCCGGACGCGCCCGGCTTCAAAACTATCGTCGACGGCTTCGGACGGCATGTCATCCGCCTGAAGCGCTAGCCCGCACACTCACCGACTGGCAGGAACAATGGCGTGAAACAGGCTCAACCGCTCACCGGCGCTCCCATGGAAATTCACGAGCAGGTTCTGGTGGAACTCCGGCGCATCGTACAGGCGCTCGATTTGCAATCCAAGCAGTTGCAGAAAGCCGGGCTGACCGGCTCGCAGCTGCTGGTGCTGCGTGCCCTGGAAAAGCGCGGAGCGCTGACCGCCCACCAGCTCAGCCGGGCCGTCAGCCTCAGCCAGGGAACCATCACGTCTATCCTGGACCGCCTGGAACTGAAGGGCCAAATCCGGCGTGAGCGCAGCGCCGAAGACAAGCGGCGCCTGACTATCACCCTCACCGATGCGGGCCGGGACGCTCTCCGGCATGCGCCCTCGCTGCTGCACGTCAACTTCGTGGCCGCCTTCCGGCAATTGAACGACTGGGAGCAAACCCTCATTCTCTCCAGCCTGCAACGGGTCGCCGGCATGATGGACGTATCGGCGAACAAGGCCAAGCCGTCGGCGGATTCGGAGATCGGCGAAGAAGAACGTGCATTGCTTGCCGAAAACAGCAACGAGATCGGATGCTGAACCGAAACATTTTCCGGACAGCGCACGATCGATCCGCGGCTAGCCTCATTCGGATCTGTTCCCCACATGCGTGGGAATGGCCCCACTGCCATTAAGTTAAGCCGTCATACTGGCAGGGATGCCAGTATCCAGGGACAAGGATGTTAGCCCGCTTGCCATCCATGGACGCTGGATTCCGGCCTCCCTGCCGGAATGACGGACATCTCTTCTTAACTTAATGGCAGTGGGGAATGGCCCCTGCGACAGAAATCACAATCGAACCGCCCAGACGCCTTTAGGGCATCTCGACGGATTCTCCCAATACGTCCCTCATATACAGCATCTGCACCAGCACCATGATGACCACCACCAGCGGCGGCGCGAGCAGAAGTCCTAGGATGCCGAAGCTTGCGCCCATGATGAGTTGGGCGGTCAGCAGCAGAGCCGGCGGCAGGGAAACGATCTTCTGTTGGATGAAGGGCGTGATCAGATAACCTTCCAATCCCTGGACCACGAAATAGAGGATGGCTACATAGAGTACCGTCGGGCCGCCCTGGGTGAGACCGACCATCATCGCCGGCACGGCCGCAATCAGCGGCCCGATATTGGGTACGAAATCCAGGGCGGCGGCGACAAGACCCAAAATAAACGCGAACGGCACTCCCAGCGCCATCAGCCCGACGCCGATCAACACCCCCACGGCGAGCATGGCTGCGATTCGCCCGATCAGCCACCAGCGGAGTGCATTCCCCATCCGGTTGAATGCCTCCCAAACCTGTCCTCGGCGCCCCTTGGGAAACAGATGAACCGTGCCGTCGATGTAGGTCTTGGGATCAGCGGCGAAATAAAGCCCCAGCACGATCACGATGAAGAGGCTGCCCAAGGCGCCGAATGCGGTCGAAAAAATCCCGGCGATTTTCGATAGCTGCTCGGGATCTGTGAGGGTACTACCCGCCCTGGATAGCCTATCGATCACCGCGGTTCCCCACGGATATTGCTCGAGCGTGTTCCGTAGCCGGTCCAGCGCCGCCGGCAACTGCTGGAACAACTGGTAAAAACCGTCGGCGATGGCGGGTCCGTACAGCGCCAGGATCAGCACGAGCAAGCCCAGCAGTATCAAGACCACCACCGTCAGCGACCAGTTCATGGACAAAGGCGTATGCCGGGTGATGAACTCGGCGAGCGTGCGGAGGAACAGGGCCAGGAGGAGACTCGCGAAAACCAGCAAGAGGATCTGCGACACCTGCCAAACCGCCAGAAGCAGCGCAATGACGGCCGTACCCGCGACTGCGACGATGAGCGTCCGCTTGGTCAGCAGTCCACTGGGAGTCCGTGTCTCGCTGGTCTCATGATCCATCATTACGTCCCTTGCCGGCATTCCGGCCTTGCCGTAGAACTCGATCGAGCCGCCTCCCATCAAAGCCGCGGATACCTATAACTCCGGCGACCGGTACTATCCCGAGCTGCCGACAGCATATTGCGGGCTCCCCGCCGGTTCGGTCGAATGAAAGGCACTTTTACGGGGACTTACTAATAAGGACCAAGCGGAAAGTGGAATTATCCCCGCCCCGCCGTGCCGGAGAATCCATGGAATTGTCCAAATCATGATCATCAATCGAGATACAAGCGTTCGCCATGTCCATGTCTCAACGATTCATCGTCGCGCTCAGACCGCTACTCGGCGCCGCAGGGTCCGCCGTTGCTCGCGAGTTTCGAACCCTTGTGCTGATGCTCCTAACCGGGGCGGGAATCTGGGGGTTCATCGAACTCGCCGACGAGGTCGCCGAAGGTCAGACGCGCGCCGTCGACACCGCCATCCTGCTGGCCTTGCGGAATCCCGCCGACCCGGCCGACCCGATCGGCCCGCGATGGGTCGAGGAAATGTTCCGGGACTTCACCGCCTTGGGCGGCGTTAGCGTGATCGTATTCATCACGCTGGGCGCGGCGGGCTATCTCGCCCTGTTGCGAAAACACCGGACCGTGCTCCTCTTGGCTATCGCGGTCGGCGGCGGCCTGCTTATCAACACCTTGCTCAAGCTCGGCTTCGACCGCCCCCGCCCCGATCTCGTACCCCATGGCGCATACGTCTACACCGCAAGCTTTCCCAGCGGCCATGCGATGCTGGCTACCGCCACTTATCTGACTCTGGGCGCCCTGCTCGCCCGAGTGCTGCCCGATCGGCGCACCAAGTTTTTCGTGCTGACGATGGCCGTCGTGCTCTGCTTGCTGGTCGGCTTCAGCCGGGTGTACTTGGGTGTCCACTGGCCGTCCGACGTCGCCGCCGGCTGGATGATCGGAGCCGCCTGGGCATTGATCTGGTGGCTGGTGGCCCGCTGGCTGCAAAGAGAACGGATCGTCGAGGAAGCGGAGAACGGGAGCTAAATGCTCGTGCCGAAACTTTCCGCCGTGTTTCGTTACCTAAGAGGCAGCTTCAAGTAGTGCGCCGATCCGGCATGTCGGATACCTCGAGTTTGGAGGATTTATGTTGAGAAGCGTCAAGGAAATTGTGGGATATGTACTGGGGGCGAAAGACGGCGACATCGGCCGCTGCGACGATTTTCTGTTCGACGATCGCGATTGGGTGGTTCGCTTCATGGTGGCCAAGACCGCCAAATGGCTGCCCGGACGCAAGGCGGTCGTTTCGCCCGCGTTTCTCGACCAACCCGATTGGACCCACAGGCGTTTGCCCGTGCGTTTGACCAAACAGCAAATCGAAAACTCTCCGCCGCTGGACGAGCACGCCCCGGTATCCCGAGCGTACGAGATCGAATATTGGCGGCATTACTCGCAGCCCCCTTACACCGGCATCTTGTCGCCCTATGGCTTGGGTCCCGGCGGCTTCGGCGCTTACCCCTGGCCCGGCGGAGTCGTCGACCCGACACCGGCATCTGTGCCCGGGACCGAGATCCGGGAACCGAAAGAAGAGCATTTGCGTTCGGTAGAGGAAGTGACCGGCTACGACATCGCCGCCACCGACCGGGACATCGGCCAAGTGGACGATTTCATCGTGGACGACCAGGCTTGGGCGCTGCGCTATCTGGTGGTCGACACGGGCCATTGGCTGCCGGGACGCAAGGTTCTGGTGGCGACGCCTTGGCTCGGTTCAGTCGATTGGACCGCACAGCGCCTGCATGTCGAACTCGATGCCGAAAGCATCCGCAACGGGCCCGAGTTCGATCCGACAAAACCGGTCAACCGCCGCTACGAGATCGAGATCCACGACTATTATGGTCGTCCGTATTATTGGTGATAGAGCGATCGATGCGGTTCGAAGAGCTCACCGCGTCCTACGATTAAGCGACAACAGGTTTCAGGTCTCCTCACCTTGTTCACCCTTTTCCGATCCGGCCCGCTCGCTGGCGATAACGGTATAAAAGGCCGGCACCACGAATAGCGTGAACAGCGTGCCTATGGCCATGCCGGCGCCCAGCACGAAGCCGATGGCGAAGCGGCTTTCGGCGCCGGGTCCGGACGCGAACCAGAGCGGAATCATGCCGACCAGGGTCGCGATCGTGGTCATCAGGATCGGGCGGAGCCGGATCGCCGCCGCGGTCTCCATCGCCCGGCGGCGGTCCAGCCCCTCGCGCCGCTGGACCTCGTTGGCGAATTCCACCAGGAGAATCCCGTGGCGGATGATGGAGCCGATCAGCGTCAACAGGCCCACCTGGGTGTAGATATTGACGGTGACCACCCCGAGCGCCATGAACAGCAGCGCCCCGGCCAGCGACATGGGCACGCTCACCAGCATGATGGCGGGATCGCGGAAGCTTTCGAACTGCGCGCCAAGGACCAGATAGATCAGGATCACCGACAGGAAAAACGCGGTGACCAGTTCCGCGCCCTCCTGGACGTACTGCCGCGACTGCCCCTTCCAGTCGGTGACATATCCGCCGGGCAAGACTTCGGCCACGGTCGTCCTCAGGAACTCCACCGCTTCGCCGAGCGTCACTCCCGGCGCCGGAACCCCGGACAGCGTCGCTGCATTGAGCTGGTTGAACCGGGCCAGTTCCCGCGGCTGTACAGTTTGCGTCAGGCGGATGATGGTGGAGGCGGGAATCAGGCTGCCGTTCCGGGCGCGGAGATAATAATTCTCGAGCTGCTCCGGACGAAGCCGATAGACGCGTTCCACCTGGGGAATGACCCGGTAGCTGCGGTCACGGACGCTGAAATAATTGACATAGCCGGCGCTCAGCAGCGTGGAAAGATCGCCGCCTAATTGCTGCATGTCGATGCCGAGATCGGCCGCCTTGGCACGGTCGATCTCCACCTGCACCTGGAGCCGGTCGTAATGCAGATCGGTTTCGATGAAGTCGAATTTGCCGCTTTGCCGCGCCCGCTCCAGCACCCGCTGCACCGCATCGTAGAGCGCCTCGGTTTCCTCGGTGGTACCGATGACCCACTGTACCGGGGTTCCGCCGCCGGCGCCCGGCAGCGCGGGCGGCGGAAACACCGCGCTCTGGAGGCCGGCGACGCCGTTCACCCGATCCTGCAATTCGGGCATGATGTCGAACTGCGTTTGCTCCCGCTCTTCCCAGTCTCGCATGGACATGCCGGCGAAAGCCTGATAGGCGCTGCCCACGCCGCCTCCCCCCGGCACCACGCCGTTGATGACGAACGAATGGTCGGTGGCGTCGAAATCCTGAATGATCTCGCCGACCCGGCCGGTCCAGCGTTCCAGGTAGTCGATGGAGACGTTGGGATCAGCGGTGGCCTGCACGATGAGAAAGCCTTGGTCTTCCGTCGGCGCCAGCTCGTCCTCGGCGGCGGTATACAGAAAAAAGCAGGCGACCAGTACGACGCTGCCGAACAGCAGCACCAACCAGCGCTGCTCCAAAGTGTAATGGAGGAGGCGGCCGTAACGCTCGGCCACCCATCCGAAGCCTGCGTCCACCCGGCGGCTGAGCCCGCGTTTCCCGGTTTCCCGCCTGAGCAGCTTGGAGCATAGCATGAACGACAGGGTCAGGCCGACGACGCCCGAGATCAGCGTCGCCCCCACCACGGTAAAGGCGAATTCGGTGAAGAGATTCCCGGTCAGTCCGGTCATGAAGCCTATGGGTGCGTACACCGCCACCACCACGATGTTCATGGCGACGATGGGCGCCGCCAGTTCGCGCCCGCTCTCGATAGCGGCTTCAAACCGGGTCTTCCCCTCCTCCATGTGGCGGTGGACGTTCTCCACGATGACAATGCCGTCGTCGACCACCATGCCGATAGCGAGGATCAGCGCCAGCAAAGTCAGGAGGTTGATGGTAAACCCCATGACCAGGATCAGGAACAACGAGCCCACCAGCGACAGCGGCATGGCCACGGCGGGCACCAGCGCGGCGCGGGCCGACCCCAGGAACAGGTAGATGACCCCGGTCACGATGCTCAGCGCCTCGGCCAGCGAAACCAGCACCTCGCGCATCGAGTCGCGGATGAAATCGGTGCTGTCGTAGACGATGACGCCGCGGATGCCCGCGGGCAATTGCCGCTGGATATCGGGAAAGACTTCGCGCACGCGCGCCGCCGTGTCCAGGGTATTGGCCGTGGGCGCCGCCTCCACGGCGATGAACACCCCCGGAACCCCGTCGAAATACACCGAGGTTTCGTACGATTCGGCACCCAGGGACACCTCCGCCACGTCCCGCAAACGAATCAGCGCGCCGTTGTCCTCCCGCACCACCAGCCGCTCGAACTCCTCCACCGAATGCAGGTTGGTCGCGGCATCCAGCGAGATCGAGAGGGTCGCTCCCTTGGTCGATCCCACCGCCGCGATGAAGTTGTTGGCCTCGAGCGCCGCGCGGACGTCTGTCGGCGTGACCCGGAATGCCGCCATGCGCTTCGGGTCCAGCCAGATGCGCATGGCCACCGTCTGCCCGCCCAGGACCGGCGCCTCCTGAACGCCGACCAGGGTCTCCAGGCGCGGCCGAACGGCGCGGTTGAGATAATCGGTCACCTGGTTGCGTTCCAGCACCTCGCTGTAAAAGGCGATGTACATGGCGGCGGTCGGCTCGCCCGGAGTGACGGTGACGATGGGGTCCTCGCTGCCGGGCGGCAACTGGTTCCGCACTTGGTTGATCTTGGTGATGATCTGGGCCACCGCGGCGTTGGGATCGTAATTGAGCAAAAGCCTCGCCCGGATGGTGCTGGTACCCTGGACGCTGGTGGATTCGAGATAGTCGATGCCCTCGGCGGTGGCGATGGCCTGTTCCAGGGGCGTGGTGATGAATCCTCTGACCAGTTCCGCGTCGGCGCCGAAATAAGGGGTCGAAATGGTGATGACCGAGGAGTAGGTCTCGGGATACTCGCGGACATTGAGGGTTAGAATCGACCGCAATCCCAGCATCAGAATCACCAGGCTGATCACTGAGGCCAGCACCGGCCGCTTGATGAAGAGATCGGTAAAGCCGCCCATCACGGTCCCTTCGGTATGGGGTCGACTTCCGGCAGCACGTCCCGGTCCGAGATGAGCACCCGCGCCCCGTCGCTGAGCTTGAGCTGACCCGAGGTGACCACCCGGTCGCCGGGCGCGACGCCCTTCAAGATTTCGACGCGCAAACCCCGGCGCTCGCCGGTGGTGACAAAAACCCGTTGGACCCGATGGATACGCTGGTCCGGAGCCCGAGCGGAAGAAACCGCCGAATCGTCCGGATTTCCGCTATCGTCGGCACCGCCGGCCGGCAGTGCCGGAGCCGCCCCGCCCCCTTCCCGTATCACGAACACGACGTCGCCGTACGGGCTGTAGCTGATCGCCGTGTTGGGAACTGCCAGCACCCGGCGCTCATCGGGAAGCGTCACGACCACGTCGGTGAACATGCCCGGCCGGAGCAGGCGTTCGCGGTTGGGGAGCGTAGCGCGCACGCTGAAATTATGGGTTTCCCGGTCGATCTGCGGGCTGACCGCGCTGATTTCGCCTTCGAAAACCTGATCGGGGTAGGCGTCGACCCGCACCCGGACGGGCAGTCCCGGTCCGATAACGCCGTAATGACGTCCGGGTAAGGTGAAATCCGTGTAGATGGGGGCGATCGACTGCAAATCGACCACGGCCTGTCCGGGTTCAAGATATTGTCCCAGATTGACGTAACGGAGTCCGAGAACCCCGCTGAACGGTGCCTCGATCCGCTTTTTGCCGATCAGGACCCGCTGTTCCCTAACCTGGGCTTCAAAGGTTTCCACCCGGGTCGCCGCCTGCTCCCGTTCGGATTGAGATACGAAGCGCCGCTGCGCCAGTTCGCGGAACCTAGCCAAATCGCGGCGCGCCTGTTCGGCCTCGGCCTCGAGGCGCTCCAGCCGCGCCAGGTCCACATCGGTCTTGAATTGCACCAGGGTCGCGCCCTGCTCCACTTCGGCGCCCGATTCGAACCCGATGGTTTCCACCATGCCCGCCACCTCGGTGGTCACTTGCACCCCGTGCACGGCGACGAGGTTGCCGATGGTGTCCAATTCGGTCCGCCAGACCTCCGCCTCGGCATGGGCTGCCGTCACGGTGACGGGAGGAATCTCGAACGGTTCAGCCGGTCCGCGTTTACCGACAATCTGCGACCAGAGCCAATAAGCGACCAACGCCAAGACAGCCAGAACGGCGAGTCCTACCAAGATCCGCCATCGGCCCCCACTGCCGAACGCGCTCTCCGTTTCATGCGCCGAACGCCGTGCCATTCGCCGCATCAGCGGCGCGGCAAACAAGTCACCCGCAACGACTTGATATCTTCGAAAATCCCCAGCCCGCTGCGTCCCCGTCTTTCCCCCAAGTCGGGGATTTGCTGTCCTGGTTCGAACGACAGGCTATGGTCTTCGAAGTCTTCGTCGTCGAAGGCGGTTACCTGGGCGCGCGGTCCGACTATGACGCTTTCCAGGCCGGTCCAGCGGGCGCCGAACGGACCTTTCATGGTGCGCATCTCGACCGGGCCGACGATGTTCAGTTGAATTCCGGTAAAACGGTCGCCCGTGTAGAACTGTACCCAGCAACCGTCGGCGACCCGCTCGGCGCTGAACGATCCGGGCACGATCAGGACCGTCGGCAAAGCGCTGGGCTCCTCCGTAATCGGCGGGCGAGCGTCGGTATCGGGCGCGGAGGGAGGCACGGACTCCCTGGCCGTCACATTCAAGCCCGCCACGGCGGACAGCGCCCCGGCCACAATCCCGAACCGAAGGCGCCTAAATTTCCGCATGCGACGCTCCGATCAGAAAATGAGCATAAGAATCCCGATCACGACCAATAACCCGATCAGGAAGATGATGCCGATCGCGCTGCCCAAGAATCGCAAGATGCTGCCCATGTCCATGTCTCCGCGAGTGAAATAGAGTTTCGTCCATAACCATTGAGACAGCCGCTCCGAGGTTTCCTCACCGCCGCCGGGCCGGTGGTTGGGCTATCCGGGCCGTCGCCGTCCGCTTTTGGCCATTTCGGAGGAAATCCAGCTTGATTTCGGAACCGACTCGGAGCAGGCCGATAATGTTGCGCAAGCTGCTGGCATTGGCCACGGGAGCACCATCGATCGCCACCACGACATCGCCGGGACGCAGCCCCGCTTGGGCGGCAGGCGAATCCGGCTGAACCTGGGCAATCACGGCGCCGCCGCTCCGCTCCAGGCCCAAGGCTTTCGCCGACTCGGGAGTCAAATCCTGGACCCCGATCCCGAGTTGACCTCGCTGAACTTCGCCGTACTGGACGATCTGCTGCATGACGGCTTGGGCGAGATGGCTCGGGATCGCGAAACCGATGCCGACATTGCCCCCGGCCGGGCCGACGATGGCGGTATTGATCCCGACCAGTTCCCCATTCAGGTCGACTAGGGCGCCGCCGGAATTGCCGGGATTGATCGAGGCGTCGGTCTGGATGAAGTCTTCGTAGCCTTCGATGCCCAAACCGGAACGACCCAGCGCGCTGACGATGCCGGAAGTCACGGTTTGGCTCAAGCCGAAAGGACTGCCGATAGCCACCACGAAATCTCCGACCCGCAGGGATTGCGAGTCGCCGAACCGCAGAGCCGTAAGGTTTTTCTCGTCGATTTTGACGACCGCCACGTCGGTCTCGGAATCGGCGCCCACCACCGTAGCCTCGAAATCCCTTCCGTCCTGCAGGGTCACGGTCACTTGGTCGGCATTGGCGATGACGTGGTGGTTGGTGAGGATAAGCCCGTTTTCGGCGTTCACGATCACGCCGGAGCCGAGGCTCTGCTGTTGCCGTTGGCGCGGCGGCATGTTCGGCAAGTCGAAGAACCGTCTGAAAAACGGATCGTTGAACAGCGGATTCTCCTGCACGTTCACCGTCGAGGTCGTCGAAATATTGACCACGGCGGGCAATACGGCTTCCAGCATGGGCGCCAGAGTCGGCCTGCCGCTTTGTCCTATGGCGGCGCCGGGATTGGACGCCTGGTAGGCCGCTGCCGGCGCTTGCGCAAGTCGCGGTGCCGGTACGGGCTCGCATCCCGCCGACATCATGATCAGAACGGCGCCAAGAGCGCAAAGTCGGCCAAGCCGTTCCATGGAGTTCCTCCCGCAGTGTGCTTCTCGAGTCGCGACGTCACTTTTTAGGTCGTTCGATACCGTAAAAGTTCTCGGGCGGATTTTCTCTCTTCCGCCTGCGCGTGCATCCTCGATTATCGAGCATGAGCGCCGACCGCCTGCGGGATCATTTCAGGCTGAAGAGATACGCCGCCATGTCCCATGCGTCATGCTCGGTCACACCCAAGTCGGGCATGGCCGTGCCGGGCGATATCCGCTGCGGGTCCCGAAGCCACAGAACCAGGTCGTCCGGAGTGTTGGGCAGAACGCCGGCGATGTAGATGCGATTGGCCCAAGCGGTCAGGGGCGGCCCGGCCAAACCCTTGGCGCCGACGATGCCGGGAATGATGTGACAGGTCGCGCAGGCATATTGCTGCAAGGCGATACGCCCCCGGGCCGGGTCTCCGCCGGTGACGAACAAGGGCTGATCGGCGCGGCCGCAGGCATTCAGAAGAGCCAGTGCCGCGAAGAGTCCGCCCGCTCCTTTGATTCTTCTTATCGCCCGCCGGTCTTTCGATCCCATTCCGCGTACTCCTTCGGGGAAAACTCCGGCAACCGCTCTACGAACGCCACCACCGCCCACAACTCCTCCTCGTCGAGGCGATATTGCCAGGCGGGCATGCCGGTCATGCGGATTCCGTTGGCGACCACCCAATAGATGTATTCGGCCGATTTTTCGCGTGCCGTTTGTGCCAGATTGTTGGGCAGCGGCAGCATCCCCTTGCCGGCATCGTCGGGAGGCACACCCGGCGCGCCATGGCATTGCGCGCATTTGTCCCGGTAAATGCGGAAGCCGCGTTCCGCCAGGAGGGGATCGTCCAGGGGCGGCGCCGCGATGCCGCCGAGGCGGGCCGAGACCGACCGATCCAATGCGAAATCCAGCATCTCGTAAACCGGCCAAGTGTGTTGATAAATGGCAGCGACGTTGTACACGCCGGTGAGAACGACGATGGCCGCGCCCAATACTCCGAATCCACCCAGGATGACGAGAGTGATGAGCGCATGGATCAGAAACTTTCGGGAAGGTGCCATGGTCTCTTGTGAGTACGCTCCAAAATTCGAGAGAACGGCGCCAGCCGCACGGCTCGATATTCGGCCAGGGGAGTGACCGATGACCATCGGGAATGGAACGTCTTCCGACGCTATAGCATTTTCGACTCTCCGCACTGCGGTTAGTGCCGGCTGTCGATGCGTTCGGCCGGACGGCCCGCGTTCCGCCATGCCATGACCGCCCGTCTTGGTTCGGCCTTGCTCCTGGCAACGCTGCCGGCATCTGCCGGCGCCGGCCTTCAATCCGCCATCGATCCGCATTCGCCGACCGCATCCGAAATTGATGCCATCGGCTGGCTGCTGTACTGGGGAGCCGCGGTCATTTTCGTTTTGGTCATGGCGCTGACCGTTTATTCGATGTCCGGATCGGAACGCGCCGGCCGCTTGCTGGGCCATCGCCGAGCAGTCCTTATCGGCGGCCTCGCGTTTCCCGTGGTCCTGTTGTCCGCGCTCTTGGTCTATACGCTGAGAATCGCCGGGGATATCGTCACCCCGTCGGAACCTCCGGCCCTGCGGATCGAGGTCGTCGGCGAGAAGTTTTGGTGGCGGGTGAATTACCTGACCGAGGCGGGCCATGTCGATGTCGCCACCGCCAACGAGATCCACCTTCCGGCCGGTCGGCTCGTGGAATTCAGACTGCGCACCGCCGATGTCATCCATAGTTTCTGGCTGCCCAACCTGGCCGGAAAAGTCGACATGATTCCCGGCCGTATCACCACGCTGCGTATCCGACCCGACCGGCCGGGCGTGTGGCGCGGGCAGTGCGCCGAGTATTGCGGCGCCCAGCACGCCAACATGGCCTTCCTGGCGGTGGTCGAAACGCCGGAGGATTTCGATGCCTGGCTTAACGCCCAGCGTCAGCCCGCGCGTCCGCCGGCGGCTTATTCGGAGAACCGGAGATGAACGCGGTTCCGGGATTGTCGAACATCTCCGTCCGCAGCGTCCCTAAAATCATGGATCGCAACCGGCACTCCGATAAAGGAGCGAAACATGGCGAGCAAACCCGTGACGGTTATCGTTCGAATCGTAGCCAAACCCGGCATGGAGGCGCAGGTCAAGCGAGAGCTCATGAACCTCCTCGCCCCGACCCGCTCGGAAAAAGGCTGCATGAATTATGACATGCACCAGGCTGCCGATGACGATTCGCGTTTTCTCTTCCATGAGAACTGGGTGTGCGAGGAGGACCTCAGAAGGCATCTCGAAGCGCCACATATCAGACATTGGATTACGCTGGCCGAAACGCTGTTGGCCGAGCCGATGGAGCTTACTCTCTGGCACAACGTTGGTTAGATGCGCCGCTCGGTGTATGCGACGGCAGCACCGCCGGTACCGCTTTAACGGAGGACTGCGCAAGAGCTGAATCTTCGAGTGGATTTCACGGATGCCGGCCGCGGCGCTTCCACGCGCATCGGCCGACGGCTTATTTGGAGAACCCGAGCTGATGCCTTTCGATTTCAAGAATTATTCGCTCTGGCTCAACATCGTGATGTTCGCGGTTTCGGCAGGCATCGTCTGGATTGCCGGCACCAAGGTCTCGCACTATGCCGATGCCATCGCCGAGCATACCGGCATCGGCCATGCAGCAGCCGGATTGATCCTTTTGGGCGGCATCACTTCGCTGCCCGAGGTCGCGGTCACGGTCGCCTCGTCCGCCGCCGGCAATGCGCCGCTGGCAGTGAACAACATCCTCGGCAGTCTCGCGATCAACGTCGTCATCCTGGCGCTGGCCGACGCCGTCATCGGGCGGGACGCTCTGACTTCGGTGATTCCCGATCCGGTCGTGATCTTGCAAGGGGCACTGGGCGTACTGCTGCTCGCTCTGGTGTCCGCGGCCGTGATCGTGGGCGACACGGCGTTCCTCGGCATCGGCGGTTGGGCATGGAGCATTCTCCTTTTTTATTTCGGGGCCATCTGGATGCTCGCCAAATCTCAGGGCCGCTTTCCCTGGCGGCCGGACGGGCTGGGCTGGCATCAACGACGCGCTCCGAAGCGTCCCCATCAGGGACTTGAGGGACAGCACAGAGGACATCCGGCCCAACGCGACGAAACGGAGGAGGAACCCGAACGTCCGTTTGGAAAAATTCTCGGCAAGACGGTGCTTGCCGGTTTGGCGATTCTGGTGGCGGGCTATGCGCTATCGCGTTCCGGTGAAACCCTCGCCGAGCAGAGCGGGCTGGGCTCGAGCTTTTTCGGCGCCGTTTTTGTCGGCTTTTCGACCTCCTTGCCGGAAGTCAGCACCGTACTGGCGGCGATGCACCTAGGGCGTTACCTGATGGCGGTTTCCGATATCTTCGGCACCAATCTGTTCAACGTCGGCATGATTTTTTTGATCGATGCCGTCTATCCGGACGGCCCGGTGCTGAACCAGGTGGGACGGTTTTCATCATTCGCGGCCCTTTTAGGGATTGTCGTGACGACGCTGTACATCGCCGGTTTGGTCGAGCGCCGGGATCGGACGATCCTGCGCATGGGCTACGACTCGCTGGCCGTGCTCTTGACTTATCTCGGCGGGATATTCCTGCTGTATCGATTGCGCTGAGGAGACATGGATGGACCGGAATCAGGAATTTCCGAACCCTGTGCCCCGCCCGGACGAAGAGCTTTCCCTGCTCAAAAAGATTTGGCGGCCACCATCGGGCTGGAACTTCATCACCGTCGTCAACAACGAGTACATCGGCATCTTCTACGTCGGCACGGCCTTTCTGTTCTTCTTGCTGGCCGGCGTGCTGGCGCTCCTGATGCGCACCCAGCTCGCGGTGCCGGAAAACGATCTTCTGGGGCAGGACACCTATAACCAGATCTTCACGATGCACGGCACCATCATGATGTTCCTGTTCGCCGTGCCGGCGGTGGAAGCGCTGGGAGTTCTCATCCTGCCCAACATGCAGGCGGCGCGCGACCTGCCCTTCCCGCGGCTGTCGGCCTATGCCTTCTGGGCTTATTTCGCGGGTGGGCTGGCGTTCTTCTGCAGCCTGTTTTTCGACTTGGCGCCCAAGGGCGGCTGGTTCATGTATCCGCCGCTGACCAGTTATCAATTCTCGCCCGGCGACAACTCCGATTTCTGGCTGCTCGGCATCGGCTTCATCGAAATCACGGCCATCGCTGCGGCCATCGAGATCGTGGTGGGGGTGCTGCTCAACCGCGCGCCCGGCATGAGCCTCGATAAGATGCCGATCTATTGCTGGGCCATGCTGGTGTTCGCCGGGATGATCATGGTCGCCTTCCCGGCGGTGATCCTCTGCACCGCGCTTCTGGAGCTGGAGCGCAGCTTCGAGTGGCCGTTCTTCGTAGCGGAGAAAGGCGGCGACCCCTTGCTCTGGCAGCATCTCTTCTGGTTTTTCGGTCACCCGGAGGTCTACATCATCTTCCTACCGGCCGCGGGAATCGTCTCGATGATCATACCCACCATGGTGCGCAAGCACTTGGTAGGATACCGATTGGTGGTGCTGGCCCTGGTGGGCACGGGTTTCCTGAGCTTCGCCCTGTGGGTGCACCATATGTTCGCCGTGGGACTGCCGCAGATCTCCATGAGCTATTTCTCGGCGGCCAGCATGGCGGTGTCGGTTCCGAGCGGCATACAGGTGTTCGCCTGGATCGCCACCATTGCGGCCGGACGCCTGAAACTCACGGTGCCGGCGCTGTTCACCCTGGCTTTTTTGTTCATTTTCGTGCTGGGCGGGCTGACCGGGGTGATGGTGGCGATCGTGCCCTACGACTGGCAGGTGCACGATACCTATTTCGTGGTGGCGCATCTGCACTACGTGCTGTTCGGCGGCATGGTGTTCCCGCTATTCGGCGTGTTCTATTACTGGGCGCCTTATGCGAGCACGAAGCCTCTCTCGGAAAAACTGGGCCGCTGGGTGTGCGGATTGATGTTCATCGGGTTCAACACGGCGTTCTTCCCGATGCACATCACCGGGCTGCTGGGTATGCCGCGGCGGGTCTATACCTATTCGGCGGAAGTCGGCTGGGACACCCTCAACCTGATCTCGACTTTCGGCGCTTTCCTCATCGGTGCGGGCGTTCTGGTGTTCCTGGTCGATCTCATTCGCAACTTCCGACCCTTCCGTCCGGAAAAGGCGGGCAACGTCTGGGATGCAGGCACCCTCGAATGGCTGCCCGGCGGCGATTACGCCATGCGCAGCATTCCCATCGTCGAAAGCCGCGAGCCGCTTTGGGATCAGCCGAATCTGGCGGAGGACGTCGAGGCCGGCCGCTATTACCTGCCGGGCGCGCCTACCGGCGCGCGCGAGACCGTCGTCACCAGTCCCATCGATGCCCGGCCTCTGTACATTTTGCAGATGCCGGCAGGGAGCTGGTTCCCGGTGTTGGCGGCCTTCGGAACGGCGGCGTTCTTTCTGCTCCTGACGGTGAAGGTAGTGGTGCCTGCACTGTTCTTCGGCGTGTTCGCCATCGCCATGATCATCCGGTGGGCATGGGAAACCGACCCCGGCCCCAGCCACCCTCCCGTGGACATCGGCGGCGGCATCAAGCTGCCGGTCTACGTGACCGGCCCCATGTCGCATTCCCGGTGGGCCATGGTCGTGCTGATGATAGTCTCGGCCTCCCTCTTCGCCTGCCTGATCTTCTCGTATTATTTCCTGTGGACCGTAGCGCCGGGGTTCTGGCCCAAGGGCGGAGAATCGCTGCCGGAAGTGGCTTATCCGCTCGCGGCGGGAGGCCTTTCGGCATTCAGCAGTGCTGCCATTGCCTACGCCAGCCGCGCATTGAAATCGAACAGGTTCTGGACGGTGCGCCTGGCCATGCTTTTAGCCGTCCCCCTGCTCGTCGGTGCGTTGGTGGCCGAGCTGTGGGGCCAATGGCAGATAGGCCTGCGGCCGACCGATTCCGGCTATGCCGCGATCGTTTATACCGTCATCTCGATTCAGGGATTTTTCGTTACCGTGGTGGTCATCATGGGCCTCTATACCTTCGCCCGCTCGGTGTGCGGACTCATAAACCGCGAACGCCGGGCCACTTTCGACAACACCATGCTGTTCTGGCATTACACGGTCGTTCAGGGCCTGATTGCATTAGCCGTGGTCCATCTGTCTCCGCGCTTCCTGGGGTGAACCGCCATGGCTGCCGCACTCCACTTCGTCACAAACACGCTTCGGATGCTCTCGGGCGTCTTGATCTGGGGTGCCCATTTCGGGGTTGTCTACATCGCCACTGCCCTGGTGTGTGCACGGGGGGTTCAGAATTTAAGCTGGCTCGGGGTGGGCATCGTTGCATGGATGGTCACCATTGCTACGGTGATGGCGATCGCGGGGATTCTGATCATACTTGTCCCCGCCTGGCGGAATCTTCACCGGCACCGCCCGCAGTCCGCGACACCCGCTTTCATCGACTGGATGACCGTCTCCTTCGGGGGGCTGGCACTGCTGGCGATCGTATGGGTAACGTTTCCGGTAATGCTGGTGCCGATATGTTAGCCCTGATTTCCAGCACCCGTTCGTCTGCAATCCATCGGCGTGCTTGGCAGCCACGAAGCGGACGACCCAATACGCGTGGAATTGGTCCCCTACCGGCACTTTGCGAAAGTTTTTGGAACGAGAACGCTTAAACCGAGAAGGACGAACCGCAACCGCACGTTGTGGCCGCATTGGGATTCCGAATAACGAATTGAGATCCGGATAAGTCCTCGGTATAGTCGATCTCGGCACCGGTCAAATATTGGATGCTCATGGAATCGATCAAGACAATGACACCGTTCTTCACAATTTGCGTGTCGTCTTCATTGACCGCGTCATCAAAAGTAAAGCCATATTGAAAACCTGAGCAGCCGCCGCCGGTAATGTAAACCCGCAGCTTCAGGTTATCGTTTCCTTCATCGGCTATCAGTTGGCTCACCTTGGCCGCAGCGCTGTCAGTAAATTTAATAGGCTCTTCGCTCATACAACTCGTAACCTCGGTACGCTTATCGATCAAACGCCATTATATGATTTTTTCCGAGAGTTTCGGTCAAGAATAACCGCTATCCATAACTTGATGGTCATTTATGAAAAAAAGGATTCTTTTTCTCGGTCTGTATCTGAGCTTATCCGCACCGTCCGCCTGGGCCCTACGCTGCGGCTCTCTACTGGTAGACACTGGAGATTACAAGCTCGAGGTGCTTCGCAAGTGCGGCGAGCCCGTATTCACGGACTCCCGCATCGAGCTCAGGTATGTGAAATTGTACGGTTCGGGCTTGGAGTTGGGGCAATACGTGCCGGTCATGATCGACGAATGGACCTACGACTTCGGTCCGAATCGGTTCGTGCAGCTGCTTCGATTCGAGAACGGCCGTCTGGTGGATATAGAATCCTTGGGCTACGGCCGATAACCGGCACGCTCAAAACCGTTTTCCTACGGCGAAAAATAAAAATTGCCCTCATCACGGATGAGGAGCAAATCAACCGTCTCCCGGTTGGATCACCTCAAGCTTCACTTGAGCAAGTCCCGCTCTTATGAATCCGAGCTCTTTGGCCGCGCGCCGCGAGAGATCGAGCAGACGCTTGTTCGCGGGATCGCCGCGGTCGTTCACGCGCACCTCTATGCTGCGGTTATTGCCGAGATTGGTCACCCGGAGCCGGGTACCGAATGGTAGCGACCGATGCATTGCGGTGAGGCCGTTCCGGTTGTAACGCTCGCCGCTGGCCGTCCGCCGGCCGTGGAAACGATCGCTGTAGTACGATGCAATGCCTTTTTGAGAGCTTGCAAGGCTTTTTGGACTTGCCGTTCTGGCATGACCAACAGTACAGGAAGACGCCAGATAGATCGACAGAAGGGAGTTAGCAATCAGTCGAAGCTTCTGCATCCTTCACCTCCATATTGGTTATTTTAGGAACGATGCCGTTTCATAATAAACGATGCTTCTAAAAAGGCCAAGTTTTTATCGAAATGGTTATATCGTCATGCGCTGTTCTGCGATGCGGCTCACGCCTTGGCGCAGATCCCGTCGCGCAACCAACCTGAAAATGAATAGCCCGCGCTCCTGTTTCAACGGCGCGGGCATTCGAATTTAAATGACTGTTTTGAGAGCTTCTCAGTTTTTCGCTCAGCCGATTGCTTCAACCCCACCCATGTACGGAAGCAAGACCTCCGGAACTCTGATCCGTCCTTTTTCATCCTGATAGTTCTCCATCACGGCAATAAGGGTGCGGCCGACAGCGAGTCCCGAACCGTTCAGGGTATGAACCAGCTCGGGTTTACCCGTTTCGGCATTCCTCCAGCGCGCTCTCAAGCGTCGCGCCTGGAAATCCCGGAAATTGCTGCACGACGAGATTTCACGGTAGGCATTCTGTCCCGGCAGCCAAACCTCGAGATCATAGGTTTTGGCCGATGAAAAGCCCGTATCGCCGGCGCACAAAACCATTCTTCGAAACGGCAGCTTCAAGCGCTTGAGAATCTCCTCCGCATGGGAGGTTAGCTCCTCATGGGCACGCGCCGAATCGTCGGGCCTTACAATCTGCACCAGCTCGACTTTTTCGAATTGATGCTGGCGTATCATGCCGCGTACATCCTTGCCGTAGGAGCCGGCTTCGCTGCGGAAACACGGCGTATGGGCAACGAATTTCAAAGGAAGCGTTTCCGCGGCCAAGATTTCGTCGCGGACCAAATTGGTAACCGGCACCTCGGCGGTCGGAATCAGATAGAACGGCGGTTCGCGATCGAGCTTGAACAGATCTTCTTCGAATTTCGGAAGCTGCCCCGTGCCGCGCAAGCTTTCCGCGTTCACCATGAACGGCACGTAGGTCTCGGTGTAACCGTGCTCTTGCGTATGAATATCGAGCATGAATTGGGTCAAGGCCCGCTGCAAACGAGCCAGAGGACCTTTCAGGGTGACGAACCGTGAACCCGTAATTTTGACGGCCGCCTCGAAATCGAGACCTCCAAGCCGCGTTCCCAAATCGACGTGGTCGCCAGGTTCGAATCCGAACTGCGACGGCTCGCCCCAGCGATGGATCTCCACGTTGTCCGCATCGCTCCGGCCATCGGGAACGTCGGCATCCAAAATGTTCGGTATGCCGAGCAGCAAGTCTTCCAACTTCGCTTGAATGCCTTCCAATTCCCCTTCCATCCGTTTGAGGTCATCCCCCAAATGCTGCATCTCCGCAAGTATAGGCTGGATATCCTCTCCTCTTGCCTTGGCCTGGCCGACCAGCTTGGAGCGCGTATTGCGTTCGTTCTGCAACGCCTGAGTGCGGCCCTGTATTTCCTTGCGCTGGTTTTCCAACTCGCGAAATACTTCGGTGTCCAGCTTGAACGAGCGCCGCGCCAATTGCGCTTCGACCTCATCCAATTGAGTGCGGAAAAGACGTGGATCTAACATCGGTTATCCTTGGTGAGATTTGGGTGAATCTGGATCAAAAACTATCTACGGCGCGGGCGAACCCGCCGGAGATTCGAACGGATTCATCGGCGCCGTGGTGCATAGCGAAGGCGGGTATCAAACTGCTTGAGTCTTCAGATAAGCTATTTCACGAGAAGAGACGGACAAGTAGCTTCGATCGAACCCGCTAGCTTCGCGTCTTGTCAGCGCACGGACAGCCGAAAATACGAACTCATCCGGCATCCGCCAGCACTTTCATGGCCTGACGATTCGGATTCCGCACAATACCCCGCTCGGTGACGATGCAATCGATCAATTCGGCCGGAGTCACGTCGAACACTGGATTCCACGCTTTTATAACACTGCTCGGCCGCGCGAAATATTCGTTCAGCAGTTCGCTCTGGGCCCTTTCCTCGATCCTAATGCTCTCGCCGGACTCTGTCCGCCAGTCGATGGTGGACGTCGGCGCAACCACCATGAATTTCACGCCATGGTGGCGAGCGGCAACGGCCAAGGCATAGGTGCCGATCTTGTTGGCGGTATCTCCGTTTGCGGCGATGCGGTCGGCTCCGACTGCGATCCACTGGATCGCACCCGATTTCATCAAATAGGCGGCAGCGGAATCGGCAATCAAAGTCGCGGGTATGCCGTCCTGCTCCAGCTCCCAGACAGTCAGCCTAGCCCCCTGTAGCCACGGACGGGTTTCGGTCGCGAAGATATTCGTAACGCCCTGTCGGTAGGCACTTCGAACCACTCCGAGCGCCGTACCGTACCCACCGGTCGCAAGTGAACCCGTATTGCAGTGGGTCAAAACGCCGCTGGCTCCGACAAGCAGGGAGGCTCCCAAGTCGCCCATCGTTCGATTGGCAGCGATGTCCTGATCATGAATGGTGCGCGCGGCTTGCAACAGATGCGGCTCCGGGTCACCTTCGACAGCCCCGATTTCCGATCGCATACGGTCAAGGGCCCAGAACAGATTCACGGCAGTGGGACGCGAACTGGCAAACTTGGCCAAATCCGCTTCGATCGCCTCTCTCCAGTTATCCGGATTTTCGCGATACCGTTGACGCGCCGCCAACACGACACCATAGGCGGCGGCGATACCGATGGCGGGGGCTCCGCGCACGCGCATCGAAAAGATAGCCTCAGCCACGCCCTGAGCGCTGTCGAATGTCTCGTATTCGACCACGCTCGGCAGCCTGCGCTGATCCAGCACGCGGAGCCCGCGCTCGCTCCACTGCAGGGCACGGACCGTATCGTTAGACATTATGGGTGCAGAAGATGAAGGCATTTGGATTATTGAAATCAGGCGATTGTCGAAGAACCCCCGACTCGCGGGTGTTGTCGGGCCGGGCCGGTGCGGCTAAACGTCCATGCATTTTAAGATGGTCCAGCCGACAAACAAAGAATTCGCTCGTGCGCACCGAGACTTGGTGATAAGTCCTAAAGAGGCATACCATTTGCAACGCGTTTTAAGGCAATTAAGGTGCGCGTTTTTGCCGCATCGTCGAGCGGCTATTCTCGGTTGCAAGATGGTCATAGTCACATTAGCCTGAATTTGTCAAGACTAACACCCGTAAAGGTCCGACTATGGTACTCGAAATCTACCTCTGGTGTTGGATGCACTTGGAACCGCGGCATGCGGCGAAAAGAGGCGCAAAACTTCTGGGCTTGGCGGTATTGGTGTTGGCTCCGCTGATTTATGCCAACGTCGAAATGACCGGACAAGGATTCAAGCCCTCGACGCCCAGCCTGACGATCGAGGTTGGTCAGAAGGACTCGAATCGTTAAGTCCTCTTTGCCTGTGCTCGCTGCCGTACGGCTTCAAAAAGCAGTACGCCTGTCGCAACCGATAGGTTAAGGCTTTCGATTTGGCCGAACATTGGAATTTTGACTAAAAAGTCACAGGACTCGCGCGTCAAGCGACGTAGACCCTTTCCTTCGGCTCCGATCGCCAAGACCAATGGAATGGCCAGGTCGATCTCGTATAGCGATCGCTCGGCCTCGCCCGCAGCCCCTACGATCCACAGCCCCGCCTCCTTTAACCAGCCCAGGACTCGATTCAAATTGGTTACGCGGTAAATCGGCACCGTTTCAGCAGCGCCGGAGGCGACCTTGGCCACGGTCGGCGTCAACCCCACAGACTGATCTTTCGTTATAATGACCCCCTGTACTCCAGCGGCGTCCGCGGTACGCAAACAGGCTCCGAGGTTGTGCGGATCCTGCACATGATCCAGAACGAGAAAAAAAGGCTGCCGCGAAAGATTCGCCAGCGCATCCTGAAGCTCCGACTCTCCGAGTTCAGCGGCCAGCTTCAGCTCGAGAACGATGCCTTGATGGCTTCGGCTTTCGGCTAACGAGTCAAGTTGATTTCGTCCGGCCGGCTGAACCGAAATTCCAAGGGAAGCCAATTTCCGTTCGATGGCGGCAATGCGACCATCTTCCCGCCGATGGTCTATCCAAACGCTGATGATTTTGTCCGGGGCGTTTTCGAGAGCAGCTTCCGCCGCATGAAGACCCGCGATGCGACGCCGATTCTTCATGACCGGCGTCTTTTCTTCCGCGTCCGGCGCGACGAAGACTCGGAGCGTTTCACCAATTCGAGGTCGATCTTGCGTTCATCCAGATCCACGCGAGCCACAATCACACGAACGCTGTCGCCAAGCCTATAAGTCACACCGCTCCGCTGCCCTTCCAACCGATAACCGATCGGATCGTAGTGAAAGTAGTCTTTGTCCAAAGTCGAAACGTGGACCAATCCTTCCACGAAGATGTCTTTTAGCTCCACAAAAAAACCGAATGGCGTAACGGCGGAAATGACGCCTTCGAACTCCTCTCCCAGCTTATCGAGCATGTACTCGCATTTAAGCCAGGCGACGACGTCGCGAGTCGCCTCGTCGGCGCGCCGCTCGGTGTACGAGCAATGCTCGCCCATCAGTACCATGTCGTTATGGGAATAGTAGAATTCTTCTATCTTTTTCTTTTCGAGCGAGTGGCGAATAGCCCGGTGTACCAGCAGGTCCGGATAGCGCCGGATGGGCGACGTAAAATGGGTATAGGCATCCAGGCCCAACCCGAAATGGCCTTTTTTCTCCGGGCTATAAACGGCCTGAGCCAGCGAGCGTAACAGTACAGTTTGGATCAGGTGCTCGTCGGCCCTGCCGGTGATATTGTCCAACACTTCGAAATAATCCTTAGGTCCAGGATTATCGCCGCCACCGAGGTTCAGACCGACTTTTCCGAGAAAGGCACGCAGATCGGCCAATCGTTCGGCGGTGGGACCCTCATGAATTCGAACCACATGGGGGAGTTTTTGACGGGTCAGATATCGCGCCGCGGCGATATTCGCGGTAATCATGCATTCCTCGATCAGGCGATGGGCGTCGTTGCGCTCGCGCGGCACGATTTGCGCGATTTTCTTGCCCTCTCCGAATACGATGTAGGATTCCTGGGTGTCGAAATCCATCGCCCCCCGTGCCTCCCTTGCCCGCCGCAGCACTTTGTAGAGCGAATGCAACTCCTCCAGGTGAGGCACTAGAGCGCGATACTTCTTCCTCAGTATCTTATCGCCGTCGACAATCATGCGGGCGACTTCCGTGTAAGTGAGCCTCGCATGGGAGTACATCAGCCCCGAGTAGAAACGTGAACGGACGATGGCGCCATCGGTGTTTATGTAAATTTCGCAGACCATGCACAGCCTGTCTTGCTCGGGGTTGAGCGAGCACAAACCATTTGAGAGCACCTCCGGCAGCATGGGAATGACTCGATCGGGAAAATACACCGAGTTGCCACGGATTTTTGCTTCGTCGTCGAGAGCCGTTCCCGGCCGGACATAATGGGAAACATCGGCGATAGCGACATAAAGTTTCCATCCTTTCGGCGTTCTTTCGCAGTACACGGCATCGTCGAAATCGCGGGCGTCCTCCCCGTCTATGGTTACGAGCGGCAGCCGCCGCAAATCAACGCGACCGGCTTTATCATCTTCCGCGACTTCCGTACTTAGCCCCGCAACGTCGTTCAACACGGCTTCCGGCCACTCGGCCGGCAGATCGAAGCTGCGAATCGCCACCTCGATCTCCATACCGGGGGCCATGTGATCCCCCAGAACCTCCCTGATTCGACCGATGGGGTCACGCTGGCGGGTAGGTTGCTCGATGATCTCGGCGACCACGATCTGACCTGGGAGCGCTCCATTTCTATGCTCCTCAGGAATAAGAACGTCGTGAGCGATGTGCTTATTGTCTGGGACGACGAATGAGATTCCCTGCTCCAGGTACAACCGACCCACGATATTGTGCGTATTCCGCTCCAACACCTCCACAACCCCGGCCTCTCGCCGCCCGCGGCGGTCGACGCCGCGTATGCACACCACGATGCGATCATCGTGCATGAGCGAACGCATTTCCTTGGGCGAGAGAAAAAGATCATCGCCGCCCTCGTCGGGCCGAAGAAAGCCGAACCCATCGGGATGGCCGATGACCCGCCCAACGATGAGATCTTTGTGGTTTACGATGCAGTAATAATTGCGGCGGTTTCTCAGTATCTGCCCATCCCGCTCCATGGCATTGAGGCGGCGACGGAGCGATTCAACGTCCTCATCCTCTTGTACGCCCAATACGCCGGCAACGTCCTCGACTCTTAAAGGAATCCCTTGCTCTTTCATCACCTCGAGGATCAACTCCCGGCTGGGAATGGGACGCTCATACTTTCCTGCCTCCCGCTCGGCGAAGGGATCCTCGAGCTTAAACCCTCTAGCGATCGTAGGGGCGGACTTGGTCATCGATAATTTTCCTATTTTCTATATGTTTAGTTTTGCTATTCGGACAGCCCTCGGTCCGACAACCTCTTCGAAGATCGATGATTCCCTTCAAAACTTTCGGTATTGACAATTTAACCGATAAGTAACAAAATTCGCGACTCAATTGAGTCGCTCGACTCGCCTCTTGCCGAGGTGGTGAAATTGGTAGACACGCATGATTCAGGTTCATGTGGGGAGACCCGTGGAGGTTCAAGTCCTCTCCTCGGCACCATCCTTAGTCGTCCCTCAATCGAAGGGATTCTTCAGAATTATCGTCTCGCTGCGATCAGGACCGGTCGAGAGAATATCCACTGGCACACCGACCAATTCTGAAATCCGGTCAATATAGGCTCTCGCATTTGCCGGAAGGTTCTCATACGAGGTAATGCCGGCAGTAGACTCTTGCCACCCTGAAAGCTCCTCGATAACGGGCTCGCACTGAGCATAACTATCGGCGCCGATTGGTACCGTACGAATCTCCTCTCCTTTATATCGATAAGCCGTACAAATTCCGATCTTTTCCAGCCCATCCAGAACATCCAATTTCGTCAGGCACAACCCGCTCAGACTGTTGAGTTTCGCCGAACGCTTCATCAAGATGGCATCGAACCAGCCACAGCGACGCGCTCGTCCAGTAGTAGCACCGAATTCCGCGCCTTTCGCGGATAAATGCTTGCCAATCTCATTCGACAGTTCCGTCGGAAAAGGTCCGTTTCCAACGCGTGTCGAATAGGCTTTGGTGATACCCAATACATAATCGAAATCCAGCAGGCCCATTCCGCTACCGGATGCTGCGCCGCCCGCCGTAGTATTAGACGAGGTCACATAAGGATAAGTGCCATGATCGATATCCAGCATTGCGCCTTGAGCGCCTTCGAAGAGGACATTTCTATCCTCATCACGATAAGCATGCAGCATACCCGCCACATCTCCCAGCATGGGTTTAATCTGCTCACCCAATGCCATCGTTTCGTCCAGCACTTGCTGATAATCGAGCGGAGACTGCCGGTAATACCCGCTGAGTACGAAATTATGATAATCCAGGAGTTCGCGTAACCTTTCGGCAAACACGGCGGGATACATAAGATCGCCGGCGCGTAACCCTCGCCGCGACACTTTATCTTCATAAGCGGGACCGATACCTCTTCCTGTCGTACCGATAGCCTTATCGCCACGAGATTTTTCACGCGCTACATCTAACGCGACGTGAATGGGTAATATCAAGGCACAGGCTTCGCTGATCGTAAGCCTATCCCGAACCGGAATACCGGCTTTCTCCAGCAGCGCAATCTCTTCCAACAAAGCGCGGGGCGATAACACCACGCCATTGCCTATCAAGCATTTCACCGACTCCCGCAAAACGCCAGAAGGTATCAAATGCAATACCGTCTTTTGGCCGTCGATTACCAAGGTATGCCCTGCGTTGTGACCACCCTGGAAACGGACCACTGCATCTGCACGCTCCGTCAGCAAATCGACAAGTTTACCTTTACCTTCATCGCCCCACTGGGTGCCGATGACTATGACGTTTTTACCCATTCTTGATTCCAGATTAGCGTTTCATTTTTCGAGGTAATTTTGGGCTCAATCGCTAACGGGAAAGACTTCCCAAGTTAGCCCCTGCTTTTGAAGGTAGTGTGAACATGCCATCTCGCGAGCCTCGCCAGTTTGTCCATACAACGCCTGAATGACCGTTTGCCCGGCGCCGCGCAAATTACGCACTATTTCGTGCAAATCGGGATCGTCTACGGCGGGCGCAAAAATGCGCAAACTAGGCGCATCATCGTCTTTTCCGTTGGCCAATCGTGCCAGAACCTTCAAATCGGCGCTAAAACCCGTCGCCGGACGAGCGCGCCCGAAAATTTTTCCGATCTCATCGTAACGGCCGCCACGTGCAATTTCTCTGCCGTAACCCGGCACAAAAGCGGCAAATACGACACCCGTTTTGTAGTGATAACCACGCAATTCCGCAAGGTCGAAATTGATTCGTAAGGCCGGGAACAAGCTTGTCAAACTCTTCGAAATGGATTCCAAATCCATCAAAGCGCGATGTACCGACTCATTGGCGGTTGCCAATCGCTTTCTAGCTTTCTCTATGACACCCTCATGTCCATTTAGATCGATCAGCGCTTCCAACATCTCGGTGGAAGAATCGCTAACCGTCAGCGAATGTAATAAAGTTACCAATTCCGGATAGTCTTTCCGCTGAAGAATTTCAAACAGCTCCGCCTCCTGCTGCGCATTCAAACCGGCCTGACGTGCCAACTCCCGATAGATGCCTACATGTCCCAGATCCAGATGTACGTTTTCAATACCTGCAATGGCAAGCATCTCCAACATCAAGCAGATAACCTCCATGTCGCTGGCATTACCCGCATGTCCGTACAATTCGGCCCCAACCTGCAATGGGCTCCGGGACTTTTCGAGATGATCCGACTGCGTGTGCAGCACCGTTCCCATGTAACAGAGCCGTGTCGGCGTATCGGTGCCAAGGTTGCGCGCATCGATACGCGCAACCTGAGGCGTCATATCAGCACGTATCCCCATTAATCGACCACTGATCTGATCGATGATCTTGAATGTCTGCAAATCAAGATCGTTGCCCGAACCAGTCAAAAGCGATTCAATGAATTCAATCAGCGGCGGCATCACCAGCCGATAGCCCCAGCTGGCGAACAGATCGATGATCTTTCGACGTAGCTGCTCCAAACGCTCGGCTTCTTCCGGAAAGACCTCATCAATACCTTCTGGCAACAGCCAATTATCTTCGGTTAGCATCGAATTCGGTGAGCTCAGCAAACGGAAAAAAATCTGGATGGATTAGGCGACAGTTATGTTACCGCGAGGCTCATATTGACCCTAGCAGTGTGTGAGAATCCTTTGCCAACGGCAAACGGTCCGCCCCTTTGTCCCTGTCGACTGGACAAAGGGGCAATAGAAAATATGCGGGAGCAACAGTCCGGTTACTTTGGCTTTTTGAAGTACTGGAAGAATTTCGAATCAGGCTCCAACACGATCATATCGTTCTCGTCCTTGAACACTTGCCTGTAAGCATACAAGCTTCGATAAAACTCGAAGAACTCTGGATTTCTGCTATATGCCTGAGCATAAATCTCCGATGCCGTGGCATCGCCCTCACCACGCCTGATCTCCGAGTCTCTATAGGCATCAGCAAGTATCACCTCCCGCTGACGGTCTGCTTCCGCACGAATACGTTCGGCTGCCTCCGCACCACGCGAACGGAAATCTCTCGCAACCCGTGCGCGTTCGGCTTCCATCCGTCGGTAGACCGATGAACTTACCTCATCCGGCAAATCGATTCCTTTCACACGAATATCGATAACCTCGACTCCCAAATCATCGACTACAGGGTTCACCGTCTTGATCAGTAGATCGCGGATCTGGCCACGCTCTAAGGAAACCACCTCGCGGATAGTTCGCTTGCTGAATTCGTTCCGCAATGCGTCTTTCGTTATCTGATCGAGACGAATATTTGCCGCTGCCTTATCCCCACCGACTGCCTTATAGAATTTCGTCGCGTCTTCGATCCGCCATTTCACGAACCAAGTAACGATTACGTTTTTCTTTTCAGAGGTGAGAAACCGCTCGGGCTTGGACTCCAATGTGAGGATTCGGTCATCGTATTTCTTCACCTCTTGATATGGAAGCTTGAAATGCAACCCCGGCTCGAAGTCTGTTCGAACGATTTTCTTAAACTCCAGCAATAAGGCTCTTTCCGTCTCCGATACAGTAAATATGGAGGTAGCAGTAATTACCAGCAAAATAAAAACAAACGCAAGAATTAGGGTATTTTTACTAATCATTATTGTCCCCTTCCTTCACGACCTCGAGTGGTTGATCGGATAGTTCTAGGGGCCCCGCTGTCCGATACTTCCGGAGTAGTAATCGTGGCATTGTCGGCATCTCTGGGCGGCATCAGGGGCGACGCAGCTTTTTGAAGTTTATCTATAGGCAGATACAACAAATTATTGCTGTTCTTGACATCGATCAATAACGTACCCGTGCGTCCAAGCACTTCCTCCATCGTATCGAGATAGAGGCGCTCTCGCGTAACCTCCGGAGCCTTGTCGTACTCCGCCAGCAACTGTTTGAACCTACTCGTGTCACCTTCTGCTCTGGCAATTACGCGCTGTTTATACGCTTCCGATTCTTCCAAGACACGTGCCGCGGCACCCCTTGCTCTTGGCACGACTTCATTCGCATAAGCTTCCGCTTCATTTTTCAGGCGCTGCTCATCTTCCCTTGCCTTGATCGCGTCCATGAATGCTGCCTGGACTTCTTCCGGAGCCTGAGCATCCACCAAGCTCACATTGCTCACTCTGATTCCGGTTTGATATTGATCCAGCGTTTGTTGAATTTCGTTCTTGATCTCGTCGGCAACCTTGCCCCGTCCCTCCGTCAACACGAAATCCATCGTACTCTTCCCGATAACCGCACGTTCGGCGCTTTCAATAACCTGCTTCAAGGTTTCGTCCGGATCAGCAACATTAAAAAGATAATCTTTCGCATCCTTGATCTGATACTGAACCGCTAATCGGATATCGATAATATTTTCGTCCTGCGTGAGCATAAGGGCTTCCCTGGGCACGGATCCCAAAGATTGCTGACGCCCGCCGGAGCGATACCCTACTTCCAGAAAACGTTGCTGCTCCATATTGACCACCTGAACGTGCTCTATTGGCGCAGGCATGTGCCAATGCAGCCCAGGCATGGTGGTATCAGCGTATTTGCCGAAACGCGTAACGACGCCGCGACTCCCTTCGTCTACGAGATAAATACCGGTTAGCCCCCATACAGCCAAGGCAATCAGGAGAAATAAACCGATCGTCCTCATGGGCGCATTTTCACCGCCACCGAAAAACCTCCCTATCCTTTCGTGTAATCCGCGCATGACTTCTTCCAAGTCCGGAGGCGTCTCCTGCTGATCACGCCCGCTCCACGGATCTTTTTTATTACCGCCCGGTTCGTTCCAGGACATTGGATGACTCCTATAGTACAGAACTTGATGCTCTTCTAGAGCTATAACAAAGCCGCTACTGCGGCATGAATATTAGAATTATCTAGGAAAATGGTTGGATATACAAAAACGAGCATTTGAGAGGAAGCCGGAACGCTCTCCACTGGCCCAGTGCTTCACGGTAGAAGCATGCTATGCCCCGGCATTATTGTTACCAGATCGAGATGATTAAGCACTAATTGAATCCTGCAGCTCGTCGAGCTCATGCAATAACTTCACATCCCGCTTGAGAAGCTCGACTTCCAAATCCCACCCTCCGGTTCCGTCCGATTCTTCTCTCAAGATCTGCGCTGCGTTATATAACCGTGCCCTCAATCCGGCGTTTTCCGGACCCAAGTGAATTCTGCGGTGAATCACTTCGCGACGAAAAAGAACCTCTAAAACGTCGTGAAGCAAAGGCAGACCAGCACCTGTCTTGGCGGACAACCATACTTTTGCGACATCTCCGCTCGCGTTTCTCTCAGCGTGCGGCTCAATATCCGCAACCCGATCGATCTTGTTAAAGACCTGAATCTGTCTTACTCGATCAGCTCCGATTTCGCTCAGAACCCGATTGACTTCCGATATGGTTTCGTCAGACCGCTCATCACTCGCATCAATAACGTGAAGCAATAAATCTGCGTCCGCCGCTTCCTTCAAAGTCGAACGGAATGCTGCAACCAGCTCGTGTGGCAAATGCCGGATAAATCCGACCGTGTCAGCTAGAATTACCGTCAAACTCGGCGTTAACTGCAAGCGTCGCAAGGTGGGATCGAGCGTAGCAAATAACTGATTTGCCGCATAAACGCCAGCCCCCGTCAACGCGTTGAAGAGAGTCGATTTGCCGGCATTTGTATATCCCACCAAACTGACAACCGGCAACTCCGCCCGCCGTCTAGCGGAGCGTCCCTGATTGCGTTGCCGCTCGACTTTCTCCAGCCGTTTTTGAATCAGCCGTATTCGATCAGCAATTAAACGCTTGTCCGTCTCAAGCTGTGTCTCCCCAGGACCACGGAGGCCGATACCCCCTTTTTGACGTTCCAAGTGAGTCCAGCCGCGCACCAAACGAGTAGATAAGTGCCGCAACTGTGCTAATTCAACCTGGAGTTTGCCTTCGAAGGATTGGGCCCGCTGAGCGAAGATATCGAGAATCAATCCGGTGCGATCGACAACCCTGACCGAAAGCTCTCTCTCTAAATTACGCTCTTGGCTGGGCGTTAAAGGATGGTTGAAAAGAACCAGCTCTGCTTCGTTCTCCCGGACAATCCGGGCCAACTCGTCAAGTTTCCCTTTTCCGATGTAATAACGAGGATCGGGCGTGTGTCTCCTGCCTGTCACCGTAGCTACAGGCTCCGCCCCGGCTGATGAGGCGAGTTCCTGAAGTTCTACAAGAGCTTCGGTCTCGTCCTGAGCGGCCAAATGAACAAGCACGGCACGCTCGCCGGACTTCGGCCTCTCAAACAAGTAAACTCTTCTCCCAGACCAACTTCGACATCACCATCTTACGGCTTGAACCGAACTGTCGATTAACCCTCGTCTTCCAATCCTTCCGCCGCATGGGGTAGACGGACCTGACGCGCAGGGACAATCGTGGAAATGGCATGCTTGTAAACCATTTGGCTTACAGTGTTCTTGAGTATGATCACGTACTGATCGAAAGAATCCACTTTACCTTGTAACTTGATCCCGTTTACGAGATAGATCGAAACCGGAACATGTTCTTTTCTAAGCGCATTTAGGAACGGATCTTGTAAATTTTGCCCTTTTGACATCCTCTTTCTCCTTATTGTTATAAGACCGACGCTCAGCCAGTATTAAAACAAATCTCTCATTTTTTCGCCAGGCACAATACCTGACTGTAGCTGCCATTAATATATGAAAAATAAGCGCAATAGCCCTTTATTCTTTTCCGATTAATTCAATTTTGTAACCATCCGGATCCGCCACGAAGGCAATGACCGTGGTGCCGTACTTCATGGGGCCGGCTTCGCGTAAAATTTCGCCGCCAGCGCGTCTTATACGCTCGACAGCGTCGTAGATGTCCTCGACTTCGATCGCGATATGCCCAAAGGCATCGCCCAAGTTATAGCCATGAACACCCCAGTTGTAAGTCAATTCAATCACCGAATCGTGGCGTTCGTCACCGAACCCTACGAATGCCAGAGTGAATTTTCCATCAGGAAAATCCTCCTTTCTCAATAGTTTCATTCCGAGAATTTCAGTGTAAAAGCGAATCGACCGTTCTAAGTCTCCAACCCGAATCATCGCGTGCAAGATACGCATCGACTGACTACCTCGACTCAATTTTTGCTAATGAAATCATCGCGCATCTAATAACCGCCACGAACACATCTCTAGGTCAGCGCCGAAGAGACGGCATTTGCGAGACGGTCGGCCGTAGCACGAACAACATGAGCGTCTTGCCCTTCAACCATAATCCTAATTAGCGGTTCGGTTCCCGACGGTCTGAGCAAAATACGCCCCTTGCTGCCAAGTTCACGCTGAATTTCATTTTTCAACTTCTGAACCGGCTCGATTTCATCCAAATTGACTTTGTCCCGCACCTTCACGTTCACCAAACACTGAGGGTATTTGACCATGTCGCTCTTCAATTCGTTAAGCGATTTGCCCGCCTCGTGCATCGCTGCCATAACCTGCAAAGCAGAAACAATACCATCGCCGGTCGTAATCCGGTCCCGGCATATGATATGACCTGAACTTTCACCACCGAGCACGCTGTCATGCTGAAGCATCATTTCCATCACGTAACGATCTCCTACCGCAGCGCGCTTAAACTCTAACCCCAACGCATCCAGCGCATGCTCTAGCCCTAAGTTACTCATCAGAGTACCGACTATCGGCCCTCTTAACCCACCGCACTCCATACGGGACTTAGCGATGATGTAAACGAGTTCATCGCCATCGACGATCTCCCCTTTATGATCGACCATGATCAGCCGATCGCCGTCGCCATCCAAGGCGATCCCAAAATCCGCCTGCTCTTCCAATACCGCACGGCTAAGTCGCTCGGGTTTGGTAGCTCCGACGCCGTCGTTTATATTCAAGCCATTGGGCTGAATGCCAATAGCGACAACCGTCGCACCAACTTCCTCGAATACATGGGGCGCGATGTGATATGTCGAGCCATGGGCGCAATCGACAACAATTTTGAATCCAGTAAATTCGATGCGGGACGGAATAGTGCTTTTGCAAAATTCGATATAACGCCCGACCGCATCACTGATGCGAGACGCTTTGCCTATCCTTGAAGACTCCACCGTCGTCATGGGTTTGTCCAATTGCTCCTCAATCTGGAGCTCGACCTCGTCCGGAAGCTTCATGCCATCGGGCCCAAAAAACTTAATCCCATTATCGTAATGCGGATTGTGCGAGGCGCTGATGACTATCCCGGCCTGGGCTCGAAACGTCCGCGTAAGATAAGCGATTGCCGGGGTTGGCATGGGACCGAGCAACTGAGTATTAATCCCCGCCGCCGCAAGCCCCGCCTCGAGAGCAGATTCGAACATGTAGCCGGAAATTCTGGTGTCCTTTCCGATCAGAACATTGGAAGGGTAGCGATCCAGCGAAAACACGCGGCCTGCCGCCCAACCCAACTTCAGCATAAAGTCCGGTGTAATAGGATATTCCCCTACTTTGCCGCGAATTCCGTCTGTACCAAAGTACGATTTTTTCATTCGCCGTCCTTCAAATCTAAAGATTCAATTATTTTTGATTTTACGCTCTATGCAGTAGCCGATCCGTCGACACCTTTTGGACACACTAATACCTTCCGCTTTCAAGAAGCATGGAAATTACGCAATTATCCGCGCCGTCTATGTCCTTAGTTTCATAGCGACTACCCTCCATTCCAACGGACAAGTTCTATCCGACAACTGAACGTAAAAGCTCGTCAGCTAGTGTAGGCGATCCATACAAAAACAAAACCCCCCGCACCTAGCACGGTGCCGGGGGTCTCAATAAGCCTACCAAACAGAATCAGTGCTGTTCCGCTGCTTTACCGATGCCTCCAGCTCCTTTTGCCTTGGGAGTCTCTTTAGCACCCAAACCCGCCGCAGCACCACCGCTCGGAGGCGCCTCGCCCCAGCTTTGCGGCGGGCGCGGAACCTTGCCTTCCATAATGTCGTCGATTTGGAAACGATCGATTGTCTCGTACTTGATCAAGGCTTCAGCCATCAGATGTAATTTTTCCATGTTTTCTCGCAACAAGCGCTCCGAACGCTCATAGTTGCGATCGATTACCGAGCGAATTTCCTCATCGATCAGATGCGCCGTCTCCTCGGAGACCATTTTATGCTTGGTGACGGAGCGTCCCAAGAATACTTCGCCTTCTTCTTCGCTATACGCCAACGGCCCTAAACGTTCCGAGAGCCCCCATCGGGTAACCATGCTGCGCGCGAGATTGGTAGCCCGCTCGATATCGTTCTGAGCGCCGGTCGTCACTTTTTCTTTGCCGAAAATGAGCTCTTCCGCTATACGTCCTCCGAACAAACTCGAAATCTGGCTTTCCAGTTTCTGCTTGCTCGCACTGTACTGGTCACGCTCCGGCAAAAACATAGTAATTCCCAGCGCCCGGCCGCGCGGCATGATGCTGACCTTGTACACCGGATCGTGTTCCGGAACCAGCCGTCCCACAATCGCATGACCTGCCTCGTGATAAGCGGTGAGCTGCTTCTCCTCGTCGGTCATTACCATGGATTTGCGCTCTACGCCCATAAGAATCTTATCCTTGGCTTTCTCGAAGTCCTCCATGTCGACGCTGCGCTTATTCTTGCGGGCGGCGAACAAAGCCGCCTCGTTGACCAAGTTGGCCAAATCAGCGCCGGAAAATCCAGGGGTGCCGCGTGCCAGATATTCGACTTCCACGTTGTCGGCAATCGGCACTCGCTTCATGTGCACCTTCAAGATTTGCTCGCGACCACGAACGTCAGGTAGTCCAACGACGATCTGACGGTCAAAGCGCCCAGGACGCAAGAGCGCCGGATCCAGAACATCGGGGCGGTTGGTTGCCGCGATGACGATAATACCTTCGTTTCCTTCGAAACCGTCCATTTCGACGAGCAACTGATTGAGCGTCTGCTCGCGCTCGTCGTGGCCACCGCCTAAACCGGCACCACGATGGCGGCCTACCGCATCGATCTCGTCAATGAAGATGATGCACGGCGCATTTTTCTTCGCCGTCTCGAACATGTCGCGCACGCGGGACGCACCCACGCCCACAAACATCTCGACAAAATCCGAGCCCGAGATGGAAAAGAACGGAACCTTAGCCTCTCCGGCGATCGCTCGGGCCAGCAAAGTCTTACCGGTCCCTGGCGGACCGACCATCAGAGCCCCGCGCGGAATCTTGCCGCCCAGCTTCTGAAACTTGCTCGGATCCTTGAGGAAATCGACCATCTCCTGAACGTCTTCCTTGGCCTCTTCAACGCCCGCTACGTCGGCAAACGTCACCTTGACTTGATCTTCTTCGATCAGCCGAGCTCGGCTCTTACCGAAGGACATGGCCCCCCTTCCTCCGGTACCGCCTTGCATTTGCCGCATGAAGAAAATCCACACAGCAATCAGCAGCAACATCGGGAACCACGAAATAAAGATCTGCATCAATAATGATTGAGATTCTGGCGGCTGAGCCTTGATCTCGACATGGTTCTTCAGCAGGTCGTCAACCAAGTGGTCGTCGCCAGGACTGTAAGTAGTGAACTTCTCGCCGGTCCCGAGCATGCCCCGGATCATTTGCCCGTCGATAGTCACCTGCTTAATCTGCCCCTCGTTCACCGCCGAGATGAACTGCGAATACGACATAGTCGAATCGACCGACTTTCGGGAGCCAAAATTATTGAAAACCGACATCAAAACGACGGCGATGACTACCCACAGAATTATGTTCTTCAACATGTCATTCACGGTCTAACTTCCTCGTCGGATAAATCCGACCATTTTTTTGAAATAGTTTACAAATACTATCAGGATATCGCCCGCTGTAAATGCTTCAAACGGGCAAGGACAATCGTAGAAGCCTACATCTACCTCCCTCTTCACTGACTTTTCGACTGCGCATATTCAAGAAGGTTCATTCTGCAATTTTTCTGCCGAGAACTGCCCGAGCTCTCGCAACCATCGGCACCGCACGCGAATACCGGCGTGAGAAATTTATTACACCGATGCAGCGCCGCCGCACCCATCATCAAAACCTCGATGCGGCAAATGCCCTACCCCAAAGCGGGTACTGCAAGAAAAATTTTTTTGGCTGACCAATTAATGTCACCGACATCGGCCTGCAATCTCCATCAACGACACCCATGGGAGCAAAAAACAAGAAATTGCCAGAGCGCTTCCAACCTTATCGCACCACCCCAAGCATGTCATTTGCCTCACTTTGCCGGCCAGCAATGCGTTATTTCACACACCCAGATCGACCTTTCCGACAAATTATCCTCCAATTCCCGGCCTGAAGACGGACTGGCTCAAATACTGCTTACGCTAACAGCCGTCTCAAAAAACTAAAACAACAAGTCCGAAAATGATGAGCAATCACTATTTAAAGATGACTCTCGCACTCTTATGCAGCGGAGCAACCATCGGGGGAAAAGCATGGGCCGATCATGACACCAAGCCCACTCAGTTACCAACTTTAACGATTACCGGCGAAGCCGATACGGCACCTCAAGCTCTCACCGTACCTAATATCGAAACCGCGCGCGAGCAGATTAACCGGGTTCCCGGAGGCGTCGATATTATCGATGCGGAAAGCTATCAGAAGGGCCGTGCCGCCAATCTCAAGGATGTTCTCGACTACTCTCCCGGCGTGTACGTGCAACCGCGATTCGGTGCCGAGGAATCGCGGGTCTCGATCCGAGGCTCCGGCATTCAACGCACCTTTCACGGCCGCGGCATCAAACTCCTTCAGGACGGAGTTCCGCTAAACCTCGCCGACGGAGGCTTCGACATGCAGGCAGTAGAGCCTCTGGCTGCCGAATACGTGGAAGTTTACCGCGGCGCTAACGCACTCATGTACGGCTCTACCACCCTTGGCGGAGCGATCAACTTCGTGAGCCGGACCGGATACACCGCGTCGCCTCTACAGCTACGCTTCGAATCCGGCAGCTTCGACACTTACCGTGCCCAGGTGAGCTCAGGGCAAGTGATCGGCGATGCTGATTACTATATCTCCGGAACCTTCTTTTCTACCAACGGTTTTCGCAACTGGAGCGAGCAGGAGAACGAGCGCATCTTCAGCAATTTCGGCTATCGCTTCAATGAGAACCTGGAAACGCGCTTCTACGTCACTTATGTCAACACCCAATCGAACCTACCAGGAAGCTTAACCAAAGCGCAACTGGAAGACGATCCGACCCAGGCCAATCCAAGCAGCCTCAGAGGCCAGCAGAAGCGCGACTTCAGGCTGATGCGGCTCGGCAATACCACTACCTGGCGATGGGACGACAAGCAGCGCATCGACATCAGCAGCTTCTGGTCTTACAAGGATCTTTATCACCCTATTTTTCAGGTTCTTGACCAGGTTTCCGACGATTACGGCATGAACATCCGTTACACCAACGAAAACGATTTGTTCGGCCGCAAGAATATTTTCATCCTGGGTCTATATCCGACCGGCGGCCGAACCCAGGACGACCGTTTCGTCAACGTCGGCGGCCACCGCGGCGCCAGAAGGGCCAAGAGTACGCAAGACGCCATCAACATCGATCTCTACGGCGAAAACCAACACTATATCTTGCATCAATTGGCCCTGGTTACCGGCCTTCAACTGTCCTATGCCTCACGCGAATATACCGATCGCTTCCTGAGCAATGGCGATCAAAGCGACCACCAGGATTTCTTCGGGGTCAGCCCGAAAATCGGCGCGCGCTGGGAATTCACGGCCAATAGCCAAGCTTATGTCAATTTCAGCCGCAGTTTCGAACCCCCGTCGTTCGGCGAACTGGTCGTCCAGCGGAACGGCGTTCCGCTTGAGCTGACGGCTCAAAGGGGCAGCACTGTAGAAATCGGAACGCGCGGCAGAGAGGGCATCGTCAACTGGGACTTGTCCTATTACCACGCTTGGGTGGAAAACGAATTGCTTCAACTGCGCGATCCCACCGATCCGACCGCGACGGCGACGATTACCCGCAACGCGGACTCCACGACCGTACACCAGGGTATCGAACTCGGTTTCGAGGTCCGCCCCATAGACGATATCGTCCTGCGCCAAGCCTATATGTGGAACGATTTTCGGTTTGACAACGACCCGACCTACGGCGATAACCGCTTACCGGGAATCCCGGAACATTACTTGAGAACGGAACTGCGCTACGAGCATCCGTCCGGCTTTTACGCGGGTCCCAACGTGGAGTGGTCCGCGACCCGAATTCCGGTCGACCTGGCCAACACTCTGTCCGCCGATGCCTATGCCATCATGGGTTTCCGCGCTGGTTATAGGACCAAACAAGGATTTTCCGCCTATTTCGAAGCGAAGAACCTGACCGACGAAAAATATGCGGCAACCACTGGCGTCATCGCCAATGCCGACGGACGCGATGCGGCGCAGTTTTATCCGGGTGATGGGCGGGCTTTCTTCGGTGGCGTGGAATACCGGTTTTAACGTAGCGGCCGGATAGTACTCGATATCGACAAAATGAAATAACGGGGCTTGCAATCTGACGCGTTCGGTTGCAAACCCCGTCGCCCCGTAGACTAACGGGCTGATCGTCAAGTCACTTTGAAACCTGGATAGGCGAGAACGTCACAAGCACCCGCATCCGTTCATACAGCGCACAATCCATTTATGACGCGGCGGAACGATCACGCATCTACGGGATTACTTCACAAGCAACACCGGCACTTCGCTCAGATGGATGACCTTGGTGGCTACCGACCCCATGAGCAGAGCCGCGACCGAACCAAGGCCGCGAGCGCTCATGACGATCTGATCGCAGCCCTTCTCTTTCGCGTATTGAACGATCACCTCAGCCGGGTTGCCGACACCGATATGAACGATGTACGGAATCCCGGCTCCGTCCAAAACTTTACGCGCCGACTCCAGGGCCTTGGTTCCCTCGTCATGGTGAAACGCGCGGATCTGTTCGGCATCGAGGAACATACGTACCTCGCCATGCAGCGGATGCTGGACATTAAGGAGATGAATCTCCAGCGGCTCCTTGTACCAGGCTGCCTTTTTGAGCACATGATCGACGGCGCGGATCGAATTTTCGGAGCCATCGACCGGAACCAATACTCTTAACATGCGTATTCTCCTGGAATAGGTGGCGTTAGCCCGTTTTGCCCGATTTCGGCTGCTCGTCTTCGGCGGCGAGATCCACTACCCGGTGCTGTGCCGTCGTCGCTTTACGCTGCGCCAACCACTTGCCGGCCAAGACCACCAGAACGGCACCGGCAAAGGGGATCACGTCATGCAGCCAATGGCCCTCCGGCCCAGGCCACGCCGGATCGGTGACCAGCATTTCGCCCGATACGAAACCGAGCAAAGCGGCCCCGAGCACAATGATTACCGGGAACCGGTCCATCAAGCGCAGAATGACGGTGCTGCCGAAAATCACGAGGGGAATACTGATCGCCAGACCGAGTATCAGGAGCAGTACGTTGCCTTTCGCCGCCGCGGCAACTGCGATAACGTTGTCGAGGCTCATGACCAGATCGGCAATCAGGATCGTCCGGATCGCGGCGATGAGATTATCATGATCATCGATACCTTCACCGCCATCACCTTCAGGCAACAGCAGCTGCACGGCGATCCAGAACAGCAGCAAGCTGCCGACGATCTTCAAGTAAGGAAGCCTCAACATTTCTACCGCAACTATGGTGAGGACTACCCTCATCAGAATGGCGGCGACCGAACCCCAGACTATGGCGAGATTGCGCTGCCGTTCCGGGAGAGAGCGAGCGGCAAGAGCAATTACGACTGCGTTATCGCCCGAGAGGATGATATTGACAACAATGATCTCGCCGAGTCCGATCCAGAATTGCGGATCGACAAAAAGTCCTGACATGAGTATTGCTTCCGGCCGAAGTGTGGCCCTAATGAGGGATGAAAATTTCGAATAGGCTGTTACGGCATATTGTCGCCGCGTAACGGCGAAGTCGCAAGCAATCGGTGCATGGATTAAACCGCACCTGTAAAACGTCTCTTTATAGATCTGACGTGGATCGGGTATCTTCGGTAATCTTCATATTCTTAAAACAGAATCGGCCACCGTGCTCAAGATCGATCTCAACTCCCCCGCATTTTTTGCAGATCCCTATCCGCTCTACGCCAAATTGCGTAGCGACGCACCGATTTGTCCGCTCATGCCCGGTATTTGGCTGGCGACACGCTATGAGGACGCCAACCGGATTCTCCGCGATCCCCGCTTCGGCAAAGACTTTCTGGCCGGGGTCGCCCGCCGCTACGGAACGGACACCGTCAAGGAACCGGCCTTTCAGACCGTGAATCGATTCATGCTGCTGATGAACCCCCCGGAGCACACTCGGTTGCGCACGCTCATAAGCAAAGCCTTCGGCGTGAAACAGGCACCCGAATTGCGCCATCTGGCCCGACGGGAAGCCAATCGGCTGGTTGACGGCTTCATCGATCAGCGCCGCACCGACTTGATAAAGACATTCGCTTATCCGCTGCCCGTCCGGGTGATCTGCGCGCTCCTCGATATTCGGCTTGAGGATAGTCTCCGGTTTCTCGAGGACACTCAAGCGCTGGTCAAGGTATTCGAATTGAGTCCGATCGGACCAGCCGAAGTCCATGCCGCCAACCGGGCCGCGCAAGCATTCGACGACTATTTCCGCGCGGTTTGCCGCGAACGCCGCAAGAATCCCGGCACCGACCTGGTTTCCTTACTGCTTCAAGCGGAGGAAGGTGAAGATCGGCTGAATGAGGATGAAATCATCGCCAACGTGGCGCTGCTGTTTCTGGCAGGACACGAAACCACGGCCAATATGCTCGGCAATGCGCTTTTGACCCTGTTCCGACATCCCGACCAACTGGATTTGCTCAGGGGAAACCCCTCGTTGCTGCCCCAAGCGGTAACTGAATGTCTCCGTTACGAGACTTCGGTTCATATCGCCGCTCGCGTCGCCATGCAGGATATCGCCATCGGCGCGGTAACAATCAAACAAGGCGAGACAGTCTATATCAACCTAGGCGCAGCCAACCGCGATCCGGCGGTATTTTCGGATCCGGACCGATTTCTGATCGGACGCCCCGAGCTGCCTCGAAAACCGCTGCCCTTCGGGGGCGGTATTCATTATTGTTTGGGAGCCCGGCTCGCGCGCATCGAACTGGAAACAGCGCTCGATATCCTGTTCCGCAAGCTGCCGAAACTGCAACTGGAAAACATAGATAATCCGTGCTGGAAGCCGACCATCACCATCCGCGGCCTGGACTATTTGCTGGCCCACTGGTAGAGAGGAGAATCAAGAGCGGGCCCCGCTTTCTATCGCCGCTGCACCCTTTCTTGGGAAGCTGCCCAAGCCCGGTATCTCTCGTTGCGCCGCAGCACCATCACCGCCATTCCCCAATATCCGTAAGGCATGACGGGTTCGTCATCCGATGCACGCAGCTCGGGGTAAGGCACTCCGGGATGCCGATGATGATCGGCGTGCCGCGTGAGACCCAGAAATAGAAACAGACTGACGGCGGAGTCGTTGCGCCAGGCAGTCAGGCGCGATCGTCCGGAAGCCTCGGTCAGCCCGTAATGCTGGAAATAATTGACGGATTCCAAGATCCGTATGGCGAGATAGGCGCATCGCAGAAACACCGCTGCCGCCAAGAGACCGAACAGCCAAGCGTACGCCGCGAGCCAGACGGCTTCGACGGCCGCTCCGGCGAGAGCAGCCTGTCGATCCGCTCGCCAGGCGATCCGCCATTGCTGAATCGCCGCGCGCCGGAAAAAATCTTCATAGCATTCGCCCGCAACAGCGGTGGACGGGTCCAACGTGCTGCCCAGCTTGGCATGATGCGCCCGCTTGTGCGCGATCGCGAAATGATCGTAAAACACGGTTGTAAGCAGAAATCGTCCCAGCATCCGCTGCCAATGGCGACGTCTGTGGATGAATTCATGGGCGGGACAAATGGCCGCACAGCAAAAATTGGCTCCGGCCATGATTCGCACGGCTAACAGATCGCCCAGGCTATTCGCAACTTCGAGCGGGCCGGCCCATCTGAGTCGCGAGACCAAGAGGCCCAAAGCAAGGACGTTCAATATCTGCAATAGAACTAGCGCGTACAGGATTCCGTCGAAAAACCAGCGGGGAGCATCGGCAGGCACCGACCGCCGTTCCGAAGGACCGAAACAATCGACCGCAAAGAGCGCACCGAACGGCAGCGTCCAGGCCAAGGCCTGAACCGCTTGATGAGGACCGGTTGCCAAAAACGCGAAAATGCAGCTCGGCATGAAAAGGCTGAGACCGAAACCGCACCACCAAGGCGGTAGAAAATCCAGCAGACGAGTCGTTCTCGAAATCCCGTCCCCCGCAGTTTTCGTTAGAATGTCCATAGACCTTCGGAATCGGCAATGAAAAAACACGACACCCGAACGTATTATGTTGGCCTCTGCACGACCTATCACGATCCGGCGCTGTCCATCCTGAACGATGCGGGCGAGATCTTATTCGCGGAGGCTACCGAACGCCACCTTCAATACAAGCGCGCCCTGAATTGCGAGCCGGACAACCTATACCTCATCCCTAAGCTTCTGCGCGAGCATTGCGGCGATGCCGACGAATTCGTCATCGCGTGCAACTGGCGCAAATCGCGGCCGATCTACGAGAGGCTCGCAAAGCTGCTCGGCTGGCTGTCGCCCCGGGGCATCCTGAGCGGCAAAGGACGCCGGCTTACCACGTGGCTGGACATGCATCAGATCCACCACATGCTGGCTTGCCAGCACCACGCCATGCGGCGGATCGGGATCAACCTGGCGCGCACATTGGGCCGCGACTTTCCCGGCGCATCCGTCCGTTTCCGCCATTACGACCATCATCTGACCCATGCCGCGCTGGCGTGTTACGGGAGTCCTTTCGACGAGGCAGCCTGCGCGGTAATCGATTCTTATGGCGAGGAAGGCTCCATGGCGTTCTTCGCCTATCGCAACGGACGCCTGAAACCTCTCTTCGAAGCACGCGGCCCGCTCAGCTTGGGATTCTACTATATGAAGCTCACCGAGCTATGCGGTTTCGATTGGATAGGCGGCGAGGAATGGAAAGTCATGGGGCTCGCGTCCTACGGACGGATCGACGAGGAGGTCTTGAGCTGGCTGCGCGGCACGATGCGGATCGAGGGTTTGCGCCTGGCTCCCGATTACGAACGATTCTTCGAGTACCTGAACCGCCTGATAACCCGTCGGAGATTGAAGAATCAAGCACCGGAGGCTGTCGCGGATTTGGCCCATACCGGCCAGCATTTCTTCACCGAGACCGTCAACCGGCTCATCGCCAATCTCCACGAACTCGCCTCGTCCGATAATCTGGCTTTCGGGGGAGGATGCGCGCTCAACTCGGTCTGCAACGGTCAGCTGTTGGCACATACGCCGTTCCAATCGCTGTACGTCCCGCCGGCACCGGCCGATGACGGAACCGCCTTAGGCGCAGCCCTGCTGGCGTTTCACGACGACCATCCGGAAAGCCGGACGGAACCCCGCCGCCTTTCGCCCTATTTAGGTAGCCGCATCAAGCGCGACGCCATTGAACGTCTCGCTCAGTACGCACAACTTCCGGTTCGACACTTGCCGGATGGAGCCGTAATAACCGCTGCCGCGGATCTTCTGGCCCAGGGAAAAATCTTGGGCTGGGTTCAAGGCTGCGCCGAATTCGGCCCCCGCGCGCTGGGCAATCGTTCCATTCTGGCCGACCCCAGGTCGCGGGACATGGGCGAGCGCATCAACCGAGACGTGAAATTCCGCGAACGCTTCCGTCCCTATGCGCCGGTCGTTCTGCACGAGCACGGTCCGAATTTCTTCGAAAACTACCAGGAAAGCCCCTATATGGATCGTACCCTGCGCTTCAGGCCCACCGTACTTGACCGGGTGCCCGCCGTGGTCCACGTCGACGGCACCGGTCGGCTGCAAACGCTCAAGCAAGACTGGAATCCGCGTTTTCATGCGCTGCTCGGCGAATTTCATCGACGAACCGGCGTGCCGGTCCTGCTCAACACCAGCTTCAACGTCATGGGCAAACCCATCGTGCACAGCGTGGAGGACGCCGCCGGCGTATTGCTCACGTCCGGCCTCGACGCCCTGGTCATCGACGATCATCTGTTCACCAAGCCAGGTCTTCAGCCATGACCGCGTCGCCGGATTTCCGCTCTCTTTGCCAGGTTCTGCTGAACGATCCTCCCGATCGAGGAACTCTGCAAACCGCCGAAGAGTTCGTGAAAGCCGCTTTGATCGAAGCTCAAGAGCAGCAAAATCGACCCGACTTCCAACTCGAAACCTGGGTGCCGGTTAACGCGCCGAATGTCGCCGACCCAGCCGAACGACGATCGTTGCTCTTGGCTCTCAGTCCAAGCGCGTTGCTCGAAGGCGCGTGGCTGGCCCGCGTATCCCAGCCGGCCACGGGCCATTTGTCCGCGCACGGTCACCTATTTGCGATTTACTGCCGAACGATCGGGCTGGAGGACGACTCACCGCCCCTTTCCCTACATTTCCGGAGCTTGTTGACGAATTCGACCATAACGCTCCCGGCCATTTACAGCCCTACTTTTTTCAGCGACCGGCGTTTCCCCGATTTCGCCCTGCGCATGCCCTGCCTCCATCTCGGCCTGATGCACAAACCCCGTACCTTCTTTCCGGAGCTGCTGGGCTACACCCTTGCTCATTGCTTTTTGGATTCGGCTTGGTGGGCTACTCTCTCGGATAGCCCTGAAACCGCTTGGATTTCGGCACGGGAACGATTTTCGAACGCTGTCCGCCCTTTGGCATCAGCTGCGTTGGAGTCCCACCTCCGGGAATACGGCCACTTGGCGCGTATCCGCGCCGGCTGGCACCTCTACCGCCATGCGTTCGAATCACTTCTGCTCGCTTTCTCCGCCGACCGGAATCGACGCCCGACGGCCGCCGACGCCATGGCCGACATCGTTAGGGCGAAGCGCCGGTACGCCATCGGCTACCATCGTCGGGTGATGCTCCAAGAGCGTAGCCTTGATCAATGGCTGGCACAGGCCGAGGACGATCCCGGTGCGATGCTCGAAGCATTGCGCACCTCGCCTTATGTGGATCTCCGATGTCCAGCCGCCGGCCGGCTGATTCGAGCCATGCAATTCGGTGGCGCCATGTTCGGCGTGTTCACCGAAGAGGAACGGCGGTCCTGTCTCAACTGGATCGAAAATCCCGATGCCGAATCGGAAGCAATCGACGCCGGCGAAACGGCTCGCCGGTCCATTAGCGAACCCCGTGCAGTGCCAACTCCACAGAACGCACGGGCTGGACCGAAAAAACACCAGCCCTCGCCGCCTGCCATGAGCCGCCGACGGCTCTTCTCCGCGCTGCTCCGTGCCGAATCCGCCGGCGACTGCCCGCCCGAAGCGACGATCGCGGTGAAGCGCATTCTTGGCCGCAGCCGATGGCTGGACTTGCTGAAACCGATCCGTCGTTCTTTGCGCCATTATCATCCGGCGGCCTTCAGCGAGTGGATAGAAGCCGCTTATCGGCAGGAAGCCGCGCGCTATCGTCCCCTGAACGGCAATCCCAGGATTGGGCGGGAGTTTTGTCTTTGGGCAATTCTGCAACTGGCGCCGTCCATTCTGGTCGACGGCTGCTGGCTGGCCGCCATTCCGACGGCCTCCGAAAATCTCGGCGAGATCGAACGGCATCTGTTGCATATCTATGCCGACGAGGTGGGAAACGGCAGACCGGGACGCAATCATGCCAATGTCTATCGACGGCTGCTGGAGAGCTTGGACTTGGCGATTCCCGAGTTCGAGACCGAAGGCTTCGCCCAGGATCGAAGATTAACCGACGCCGCGTTTGAATTGCCGGTTTACATGCTGGCTATCGGGCTGCTCAAGGACCGCTATTTCCCGGAACTGCTGGGTCTCAATCTCGCCATCGAGTTGAGCGGACTCGGGGCCGGCTATATGCAGGTTGCGGATATTCTCCGCCATTACGGAATCGATCCCACCATCATTCAACTTCACCAGACCATCGACAATCTGGCATCCGGGCATGCGGGCCGGGCACGCGACGCCATCCTGCTCTACCTGGACCGAGTACGACAGCGGAGTGATTTTTCGGGCATGCAAGAAGCATGGCGCAGAATCCGGTTAGGTTACGTATCCCTCGGCGTCGCCATTCTGCCGATGACGGGCCGATTCATGCAGCGCTATTTTGCTGACCGTTTGAAGACGGCGTACCCGACAAGATAGGTAAACGTACGAATGGGCGAACCGGACCACAAGACGTTTATATGAACGTATCGATCGGGCAACGACACGCCAATTCTTGACTCAGAGATTCACGGACACCGAATCGAAAAAGCGTCAAGCCCAATCGCGATCCGACTGCCCGGCCGAAAAGGACAATGGCCGCTTTGCGCACGCTAGGCAGGCTTTAACCAACGATCTGGAACGACATTTCCAAGGAAGGCTTTATGTCGCAGCTTCAGCGTAACAGTGCATCTGCCGATTTTTCCGGAGAAAGCCGCATCGGTCTTGACGCGATCGACGTTTTCTCGACCTGCCCTCAATCCACTACCGGCGATCCGAAATCCTATCGACAGCGTGTCATCGAGGTAGCCCGCTGGAGCGAGCGTATCGGATGCCGAGGCATTCTGGTCTACACCGACAACTCGCTGGCGGACCCGTGGCTGGTGAGTCAAATCATTCTGGAACACACTGCGACCTTAGCTCCGCTGGTGGCCGTTCAGCCGATCTATATGCACCCTTATACGGCCGCGAAGAAAGTCGCGACGCTAGGATTTCTGTACGGGCGGCGTGTCTATTTGAACATGCTGGCCGGCGGCTTCCGCAACGATCTGTCGGCCCTTGGCGATGATACGCCCCATGACCAGCGCTACGCGCGTACGGTCGAGTACACGACGATTATCCGGCAACTGCTGGAGAGCCCGGCGGGCATAAGCTTCGAGGGAAAGTATTACCACGTCCACAATCTCAAGATGTCTCCGTCGCTGCCGCCTTCGCTGCAGCCCGGCATCCTGATATCGGGCTCGTCGGATGCCGGTATGGCGGCGGCTCACGCGATAGGCGCAACCGCGATCAAGTACCCCTTGCCTCCAAATGAAGAGCGAGGCGTAGAAAAGGATATCGGAGTGCCCTGCGGCGTTCGGGTGGGCATCGTGGCACGTTCCTCGGCCGAGCAGGCATGGCGGGCCGCCTTAGAGCGTTTTCCGGAAACCCGCGAAGGGCAGCTGACCCATCATCTCGCAATGAAAGTGTCGGACTCCGACTGGCATAAACAGCTGTCGTCGCATGCAGCGGCCGTGGACGACGATAACCCCTATTGGCTCGGCCCCTTCCACAATTACCAGACGTTTTGCCCTTATCTGGTGGGCTGTTACGAACGGGTGGCACGGGAAATCGCCAGCTACGTCAGGCTCGGCCATCTTACTTTCATTCTCGATATCCCGCCCAGCGAGGAAGAACTGGAGCATACGGCAGTCGTTTTTCGCGAAGCCCTAGAATCCCTAAAGGGGTAAGCACCGTGCCCGAACTGTTGCAAGATTACGTATCCCGACAGGCCGAGCTGCGCCCAAATGCCATTGCCGTTACCCTGGGAAGTTCCTCTTTGACTTACGGAGAACTGGATTCAGCGAGCTCGCGCTTGGCTTGGCATTTGCTAAAAGCCGGTTGCCGCCGCGGCGATCGAATTTGTCTGTTGCTGCCTAAATCGCCGGCTGCCGTCGTGGCCATGCTAGGCGTGCTCAAGGCAGATGCGGTTTATGTTCCGATCGATCTGACCAGCCCCCCCGCGCGCCTGGCACCGATGATCAGAATTTCCGAGCCGTGGGGAGCGCTGGTCTCGTCCGAGGCGGTGAAACTCTTGGATGACATCCTTGAAGAGATCGGCGACTACCCCATGATGATCGGCTCGATCGAGCAATATCGCTTGAACGGACGGAAATTCACCGCATGCTTCGATATGACCGAGGTGGACACATATCCTTCCGTACCGCCGGAGACCGAAAACAACGGGCTCGATATCGCCCACATTCTATTCACTTCCGGCTCGACGGGCGTCCCCAAGGGGGTGGTCATCACTCATCGTAACGTGATCGCCTTCGTGGAGTGGGCACGGAGTTACTTCGGCATCGAACCCGGCGACCGGATTTCGGGCCATACGCCCTTGCATTTCGATCTGTCCATGTTCGACATCTACGGCACGCTTTCGGCGGGAGCCGAGCTGCACATGATCCCGTCTGCGCTCAATTTATTGCCGCACAAACTCGCCGAATTCATCCGCTCGGCCGAGTTGACCCAATGGTTTTCGGTCCCATCGGTATTGAACCTTATGGCCAAGCACGGCATCGTGACGCAGAACGACTTTCCCATGCTCAAACGGATGTTGTGGTGCGGCGAGGTATTGCCCACTCCGACCCTCATCCATTTCATGCAGCGACTGCCGCATGTCCGGTTCACCAATCTTTACGGTCCGACCGAAACGACCATAGCGAGCAGTTATTACACCGTACCTGAATGCCCGCGGAGCGAGCTGGCGCCTATTCCGATCGGCACCGCTTGCGCCGGCGAAGAGTTGCTGGTGCTGGACTCGAACCTGAACGAAGTTCCGCCCGGCGAAATCGGCGATTTGTACATCGGGGGAGCGGGCCTGAGCCCCGGTTACTGGAAAGCCCCGGAAAAGACCGCTGCGGCGTTTCTGCCCAATCCCCGCGCGGCAAATCCCGAAGATCGCATCTACAAGACCGGCGATTTGGCGAAACGGGGAGAAGATGGCCTTTTCTATTTCGTCGGACGCGCCGACACCCAGATCAAGAGCCGTGGTTACCGGATCGAGCTCGGAGAAGTCGAAGCGGCATTCTATTCGATCGAGAGCCTAGAAGAATGTGCCGTAGTAGCCATGCCGACCGACGGATTCGAGGGCAATGCCATCTGCTGCGCCTACGTACCGCGGCAGGGTTCAACGGTGTCGGCAGCCCATTTGCGAGAGCAGGCGTCTCGATTGCTCCCGGGCTATGCGTTACCGATGCATTGGCTGCCACTGGAGCGACTCCCCAAGAACGCCAACGGCAAAATCGACCGGCCTCGTTTGCGGAGCCTCTTTCAACATGACACAGCTGTGGAACCTTGACGGCAAGTGGTTGGCGACCGCCGCCGACTGGCTCGCTGCCGAAGAGAACTATCGATGGCTGGACTTCGGCGGCGACGTGCAAATCCTGACGCCAATGCTGTTACAGGTGATGGTCCAGCGCGACATCCACTGTTTACGCCTTTTCGCGCCGCCGGAGAGCGAACAGCCGATTGGCATCGTCGGGCTCAGCAGCATCACGGATTTCTTCAAAACCGCCACTTTATGGTACGTGCTCGGCGACAAGACGTACGCAACCGGCGGTTATACGACCCAGGCAGTCCGCCAGTTACTGGACCACGGCTTCGGCAGCTTGGGGCTGCAAGCGATTAACGCGTGGGCCGTGGAGGGAAACGTCGCGTCGATCCGCGTTCTGGAGAAAACCGGTTTTCGACCGATCGGGCGGCAACGACGCTGTCACCGGTTGGGCGATCGATACCTGGACCGTCTGCTATTCGATTTATTGGCCCATGAGCACCGGAGAACAAAATGCCTCAAAGCACCGAGTCACTGATGCAAGCCGTTACGCGCCTCCTCTTCGATCGCCTCAACATCGAAATTCCCGAGCCCGATACCGATCTGGTGGACGCCGGATTGCTGGATTCTCTACTGCTCGTCAACTTGATCGCTCAATTGGAGCGGGAGTTCGGCATCTCGGTATCGATCGACGACTTGGATCTGAACCTGGAAAAATTTCGCTCGGTAAGCCGAATTGCGGCTTATATCGAAAGCCGGCGGAATCTCACCGATGTCGCTTGAGCCGGCGCGAGTCAGGAGTCTGCGGCGCCAGTCCATTCGCCCGCTCACGTCTAATGACATCGCGGCGGTAGCGGCAGTCCTCGAACGGGTATTCCGCTCGGATCGCTCCGCGGCACCGGACCGACTGGCCGACTACGTACGCCGCATGTGTCTCGATCCGCCAGGCTACGATCCCGAGATTCCGTCGCTGGTCTACGAGGATGCTCAAGGCCGAATCGGCGGATTTCTGAGAGTGAGCGTGCAGCGGATGATCTTCGACGGCCGGCCGATACGCATGGCGTGCAGCGGACCGTTCGCGACACTTCCGGAGGCAAGGGCCAAGGGCGCCGGCGTATTCCTGCTTCGGCACTTTCTCGGCGGTCCTCAGGATTTATCGATTACCGACGGCGCAAACGACCAGGGGCGTTATTTGTGGGAGCAACTGGGAGGACAGACCGCGCACCTGCACTCCTTGGGCTGGATACGGTTACTCCGGCCGGCGGCATTCGCCAGCCAATACATCGGCCGGAAGCATCCTGCTCTCAGGCCGGTCGTAAGCATGTCCCGACCGCTTTCGGTGCTGCTCGACGGTGCGGCACGGAGTCTCTTGAAAAACGGCATGTTGCGTCCGGCACGTTCCACCGAAAAGCTTGTCGAGGAAGATCTCGCGCCGGAAGCCATGGCGGCGGCTTGGCCTAGGCTCTCGGCGCGCTGGCGTCTTCACCCCGATTACGGCAAATCCTATCTGGCCTGGCTGCTGGACGAGATGTCGAGCGTGACCTCGCGGGGTCCGCTGATCGGACGGCAGGTCCGCGATTCGAACGGTAAGCTGTCGGGTTGGTATCTTTATTACCTTTCGCCCAGCCGCATCGCGGAGGTGATGCAGATCGTCGCGGACGAAAATAACGAGAACGAAATTTTCGCATCCCTGCTGCTCGATGCCGACCGCCACGGCACGACGGCCGTGCAGGGCCGGCTGGAAGCCTGGCTTATCGATCCGCTGTATCGCAACCGGTGCCGCAGCTATCACCGGGCGCCGACGCTGGCTTTGGTGCATGCCCGCAGAAGCGAGGTGACGGCTGCCGTTCATGCAGGTCAAGCTTTTTTGACACGGGCTGACGGCGAGTGGTGGACGGGGTTTCGTGAACAGTTCTGATTCGACGCCGAATTTCCGATAATCGAATATGAATCGATTCGGACAGAAAAAAACGGTTGTTTTGACATTCTGACAACGATCGCTTTCCGTCAAGCACTGCACTGTTTCAAAGTGCTCTGACAGATTCTCCTCTTGCTCCGGAATTTCTTCCAAATCGCTTTCAATCAGGAATGAATTTTGTAGGGTTGGTTAGGCCGCGAGGCCGTAACCCACCGAGCGACTTCGGATCGGTGGGTTACGCTTCGCTAACCCACCCTACGTAATGTTCACTCGAATCCCGAATGGGATTACTCCTTGTAGTAACACTACGGTTAGCCTTGAAAGGCTCGGCGTTTTAGAATGCCCCCTGCGATCCAGGGAGGTAAAACATGATACAAGCCGATCGTTCCGCTCGCTTCGCGCGCAAAGAGAATCCGGCCGATGCCTTGCTCGAGGACTACCGCGCCATTCGCAGGGACAGCGAAACCTTGTGCGCGCCGTTGGCCACCGAGGATTACGTCATCCAGGCCATGCCCGACGTCAGTCCGCCGAAGTGGCATCTGGCCCACACCACCTGGTTCTTCGAAACCTTCCTGCTAATCCCTTACCTGAAATCTTACCGGCTCTTCCACAAACAATACGGTTATTTGTTCAATTCTTATTACGAAACCGTCGGAAGCTTCTTTCCACGGCCTCAGAGGGGCCTGTTGGCGCGGCCCACCGTAGAGGAAATCTACCGGTATCGCGCTTACGTGGACGAAGCCATGGCTGAATTGCTGACTGCCCCGCCGACGTCGGACAAGGATGAAATCGCCTCGCGCCTCCTGCTCGGCTTGAATCACGAGCAGCAGCACCAGGAACTTCTCCTCACCGATATCAAGTACAACTTTGCCGTCAATCCCCTGCGCCCGGCCTACCGCCCCGCGAACCATCCGAGAGCTCCGGCAGCACCGGCATTGGAATGGCTGGACTACGGCGGCGGCATCGAAGAGATCGGCTATGCGGGCGCCGGCTTCGCCTACGACAACGAAACACCCCGCCACAAGGTTTACCTCCGGGACTACCGCCTCGCCTCGCGCCTCGTCACCAACGGCGAATACCTGGAGTTCGTCGAGGCCGGCGGCTATCGGCGGGCGGAATTGTGGCTTTCCGACGGTTGGGCGGCAGTCAGGCAGCGTGGCTGGCAGGCTCCGCTGTACTGGGAGAACATCGAGGGCGAATGGTGGCTGATGACTTTGTCGGGAATGCACCCTCTCGACGAAAGCGAACCCGTTTGCCACGTCAGCTTCTACGAAGCGGACGCCTATGCCCGTTTCCTGGGCAAGCGCCTGCCGGCCGAAGCGGAATGGGAATGCGCCGCATCCCGTTGTGCGATTCGGGGTCATTTCCGCGAATCGGGCCGCTATCATCCCGCTGCGACTTCGGAAACGGCAGGAGGCGATATCGCGCAGATTTTCGGAGACGTCTGGGAATGGACCCGGAGCCCTTATGCGCCCTACCCCGGATTCAAGCCGCTGGCCGGCTCGATCGGCGAATACAACGGCAAGTTCATGTGCAATCAGATGGTGCTCCGAGGCGGTTCGTGCGCGACGCCGGAGTCGCACATCCGCACCACTTATCGAAACTTTTTTTATCCGCCGGACCGCTGGCAGTTTACCGGCATCCGCCTGGCGGAGGATGGCTCATGACCGCTCGGCGCATCCGATTCACGGACCGGGAGCCGGCGCAGGCGGATATCCTCGACGAGGTATTGAGCGGCCTCTTCAGCCCGAAAAAACGGCTGCCCCCGAAACTGTTCTACGATAAGCGGGGCAGCGAATTGTTCGAGGCCATTTGCGAGACGCCCGAGTATTACCCGACTCGCACCGAAGTCGGCATCCTCCGCGACTCCGCTCAAGAGATCGCGGAAACCATCGGCAAGGACTGCATCCTCATCGAGCCGGGCAGCGGCAACAGCCAAAAAGTGCAGCTCCTGCTGGAAACCCTGCACCCAGCCGTCTACATGCCGATGGATATTTCCAAGGATCATCTGAAACTTTCGGTTCAGGCGCTGGGAGCCGCATACCCATGGTTGCGCGTGCATGCGATGTGCATGGACTATACCGCCGGCTTGGAACCGTTCGAGCCGCCTCCGGCTTCGGCCGAATCGAAAAAAGTCGTGTTTTTTCCCGGATCGACCATCGGTAATTTCGAGCCCGGAGAGGCTCTGGCTTTTCTTCGACGGGTCGCTCGACTCGTGGAACCGGACGGCGGTTTGCTGATCGGCGTCGATCTCAAGAAGGATCCGGCGGTGCTGCATCGGGCCTACAACGACGCGCAAGGACTGACCCGTGAGTTCAACCTGAATGTGTTGCACCGCCTCAACACCGAGTTGGACGCCGATTTCGATCCCGGTCGGTTCTATCATTACGCCTTCTACAATGTCCGAGAAAGCCGCATCGAGATGCACCTGATCAGCCGCGGCGCGCAAGAAATTCGCCTGGCCGGAGAATTCCTCACATTTGCCGACGGCGAATCGGTACACACGGAAAACTCCTACAAGTACACGGTCGAAGAGTTTCAACGACTCGCCCGGACGGCGGGCTTCAGGGTCCGGGGATGTTGGCTGGACGACTGCAATCTGTTCAGCATCCATTACTTCGACTTACCGTCGTAGGGCGAAACCACCCGATCACCAACAGCGATTTGCATACCGAAGCCCCCGCCGCCATCCATTCCGAGCGACCGCTGCTGATGCTGCGCGGAGTGACTCATGGTTATCGGGAAGGCGACCGACTGCGTCCGGTGCTCCAGGGTATCGACGGCGACATCGGCGAAGGGCGCTTCGTGGCCTTGCTGGGACAGAGCGGATCGGGGAAATCGACTCTTTTGAATCTGATCGCAGGTCTGGACGTGGCAGACTCCGGATCGATCATTGTTCGAGATCTCGATCTGAACCGGCTGCGCGAACCGGAGCGAACCCTGTTCCGGCGCAGCCATATCGGCTTCGTATATCAGTTCTTCAATCTGCTGCCGACCTTGACGGTGCTGGAAAACGTCGCCCTGCCCGCCGAATTGAACGGTTTTTCCGCCGACGAATCCCGGCGCCGGGCAGTTACGCTGCTCGAAGAAGTCGGTTTGGCCGACCGGCATGACAGCTATCCGGATTCGCTTTCCGGGGGCGAGCAGCAGCGGGTCGCCCTGGCTAGGGCGCTGGTGCACGATCCCTCGCTGATTCTCGCCGACGAACCGACCGGCAATCTGGACAGCGCGACGGGGCGGCACATTCTGGATCTCCTCGATCACGCCGTCAGAAGGCGCGGCAAGACTTTGCTGGTCGCCACCCACAGCCGGGAAGTGGCCGAGCGCGCCGATGCGGTGTGGGAGCTGCGGGACGGCAGGCTCATGTCACGATGACGCTGCTGAACAAAGCCAATCGCCGGCACTTTTACCGGCATCCGCTACAGCTCGTGCTGGCGATTCTGGGGATCGCCCTCGGGGTAGCGATGCTGGTTTCGGTGGATTTGGCCGTAGAGAGTTCGCGCCGCGCCTTTCAGCTGTCGATGAGCGCGCTGACCGGCAAGACTACCCATCACATCGTCGCCGGGATCGGACTCCTCGACGAGACGCTTTATCCCAAGCTCAGACGGGATTTAGGCGATGTGCCCATGGCGCCCGTCGTCGAGGGCTATGTCGCGGCGCACGATCAGACCCTGCGACTCGCCGGCTTCGACCCCTTCGCTGAAAGCCCGATACGGCAAGGGCTCACTCGATCCTCGTTCGCCGCGATGGTCGATCTTCTGACGGAGCCCGATACGGCGCTGATTTCCCGTGTCACCGCCCAGCGGCTCAACATCGGCCCCGGCAACAACCTGACCGTGGAGGTCGCGGGCACGCCGCGGACGGTACGCGTGGTCGGCTATGTCGATCCCGAGGAAAAGCCCGATCCCGCTTTGGAAGGCCTGCTGCTCGCCGACATCGCCACGGCCCAGGAGATACTGGGCAAGATCGGCGGGCTCGACCGCATCGACCTCGTCTTGCCCGACGAATCCCGCGAACTGGAGAAGCTACGCGGCATGCTGCCCGAAAACGCCGCGCTGATCGATGCCGCGGGACGAAACACCGCAACCGCGCGCATGGCCCATGCCTTCGAAATCAACCTGAAAGCCATGAGTCTGATGGCGCTGCTGGTCGGCCTTTTCCTGATCTACAACACGATGACCTTCACGGTGCTGCAACGCCGCCCGCTGCTCGCCAATCTCCGCATCGTCGGAGTCACTCGCAGACAGGTCATGAGCGAAATCCTGTTGGAATCCGGACTGCTCGGTCTCTTCGGCAGCTTGCTCGGATTGATGCTGGGATTGGTCGCGGCTCGCGGTCTCCTGGATCAAATCACCCGCACCATCAGCGATATGTATTTCGTCGTCACGGTGACGGAGTTTTCGGTCTCTCCTGCGGCTTTACTGCGCAGCCTGTCGATCGGAATCTCGGCCTCGGTATTGGCGGCATTGCCCGCCGCCCTGGATGCGGCTTCGACCCGGCCGGTCCGCGCCCAGCGCCGCTCCGGCCTGGAACAGAGCGTGCGCCGGTGGCTGCCGAAATTGACTTTATTGGGGATAGCAAGCGGAATCCTCGGAGTCTTCCTCCTGAACTGGCCGGCGGCCGGTCTGATTACGGCGATAGTCGGGATCTTCCTGCTGGCGGGGGCTTATGCGCTCTTTATCCCCGCAGCGATGCTGGGGCTCACCAGACTGTGTCCGCGCACCGCCAGGCCAATCGTCCGCCTGGCCATCCGAGGTACGTCCGCCGCTTTGAGCCGAACCGGTTTGGCGACGGCGGCATTGAGCATTTCGGTAGCCGTCGCCATCGGCGTCGGCATGATGGTGGAGAGCTTTCGCTTCACCATCGCCGATTGGCTGCAACAACTGCTTCAGGCCGATCTTTACGTGGCCCGTCCCACGGAAACCGGCATCGCGAGCGAACCCTTGCCCTCATCCCTGCTGGAGGACGCCGTCCGCTTGCCCGGCATCGCGGGCTTCAGCCTCGGACGCCGGACCTTCGCCGAATCCTCAGTCGGCCGCATCGAGCTCCTGGCGTTTCAGCCGGCTTACCCGGAGCGGCCGACGTTCCGTTTCAAATCGGCCGACGATCAGACGGTTTGGAAGCGGTTTATGGCCGAGCCGGTCGTCATCGTTTCCGAACCTTTTGCCACGCGGCACGGGCTGGGAGCCGGCGATTCCTTAATGTTGAGCACGTCACGAGGTCCGAAGCCGTTTGTCATCGCCGGAGTCTTTTTCGATTACCGCTCGGATCAGGGACTCGCAGTCCTGCGACGGGACTTGTATGCGGACCTTTGGAACGATACCGGCGTAACCTCGCTCGGCCTTTATCTCGCAAGCGGGATTACGGCAGAAGCGGTAAAAGCGAAAATACAGGACCTGACTCGGCAACCCGGCACCGTGCTGATCCGTTCGAATATCGAAATCCGGCAAGCCTCGATGGAGTTTTTCGAACGCACCTTCGCCGTCACCCATGTGCTGCGCCTCCTCGCCGTCGGGGTCGCGCTGATCGGGATCCTGAGCGCGCTGCTGGCGATACAGCTCGAACGGACGCGGGAATTCGCCGTGCTGCGATCGCTGGGAATGACGCCGCGGCAACTGATCGGCCTCGTGCTCACGCAAACCAGTTTTCTGGGCCTTTGCGCCGGGGTTCTTGCACTGCCCCTGGGGTTCGCCCTGGCCATGGCACTGGTCAAGGTCATCAACCTTCGGTCTTTCGGCTGGAGCATGGATTTGGCGGTTTCCGGCGTGGAGCTGTGGCAAGCGCCGCTTCTTTCGATTACCGCGGCGTTGATCGCCGGACTCTATCCGGCATGGAGGGCTAGCAGACTAACTCCGGCCTTGGCGTTGAGGGAGGAATAATGGTCGTCAAGGCTTACCCGCGTCCAAATCCTCGACCTTGAGAAAAATCCTGTTTTGCTGGCTGCGGGTGGAATAGCTTCGGCTGGCGAGCCCGCTTTCTTCGCGGACGGACGTTTCCACTTGTCCGCCGATCTCGACCCATTCGCCGAGCGCGGCCCGTATTACCGTGTGTGCGCTTTGCGTGTCGATGACGCCGAACCGGTCCCGGCTGAGCCGGTCGGACCAAGGCGACAGCTCTATGATCACCTCGCTGCCGGACAATCTGGGCGTTACCGCAAATCCGGTGGTTGCCGGCCGGTATTCGATGTTTTCGCTGTAGCCGTACCCATAGCCGTAATAGGATTGAGTCGGAACAGGGATCTGTTCTCCGACTTCGATATAGGCGGATCGCCCCTCCAGAGTCTGCAACTGTTGCGTGTGGCCGGCTGAATCGCGGCCTTCCGACTGATAAAGATGCCCGCGGATACGAATATCCGAATCGGCCGGACGGTTCAGATCGATCCGTCCGCGCAAACGCCCCTGCGCATTCAAGGTTTCCGTGGACAGATCACGGCCTTGAGTGACCGTGATCAGAAGTCTGTGCGAACTTTTATCGAGCTGCCGAACCAAGTCGCGGATTTCTTCGACCTTTCCGGGGTCGGCCTTCAGAATAAGCCGATCGCGGGCGGGGATCACGACATCGCCCGGCCCCAGCAAGGGCTGGATCAACGGCACCATCTCATCCGACGGACGGTGGAACAGCTCGATGGTCGACAAATCCTGAGCGGCGGCCGGGGCATTCGAGACTGTGACGGCGATTGCGATAAAGGCGAGACGTAGCCACATATCGGCACGAAAAGCTTAGGTTTCCACGTCGAGACGCAGCAAGCTGTCGGCAGTCAGGCGATCGGCCATGGCCCGATCGTACAAATCGAGATAACGCTGAGCGCTTTGCTGCCAAGAAAAATCCTTGCTCATACCGGCTTTTTGGACCTTCTCCCGAAGCACCTTATTCTGACAAAGCACGAAACCTCGATTCAAGGCGTGGAACAAATCATCGGCGGCAGCATCGCGGAAAACCACCCCGGTAGCCCGGCCCATCGTCAGATTCGTGGCGTTGGCATCGTCCACGGTATCCGCCAAACCGCCCACATGACGTACGACCGGCACGGCCCCGTAGCGTTGGCTGTACATCTGATTGAGACCGCAGGGCTCGAACCGGGAAGGCATCAGGAATAGGTCGGTACCGGCTTCGATTAGGTGCGCGCTCGGCTCGTCGTAACCCAGCTTGACCGCGATACGATCGGGATACAGACGTGCCCAGTGCAATAGAATCTGCTCGTATCGGGCTTCGCCGCTGCCCACGATGACGAGCTGAATGGGCATCCGAATCAGCTTGGGCAGAAGCTCGATCACGAGATCGATGCCTTTTTGCTGAACCAAGCGCCCGACCCAAGCCATCAAAACGATCCCGTCATCCTCCGCCAGCTTGAACGCCCGCTGCAACGCCGCTTTGTTGGCCGGCCTTTTTTCCAGCGAATCGATGTCGAAATTCGTCCCAATGAAGGGATCGGTGGCCGGATTCCAAGCGTCGGCATCGATACCGTTGAGTATGCCGCTGAGCCGCTCCCGGCGATGCTTGAGCAAGCCTTCGAGTCCGGCACCGAACTCCTCTCCCTGAATCTCCTCGGCATAGTGAGGGCTCACGGTAGTGATCCGGTCGGCGAAAACCAATCCTCCTTTGATGAAGGACAACTGGTTGTAAAACTCCAGCGCCTGACTGGACCAAAATCGATTCGGCAAGCGCAGCTTGACGAAGGTTTCGTGAGGAAAGACTCCCTGATAGGCGAGATTGTGGATCGTGAAAACGGTGGCTGGCCGTCCCGGCTCGTCGCTGAGCAACGCGGGTGCCAAACCGGTTTGCCAATCGTTGCAGTGCACGATGTCGGGCTTCCATCGGAGTCCCAGCCGATTCATGGCCATCTCCACGGCAACATGGCACAACAACGAGAACCGCTCGGGATTGTCGGGCCAGGGTTTTCCATCCGGCCCCAAATATGGATTGCCGGACCGCCCGAAGTACTGGGGATGGGCGAGCAGCCAAACCGGTACCGTCGAACCGGGCAGAACGCCTTCCAGAATGGCAATTTCGCCATCGCCGTGCAGCAGTCGGACCTGTTCGAAATGACCTGCCGCCATGGCCGAAGCATATCCCGGAAGCAGTATGCGGACATCGTGGCCTAGGCCCTTTAAGGCTATCGGCAGGCTTCCCGAGACGTCGGCGAGCCCCCCGGTCTTAATGAGCGGATACGCCTCGCTGGTGACGAAGAGTATTTTCTTCATTCGGGAGGTTCCGGTTCATCCTCCTTAAGAACCTCGCAAGTCAAAACGATTCCGGCCAAAGGGGGCAGTGTAAGACTGATGGAATACGGCCTTCCCATCCATTCCTTTGCTTCCGTGGTCACGGCGCTATTGCCGATATTACTCCCGCCGTAATGACGCGAGTCGGAATTGAAGATCTCTCGGTAGACGCCGGGCTCCGGCACGCCGATGCGATAGTTCTGCCTCGGCACCGGGGTAAAATTGAACACCATGACCGCGAACTCGTCGGAGGACCGTCGCAGATAGCTCAGAGTCGACTGAGGCGCATCGTGGCAATCGATCCATTCGAAGCCTTTTTGTTCGAAATCGAACCTATGTAACGCCGGGTTTTCCCGATAAAGGCGGTTGAGATCGCTCACCAGTTGCTTGAGTCCGCTGTGATTGGGGTACGCGAGTACATACCAGTCCAAAGCCTTGCTGAAATTCCATTCACCGCCTTGACCGAACTCGCAGCCCATGAACAGCAGCTTCTTGCCCGGATAAGTGAACATGAAGGTGTACAGCAAACGCAGATTGGCGAAACGCTGCCAATCGTCTCCCGGCATTTTTTGCAGCATCGAACCCTTGCCGTGGACGACTTCGTCATGGGAGAACGGCAGTATGAAATTCTCCGTGAACGCGTACAGCAAGCCGAAGGTCAGCTGATCGTGATGATAATGGCGATGGATGGGGTCCTTGCTCATGTAGAGCAAGGTGTCGTGCATCCAGCCCATGTTCCATTTCATCGAAAAGCCCAACCCCCCGGTCCAGGTGGGACGGGTCACCTGCGGCCAGGCGGTGGATTCTTCGGCCATGATAAGCGTGCCTGGAAATTGCTGGTGCGTCACGGTATTGAGCTCGCGCAGAAAGGCGATCGCTTCCAGATTCTCGTTGCCGCCGTACTTGTTGGGGATCCAGTCGCCGGGTTCACGGGAATAATCCAGGTAAAGCATCGAGGCGACCGCATCGACGCGAAGTCCGTCGAGGTGAAATTCTTCCAGCCAGAATAACGCACTGCCGATCAGAAAATTGCGGACTTCGTTTCGGCCGTAGTTGTAGATCAGCGTACCCCAGTCGCGATGTTCGCCGAGCCGCGGGTCCTCGTGTTCGTATAGCGGCGTACCGTCGAACCAGGCCAACCCGTGCGCGTCCTTCGGAAAATGAGCGGGCACCCAGTCCAGAAAGACACCGATTCCGTTTTGATGGCAGTAATCTACGAAGTAGCGGAAATCCTCCGGAGTACCGAAACGGCTGGTGGGCGCAAAATAGCCGGTGGTTTGATAACCCCACGATCCATCGAAAGGATGCTCGGTGATCGGCAGTAATTCGATATGGCTGAAGCCCTGCTCCTTGACATAGGCCACGAGTTGCCTGGCCAGCTCCCGGTAGTTTAGAAATTCGCCTTCGGCATCATGCCGCCAAGACCCTAAGTGGACCTCATAAACGGACATGGGCTCGTGGAGCCAATCGCGGTTCGCGCGGTGTTCCATCCAATCGTCGTCATTCCAATCGTAAGCCCGGTCGGGCACGACCAAGGAAGCGGTATTCGGGCGTAGCTCGAACTGCCGGCCGTAAGGATCGGTTTTTAAAAGAACGGTACCCTGCTGGCGGTTGCGAATTTCGAATTTGTACAGCGTTCCGGGTTCGAGCTCGGGAATGAATAGTTCCCACACTCCGCTGTTGCCCCGGACCCGCATCGGATGCCGCCGCCCGTCCCAGGCATTGAAATCGCCCACCACGCTGATTCTCTCCGCGTTCGGCGCCCATGTTGCGAACAGGATGCCGTCGATCCCGTCCACGGTGTGCGGATGGGCACCGAGGATACGATAGATATGCCAATGTTTGCCTTCGCCGAAAAGGTAAAGGTCGAAGTCGGAAAGCTGCGGCGGAAACGTATACGGGTCGATATGGCTTTGCGGCTGCCCCGACTTGTCCGTCCATAACAGGCGGTAATGCTCGGGAACGGAATCATGATCCAGATGACATTCGAACACATCGGTGCCGGGAATGCGTTGCATGTCCGGGCCTCGCTCCCCGATCCGCACCGTCTCGGCTTGCGGAACAATCGCCCGGATGACATCGCCACCCTCGGTCCGATGCCGACCCAAAACCGCAAACGGATCGTGGTGGCGCGCCAGAACGATCCGCTGCAATTCAGAATCCATCTGAGGCAAAACGCCGCCGGCTTCGTTCGCGGATTGTGTGTCGGTCGAGTTCACTTTATTTGGCCTCTGATAGTAAAATATAGCCGTTGGCAAATGCCCGAAACACCTGGGCGTTATGGTATCAAATTTGCGCCCCCAGTGGATGGCACAGTCTAAAGGAGCCTTTCATGCCAGAGTCGATGCATGCGTCCCGTTTCGTCAGCCGCCTTACTAGGCATACTTTGGCTCTTATTCTGGCTGGAGGCCGCGGAACACGATTACATAAGCTGACCGAGTGGCGAGCCAAACCGGCCGTGCCTTTCGGAGGCAAATTTCGAATTATCGATTTCCCACTTTCAAATTGCATAAACTCGGGCATCAGACAAGTTGGCGTATTAACGCAATATAAAGCGGACTCGTTAATTCGGCATATTCAGCAGGGTTGGGGGTTCTTACGAGCCGAACTGGGCGAGTTTGTCGATATCCTGCCTGCCCAGCAGCGCCTTCAGGAAGCTTGGTATGCCGGGACCGCCGACGCGGTATACCAGAATTTGGATATCTTCCGCCAAAGGGACCCTGAATATATCCTGATTCTCGCCGGCGACCATGTCTACAAAATGGATTACGGCTTGATGATGGCCTACCACGTGGAAATGCAGGCCGACTTGACCATCGGTTGCATGGAGGTGCCGCTAGCCGAGGCGAAAGCGTTCGGAGTCATGCATGTCAGTGAAGACAAACGCGTCTCCAACTTTGTCGAAAAGCCGGAAAATCCACCGCCCATGCCGAATCGGCCCGATCATGCATTGGTGTCCATGGGCATTTATGTCTTCAACACCGGCTTCTTGTTCGAACAGCTCATCAAAGATGCGGACACACCGGGTTCGAGTCACGACTTCGGCAAGGACATCATCCCCGCGGTAATTAAAAAATATCGAGTATTTGTCTATCCATTCCGCGATGTACAAAGTGGCGTACAAGCGTACTGGCGAGACGTCGGTACTGTGGACTCTTATTGGGCCTCCAACATGGAGCTGATCGGCATCGATCCCGAGCTTAACTTGTACGATAAGGATTGGCCGATTTGGACTTATCAGGCACAAACCCCGCCCGCCAAATTCGTGTTCGACGACGACGATCGCCGTGGAATGGCGGTAGATTCCATGGTATCCGGCGGCTGTGTTATCTCCGGCGCCGAAGTCAGGCACTCGCTGCTGTTCAGCAATGTCCGCGTGAACTCGTACTCCAAGGTAAAGGATTCAGTGATATTGCCGGATGTTAACGTCGGCAGGCACTGCCGCATTACCAAAGCGATCATCGACAAGGGCTGCCATATTCCACCGAATACCGTGATCGGGGAGAATCCGGAAGAAGATCGAAAACGGTTCTATGTCAGTCCGGGTGGCGTGGTTCTGGTGACTCCGGACGCTCTCGGACAGCGGCTGCATTTCGCCCGTTGAGGCTCGGTTAATCTTCCGGCTTTCTGCATTGGCGCTTAAAGCGCCATCGAAAATTATTTGATAAAAAAAGCTCTTGCGTTTTGAATGGCGCCCACATCGCTATTTCGCTCGATCTCTCCGAGATCCCCCTTAGCCAGCTAGTGTGATCGAAAAATTGCGCGCGCAATGCCCTCAAAACACCCGCGGCGAATCCCGGGCGCCCGTCGGGTGGATTGCACAGCCGTCCTCGAAAACGTATTTGCCGGAATCCCGGCAAGGAACAAATCAGCTTGATACGCCTTTTAACTTGCACTTGTCTCTTGACATCAAACCACTGTCGTCCAGCAATATCCGCGAAAAAGACGCTCCAAATCTCCAAACATCCCGTTAAGCGCTAGCGAAAGCATATCTGGGAAAGTCCCAACTCATAGTCGTTAAGGTGGGGAATTGACGCACGCACACAGCATATTGGACCGGCGTCGGGCCGGCATTCTTCTGCATATCACGTCCCTGCCCGGCAGTCTCGGGAACGGGGACTTGGGTCAAAACGCTTATCGATTCGTCGATTTTCTGGCTGACTGCGGCATAAGCGTCTGGCAAACGCTTCCGATTAATCCGACCCATGCCGATGGCTCACCCTACCAGTGCTTGTCGGCCCATGCCGGCAATCCGCTGATGATAGATCTTAAATGGCTGTCTGATCGCGGCTGGCTACCGGCGCCGCCGGATTCTATCGGCGAAATCTCGGTCGCCGATTATCGATTTCGTTGCCTAAAACAGGCCTTCGGCTCCTTCCAAGCATGCTTGCAAAGCGAATACCGCACTGCTTATGACGAATTCGTTAAAAAGCAGAACTGGTGGCTATCGGATTATGCGCTGTTCATTGCTCTACGCGAGGAACTCGGCAGCAAGGCATGGCAGGAATGGCCCAACGCCATTCGGGACCGAGAGCCAGCCGCGCTGGAAGCTGCCCGATTACGTCTGGCGGATCGCATCGCTCAGGTTGAATTCGAGCAATTCGTTTTTTTCGAGCAATGGACGGAGTTAAGACGCTATGCCAAGCAGAGAGCAGTCATGTTGTTCGGCGACATGCCGATATTCGTCGCCGGCGACAGCGCCGAGGTGTGGGCCTGTCGAGAATGTTTCGATTTGACCGAGACCGGTTATGCCCGCGTCGTGGCCGGAGTGCCGCCCGACTATTTTTCGGCTACCGGCCAACGCTGGGGAAATCCTCACTATAACTGGGAGCACATGAAAGCGACCGGCTTCCGCTGGTGGCTGGATCGATTCCGGAGTCAGTTGGCGCTTTACGACTGGGTACGCATCGACCACTTCCGAGGTTTCGAAGCATACTGGGAGATACCGGCCGAATCCGAAACGGCGATTCACGGCCGCTGGGTGAAGGCTCCGGGCGACGCCCTGCTGGAAACGGTATTCGCCACGCTCAACGGCTCGGGCTTACCCTTGGTTGCAGAGAACCTGGGCATTATCACACCCGAGGTGGAAGCGCTTCGCAACCGGTTTGATATTCCGGGCATGCTGATACTGCAATTCGCCTTTGACGGGGGCGACGATAATCCTTATCTGCCCCATAACCACACCGAGAACAACGTGGTCTACACGGGGACTCACGATAACGACACGACGTTATCCTGGTACGAAAACTTGTCGGAGGAACAGCGTCATCGTGTTTCCGAATACCTACTTGATCATTGCGGGGATAACAAAGTGGGAATGCCGCAAAGCCTCGTTCGATGCGCGCTCGCGTCTGTGGCGAGATTAGCGGTAATACCGATGCAGGATGTCCTGGAATTGGGTCATGGACATCGCATGAATACGCCCGGAACGATCGCCGACAATTGGCAATGGCGTTTTTCTTGGGAGCAGCTTACAGAGCATAAGGCAGAAAAACTGGCTGAGTGGGTCCGCGATCATGGGCGCTGCTGCTAGCCGTCCGACACAAAGCTGATTTGGAGTTGACCGACAACGCCCCGCGCGCAACGTATTGTACGCGACGAGAGATTAAGTAGACGGGTTTGAAAATGGCCAAAAGAAGCTTTGTTGCATAAGTCCGGTGAGGGCTAGGCCGTAACTACGGCTGATTTTCTCAACCTCCTTACGCAACAAAGCTTAGCGATCAGATGCTCCTCCGAGCCGTTATTTTTTCCTCCGGTTTTAGCGCTTGCCTTGCAGGTATTGGCTCCTGCTTCAGCGGCAAAATTTCCTAGGGTTTTGCGTTCTCGATCTGTTTCTCGATTTGTGCCCTTGTTTCCTCATAGGCCTTGGCGGGCACGCTTTCCATTTCCCTGCTCTTCAACAGGAAAACGCCGACAACAGTCGCTATGATGATACCGCCGATGTAGAGCCAGAAATTGTCTTTTTCTTGTTCCATCTTTCTTACCTCAACAAAACTCTTTGGTTTGTGACACAACGCTCCCTGACATCAAGAGCGTCCATGACGACGTAACTCGGTTACGCCCGCTGGTGGAAACCCGCGCTAGAGCCGATTACCACGCAACGGGACACTATTCTATGAGCGTTAATAATGATGTTCAAGATTGTAGCCTTGACTTTTTAGGGGCGTGACACGAATTAGGCTTTCAACCCTCTCGTTTTACGTAACTTTGTTGTCGTTCAAAGACTCGTGTAAGTACGCGAATACTCCCTCCGCTGCCCGTTCTATCATCTCTCGCACCCGGTAAAAAACGATTTCTTCCCCATGATATGGGTCGGGAACATCACGTGTCTTGAACTGAGGCGCAAAGTCTAGAAGATACCGAATCTTGTGGATGTGGGCTCTCGGACAAATAAACCGCAGCGCGTCGTAATTTTCTGCATCCATCACCAAAATGTGGTGGAACCTCTGAAAATCCGCGAGCAAAATCCTCCTTGAGCGTAAACCGCTGATATCGATCCTCCGCTCCAACATGGCCCGCTGAGCTCGCGGATCGGGTGGGCGCCCCAAATAGTGAGCATGGGTTCCGGCCGAGTCTATGAATATCTTGTCCGTGTAACCGGCATTCTTCACCAGTTCTCTTAGGGCTCCCTCGGCCATCGGAGACCGGCATATATTAGCCATACAACAAAACAGGACGTTGACTTTGTTCATTGTTTGCGGTCGCTCCGGAAAATGGAGCTTCAGGTACTTAGGACGGTTCCAGGCTATCGCGACAGCCCACTCATTCCCCCATTTGCAACAATAGGCCGCGTTTACGGGCGACATGAAAGGCGAAAAGATAAAGAGCGAAACCGATCAAGAGGTAAATCAGGTTCAACAGAACGGCCATCCAAAACGAATCGAGAGAAAAAACATGATCTCGCACAACGGCACGCATACCTTCGAAGACATGGCTGGAGGGTAACAGCAAAGCAATTTTTTGCAGCCAATCGGGAAGCACGGAAATTGGATAATAAATCCCGCTGAGCGGCGCAACTGCAAAAATCACGGCCCAAGCCAGACTTTCCGCTCCTAGTCCGTAACGCAATACGAGCGCGACCACCATCAACCCGATAGCCCATCCCATGACGAGCAGGTTTGCAAAAAACGCCACGAGCGGAAGCCCCATATCGAAAATCGAGTACCGATACAGAACGACCGCCAGACCCGCTGCCGCCCCGACGCCGATCGAGGTTCTCAAAAAACTGACCGTCAACAAGGCCATGACCAATTCGTAAGGACGCAACGGACTGACGAACAAATGCCCGAGGTTTCGGGAATACATCTCTTCGAAAAAGACTACGGAAACACCTAATTGGGCACGAAACAACACATCCCAGAGTAGAACGGCGCCTATCAACAATCCCGCAGCCTGGGCCACCCATTCACTGTGGCCGACGAAGAATTGGTTGATAAACCCCCACAAAATCATCTGCATGGTCGGCCAATAAATGAGCTCGATCAACCGAGGCCAGGAGCTGCGCATCAAATACAGATAGCGCATGACCAAGGCGAAAACACGTTGCAAGCTCATATACATGTATACACGCTACACTAAGCGGACTGGCGATCTTGGTCGCGCGCGATATCGATGAAAACCTGCTCCAGACTGTCTCGTCCGTATTTCTGCACCAGCATCGCGGGCGTATCCCGATCTACGATACGCCCTTGCTTGAGAATCAAGACGTTATCGCATAGCCGCTCCACCTCCTGCATATTATGGGAAGCGAGCAGAACTGTGGCCCCGGATTTTTCCTGATAGGCTTTCAGCAAGGTTCGGACCGTATCCGCCGAAGCCGGGTCCAGGGAAGCAGTCGGCTCGTCCATCAGCAACACTTCGGGCTCGTTCAAGAGCGCTTTGGCTAAGGCGACGCGGGTACGCTGCCCGGCCGAAAGGGAACCGTAGGCGCGGTTCATCAATGCTTCTAGATCGAAACGCTCCGCAAGAGACCGCAAGCACGCGGCTCGATGCCGAACGCCGTAGAGACGGGCATAAACGTCGAGATTCTGTTTCACCGTAAGCCGATGCGGCAAATCGACGTAGGGAGAGGTAAAATTCATGCGGGACAGCGCGGGATACCGATTCTTGATCATATCCACGCCCATGATCCGAATACTCCCAGAAGATGGCAACAAGAGTCCCAACAACATCGCCAGAGTGGTCGTCTTTCCTGCTCCATTGCCGCCGAGTAAGGCACAAGTGCTTGCTTCCGGTACCGCGAAAGAAATTCCGTCCACAGCCGTCACCGAGCCAAAGCGCTTGTTAAGACCACGAACCTCGATGGCGGGAGCCCGCATAAACTTCTCCTCTACCGAATGATCTCGTATCGCACAATGAATCCGCCTAATCGATACGCACCGGCTCTACTCGCCGGTTCGCCAACGCCTCGGACGCGGACTTTAGCGCATTACCGCTAGAATGACGCCTCCGGAGCCGGACATCACCTCTACAAGGTGCGGACCACCTCAATCGGCCGTCGGCGTTGGTGCTGTCGTTTTTGATGCATCCGAGCGAGTTCTTCTGATCCGCAGAGGAAAACAACCCGCCTTGGGACTGTGGTCGATTCCGGGCGGTAAACAGGAACCCGGCGAGACGCTCGTCCAATGCTGCCGGCGCGAGATACTGGAAGAAACCGGGATCGAGGCAGAGCTGGGCCCCGTAATTGCTCTGGTCGAGCGGATGATCGGCGAGTTTCATTATGTCATCGTCGATTTTGTCGCAACGTTGAAAGATCCGGAGAGCTTCACACCAAAGCCCGCCACCGATGTTTCGGACGCCCGCTGGGTGACAGTCGCCGATTTGAAGCACTATTCCCTGGTGGAAGGTCTGGAACGGGTTATTCGAATCGCCCTCGATAGCTTACACTCTGGTTTCGCTGTGGGCTTAATCGATGCCGACGGAAGCGGCCGCGACTTCTTGCCCTTTATCTAACCCACATCTCCAATCTAAGTTAGGCGAAGCCGGAAAATCGCGACCAAAGCACCCGTGAGCGCCAGCACTGTCGGAAAGAAAGCCGCAAATATCGGATTCATCTCATAAATCAGCCCCAAGTGACCGAAAGTGCGGTCAAACAAATAAAAACCCAACCCGATGACGACGCCTACCACGATACGCTGCCCCGTGCCGACTTCTCGCCGCACCGGCAGTACAAAAGGGGCGGCTACGAGCAGCATGACCAGAGTAACCGCCGGGTTCACGATTCTTCCCCAGAATGCCAGTTCGACGAACGCCGATTGCTGTTCGTTCTCCTTCAGATACCGGATGTATCTCGCCAGTTCGTAAGCCGATAGGTTTTCCGGACTGATCACGAACGCATTCAGCAGATTCGGTGCTAGCACCGAAGACCAATCAGCATACGCCTTTTGCTCGGTGACGATTCCGTCGGCTAGAAATTGGCTCTCGAAAATATTATCCAATCGCCACTGCTTCCCATCGTAAACGGCTTTGTCGGCATGCGTGGCCGAATGGAGTTTCTCTGTCCCATCCAGTTTGAAGATATTGATATCGCCCAAGTTTTCGGGCCGTTCGATTTGGCGGATATTGATGAATACATCGCCGTCCCGCACCCAAAATCCATACTTCGTTCTCGATGCGATCTGCTTTTGCAATGCGGTAGCCTTAAGCGTATGCGCCGCACGCTCCGCTACCGGAGCGATGTATTCGCCGATTCCGAGCGAAATGAAAACCAGCATCATGCCCCCCGCCAGCACTGCCCCGATGATGTGCAGACGTGAGGCTCCAGCGGCCTGCATGGCCACCAGCTCCCGATTGTTGGCCAAGGCTCCCAAGGTTACCAGGCTTCCGACCAATGCCGCGGAAGGCATCAGCTCGTAAAAATTGCGAGGCGAGGTCAGGATCAGATACTGAACGATACTCGCCAGGCCGTAATTCCCCTGCCCCAGATCGCCCAATTCATCCGCAAAGGTGAAAAAATTGAGGAGCGCCAACAATATCAACACGGCGATCAGCGATCCCTTGACCACTTCTCCTGCAATATACCGGCTCAGCGTTCTCATAACCCGACCTTTTCCCTGGCTACCTGAACGATCCAGCTAAAGCCGAGATTTCGAATGAACAAGACCCCGGTAATGATGAGCAAAAAGAAATAAACGCCGGAATAGCTCAGCCAAAGCGGTATCTTCTCGGTCATCAGAAGACCCTGAGTAATCTTTTGAGCATTCTCGTAAACGATATAAATCAGAAAGGCCGTAAACACGTTCCCGTAGACACCGCTACGCGGCGCGATTTTCGCGAGCGGAACGGCCAAAAAGCTCAGAAAGAGCACGCCGAACGGCACTGCCAAACGTTTCTGCAGCTCCGCCAACTCCCGTGGCGTATGCGAATACCACAGCACCATGCTATCCGACGCTTCGCGCTTGAGCGATGCCGTCTCACCCTCTGGACCATCGATGCGCACCGCGTATTCCTCAAACTCGCTGATAATAAAATCAGCTCGTCCGGGTATTCCTTGATAACGGCGGCCTTGCTGCAAAACGACGAAATGCTCGTTCAACTCGTTTCTTCTTAGATGGCCGCTCTCGGCGATCACTACGCCGGTTTTGTCCCGCTGCCGGCTTTGCACGAAGATCTTGTGCATGGAGTTGTCTTCGTTCAACTCCTCCGCATACAACACGACGTCGCCCTGGCTGAATTCGTTGAAACGTCCCGGTTTTATACCGCGTATGTCGGCACTTTTCTCGTCCTTCTTCATAAGCGCCTGGGCCTGTCGCTCGGACCACGGCATGACCTGCAGCGCCAATACGGCGGCAATGAGAGTCACCGGCAACACCATCCAGCTCATCGCCCGATAAATGCGGCTCAACCCCACCCCGCTCGATGCCAGCACCGACATCTCCTGGTCCCGATACATGCGCCCCAACACAGTCAAGGTTGCCATGAACAATGAAGCCGGAAGCAACTGGGCGGTTGCCGACAGGATTTTGAGCCCGAGCAGTTGAAATATGGTTTCGCCTGACAATTCGCCTTCGATGGCTTTGGCGAGAATACTCAGAAATTTGCGGCTGACGATGATCGTGACCAAAACGCCGAGAACGGCCCCTAAGGTCTTGGCGAGTTCCGCCGCCACCATCCGGTCGAGCACCGAGATGATCGGAGGGCGTCTCCATTGAAGCGGTTTAAAAGGGTGGGGTTTCATAATAAGCTTTAACGATTCGAGGCCCTCCCTTGAAAATTGCGGTCAATTACGACAATCCATCCCTTAAGCAATAAGCCACAAATTCTACCATGGACTATTCGGCAAAATGTGAATCGCTCATCAAGCTTAGCGCCAACTGCGCAGTTCTAGGCTTTCACCAGAAACGAAAACTGACCGCCGCAGGCAGCGGGTTGGACGAACACTTGGGAGGCTTGATCTCCAGGCTCCTCAAGCGCGACGACGTCGAAGGAAAAGTCGGCGACGTTCTATTGATAAACCATATCCCCGAAAGCGACATAGAACGTATTTTGCTCGTCGGTCTCGGCAAGAAGGGAGAATTGGCCCCCGCCGCCTACCGCAAGGTTTTGGCCGCAGCGGCGAAATCGCTGAAAGATTCGGGGGCAAAACTTGCCGTGAGCCTTCTCCACGAAGCCGAGGTCGAAGGGTACGATCTGGCTTGGAAAATCCGGCAAGCCGTGGAGGTATTGGAAGGAAACCTATACAAATTCACGCGCTTAAAAAAAGAGGCGGACGATAAGCCGCAACGCCTATCCAAACTCCAATTCCTGCTCGACAGCGAGGATCAATCGGCCGAAGCCAAACTGGGCATCAGACAAGGCTTGGCCATCGCCAACGGCATGAACATCGCGAGGGATCTGGCCAATCTGCCCGGCAACATCTGCACGCCGACCTATCTGGCGGAACAAGCCGAGCAAGTCGGGAAAAGCCGGAAAATCAAGGTGCGAATATTCGACGAGTCCGATCTCGAAGCTTTGAGCATGGGTGCCTTTCTGTCCGTCTCCAAAGGCAGCGAGCAGCCTGCCAGGCTCATCGTCATGGAATATTCCGGCGCTTCGTCGAAAGCCAAGCCTTTCGTTCTGATCGGCAAGGGACTCACTTTCGACGCCGGCGGCATTTCGCTGAAACCGGCCGCCAACATGGATGAAATGAAATACGACATGTGCGGCGGCGCGAGCGTGATCGGCGCGCTCTCGGCGATAGCCGAGCTCGAATTGCCGCTCAATGTGGTGGGATTGATCCCGGCTTCCGAAAACCTCCCGGACGGCAAAGCCAATAAGCCGGGCGACATCGTCACCAGCATGTCCGGCCTTACCGTCGAAATCCTGAATACCGATGCCGAAGGCCGTTTGCTGCTGTGCGACGCGCTAACCTACGCCAAGAAATACGAGCCGGCCGCCGTGATCGACGTCGCGACCTTGACCGGAGCCTGCATCGTCGCTTTGGGCCGTCATCCGAGCGGCTTGATGAGCAATAACGAAGGTCTAGCCCAAGCGCTGACGGAAGCCGGCGAAAAAGCCTGGGACCGGGTATGGCGCCTGCCGCTTTGGGACGAATATCAGGAGCAGCTCAAGTCCAAGTTCGCCGATCTCGCGAATATCGGTGGCCCCGACGGCGGCACGATCACGGCCGGCTGTTTCCTGTCCCGCTTCGCCAAGGACTATCCGTGGGCTCACGTCGACATCGCCGGAACCGCCTGGAGAACCGGCAATGAAAAAGGCGCGACCGGACGCCCTGTGCCGCTGCTGGTGCAGTATCTGATCGACCAAGCGCGATGACCCGGATCGATTTCTACGTGCTGCCCACCGGAGATGCTCACAGCCGCCGCTTGATGGCCTGCCGTCTTACCGAGAAGGCCATCAAGCAAGACCTCACGGTTTTCGTTTATGCCGCTTCGGAAGAGGAAGAACGGGTGCTAGACGATTTGCTATGGACATTCCGGCAAGGCAGTTTCGTCGCCCACGAACGGCTCGATGCCTCCGCAGCCCAAGCCGAAACGCCGGTGCTCATCGGACACCGGAGCTCACCGCAGGCTGCCAAGAACGTACTGATCAATTTGAGTGCCGAAATACCGCCCGATCTCGACCGATTCGAGCGTCTGGTCGAACTTGTCGACCAGGACGAAACGGTAAAACAGGCAGGACGCCGTCGATACCGGTTCTATACGGATCAAGGCCATACCATTCAGACGCATCGCTTGGATAGCTCCGACTGAAGCCTCGATCAGCTAAGTTTTCAATATAATTCGAGATCGATCGTCTTGCGCCAATCCCGCGATTGGCCATCCCTAAACAACAGAACACGTCATGGATAAAACCTACGAGCCTCATTCCATAGAATCGCGATGGTACAAATTCTGGGAGGAAAGCGGATATTTCGCGCCCAGCGGGAACGGAACGCCGTACTGCATCATGATTCCGCCGCCGAACGTGACGGGCAGTCTGCACATGGGCCACGGATTCAACAACACCATCATGGACGCCTTGATCCGCTACCATCGCATGCAAGGCTACAACACCCTCTGGCAGGTCGGCACCGACCACGCCGGCATCGCCACGCAAATGGTGGTGGAACGGCAATTGGCGGCTCAGAACCTCACTCGCCACGACTTAGGCCGCGAGAAGTTCCTCGAAAAGGTTTGGGAATGGAAGGCCGAATCCGGCGGAACCATTACCCGGCAATTGCGCCGGCTAGGCTCGTCGGTCGACTGGAGCCGGGAGCGCTTCACCATGGACGAGGGGCTTTCCCGCGCCGTGCAGGAAGCCTTCGTGCGCCTCTACGACGACGGATTGATTTACCGCGGCAAGCGCCTGGTGAACTGGGACCCCAAGCTGCATACCGCCATCTCCGACCTGGAAGTGCAGAGCGAGGAGGAAAAAGGCAGCTTATGGCACTTCCGCTACCCGCTGGCGGACGGCTCGGGTCATCTTGTCGTCGCCACCACCCGGCCGGAAACCATGCTGGGCGATACCGCCGTGGCGGTGCACCCGGAGGACGAGCGTTATAAGCACCTGGTGGGCAAGACTGTCAGGCTGCCGATTACGAACCGGGAAATCCCCATCGTCGCCGACGAATACGTCGACCCCGCGTTCGGCACCGGCTGCGTGAAAATCACGCCGGCCCACGACTTCAACGACTACGATGTAGGCAAACGCCACAACCTGCCGCTGATCAACGTACTGGACAAGGATGCCCGAATCCTGCACGAATTCACCGTGCTCACCTTCGAGGGTTATGCCGGCGCGCACGGGGAAAAAGCTCCGGAAGCTTATGCCGGCCTGGACCGCTTCGAAGCGCGTAAGCGAGTCGTGGACGAATTCGACCGATCAGGGCTATTGGAGAAAATCGAGCCGCACACGCTGAAAGTGCCGCGCGGCGACCGTTCCGGCGTAGTCGTCGAGCCGTGGCTCACCGATCAGTGGTACGTCAGCGCCAAGGAACTGGCGAAACCCGCCATCGAAGCGGTGGAAGACGGCCGCATTCGCTTCGTGCCCCAGCAGTACGAAAATCTTTATTTCTCCTGGATGCGCGACATTCAGGACTGGTGCATCTCCCGGCAATTGTGGTGGGGTCACCGCATCCCGGCCTGGTACGACGACCACGGCAACGTCTACGTAGGCCGCAACGAGGCCGAAGTGCGCTCCAAGTACAGCCTGGACGCCGGCCTGAAACTGCGCCAGGACGAGGATGTACTCGACACCTGGTTCTCCTCCGCTCTTTGGACGTTCTCGACTCTGGGCTGGCCGGACCAGACGCCGGAATTGAAGACCTTCCATCCCACCGACGTACTGGTGACCGGCTTCGACATCATTTTCTTCTGGGTGGCGCGCATGGTCATGATGACCATGCACTTCATGAAACACCCGGACGGCAGCCCGCAAGTGCCGTTCAGGACGGTTTACGTGCACGGTCTGGTGCGCGATGCGGAAGGCCAGAAAATGTCGAAATCCAAGGGCAACGTGCTGGATCCCCTGGACATCATCGACGGCATCAGCCTGGAGGATTTGGTGCAGAAGCGCACCAGCGGCCTCATGCAACCGCAAATGGCTCAGAAAATCGAAACGCGGACCCGCAAGGAGTTCCCGCAAGGCATCGCCGCGTACGGCTGCGACGCCCTACGCTTCACCTTCGCCTCCCTGGCCTCCACCGGGCGCGACATCAAATTCGACATGGGCCGGGTCGAGGGCTACCGCAATTTCTGCAACAAGCTGTGGAACGCGGCGCGCTACGCACTGATGAACACCGAGGGCAAGGACTGCGGACTGGATAATGCCAACGTTAAGTTCACCTTGGCCGACCGATGGATTCGAAGCCGATTGCAGCTGACGATACGAGAGGCCAGCAACGCCATCGAGAATTATCGCTTCGACCTGGCGGCCCAAGCGATTTATGAATTCGTTTGGAACGAGTACTGCGATTGGTACCTGGAACTGTCCAAGCCCACGCTTTACGGCGCGGAATCCCCTGACAGCCAGGGATCGACTCCGATCGAGTATGTTTTAGGAACGCGCCAGACGCTGGTCCATGTACTCGAAACCATTCTACGCCTAGCTCATCCGCTGATGCCTTTCATCACCGAAGAAATCTGGCAGCGCGTCGCTCCTCTGGCCGGCAAGAAAGGCACGAGCATCATGCTGCAAGCCTATCCCGAGGTCGACGAAGGCTGGATCGATCCGGAATCCATCGCCGAGATGGAATGGGTCATGAATATCATTCTGGGCGTTCGGCGCATCCGCGGCGAAATGAACATCGCGCCCGGCAGGCCTCTGCCGATCATGATTCAGAATGGCTCCGAACAGGATCGGATTTGGCTGAACCGCAACCAAGAGTTCATCGTAAAGCTAGCCCGCGTCGAAACCGTAACCTGGCTTTCGGAATCCGAAGCGGCTCCGGAATCCGCCACCGCGCTGGTCGGCGAGATGAAAGTTCTGATTCCCATGAAAGGATTGATCGACAAGGATGCCGAACTGGCGCGGCTGGAAAAGGAGATCCAGCGTTTGTCCAAAGACCTGCCGCGTATCGAGGGCAAGCTGAATGACACCGGCTTTCTCGAGAAAGCCCCCCCTCAAGTCGTCGCCAAGGAGCAAGCGCGCCTTCAAGAGATTCGCGTTAGCCTCGTGGAGTTGCAGGCGCAGGCGGAAAAAATCCGTGCTTTATAGGGGTACCTGTCATCATGCGCGATGATCCGGCCGCAGAAACACCTGAAGACGGTGCAAAGGCGTCAGTCAGCGAAACGTCGGCGGCCAACGTAAGAGAAAGCCCGACAACTCTGGAGGATTGGACCAACTGTCTGCGCGACAAGGAAATGCCTATTTTTTCCCGTACCGCGCAGCGTCTTAATCAAGTCATCGAGGATAAACGTTCGGGAGTATCCGAACTTTCGAAGATCATTCTCGAAGACCCGGGGCTCACGGCCAGGCTGCTGAAGTTCGCCAGCAGTCCTCACTACAACCCCAGCGGCATCCGTCTGGCAACCGTTACACGGGCTATCGTGTTGCTGGGACTCAATGTCATCCGCGAACTGGCACTAGCCTGCTCGTTCATCGAAACGGTTCTGTCCAAACAACGCAAACACCAAGTAAACCGGGAAATCGCCTGTGCCTTGCACAGCGCAGTACAGGCGAAATCACTCGCGATCTTGCTTAACGATCCACGGCCAGAGGAAGTATTTGTCGCTGCCCTGCTGCACAACATCGGCCACATCGGCTTTTGGTGCTTCGAACACGATGCCGGGGAAAAAATTCAGGTACTGACGGAACAGCAAAAAATACCTGCCGAAAAAGCCGAAAAAACCGTTTTAGGATTTCAACTCATTCATCTCGGCGCCTCCCTCAGTAAAACGTGGGGACTTGGCGGGTTGATCGAAGAGGCATTTTCCGGCAACTCACCCCGCACGGAGTACGTCAAGCTCGGTTATCAAGTCGCCAGAAATTCACCTCAAGGGTGGAACACCGAAGAAATCAGGCGCTGCATTTACCGAATGGCTGAGCTGACGGGAAAGCCGGAACGCCATTTGCTCACGATATTGCAGGATAACGCGGAAAGTGCGATAAGACTCGCCAAGCAATCCGGAGCCCATCAAGTCACACCCTATATCCCCGGCACAGATCGGGGGCCAACGGGCAAACAGCGTCAGACCGATGATCTAGCGCCGAGGGACGACACCAGCCTGATACAAATCATGCAGGACGTGACCAATCTCTTGTGCGGCGAGTTCAACGTGAACCTGGTTCTCGAAATGATCTTGGAGGGAATTTATCGGGCTTTAGGCATGGATCGGGTCCTTTTCGCGCTGTTGACGCCCGATCGCAAACGTCTCAAGGAAAAGTTCGCGCTCGGCTGGCCGTCGGTTGAATCGCGCGGACAACTGCAAATCGGCATTGCCGGTTCGTCGCCCAACATTTTTTCGAACGTGCTGGAGAAGAACGAGTATTTTTGGGCTCGCGGTGCCGACACCGAAACACAGCGGTTATTTACCGGAGAGGTCATTGCGCAGTTCGGCCAGCACGACTGCTGCCTCTCCCCGGTCAGCTACGACAAGCGGGTCATAGGACTCTTCTATGCCGACCGCGCGTTCAGCAAAGAACCGATTACCCGTGAGGTTTTCGACAGTTTCCGTCAGTTGACCATGCAGGCCAATATTGCCTTGAAGCTTCTTCAAGCGCGCTGATCCTCACCATCAAGCGGCTCCGTCCGAGCAAACTGGATAAAGCCCATGCATCGACTAATATTATCGAGGCTTTCCAACAATGCGATGCATAGCTGTCCGTAGCATTAAATCTCATGGCAATCACGGCGACGAAATTGCAACTCAGCGGACTGGCCAAAAGCCTGGTCAAGGAAGGGCTGTTGACGGAATCCGATGCACATCTTCATCTCGACAGCGCTCTTCAAAAAAAAACCCATTTCGTAAGCTATCTGGTCGGCAACAAGATTCTCGATAGCCTATCCATTGCATGCGTAGCATCCAAAGAATACGGAATTCCTCTATTCGACCTGGATGCGATATCTCCGGACATGATGCCGACCAGGGCCGTCAGCGAGAAGCTGATCCGCCAGCACCATGTCCTGCCGCTGTTCAAGCGCGGGAACCGCCTGTATCTCGGGCTCGCCGATCCCACCAATCTCCAAGCTCTGGACGAGATCAAATTTCACACCCGGTCCAGCACCGAAAGCGTCATCGTAGAGGAAGACAAACTGACGCGGATGATCGACCAGGCCCTGGAAGCAGCCGACATCTCGTTCAAAGACTTGGTGGATGCCGATCTCGACAATCTCCGGATTACCGGCGGCGATGAAATCGATCAGCCCTCCGAAGGCGAATCCTCGGATATCGATGACGCCCCGATTGTCCGATTAGTCAACAAGTTTCTCCTCGACGCCATCAAGAAAGGCGCTTCCGATATCCATTTCGAGCCTTACGAAAAAAACTTCCGCGTCCGCTTTCGTCACGACGGCATGCTCCACGAGGTCACAAGCCTTCCGGTCAACCTCTCAGGGCGGGTCGCGGCGCGCCTGAAGGTCATGTCGCGAATGGACATCGCCGAGCGGCGCATCCCTCAGGACGGCCGCATCAAGATGGCATTGTCCAGGACTCGCGCCATCGATTTCCGCGTCAATACCTGTCCGACGCTATTCGGCGAAAAAATCGTACTCCGTATCCTCGATCCGACCGCGGCCCAAATCGGAATCGAAAAGCTCGGCTTCGAACCGGAGCAGCAGCAAAACTTCCTGAGCGCCATCAATAAGCCCTATGGGATGATTCTGGTTACGGGGCCCACCGGGAGCGGTAAAACGGTCAGTCTCTACACCGGGCTCAATATCCTGAATACGGCCGACCGCAATATCTCGACGGCAGAGGATCCGGTGGAAATCACCGTGCCCGGCATCAATCAGGTCAATGTCAACGTCAAAACCGGCCTGACTTTTGCCGAGGCGCTCCGGGCATTCCTGCGGCAGGACCCGGACGTCATCATGGTAGGCGAAATTCGCGACCTGGAAACGGCCGAGATTGCGGTCAAAGCCGCACAAACCGGCCATTTGGTGCTTTCCACCCTGCACACCAACGATGCGCCCCAAACGCTCAACCGCTTGATGCAAATGGGCATCCCTGCATTCAACATCGCTTCCTCGGTGTTGCTCATCATGGCGCAGCGGCTGGCCAGGCGGCTTTGCGAGCATTGCAAGAAGGAAGAGGACCTCCCTCCGGAGGTTTTGCTGGAGGCCGGGTTTCGAGAAGAAGAGCTGGGCAGTTTTACGGTTTTCGGACCGGTCGGCTGCGATAAATGCGTAAAGGGATACAAGGGCCGCGTCGGCATTTATCAGGTCATGCCCATTTCCGAATCCATCAACCGCATCATTCTGGAGGGCGGGAACGTCCTTCAGCTCGGCGAACAAGCGAAAGCGGAGGGTGTGGCGGACCTGAGGGAATCGGGGCTTCGAAAAATCAAGTCGGGCATTACCAGTCTGGAAGAAATCGACCGCGTCACGCGAGATTAAGTCTTATGGCAAAAGAAGAACTCGTTCTGTTTATTTGGGAAGGCGCCGACCGTACCGGCGGGCGAATCAAAGGGGAACTGTCCGCGCGCACAGAAACTACGGCCAAGGCCGAACTCCGACGCCAGGGCATCAAAGTCATCAAGATCAAGAAAAAGCCCAAACCGCTCTTCAGTGCGCGAAAGAAGAAAATCACGACCAAAGACATCGCCGTATTCAGCCGACAGCTCGCGACGATGATGAGTGCAGGGGTACCGCTGGTTCAAGCCTTTGACATTGTCGGGCGTGGCCACGAGAATCCAAGCATGCAGGAACTGATCATGGGCATCAAGGCCGACGTCGAAGGAGGCAGTCCGCTTGCCGAAGCCTTGGGAAAGCATCCGATTTATTTTGACGAGCTATTCTGCAGCCTTGTGCATGCCGGCGAGCAAGCCGGCGTTCTCGAAACGCTGCTGCACAAGATAGCGGAATACAAGGAAAAAACCGAATCGCTGAAGGCCAAGATCAAAAAAGCCTTGACTTATCCCACAGCCGTCATCGTGGTTGCCTGTATCGTAACGGCCATCCTGCTGATCTTCGTGGTACCGACGTTCGAGGAATTGTTCAAGGGTTTTGGCGCGGACCTCCCGGCATTTACTCAAATGGTCATCGAGATGTCCCGGTTTCTACAGGCATCGTGGTATATCGTATTGGGAGTTCTCGTTGCCGTCGGCTTTGTGTTCGTGAAGCTCAAACAGCGCTCGGCCGCGTTCAATCAGGCCCTCGATAGATTTTCCCTGCACATACCGGCGATCGGCACCATTCTGCATAAGGCGGCGATTTCCCGTTTCGCCCGGACCTTGGCCACCATGTCGGCAGCCGGCGTCCCCTTGGTCGAGGCACTGAAGTCCGTGGCAGGTGCTACCGGTAATATCATTTATTCCAATGCCGTCCTTCGGATGCGAGACGAAGTCGCCACCGGACATCAGCTTCAACTGAGCATGCGACAGGCAAACCTGTTTCCCAACATGGTCATACAAATGGTCGCAATCGGAGAGGAATCCGGCTCTTTGGACAGCATGCTCGCCAAAGTGGCGGACTTCTACGAGGAGGAAGTGGACAACGCTGTCGATTCGCTCAGCAGCCTTCTTGAGCCCATGATCATGGCGTTCTTGGGCGTCGTTGTCGGCGGTTTGGTGGTCGCCATGTACTTGCCGATATTCAAGCTCGGCTCAGTCGTCTGATCGAGGAAATTCCGAGGTGGCGCCACTCATCCAGTTATTGGCCGAAAATCCAGCTTTGTTCTTGACCGTCATCGGCGTTCTGGGGCTCGTGGTCGGCAGTTTCCTGAACGTAGTCATTCACCGCTTGCCGATAATGCTGGAAAAAACCTGGCGGCGGGAGTGTAAAACCTATCTCGATCTCGAACCCGAATCGGAGCCGGACGAGGCCTACAATTTGCTCGTTCCGGGTTCACGTTGTCCACAGTGCAATCGGCCGATCCGCGCTTGGGAAAACATCCCGGTCGTCAGTTACCTACTGCTTAGAGGACGATGTGCCGGGTGTCGAATACCAATCCCCTTTCGCTACCCGGCCATCGAAGCGCTGACCGCCGCGATTTCTGTCGCCGTTGCCTGGCACTTCGGTTTCACTTGGCAAACCGCATCGGCACTGATCCTCAGCTGGAGTCTAGTTTGCTTGAGTTTTATCGACTTCGATCGTCAACTGCTTCCCGATGCGATTACCTTACCTATCCTATGGGCAGGACTGTTTCTTAGCCTGTTCAACATTTTTACAGACAGCTCCTCGAGTATACTGGGGGCCATCTTCGGCTATCTAAGCCTTTGGCTGGTATACCACTTGTTCAGGATCGCGACCGGCAAAGAAGGGATAGGATACGGCGATTTCAAACTGCTCGCCATGCTCGGCGCGTGGTTGGGATGGGGCCTTTTGCCGACCATAGTGCTGCTCTCATCCTTGGTCGGGGCCATCATCGGGATAGCCATGATCGCCGTTCTCAGGCACGACCGCAGCATTCCCATACCATTCGGCCCTTATTTAGCCATTGCCGGATGGATTGCCCTGCTGTGGGGCCATGACATAAACGCCGCTTATATGCGTTTCGCGGGAATTTCCGGCTGAGCCCCCATGCTTGTCATCGGTTTGACCGGCGGAATCGGTTGCGGTAAAAGCACGGTTGCCAGATTATTCGCCGCCAAGGGCGTTCCAATTCTGGACGCGGACGTCATCGCCCGCGAGTTGGTCGAACCGAATCGACCGGCATTCGAGGCGATCAAGCAGCACTTCGGGGCGGCGATTCTAAAAGATGGCTGTCTCGATCGGGCAAGATTGCGAGAAATCGTCTTTTCCAATCCCGAAGAAAAACGCTGGATCGAGACCCTGCTGCATCCCCTGGTGTATTCCGAGATCGGCCGACGAATTGCGACTCTTTCGGCACCTTACTGTATCGTGGTCGTTCCCCTGCTTCTGGAAACCGGCCAAAGGCATTTCGTGGATAGATTGCTGGTCGTCGATTGTTCAGAAGAAACGCAACGGCAGCGCGTCAGGCTCCGCGATGGATTGAGCGATAGGGAAATCGAGAAAATCATGGCGTCCCAAGCCAGCCGCACCGAACGGCTGGAAGCAGCAGACGACGTGCTCGAGAACATGGTCGATGAAGCTGCTCTATCGGACCGTATCGAAGAATTACACCAACTCTATCTCGCACTCGGTGGGCAGTAATCCGAATAATTCTTACACAAGAGCAAGCGCAAAAGGTAGTATTGACTAATCTCCGGGATAAACGAAAATGGTGTCCGCCAACGGACACCCTTTCATAAATCCTGGATCGGATTGTTTATTATGCTATCGATTGCCGAAACTCCCGCCTTGAGCGATTCCATTATTTACGAGTTCCCGCTAAATGAGCGCATACGCGTATTCATGAGGCTTGAGCAACTCTTTCAGCAGCTTGACCATTTCATGGCCGGCAATTCGATTTGGGACAGTCGGGCAGTCATTTCAACGCTGCTGGATGTCCTAACGCTCTTTAGCCGCAATGATCTGAAGTCGGAAACATTAAAGGAGTTGGATCGCCATGCTGCGGTGCTGACGCGAATGGCGCACAATCAAGACATCGATCACGCTAAGCTGGATAAGGTCCTGACGAAGCTCGATAAATTAAGCAAAGAGCTTTATGCGGTTCCCGGCAAGCTCGGCCTCTCTCTGATGGAAAACGAGCTTTTCAAGAGCATCTCTCAGCGCAGCACCATTCCGGGCGGAACTTGTTCTTTCGATTTACCGGCCTTTCATTACTGGCTTAAACTCGACGACCACACACGCCGGCACGATCTCGAAAGTTGGTTGGAGCCGTTTCGTCTCATACGCTCGGCTATCGATATTTTGCTGAATTTCATACGGACCAGTGCCGCACCGACCGATGAACAGGCTAGCGGCGGCTTCTTTCAGAAAAGCCTGGACCACACCCTGCCGTTTCAACTGCTACGCGTAGGCGTGAGGCGTTCGCAACCTTATTTTGCGGAAATCAGCGGAGGCAAGCACCGGTTCACCGTGCGCTTCATGATTCCCGACACGGTTGAACGGCCGACCCAATGCCAAGACGATATTACTTTCCAGTTAACCTGCTGCTTATTGTGACGAGCGAGTTTGTCCGACGCACTTTCATATAAAATCGTTAAATGTCCTCGTTGTCGAAAGCCAGTCGCCTGGAGCGAAACCCATCGGTTTAAGCCATTTTGCAGCGAGTACTGCAAATTGATCGATCTAGGCGAATGGGCCTCAGCGTCCTATGCCATAGCGGGTGAGCCGGCGGATCCCGACTCGCCGGACACGGAAACACCGCTATCGAGCGACTATTCGGGTTACCTGCCTGATCCATAATCTTGCGGACAGCCTATCATCCGCGAAACGGCCGTATTCATCGGGCTTTTGGGGGCACCTGAGCGGTCAAATGCCGTTTCCCGGATCATGGAACATTGTCCTTGAAAACTCGTCCTAAACCCTCATATTACAAGCGCCTGTTTCAGATCAAACGAGGAGTTTTCCATGCCTATCTATGAATACCAATGCAAATCGTGCGGCCACGAATTCGAAGCCATCCAGAAAATCAGCGACGATCCTTTGAAAGAATGCCCCGCATGCGGCGATCTCGAATTGAATAAATTGGTATCGGCCGCCGGTTTCCGACTGAAGGGGGGTGGCTGGTATGAAACGGACTTCAAGGGCGGAAAAGACAAGAAAAAGAACCTGGCCGGCGACACTTCCGACGGTAAATCGGATTCGTCGACGGCCAAGAAGGAAACCCAAAAGTCGACTGCGGATGCGGCCTCGTAAACTTGTACATCGATAGCCAGACCCGTAATATTTTCGTTTTTGTCGTTCGAATTTAGAGATATAGCAATGCGTAGCCACAGATGTGGAGAATTGACGGAAAGCCATTTGAATCAGGACGTGGACCTCTGTGGCTGGGTTCACCGCCGCCGCGACCACGGCGGCGTGATATTTATCGATCTCCGCGACCGAGAAGGCCTTGTTCAGGTCGTATTCGATCCCGATTATGCGGAAGCCTTCAAGCTGGCAGAGACGGTTCGCAGCGAATACGTGCTTAAAGTGCACGGCACGGTTCGCCTCCGCCCCGCCGGCACGGAAAACCCGAATTTGCCGACGGGCAAAATCGAGGTTCTGGCTACGCGGTTGGAAATCCTCAACAAAGCCGAAACGCCCCCGTTTCCGTTGGAAAGCGAAATCGAAGTCAGCGAGGAAACCCGTCTGCGTTTCCGCTACATCGATTTGCGCCGTCCGGTGATGCAGCATCGCATGAAGATGCGGCGCGACGTTGTACGCTTTCTAAGACAATTTCTTGATCATCACGGGTTCTACGAGATCGAAACTCCTTTCCTGACCAAAGCGACCCCGGAGGGCGCGCGGGATTATCTGGTCCCGAGCCGAACTCACCCGAACCACTTCTTCGCCCTGCCGCAGTCTCCGCAGCTGTACAAACAGCTGCTGATGATTTCCGGCATGGATCGCTATTATCAGGTGGTACGCTGCTTCCGGGATGAGGATCTTCGCGCCGATCGCCAGCCGGAGTTCACGCAGCTCGACATCGAAACCTCCTTCATGGACGAAAGCCAGATCATGTATCTCATGGAGGACATGATTCGGCAGCTGTTCACCGACGTTTTGCACGTCGAGTTGCCCAATCCCTTCCCCCGGTTGACTTATGCGGAAGCCATGCAACGCTACGGTTCGGACAAGCCGGATTTGCGCATCCCGCTCGAATTGGTCGATATCGCGGACTTGGTCGCACAAGCGGAATTCAAAGTGTTCGCCGGTCCCGCCAAGGAACCAGATGGGAGAGTCGTGGCGCTTAAACTCCCCGGCGGCGCCAATTTGTCCCGCAAGGAGATCGACGATCTGACCCAGTATGTCGCCATATACGGCGCCAAGGGCCTAGCCTACATTAAGGTCGTCGACCGCAGCGCCGGAGTCGAAGGCTTGCAATCGCCGATCGTCAAATTCCTTCCTGCGGAAGCCGTGCGCGGCATCCTAGATCGAGTCGAGGCGGAAACCGGCGACATCATTTTCTTCGGCGCCGACAAAACCAAAATCGTCAACGAAGCGATAGGCGCCCTGCGCCTGAAGCTAGGCCAAGACCGCGGACTCGTGGACAAAGGCTGGAAGCCGCTATGGGTGGTCGATTTTCCCATGTTCGAATGGGATGAAAAGGAAGCCCGTTGGTTCGCACTGCACCACCCGTTTACCGCTCCGAAATGCAGCCTCGAGGAGCTTCAGTCCGATCCCGGCCGCGCCCTTTCCCGAGCCTACGACATGGTGCTGAACGGCACTGAAATCGGCGGTGGCTCCATACGTATCCACCGTACCGACATGCAGAAAGCCGCGTTTGAGCTGCTCGGGATCGGAGATGAAGAGGCCCAACAAAAATTCGGTTTCCTGCTCAATGCGCTCCGGTATGGAGCGCCGCCTCATGGCGGCTTGGCCTTCGGTCTGGACCGGCTGGTTATGCTTATGAGCGGCGCGACATCGATACGCGAAGTCATGGCCTTCCCCAAAACTCAATCGGCCTGGTGCCCGATGATCGACGCTCCGGCCATGGTCACCGACGCTCAGCTCCGCGAACTCGGTATACGCCTTCGCCGTCCGCAAGAGGGAGAAAAAGGCGAAACGACTTAATAACAAGGAGGCGCGATAGGCGTTCGGGATTACCCCCGAATAGCGGCAGAGCTGTCGCGCCGAAGCGCGCCCTGGGTTTCGCTTGCAAAAGCCGACCGAGGCGGCGTTGCTCCTTCAATTGCAAACGTCGCTTTAGTCGCGACCTGTTTCCTTACGCTCGCCGGCCGGTTCGCGGCTGAGCCGCCCGCGCCGCCCACCGTCTTCGTGCCCCTTCGACCGAGCTCAGGGCAGGCCCTTCGACGGGGCTGAGGACAGGCAAGGCCATCTAACCGGCCTAACGCACGGTCCGCAGCTCCAACTGCCGTTTCCAGGTACAACTTATCCATTGTCCTATCGCCGTCCGGCAACACCTAAACCCTCGGCTCCATCGAATACCCGTTCGTCGTGGTTACTCCTGGAGCTAACTCTGTCGCAAGCCCCCACCAAAACTTTCCGCAAATACACTCGCATCGCTCGCGCCGAAGGCATGAACCCTTCACAGTGATGGCCGAAGCCATACGCATCCAATTAACAGCCCCATCTTGTCGCAAAACTGTGACACTACCGATGACCTTTACGCTTGAGGGACGGCACGATTTCTCCCATTGCCCCGACGAAAACGCGTTCGGACGCACGCTAGACAGAAAAACGCGTTGATTCAAGCGCATTCGACCGGTTGCAGCCAGCTCTCACGAGCGATGTCGTCTTGCAGCGACTCAACGCTTTCCAAAACGAGCGAAACTGGAACAAATCCGCTGCCGGAAGACCTCTTTTTGAGCGTAATCAAACAAAAACATCATACCCTCGCAACCCTTTCCCATCGATTCAAGAGCTGTGTCCAGACTCCCAACCCCGAAGCTCAAAGCGACGGTATCCGCGGTATACGCTGTAATCACGGCCTTTCTGCGCGTAGGTCCAAAGACCGCACTTCTCGCAGGACTGGACCGAAAAACGATGATGGTCCAGGTTTTGCTTTACATGGTTCGTACACGGTAAATATTTCGACCCCGCTGGAAACAGGATTAGGAGTTTAGGAGTTCATGATTTTACGGAGAATTGTGGATAGAAAGATTTGGTTGAGATCGCTGCCGCTGAGTGCGCACGCGATTTTGGCGTTGTTGAGTGCATGCGACAGTCAGTTCGCGTCCGACAAAACGACCCAAATCGTGGCCCGTGTTAACGGAGATGACATTTCCGTCGGTCAGCTCGATGTTCTCCTCTCTGGTTCGGCCACGCGCCCCGATAGTGAAGTCGGAAGCATTTGGGAGAAGAGCATCGACAGCCTGATAAACCAACAACTTCTTTCAAAACAAGCGATCGAAAAGCATCTTGACCGTGATCCCCGTGTCACGCTTGCTACAGCGATGGCTGAGCGTCAGGTTCTCGCGCAGGCCTACCTCGATCATATTGCTCAAGCGGTTGCCAAACCGGACCCCGCTGAAATCAGCGCTTTTTACAAATCCCATCCTCAACTGTTCGAAAAGCGCAAGATCTACGAACTCCAGCAAATATCTATCCCCCTAACGCCTGAAAACAACAAGCTTATTGACTCGCGCCTAAAGCAGCCCGTGCGGTTCAACGCCCTGTCAAAATGGCTGCACGAGCAAAATATTCCCCATACCTTACAAACGGTAATACGTCCTGCCGAACATCTACCCTTGGAGAAACTAGACGAATTTGATCGCCTAAACAAAGGAGATGCCGTGTCGTTCAAGGCAGGAGATGAGTTTCTCGTGTTGCAATTGTTGACGGTCAAAGAAGCTCCCCTCGATCACGATAAGGCCACTCCCCTGATCGAGTCCTTCCTCACAAACCAGCGGCGGATAACGCAGATAAACCGTGAATTGAGCCGGCTCCGGGAGACTGCAACCGTAGAGTATTTTGGCGGCATGGAACCTTCCGGCAATACCCTATCGCCCACCGACAGCGGCGCTGAATTTATATCGAATAACATTCCTCCATTTAAAACCCAATAATGGACTGATAATAAGCCAACTTACGCTTCGCCTAGCTGATCGATATTGGATTTCATAAGAATACGAGCATCCAGTTCTGTTTTCTTTAGACGCATCACATGGGGGTTTTATATGAGCTTAAGACAGATTCTAAACGTCTCTTACAGAATAATTTTTTGCCTGTTGTTCATCTGGTTTAAAGGAGCATCTGCGGAGAACTTCAGTGATTATCCTTCAACTTTCGGCACGCCTTATCATGACAAAGAAAGGAACCACGCTATCGATAAGTCTAGCGCTCATATACCACCTTCCGGTAAAGCAGGCTTTGCTGAAACCTCCTTCTTCGGCATAGCCAAAAGCTCCTATCGCCTCCTATCTTCTGTCAACGTAAACGCCATCCGCTTTGCCCTTGACATACCGGGCCGAAAATCCAAGAACGGCTGGAATGAATCTGAAATAACATTCCAAGGAATGCAAGAGCTTTCTCTTGATGCCATGGCCGTCGACCGCTACAAGAAAAATCGAAAAGAGGACATGTACGCTGGTTATGCCTCGCCCGCACCCGACACAGAAACCTGGCTCATGATATTGGTCGGAATTACCTTGATCGGATTGCAGGTTATACGCGGCAACAAGAAAGCCGAACCCATTTATTCTTCTCTGCATTAACGTCACCCTACGACAGCTACCCTATTTCGCTGATCTTAGGAGAAAAAGGCTTGCAGGCAATCGACCGACCTTCAGTTCTATTAGTCAAGAGTCTTCTAAATCCAATTGTGATCGTCGGGTGTTTTATCTTGACGATCCACTTTTATGGATTAAAGATCGAAAAGCATTACTTTTTGCTATTAGTAATAACATTTTTGATCGCCTCGCTAATTTTTGACGAAATAGACCTGGAACTAGACTTCAAATCGAGTCTCTTGCGTTCGTTCGGCAATATTTTCGCTCGTTGGACCTTTTTATTCGGTTTCCTGGCGATATTGGGTTTTGCCGCAAAAATGTCGGACGACTTTTCGAGAAAGCTTCTGTTGACTTGGTTTGTCGCCACGCCGTTGGTGCTCATTGCGGTACAACTATTGGCTCGTCGTGCATTGCAATCGGCGGTCTCGCAGGGCGATGCCCAACGCAGAGCAATCATTGTCGGGGTAAACGAGCTCGGCCTTAAATTAGCGAGACAGTTCGAGTCCGCGCCTTATTTGGGAATCAGCTTCGCCGGTTTCTTCGACGACAGGAGTCCGGAGCGTCTAGGCGTGAGCCACATCAATCTATTGGGAAAGATGAACGAGGTGGCGGAGTTCGTCCGAACTAAATCCATTCACCTCATCTATATCGCGTTACCGATGATGGCTCAGCCGCGGATTTTCGATCTTCTCGATAAACTCAGAGATACCACGGCATCCATTTACTTCGTTCCCGATATTTTTGTCTTCGATCTCATTCAAGCACGATTTGGGAATATAAACGGCATTCCGGTAGTGGCTGTCTGCGAATCACCGTTTTATGGCGTCAACCGGGTCATGAAGCGTATCGTCGATATCCTTTTTGCATCGATCATTCTGATTTTCATTTCCCCATTGATGCTTGCGATAGCCATCGGGGTCAAGCTGAGTTCGCCCGGTCCCGTCATTTTCAAGCAGCGTCGTTACGGCCTCGACGGCGAGGAAATCAAAGTCTATAAATTCCGAACGATGACGGTCTGCGAGGACGGTCATAACGTTCGACAGGCGAGTAAGACCGATAATCGAATTACCCGTTTCGGCCGATTTCTGCGTAAGACATCTCTGGACGAATTGCCGCAATTTATCAATGTATTGCAGGGGCGTATGAGTATAGTCGGGCCTCGTCCGCATGCCGTGGCTCATAACGAACTGTACCGCACTCAAATCAAAGGTTACATGATCCGTCACAAGGTAAAACCGGGTATTACCGGATGGGCGCAGGTCAATGGTTTCCGGGGAGAAACCGACACGTTGCAGAAAATGAAAGCCCGAATCGAGTTCGATCTCGATTATTTGCGGAACTGGTCGCTGTCTCTGGACCTGTGGATTATTTTGAGAACCGCCGGTGTCTTTCTCAAACAGGACACCGCTTACTGATCGGAAGAATATAAGGGCGCGCGTAGATTCTCATTATTTGGACTTTTGGATTCAGCCTTATTTTCGAACTTTATTCACTAAAACATGTTCAGACCCTTCGGTATTTGCCCGCATTTTTTTATCGGCTTGATCGGTTTGCTGATCCTATCGACTTCGCAGGCCGATTATTTGCTCGGCCCCAACGATGTCGTACGCATTGCGGTTTACGGCAACGAGGATCTCGCCACCGAAACCCGTGTCTCGGATAGCGGAAAAATCACGTTTCCGCTCCTTGGGGAAATCGAATTGGGCGGTTTATCCGTCGGAGAAGCGGAAGCTCGCGTCGAAACCCTTCTTTCAGAACGAGGTTACGTACGCAATCCCCAGGTAAACATCACGGTGCAGGAATACCGCAGTCACGAAGTGGCCGTATTGGGATTCGTGAACAAACCCGGACGTTTCGCCCTGGATACCGCGAGCACGGTCACTCAGTTGATCGCGCTGGCGGGAGGCGTGAATCCGCAAGGAGACGATCGGACCATCGTGACCCGAACTCGGAATGGGCAAACCTACCGCGAAGAGCTGAATCTCAAAGAACTGCTCGAGGAAGGAAAAGCGTCGGAAGACATTTTCGCCGAAGACGGAGACGTCATATTCGTGCCGCGTGCCCCGGTTTTTTACATCCACGGCGAAGTGCAGCGCCCCGGCGCATACCGTTTGGAGCGGAACATGTCCGTCGCTCAAGCGATTTCATTGGGCGGAGGCGTAACTCCTCGCGGCAGCCTGCGCAGCATCACGATCAAGCGGAGATCCTCGGAAGATCAGTTGACGACGCTCGATGCGGAGTTGGATGAACTGATCGAAAAGGACGATGTGATCTATGTGGACGAACGATGGTTTTAGCGAATCTTCCCGGAAGCAAAGGCATGCCTTCGTCCTCGGCATGGATTTCATGGATTGGTAACCAGATATGAATTTGAATCAGTTCCTGCAGATTCTATGGGCACGGCTGTGGGTGCTCGTTCTTACGCCGCTGGCGGCTGCCCTGACGGTCCTCGCGATAAGCCTGATACTGCCGAAGGCGTATACCGCCACGTCGACCCTCGTCGTCGATTACAAGGGCGTGGACCCCATTACCGGCATCGCGGTGCCGGCGCAGCTGATGCCGGGTTACATGGCCACCCAAGTCAACATCATCGGCAGCCATAACGTGGCGCTCAAGGTCGTCGATCGACTCAAGCTGGCCGATCTGCCGGAATCGAAGGAACGGTTCGAGCAAGAAGCGAAGGGAACGGGCGACATTCGCGACTGGCTGGCCGATCAGTTGCTGAAAAAACTGGAGGTTCAACCGTCGCGGGAGAGCAGCGTTATTCAAGTAAGTTATTCGGATGTCGACCCGACGCTCGCCGCCGCGCTGTCCAACGCATTCGCGGAAAATTACATCGCGACCAACCTGGAACTCAAGACCGAGCCGGCGCGCCAGAATGCCGCTTGGTTCGAGCAGCAAATCAAGGGTTTGCGGGAAAACCTGGAGAAAGCCCAGGCCAGTCTGTCCGAATACCAGCAGGAAAAGGGCATCGTCGCTCTCGACCAACACTGGGACGTAGAAAACAGCCGGCTGGAAGAGCTCTCCAAGCAGCTGGTGGCCGCTCAGTCGCACACCTACGATCTGATCTCCCGCCGCAATCAATTGGAAGCGGCAGGCAGCGCCTTCTTGCCGGAAACCTTACCGGATGTGCTTGCCAATTCCGTGGTTCAGGATCTGAAGGCGAAACTGGCGCTAGCCGAGACCAGACTTGCCGAAATCGGAGAGAAATACGACATCAACCATCCCATCCATCAGCAAGCCGTGGCCGAAGCCGGCAGCCTCAAACGCAAGTTGGCAGCCGAGACAAAAACCATCCTTCACAGCCTGAATACCGCGGTGGACATCGCGCGCATGCGCGAAAACGAGCTCAGAACGGCGCTCGGCGCGCAAAAGGCACGAGTACTGGAACTCAACAAGCAGCGGGACGAACTCGCGGTACTGACCCATGAAGTCGAACATGCCCGGCAGTCTTACACAGCCGCTTTGCAACGGTTCAATCAGACGCGCCTCGAAAGCGAGGCCAACCAAACCAATGTCGCCGTCTTGAATCCCGCCAAACCGCCGTTGCGGCCGTCGCGGCCGAAAGTGCTGCTGAACGTCGCGGTAGCGGCTTTTCTAGGCGTCATTCTGGCGGTCAGCTTCGCTTTGCTGCTGGAATTGCTCGATCGCCGCGTGCGCTCCCCGGAAGACTTGAGCATCACACTCGGACTCCCCGTGCTAGGGGTTTTGACCGATGCGAAATTACGCCATCCGAAATGGCGTTTGGCTTTCTCCAAAACTCCGGTCTGAAGCCGCCATGAAACCGGTAGGCTTCGATTGCCAAGGCCGCACGCAAATCTTCCAGCCGTCGCCCCGATGGCAGGGACGAAACGCCCATCTCTCATTGCCCAACGAGATCTTTTTATGACACAAACCCCGGCGCTCAAGATTAACCCGGAACCCATCGGCGCCGAACGCCGGATCGGACAAATCCTGCGGGAATCGGGCAGGCTCTCGCCGCTCGATGCGGAACGGGTGCTGCATCTCCAGAGAGAAACCGGGCTGCGTTTCGGCGAGGCCGCACTGCGGCTTGGATTGATTTCCGAAGAAGACATCAACCGAGCGATTTCGGAACAGTTCGATTACCGCTATTTGAAGCCGGGACAGGGAAATTTCAGCACTCGACTGATTGCCGCGTATCAGCCGTTCAGCCACCAGATGGAGGTGTTCCGCGCCATACGCAGTCAGCTGATGCTGCGCTGGCACGGCGATGGGAGCAAAACCCTGGCCGTAACCAGTCCTCGTCGCGGAGAGGGGCGCAGTTATGCCGTGTCGAACCTTGCCGTCGTATTTTCGCAACTGGGACAGCGAACGCTGCTCGTAGATGCCGATCTGCGCAACCCGAGCCAGCACGACATTTTCGCTTTGGGCCGCAACGGCATGGGCTTGTCCGATCTGCTGGTGGGTCGCGGCGGCGGCGAATGCATCCGCCGCATCGATGAATTCGCCGATCTATCGGTGCTTCCGGCCGGCACACTTCCGCCCAATCCATTGGAATTGCTCAGCCGCGGCGCATTCGATGCGCTTCTGAGGGACTTCTCGGCGGCATACGACATCGTTCTTCTGGATACGCCCGGCGGAATCGCCAGCAGCGACGCCCAAACGGTCGCCGCGCGCGCCGGCGCGTCCCTGCTGATCGTGAGAAAGCATGTAACCCCCTTCTCCGAAACCGATTTTCTCCGGCAAATGCTGACCGCCGTCGGCTGCCGGATCGTGGGCGCGGTACTCAATGAGTTTTGAAGATCGATTGCGCCGAACGCCGGACGGGAGGGGAGCCGAACATGGCGTTTAGACGCATGTTTCTTCTCGCGCAACTGGTGTTGGTCCTCAATATGGGACATTTGCTCGGCCTGGCCAACGCCAATCCCGTCGAGAAACTGTTTTTAATCCTGGCGGGACTGGTTTTCACGCTCACCCGCAAGCGCATTCCGGCCAACCTCGTGTTGATGGGCTTCATCATCCTCGTCAGCTTCGTCTGCGGTCTTCTCAGCGAGTTCGACGCCTTTTCCTGGAACCGATACGCGCGAAGCCTGGTGAGTCTCATCGCTTTTCTGCTTTTTTTTACGGCTTTTCCGGAACAGCGAGACCGGGAGTTCATATTGCTGATCGCAGCCCTCATTCCGCCGGTCTCGGTGTTGCTCGGAACGATTTACGAGGCAGTGGGCATCAGTTATCTATGGATGACGGATTATCTCGGCACCCGTCGGCTCGCCGGCAACATGGGACCGGCATTTCTCGGGGGAGCCGGCGTTACCGGCGCCGTGGCGGCCAGTTACCTCGCCCTGCAGCAGCGTTCGCGTTATCTCCTGCTTGCCCTCGTCAATGCCGGAATCACCATGCTCACGGCTTCCCGTATGCCGTCGGCGCTCGCGCTCGGCGTTACCGGCGCGATGCTGTTCATGGAAAGCCGGTCCGCGGTGTTCAGAATCTTGATGGTTCTTTACGGCTGCGTCGTGGTAGCCGGACTTTTCTACCTCATGGGAGACCAACTGATGACCCGCGTGTCGTCCGAGGCGATGAGCGGCCGCGACATCATTTGGAACGAACTGAAAGCCTACGTACACCGCTTTCCCTATTTCGGCGTCGGCTTGGGACACCAGATGGATATCCTGTCCGCTAGAACGTCCACCACGACGCACACGGTCGCCGCGCACAACGAATATCTTCGGTTCACCGTGGAGGTCGGCTATGTCGGCTCATTGCTCATGGGCTGCGCCTTCATAGCCATGCTGGTGAACCTGCTGCGCGATCCTCTTGTGACGAAAAAGTGGGCTTTTCTGATGGTCGCTGCGGCTTTCTTCGTTTATTCGTCAACCGACAACACATTCAGCGTGCCTCAAATCTTCATGGCGCTGGTGGTTGCCTTCTTCGGTTCCTGCGACCGCCGCGAACCGGTTCCGCCATCTCCCGAATCGTACAGTCCTCAACCGTTTCGGACGGCCGAGCCCGCCCTCGACCCGCCGCACAGGGTCTGACCCAGGACATCGCCAAAGTTTCACCTCAAAAAAGCAAGTATCCAGGAGAAACGTCAAAGATGAATCTCGGCAAACTCAGATGGGTCCGATTGTACCTGGTCAAATTCAAGCGCCTTTGGCTGGTGAAGGTCTTTCGCATGGATATCCATCCATCCAGCCAGTTTTCGCTGTCGACCAAATTCGATCTGACCAATCCCAAGGGGATCCACGTGGGCGAGGAGTCCTACATCGCTTTCGACGTCGCCATTCTCGCGCACGACCTGACCCGCGGCTTTCATACTCACACCCGGATCGGACGCCGGTGTTTCGTGGGAGCGAGAAGCATCATTCTGCCTGGGATCACGATCGGGGACGAAAGCATCGTAGGAGCGGGCTCGGTGGTCACGCGCGACGTGCCGCCCCGGACGGTCGTAGCAGGCAATCCGGCCCGCGTCATCAAAACCGACATCGTGGTGGCAGGTCCCTTCGGTCGCCTGGAAGGGGCCGACGAAAGGCAAGGTCGCATGATGGCGGAAAACGATTTCGCTTAACGACCGCAAACGAAGATCGCATTCGAGAGGAGCGAAAAAATGACCATTCACCGGGGGTTTAAATGCCAAGTTGTCTAATGATTGTCGAAAACCTTCCGCTGCCGCTGGACCGGCGGTCGTGGCAGGAGGCGACCGCACTGCGCGACGCCGGTTGGGAGGTTACGGTGATCTGCCCGGCCACCGAAAGGCACCCGGAACGGGAAATCGTGATCGACGGCATCCGGGTCTACCGCCATCCCCTGCCCCTGGAAGCCAGCGGCGCATTGGGCTTCTTATTGGAATACGGCGCGGCGCTGTTCCACGAAACGCGTTTGGCCTTCAAAGTGTTTCGACGCCACGGTTTCGACGTCATCCACATCGCCAATCCGCCCGATCTTTTGTTCCTGGTTGCCCTGCCCTATAAAGCGCTCGGCCGGCCGCTGATCTTCGATCATCACGACATCTGTCCGGAGCTCTACGAATCCAAGTTCAAGAAACGCGGCCCGATGCACGCCCTGCTGCGACTCTTCGAAAAACTGACCTTCCGGTTTTCGGACGTGGTCATCTCGGCCAACGAAACGTTCAAGGAACTGGCCATAAATCGGGGCGGCAAGTATCCCGACGATGTTTTTACCGTGTACGGCGTGCCGGACCTTACTAAGTTCAAACGGGTGCCGAAAACCGACGTGGAAGACACGATCACGGTCGGATACGTAGGGGTCATGGGCGCTCAGGATGGGGTGGACAACCTGATTCGTGCCGTTGCGGCGCTGCGCAACGAATCCGGGCTGCCGCGATTCACTTGCAGATTCGTCGGCGCCGGCCCCGAGCTTGCCTCGCTGAAAGCACTGGCCCAGTCGTTGGGCGTAGCCGATGTCTGCCAATTCACGGGTTTCCTGTCCGGGGAAGCGCTGTTGGCCGCCCTATCCAGCTTCGACATCGGCGTCATTCCCGATCCTTACGACACATACAACGACAAAATCAGCATGTGCAAGGTGTTCGAATACGCTACCTTGGGGATGCCTATCGTCGCCTTTGAACTAGCGGAGACCAAGCGCCTCCTCGGGGATGCGGCCCGTTACGCGCCCGACCATACGCCCGAGGGGCTGGCATCCGCCCTGGCGGCTCTCCTGAAAGACGAGTCCTTGCGCCGGAACCATGCCGAGCGCGCCTTGGAGCGGGCCCGCACGCACTTTCGCTGGCCCGACCAGGTCTCCAGCCTTCTGGCCGCCTACGATCGCGCGCTGATGCGTCGCGCCGGTCGGCGCACTTCGCCCAGCGAAGCGCGCACTCTCCGGAGCGAGCGCTCATGAACGCCGTTCCCGCGACCGAGCAAGGACGCTACGCGGAGGTGGACGCCCTGCTCTTCACCACCAACGATAGTGCGGGCGGACGCCACGACGAACTGGAGCGCATGGTCCGGAGCGTAGAGCGCGCCATAGCGACGTCCGGCCTTCGGGTCGTTCAATACCTGTTGCTGCAGCGGCACGCTCCCGGCCAGCCGCTGCCCGATCTGCCGGACTATATCCGGGTAACGACCATTCCCGATCGAGTTTCGCTCTCCAAGGCGCGGAATCTCCTCCTGAGCTGGGCGCGCGAAGACGGCATGTTCGAGCGATCATTGATGGTCGCTTTCCCCGACGACGACGCCTGGTACCCGGAGGGCACGCTGGAAGCCATGCTGGCTTTGTTCGGGGGAGACGCCTCGCTCGATCTCGCGATCTGCCGGTATTCCTCCACGCCTTCGACGCTCTCCGCCCTGCCTTCGGAGCTGCGCGCCGCGCGGCCGGCGAGCGCCAGGGCATTCGTTGCCAATGCCTCGTCCAATACGCTGTTCATGCGCGCCTCTCGCGCCGCTCAAACGGGGTATTTCGACGAGTCCCTGGGGGTCGGAGCGCCGATCAACGGCGGAGAAGACCTCGATTACGCCCTGCGCGCCTATGTCGCCGCCGGGGAAAAAGCCGTCTGGTTCGACGCCTCTCTGGTCGGGCACCGCGACCCTCATCGTTGGTTGATCGGACATTACTATGCCGGCAGCCTGTACGCGCTGTCTCGAAGCGCGGCCTCGAGCCGGGCGGTCGCCTTGCAGGCGGTGCGAAAAGTGTTGGTGGGCATCTATCTGCTGCTTCGCCGCGAACTGGCCTGGCCCGCTTTTTCACGGGCGCTGAGACTCGCCCAGGCGGCCCGATGCAGCCAACCGGCGCGTTCGTGACGAAGCCCATGAGAAAACGGTTCGAAGCGGCTGTAACGGAAATCGTGCCCAGCGGCGACCGGCTTCGCGATACGCGCCGTCCGACGCAAGCTTCTCCACGAACCGGATACGGCGTCGCACGGCGGTGGCGATGGTGGGTAACGGCCGCGGCGGCCTCAGTGTTGGCCGCCGCGATCGCCTGGGCCGGCTTTCTGAGATTTAAACCCACGGTAGCCTTGCCGGGTCTTACGCCTATCCCGGTCGAGGCGCACCCGATCGCCGAGTTTTCAAAAATCGAGATCGCGGAAACCGCAGCGTCGCCGCTGGTCTTTCGGGGCGGCTTGGTGCTCGAATCCGGCGCCCCGCATTTCGGCGGAATTTCCGGCCTGCGGATGACGGACCGCGGCCATGGGTTTGCGGCAGTCACCGATGCCGGCTATTGGGTACAAGGCCGTCTCTTGTACGACCGGGGCCGTCCGAGCGGCGTCGCCGATGTGGTGATGGCGTCGGTTCTTGGGCCCGAAGGAAAACCACTCCGAGAAAACGGCAAGGGCGACATCGAGTCTCTCGAGCTGACCGCCGAGGCCGCTTACCTGGGATTCGAAGGGCACCGCAACGGGATAGCCGTTTTCCAGCCGACATCCGACTTGCTCCGGCGCCACGGTCGGCTCCTGCCGGTTCCTCCGGACATTGTGGCACTGCCGAAAGGTCGCGGCTTGGAAGCTCTGGTCGCGATTCCCGCCGGACATGATTTCGGCGGTGCGCTCCTCGCCATTGCCGAGCGGGACCGAACCGGTCGCGACATGGCTCCGGCCTGGATTCTGAAGGAAGGGACGGCGCTGGAACTCAAGGTCCGCTTGACCGACGGCTACGACATCAGCGACGCCGTCTTTCTCCCGGAAGGTGATTTGCTCTTGCTCGAGCGGCGGCTATCGCTGCTCGGCGGTTTCAAGATGCGTCTTCGCCGCATCCCGGCGACCGACATACGGCCCGGAGCGGTTTCGGACGGCTCCCCCGTTCTGGAAGCCAATCGGCTATTTCACGAGATCGACAACATGGAAGGTATCGCCGCCCATCGCGACGAAAACGGAATCACCGTCGTCACGGCGGTGTCCGACGACAATTTCCTGCCGGTCCAACGCAAGCTTCTGCTGCAGTGGGAATTGAAATGAGCGCGCCTAAAACCGAACGTCTGCGTCCGGTCGCGGTTTTTCTGTGCGAGGATTTGCCGGTTCCGGGCCTGAACGGGTATTCCACCTACAACCACGCTTTCGTGAAATACCTGGAGTCACGGGAGTTCGAGGCGCATCTGGTGATCAGCGGACCGCGCCTGCCGGCGCCGATATTCCGCCCCCGGCGCCGATTGGGTTGCACAAGACTCCAGATTCACGTGCCCGGAACGGTTCGGCTGGGGGAGTGGCGCCTTGTCACACACCCACGGGCCCTGATTCGGTCCGTTTACCGCTGGCTGCTCGATAGCGTGGGCGGCGCATGGGCCCGACGGCTGGCGAACTGGCGCGGCGCATCGCAGAGCAAAGCCGTCTTTATCGGCCGCTGCCTGAGCGAACCGGATCTGCGCCGATTGGCGCCGCTGTTCGCCCGACTAGCTCCCCACTATGTCTTCGTCGATACCATTTTCCGGGCGCGGATCGTGAACTGGTTGCCGAACCGCACCCGCACGCTGTTGATCGCCCACGACGTCTTTTACAAGCGCTGCCAGTCCCTGGAGGCTCGCGGCATAACCGCCGTTCCCCCGGTGACCCCGGAACAGGAGCAGGCCATGCTCGGAGGCTTTGACGTGCTGCTCGCGATCAGCGACGAAGACGCCCTCGACCTCGGCAATCTGATGCCGATAGCGAAGATCGTCGCTCTTCCGGCGCCAGTTGACGCGAGGCCGATAAAGCCTCGGGGCGCCTCGGAGTCCCGCATTCTGTATCTCGGCAGCCATGCGCCGCACAACGTGGACGGACTCCGCTGGTTTTTGGAGAACGTCTGGCCGCGAGTGCGCGAGGTGCGGAACGATTTCATCCTGGACGTGGCGGGCGAGGCGTGTCTCGCCTTCACGCCCGGCATTCCGGGCGTGGTTCTGCACGGCCGCGTTCAAGACCTCTCGGAACTCGCCGCAACCGCGCTTTTCGCCATCAATCCGGTGCGCGCCGGGAGCGGCATGAAGATCAAGATGCTGGATTATTTCGCGTTCGGTCTGCCCTGCATTACGACCAGCGTGGGAGCCGCAGGTTTTCCCCCGACCGACGACAGCCCCCTCGAAATTTGCGACGACCCTGTCGATTTCGCGGCGGCCGTTCTGCAATGGGGTGGCGATCAGGCACTGCGCGAGCATCTTCGCAAAAACGCCCGTCGGTACGTGGAGCGCTTTTCGATAGACGCTTTTTTTGCGCGCTTGGACACCGCTTTGGACCGGTAGGCGTAAAGCATGAGCAGCACCACGCCTTCGCTGGGCAATAAGGTTCTGTCCGGATTGATCTGGTCGGCCGTCCGTAACTGGGGCGGACGACTGGCGACCATCGCCGTATTTTTCCTGCTTGCTCGAATTCTGTCGCCGGATGAATTCGGCGTATTCGCCGCCGCCATCGCGGTGCTCGCCTTTATCGAGATCATTGCGGAACAGGGCCTAGCCGACGCGGTCGTGCAACGTCCCACGATAGGGCCGCGAGAGTTGAATACGGTTTTCGTGGCCAATTTTATCGTGGCAGCTCTTTTGGTTACGGCGACCTGGCTGGGGGCACCGCTCATCGCCTCGGTAATGGGCATCGAGCGCCTGACCGAAATTTTGCGAGTGTCGTGCCTCGGAATACTGATCAGTTCACTCGGGTTCTGCCAGCAGGCCCTGTTCCGGCGAAATTTCCAGTACCGCTGGCTGGCCCTCAGAACCGTGGCCGCGACCGTCGTTAGCGGCGCGGTGGGTGTCGGGCTGGCGCTCGCCGGCTTCGGCGTGTGGAGTCTGGTCGGACAGTTTCTGACCAGTACCTCGGTCAATCTGATATTGCTCTGGCTCAAGCCGGTCTGGAAGCCCGGACTGAAGTTCAGTTTCGTCGGGTTCGGTCAACTCCTCCGCTACGGAAGCAATGTCCTCGGCATGCGCCTGCTGGATTTCGCCAATACCCGCGCCATCGAGCTCGCCATAGGCGCGTGGCTCGGCGCCGCCACACTCGGGTTTTATGCCGTCGGTTCCCGCATCTACACCATCATGATGCAGCTCCTCAGTTCGGTGGTCATGGACGTGGCCCATTCGGGCTTCTCGCGGATCGCCGGGGAGCGAGAACGACTGGCCCAGGCCTATTACCGCGCCATGACCGCGACCGCCGCCCTGGCGATGCCGTGCTTCGTGCTCGTCTCCGCGGTCGCCTCGGAGCTTTGCATGACGGTATTCGGCGCCAAATGGGCCGACACCGCGGACATTCTGGCTCCGCTCGCCCTCCTCGGGGCCGTTCAGACGCTCCAGTACTACAACGCATCAGGACTGAACGCCATCGGCCGGTCCGCTACAGCGCTAGCGATCGCCATCGTCAAGGCGGCGGCTACCGGCGCCGCCCTGGTGGCGACCAAAGGGCAAGGCCTGGACATAACCGTCAAGATTTACGTGCTGGCGCAACTCGTCGCGACGCCCGTGAGCTTTTATCTCGGAAGAAGGTACCTGGGCGTATCCATTCGCAGAATCCTGCGGTGCGTTATTCCGTTCGCCCTTTCGGCGGCGATGATGTTTTTCGCCGTCGGAGCGATCGGCCCCGCACTCTCCGATTTCGGCCTGAATCAGCTGTCGGACCTCGCCGTGAAGCTTGCCGCCGGAATAACGGTCTACGCCATGGGAATTGCGCTTCTCGGCCGCCGCCATCTGATCGAATCAATACAAACCATCAAATCAATGAGGCGTGGATGACTGAACAAGGTTCCGATAAGCCCCAAAAGCCGATTGAGATCAAGAACGTTCGAGCGAAGGGGGTTCGAGGCCGCCTGAGAGAGTTCTTGCGGGTGCCGATGCTGTATCGGGAATGGCGGCGCGAAAAGGGGCAATTGGTCAATCCGTCCTATCCGGATCTGCTCGAAGCCTGTAACTCGATTCTGATCGCTCCCTGCGATCCGGATACGGTTGCCGGCTCCAAGGGTGACGAGGCCATGATCACGGCGTTCGTTGAGCGGATCCGCGCATTCAATCCCGTCTGCCAATTCGGGCTGCTGACTTACCATGACCAAGTTCCCGAGACACTGGCAGATCTCGGCGTACGCCTCGAACCGGTCTGGGCAAATCCCAAGTGGTCGCTGCGCCGGCTGATCCAGACCATGTCCCGCTATGAAGGACTGGTGATCGTCGGTGGCGATGTGATGGACGGATACTACACTCCGCTGACCGCTCTGCGCCTGTGGGTGGTCGGCGATATGGCTGCGCGGCTCGGAAAACGAAGCGCGACTCTGGGATTTTCGTTCAACGAGAAACCGTCCTCGCGTTTGCGGCGCTGCCTTGGCTCCCTCGATCAGCGTTTCGTCGTTTCCGTCCGGGACGAAGTTTCTCTCGAACGCTTTAAAGGAGTCTCCCAGGCTAATTCGAGGCTAGTCGCCGATGCGGCCTTTCTGTTACGGCCCTCGTTCAGCGACCGAGTGGAGGTTGTTCGTCTTTGGGCCGATTCGCAGCGGGCGAAGGGCTGTACCGTGGTGGGTTTCAATCTCCACCCGATGCTGATCAAGGAAGGCGATCAATCCCTACGCTCGGCGATGATCAGTGCCTCGGTAGCAGCACTGCGCGACGTCGCGGCGCGGAATGATGTGAGTTATCTGTTCATCTCGCACGATTTTCGTGGTGGCCCGCTAGGCGATGAAGCCATGCTCGGACCGATTTTCGAAGGTCTTCAGGACGAGTTGGGCGAGCGAATTCGCTACTGGAAGAATCATTTCTCCGCAAAGGAGCTAAAGGCGATCGCCGGCCTAACGGACGCCGTTTTTACCGGACGGATGCATTTGGCGGTCGCGGCGCTCGGCCAGGGTGTGCCCATCGTCGCCGTCACTTATCAAGGCAAATTCGAAGGACTCTTTCGACATTTCGAACTTCCCGGACATCTGGCGGTGTCGCCCGAGTCGATTCTTGATCCTTCCCGCCTGGCACCGCTGATCGACGAACTGATTTCATCTCGCGAAGCCCTCGCCTCCCGGGTTGCGGATTCTTGGCCCAGGGTTGAACAACGTGCCTTGCTCAATATCGAGCCCTTCCTGGCGAAGGAAGTAGCTCCCAACGCGTCATCCGATGCCGTGTTTTCTAATCCATGACGATAAGGGGACAACGATGAGAGATCTGCGATTATGGAGCGGGGTGGCGTTGATGCTGGCAGGAGCAGTCCTCGAACCTATAGCCGCCGGCAAAACTGAACCGGCGTCCAAGGCCCCAGCCCTGCCCGGCAACGACACCATCAAAGCCGCCTTTACCGCCTTGAAAGCGGGTGAAGACGACTATGCACCGGCCCGTGCCGCCCGTGAGTACTGGGACGCGGCCCGCCAGCGCGTGGCACAGGATCCTCGCTGGACGGCTTGGTTGCAGGAGCGAACCAGTCGGGTCACGAAGTGGATGGCCACACCCCGCGATCACCCGGAATGGGCCGCGGGCTGGCTGCACAATTACGTGAATTTAAAGACGGGCGCCTTTCTCCACTGGACCCCCGATCAGCCGATACCGCCCGACCAGCCCGGCCACGAAAAGCTGCGCGCCGCCTGGATCGCCCATAATCGGATCTACAACATCGATCGCGTGCTGGACGCCGCCCGACTGTTCCGCCTGACCGGCGATACGCGCTACTTGGATTGGGCGGCTTCGCAGCTCGATTTCTACGCCGACGCCTACCGCGGCTTCCCGTTGCAGACCTGGAACGGCCGAGCCCAGCTGATGAATCAGAGTCTGGACGAAGCGACCCGCGCCCTGGTGTTGATCGAAGCGGTCCGGCTGCTGAAACCCCATGTCCCGGCGGCCCGCGCCGACCACTGGCGCGAGGGGCTGTTCCTGCCGTTGGCGGCCAATGTGATGGCGTCGTCGCGCGAGGTCCACAACATCGCCGTCTGGCATGCCGCGGCCGTGACCCT
>NZ_MSCV01000016.1 GCF_002005105.1 Methylocaldum sp. 14B | reverse complement strand
ATCAAATTTGACAATGAATCGGCAAAGGGCTTTTATTGTCGCGGGATCCGGTGAGTCCCCCATCAGTCTCGAACAAATCAGAAATGTATCGAGCGCACGGCTCGATGTGCGCACCGTCGGCTTCTGGTAAGAACAATAAAGCGCCATAAGTTACGACGGCTTGGATGGCGACGATGCCATCCGCCCTTTTAGTCAGGTTTACACGCTTTCGCTTCCTCGGCGACGGCAAATGCGCAACTTGGGGCTGCCTTCCCGGACCTTATGAACGGACATTCGCCAGAATAATAATGCTCGCGAGGACATCATGAAGACACTGACCTCATCCCTTCGCTCGGTACTTGGCTGCGGAACGGCCGCAATCATCCTCACCACGCTGATTTCCTGTACGGAATCCGGACAGGGCGGAAAACCGCCCGAGAAGCAGACACGCAGCTGGGCGGACGAACGCTCGGAGCGGGAAAAGCTTCAGACGGCCTATTTGAACGATTCCACCGTCAAGCGAATCTCGACCGACGACGCCGCTCGCACGCCCTGGTACAGCAACCGGTTGGGATACGAGTGGTTCAAGGCCTACCCTCTCAGCGTCAACGGCATACCTTATGTCTTCCTGCGCGCCCTGATCGAAACCTATCCGGAAATCTGGAACGGGGAAGGCTCGCTGGGAAATCTGGGGTTCGGTCCCCATCCGGACGACTACGATCCCGCAACCGGCCAGCTGCTTCCTCCGGAACAGCGCCATCCCCTGCCTTACGGGCTTTTCACCGTCCAGGACCCCGCCGTTCCCGAGGACAAGCGTACGGACAACGTATTCTTTTCGTGCGGGGCCTGTCATACGGGGCGCGTGTACGTCAAAGACCGGGTCCAGTATCTCGTCGGCGCTCCCAATACCGAAATCGACGCGCAAGCCTACGCTCAGCTTCTCTACCGAAGCGGCAAGATGTTTATCAAGGTCGACAGCCCCGATCCGAGCCAGATAAAAGCCGATCCGGATCAGGTCGCCAAGATCGCATCTTTCCTCAAGACCAAGGTCGAAACGGACCCCGCCTGGTTCTACGGCGGACGGACGCCCGAGGAACGCTCGGCCGGCGCCGAACGCGCCAGGGTGCAGGTGGCGCGCGTATTGGACAATCTGCCGGGCACCGTGGCCGGACTGATCGCTTCGGCCAAGAAAACGGAACTGATGTATCACGCGCTGACCTCGAAGCTTTCCTACACCGAGAAGAACGGCCAAAAGGCGCCGGGGGTGTTCGGCCCGCGTCCCGGCCGCATGGACGCCTTCGGCATCGCCGCCGGATTGGTCGCACTGCATGCCAAGCGGGAAGGTTTCTTTGCGCGCCTGCCCGACGATCATCCGTTCTTCGCGGGATTGGAAAATCTGCCCCGCGAGGAGCGCCTGAAGCAGGCCGGTCAGCGGCTATTCGCGACCGCGCCCGAGTGGATGCCTCACGACCCCGGCGCATCCGACATCAAGAGCCTGTGGTTCTCTCGCGACCATGCCGCCGCCAATTGGGACGCCAACCAGGCCGCCGAGTCCCGGGTAATCGCCTCGGGGGTTTCCTCGGGAGGCGATCCGTCCAAAGTCGATGTCCGCATCCATGAACCCATGAATCCGTTCATCGACAATCTGCCGCCTACGCCCTATCCCTTTGCGGTCGATCTCGACCTGGCGGCCAAAGGCAAGCCGCTGTTCGAGGAAAAATGCGCGTCGGCCTGTCACCATGCGCGCAACGAGAAGGTTTACAACGTCGGCAGCGACATGAATCGGGCGACGCAGATCACGCCGACGGCGCGCCTCGGGCTGCTCGAACTGACCCGTGAAGCCTGCGAGCTGTACGTGGAAAATGGCGGCAGCGACTGGTGCCGGCCGAAACGCGGCAGCCGCGCCGGCGACGACGAAGCCTATTTCGGCATGCCGCGCGGCGACAAGTCGGGCTACAAGGCCGATGTCCTCCACGGCATTTGGGCCCAGGCACCCTATTTTCACAACGGCTCGGTACCGACCCTGTGGCATCTTTTCCGCCCCGCCGAGCGGCCGGAGAAGTTCATTCGCGGCAACATCAAGTACGACGAAACCAAGGTCGGCTTCGTCTGGGACAAAGCGCCGCAGCTCGACGAATACGGAGCCGGCGATACGGTGCACTTCGCCGAGCACGATACGACGCTCCGCGGCAACTCGAATGCCGGCCATACCTACGGTAGCGAATGGTCGGACGACCAGGTCCGCGCCGTTATCGAGTACATGAAAACGCTGTAGGGAAGAAGGACTCATGGCCGGATCGAACTGGATGACGATACGGGAGCAGCTCTATGGACAGGGCTGCAGGCTCATCAAACTGATCAAGGCGGCGTTGGGAAACACGCCGAGTGACTCCGGGCCGGGAAAGACACCGGCCCCGACTCCGCCACCGGCTACTAGCTTTTTGCGTGAAGTGGCGGGTGCCGAAGAAGGCACTCCCCTGCCGTCTCCGCCGCCGCCGATGCCGAACCCGAATGATCCAAAATACGCGGACGATCCCGGCGCCTACGAGAAGGACAAGCAAGCGGCGGAGACGGCCGCCGCGGCTTTCGCCACGGCGGCGAAGGCACGGGGCGGGGCCGTGGCGCAGGTGATCTCCAAATGGCTGGTGACCGCGCCTTATGCGATGTTCCAGGAGCTCTTGGCGCAACCTAGGGACGCCATGCCGATCTTCAAGCCGGCCATCGGTCCCGTGATCGTCATGCGGCATCCGGAAGTCATCCGCTGCCTGGAGCGTACCGACCTGTTCACCGTGGACCCTTACGCGGCGGAGATGGCGCGCGCCACGGACGACAAGACCAAACACCCGGAAGCATACTCCCACTTCATGCTCGGCACCGACCGGGACGATCTCTACCGGCTGGACGACGTGATCCTGCGCCGCGCCGTGTCGCGCTCCGACGAGGAAACGCTTTCGCGCCTGACTCGCGACGAGGCCGAACGCTGGACGCATCGGGCGCAAGCCGAGGGGATCGGCGAAATCGACGTGGTACCGACGCTCGCGAAATTCGTGCCGCTTCGGATCGTCGGCGATTATCTGGGAGTCCACTATTACGATTTCGGAACGCCGTCCGTGCTGCCCGGCCTTCGCGGGGGCGACCGCTTTCCGCTGGACCCGGACCTGCAAGCCGTGTTCTCGTTCGGCAAGATTACGGAAGGCATCGTACCCACGGCGGACGACCTGTTCATCTGGGTCAAGGATGCATTCCGCAACATCTTCAACAACTTCAGCCCGGCCCATCCCTTATTCGCCGAATTCCGCGAACGCGGCGTGATCGCGACCGAGTATCTGAGCGCCTACGTATTTGCCTTGCTCAAGCACTACAAGGAACGGCTGCGGCTGGGCGAAACAGTCCCCGATACCATGCTGACTCGGCTCTTGCGAATGCAGCTCGAGCTCGAGCGGGACGGCGAGACATTGACGGACGAGTTCGCAGCCCGCCTCGGCACGCCCTTGACGAAAGACGAGCTGGCGAAACGCCTTTCCGATTCGATGATCCGGTCCAACGTGTTCGGCACGGCGGTCGGCGCGGTGGTGAATCCCCAGGAAGCCACAGCCCGGATCCTCGACTCCATGCTCCGCCTGAAGGATGGCGAATACGAGGTGCTGAACGGTTCCAGCTACGAACAGGCCGTACGTTTGGCGAACATCGAGCCGGATAGCCCGGATTATGCCGAAAGCCTCGCGGGACTGCGCAAATACGCCCTGGAAGCCTTGCGCCTGCAGCCGCAGGGCGAAGTCTTGTTGCGGCTGTGCGTGAAGGACAATACCGAACTCGGCGGCGTTCCCCTTCGCGCCGGAACCCTCGTGTTCGCGGCCTATGCCGCGGCAATGCGGGATCCCGAGACGGTGCCGAACCCGTCAGCCTTCGACATTACCCGCGACGAACGGCTGGTCCCCTACCTCGGCGATCGCGAACGCGCCCATGAGGCGCCGCAAAGTCAGATCTATCTGCAGCACGGCTACGGACGGCATAAATGCCTCGGACGCTATGCCTCGGAGATAACCATGCGCGAATCGCTGCGCGCCATGCTGCGTCTGGGCTCGCTGGAACGCCGCGGCTCGCTCGAGATGGATGAGCAGAATTTGTATGCGACGAGTCTACGGATCGGATTCCGCTAGACGCCACAAAGGCGGATGCGCTGCGTCCGCCTCCTTCCGCACCTCATAATCCGCGTTCGCTCAGATCGTCCCGTACGATCTTCAGCATGGCGCCGATGGGTCCTTTGTGCGGACTTCGGATCAGGTTCAACAAGCGTTCGTTGAGCTTGATCACGTCCCAGCCGACGCGGCTCACGATCCAGTTCATGGACAGACGCTCGAGCTCGGTGTCGATGAGCCGCTTCACCACCGCGTCGGTCCGGCGTCTTAACAATCGTTCCAGGACGGTCATGTCCGGACGTCGGTTCACCGGCCATTCCGGCAAAGGTTCCTCGACGCCGAGAGAATCGGTCAATGGAATAATCGGCAGGAGGTCCATACCCGCTTCGTTCTTGAACCGGAGTTTTTCTTTGAGCGTCGGCGGCCAATCCCGAAACAGCGGGTTGTCGTACGCCAGGCCGAACGTCCGCCGGAGGAATTGCTGGCAGTTGCGGCGACCGAGGCGATAATCGTGCTGCCGGTACGCCTCGCTCAGAAATCCGGCGAATCCGCCCAGCCCGCCGGTGGCGAGCGGATAACGCGCGCGCTGCTCCTTGCCATCCCTGATTTCGGTGCGCGTAGGCGCGATGAGAAAACGGCTGAAGACGCTCGGATCCCGAGCCAGCTCCAACTCATCTTTCTTGAATCGCAGCTCCGACAAAACTGCGGAAATCAATGCGGGCAGCGTTCCGAAAAGGCGAAGACTGGGCTCCGGGTCGTAGCGGAGATCCAAAACCGACTGATTCGGAAACGGATCGATCATAAGAATCGCGCGCTTCGCATCCTCGGCCCCGCGCGGGCTGCGATTCGCCGAGCCGGCAAGGCAGCGGCGCGCGATCTCGAAGGGTTCGTTGTTGGCGAGACCTCCGTCGATATTGGCGAACCGATACTCCCAGCGATCGATATCCGTCTCCTTCAACTCGTCCGACCACATCGGCGGAATTTCCTTCTCGACTTCGCACACGCAACGCTGGCTCCGGTCGCACTTGGGCTCCTGGGGAATGCTCCAGCGGCGGCGGTTGTAGTTGCCCGCCGAGCGCGTCAGGCTGCGAGCCGCCAGAGCGGCGGGAAACGCCGAGCTCGCCAGCGCGGCTTCTTTCAAGAGCCTCCAATTGCCCTCTTCCTGCTCCTCCCGTCCGAGCGGCACGGAATCGTTCCACTTCGATGCTTTGTTGGTCGGGCTGAGCGAAAAATGCATGTAATCGGCGTGCTGAGACATGCCGTAGTCGCGGTCCTGCTCGGCCGAGAAACGGATGGAATAAGGCACGCCTCTCAAGTTCGTGACGCACAGGATCACATCCAGTGGATCGGCCATGTACTCGGGCCACGGGGCTCCGGACCATGCGGTGGCCAGGGCGTTTCTAGCCGCATCGTCGAGTACGGTCGAATCCAGCAGCGAAGGCACCTTGGCACCCGGCCGCTCCAGATCGCGAGCGTCGAGCAATGGGCCTATATCGACCCGTTCGACCCAGGTCTCGTAAAGCTTGTTTCGCGCGCTGGCGGTTTGCGAATTCATATGCAGCAGACCGCCGCGCAGCTCCGACGCCAGCACCGCCGCCGTAACGCCTCCGGCCGAGGCGCCGGTTACCACCGAGATCTTCACGTCGTGCGGGGGCGTATCGGGTACTCCTCTTTGCTTCGCCCGATACCAAGAGTCCAGCGCCTCGGTCAGGAAATCGATGACTCCGGCCGTGTATGCGCCGGCGGACACCGCGCCAGCCATGACCAACCCGATTTCGAACGTGGTTGGCGACAGGCCGCTCTCGGCTTCTGCCATGCTTGATTCCATATCCTAGTACTCCCGACTTTGACTCCTATCCGGCTTCGCTCTGGCGTAGCCAACGAAGGGTATCTTCGAGCGTCTGCTGCAAGGGACGCGGCGTCCAGCCGAGTTCCTCGCGCGCACGGGCGGTGTCGTACCAAGCGTAGCGGCCCAGGATTTGGAGCACGCTGCGGGTAACCGGGAACGGTTTTCGGAGCAGGGCGTAACCGGCCTGCAGCACCGTAACCAGGGCATAGGCCGCCCAGACCGGCAGCCGCAAACGGGGCGGCCGCACGCCCGCGATAGCGGCGGTTTGTCCCAACAGATCGTCCACCATTACGTTGTGGCCGCTGAGCAGATAGCGCTGGCCGGGGCGGCCGCGTTCGGCAGCCAACAGCATTCCGTCCGCGAAATCGCGAACGTCCAGACAGCCGAAACCGACCGGAACGGTGAAGGGAAGCTTGCCGGCGCTGACCGCCTTGAGAAGTTTATTGGCGGGCGCGCCGACGTAATCCTCGGGCCCCATGGTAAAAGAAGGATTGACGGCGACTACCGACATACTGGGGCTCGATCGTCCGAGCGCCTCCTCTTCGGCCTGTCGCCGGCTTGCCGCATACGGGAGATCCAGGCGGTGAACGGTGCCGTCCGCCGTCTCGTCGAGCGGCTCCGGCTTCCGGTTGACGCCCACGGTGAGCGCGCTGCTGGTCACGACCACCCGCGTAACGCCCGAGTCCGCGGACACATCCAGGAGATTGCGCGTTCCGACCACGTTCACTTGCTGCATACGCTCCTCTAGCCCTCCACCGATGCTGACCAGAAAAGCCAGATGAAAGATCGTATCCACCCCGTCGCAGGCGGCACGCAAGGAAATCGCATCCTCGACCGAGCCTCGGACGATGTCCACATCCAAATCCCGCAAGGTGGACGGATCGGTGTCTTGCGGGATCAGCGCACGCGGCCGGATACCCTTTTCATTCAGACGCTTGGTGACATGGTAACCGAGAAAGCTGGTCGGTCCGGTGACGAGGACCTTGCTCTTTGCATTCAGTATCTCGTTCATAGCGATCACAACCCCCTTATTCTTGGAATTACGGGAACGGGCGGGTATATCGAAAAGGCTGCGCCGCTGGAGGAAGACGTAAATTCAGAATCTATTCGAAATACATTCAGGATATGGAAAGCCGTAAGATCTCGATAATCCCACAATCCTGAATCTCTTATGGTTTCCGCCTCGCTCTATCCGATTTATTCCATTCGGCTTTCGCGTGAACACTCATCGTAGGGTGGGTTAGCCTCTCGGCTCCGCTCGGGACAGGCCCTTCGACGGAGCTCAGGACAGGCTCCGCGTAACCCGCCGATTGAAGGTCGCTTGGTGGGTTACGGCGCACGCGAAGCACAGTGATCGGCGTTCGATCAATGCTGATGTGCGCCTAACCCACCCTACGAAATGAATGCCTGATTGAAAGCGATTTGGAATTACACAGGTTTTCCATGGCGCAGCCGACATTATGTTTCACGCAATCCCGCAACAGCAAGACATTTCAAGGATAACTACTGAAAAGGTACAAAACGCCCCCTATGCAGCACATACACCCATATCCGGTTAAAACCCTTCCGTCGACCGGGGTTTTGCCGTACGCGGGGCCGCATTTCCACCCGCTTTAATCGATTGACAACGGCTCGGCGCAAGCGCATTGTTTTCTCAAAAATAGCCTTGAATGCCTTTTCGATGTGACCACGTAAGGCAAGGGGTCGAAACTTACCCCTACCGTCCAGCGCGCGGCGGAATTACGGCGAAAAATCGAATCAATAAAGAGTTTTATTGAGGGGGGCTGATATGAAACGGATCGTCATTTGCTTCGACGGCACATGGAACAAACCCGCCGACGAACGCTTGCCCGCCGACCGGCAGATCGAGACCAATGTTTGCCGGTTTTATAAATCGGTCACGGACACTGCGGCAGATGGTATCCGGCAAGTTAAATGGTATGACGAAGGCATAGGCACAAAATGGTATGACCGCTTTATTGGCGGCTCCACGGGAGCGGGACTGGAGAAAAATATCCTCGACGGTTACAAGTTTCTCGCCAAGGAATATCGGGAAAGCGACGAGGTTTATATTCTCGGCTTCAGCCGCGGCGCCTATACCGCCAGGAGTTTGGCCGGACTCATTCGCAATTGCGGTCTGGTGAAAAACAAGCAGCTTTCCCTGCGTATGGCCATGGCCTATGGCATCTACCGTACCAGAGACGACGGTCCCGATTCTTCGACCGCTCTGGAGTTTAGGGCAAGGTTTTCTCGGGAAATCAAAATTAAGTTTCTCGGCGTGTGGGATACGGTCGGCGCACTGGGTATTCCGCTGGATATCTTGAAGCGCCTGAACATGTATTTTTACCAGTTCCACGACACGAGATTGAGCCATATCGTCGAAAACGGTTACCAAGCCATCGCGATCGACGAACATCGAACGGATTACGATATCTGTTTATGGACGCCCGATGCGAGTCCCCAACAAAACCTGGAACAGCGCTGGTTTGTGGGTGCGCACAGCGATGTCGGCGGGGGATATCCGGATCGGCGCCTGTCCGACCTAACGTTGCGTTGGATTCAAGATAAAGCCATGGCGGCGGGCCTCGGGGTTACTCCGATAGACGTGGGAGCCGATAATTACCTCGGAGCGATTACCGATTCCTACGCACAATTCCTCAACGGGGTTTATGCCCACACACAACAGCGTCATTATCGCGCCTTAGGTACCGCCAGGTTCGGCAACGAGGTGATCGACGACTCGGCACAAAGACGGCGCAAGAAAGACCGCAATTACAAGCCGCCGAACGCCGGTTTGCCGCCGCTGCGATGAAACGCCGCTGAGCCGGCGATAAAGGGCTATCGCCATAACCCGGTAAGGTTGGATAGATAACGTCTCATAATGCTTGAGGATCAGGCTCATGAAGAAATGGATCGGTATAGGCCTTGTGTTACTCATCGTAATCTGGTGGATCGCCGCAGCCCCCAGACCGGAAATTCGCTGCTGCGTCGCCGAGTCGATTTCCTTCGACCCAAAGACGGCAGCGGCGATCACCGCAGTCGAGCATTCCGCCGACTTCGCTGCCGGTCTGGAGCATTTTCGGTCCGACCTACCGGGTTACGACGATGTCGTGTTACTCACCGGCGGAACCAGGGCCCTGGTTACAGCGACGGACGGAAAAATCTGGAGCGTAGACCTCGCCACACACGCGGTTGAGCCGTTCGTGGATGCGCCGCTGATGGCGTTCGGCATACACGAAGCGCCCGGCGACCCGAACCATGTTTATTTTTGCTCCTCCAACGCCTATGGCGAGCCGTTTCCGGGCGAGGCTGTCGGACTCTACCGTCTCGCGCTCGACACCCGGAAAATCGAGCCCATCGTTCTCGAGGTGCCGGCAACGCTGATCGATCCCGATCACCCGGTCGTCTATGCGGACAACGATCCCAAGGCGCCCGAATTGAGGCGCGACGGCAGCGGCGGAGATCATCGTCCGCTGGTGGTCTGCGACAACCTGGAAGTCTCCGAGGACGGCCGGCGCATCTATTTCTCCGAACCGTTCTCGTACAGAGACGCTTCGCTAGACGACGCGGTAGATGAAGCCATTGCCCTACCTCCCAATGGGCGCCTGTGGCGGCACGACCTGGATACCGGAACCACCCGCCTTGTCGCGGAGGGATTCCACTTCATCAACGGCGTTCTATACGACCTGCATCCGGGCCAGCCGCGGGAGGAGTCGGTTTTGGTCACCCAGACCTCTCTTTTCCGTCTGGCGCGTTTCTATCTTCGGGGTCCGAAAGCGGGGAGCTACGAGGTTGTGCTCGATGGGCTTACGGGCATGGACGACGGGATGGACCGCGATGCGTCCGGGCGTATCTGGCTTGCCCTGTTCACAGAGAGAAGCCCCATCCTGACCTGGGCCCACGAAAACGCGTGGATCAAACCGCTGCTCTTGCGGTTGCCGCCCCGACTGCTGCTGCGTCAGACGCAGCGTACGGGTGTGATCGTCGTGAGCCCTGATGGAAGCAAGCCTCTCTATGCGGCGATGTATAAGGGCCTTCCGCTTGCCTCCATAGCTTCCGCCGTACCTGCGGAAAACGGAATTTATTTGGCGAATGAGTCTCTAGGCGAGCTCGATAGCGAGCAGAGCGGAATCGTGCGTCTGAAGTGGCCGAAACAACTGCACTGATCGCATCAGCCCCGACTTTTTTTCCTGCACTTTGGCATTGCCCGCCCCGAGCTTGGGAGGCTTTCTAGCTCGGCATAGCCTCCTCTCGGCGGGCCATGCATTCTCGGTTCCGTTAAAGCAGTTTTGATTTGAAAAGAACTGCTTTGCATGCCCACTTCCCCGCCCGGCGTTCACAATAAATGGGTGGCATCCCGCAACGTACTGCGGGATTTGCCGCACGGCCTATTGCTGCTAAGTACATTCCGCAAATACTTGCGGAATCTCGACAGATTGGCTTGATTGGCGGGGTTGTCCTGCAGGTTGCCTATGCCGCAAGACTTCCCTGAATGTACTTAGAGCGTTTTTCATCCCGGTGTACGGATTCGTGTTCGGGCGGGAAGAACGTAGGTCGGCAATCCCTTGCCGACTTATCGGCTCGGCAAAGGATTTTGTTGGAAGGGGCGTCCTGGCGCTCCCAGGACGGCCGTTTTGCGATTGGGAAGGGATTGCCGACCTACCTATCGGGCTCCCTGATACCGGATCGGAAAATGCTCTAGCCTGCCTCTGCGGGGTCGCCATGGCATTTGACCTCTGATTCTTCTACCGCCGCGTCGAGCTCGACCAGTACACCACCAGCCAGTTCCTCGAAACCGAGCTGCCCCGCCATTTGACGGTGATCGGCACAGTCGCGGCCAACATCCCCTACCTCGGCGTCCTGATCACGGCCATGGGAATCATGCTCACGTTCCACCCGATGAGGATGGACAGCGGCGCGCCTCGATCGTGACCGCGACCCGATCCCTGTGATTCCCCTGGTCGATGCGATACCGGCATTGCCGGTGATCATCCGGACCACCGCGACCTTCGTCAGCGGCCAGATGCCGGTGACGCTCGGCCCGCGCTCGCGCCAGGTGGCGGCGATCATCCCCTCCGATTACACCGACTGAAGCGTGGCGCCGGGTGAAAAGCCTAACCGCACTCAGCCGTTTCCCGCACCGTCCGACCGGCGGTTGGCGCGAGCGCCCGCGTTCTCGGGCCTGACGGCTGGCACCTGTCTTGCACTGTCTTCTGGTAGCGCCGGGCGGGCGCTTGGGCGCGGAGCCCCCTCTTCCTCCGCGCCCGCCGTCCGCCCGCGCCTGTGCTATTCGCCTCACTGGGTTGCCGGCGCCGCCTGCGAGCGGCGCTCTCTTTTGCATGGATGGACCGCCCGATGGATGCCGCACCACCACTTCGGATTGCCCGCCCCGCACCCGATGAACCTGACGCGCCGCCCCCGGCCGCCTGGGTCCGGGCTGTCCAACGCGCCCAGCAGCGCACCCCCTGTTACCGCACCGAGGAACGGTTCCAATGCACCGTTCCCGACTGCGAATGGCGCCGCGCCTGCCTCAAACTCGTCGCCGCCTGGCAGCGGTGAAAACGGCCTGGACCTTCTCGCTTACATCCGCCCCGAGGTGAGAAATGGGTTACATCGAAACGGCACTTACACGACCGGAACGTTCTCGATGGAATGATTAAGTTCCGGCACGCTAGTACGTCTCGAACCGAAACCCCGACGGTCACACTATTCAACCCACAGAAAATGGCTGTATTCGAGACTGCGATGCGCCGGGCGGGGCAAAAGTCACATCGATTGTGTGTTTTGCCATACCAATCACTGATCGCACCGATGGATCAGCCGACGCGGATGCCGTCCCATCAAGCACTTGAGGAGGGTGGCATGGCGATTGCCTTTTATGGAAACATTCATGCTCAAGAGTCATGACATCGCTCAATCGTCATGCTCTGCCGGCTTTGGCGGCATCGCCGCGCTCCATTCGTGAAAAGTGTTCTTTCGGACTCGCGGTGTTTCCACAGTTTTACTGCATCGGCCCCCTAGATATGGGTTAAGGGAGCCGTTGCTCAAGCGGCGAATTTTGCTTGGTCGTTCTTCTTTTCAAACGCCAACAGCACTGCTGCTCTATCAAAACATTAGTGCTTAGCCGACTGGGGGCACCGCCTCATTTCCCAGCCATGAGGCGGTGATTTCACGATCGAGAGGAGAAACAGATGACACCCAGACTCAGGCGCCAGGAATGCGATCCAGCCATACAAGCAGACGCGCCGGTCCCGCCAGCATTTCCGTCGGCACGGTACTTCCAGATTCATTTCGAACAGCTCTATCAGTTGATACACGAACTCCGAGAGAAACTCGATGCCACAGCTAGAGAGCTGGCGCAGCTTCGGGCACTTACAGGAGCCGATGTCGAGCGGTCTCAAACCGACTCGGACACGCCGGTTTCGCCGGTTGGCCGCGGGATATCGACGGTCATTGACACCCCCACACAAGCGGAGGCACGGGAAAAAACGAAACGTGAAATTTCCGATTGCCAATCGCAGCGGCGTCTAACGAATCGACGCAAGCCGGCGGTCAGACAATCCTAGAGACGCCGGTCGGACGCACCGGAATGCGCCGGCCGGAGCGTCCAAAGCATATTGGTTCAGAGATCAATCCGCCCCACCGCATGGGGCATCTGTTTTTCTATTCATCATTTCGGGCCATTGCCGACGATCGACACTACATATCTCCCCGAGCTGTAGGACCAATCGAGATTGCCGCGCATCCACGAGCACAGAACCGAGACAAAACGCTGAACGTCGCTATCGATCGCAGCTCCGAACGTGGGCAATTGCTCTTTTAATGCGATGAAATTGCGGACTTCTCTATTCGTCAGCTCCGCCGCTTGCTGAATTGCATCCTGAAGAGACAACCGACGATGGTGCTGGAACGTCACGACCAGGTTATGGACATCATTGTGCTGGACTTCCTTGGCGAAAGAAATGATGTCGTTGGACCAACAAACCACATTGTTCGCCATCCGGATCAGATTCTGCAGCGTATCGTGTTTGCGCACGTGCAGCGGCAGACTTATGTCTTCCACGACGTCTATCAGCTCGATATCGGTATAAAGTCCTCCGGTAAACGGGCGCATCGTCACATACGTTAGCGGGTCCGGCGTAATTCCGCTTGCACGGTTTTTAGCTTCCCAAACCGAGGATTCGAAATATTCGACGACGCTGAGTATAAACCGGCACATCCAGTCGTCGTTTGCTATTTGCCGCAGTCTAAGGTAAAGGTCGTGCAGTGCTCGAGCAAGCGGCAGATCCGTTTCGTTAGGCTCGCGACCGGTAAGAATTTCAGTCAACCGCTCATGAAAATGGGCAAGTTTATCCGGACTCCGCCCGAAACCCGACTCGTCGCATTGATCGTCGCGAATGAATAGCCAAGTGTTCCAATCCGAGACGATATTAAGTCCTTCGTAAGGAGCATCGGGATAGGCGCGGGCTGCCAACCAGCTGAACTTGGAAGCTTCCAGCCGCTGCCATTCGCGATCGTCGGTAACCAAATTGAAACGCCTCACCCACGCCAGGGTATGACGATTAGCCGCTTCGGCATGAGAATTGAGGCGCGAGGGAAACGGACAGTAAAATTCGGGTAGCGTGATCGTGCTCATAATTATTAGTTGATAAAAGTAGTATGCGGATGCCGCTTACGATCCAACCAACGGTAAATCGATCACGGACATTGTTGCCGGCTTTAACTGTCGATCGGGACGTCCGATAAAAAAGCCCTGTACCAGATCGACTCCTAATTCTCGAAGCCGAATTAGTGTCTGCGCATTTTCAACTCCTTCGGCGACGATTTTTTGCCTGTAGCCATGAGCGAGCGTGGTCAGGGCGCTGACAAACACTTTGTCGTCATCGTCATTGGCTAGACGGCTGATAAACGAACGGTCAATCTTCACATGCTTGATCGGCAAGTGTCTTAGGTAATGAAAGGACGCAAACCCGGCCCCAAAATCGTCCATCGCGAATCCGAAGCCAATATCGGTTAATTCGTCCATAATCCGCCGAGCCGCCTCTAAATCGGCGATCGCGGCAGTCTCTGTGATCTCGAGCAATAAACGTTCCGGAGCCAAGACTCCGTCGCGCGCCGCTTGTTTGAGCGGCTCCGCCCATCCCGGATCGGTCAGCGCGGCAGCGGAAAGATTAATCGAAAGGCGCGCCGAACGAACCTTGCCAAGGATTTCGATCGCCTCCCGAGTGACATATGAATCGATGGCGCTCATCAAGTCCGAACGCAAAATGACGTCCATATATTCACCCGGAAGAACGATGCGTCCGTCGTCCAGCTTCAAGCGAAGCAGCGCCTCGTGATAAGCGACAAGCCCCGTCGCCACGTCCACTACGGGCTGATAATGAAAAAATAGACGCTTTTGATCCAAAGATTGGGCGATAACGTTGCGCCAATACGCCCGGTGACTGATCTGAGCGCGTTCTTCGCCCGAGTGCGAGAACAAATGCCACCGTCCTCGCCCTGCTTTTTTTGCCTGATACATGGCCGCGTCGGCGTTCGCCATAAGCTCTTCCACATCCTTGCCATGCTCCGGAATCAGGGCGATACCTATGCTCGCGGAAATGCGATAGCTTCGGTCGCCGAAGCGGAAAGGCTTCTCGGTCAAGCGCTGATTGAGATCCTGAGCAAAGTACTCTGCTCCCGACCGATCGGTACCGGTCATCAGAACGGCGAACTCATCGCCACCCAAGCGAGCCAGAACATCCGACTTGCGTGCCCGCGCCTGCAGCTCGTTGGCCAAAAGGCACAGCAGCGCATCGCCGGCAGCGTGTCCGCTGCTGTCATTGACGTCCTTGAAATGGTCCAGGTCGAACAAGAGCAGGGCCGCCGGGGTACCGTTCCGCTCCGCCTCGGCAAAACTCCGCTCCAGCTCGTCCTTGAACCAGAGCCGATTGTGGAGCCCGGTCAATGAATCGTGGTTCGCCAGCCAGCGTATACGGGATTCGGCCTGTACTCTTTCAGTAGCGTCCAAACCGATGGACAGCACGGCAATGCCGTTCTCCTGCTCCAAGCCCAAACGCGTATGCACCCATACGATATGCCGCTTGGTGCCGTCGCAGCAGGTCAGGACCGACTCGTGTTCCAGACGATGCAGCAGGTTGGAGAACAGCTTTTCGAGATTCCGGGCGATATCACTGGTTTCGTTATCGATTTCGATCAGTTCGACGAATCGGGCGTTTTTGAGCGTCTCGCCGGGACGTCCCAAGATCTGGGACGTCAATTCATTAACCGTACGAATTCTGCCGTCGCGAGTTTGAGTCAGAATCAAAACCTGGGCGTTGTCCAGCAGCCCTTGAATAAAGTCCCTCTCCGCCGCGAGGGTGTTTTGATGCTCTTCGATCTGATGAGCCAAACGGATGGACGTGGCATAGAGGATGTCGATTTCGTCTTTCCATTCGACCAGGCGGCTGAGCGTCTTTAGCCGCTCGTTGACTTTGTGATAGTTGCCGTGAGCCAGCAATGGCAATGTCGATGCAAGATGTTGAATGCGCCGTAGCGGAGCATGCAGCAATACCAACAGCAGGACTTCGGCTATGGCTAAAGACATCCCGACGACAACCAGGGCGTCCCGATTGGCCTGGTCGAGCGCCGCGGCCGAAGCGCTAGCATCCACGATGAACATAAGTTGGCCGGTCTCGCCACCCGCCAGGATGTCGTTCAGCGGCGAAGCATAAACCGTGAATTTTTTCTTCTTCCATTCCAGCCATTGGTCGGCTGTGAGCATATCCGGCCCCGGATAGTGCTCGGCGAGATTCCTCAAGAAAGGCTCCAGCTGTTGCGGATTGGACAACGCAGCAACACGCAGGCCCCAGGCTTCCAGAACCTTTTCGCCGGTTCCCGGAGAGGCCACGAGGATTGCGACAGCCGTTCCGGCACCCGCCGAAAAGTCCAGCACCAGATCGGTAATCATCTGGCTGAGAGAAAGGATGCCTACATTTCGTCCCGCAGAAAGCAACGGAACAAAAGCATGAAGGCTGCAACCCGGTTGACAGGTCAAGATTGTCATCGGCTGCTCCGTTTCGAGGACTCGGCTCAAAACGTCCTGTAACCGGTCTTGTGGAACCGCGTTCGCCATTGACGAAGACCAGCTCAGAACTGAATTACCTGCCGCATCGAACAGCTCGATCCGCTCGACGTCCAATTCGTACCGTACGCTGGAAAAAAATCCCTGCAAACGGGCAGCGGTTTGATTCTCGCGCGGCGCCGTGATGAACCGATCCAACCTACCGAGCGAAGCAAGCACCACGCCCAGGCGTTGCAAGCGGTCGGCCGAACGCTCTATAAGCTCTTTGAATTCAGTCCTAAGAGCCGCGTTGCGAACGGCTTGCTGGTTTTTGAATTGAGTCCTTAAATTCCAATGGTTCAGTGCGCCGAAAGCGACACCGAGCGTCAACAAGAGCAGACTCAACAGTACAAACCCTTTTCGGCGCAATGTCCAAAAACGGTTTGTGTCATTCCTCATTTATCCTTTCCAGCAACGGCTTCAGAAACGAAACGATACCATTACAGAAAAGAGATCCCAGTGAGGATCTCCCCCGCCTCTCAGCAAGTCGGAATTGTCGTGAGGAGAGAGCCAGGCGGTACCTTCCACGTTGTGGTATTCCGCCGCAATCAGCCAATTCCGCACAAATTCCCAGCGGACACCGACGGCAAGATCATAAGCGTAAAAGCGGTGGCGTGCTTGGCCGGTTTGCTCGGCCAAGGAACGACCGCTTCGGTCGTCACGGTCCGCATGAAAAACGTCATAGCGAAGTACGGCCGACCAGTCATCGCTCAATCGGTACTCTCCCTGTACATAAAACCCCTCCGAGGTATTCTCTATGGGAACCGGTGTAAAACCACTGCGACGGGCATCGACCCAACCGTATTCCGCAGTCAACGACCAGCGCTCTGCATTATATTGCAGAGAGAACAAAGGATATAAAGCCTGGATGTTGCCGGATGGAACTCCGCTTGCACGCGACCTGAAGTCACGGTCCAGGTCGACCACGCTGAACATGGCACGCGCCCGCCCGCCCATCCACTCATAGACGGCTCGCCCGAGAAACAAGGGACGCCCATCCATTCTACCGGGCGAGTTGAGCATGCCGGTGAGGAAATCGGTGGCATCCCCGGTATCATCCTGCGGTTCCGCGACCATGAATTCCAAATTGAAGCGATGATCGCCCCAGTTATAGCGGCTATACAGCAGTCCTCCGTCGGCCGAGATCATCGCCTGCCTGAGCCCGAGCGTGTCGAAATAAACCGACTGGGGCAGAATCACCGAAGGCCGGGTCCAGACCACATCCCGAGTGTCGTTGTATAGTCCGAACGGTATTTTGACTCGCCCCGCCCGCACCCCAAGCGTTAAAGCCGAGTCGAGAAACGTGCCGTTGTAATCCACTTGGGCAAAATCGAGCCGAAAATCCTCCCGATCGGAACCTCCGGCGTTGCGATAGAGCCCTTGAGCGGAAAACAACAGGTTTGGCAGCAATCGCACGGATCCGTTGACGCCAATTTCGGTGAAATCCAGACTGCCGCCACGGCTCGCGCCGAACACTTGATTGCTCGTGGTATAGGTAAATCCTTGACTCGCAAAACCATGCAACTGCCAGTCAATAGTGCTGAAATCCAGCGCCGCTGCCACGCCGGATACGAAAAAGCAGGCGACCGTTGCAGCCATACGCGCGATCGTTCGAGGACCGACGATCCGCATGGCCAGCGCCTTCCCTAGAAAACCCCTATTTGTCAACATATCCAATACCTCCAGGAGTCGCCCGAACCATCTCGCGCATTTCTCCGACCGTCTCGACCATATGCGGGATTAAACCTGTCCCCGAAAAAACCAGCCGGTCCCATGCCGCGCGTAGCTGGAAGGGATAGACACCCAACACTTCCTTGGAAAAACGGACATGCAGAGGATGTTTATCCGGCAGTACGAAAACACGAATTGGCGTGCCATCAGGCCAACTCGTCAATCGCATGAAGAAGATTTCGCGCAGGGTGTCAGCGGAGAGTGAATCAGCTCGCCCTTCCGCTGCATAAATTTTGGGGCTGGGCTCGCCTGCCATGACGGGCTTGCCGGCACAGCCAAGGGCAACGATTACCGCAAGTGCAAGTGATAGGAGAAAGCTAACCCACCCGCACCCGATCAGTCGGTGCAAATTTCCGGTGGATTTAGACATCATCCTCAAGCAACACCTTTTCTTGTTCTTATTCTGAAGAGAGGACCGACAATGAATTGTCGGCTTAACTTTAGCAGAGGACTGTCATCCTGGTTTTCCGACATCCTCCTGCCGAAAATGCGATAAACCGAAAAACGGCGGTTTTTCGGCTTATTTTTTCGCTATGGGAATCGAGACACGCCGATACTGCAAAAAACCAACCCTGTTAGCCGGGCTAGGCTTTCCGTTTCGCTTTAAGGAAGCTCTGAACAAGTGGATTCCGTTCATGCCCTTCGACAGGCTCAGGAGAGCGTTCGACAAGCTCACCACGAACGGAATCAATACCTTACCGTTCGTCCTGAGCCCTTCGACTCGGCTCAGGACAGGCCTGTCGAAGGACTTAATCAGAGCTTCCTTAAGGAAACTCCCGCGCATTTTTTCCGGCGGTTCCGGGCGAACTCGGTTATTCGGTCAACGAATAGTGACACCACATCCCCCCACGCCAAGCCGATACTACGACCAAAGACAGCGTTTTTACAACAAACGGACGACTTGATCCGCGACTACTACGAACTTTTCGATCTTTATCGAAGGCGCGGCGTTACGATTCGCTCTGCCGACCTTCGGATACGTGTTCCTTCCAATCCGGCCCCATAAGCTTCCCGGATCAACCTGCTCACCATTTGCAAACAAGTAACATCGCGGTCCACGCACGAACGTTCGAAAGTAGCTTTTTTATCGGGATAGATGAGCAGTGTCAAACACGCAATATGGGGTCCGATAACTTCTTATGCACATAAGATGTTAATTGTTTTAAGATTTACCACTCGGACGGGACTCGACATCGTCGCAACATGCAATGTAGAGCGCCATTTCGATGGTGCTATTGAACATGTATCACCGCTTATAGCGGGTGTTTTCAACCTAATGCGGCCGCGGGATAGGTGTAGGTGCTTGAAATGATGGATGACGTTTTGTTGGCAACGGAATTGCATGCGGCTTTTCCCATGCGGTTTACAAATCCCCGTCCCCGATGTCCCTATTTTTAGCCGGCATTTCGGTCCTGGCTGCGCTGCTGTCCGCCCTTGCAGCACTGGTCTCGGGGCCGAACGGCTTGTTATGGCACGGAATGCTGCGATGGGTCGGGCAAGCGACTTTCCGTCCGGCGCGGACTAACGAACGACTTACCCCGGGTCGCTTTTCCCGTCTGGCGCGGACAATGCCCTTCGTTCTGTTGGGAGCATCGGGCGGGTTCGCCGTAACAGCCGGCCTCATCGCGCTCCTCGGCGGCGCCACCCGCACCGTGACGCTGCCCTTCGGTCTGCCCTGGCTGAACTGGCACTTGGCGCTGGACCCGCTAGCCGGTTTCTTCTTTTGCGTGCTCGGCATTCCTCTGATCGCCGCCAGCTTGTTCGGTCCCGGTTACGTTCGGGAATTCGAGCACGGCAAACACAAGCTTTCGGTCCTCGGTCTTTTCACCGGGCTGTTCGTTGCCGGCATGGAACTGGTACTGCTCGCCAACGACGCCTTCCTATTCATGATTGCCTGGGAATTGATGTCGGTCGCCAGTTATTTTCTGGTCGCCTACCAGCACGAGCACGCGACCCATCGCCGCGCAGCCTTTCTCTACTTGCTGATGGCGGAAATCGGGGCGATCGCGATCATTCTGGCTTTCGGCGTCCTCGCGGGATTTTCCGGTGGATTGACGTTCGAGGCTTTGCGCAGTGCGGCGCTGAACCCATTGTGGGCGAGCATCGCCTTCGCACTGGCGCTCGCAGGCTTCGGCATGAAGGCGGGGCTCGTCCCCCTGCATACGTGGCTGCCGGAAGCCCACCCGGCCGCGCCGTCTCACGTTTCCGCTTTGATGAGCGGGGTGATGCTGAAAATCGCGATCTACGGCTTCATCCGCTTCACCTTCGATTTACTGCCGTCTCTTTTGTGGCAATGGGGCGTGCTGGTCCTCCTGATCGGATCGGCGTCAGCCGTGCTCGGGATTCTTTATGCGCTGCAGCAGCAAAACCTGAAGCGGCTTCTCGCCTACTCGTCGGTGGAAAACGTCGGGATCATTTTCACCGCTTTGGGTCTTGCGCTGATTTTCCAAAGCAGCGGACAATCCCTATTGGGAACGCTGGGGCTGGTGGCGGCGTTACTGCATTCGCTCAACCACGCCTTGTTCAAGAGCCTTCTGTTTCTCGGCGCAGGCGCCATCCTGCATCAAACCCATGAACAGAGCCTTGAGAACATGGGCGGTCTCATCCACCGCATGCCGAAACTGGCGGCCTTGTTTTTGATCGGCACGCTGAGCATCTCCGCCCTGCCGCCTTTCAACGGCTTCGTTTCCGAATGGCTGATATTCCAAACGGCCTTGCAGGCCGGCAGCATCCAAAGCGGCATACTCCGCAGCCTGATTCCGACTGCCAGCGCGGTGTTGGCACTGACCTCCGCATTGGCGGCCACTTGTTTCGTCAAGGTGTACGGCGTGGCTTTCCTGGGGCTTCCCCGCTCCCGCCACATCGCTCGCGCCCGTGAGATCCGCCACCCCGGCATGCTGGCGGGGCCGGCTTTACTCGCCGCCTGCTGTGTGCTGTTCGGCGTTTTGCCGATGCCCCTCATCAACGCGCTAGGCGCTTTGACGCAATCCTTGACCGGATTTGTGCTGCCGAACATCTCGGCCCTCGGCTGGCTATGGCTGACGCCAGTGTCGCCGGAGGTGGCGGCGTATTCGCCGGCGCTAGTCCTCCTGGGCACCGTGGCGGTGGGCTGGCTATGCTATTACCTCCTTTACCGCCGCACCGGTCTTGAGCCGCGCCGGGCCGAACCCTGGGACTGCGGTTTCGGTGGATTGACTCCTCGTACCCAATACACCTCAGGCTCATTCAGCATGCCGATACGCCGCATTTTCGAGCCGGTGTTCGATACCCGCGAGACGGTCGAAGAACAAACCGAAGGACCTGCGAGCACACGCGTGACGGGGCTTCGATATCAATTCCAGGTGTTGGATCGCGCCTGGGCGGTTCTGTACGAGCCGTCGGGACGGGCCGTCACCCGATTGGCCCGCTGGGTCGGGCGCGTGCAGACCGGCAATATCCGCACTTATCTCGGGTACGCTTTTTTTACCCTGATCATTCTGCTGTGGGTGGTGAGCTGATGGCCTGGTTGATGGCAATACTTCAGACTCTGCTTTTCATCGCCTTGGCGCCCTTGCTTTCCGGCTGGATCAAGCGGGTCAAGTGCCGGCTGCAAAACCGGAAGGCCCCTTCTCTGTTCCAGCCTTACCGGGATCTGCGGAAGCTCTACCGGAAGCAGCCCATCGTGCCGCATCCAGCCTCGTGGATCTTCCGTGCCGCCCCCTACATCGTCTTCGCATCCACCGTGCTGGCGGCGGCCACTGTCCCCCTGGCGGCGATTCATTTGCCCACGGCGCGCATCGCCGATGTCATCGTGTTGGTGGGGTTTTTCGCCCTCGGCCGGATGTTCCTGGTGCTGGCCGGCATGGACGTCGGCACCGCCTTCGGCGGCATGGGTTCGTCGCGCGAGATGACGATTTCCTCTCTGGCCGAGCCCGCCATGCTCATGGCGGTGTTCACCCTGGCCATGAGCGCGCATACCACCAATCTGTCCCAAGCCGTGAACTTCGTGCTCGACACCGGACTGGTGCTGCGCCCGTCCTTCGTGTTCGCCCTCGGGGGGTTGATGCTGGTGGCGATCGCCGAGACCGGACGCATTCCCGTGGACAACCCTGCCACCCACCTGGAGCTGACCATGATCCACGAGGCCATGATCCTGGAATACAGCGGTCGCTGGCTAGCTCTGATCGAGTGGGCATCCCAGATCAAACTCATGCTCTATGGCGTTCTCATCGCCAACATCTTCTTTCCGTGGGGGATCGCCCAAACCTTCACTGTGAATGCGCTGGCATTAGGTCTCGGAGTGATTACCCTAAAGCTCGCCGTACTGGCGGTCATGCTGGCCGTTTCCGAGGTGCTGTTCGCCAAGATGCGTATTTTTCGGGTGCAGGAGTATTTGAGCTTCGCCTACCTTCTCAGCGTTCTCGGCATGCTCAGCCACATCATTCTGGAGGCCGCGCGCTAATGGATTTCGCCGAACTCAGCCTGTACAGCCAAGCTGTCCTGCTGCTGGCGGGACTCATCGCGCTGACCTCGTTCCTGATGCTCGGCCAGTCCCGATTGGTCAGACTGGTCCTGGTATTCGCCATCCAGGGCATCCTGCTCGCCGCGACCACGGCCATGGTCGCCGGCGTCCTGGATTTTCCCCATCTTTACATTTCGGCGGGTTTGAGCTTTCTGCTCAAAGGCATACTCATCCCTGTCATGCTGCACCGGATGATCTATCGCTTGGGACTGCACCGTGAACTCGACACGATCGAGCATCCGGCGAGGGTAATGATGGGCGGGGCGTTCCTGGTGGTCTTCAGTTATTACGTGAGTCTTCCCGTCGTCGCCCATTCGCCCCTGGTGACGCTCAACGCCATTGCTGTGAGCCTGGCCGTCGTCCTCCTGGGCATGCTGCTGATGATCACCCGGCGGCAGGCGGTGGCTCATGTGGTCGGCTTCATGTCCATCGAGAACGGATTGTTCTTCGCGGCCGTGGTGTCCACCTACGGCATGCCGATGGTGGTGGAATTGGGGGTCGCGGCCGATGTCCTGGTCGCCGCGGTCGTTTTCGGCGTGTTCTTCTTCCAGATCCGCGAGAGTATCGACTCTCTCGACGTGGACCGGCTCAGCAAGCTAACCGAGGTAGATAAGCCATGATCGCGGCCTATCTCGTTCTGGTGATTCCTCTGGCTGGCATGGCGATTCTCGGACTTCTGGCAGACAGCCGGCGGGCGGGACGCATCAATGTGCACTGCAACGCCTGGGCCTTGGCGGCTTCGATCTGGCTCGCCATCGACGTGCTGGTTCACGGCCCCCGACTGTCTTCGGGTCAGCTTCTCTACATCGACTCCTTCAACGTCTATCTGATCGTGCTTACCGCTTTCGTGGGGCTGACCACGTCCATCTTCTCCGGCCCCTACATGGCGCACGAACTGGAAACCGGGCGCGTCAACGTCAAGCGCCTGCGGCTGTACTATGCGATGTATCAGGGCTTCATGTTGGCCATGTACCTGGTGTTGACGACCAACAACATGGGCGTCCTCTGGGTGGCGATGGAAGGCGCGACCCTGGCCACGGTGCTGCTGGTCAGCCTGTACCGCACGCCCGAGTCGGTGGAAGCGGCCTGGAAGTATTTCATCCTGTGCGGCGTGGGGATTGCCCTCGCCCTGTTCGGCACGGTGCTGCTTTATTTCGCCGCCGAACAAAAACTGGGCATAGGCGGCAACGCGCTGCTATGGACGGTACTGCACGTGAACGCCGGCGCGCTCGAACCCAATATCATGAGACTGGCCTTCGTGTTCCTGCTGGTGGGTTACGGCACCAAAATCGGCCTCGTGCCCCTGCACAACTGGCTGCCGGATGCCCATTCCGAAGGCCCGACCCCGATGTCGGCCATCCTCTCGGGGCTATTGCTCAACGACGCCTTGTACGCGGTGGTGCGTTGCAAGATGCTGGTGGACGGCTCCCTCGGCACCCAGGTCGCCGGTTATCTGATGATGGGCTTCGGCCTCCTGTCCTTTCTGGTGGCGGCCCTGTTTCTGCACCGGCAGACCGACATCAAGCGCCTGTTCAGCTATTCCTCCATCGAGCACATGGGACTCATGACCTTCGCCTTCGGCATCGGCAGCCCTTGGGCCACCTTCGCCGCCCTGTTCCACATGACCACCCATTCGCTGACCAAATCGGCGATCTTCGTCACCGTGGGACATGCCGCCCAGCTCGCCGGCACCCAGCGCATGGACCGGATTCGCGGACTGATCCTGACCCAGCCCGCCATCGGCTGGGGGCTTCTTATCGGCACCGTGGCCATCGCCGGGTTTCCGCCCTTCGGCGTGTTCGCCAGCGAATTCCTGGTGCTCATCGCCACCATGCGCGATTACCCCTGGCTGACGCCTTTGCTTCTGATCGGCATCGGCGTCGCCTTTGCCGGCCTGTTCCGGCATTTGCAACTCATGGTCTACGGGGACGTCCCGGAGGGCCAAAAGCCCATCCCGGCCAATTTGTTGCCGGTAATGATCCACCTGGCTCTGGTGCTCTGGCTCGGACTATCCATTCCGGGCTTCTTGGGCGATTGGTTCAGCCAGGCCACTCAACTCATTTCAGGAGCATCACCCCTTTGAAACGGATTCCTCAGTCAATTCGAAGCAGTGTGACCGATCTCGCCGAGAACTGGCGAACCGATGTGGTCTCCGGCTTTCTGGTCTTCCTAATCGCCCTGCCTTTGTGCTTCGGCATCGCCATGGCTTCCGGATTTCCCCCGATGGCGGGTATCCTCAGCGCCGTTATCGGAGGCTTTGTCGTCTCCCGGATCGGCGGCGCCCGCCTGACGATCACGGGCCCTGCCGCCGGGCTGATCACCGTCTTGTTCACCGCGGTTCATACCCTGGGCGAAGGCGATCTCTTCGCCGGCTACCGCTACACCTTGGCGGCGATCGTCGTGGCGGGCATTCTGCAATTCCTGCTGGGCGTTTTCAGGGCGGGACGGCTGGCGACTTTCTTTCCGGCCGCCATTGCCCACGGTACGCTGGCCGCCATCGGCATCATGATTATCGCGAGGCAAATCCATATCCTGGTCGGCGCCGGACCCGCCGTCGAAACGCCCGTGCAGAGTCTGGCGCATATTCCCCAAAGCCTTCTTCATTACAATCCGGAAATCTTCCTGATCGGCGGCATCGGCCTTCTGATCATGTTTGCCTGGCCGCTGCTGGGAAACAAAGGTTTCGGCAGGGTTCCCGCGCCCATTCTGGTCGTTCTGAGCGGGTTCATACTGGGGCGGGCGTTCGATTTGAACCAGGCTGAGCTTTATCTCCTTTCCGAGGGTCCCGAAAATGAAGCCTGGCACCGGCATGTCTTTGTGAATACTCCGCAATTTCTCGCCGATATTCCGGATAGCTTCTTGGACAGCCTAGTCTTCGCCGATTTTTCAAAAATCGGGACGCTCGCCTTTTGGAATGCCGTTTTGAGTCTCTGGCTGATCGGCAGTCTCGAAACCTTGCTGGTCGCCTCCGCGGTGGATCGTCTCGATCCGGAGCACCGCCGCTCCGATCTCGATCGGGATCTTACCGCCATCGGCGTCGGCAACACGCTATCGGGATTGATCGGCGGCATGCCCATGATTGCCGAGATCGTCCGCAGCTCCGCCAACGTCGGTTACGGCGCGCGCAGCAGTTGGTCGAATTTCTTCCACGGCCTCTTTCTGCTGTTGTTCGTGGCCTTGTTCCCGCGTCTCATCCGCGATATTCCGCTGGCATCGTTGGCGGCTTTGCTGGTCTACGCCGGGTATCGACTCGCTTCGCCCAAGGCGTTCGCCAAGACGCTCGATATCGGCTTCGAACAGCTCGCGTTGTTCATCATTACCATCGTGGGCATTTTGACCACAGACCTCCTGATCGGGGTTGCCATCGGCATTGCGGCCAAGTTGCTGATACACCGCTGGCAAGGCGTAAAACTCGGGAATCTGTTCCAGCTCTCCTATCGGATTATGCGGGACACGAACGGCTTCCGGATCAAGCTCAACGGTGCGGCCATCTTTTCCAATTTTCTGGCCCTGAAGGATGAGCTGGCCGAACTGCCGGCCGGCGAAACCATCGTTTTCGATCTGACCTACGCATCCCTGGTCGACCATACCGTCATGGAGTTCATCGAACACTTCCGTCACGACTATATTGCGGCAGGCGGCCGGTGCGAAGTTCATGGCCTGGAGCGATACGACGCCTATTCGGATCATCCGCTGGCGGCGCGCCGCCGCAAGCTATTCAACTGGAGAGCCGGCCGCGGTGAATCAGTCTAAGGAATTCGTCTCGAAGAATTCCGGCCGGCAGGAGTCGATCATTACGGAAAACCTCGACGCGCGTGCAATGCTCGATGCGGCCCTACGTTCGGAAGGCGTGAAAATCCTGCCGATCACGCCCAGTCCGTTGCTGCCGGCCGACTTGACCGAGATCGAAAGCGAAGACTGGGGCAAAACCGCGCAGCAAGCGAGCGCGCAGAACTGGCGCTGGGCCGGGGCATGGGCGGAAGACCGCGGCTCCGACCTGGCAATGAATGCCTGCCTCGAGAAGGAAGGGCGCTATCTGATCCTCCGAACCTATCTGCCGCCGGACGAGCCCAGCCTGCCTTCGCATGCGCCATATTACTGGGCGGCGGATCGGGCGGAGCGGCATATCCAGGATCTGTTCGGCATCCGTTTCATCGACCACCCGGACCCCAAGCGCTGGATTCGCCATCAGGCTTGGGACGAAAACGCCTATCCCTTGCGGAAAAACTTCCCGGCCGACGGACAACCGCCGCCTTCGACGCCACCGGACAGCAACTACCCTTTCCTCAAGGCCCATGGCGCGAGCGTCTACGAAATTCCGGTCGGCCCGGTCCATGCGGGAATCATCGAGCCCGGCCATTTCCGCTTCCAGGCGGTGGGGGAAACCATCCTGCACCTGGAGGAACGACTCGGTTATGTACACAAGGGCATCGAGAAAATCGCCGAAGGACGTGATCCGTTAGGACTCGTCAAGCTGGCCGGGCGAGTATCGGGCGATACGCCGGTCGGTCATAGCTGGACCGCCTGCATGGCGATGGAGCGCGCGGCCAAGGTCGAAATTCCCCTGCGCGCGGCTTATATCCGCGGCATCCTGGCGGAACGCGAGCGGGTGATCAATCATCTGTGGGACTTGGCTGCATTGTGCAACGACGTGGGATTCGCCGCGGGCTACTATCAGTTCGGCCGTTTGCGCGAGCTATGGCTTAGGGAAAATCGGGCGCTGTTCGGCCATCGTTTGATGATGAATACATTGGTTCCGGGCGGCGTATCCGTGGATGTCCCGCCGGATGCGGCTGGTCGCATGCAGGATTCGACTGCATCGCTGCGACGGGAACTGGACGAACTGCTGCCCATACTCGACGCCAACTCGTCGCTGGAAGACCGGTTCCTGACCACCGGCGTGCTGTCCAGCGAACTGGCTTCTGCTCTTGGCGCTTTGGGCTACGTGGGCCGGGCGAGCGGACAGCGGTTCGACGTGCGCCGCGATGTCCCCTACTCCCCTTACGAAAGTCTGAAGGTACGTGTGCCAGTGGAAGTCCAGGGTGATGTGGCCTCGAGATTCTGGGTCCGTTATAAGGAACTGCGCGCCGCACTGCGCTTGATCGAGCAAATGCTGGCCGGCCTCCCTTCCGGGGACCTTGTCTCGGAATGGCGAACACCGAAGGAAGGCGCCGAAGGCTTCGGTGCCGTGGAAGGCTGGCGAGGCGAAATTCTCTGCTACGTCCGTTTCGGCGCGGGCGGCCGCATAAGCCGCTATTACCCGCGCGATCCCAGCGTCATCAATTGGCCGGCCCTGGAAAAACTCGTGCTCGGCAACATCGTGCCGGATTTTCCGGTCTGCAATAAATCGGTCAACGGATCTTATTCCGGTCATGATCTTTGAGATAGGTATCAGCTTTGAGCCGTCAGCAGTCAGTTTTCAGCTGATGGCTGACGGCTGATGGCTGACAGCTTTCTCCTGGAGGTTTCGATGTTACGACTGTATGGCAAAATTTTTCGAACCGGAGTGCTAACGGAGGGCATTCCGCCAGCCTCAAAAGACGAGGCCGTCGAACGCGAGGGCGCCAGGCTCAAGGCAGTGATCGACAAACGTTTTCGGGGCAGCCTGTCCATCCGCCAGGTGGATGCCGGCTCCTGTAACGGCTGCGAATTGGAAATCCACGCCCTCAACAATGTTTATTACGACGTTGAGCGTTTCGGCGTGCATTTCGTCGCTTCTCCGCGCCATGCCGATATCCTGATGGTGACGGGGCCGGTCTCGCGTCATATGGAAGCCGCTTTGAAACGAACCTACGAGGCGACGGCCGATCCCAAATGGGTGATCGCCGTGGGCGACTGCGGGGTCTGCGGCGGCGAGTTCGGCGTGTCCTATGCCAGTTGCGGCGCGGTTTCCAATGTAATCCCGGTGGATCTCGCCATTGCCGGGTGTCCGCCGACCCCGATCGATTTGCTGCGCGGTTTGTTATCCTTATTATCGGATTCCGTAACGAACCAAGCGCACGGATAACGACTCGAAAAGGAAGGGTTCCGAATCATGCTGCTGTCGTCATGAGCTTACCGGGCAATATTATTTGGCTGATCTTCGGTGGTTTGATCACCGGATTGGGATATGTGATCGGGGGAATAGGCCTCTGTCTTACCCTGATCGGCATACCCTTCGGCGTTCAGTCGATCAAGCTCGGGTTTGCCGTATTCGCGCCGTTCGGCAAAGAGGTGGTGGAACTCGACGGCGCGAACAACCCTTTGCGAATCATTTTCAACCTGATCTGGCTGCTACTTTTCGGCTGGGAAATCGCGCTCGCGCACCTTGCCAGCGCAGCCGTACTCGCCGTCACCATCATCGGCATTCCTTTCGCCTTGCAGCACATCAAGCTGATTCCGTTATCGCTGTTTCCTTTTGGGCGGGACTTCCGGCCGATTCAGTCCTAGAGCATTTTCCGATTCGGTGTCAGAGAGCCCGATAGGTAGGTCGGCAATCCCTTCCCAATCGCAAACGGTCGCTTTAGTCGCGACCCTTCCAATCGCAAACGGTCGCTTTAGTCGCGACCCTTCCAATCGCAAAACGGCCGTCCTGGGAGCGCCAGGACGCCCCTTCCAACAAAATCCTTTGCCGAGCCGATACGTCGGCAAGGGATTGCCGACCTACGTTCTTCCCACCCGACACGAAGCCGTACGCCGAGATGAAAAACGCTCTAGCCTGCCGTGAATCTAGCGCCCCTCAGGCTCGAAGTCAGAGCGGGCGTTACGCGGTATTCGAACGGACTGCATCGACCTCGTCGGCATCGTCGAAAAAACGCGGCAGGTGTATCGAAAACTCCGAACCCCGGCCGGGGCCGGCACTATGGGCCTCGACTTCTCCCCCATGCATCTCCACCAATCGCTTGACCAAAGTGAGCCCAATGCCCAAGCCGCCTTGAGCGTGCGCAAGACTTTGATCGGCCTGGCTAAAAAGGTCGAAGACATGAGGCAGAAGCTCTTCCGGTATGCCGACGCCGTTATCCCTGACGCGGATGCTCACGCGGGACTCAGACGCTTCGACCGCCAGCCATATCTTTCCGCCTACATCCGTATATTTGGCGGCATTATTGAGCAGATTCGAAATGACCTGCGCCAATCGTACCCGGTCGCCTTTAACCTGGAGATGACGGTCCGGCATCGTCACCAGGAGATCATGATCGCGCGCTTCGATCAGAGGCCGGCTGGCCTCGACGGCTTGATCGATGACCGTCGCGAGATCCAGAGTCGTCGGGTGCAGGCTGATCTTTCCCTGAACGATGCGGGACACGTCGAGCAAGTCGTCGACCAGCCGAGCCAGATGATCGACTTGGCGATCGATGATGTCGCGCGCCCATCGAAGCCTCGGCTCGTCCGGCTCGAGTTTTCGCATGACCTGCACGGCATTCCGGATGGGTGCTAGCGGATTCCTGAGTTCATGGCCCAGCATCGCGAGAAATTCGTCTTTGCGGCGGTTGGCGTCACGCAACGCCTCTTCGGATCGGGCGAGTTTTTCGGTGCGCTCTCTCACCCGCTGTTCCAGTTTTTCGCAAGACTCCTGCAACTCGCGCTGCACCCTTCGTCTTTCCGCGATCTGACCGGACAATTCCTGATTGACCGCCTTTTGCCGATCCCTTGCCGAAGTGAGATCGCTCAAAAGGTCCAGATTATCGAAACGAAGCCGCAAGGATTCCGCCACGGTCGCGTACAAGCGCTCGGAAATCATCCACATCATGGCTACGAAGAGCACTAACATCGCTCCCATCGCGATATGGACATCTCCGCCGTGGCGTAGTATCTGCGCCGTATACGGAAGCAGTGCCGGCAGCAGAAAGACCAGAAAAGCGTGACGGAACGAAGATAAGGTCGACATCGCTCCCGCGACCATTCCGCCGAGCACGAAACCGAGAAATATCTGGTGCACATAACTGTGCTCGACGAAAAGGAAAAATCCTGCCAAGCCCCACAGCGCCCCGTTGGCGGCGACGCCGAGCAAGAAAAATCGGGCCCAGCGAGGTGCATCGGTGCTCGTCGGATTAGCTTGCGCATAGGCGCGGAGCAGGCCGTAACGAACCAACACGAGAGCACCGACGGCCAATAGCCAAGCGATTGCCAACGGTCGGGAAACCTCTCGCCAGAGAATGAGGACCAGGATCGCGGCGTTGGCCGCCGTGGCGATCAAAGCCGACGGAAGCTGTTGATACAGAAGCTTGATCTGCGACGCTCGCATTTCATCCGCATGGATGGAATTTCTCTCCTTCCCAGCGAGACGGGAGCGACGGAAGCGATCAGGAATTCTCATACCCGATATCCGAATTGGACTTTAAGCACGCCTGCACCGGTCACCGCAAAATCTCGAGCGAACAGAAGGCTGGTCCACCATTCTCGAAGCCGCCCTCGCCAGAGGGGTACACGTGTTACCGCTCGCCGACGATTTCCGCATGGCGACTCCCTCGCAGCACTGTGTCAATGCAATCCGGTCTGAAAGAGCGAGGGCAGAGCGAACATCGATCGGTGGCAACTCCGGACGGTGGAAATTCTCGAACGGATTCCAATAAGACACCTTGGGGTCTCGAAAAATCCAGCAAAGAGTGCACCACAACGGCGTATCCCGAGAGGATACTCTACCTTCGCGACGTTCGCGCGATCAATCCAGCCGCTTCTTGAATCGCAGCATGGCGACGCCCAGGGTGATGAGCATGAACGCCATCAAAGCCCACATTTCGGACAGCAGTTCCGACAATTCCGCGCCGCGCAGCATGATACCCCGGATCAGCCGGACGAAATGGGTCAGCGGAAGCAATTCGGCAATATATTGTGCCGCCCTGGGCATGCCGTCGAAGGGAAACATGAAGCCCGAAATAAGTATCGAGGGCAAGAAAAAGAAAAAAGTGGTCTGCATCGCCTGAAACTGCGTCCGGGCCAGTGTCGAAATCACCAATCCCATCGTTAAGTTGGCCGCGATAAACACCAATGCGGCCAGATAAATATCGATCATCCGGCCTTGAATCGGCACGTGGAACAGCAGAACTCCGAGCAAAAGTATCAGGCTCACTTGGATCAATCCGATGATGACGTAGGGAATGATCTTCCCCACCATGAGCTCAAGATTTCTTACCGGCGTATTGATGAGCAGTTCGAGATTGCCGCGCTCACGCTCCCGCACGATGGCCACCGCGGTGAACAGCACCATGGTCATCGTCAGAATGACTCCCATCAAGCCGGGCACGATATTGACGGCCGAGCGCCGTTCCGGGTTGTAATAATTGCGGATCTCGAACAAAGGCACATCGGTGGTCTGCCTGGGCGCCGTATCGTAGCGCAAGCTCATTCCGGTAAGCTGACGCGCGGCAGCCAGGATCAGAGGGTCGGACCCGTCTATCATGAGCTGGGCGGCCGGTCTGTCACGCCTTGCCAGACGCTGCCCGAAATCCGAAGGAATGAAAATCCCGACCGAGATTTCACCTCGCCGAAGCAGGGTTTCCAATTGTTCCGGCGTTTCTACCCGCCGGGTAATGTCGACGACTTGAGATGCTTGCGCGTCGGCGGCCAGAATGCGGGAAAACTGCGTGTTGGCGTGATCGGCCACGCCGGCGCTCAAATGGCGCACATCGGTATTGATGGCGAAACCGAACAGCGTGATCTGCAACAGCGGAATGCCGACGATCATGCCGAACGTCAGCCGGTCGCGCCTGAGCTGGCGGACCTCCTTCCGCAGGATGGCAAAAAGTCGCAGCAGACCTTTCACGCTTGCGCTTTGAGATAGCGGCCCTGGGTGGCGGCGACGAAGACGTCTTCGAGGTTCGGGTGGGTCAACCGGGCATCGAATTGAAGCCGCTGCCCGATGAGACCCGTACGGATTAGCGCCAGCGGATCGGCAACGGATCGGTCTAGCAGCACCCGCAGGCGCATGCCGAGCTGGGTCACGCTGAGCACGCCGGGCAAATCCGTCAGCAGCCGCCGCACGGTCCTCGAATCGCCGGTTTCCATTTCCACGACGCTGGCGTCGATGCGCCTTTCCAACTCCTGCGGCGCGCCATCCGCGACTACCCGACCGCGGTCCAGGATTGCGAGGCCATGGCAGCGCTCCGCTTCGTCCATGTAGTGGGTGGACACCAAAATCGTCGTCCCCTTGTCGCAAAGCTCGAACAGGCTTTCCCAGAAATCGCGCCGGCTCTGCGGATCGACCGCGCTGGTCGGTTCGTCCAAAAACAGCAGTTCCGGCTCGTGCACCGTCACCGCCGCTAGCGCGAGGCGTTGCTTTTGGCCTCCGCTGAGTGTCCCGGCCCGCTGCCGCTCACGGTCCGCGAGATTGTATTTATCGAGCAATTGGCCGATGCGCTGCCGGGCGGACCTACGCGGCAGACTGTAGACATCGGCCATGAACTCCAGGTTTTCCCGGACCGTGAGATCTTCGTAAAGCGAGAAACGCTGGGTCATGTAGCCGATTTTTCGCTTGATGGCTTCGGCTTCGCCGGGAATACGATGCCCCAAGACTTCGGCCTCACCCTCCGACGGCGTCAGCAGACCGCACAGCATGCGGATCGTGGTCGATTTGCCGGAGCCGTTCGGTCCGAGAAATCCGTAGATCGTGGCGCGGGAAATGGCGAGATCGACGTGATCGACGGCGATGACGGTACCGAAACGGCGCGTCAGCCCGCGCGCCGTGATCGCATAGTCGCCGCTCATGGCCGCTCGGACCGCCCAACGGCCGAGAGTTCAGCCTCGACCGGAAGCCCGGCCGGCACGTTTCGGACCGTTTCGCTCAGATAGATTTTCGCGACATAGCTTAGACGCCGCCGGTCGCGCTCGGTCAGGGCGAAGAAGGGCGTAAAGACGGGATCCGAACTCACCATGCGAACGGTGCCTTGAAACGGCTCGGCGACACCGTCCAGCCAAACCCGGGCGGCGTCTCCGGGCATGACGGATACACGGATCGGTTCCGGAATGTAGACCCGTGCATAGGGCGCAGCACCGGAGAGCAGCACGGCCAGCACCGCGCCGACTTGCGGCTGATTTCCGAGCTTGAGCGGCAGGCTGTCAAGACGCCCCGCCACAGGCGCCCGCACGGTCAGGCGTTCCAGATTGGTTTCGGCGACTTGCACGGCCGCCTCGGCGGAGGCCAGCGCCTGGCGCGCCTGCTCCACTTCTTCCACACGGGTGCCGGCCTTGAGCTCCTCGAGTACGGCCGAAGCCGAGTCGCGCTCGGCAAGAGCGGCTTTAAACTCCCGTCTTGCCCGGTCCACCTCGTCCGGACTGACGAGCTTACGGGGCAGCAACTCGTTCACCCGCTCGAATTCGCGACGGCGTACTTCGTACACCTGATGGGCGCCTTCGAACCGGGCCTTTGCCTCCCGGATGCGCTCGATCCGGGGTCCCCTTTCCAGTTCCTGTAACCGGGCGGCAGCCCGATCCCGCGCCGCCGCCGCCTCGTTCAGCCGAGCCTGTTGCCGTGCCGGATCGAGGCGCACCAGAACTTGCCCCGATTCGACCCAGTCGCCTTCTTCGGCCGGAATTTCGACGATAGGCTCCGATACTTCGGCAATCAACTCCACTCGATCCCATTCCAGAATGCCGACCACGCGGCGGCTCGATTGGTCCTGTCCACAACCGAGAAGCAGCAGCGCCGCCGCAAGGACTGAAGCATTGTAAATTGGGCGTATCATTCGCTCATGGTAACCGCTTTCGGCCATGTTCAGCCATCGAGCAAGATCGAAAGCGAATCGGAAGCCGACAGCTCTCCCGTTTCCCCGGTCTAAGCCGTATCATTCCACCATCATCGACATAAGGCTCGACCACGATGCGCGAACACACACCAAACACCGTCTACCTCAAAGACTACACGCCGCCGGACTATCTCATCGAAACCGTCGATCTTTTTTTCGAATTGGACGAGGAAAATACTCGCGTCACCGCCAAGCTTCGGGTGCGGCGGAATCCGGAATCGCCGCGCGAGCACCGGGAACTCGAACTGAACGGCGAACAGCTCTTGCTCGAATCGATCCGGCTGAACGGCCGCAATTTAAGCGCCCCCGAGTATCGTCTGACCGAAGAAACCCTGGTGCTTCCGAGCGTTCCCGACCGTCCGTTCGATCTCGAGATCGTCACCCGCATCAACCCCAAAGCGAACACCGCCTTGGAAGGGCTTTATCTCTCCAAGGACATGCTCTGCACTCAGTGCGAAGCCCAAGGGTTCAGGAAGATCACGTATTTCCCCGACCGCCCGGACGTGATGGCCAAATACACGACGACCCTGGTCGCGGACAAATCGCGTTATCCGGTGCTGCTGTCCAACGGCAACCGCATCGCGACCGGCGAGCTGAAGAACGGCCGCCATTGGGTGAAATGGGAGGACCCCTTCAAGAAACCATCCTATCTGTTCGCGCTGGTCGCGGGACGGCTGGAATGCCTCGAAGACTGTTACGTGACGGGCTCCGGCAAGGAAGTCACCTTGCAGATCTTCGTCGAAAAGCACGACCTCGACAAATGCGATCACGCCATGCAATCCCTCAAGAACGCCATGCGCTGGGACGAGGAGAACTACGGGCGGGAATACGACCTGGACCTGTACATGATCGTGGCGGTAGGTCATTTCAACATGGGCGCCATGGAAAACAAGGGGCTCAACATCTTCAACACCAAGTACGTTCTGGCCCGGCCGGACACCGCTACGGACGCCGACTACGAGCATATCGAGGGCGTCATCGGCCATGAGTACTTCCATAACTGGACCGGCAACCGAATCACCTGCCGGGATTGGTTCCAGCTCAGCCTCAAGGAAGGCTTGACCGTGTTCCGCGACCAGGAGTTCAGCGCCGACCGGACTTCCCGAGCCGTCAAACGCATCGACGAGGTCAACATGCTGCGCACCCGGCAATTCGCGGAGGACGCGGGCCCCCTCGCCCATCCCGTGCGACCCGAGTCGTATATCGAAATCAATAATTTCTATACCTTGACCGTCTACGAAAAAGGCGCCGAAGTGGTCCGCATGATCCAAACGCTGCTCGGCAAGGACGGCTTCCGCAACGGCACGGATCTCTATTTCCAGCGCCATGACGGACAAGCGGTGACCTGCGACGACTTCGTCAGGTGCATGGAGGACGGCAACGGCGTCGATCTCACGCAGTTCCGCCGCTGGTACAGCCAGGCCGGAACGCCCGAAGTGCGTATCGCCGCCGATTACGATGCGGAAACCCAAGCTCTCAATCTTACCGTGAGGCAAAGCTGCCCGCCCACGCCGGGCCAACCGGTAAAGACCCCGTTCCACATTCCTTTGGCAATAGGCCTGCTGGCGCCGGACGGCACGGAGCTGCCCTTGCAGCTCGAGGGCGAATCCGAGCCGCATCGGCAGAAAACCCGGGTGCTGGACGTAAAGGAATCCGAACAGCGCTTCCGCTTCGTCGGTCTGCCGGAAAAACCCGTGGTCTCCGCCCTGCGAGGATTTTCCGCACCGGTCCGGCTGCATCTGAAACGCGGCTACCAGGAACTCGCTTTCCTTTTCTCCCGCGATCCCGATCCTTTCAACCGCTGGGACGCCGGACAACAGTTGGCCACCCAGGTGATCCTCGATCTCGTCGGCCAATTCTCCAAGGGAGAGACGCCGGAAACCGTCGATAGCCATCTCACCGAGGCCTATCGGCAGGTGATTTCCGATCACTGGCCCGATTTGTCCTATCTGGCGTTGCTATTGACCCTGCCGTCCGAGGAATACATCAGCGCATCGATGAAGGTGATCGATCCCGATGCCGTTCACCAAGCCCGGCAAACCGTAAAACGGGCGCTGGCTCGCACCTTGGAACAGGAATTCCGCCGCCTGTATCAGACACATCATCTCGACGAGGCCGGCCGCTTCGACGCCGAGGCCGTCGGCCGGCGCCGGCTGAAGAACGTCTGTCTCGCTTACCTAGGCGAGCTGGAGACCGAAGAAGCTTATCGCCTCAGCGTCCGGCAGTTCCGCGATGCGCGCACGATGACCGATCAAATCTCGGCGTTATCGACGATCGTGAACAGCCGCAATCCGGAAAAAACCGATTGTCTGGCCGAGTTCTACGAGCATTGGCGGGAAGAAGACCTGGTGATCGACAAGTGGTTTACCCTGCAGGCCACCTGCCGTCTACCCGGAACATTGGATCGGGTCAAAGAATTGCTTTCGCATCCCGCTTTCGACTTGAAAACCCCAAACCGGGTTCGTTCGCTGATTGGCGCGTTTTCCCAGGCCAACCCGGTCAATTTCCACGTCCGCGACGGCGCGGGCTACGCGTTTCTCGCCGACCATGTCATCGCCTTGAATGCCTTGAATCCGCAAGTGGCCGCCCGAATGCTGACGGCCTTGACGCCATGGCGGCGCTACGACACGGAGCGGCAGCAATCGATGCGCCAGCAACTTCAGCGGATCGCCGGAATCGAGAATGTTTCGAAGGATGTCTACGAGGTAGCGATGAAGAGTCTGTCCTGAGCAGTCCGACGGATAATCCGGAGGAAAAAGCACTAAAAAAGCGTTGCGCTTGAAATGAGCATCGAGGTCTCGTATACCGGTCGCGGTTGCAAGGCCCCTTGCAGCTCGTTTTTCGACTGCTCAAAAACTAGCAACGTAGAATGGGCACGGTTAACCGCTCATCCTACGTTGCATTTGGCTGCCTAATACGCTTGGTGATAGGGTCGGGACCGGTAAAGCAGCTCGTGCCGGCCTTTATCGGTAAGAGGAGTTGGTGGAATCCTCGGCTATGGCCTTGGCGGCCGTGGCGTATTTGTCGTGCTCGCTTCCTTTGACCATCATCAAAGTGATCGCGACTGCGATGATGACACCGCCAATGTAGAACCAGAAGTAGTCTTTCTCTTTTTCCATTACGGCTTCCTCAGAATAGTTTTTTGCGAATGATTGTTTTTATTACTGCGCCGGAATTGGCGCGCGGGTATACAGTAACCAATGGAAATTCTGCGTTTCTTGATTTAAATCAAAAAAGGCCGAGATTGGCGGAGGCCCGTCACAGTACACGTCCGCACGGCGTCGCTTTTTCCGGTACGCCGGCATTCCTAGGCGATCTGCAAACCGTGATGCAACCATGACGCCGTACCGCACCAAGCCTCTTCCGATCGAAGGACTACCGCCCGGCATCCCTTACATCATCGGCAACGAGGCGGCGGAGCGATTCAGTTATTACGGCATGCGTGCGGTGCTGGTGGTGTTCATGAGCCAATACCTGATGAGCCCTGCGGGTTATCCAGATCCTATGAGCGAAGAGGAAGCCAAGGGCTATTTTCACTTATTCGTCTCGGCCACTTATTTCACCCCGATCCTGGGGGCGCTGCTCGCCGACGGGTGGCTCGGAAAATACCGCACGATCATCGTGCTGTCGCTGGTTTATTGCTTGGGGCACTTGGCCCTCGCACTGGACGACACCCGCACCGGGCTCCTGATCGGACAAAGCTTGATCGCATTGGGCGCGGGCGGCATCAAGCCTTGCGTTTCCGCCCACGTCGGCGATCAATTCGCGAAAACCAACCGGCATTTGCTCAGCCGGGTTTATAGCTGGTTTTATTTCGCCCTCAATTTCGGCGCATTCACATCGATGCTGGTGACACCTTGGTTGCTGGAGCACTACGGTGCCTCGACAGCGTTCGCGCTGCCGGGAGTCCTGATGCTCATTGCTACGGTCATTTTTTGGTCGGGCCGTTACCGCTTCGCCCACATTCCTGCCGGCGGGGTCGCTTTCTTGCAGGGAATATTGAGTCATGAGAGTTGGCGGATCCTTGCCCGGCTCGGCGTCATCTATGCGTTCGTAGCGATGTTTTGGGCACTGTTCGATCAGACCGGTTCGTCTTGGGTGCTACAGGCCCAGAAGATGGATCAGACATTTCTGGGCTACCGGATTCTGCCCTCGCAGATCCAGGCAGCCAATCCGTTGCTCATCATGATTCTGACGCCGCTTTTCTACTACGGCATTTATCCGAGCCTGGAACGTCGCATGCCTGTCACGGCGCTGAGGAAAATCGGCGCGGGCATGTTGCTGGCGGCTTTTTCATTCGCATTCGCGGCTTGGATTCAGCGTGCGTTGGATGCCGGCGTTTCCCTGTCCATCGGTTGGCAGCTGCTCAATTATGTCGTTCTGACCGCATCGGAAGTCATGGTGTCGATCACCTGTCTGGAGTTCTCCTACACTCAGGCTCCGCCAACCATGAAATCCTTCGTGATGTCCTTTTTCATGGTCTCCGTCGCCGCCGGAAATCTTTTCACCAGCGCGGTCAACTTTTTCATTCAGAACCCCGATGGTACTTCGAAACTGGCCGGAGCCGATTATTTCTGGTTTTTTTCGCTGCTGATGCTCGCCACTGCGATCATGTTCGCCGCCGCGAGCCGCCACTATCCCGAAGCAGCTAGAATGGCGGATGTTTGACGTTCCGAATTTTCGGCCGGAGGCCAGAAGCTTTGCGCTAGGTTCATGTCGCTCAAAACTTACTTAACCAAGCTATTTAGTCTATTTTTCGCTATAAACCCACGCCCATACGGATGAAGTGCCCAAAATGACAGCCGAGACCATCTCTCCTCAACCCGTTGCGGTAGCGCGACAAGCATTACGACGCCTGACGGAATCGGGTTTGCCGCCTACCCCGGATCATTATGCGGAGCATTATTATCTGATCGCCGGGGAATTGAGCGGACAAAAGCCGGAGCCATCGCCGGGTGAATCAACACCCGAGGCCGAAGTAACCGCCGCCGTCGACACGATCTTGCAGATTCTTACCGACACGACATTCGGTCTCGCCGCTGAGTTGGGGACGTTCGATGGCCACTTTCAGAAGCTTTTCAACGAGAAGAGCGCCGATACGCAAGACTTTTCGGTGGAGCAGGCGCTTAGCCAAATCATGAAGACGCTCTCCCAGCTCAGGCAAAGAGTCGCCGACTCCCAGGCCGAGTTACGGGAAACCCAGCAATTGCTCCAACGTGTCCAGGATGAAATAAAGGAAAGCCGAAGCTTGAACCGAATCGATCCGCTGACGGGCATTTTGAACCGGCGCGGTCTCGACATCGTCCTGACTCGCGAATTCACGCGAAGCCGGCGTCAGAAAGATCAGATATCGATCGGCCTGATCGATATCGACTGGCTCAGCCAGATCAATGACGCCCATGGTCGTGACGCCGGCGATCAGGCGCTGACCCATTTGGTCACGGCAGCCCGCGGGCTGTTGCGAACGCAGGATATTTTCGCTCGCTTCGGCGATGAGGAATTCGTCGCCGTTTTCCCGGGCGGCAACGCCTCGGGAGCCACATTCGCTCTTGACCGTCTCCGTACCTTGCTGGACCGGATTCCATTGCGATACAACGGCAAAGCCATCCCGGTGAAAATCAGCGCAGGCGTTGCAGAAATGCATCCCAGCGACACCCTATCCGATCTGATGCAACGAGCCGAACGCTGCCTCCTCAAAGCGAAAGACAGCGGACGCAATTTGGTCATCAACGAGACCGACTTAGGCTGAGACTTGAACCCGGAAACGGCGCCGCGAGCCCCCGGTCGGAACACCGGCTCAACCGGTACAGTCGAGCACGATAACGCGTTCTGGAACTTCGAGGCTATTTCGCCGGACTGCAAGACTCAATGGCATCTCCTCGTCTTTCTCATGCGATCGGGTTCGATGATGCGCCTTTCGACCGACATCATCGGGGCGATGTCATGATCGTAGGCGCCTTCTACGCGGGCGCTCGTCTTGACGGCGTCCTCTCGGGAAAAGTGCGCCGGGACGGTGCGAACGCGACTCGGATATTGGCTCAACTGATTACGGGTTCTCGCTTTTATCCCCATCTTCAGGCCGTTTTGCTTCAGGGAATCGCTTTCGCCGGATTCAATGTCGTCGACATACACCGGCTGCAGAATACACTGGAACGGCCGGTGCTCGTCGTAGCCCGCCATCTCCCGAATCTCGTTAAAATCCGCGATGCCTTGCTCGATCATGTTCCTGGCGGACAACGAAAATGGCGGCTTATCGAACGGGCCGGACCGATGGAGCCCATCGCCGGAGTTTACGTTCAGCGTGCCGGCTTGTCGGTAAGGGAAACCGAAGCTCTAATCCGGCTGCATGCGGTTCATGGCCGGCTGCCGGAGCCTTTGCGCACCGCTCACATCATCGCCGGCGGCATCTCCCGGGGCGAGAGTACCCATCGCGCCTGAACATCCGAGGCCCCCTGCCCTCGTGACTATTTCTTGATCTGCCCGGAGAATTTATCCGAATGCCGAATCTCAACAGGGGACCGGAGGCCAAATGAATACCTTTTTTGTTCGGGCGCTGCTAGTTTCGATGGCAATGACGGCCTTAACCGGTTGTACTTCGCTGAGCCTGGGCGGAACCGACCGGCCCATGGCGTTTCACGATACCCGCCTGCAATATGCCCTTCTGACGGACGATCGGGAAAAGCTCAGAAGGGATTTCGACATGTTTACCGAACCGACCTTCACCGAGCGCGCGGTGGCGGGCTTGGTGCTGCCTTTCGGCGCCGCCATAGAGACCCTGTTCTGGCCGGTTTCCTACGGCATTACAACCTATCTCAACGAGTACGATCCACGCCGATGACACCGGCAGGACTTTCCCACAGGAGCGATGTCATGAAAGCGATGGTCCTCGAACGAATTTCCAAGCTGGCCGAGAATCCGGCGCCGCTGGCCCTGGCGGATTGGCCAAAACCGGTTCCGCATTCCGACGAGTTGCTGATCAAAGTCTCCGTCTGCGGCGTCTGCCATACCGAATTGGACGAGATCGAAGGCCGCACGCCCCCGCCCCGGCTTCCGGTGATCCTAGGGCATCAGGTCGTAGGCCGAGTGGACGAACTCGGGTCTTCGGCCACCGGTTTTTCCGTCGGCGATCGCGTAGGCGTCGCCTGGATTCACTCGGCCTGCGGAATCTGCGCCTATTGCCGGGCAGGAAACGAAAATCTTTGCGAGCAATTCGAAGCCGCCGGGCGTGACGCCCATGGCGGCTACGCGGAATACATGACGGCACAGGCAGAGTTCGTGTTCGCCATTCCCGACGCGTTCTCCGACGTCGAGGCCGCGCCCTTGCTGTGTGCCGGCGCGATCGGCTATCGCTCGCTCAAACTGACGGAACTCAAGGATGGCGAGATCCTGGGGCTTACCGGGTTCGGCGCGTCGGCCCATCTGGTCCTGATGATGGTCCGCCACCGTTATCCGGGAACGCAGGTATTCGTGTTCGCCAGAAATCCGGAGGAACGCACCTTTGCCCTGGAGTTGGGCGCGGCATGGGCCGGCGACACCGACGACGAGCCTCCGGCAAAACTGGACGCCATCATCGATACCACGCCGGTTTGGAAGCCCGTGGTCGAATCCCTGAGGCATCTCGCCCCCGGCGGAAGGCTGGTCATCAATGCGATCCGCAAGGAGGATGCCGATAAGGATTCTCTGCTACGGCTGGAGTATCCGAGCCATCTGTGGATGGAAAAGGAAATCAAGAGCGTGGCGAACGTCGCCCGAAGCGACGTCGGCGATTTTCTGGCCTTGGCCGCCGAGATTCCCATTCGCCCCGAAGTCGAAGAATACGCGCTGGAAGATGCCAATCGCGCGCTGCTCGACCTCAAAATGCGCCGGATTCGTGGAGCGAAAGTGCTGCGGGTGGCGTGAAAAGCGCTATGGACAGTCCGCACGCTAGTCCGCGGCGATCACATCCCGACAGCCTGCCTGTAGCAATAATCGAACAGCAATTGCCATTCCCGCAGTTGAATCTTTCGGCACAGGTTTTCGCCTCGGCTTTTTCCCGTTCGGCTGGCCTCGCAAAGATCGACGAACCGATGCGGGTCCCAGCGCTTCTGCTCGAGCAAGAATCGCGTCTCGGGAAGGGGCGAATCTCGCTCCGCGAGATTTTTTGCAGCCTCGCATAAATCCGGAAAAACCGGATGTTGTCCTACCCGATCGAACCAATACTTGCTGTTCCAGCTATCCGGCTCTCGGCGGTGCATGATGCCGTGCCAATAGCTGCCGGTGGAGGTAGAGACGGATTGACTGATGCGATGGCTCTCTTCGAGATAGTCGTGATAAAGCCACAAGCCGGCGAGACAGCATTTGGCCATGCCGACATCTTTTACCGGGCGAGGAAGAAATGCCTGCTCGACCGACAATGCCTGAAGCAAGGGAAAAGCCTTATCGTTAGGCGTACCCGGACCGAGCGAATTCAATCGCTCTTGGTCTAACAAGGGCTGAAAAACCGGGCCGTATTGCGCTGGATCGAACATAGACGGACTCCTTGGCAGTTCATTGCAGAATAAATGATCCGTTAGAAGCACCGCAACGTTTCGTCAGCTTGCCGGTTAAGACGAACGGAATGGAGAAGCGCCGGGTGGGAAACACGGCCCAAGACCGTGCTTCCTCGGCTTTGGATAAGTTATTCGATGACGGGAACCTTATAGGCCAGTGCGCCTATGGGACCGGTCTTACCCTTGAAATTGGCGTGGCACATTACACACTTTTCCATCACGACCGGGACTCCTGTGGCCATATAAAGATAGCGCTTGTCGCCTTCCTTGATCACCCGCGTATAGTATTCGTCACCGGACAATAGCTTTTCCTTCGCCGTCTCTTCGAAATTTCCCGTCGGACGGTTTTCTTCGGGATTGGTCAGTTGATCCGTCAATCCGATCAGGCGGGCCTCATGAAACCCGTTCTTCTTCATTTCCGCGAACAACAGCTTCGACGCCGTTGCTGCCGAAATGGAGGACGGATTTTCCACATAATGCTCGGTAATCAGCACGACCGCGGTCTTGTACAACGCATCGAGCATTTTGACCTGGTCGATTGTGCGTGCGACAGCCGGATCTTCGTTGGCACCCGCGGTACCCGCCACAGCGGCCAATAGCAAAGCAGAGAGCGAACACTTGAGTCTCATTTGGTTTTTCCTCTTTTTCTTTCTATGGGATGTGTGGAATTTAAGTCGCCGGACATGCGTGCTACACGCATCATCCGTCGGACAGCTTCCCGGCCATGACGGGAAAGCATCCGCCTTTCATTTTGGTTTTCGGTCGATACAGTGTCAAATCGTTTTGACAGATCATGTCTGATTAGAGACGCACGTCAGGGTTTTCAGGCCGATAGTTTGTGTTTCGCAAATCGGCCGGGTTATAGTCTCGCGGCTCTGAAACTATCTTTTTTTCGCTTTAATCTCACGTAGTTACGACTTTTTCAATGAAGCCGACCTTATGTCCGCCCGTCATGGCGGTTCTGCTTTCAGCTGCTCTTGTCTTTCCGGCGTTCTCCGATGATGACGACCCCGACGCGAAAGCGCGTTCCGACCGGCCGGCGTCGATTCAAAAAAGCGAACCCGAGTCCCGCAGAGCCGCGGCGGTCCGAATGACAGCGGAGCAACAAAAGGCTAGCGGCTTGACCGTCGAGGTTTTGAACGCATTGACGTTTCACCCGGAGATAATGGCCTACGGCAAAGTAGTCGACATTCAGCCTTTATTGGCTTTGCACGTTCGTTATCAAACGGCGGGCACCGAGGCCGAAATCGCAAACGCCGCCGTCGAGTTGGCTCAAAAAAACCGCAACCGGCTGACGACCCTGCACCGCGAGGACATCGTGGCCAGCCGCGATTTGGCGCAAGCCGAGGCGCAATATCAGGCCGATCGAGCCAAGCTCGAGGCCGCCCGCCGACTGATGAGGGAGATTCGGCACGAAGCCCGGCAGGCCTGGGGCGACGAACTAACCCGCATCGCCTTCGACGGCGAATCGCGTCTGTTTCAGGATTTCTTGAGCCGGAGCCGGGTATTGCTTCTGATCGCCTTGCCGAGCGGCCAATCCTTGCCGCCCGACAAGCGATCTCTGTTCGTCGCCCGTGAAAACCACCGGAGCGCGGCACACCGGGCAGAACTCATTTCTCCCGCCCCGAAAACCGACGATCTCGTGCAGGGCGAAACTTTTTTCTTTCATGCGCCAAGCGACCGACTGCGCGCCGGAATGAGAGTCAATGCCTGGCTGCCGACCTCCGGTGAGCCCTTGATCGGCATCGCCATGCCACTGTCGGCCATCGTTTGGCATGCCGGAAAACCCTGGGCCTACCGCCAGTCCGACGACCGCACATTCATCCGCACCGAAATCACCGCCTACCGCGAGCACGCCGATTTCTGGTTCGTCGACCACGGCTTTGCCGCCGGCGACAAGATCGTCGTAACCGGCGGACAGTTATTGCTCTCGGAGGAGTTCCGCGGAAATATTCCGGACGAGGACGACGACTGATGCTGTCTGCCATCATTCGCTTCGCCGTGCACCGGCGCGGAGTGGTCGTTGCACTCTCTCTCCTGCTGCTGATTTACGGCGCGCTCCGTCTCGGTCAGGCGAACCTCGACATCTTTCCCGAATTTTCCGCCCCCCGCGTGGTTATTCAGACCGAAGCACCGGGTCTTACGGCCGAACAGACGGAAACTCTCGTCACCTCGCGCATCGAAAGGCATCTTGCGGGGTTGGTCGGTCTGGACAGCATCCGGTCCGAATCCATCCAGGGCCTCTCGGTGGTGACGGCCGTCTTCGAGGAAGGCACGGACATTTACCGTAACCGGCAGCTGGTCGGCGAGCGCCTGAACATGCTCGCCGGCAAACTGCCCGTAGGCGCCGGTCCACCGGTGATGGTACCGCTTTCATCGGCCTCCGCGACGGTTCTCACTATCGGACTTAGCTCGCCTTCCCACAGCCTCATGGAGCTTCGCGATCTGGTGGACTGGACCATCGTGCCGCGTTTGCTGGCCGTACCGGGCGTTGCGGATGTGAACGTATTCGGCGGCGAAATCCGCCAATTGCAGATTCAAATCGATCCGGCCAGGCTGCGCCGCTACGGCCTGGCTGCCGGGGATGTCGTGCTCGCAGCCCGCCAGGCGAGCGGCATGCCGGGGGCCGGGTTCGTGGAAAACGACAACCAGCGGATCAGTTTGAACATCGTCGGCCTTCCGGCGGCCGAGGAGACCTTGAGGCAAGTCGTACTGTTGCGCCAGAACGGCGCGAATATCACGCTGGCGGATGTCGCGACCGTAACCACGGCGCCTAGACCGCCCATCGGCGCAGCAGCCGTCGGCGGAAAGCCCGGCATCGTCATGATGGTGATCGGTCAGTACGGCGCCAATACGCTGAGCGTCTCGCGAAACGTCGAAAGCGTGCTCGAGGAGTTCGAGCAGCTCTTCGCCAAACGGGCTATCGATTTCCACCCCCGGCTATTCCGGCCGGCGGATTACATCGAGCGATCCTTGCAAAATCTCGCCGGGCATTTGCTGGTGGGCGGCTTTCTGGTGGTCTCGGTGCTTTACGCGTTTTTGTTCGATTTCCGCACCGCATTCATCTCCGCTGTCGCCATTCCGCTTTCATTAGCCGCCGCCGTGGTGACCTTGCTGAACCTGGGTGTCAATCTCAACATCATGATCTTGGGCGGACTCGCGATCGCCTTGGGCGAGGTGGTTGACGACGCCATAATCGACACTGAAAACATTTTCCGCCGCCTCCGGGAAAACCGGCTAAGGCCGAATCCGCGTCCGACTTTCCGCGTGGTCTACGATGCCTCCATGGAGGTACGCAGCTCCGTGGTGTACGCCAGTTTCATCGTCGCATTGGTATTTGTGCCGCTCCTGACGCTCGGCGGAATTGCAGGACGCTTGTTCGCTCCGATCGGTCATGCCTATATCCTGGCGATTCTCATGTCCCTGCTCGTAGCGCTGACGGTAACGCCCGCGCTTTGCTACATGCTCTTGAAGAGCGGCAAGACCGACAAGATCCCGCCGCTGATTCGGCTGCTTCAGCCTAAATACGCCTCCCTGCTGAGATCCGTTGCAAAACGGCCGAGAGCAACGCTGTCGATCAGCGCGGTTATTTGCGGATTAGGGATTCTGGCGTTGACCGATCTCGGCGGAGAATTCCTGCCCCGACTTCGAGAGGGCCATTACATCGTACACACGAGCAGCCTTCCTGGCACATCATTGAAGGAATCGCTCAGAATCGGCGGGCTGCTGACCCGGCAATTTCTCGAGATCCCGGAAGTCGAATCGGTCTCGCAATGGGCCGGCCGAGCCGAGCGCGGTGCCGACACTTACGGCAGCCACTACAGCGAGTACGAAGTTCGGCTGAAGCCGCTTTCAGGCGAAGCTCAACAATCTGTGCTGAACCGGCTCAGACAGATCTTGGACGATTTTCCGGGAATCCTGTTCGAAGCGAACACCTTTCTGACCGAGCGGGTCGACGAAACCATTTCCGGTTACACGGCACCGATCGTGATCAATCTCTACGGAAGCGACCTCGACCAACTCAATCAGAAAGCGCGCCAGATCGCCGATCTTGTCCGAACCATTCCCGGCGCCATCGACGTACAACTGCGATCGCCTCCGAGCACGCCTCAGCTTCAAATCCGGCTGAAACTCGACGATTTGGCCGCTTATGGCTTGCGTCCGATGGAAGTGGCCGATGTCCTGCAAACGGCTTTGCAGGGACGGATCGCGGGCGCCTATTACTTGGACAATCGCGCTTACGAGGTAGCGGTGATTCTGCCGCCGGAATTGCGGCACCGGCCGGAAACGGTAGCGCACGTACCGCTGCGCACCGCGGATGGTCTTATCGTGGAATTGAGCCAAATCGCGGAGATCCAGCAGGTCGGCGGACGGTATAACATACTTCATCGGGGCGGCCAGCGTGTGCAGACCGTCACGGCAAACGTGGCCGGTCGGGACACGGCGTCGTTTATGGAAGAACTTCGCCGGCGAACGCTCACCGCCATCGATTTTCCGCCGGACGTCTATCCCGAGTTCAGCGGCGCCGCCGTGGAGCAAGGTAAAGCACGCCGGGAACTGACGGTCCATGCGCTGCTGTCGGGTGTTGGCGTTATGTTGCTGATTTTTTTGGCCATCAACAGTGTGCGCCATACCCTCCTCACCTTGGTGAATCTGCCTTTTTCGCTGGCCGGAGGCGTTGCTGCCGCATTCCTGACGGGCAGTACGCTTTCGGTCGGGTCGATGGTAGGGTTCGTCACCTTGTTCGGAATCACGGTACGCAATGCGATTATGCTGATTTCCCATTACCGGCATTTGGTAGAACGGGAAAACAAGTCGTGGAATCTGGAAACCGCGATTCAGGGTGCACAGGAACGCCTCCCTTCGATCTTGATGACGGCGCTAGTCACCGCGCTTGCGATGCTGCCCATCGCCGTCGACAGCGACAATCCGGGTCGCGAGATCATGGGTCCCATGGCCGCGATCATTATCGGAGGTTTGGTATCGTCCACCCTTTTCAATCTGCTGCTTATGCCGACGATATTGCTCAAATTCGGCCGGTTCGAAACCCTCGATGAGCCGCCACGTTTTTCTGAGCCGTCGTAGACGCTAGAGCGATTTTTACTGCGGATTAATGTTGAGGATTGTGAAATCGTAGGTCGGCAATCCGTTGCCGACACGCTGGATCGGCGAGGAACTTGTCGGCAATGGATTGCCGACCTACGAGATGCCTTTCGATCCGGCGATTACAGCATGCGAGCCATGACCAGGGCATCTTCCCGGCCGTTTCGGGCCGGATAATAGCCTTTGCGGGTACCGATCTCGTTGAACCCCAGTTGGTGATAAAGTTTGATGGCGGGCTTGTTGGAAGGACGCACTTCGAGAAAAATCGTTTCGGCCTTGTGCTCCTTGGCGACCGCCATGAGTTTCTCGAGCATCAAGCGCCCGTAGCCCTGTCCCTGATTTTGCGGCGACACACAGAGATTGAGTACGTGCGACTCCCCCGCCCCCACCGACGCGATCCCGTAACTTACAACCTGGCCTGCCCTTTCGCCTACCCAGCAACAATATCCTACGGTGTAGCAGTCCCGGAAAGTGGTCGGCTCCCAAGGGAATTCGTATGCACTTTGCTCAATGGCGGCCACCACTTTAAGGTCTGACCGCCGCATCGGACGAATGATCAACTCGGCACTCTTCACGAGGCTGGGAAAGTGTCGGTAATAAAACTCGGTTTCGGCATCATAACTGATGAATTTCCTGATGCGCTCGAACAAGCCGAACAAATCGAACATGGCGGACATAATTATGCTTGTTGTCGAAAAGCCCGCATGGCTAGTTTGAGATCCTCCCATGCCCTACGTTTTTCCGTTTGCGAGCGCAGCAGGTAAGCGGGATGGTAAGTCACCACCAGCGGAATCTGGTCGTAATAATGCACCTGGCCGCGTAGTTTACCGATGGGCGTCGCGGTTTTTAATAAGTTTTGCGCGGCAATACGGCCTACGGCCAGAATAATCTTAGGTTTGATCAAGGCGACCTGCCCTTTCAAATATCCCTCGCAGGCCGCCGCTTCCTCCGGGGCCGGATCGCGATTCCTGGGCGGACGGCATTTGATCACGTTAGCGATGTAAACGGCTTCCCTTTTGAGACCGACGGCCCGAATCATTTCGTTGAGCAATTGCCCGGCCCGCCCCACGAATGGTTCGCCTTGCAGATCTTCCTGTTCTCCAGGCGCTTCGCCAATCACCATCCATTCGGCTTCGCGATTGCCGACGCCGAAAACAGTCTGAGTACGGCCTTGGTGTAGCGGACAGGCGGTACATCCCGCTACGCGGGCCTCCAAATCCGCCCAATCCGGCAGACAACCCGAAGACACAGCATCGATCGGAGGCGAATTCACCGCGCTTATTAGGCTCTCACTCAAGCCATCCGGCGTAGCCTGGGGTAGGTCCGGATTTTCGGCAGCCTCGAACGCGGCACGCCGCCGGGGTACCCAAACTTGGATACCCATCGAATGGAGATAATCCAGGCGTCGTTCATCGCGAGGCATAGGCCGGAACCGTTCTTAGACCGCCTCTTCGCAAAACTCGGGCATTATCAAACGTCTCCCGCCACTTGAGGATGCATGCGTTGCCGCGGCGCCAGGAGTTTGTTGACCGCATTGATGTAGGCCTTGGCCGAAGCGATCACGATATCGGTATCTGCGCCCTGGCCGTTGACGATCCGCCCGCCCTTTTCCAGGCGAACCGTCACTTCGCCCTGAGCGTCGGTGCCGGTGGTGATGTTATTGACCGAATACAGCAACAAGGTGGAGTCGGTATGAACTACGGATTCGATGGCCTTGAAGCTCGCGTCGACAGCGCCGCTGCCCTGGGCGGTGCCGCTCACTTCTTCGTTTTCGACCTTGAGCGACACTCGCGCGCAAGGAACCTCGCCCGTTTCCGAGCATACCTTGAGCGCGACAAGCTTAACCCGCTCGTCCTCCGCCTCGACGCCCGCTTCCGTGATCAAAGCCTGCAGGTCTTCATCGAAGATTTCGTGCTTTTTGTCAGCCAAGTCCTTGAAACGCTGGAATGCGTCGTTCAATTCCGCCTCGGATCCGAACTCTATCCCCAGTTCCTGCATGCGCGTGCGAAACGCGTTGCGCCCGGAATGCTTGCCCAGCACCATCCGGTTTGCAGTCCAGCCGACTTCCTCCGCGCTCATGATTTCATAGGTCTCGCGGCTCTTCAAAACGCCGTCCTGATGAATGCCGGACTCGTGCGCAAAAGCATTGGCTCCGACGATCGCCTTGTTGGGCTGCACCGGAAAACCGGTGATATTCGAGACAAGTTTGGAACACGCAACGATTTCTCGGGTGTCGATCTCGACTCGGCAGGGAAACACGTCTTTACGGGTCTTGACCGCCATGACGATCTCCTCCAGCGCGGCATTGCCGGCCCGTTCGCCCAAGCCGTTGATCGTGCATTCGACCTGCCGCGCCCCGTTCATGACGGCGGACAGCGAATTTGCCACCGCCAGACCCAGATCGTTGTGGCAATGCACCGAAAAAATAGCTTTATCGGAGTTGGGAATACGTTCTCTCAAACGCCGGATGGTGGCGCCGAATTGCTCCGGCACGCTGTAACCGACGGTATCGGGAATATTCAAGGTTTTCGCGCCCGCATCGATAACCGCCTCGAGTATTCGACACAGAAAATCTTCTTCCGAACGTCCGGCGTCTTCCGGCGAAAACTCGACATCATCCGTATACTGCCTCGCCCTTTTTACAGCCTTTACGGCATACTCGATCACCTGATCGGGCTCCATGCGCAGCTTTCTCTGCATATGAATCGGCGAAGTCGCGATAAACGTGTGAATACGCGCCCGATTGGCCTCCTTGAGCGCCTCGCCCGCACGGTCGATGTCCCTATCCAAAGCCCGCGCCAAACCGCATACCGTGCTTTCCTTGACCGCCCGAGCCACAGCTTGCACCGATTCGAAATCGCCGGGACTCGCCGCCGGAAAACCGGCCTCGATCACATCCACCCGCAGACGCTCGAGCGCCTTGGCGATGCGCACCTTTTCGTCCCGCGTCATGGAAGCGCCGGGACTTTGCTCGCCGTCTCGCAGCGTCGTGTCGAAAATGATGAGTTTGTCGCTCATGATAAAACCTCGTCTATCTCTCGTGGCCTCTCTTCAAGAGGACCCTGCATTTATGTTCGCGCTTAGGATTTTGGAATGCGTCAAGTCTACTGCCCCTCAGGGCAGGAGACGAAGACGCAGAAGGTCGAGGAATTCAGAGCGACAGACAGCGCCGACCCGGCCGATGAGTCGGTCGGATTTCCGGCGTTGTAGGTTGGCGATTGAATGCATGGATTTGTGACTGCCTTTCGAGCAACTATATTACTCATCCGAATACCGTACAAGCGCCATAGTGGGGAATAGTTTCGCCTTATCCGGCGAAGGACTTTAATGTCAGCAGATTCCCCGTCCCTTCTCAGGTTCGGCGCTCGCTCCGCATTTTACGTCGCCCGAGCAAAGTCAGTACCGGCCCCGAAACAGCGTAAGCCGTAAACATGACAAACAGCATCAGGGGCGGATTGGTAAAAATGAAGGCGAATACCAGCATCACGAGGATAGCCCACATGAACGGCACCCGTCCGCGGAGATCCACATCCTTGAAGCTGTAGTAACGGAAGTTGCTGACCATCAGGAGCCCGGTCATCAAGGCTAGTCCGAGCGAGACATAGCGCATGGACTCGCCGGTCAGACCGTAGGTTTCGCTAAACCAGATAAACCCGGCCAAAATCGCGGCGGCGGAAGGACTCGGCAAACCTTGAAAATACCGTTTGTCCGCGGTTGCGATCTGGGTATTGAAGCGGGCCAAGCGAAGCGCTGCACCGGCGGCGTGCACGAAAGCGGCAACCCATCCGATCTTGCCCAGCGTCGTCAGCGACCAGATGTAGGCAACCAAGGCGGGAGCGGCACCGAAGGAAATCATGTCGGCCATGCTGTCGTATTCGGCCCCGAAGGCGCTCTGCGTATTGGTGAGACGCGCCACCCGTCCGTCGAGACCGTCCAGAACCATGGCAATGAAGATGGCGACGGCAGCCACTTCGAAGCGCCCGTTAAAGGCGGCGGTGATGGCGTAGAAACCGGCGAAAAGCGCTGCTGTCGTGAACAAGTTCGGCAAGAGATAGATGCCGCGCCGACGCCTCGCAGGGGGAATTTGTTCTTCCATAGTCCCGCTTTAAGTTGAATCAACCGATAATGCGGGCTAGCTTAACATAGCCCGCCGCCAGTTCGGCGGGTCGAGCACGAACCGATTGGCTCGTGCCCGGCCGAAAGCAAGAATCAGTTCTTGCTTTTATCGACGATTTTGTTGGCTTTGATCCAAGGCATCATGTCGCGCAACTTCGCACCGACCTGTTCGATTTCGTGCTCGCGACCCAGACGCCGCTTGGCCTTCAGCGTGGCGCAACCGGCCTGATTCTCCAGAATGAATTCGCGGGCAAACTCGCCGCGCTGAATTTCGCCGAGAATCTTCTTCATCTCCTTTTTCGTCTCCTCCGTGACGACACGTGGCCCGCGGGTCAGGTCGCCGTATTCGGCGGTATTGGAGATTGAATAGCGCATGTTGGCGATGCCGCCTTCATACATCAAATCGACGATCAGCTTCAGCTCGTGCAAGCACTCGAAGTATGCCATTTCGGGAGCGTAGCCGGCTTCCACCAAGGTCTCGAACCCGGCCTGCACGAGTGCCGTCGCGCCGCCGCACAATACGGCCTGTTCACCGAACAGGTCGGTTTCGGTCTCTTCGCGGAAGGTCGTTTCGATGATGCCGGCGCGTCCGCCGCCGTTTGCAGAGGCATAGGACAAGGCGATTTCCTTGGCCTGTCCCGAAGCGTTCTGATAAACCGCGATCAGGGAGGGTACGCCGCCGCCCTGGGTGTATGTCGAACGCACCAGGTGGCCGGGGCCTTTCGGCGCGATCATGATCACGTCTAGATCGGCGCGCGGCTGGATCTGTTCGAAATGGATATTGAACCCGTGGGCGAACGCCAACGCCGCACCTTGCTTGATGTTCGGTTCGATCTGCTCGGAATAGAGTTTCGCCTGGTGTTCGTCCGGAGCCAGTACCATGATGACGTCGGCTTGTTTCACGGCCTCTTCCACCGACATGACGGTCAGCCCCGCGTTCTCGGCCTTCACTGCGGAGGCCGAACTCGGACGCAATGCGACGATGACCGAAACGCCTGAATCTTTCAGGTTGTTGGCGTGAGCGTGGCCTTGCGAGCCGTAGCCGATAATGGCGACCTTCTTGTTCCGAATAATCGAAAGATCGGCATCTTTGTCGTAATAAACCTGCATGAATGGTCCTCGTGATTTATCGTTTTGGTTGATTACTATTCGTAACGAAATTAAAAACCACATCGTCACCCCGGCAGGGAAGGGGCCGATTAAAGGCCCGTTTGCGATTGGGACTGCCGGGGTCCAGTTTACAGGGACGTAGACGCTAAAACCTTCCGTGGCTTCTGGATTCCGGCACGCCCTGCCGGAATGACGGGTAATACTGGCATTTGTTATACGCTGCAGTCGTCATCGGCATTAGTTAGGCGTGAAGCCCGCGGTCGCCGCGCAGAATGCCCGTTGTGCCGGAGCGCACGACCTCGATGATGGCCTCCTGATCGAGCGTCTGGAGAAACGCGTCCAGCTTGGACTTTTCGCCGGTAACCTCGATGACGTAGCTCACCGGCGTAACATCGATGATTTTTCCGCGAAAGATATCGGTCAGGCGAATGATTTCCTCCCGCGCCCTGTCGACGGCACGCACTTTCACCATCATCAATTCACGTTCGATGTGGGAAGATTCCGAAATATCGATGAGTTTGACCACATCGATCAGCTTGTTGAGCTGCTTGGTAATCTGCTCGATGATCTCGTCGCTGCCGGTGGTAACCAGCGTCATTCGCGACAAGGACGCATCCTCCGTGGGCGCCACGGTCAACGACTCGATGTTGTATCCGCGTGCGGAAAAAAGTCCCGCCACCCGCGACAACGCCCCCGATTCGTTCTCCATCAAAATGGAAATGATGTGGCGCATCAGGCAAGCTCCCTCTCGATGGTGACGCCGGGAGCGAGGCGCATCTCATGGTGAGCCTTGCCGGCCTCGATCATCGGATATACGTTCTCGGTCGGATCGGTCAGGAAATTCATGAATACAGTACGATCCTTCAGCTTGAACGCCTCCTCCAGTGCCGGGCGCACGTCGGCGGGCTTTTCGATGTGCATGCCGATATGGCCGTAAGCTTCGGCCAGCTTGACGAAATCGGGAATGGTCTCCAAGTAGGAGTGGGAGTAGCGGCTTTCGTAGGTGAATTCCTGCCACTGGCGGACCATGCCCATGTAACCGTTATTGAGATTCACGATTTTGATAGGCGTGCGGTATTGCAGGGCCGTAGCCAACTCCTGGATGCACATCTGAATGCTCGCCTCCCCGGTTACGCAGGCCACGTCCGCATCGGGGTGAGCCAGCTTGGCGCCAATGGCCGCCGGCAAACCGAACCCCATGGTGCCGAGTCCGCCCGAGTTGATCCAGCGGCGCGGCTTGTCGAATTTGTAGAACTGAGCCGTCCACATTTGATGCTGCCCGACATCGGACGTTACGAATGCATCGCCATTGGTGACTTCGTACAACTGCTCGATGACGTATTGCGGCTTGATCAACGGACTATTCCGATCGTAACGCAAGCAGTCCAAGGATTGCCAGCGCGCGATTTGATCCCACCATGCGGTAAGAGCATCTTCATCGGCCCGCTTCTCACTGCTCCCCAGTATCTCGATCATGTCCTCCAGGACCGGGCCGACTTCACCGACGATGGGAACGTCGACGCGCACCGTCTTGGAGATAGAAGCAGGATCGATATCGATGTGAATGATCTTCGCATGCGGGCAAAACTGGCTGAGCTTGCCGGTAACCCGATCGTCGAACCGCGCACCGACGGCGAACAGCACATCGCATTCGTGCATGGCCATATTCGCCTCGTAGGTTCCGTGCATGCCCAGCATGCCCAGAAACTGCCGATCGGTGGCCGGATAGGCCCCCAATCCCATCAAGGTACTGGTGATCGGAAATCCGAGTATCCGGGTAATTTCCTTCAACTGTTCGGACGCATTGCCCAATATGACGCCGCCTCCCGAATAGATCATCGGCCTCTTGGCGGAGAGCAACAACTCTACCGCTTTCTTGATCTGCCACCGATGCCCCTTGACCTGCGGGTTATAGGAGCGGATTGAAACCGAGCGCGGGTACTCGTAAGGAATCTTGAGATTGGGATCGGTGACGTCCTTCGGAACGTCGACCACCACGGGACCGGGTCGGCCGGTGGTGGCGATGTAGAACGCCTTCTTGATGGTCTCCGCCAGCTTGTGCACGTCCTTTACCAGGAAATTGTGCTTTACACAGGGCCGGGTGATGCCGATAGTGTCGCACTCCTGGAAGGCATCGCTGCCGATGACCGGCAAGGGCACTTGGCCGGTGATGATTACCATCGGAATCGAATCCATGTAGGCCGTCGCGATGCCGGTGACTGCATTGGTGGCTCCGGGGCCGGAAGTCACCAGCACCACGCCGGGCTTGCCGGTCGAGCGCGCGTATCCGTCCGCGGCATGGGTCGCACCCTGTTCGTGGCGCACCAGGATGTGCTTCACGTCGTCCTGTCTGAACAGAGCATCGTAGATATGCAATACGGCCCCGCCGGGGTAACCGAAAATGTATTCAACCCCTTCGTCCTTAAGACTTTGGACCAGGATTTCCGCGCCGCTGAGCTCCACGGTTTCAACACCCCTAAAAAAGAATCAGGCGTTTCGAAAACGCCCGTTTCGGCCGAGACAACAAAATAAAAATAGCCGATAACGGTACTCGGATTCACATTCTCCGTCAAGCCGCGGCCACGCGGATGGCGTTCGTTCGATCCTCGCATGACGTTTCCCGGAATTGTACCGTACTTGGACAGCGGAAACGCCTCGATAGTGACTTCGGCCTCTTACGCAGCGTTGACGAACCGGTACTTTTGCTCTGGATACATTTCCACTTCGAATGGATTGGCTCCGAGCATGATGACCCGCGCCGGCGTAACAACTCCCTCGATATGCACCGCTAGTTGCCGTATGCCGCGCCATCCTCGGGTCTTGCGGAACATGATTGTTCAGGAGTGGCGCCCCGGCGGTCTTCATCAAAGCTGCCCAAGGCCTTATTCGACCAAGCGGGGTGCGCGTCAGCCCTCTATGCCGCCCGCGTATCTGTACCAGTCTCTGGATTTGTCGCCGAATACCAGAAAATAAGGATTGAGCAGCGACGGCTTGGTGTTGTAAAGCAGTGGCTGACCGCGCAAGTCGGTCACCTCGCCACCGGCTTCCTTCACTATGCAATGCGCCGCCGCGGTATCCCATTCGGAGGTCAGACCGATGCGGGGATAGAGATCCGCCGCGCCTTCCGCCACCCAGCAGAGTTTCAGAGAACTGCCGATCGACATCAGTTCATGCTCGCCCAGTCGGGTCAGGTAGATTGCCAATTCCTCTGTCTGGTGCGAGCGACTACCGACCACTCTCAGCGGATAGTGAGCACTCGTCGTCACTTCGATGTTTTGCGGGGGCGAATCGTCGATCTGCCTGTAGGCGCCGCATCCCTCGGATGCAAAGTAGCAAAGGTCTTTCGCCGGTGCGTACACTACGCCGAGCACTGGTTGATGACGATGAATCAAGGCCACGTTGACGGTGAACTCGCCGTTTCGTTTGATAAACTCCTTGGTACCGTCCAGAGGATCGATCAGCCAAAAGGTCTCCCAGTCGCATCGTTCCTCGAACGGCAAACTTTTGGATTCTTCCGAAATGATCGGATAGGCCGGACGCAAAGCCGCGAGCCCTTCGACCAGACAGTGATGGGAAGCGAGATCGGCCGCGGTGAGCGGCGAACTATCTTCTTTTACGCCGACGCGGAAATCCGATCCGTAGATCTCGAGGATACGACGCCCGGACTCCTTGGCGAGAGCGACTACGGTCTCGAGAAAGCGGGAGGGTTCTTTTCTGAGGGGCATGGCTTGAAATCCGCAGCTACTCACTGGATACGCTGAATGGAGGGAATCGAAGATAATGACTGAAAGCAACCGAGTAAAATATTAAACCATGATCGATTGGCGAAACATTAGCAGCGTGTTTCTCGATATGGACGGCACGCTGTTGGACCTGAATTTCGATAACCACTTTTGGCTCGAATTCGTTCCGCTGCGTTACGCCGAACGGCACGGACTTTCGGTCGCGGAAGCCAAAGCCGAATTGACACCCCGGTTCAAGGAAACCGAGGGACGACTCGAATGGTACTGCCTGGATTACTGGACTGATCGTTTGTGCCTGGACATCGTAGGCTTAAAAGCCGAAATCGCGGGACTGATAGCGATACTACCTCATGTCACCGACTTCCTCGATGCCGTACGCAAAGCCGAAAAGCGTTTGGTGCTGGTAACCAACGCACACCCGAAAAGCTTGGGTTTGAAGTTGGAGCGAACCTGCCTCCATGGTTTTTTTGACGAAATCTTCTCTTCGCATGCATTCGGATTTCCGAAGGAGCATCCCGGCTTTTGGAAAGCCCTTAGCGCCATAGAACCCTTTTCGGCGGATAAGACGCTACTGGTCGACGACAGCGTGACCGTATTACACGCCGCCCGCCAATTTGGCATCCGGCACGTAGTTGCCGTGAAGAAACCCGATAGCCGGCAACCTCCAAGAAACATCGTCGAATTCGACGCCATTGAGGACTTTCGCGAGCTAATGCCTCCAAGCTGAAATCGACCGCGGCGCCAATCCCCGAAACAAGTCCGTCGCCCCCATTTGCCCGTCCGTCCGCGAGCCGATTCCGGTGTTTACCGAAGGCAATTTACGTACGGAACCATGGGGCTTGAAATTGTCATTCGTTTAAGCTGAAATGCACGTACGCAAGGGAAAGCTGCACCATTCCCATTCGTACTGGCCGTTGGCGCCCCAGTCCCTTCCAATTTCCCCGTTGAGACCGTGAGGAGTTCATTGTGAGCGAACGCATACTTCAAGTTACCGATGCCGAATTCGAGGATAAGGTCCTCAAAGCGAGCGGCCCTGTACTAGTCGATTTCTGGGCCGAATGGTGCGGTCCCTGCAAGATGATTGCACCTATTCTGGAGGAGGTCGCTGGGGATTATGAAGGTAAGCTGACGATCGCCAAGCTCAATATCGACGACAATCCTGGAACGCCCCAGCGCTACGGCGTACGCGGAATTCCAACGCTGATTTTGTTTAAGAACGGCGAAGTGGAAGCCACTAAGGTAGGAGCCTTGGCCAAATCGCAACTGGCTGCATTCCTTGACGCCAATATTTGAGCATCCGGCATGTGCGGGCCGGTTCTGACTAGACGGCCTCGCACGCCTGTGCTAACTTTGGTGTAACTCTTAACGTCGTCCTCTTAACCGGGCCACTTCCGGCCGTTCTCTCCAAGCTCGTCTCTCATACGAGCGCAATTCCTTAGATCATTTACATCTGCTCTTCACTAACGTCTATGAATCTGACCGATCTTAAACGCAAACCCGTTTCCGAACTCATCGAAATCGCTGAATCACTCGACATCGAAGGCGTTGCTCGAACGCGCAAACAGGATTTGATCTTTTCGATCCTGAAAAAACAGGCCAAAAGCGGGGAAGATATCTACGGCGACGGGGTATTGGAAATCCTGAGCGACGGATTCGGCTTTCTGAGGTCCGCCGACAGCTCCTTTTTGGCCGGACCCGATGATATTTACGTCTCGCCCAGTCAGATTCGTAGATTTAGCTTACGAACCGGAGACACGATTTCCGGAAAGATTCGTCCGCCCAAGGACAACGAGCGCTACTTCGCAATGCTCAAGGTCGAGCAAATCAACTATGAGCCGCCGGAAAACGCCAAGCACAAGATCTTATTCTCTAACCTAACTCCCTTATTTCCTGTCGAACGCCTGCAACTGGAGATCGGCAACGGAACCACCGAGGATTTGACCGCTCGGGTGATCGACCTGGTCGCACCGATCGGCAAAGGGCAGCGCGGCTTGATCGTGTCGCCGCCGAAAGCCGGCAAGACCATGATCCTCCAGAACATCGCCCATTCGGTCGCCGAAAAGAACCCTGAATGTTACCTGATCGTCCTACTGATCGACGAACGGCCGGAAGAAGTCACCGAGATGCAGCGCAGCGTCAAGGGCGAAGTCGTATCCAGCACCTTCGACGAACCGCCGGCGCGTCACGTGCAAGTGGCGGAGATGGTCCTGGAAAAAGCTAAGCGCCTAGTCGAGCACAAGCGCGATGTCGTCATCCTTCTCGACTCTATCACCCGCCTCGCCCGAGCTTACAACACAGTGATCCCGTCCTCGGGCAAAGTGTTGACCGGCGGCGTGGACGCCAACGCCCTGGAACGTCCCAAGCGCTTTTTCGGTGCCGCTCGTAACATCGAGGAAGGCGGCAGCCTCACGATCATCGCTACCGCACTGATCGATACCGGGTCGCGCATGGACGAAGTGATCTACGAAGAATTCAAGGGCACCGGCAATATGGAATTGCATCTCGAGCGGAAAATCGCCGAGAAGCGCGTTTATCCGGCCATCAATATCAACCGATCCGGAACCCGCCGCGAGGAATACATCGTTCCGGCGGACGAACTGCAAAAATGCTGGATTTTACGCAAAATCCTGCAACCGATGGACGAAATGGCAGCCAGCGAATTCCTGCTGGGCAAACTGAAGGACACCAAGACTAACGCCGAGTTCTTCGACATGATGAAGCGCTGAAGGAGCAAGAAAAGCCCCTCCTTCAAGCCGATCCAAGCCGTTCAGCTCAAAACAAGCCGTATAATCATCCTTCGGACGATTCGCTCGTCTCCCCGATTGCCGGAAGTTCCAGCTTTAGCGCGGCGTACATGTCGTCTTCGACGTCCAGATCGACTTTCTCCAAAATACTTTTTGGGAGCCGTTTGTTCACTTTTGCGCCCAGTTCCACAAAACTTTCCGCCTGCCGGATTAAATTGCCGCGCCCGCGGGTAAGTTTATTCATCGCGTCGTCATAAGTCTTGTGGACGCTGCTGAGCTGGGTGCCCAATTTTTCCAAGTCTTCCACGAATCCGCGCAATTTGTCGTAAATCGAGCCCGCCTTGTCCGCGATCAACTTCGCATTTTCATTCCGCCGCTCGTAGCGCCAGATGTTTTCTATGGTACGTAAAGTAGCCAGCAAGGTGGTCGGGGTCACCACTACGATATTGCTGGAGAACGCATCCGAGAACAGCTTGTCGTCGTGCTGGAAGGCCAGCATGAAAGCCGACTCGATCGGCATGAACAGCAGAATAAAATCCAGAGAGCGCAGCCCATTCAAGCCGGAATAATCTTTCTGCGCCAAGGTTTTGATATGGTTACGCACGGCCAGAACATGCTCGCGCACCGCCGACTCCCGCTCCGGTCCGTCGTCCAGAGAACAGCAGCGGTCGTAAGCCACCAGCGAGACCTTGGAATCGATGATGATGTCCTTGCCTTCCGGCAGGTGCACGATGACATCGGGTCGAAATAAGCGATTTTCGCCGTCGCGATAACCGCCTTGAGTTTCGTATTCGATGCCCTTGCGCAAGCCGGACTGCTCCAACACCCGCTCCAGAATCAGTTCCCCCCAGGCGCCTTGCAATTTTTTGTCGCCTTTCAACGCGCGAGTCAGATTGACCGCTTCCTGGTTGATACGCTGGGTCTGCAAGCGAAGGTTCTCGATCTCCTGGCGCAGAGATGCCCTGTCCTTCGCGTCGTGGAGATGCATTTCGTCCACCTTCTTTCGGAAATCGCCGAGCTGTTCGCGAAACGGCGTCAAAACGCCGTCGAGTTGGCTCTTGTTCTGTTCGGTGAATTTCTGCGTCTTTTCCTCGAGTATTTTCTGCGCCAGATTTTCGAACTGGGTGAACAGTTGAACTTCCGCGTTACGAAGCAGCGCCAGCTTTCCTTCGGTGTTTTTCTCTTCGTTCTCGAGGCGCGTCCTGAGTTCGGCGCATTCCGTCCGCGCGGCCGTAAGCTGCTGGCTTGTTTCGGCCAGTCTGCTTTCCAGTAGCGGGATGCGTCCCGCTTTTTCTTCAGCGACGGCCAGCCCCGTGCTCAACGAATAGACTCGATCTTGGCGATCAGCCAGCTCTTCCGACAATTCAGCAATTTTCTGCGCCTGCTCCTCAGTCAATCGCCGGCACAATTCCGGATGATGTCCTCTGTGGCGCAAAGACGCTATCAGCCATCCGACGGACAGTCCCAAAAGCATGCCGACAGCCAGAATCAGAGAAGGCGGCAGCTTATCGATATTCGCCACCCAATGTGTATTATCCATCGGCCCACGCTGCCCGGAAAAAAGACCTGATCATCGAGATTTACTGGGGGGAAGCAACACGACGACCTGATCGTTCTCGCTCGTTCTCAGGACGAACGGACGAAGCGACAGGAGATCATCGGTCAAGATGTTGAGTGCGTCCGTACCGTCGACTGCCTCTTCGGACAACTTCAGGATACCGAAGACATTACGCTCCTCCAAAAAGGCGACACTTCCCAGCCAGATTGGGATGGCTCCCGGCTGCAACTGTTGTCCGCTCGGCCAGAAACGAACGATCAACCACCGCCCGTCGGAAGTCGCCTTGATCATACGAAGAGTATCCACATCGATCTGGTTGAAGTGAGGTAAAACCGGCAAGTCCGCCATTCCGGTCTGAGGATTCAGAAAGTGCAGCGCCTGGGTCGGTGTCAAAGGCTTCGGCTCTTGCCAGCCAAGTTTAACCAGATCCGAATGGATAGTATCGATCGACGATGCCCATTGAACACTGAGCGCCTGCTCGGATCGGCCGATCGTCTTCACCCGGTAGGCCGGCAAAAACCGCCAGCCCTGTTCGAGCCAGTGCTCCTCGCTTACGCTTAGAAGCGGTCGCCGATAGTAAAACTCTTCCAGCGAGTGGCTATACCAAACAACCGCCCCGATGCCCACTAGGGAAACCATCACGATCCCGATCAAGCCTCTGATCGGTACATCGCCGTGCCGATGGCGCCGATAGGCCACCCCCAGCAGGACCAGCCAGATCAGAACCATCGACAGAGTAAAGCAAGCCGCGAGAAACTCGCCCGTATCGGCATAGACGCGAGCGAACGCGATAACGGTGACCAGCAGGGTCGCCCCGGAGTAAATCAACCAGCGCCAACGCGGCGTCGCGCTGTCCGCGGTCAACACTGCCGCAAAACCGTACACCGCGCCGCCGTTCAGGACATGACTATCGATCAGCGGATTATCGTCAACGAAACGGCAGACCGTTCCGAGCGCCAACGCGAAAATCAGCGCTCCCAGGAAATGCGCCGCGGCGACAGCTTGCTTCCGGATCAATAACCAGCCGAGCACGACCGCCGAGAAAACCGACACGGACAAGGTCTCGCCCAATTCCTCGAACACGATCAAGGCATAATCGGACCAAGGAGTTCGCCAGGCTTCCAAGGACACGGGCACCGAATCGGCTGGTACCAAGAAGCAGGCCAGCAAACCAGACAGGCCCAAAATCGCCGCCCACACCGATAGGCCGGCGTAATCGCGTTGCTCAGGATCGATGAGGGGAGCGGTGAGACGTCCCAGCAGGGGGTGCTCTCGGCTAAGGTCGAACGTCGCCAGAATGAGCTGGTGCGCCCGGGGCTGGAAGTAAAGATAAAGATGCTTGCTCAACCAGGCCCCGAACCATAGGACCACTAGCAACGCAATCAATAGGGCGGCCAAGCGTCCGGTCACCTTTGACGCCAGATCGAGGGATGCGCCGAAGGCCATGCCCGGCAGCAAATATGCGGGACCCCAGAGAACGGCGGACAACACATTGATATAAACGAACCGCCGCGCCGGCATCGTCAGCATGCCCGCCACCAAGGGGATCACTGCGCGGACCGGACCGACGAAACGCCCGAACAGCACGCTGCGTCCCCCGTAGCGGTGGAAATAATCGATGCCGCGGTTGATCATTCCCGGATAGCGCGTAAACGGCCACAGAGACGATAAGCGATCGCGATAACGCCATCCCAGCCAAAAGCTGATCCCGTCGCCGACTACCGCTCCGGCTATCGCGTAAGCGCAGGTCGGAGCAAAGGAAAGAGCTCCAGCGCCTACGAGCGCCCCGGCGGCGAACATCATGGCGACGCCGGGAACCACTAGCCCCACCACTGCCAAGGATTCGGCCATGGCAATCAAAAAGACCGCTAGGCCGGCGTGGTGGGGATGCAGTGCGATCCATGCGTAAATCGTTTCAAAGCTCAAAGTCGATTAAAGACGCGCTCCGCCGCCTGTAGGGTTTGATCCAGAACGTCAAAATCATGGGCCGCCGAGACGAAGCCGGCCTCGAACGCGGACGGAGCGAGATAAACGCCTTCGTCCAGCATGGCGTGGAAAAAGCGCTTGAAGCGCTCCTGATCGCAGCCCATGACTTTTTCGAAACTGTCGATGGCCTTCTCCTCGGTGAAAAAGAGACCGAACATGCCGCCGACCCAATTGGCCGCAAATGGAATTCCGGCCTTTAACGCCCGCTCCTGCAAGCCCTCGATCAGATAGCGGGTTCTTTCGCTCAAGCGATCGAAAAAGCCCGGCGCGGAAATCAGTTCCAAGGTCTTCAATCCCGCCGCCATGGCCACGGGATTGCCGGATAAGGTACCCGCCTGATAAACGGGACCTAGCGGAGCCAGCTTTTCCATGATGTCGCGCCGCCCGCCGAAGGCGCCGACCGGCATGCCGCCGCCGATGACTTTGCCGAGCGTGGTCAAATCGGGCGAGATGCCGTAATGCGCCTGCGCTCCGCCCAGCGCCACGCGGAATCCGGTCATGACTTCGTCGAAGATCAGTACCGATCCGTGGGCATCGCAGACCTCCCGCAGGGTTTCCAGGAAGCCCGATTTCGGCGGCACGCAGTTCATGTTGCCGGCGACCGGTTCCACGATGATGCAGGCGATCTCTCCGCCGAAACGCGAAAACACCTCGCGCACCGCGTCGCCGTCGTTGAACGGGAGGGTCAGCGTGTGTTCGGCCAAACCGGCCGGAACGCCGGGCGAACTCGGCACGCCCAGAGTCAGCGCCCCGGAACCCGCCTTGACCAGAAGGGAATCCGAATGCCCGTGATAGCAACCTTCAAACTTGACGATCTTGTCACGACCCGTGTAGCCGCGCGCCAGGCGGATGGCGCTCATGGTCGCTTCGGTGCCGGAATTGACCATCCGCACCATGTCCAACGAAGGCACCAGCTCGCACAGTTTTTTCGCCATCGCGGTCTCGATAGCCGTAGGAGCGCCATAGCTCAGCCCGCGATCCACGGCATCGTGCACGGCTTTCAAGACTTCAGGATGAGCGTGCCCGACAACCATGGGCCCCCAGGAGCCGACATAGTCGATATAGCGGCGTCCATCCGCACCGAACAGGTAAGGCCCTTCGGCGCGCTCCACGAAGATAGGGGTTCCGCCGACCCCTTTAAACGCACGAACCGGCGAATTCACACCGCCCGGAATGTAGGTTTGAGCTTCCGCGAACAATGCGGACACGTCGGCCATAGTCTTCTCTCAATAAATTCTGGAAATCTCTGTCTCGAAAACAGCTACCGATACCTGCTCGAATTATTATGTCTTGGGCAAGGTCACGCCGGTCTGTCCCTGATACTTCCCGCCACGATCCTTGTAAGAAACTTCGCAAATCTCGTCCGCACCGATGAACAGCACCTGGGCCACCCCTTCATTGGCGTAGATTTTGGCGGGCAGCGGCGTGGTATTGGAAAACTCCAGGGTCACATGCCCTTCCCACTCCGGCTCCAACGGCGTCACGTTGACGATGATTCCGCAGCGGGCATAGGTGGACTTGCCGAGACATATGGTCAGCACGTCGCGCGGAATGCGGAAATATTCGACGGTCCTCGCCAAGGCGAAGGAATTGGGCGGGATGATGCACACGTCCGAGCTCACGTCGACGAAGCTGTTTTCGTCGAAATTTTTCGGGTCTACTATCGCGGAGTTGATGTTGGTGAAGATCTTGAATTCGCTCGAACAGCGAATGTCGTAGCCGTAACTCGATGTTCCGTAGGAAATGACGCGGGAATTCTGCACCTCCCTTACTTGCTGCGGCTCGTAGGGCTCGATCATCCCATATTCTTCCGCCATGCGACGGATCCAGCGGTCTGATTTGATGCCCATGCTAGTCGTTGACGATGGTGATAGTGGGGAAACGCGCACTGTAATCCTTCGCCTTCAAAGCCAATCGGGCCGCCATTTTACGGGCCACGTCCTTGTAGATTTGCGCCGGCTTGCTGTCCGGCTCGGCGACGACCGTGGGATGGCCGCCGTCCGCGTTCTTCCGGATGCTGATGTCGAGCGGCAGAGAACCGAGTAGCTCGACGCCGTATTTTTGGGCCATCTTGTCACCGCCGCCTTCGCCGAAGATCGGCTCGGCATGGCCGCAATTCGAACAAATATGAATGCTCATGTTTTCTACGATCCCCAAGACCGGCACCCCCACCTTTTCGAACATCTTTAGGCCTCTCTGGGCATCCAATAACGCAATGTCCTGAGGCGTGGTTACTATGATCGCGCCTGACACGGGAATCTGCTGCGCCAGCGTCAATTGAATATCGCCGGTACCGGGCGGCAAGTCGATGATCAGATAATCCAGGTTGTCCCACTTGGTGTCCTTGAGCAATTGTTGCAAGGCACCGGTCACCATGGGGCCGCGCCAGATCATCGGTGCGTCCTCCTCGATCAGATAACCGATGGACATGGATTGAACGCCGTAGGCGACCATCGGGATCAACCGGTTTCCGCCTTCGGTATCCGGGCGCCCGGAAATCCCCAGCATGAGCGGTTGGCTTGGTCCGTAAATGTCGGCATCCAGAATACCGACTCGCGCACCTTCCGCCGCTAATGCCAGCGCCAGATTCGCGGCGGTCGTCGATTTCCCGACACCGCCTTTGCCGGAAGCGACCGCGATGATGTTCTTGACGCCGGGCATCGGCTTTAGATTCTTCTGGACCGAGTGGGAAACGATCTCCGTAACGATTTCCACCGTCACCTCGGTCGCGCCGGTTTCCGCACGGAGCTTTTGTTCGATCAGATTCTTGAGTTCGGCGTGGAAACTGGCCGCCGGGTAACCCAGAGCCACTTTCACCCGAATCCGGGAGTCGTCTATTTCGATTTTCTTGATCGACTTGGTCGATACCAAATCCCGCTCCAGATCGGGATCCACCAAGGTCTTAAGGGCATTCTCAACATCGGATTGAGTCAGCGGCATTCGAATCTCCGGCATCTCGGGCCAAATAAGGCGTTATTCTACACAATTGGCCGCGAAGCTTAACGGATCAAAGGCTTCTTCGACTGGCGACGCACCAGGTTCGGAGCCCCACTCTACGGCGTCCGCCGTGGCTATGCGCCTCTGAACGCTCGGCCGAAATGTGGGATAATTTTGCGACCCAAGAAAACATTGAATTTCGCCACATGACCACCCATCGAACGATCCTCGTCACCAGCGCCCTACCCTATGCCAACGGCCCCATTCACTTGGGCCATCTGGTCGAGTACATACAAACCGACATCTGGGTGCGATTTCAGAAGATGCGCGGCAACACCTGCCATTATGTCTGCGCCGACGACACCCACGGCACGCCCATCATGCTCAGGGCCGAAAAGGAAGGCATCGCCCCGGAGGAACTGATTCGACGGGTCCATGGCGAGCATCTTAGGGACTTTACCGGTTTTCACATCGAGTTCGACAACTATTACTCGACCCATTCGGAGGAAACCCGGCAGTTAGCCGAAACCATTTACGGTCGGCTGAAAGAACGAAAGCTGATCGAGGACCGCTCGATCGAGCAGTACTATGATCCGGTCAAGGAAATGTTTCTCCCGGACCGCTTTATCAAGGGCGAGTGCCCAAAGTGCCATGCCAAGGACCAGTACGGCGATTCCTGCGAAGCCTGCGGTGCAACCTATTCGCCGACCGACCTAATCAACCCCTATTCCGCCGTTTCCGGCGCAGCTCCGGTGCGGAAGGAGTCGGTGCATTACTTTTTTAAACTTTCGGATTCGCGTTGCCATGATTTCCTAAGCAAATGGACAACCGGGCAACTCACTCCCGAACCCCCACTTCAAACCGAAGCCGCCAACAAAATGGCGGAATGGTTCGAGGCGGGGCTCTCCGACTGGGACATTTCCCGCGACGCGCCCTATTTCGGATTCGAAATCCCCGACGCGCCGGGCAAATTCTTCTATGTCTGGCTGGACGCTCCCATCGGCTACATGGGCAGCTTCAAGAACCTGTGCGAGCGGCTGAATCTCGATTTCGACCAATATTGGAACAAGGATTCGAGTACCGAGCTCTACCACTTCATCGGCAAGGACATTCTCTATTTCCACGCGCTGTTCTGGCCGGCGATGCTGGAACACTCGGATTTCCGCACTCCCACCAAGATCTTCGCCCACGGCTTCTTGACCGTGAACGGCGAGAAAATGTCCAAATCCCGCGGCACTTTCATCACGGCGGAAAGTTATCTCCAGCAGGGCTTGAACCCCGAATGGCTGCGCTATTACTACGCCTGCAAGCTGAATGGGACGATGGAGGACATCGATCTCAACTTGGAAGATTTCGTGGCGAGGGTGAATAGTGATTTGGTTGGGAAGTACGTCAATATTGCCAGCCGGACAGCTGCATTTATCACTAATTCGTTTAATGGTCGCTTAGCAAATATCCCTGAACCAACCCATCAAAAACTTGAGCAATCTTTCGCCGCTATTACAAATCGTGAGTTCGAGCGGGACGATTTTTCGGAGAGTTATATTCGAAAGGTTTTCGAAGAGGAAGCAGAATGGCTCACTAGGCTCGGCAGTCCTGAGATTTTGCTTCGGGATTTTCAAGCCGCATCAAAGGAGTTGATCCGACTATATGATGCGCGGCTATTTAATCAAGCCTTGCGCCTAATTATGTTACTGGCAGACATTGCCAACAAATACGTTAGCGTTAAAGAACCTTGGAAACTCTCCAAGGCCGGCCCCAGCCAGGAATTACATCAAGTAAGCTCCGTCTGCATCAACATCTTTAGATTACTCTCCCTGTACCTAAAACCAGTGCTGCCTGGTTTGGTCTCAAACGTAGAGGCGTTTCTTAACATTCCACCACTTACATGGGAGGACGCGTTCACTCTCTTGCCGGAAGGGCACGTTATCAAGCCTTATCAACACCTAATGTCTCGCATCGACCCTAAACAAATCGAGTCACTCGTGGAAGCCAACAAACAGAACCTGCAAGCCGCCGTCCAGCCGGAACCTCATTCCCAGCAGCGTCACGCCGAGCATCAGCAACACGCGATTCAACCGATCGCCGACACCATATCGATCGACGACTTCGCCAAGATCGATCTGCGCATCGCCCGCATCGCCAAAGCGGAGCACGTGGAAGGCGCCGACAAGCTGTTGAAGCTGACTCTGGATATCGGCAGCGAAACCCGGACGGTGTTTGCGGGCATCAAATCGGCCTACGATCCGGCGAAACTGGAAGGAAAACTGACCGTGATGGTCGCGAATCTCGCGCCGCGCAAGATGAAGTTCGGTCTGTCGGAAGGCATGGTGCTGGCCGCGAGCGACGAACGCGGAGGACCGTTCGTTTTAATCCCGGACGAAGGCGCGCAGCCGGGAATGCGGGTCAAGTAGTCGAAGCAGGCGTGGGAACGGTCGGAGCCGTTCCCACGCCCCTCATCACTCGCCGGTCGTCGGATCGATTACCGTCTTGATTTCCGAAATCCGATTGGCCGGGAAGCCGCCCTCTTGGGCATGCTGCCGGATCATTTCCTCGTTGGGCGCGATATAGACGCAATAGACCTTGTCATCGGTGACATAGCTCTGCAGCCATTGGATTTGCGGCCCCAAGCGGTTCAACACGCTGCACGATTTCTGCGAAATGGCATGCAAATCCTGATCGGACAGTTTTCCCGCTCCAGGAATATCGCGTTCGATTAGATACTTGGGCATGTCAGCCTCCTCTCATTGAGAAAGTAAGCAAAAGTCGTCAAAAAACCGTCGGCACTTCGGAGCCGCGTGATGGCCGCTACGAAGTACATCACATCAGCGACGCTGAAATTCCGCGAAAATCTCCGCCGGCTTTGCTTCGGCCACGCTCTTATACAGCGAGTAAGCGCCAAAACGCATCTGGTGCGGGCGTCCGAGCTTTTCCTTGTAGAAGTCGATAGCGAACTGCTCTTTCAACTCCTTGCCGTCCCAGTGATAGAGCTTCAGGTACTGCTCATTGTCCTTGCCCTTCTTGTCCCAGTTGGCAAGCAGCGACGAAGTGTAGTAAAGCCGTTTCCCGTCCCAGCTCGACGACACCATATTGACTTGCGCGCCGATGTGCTTCTCGTAGATTTGCACCGGTTTGTGCGGATTCGAGATATCGAATGCCCGGGTGTTGCCGTCCATGAAGGTATTCACCCAAAGCCGCTTGTCGTCGTTGGAGATCGAAATATCGACGGGCAACGGCACCTTCGAGGGATCGCCGATATCCGCGACTTCCTTGGCTTGCCACTCGCCCTTGTCATCTTCGTAGATCAGCCAGATCTTGGAGGTGAGTGCCGTCGTGGTGAAGCAGTAGTTGTGGTTTTCTTCCCAGGCGCAACGCACTTCCAGGGGCGAACCCGGTACGTCGAACACCTTCTTAGGCTTGCGGCTGTGAAGATCCCAGACGACCACCGTATTGCCGAAATGCTTCATCGCCTCCTTGTCGGACAGCATCTTGCCGAAGTCCATCATGTAGTTGTTCCATCCGGTGAAGGACGAGGAAACCAGCACGTTGCGCCTCGGCAGCGCACGCACGTCGTAGTTGTAGCCGTCGGCATACTTGCCCGTCTTCACGGCACCACGCAGATCGCTGTCGGTGGGCACCCAGTGAGTCGCCACGTAATCGCCCTGGTTGGTGTATTCCACCATCGCCGTCCGTCCGCCGTGATCCTTGTTGTTCGAGAGCCCCGTGATCAGCATCCGTCCCGGCAAAGCGTAAAACGAGTGAGGCCCGACCACGCCGCCGCTTTTCGCGACGAAATCGGTAATCGTTTTATGCAGCTTGGGCTTGGCTGGATCGCTATGGACGTCGAAGATGAAAATCTTGCTGGTGTCCAACCCGCCAGCCCAGAGATAATTCCGGTCGTCGGTAAAATCGGAATGGTGCGCTTCGTTACGTCCGCCAACAGAGCGACTGTCCACTACCTTCCCGTATTTGGGCGACTTCGGATTGATGTCCACGGTCACCAGCTTGTCCTGCTCGTCGCCGACACCCGTCGCACCCAGGGTCCAAACGTATACGTAATCTTCCTGCCCCGTGATTTTCGCCATATAAGGCGACAGACAGGTCTCATCCGCCTGGACGGGGGACATGCCGATTCCAGCCAAAACCAGTCCGGATGCCAATCCCAGCGTCATGCCCCGAACCGCCCGAACCAGATTCTTTTCTCTTATCCGTTGCTTTTTCATCGCATAACCTCTTGGTTTTTAGTCACTCTTGGGTTTGAAATAGTCGTCGAGCAAATGGCTCAAACAGACCTCCAACGGACGTACGGATTGCTCGACTTTCATTCGCAGCAAAGCGCCTTGCAGGCCATCAGCAAGCAAGTCCGCCATCAATTCGGCCGACAGATCGGCGCGTATCGTTCCTTCCGCCTGGGCGCGAGCTAAACCTTCCGTGTACTTATCCCTGTAACGATGAAAGGCATCCCGGAGAGCGGCCATACAGGTCTCGTTGGTATCTCCGATCTCGCCGATCAGGTTGCCCAGTAAACATCCTCCTTTGAACTGTCTCCGCTCCAATTCTGCGATCAAATCGCAGAAATAACGTTTCATCGCGGACAGCGCATCCAACTCCGGCCGACTCAGGTAATCGCCCAATTGTCGAATGAATGGCTCTATGTAGTGCTGGACCACTTCCGCCCCGAACTCCTCCTTGCTAGAGAAGTAGTTGTAAAACGATCCCTTCGGAACCTGAACGCTGGACAGCAAGTCCTGTAGACCGGTGCCGTGATAGCCATGCTCCATGAGCATGGCAACACCCTGGTCCAAAAGCTTTTCGCGAGTAATCTGTTTGTTGCCGATTCGAGCCATGTGGCGACTATACGACCGGTCGTCTACTTATGCAATAAAAATTATTACAAGGAAGAAATCCGGGAGGCGCCCGGTGCCTCGATCGGAGGCAGCAGAGGCACATGGCAATTTGTCCGAAATTGAAGGATTCGAGCCGGATAGTGATGCTGCGGCCGGTTAGCGCCCTGTTCACTGGCACCTGCGACGGAAACCGCCTGGCACGGCGGTCAGGCCGAGAATGACTGGCGTGAAGTTTCTCCGCGGCGCGTCGACCCATCCGGCCCGTAGGTCGCATCCGCCGACGAAGCGCCGTAGAGAAAATTCAAACTGGAATCGATATGACGCTGCAAGAGCGCGATATAAGCGCCGTTAAGCTCATTCTGCTTTCTGCAAGCCGAACCGAGGCGCACGATTTCCCGCCATTCGGCAAGGAGGGCTCTGGTCTGCGGCGACTCGGGATCGAGCCGATCAAGGAAGGCCGCAACGCCGCCTTCGTTGCCCTGAAAACCGCAAGCGCGGACGAGATGGTTCTGCCGAGCGGCCAAATCGTTGAGCAGGAATGCGAGTTTCTGTTTCTTCGAGGCGGTCAGTTCCAACGCCTCCGTGTCGCGCGCCGCTAGACTTCGCGCCTCCTCCTCAAGCAGCCTGGACATTTCGCCGAGTCCGTCCAGCGTTTGGCTGAAAAGGTCGTGAAGATCCTGGCCGTGCGCGATCATGAAAATTCAGGAAGCTTTTGTTCCATGGCGATCAGCTTTTCGGCCGCTCGCTGCGGGTTGATCTCGTAGTTTCCCGACTGAACCGCGCTGGCAATCCGGGCCACTCGCGCGTCGTCGACCGAGGGTTCGCTCAACAGACGTTGTTTGATCTCGGAGAGCCGAAGCGACATTTCGGGCGACACCCTAGCACTGGAGGTCGATGAGGCATTGCCTCCGCCTGTACCTGCCGCGGTACTCGATTTCTTTTGTAGTCCGCCGACGGAAAGACCACTAACGCTGTTTTGAAGTTTGATTTCCATGACCGTATCCTCTCGGAAGTTTCAATTCTTATCGGCCTCCCGACGGCGAACTTTAGCGCAAAACTACGTTTTTCTGTCCGGCGTTCAAAGCCGTATCAATACGAGGCCAGGACCTGCAACCGTACCTTCCACGATTCTCGCGGATTGGTCGTTGCGAACGCGAATACGCTGCCCCGCCTCCCCATCATTCAGAGCTTGTCCCGACATCTTGACGGCAAAATGACTGCTCTCCGCCTGAATAATGACCTTCTGTCCACGCCGAATCATTTTCGGCACAGATAACCATTCGGGGCTCAGTACCGCGCCGGCCGCCAAGGTGCGTTTGACGGGCCGATTGACGACCGGATCGAAAGAAGTGAAATAACTGCCGCGCAAGTTCGCGAGGTCTCGTTTTTCGAAGCCGAGATCCGCCTCGGTGAGAACTGAGCCTTGCCGGACGGCGTTTTTCAGAACGACGACTTCCCGATACGCTTTCACGTGAACCTTGTTGTACACGGTCCAAGAATGCGTTCCTTCGCAACGCACGCCGACGGAAAGAAAACCGCTTTCGCGCCGCCCTGGAAGAAAGAAGGCCTCCAGCGGCCGATCGCAAAGCGGCAATTGCAGACGACCGTCCAGCCTGACCGGGTCTGCCTGGAATTCCTGATTCCGCTGACGGAAATCCGACTCGATCAGGGCCATTATCGCAGCTGCTATCGATTCGTTGGTTTGCAGGCGGTCTGCCGCGAAAGCCGCGGGAATCGCCAGCGCGAGCAGAAGCAGGAATTTGAGTTTGGCACGCATAGATAACCTCCGATGATGGACCAAGACATGCATCTAATATGCCGCGCCGGACTCAAGCGGATCGCACGCCTGCCGCTACACTTTAGTCACCGTCAATCTTCCCAGGAAATTCACAATGGCAAGCATACTCGAAGGCGTAGATCAAAGAACTAAGCTCGCGGGACATAACCGCCTCGAGCTGCTGCTCTTCAAACTCGGCGGCAACCAGCGCTTCGGTATTAACGTGTTCAAGGTGCAGGAGGTCATACAGTGCCCGCCCTTGACTCAGCTGCCGAAATCGAACCCGGTGATTTGTGGCGTCGCTCACTTGCGCGGCAAGACCATACCCATGATGGATCTCTCCATGGCAATTGGCGCGCGCCCGCAACCGCGCGACGGGAGTGGCTATGTCATCATTACCGAGTACAATCGATCCACCCAAGGATTCCTCGTCAGCACTGTCGATCGCATCATCAATATGGGATGGGAGCAGATTCAGCCGCCGCCGAAAGGCGCAGGCAAGGAAAGCTATTTAACCGCTGTAACGCAATACGAGAAAGAACTCATCGAAGTTATCGACGTTGAAAAAGTGATGAAGGAAGTCATGGGCGAGTGCGACCAGGTTTCGGACGGTGTGATCGAGGAGGACGCCAAGAACCTTGAGCAGCATGTACTCGTCGTGGATGATTCATTTGTGGCCCGCAATCAAATTCTGCGTGTTTTGAACCAACTCGAAGTGGAGAGCACAATTGCCAAAGATGGTCAGGAGGCGTTGGAAATCCTCGAACATTGGATATCGGAAGGAAAAAATTTGAACGAGTACTTGGCGATGATCATTTCCGACGTGGAGATGCCTCGAATGGACGGCTATACGCTCACGACCAAGGTACGCAAAGACCCTGCTATGAAGGAAGTATACGTATTGCTCCATACCTCCCTGAGCGGAGTTTTCAATCAGGCGATGGTTGAAAAAGTCGGCGCCAACAAATTCCTCGCCAAATACGATCCGGACGATCTTGCTCGGGTCGTACAGCAACGCCTCAAAGACCATATCGCCGCGCAAGCGACAACAGGGCGCAGGGACTTCTGAACTGGCTATATCGGGCAAAACGCAAGCGCCGTCCATCGGCGTGTCGATTGGAGTATTCATGAATTCGGACTTGAATCCCGAAGCGTTCGCGGTGTTCCAGAAATTTCTCGTGGACGCCTGCGGGATATTGCTCAGCGACAACAAGCAATACCTGGTGAAGAATCGTTTGACCGGCCTGCTAAAAGAGAGTGATTATTCATCCATAGCGCAGTTGGTAACTGCGCTCCGAAGCGATGCTGTCTCCGCTAAGCTCAGAACCCGTATTATCGATGCCATGACCACGAATGAGACTTTTTGGTTTCGTGACAACACCCATTTCGAAGAACTTAGAAATGTTCTCTTGCCTGCCTGGGCAGCCAACAAAACCGGCGGCACCTTGAGAATTTGGTCCGCAGCCTGCTCTTCGGGACAGGAGCCTTATTCGATAGGCATCTGCGTCGAGGAATTTTTTCGTTACGGTTGGACCGGCATCAAAAGAAACGTACAGGTCATCGGGACCGATATTTCGGAATCGGTTTTGGCCGAAGCTTCTCAGGCCGTCTATAGCGAAATGGCCTTGTCGCGCGGACTGGATGAAAATCTGAGGTCACGCTACTTCGATCGCTATCAGGACAAGTGGAAACTTAAATCGGAGATCGTTGATCGGGTCCGATTCCAACAATTCAACCTGCTCAAGCCTTTCGCGGCGCTGGGCAGGTTTGATATCGTCTTTTGCCGTAACGTACTGATTTACTTCTCCGAAGAATTGAAGCGCGATATTTTGACGCGCATGGCCAAAGCGCTCAATCCAGGCGGCTATCTGTTCCTAAGCAGCACGGAATCCCTTCCCTCCGGACTCGATCTTTATGAAACCGTTCGCGGGGCCTCTTGTCGCTATTACCGTCTAAAGCCGGCCTTCTGACGCCACCCGGCAAATTTGCCGTCTCAAGTGGCGAAAAATTGCCGCCGTTTTTTTCCGCTCTCACGTCTTAATTTGCAAGCCTTTGTTTAAACAAAGGCTTTTTACGTGGCATACCTCGTGCTTAACGCTACATAGCTGGCAACGAGGATATGTTTATGACGATCAACTTCGACAATGCCCTCGGCATTCATCCCCTGGCACTGAAACTCCGCGACCGCCGTACCGAGTTGTTGGCCTCCAACCTGGCCAACGCCGACACGCCGAATTACAAGGCCCGCGATCTGGATTTCCGTTCGGTACTGCAAAGCGTCCACACGTCCCCTCTCAAGCTCGCGGCTACACAAGCCGGGCATGTGACTGCGACAGCGCCCGGATCGCGGGGAGAAGCCCTGTATCGGCTACCGTCGCAACCTAGTCTCGACGGCAATACGGTGGAAACCGAGCAGGAACAGATGCGTTTCGCCGAAAACGCGGTGCAATACCAGGCCACGCTCAACTTCTTGAGTGGCAAGATCGCCTCTCTGCGAACCGCCTTAACAGGAGAATAACCATGTCGTCGTTCAAAATCTTCGATATCGCCGGCTCCGGCATGACTGCGCAGTCGCTGCGGCTCAACCTGGTAGCCAGTAACTTATCCAATGCGGACAGCGTCAGCAGCAGCGTCGAACAGACTTATCGATCGCGACAGCCCGTATTTGCGGCACAGCTTCAGGAGGCCGTGGACAAGCGAAACACGCCGGTCGGCGTGCAGGTACTCGGCGTCGTCGAGAGTCAGGCGCCCTTGCGCATGGAATATGCGCCGGACCACCCGATGGCCAACGACGAAGGCTATATCTTCAAGCCGAACGTCAACACAATCGAAGAACTGACCAATATGATGTCCGCGTCCCGCTCCTACCGGGACAACGTCGAAGTGGCGAATACCGCCAAGCAACTGATGCTTCAGACCCTGCGTCTCGGACAGATCTGAGGTGACCGATCATGAGCCTAGACATCAACACGCTCAAATCGCTTGGCCTGACCGAAACCGCGGCACCGACTCGGAAGCGCAACGAACTGGGGCAAGAAGATTTCTTCAAGCTGATGGTTACCCAGTTGACCAGTCAGAATCCTTTAAAGCCTCAGGACGGCGCCGAATTCGTCAATCAGCTGGCGCAGTTCAGCACCGTCACGGGAATCCAGCAATTGCAATCCTCGTTCGCCGACTTTGCGGCGTCCGCCAACAAGGAACAGGCCTTGATGGCCGCGAACCTGGTGGGACGATCCGCGCTGATCGCGTCCGATAAAGCGATTCTGGCCGCGAACGGCACGATCCAGGGCGAGTTGGCCGTGCCGTACGAGGCCTCGCAGGTCAATATTCGGATCATGGACAAGAACGGCAACTTGATCCGCACATTGGAACTCGGGCCTCAAACCGAAGGGCCGTTGTCGTTCGAGTGGGACGGAAAACTGGACGATGAATTGCACTTTGCCGATCCCGGACTTTACAGGATCAAAGCCGAGGCCGTTATCGCCGGCAAAACGACTGCGCTCGAAACCCAAATCGCCGCGCCCGTGGAAAGCGTAACCGTGGGCGGCTCGAAAGGCATGGAAGTCCAGCTCAGCGGTCTCGGACGTTACACCCTGGGCGATATCCGGGCTGTCCTTTAATGAACATCATAGTCATCTAGCGAGGTAAAACATGGCTTTTAACAGTGCCTTGAGCGGCCTGAATGCCGCATCCAATATGCTCTCGGTGACCGGCAACAACATTGCCAACGCCAATACGACCGGATTCAAGAAATCGCGCTCCGAATTCGCCGATGTCTATGCGAGTAGCTTGGGAGGCGTCTCGTCCATCACGCCAGGAGCCGGTGTCCGGGTCACCAATGTGGCGCAACAGTTCACCCAGGGCAACCTGGATTTCACCGAGAACAACCTCGATCTCGCGATCAGTGGCGAAGGCTTTTTCGTCATGGGGGACAACGTCAACAACATCAACGAACGGGTCTACACCCGCGCCGGTTCTTTTCACATGGACCGGGAAGGCTATGTGGTCAATCACCTCGGCCAGCCGCTGCTGGTTTATGCGCCGAACGGCGAAACAGTCGAGGAAGGCTTCAGTACCGGCGTATTCCAGACCCTGCAACTCGATTCTACGCAGGGCTTACCGAAAGCCACGAGCTCGATAGACATGAGCGTCAATCTGGATTCGCGCAAAACCACGCCCGCCACATCGCCTTTCGACCCGGCAGACCCCACCAGCTATACCCACGCAACATCGGTCACGACATACGACTCGCTTGGCAACACCCACATCGCGACCAGTTACTACGTCAAAGGTGCGGCGCTGAATGCCTGGGATCTATATGTCTATGTGGACGGGGTAGACATGCTGGACGACGCGGCCCCCAACTCGATTCCTCTGACATTCGACAACGACGGCAAGCTCGCCTCGGTCGACGGCAACCCGGCAACGACCCAATTCACGACCGACTTAGTGTCCATCAACCCCAGCGCCCAACCCATCCAGCTCACCATCGATCTGGCCGGTTCGACACAACTGGGCAGCGCGTTCAGCGTCGACACCTTGAACCAAGACGGTCTGACCATCGGCCGGCTCACCGGCGTGGACATCGACGACACCGGTGTCGTTTTTGCCCGTTTCAGCAACGGCGGCTCCAAACCGCTGGGCCAGGTGGCCATGGTCCGATTCCAAAACCCGCAAGGATTGTCCAAGCTCGGCGATACCACCTGGGGAGAAAGCGCAAACTCCGGGGTGCCGATCAATGGCGTAGCCGGCACCAGCAGTTTCGGTTCCATCAAGGCTGGCGCCCTCGAAGGAGCCAACGTGGACCTGGCCCAGCAGCTGGTCAATCTGATTATCGCCCAACAGGCGTATCAGGCGAACGCGCAGACCATTTCCACCGAAAACACGATCACCCAGACACTGCTCAACATTCGTTAACACCCGATAGCCAGGAACTCCGACCATGGATCGCAGCCTTTATGTCGCCATGAGCGGTGCCAAGCAGATTCTGCTGGCGCAGGCATCCAACGCCAATAATCTCGCAAATGCAAATACGCCGGGGTTTCGAGCGGATTTCGAGCAACTCCGCTCGATGCCGGTATTCGGAAACGGCTATCCGAGTCGGGTCTACGCCATGACCGAGCGCCCTGGCGTCGATTTGTCGACGGGCTCCCTGCAAACCACCGGGCGCGACCTCGACGTCGCGATCAACGGAGATGGCTGGCTGGCCGTGCAGGCCAAGGACGGCAGCGAAGCTTACACCCGGGCCGGAGACTTACATATTACGCCTGCAGGGCAGCTGGTCACCGGCAGCGGTCTGCCGGTGCTCGGCAACGCGGGCCCCATCGCCATTCCGCCCGCACAGAAGGTCGAAATCGGCTCAGACGGCACCATCAGCATCATTCCGCAGGGTGCCAACGCCACCGCCCTGGCGATTCTCGACCGCATCAAACTGGTCAAACCCGAAAAATCGCAGCTTGAAAAAGGCGAGGATGGCCTGATGCGAATCAAGGACGGTACTCCCGTAGAAGCCACCAACGAGGTTCAACTGGTAACCGGATCACTGGAGGGCAGCAACGTCAGCACCGTGGAAGAAATGGTGCAAATGATCGAACTGGCGCGTGAGTTCGAATACCAGATCAAGATGATGAAGACCGTCGAAGACGACGGCAATGCCAGCGCCGAGCTCATGCGGATCGGCTAAAAGACACTCCAAGAGGTTCACGACCATGACCACCCCTTCCCTTTGGATCGCCAAGACCGGCCTGGATGCGCAGCAAACCCATATGTCGGTGATTTCGCACAACCTGGCCAACGTCAACACCACCGGCTTCAAAAAAGAGCGAGCTTTGTTCGAAGACCTGCTGTACCAGAACGTCAGGCAGGTAGGCGCTCAGTCCACGCAAAACACGACTCTGCCTTCCGGCCTGCAATTGGGCACCGGCGTAAGGACGGTCGCCACGGAAAAGATTCATACTCAAGGCAACATCCAACAGACTGGAAATTCCCTGGATATCGCCATCAACGGCCGGGGCTTTTTCCAGATCCTGATGCCGAACGGCGATCTCGCCTACACCCGGGACGGGTCCTTCAAGCTCGACTCCAATGGACAAATCGTTACCAACGGCGGCAACCCCTTGGAACCGGCCATGACCGTGCCCCAGGGCGCCCTGAGCGTCACTATCGGCAACGACGGTACGGTATCCGTGCTCGAACCGGGAAACCCCACCCCCAACGTCATCGGCGAAATCCAGCTGGCGGACTTTATCAACCCGACGGGATTGGAACCAATCGGTGAAAACCTGTACCGGGAGTCGGTTTCGAGCGGTGCTCCGATCGTCGGCGTACCGGGAGAAGACGGTATCGGAAAGCTCGTCCAGGGCTCTTTGGAAACCTCGAACGTGAACGTGGTGGAAGAACTGGTCAATATGATCGAAACCCAACGCGCTTACGAAATGAACTCCAAAGCGATCGCAACCACGGACGAGATGCTCGGGTTCGCCACCAATACTCTCTGATTGATCCGATGAAATACGCGGCTTTCATTCTCATCCTGCTGACCTTGAACGGCTGTGCCGCCATCCTCAATCCGCCGCCGCGCCGGGATCCCGCCTACGCGCCGGCCCGTCCCGAGGACATGACGCCGCCCATGCAGAATCCCGGCGCAATTTTCCAGTCCGGCTACGACATGCGGTTATTCGAGGATCATAAAGCGCGCCGGGTAGGTGACACCCTTACCATTAAGCTGGTCGAACGGACGAATGCCCAGAAAGACGCGGACACCAAGGCTGACCGTTCGGCAACTACCCAGGTAAAGGCACCCATGCTGATGGGGCAGGAAGCGGCTGAAATTCTCGGCTACAACGTATCCAGCAGTCTGGAATCGACCCACAAATTCGAAGGAAAAGGCGAAAGTAATCAGAGCAATCTCTTGACGGGAAACATCAGCGTGACCGTGGTGGAAGTCCTGCCCAACGGCAATCTTCGGGTACGAGGCGAAAAACGGGTCGGCCTGAACCAAGGCAACGAATACATCAAGCTCTCGGGGCTGGTGCGTCCGGTCGATATCGACACCACCAATAGCGTGGATTCCACCAAGGTCGCCGACGCGACCTTCATTTACAATGGAGAGGGCGTAGTGGCGGACGTCAACCGCATGGGCTGGCTGCAACGTTTTTTCACCAGCATACTGTTCCCGTTCTGATCGACTGAGGTAAGACCATGGCTAGGTTCACTCTGCACTCAGTCATAAAAATCGGTCTTCTCGGCTTGGCGTTCTCACAATCCCCGGCGATGGCTGAACGGGTCAAGGATATCGCCTCGGTCGCCGGGGTCCGCAGCAACCAGCTGATCGGGTACGGGCTGGTCGTCGGTCTGAACCGCACTGGCGATAAGAACCGCTTCACCAGCCAAACCCTGCGCAACATGCTGCTCCAATTGGGCGTCACCGTGCCGCCGGGTATCGACCTGAAATCCAAAAATATCGCCGCCGTATCCGTACAAGCCGACCTTCCGGCATTTGCAAAGCCCGGCCAAACGATAGATGTGAACGTTTCATCTTTGGGCGATGCCACCAGTCTCCGCGGCGGCAGCCTCTTGATGACGCCCCTCAGGGGCGCCGACGGCCAGATCTACGCGGTTGCCCAAGGCAATCTCGTCGTCGGCGGGTTAAGCGCTCAAGGCCTAGACGGCTCCAAGGTTACCGTCAACGTGCCCAGCGCCGGCCGGATTCCGAACGGAGCCACGGTCGAGCGCGAAGTTCCGACAGGATTCGCGCAAGGCAGCCATCTGATACTCAACTTGCATACGCCCGATTTCACCACCGCCAACCAAGTGGCCGACATCATCAATCGAACTTACGGCGGAAGCGTGGCGCGCGCCTTGGACGCGGCGTCCGTTCAGGTCAGCGCACCCCATGATCCGGCTCAGCGGGTCTCGTTCACGTCGCTGATCGAAAATCTGGACGTGAGTCCGGGCGAAGCCCCTGCCAAGGTCATCGTCAATTCGCGTACCGGGACGGTAGTGATCAGCAGCCATGTCCGGGTTCAACCCGCCGCGGTGACCCACGGCAACCTCTCGGTGACCATCAGCGAAAAGCCCATCGTCAGCCAACCTCCGGCCTTATCCGGAGGTTCGACCGCCATAGTGCCCCGCTCGGACGTAACCGTGAACGAGGAAGCGAATCGCATGTTCGTTTTCAATCCCGGCGTATCGCTGGATGAAATCGTGCAGGCGGTCAATCGCGTGGGCGCTGCACCGAGCGACCTCGTCGCCATTCTGGAAGCCCTGCGAAGCGCCGGAGCGTTGCGGGCCGAGCTGATCGTGATATAGGAGAACCGGCATGATAAAGCAGACTGGCATGGCCGATGTGTATACCGATTTCAACGGCACCGCCCGGCTCAGGAATCAGGCCAAGCATGATCCGAAAGCGGCGCTGAACGAGACCGCCCGGCAATTCGAGTCTCTGTTCATCCAGATGGCCTTGAAAAGCATGCGGGAGGCGGTCCCGAACGGCGGGCTCACGGACGGCAAGCAGTCGCAGATGTTCCGCGACATGTACGATCAGCAATTGGCGGTGGAACTCGGCAAGCGATCCAGTCTCGGCCTCTCCGATATGCTGGTTCGGCAACTGGGCGGCGAAAAGTCCTCCGATGAGGCGAAACCCGGCATGGGTCTGGACGATTACCGCGGCAACGCGTTAGTCAGGATCGATAAGGGATCTTCCGAGCATACAACAGCCGAAAATTCGAAATCGGATTATGGAGCTGGAGCTCGGATGACCGATAAAGCTCGCGTGCAACCTCGGTCCGCCCAGAGTGACTCCCGAACCGGAGCATTCGCCAATCCCGAGGAATTCGTAAAAGCGCTCTGGCCTCATGCTCAGGAAGCGGCCGCCGAACTGGGCGTCGACCCCAAGCTGCTGCTGGCGCAGGCGGCTTTGGAAACGGGCTGGGGAAAATCCATGGCGGCACGAGGGAACGACGGACACAGCCATAATCTGTTCGGCATCAAGGCGGACCGGCACTGGAGCGGCCGTCATATGACCGCCCGCACCCTGGAATACGCCGACGGTATCGCCGTGCGTAATAGAGCAGCATTCCGCACCTACAACGATTACGCCGAGAGTTTTCGCGATTACGTGCAGTTCCTTAAGACCAACCCTCGTTACGCAACGGCCTTGGAGCATGCCGATAATCCACGGCAATTCATGGCTTCATTGCAAAAGGCCGGCTACGCCACGGATCCTTATTATGCACGCAAGGTTCTCTCCATATACGAGGAAAATCGTGCGCTTGAAAAGTTGCCCGTTGCCTGATCCGGTCTTCAGTTAGGACGATCGGTGCCGATAACAGGCGTAAGAACATTATCCATTCGAGTGGTTGAATCATGGCTGGCGGACTTCTTGGCATAGCGACATCCGGACTGATGGCGGCTCAGCGCGGATTGGCGACGACCGGACACAATATCGCCAACGTCAACACCGACGGCTACAGCCGCCAAAGAACGGAACAAGTCGAGCGCTTGCCTTCGTTTACCGGGGCGGGATTTGTGGGCAACGGCGTCGACGTTGCGTCCATTACCCGCTCCTACGACAGTTTTCTTAACGCTCAGCTCCGAAGCAGTCTCTCCGCGCATGGGGAATTGGAGACGTATCACGACATGGCTTCACAGGTCGACAACTTCATCGCCGATCCGGACGCCAGTCTGTCGCCCTCGCTCCAATCGTTCTTTAACTCGGTGCAGGACGTAGTCAACGACCCCACATCCATCGCCGCGAGACGCGTCATGCTGACCGAAGGCGAAACGCTGGTGCAGCGTCTTAATACGCTGAACGGCCGCATGGATGAGCTGCGCAGCCAAGTGAATCAGAGCCTGAGCACCAATATCGACGAGATCAACGGTCTGGCCAGAGGTATCGCCTCTTTGAACGAGCGCATTGTTGTTGCCTATAACCAAGCAGGCAAACCGCCCAATGATTTGCTCGATCAGCGCGATCTGTTGACCGAACAGTTGGCGCAGAAAGTAGGCACCAGCTTGTTCGAGCAAAAGGACGGCTCTTTGAACGTGTTTATAGGCAGCGGACAGGCACTGGTGATGGGCTCGACGGCAAACCAGCTCAGCTTGCAGAACTCGGCCTATGATCCCAATCAGAAAGACATTGCCATTACCGCCGGCGGCTCCGGCTCCGGCGCCGTTGTCGTGACCGCCGCTATCAGCGGCGGAGAAATCGGGGGATTGTTGCGCTTCGGCAGCGAGGTACTCGACCCGGCCCAAAACGCCCTGGGCCGTATCGCTGCGGGGCTCGCCGCAACATTCAACGCGCAGCACTCGCTCGGCTCCGACTTGAACGGAAGCGCCGGTGCCGATTTCTTCAGCGACGTTACAAACGCCGCAATCGGCCAGTATAGTTGGTTCGGCAGGCAAACGAATAGCGGCAACGCCATATTATCCGTCGCGTTCGACAACAGCGCTGGAAACGGTTCCTCCGATCTAACCGCAAGCGACTATCGCCTGGACTACGACGGCGCCAATTACACCCTCACGCGCCTGAGCGACAATACGCAATTCAACAATGCGACCGGTGCCTTTGCCATAGATGGCTTGGCTATCGGCATTGGCGGCGGTGCTGTAGCAGCCGGCGACAGCTTTCTCATTCGCCCGTTCCGCCGGGTAGCCGGCGATCTAAGCGTTTCGCTGACCGACCCCCGAGAAATTGCTGCAGCTGGGTCGCCTTTTGCAGGCCCCGGTGACAACACCAACGCCCGCGCCCTGGCTCAACTACAGACAATGCCCTCGCTTTTGGGCGGTAAAGCGAGTTACCAGGACGCTTATAACGAGATCGTGGGCGATGTGGGCACGCTGACCCACGCCGCCGACATCGACAGCACCGCTCAGAAACAATTGCTCGACCATGCTCGACAGGCACGAGACTCGGTTTCAGGGGTGAATCTCGATGAGGAAGCCGCCAACCTGCTTCGGTATCAACAAGCCTATCAAGCCGCCGCGCAGTTGATTCCCGCGCTGAACAGTATGTTCGACGCACTGATCGGAGCCGTAAGGAGATAAGCATGCGTATTTCGACGCCCTTGATGGAACAATTCGGCATCGACGCCATCCTCAGGCAGCAGGCGAAGCTCTCCAAGACCCAATTGCAGCTCTCCACCGGCCAGCGCATTCTGACGCCCTCGGATGATCCCAGCGCCGCGGTACGTGCGCTGGACTTGAAGGAGTCGCTGGAAAACAATCGGCAATTTCAGTCCAACATTCAGGCTGTTCGCTCGAGACTCGAATTTGAGGAATCCACTTTGGCGGGAGCGGACAACGTGTTGCAGCGCGCACGTGAATTGGCTGTCCGAAGCCTCAATGATACGCTCAGCCCGAGTGATCGGCAGGCGATCGGGCAGGAAATGCAGCAGCTGTTGGACGAAATGCTCGGACTGGCGAATACGCGCGACGCCAACGGCGAATATATTTTCGCCGGCTTCCGTTCCGATACCGTCCCGTTCGCATTTGACGGCGGCCGGACGCCGCCGAGCTACGTCTATCAAGGCGACAAGAATCAGCGCCTCTTGCAAATCGCTCCGCAACGACATTTGGCCGACGGCGATTCCGGATTTTCCATATTCGAGAATATTCCTTCGAGCTCGGGTGCCAATGCGATCGCGGCCTCAGGCGGTACCCAGAACATACTCAATACCTTGTACTCCCTCACCCGGACTTTGAGCGGACAGTTCACCGCATCCCACGGCGCCGTTATGGGAACGAACGATCTGTCCTCCGGCATTGACTACAGCGGCGGCCCGGCAAAGAATTTTGATCTGGCCGTTGATGGCGGTGCGCCGGTCACGGTTTCCGTTGCCGCGGCGAATTATGCTTCAGCGGATGATCTCGTTGCCGCCATAAACGCCGGCATCAACGCCACCGCTTTGAATGGAACCGTGGTCGCCCAACATCGATCAGGCTTTATCGAGTTCGTATCGACAACCACCGGGACTGCCTCATCCGTGGAGATCAGTGACGACACCGATGGAGTCCTGACCGATTTCGGCTTCGCCGGCCCACAGACCGGCACAGGAGCCGACGTTGCTTTCCACGACGCTGCCAGCGCCGCATTGAAGGACATCGATGCCGCCCTCCAGAACGTCCTGGATACCCGCGCCAGCGTCGGCGCACGCTTGAATGCGCTGGACGAACAAGAGGATGTTCACGACAAATTCATCATCGACACCCAAGCGAATCTTTCCGAAATAGAGGATCTGGACTACGCAGAAGCAATCAGTCGGTACAACATCCAGTTTGTCGCGCTACAGGCTGCGCAGCAAGCTTATGTTAAAGTACAAGGACTGTCTCTTTTCAGTTATCTTTAAGCGGTAAACGCGGCATTCCGTGCCTCTTCCCGGTGCGAGCCCTTCCGGGCGTTATTCGCACGTTCGAATTTATTTTCGGCCGATTTGTCTTTGATTCAGGCATCCCTTTTGCAGTGAAAATGGCATTGTGGTTAGAAACTTCAAGCTTGCCCTGAAGCTGATCGCACGCGATTGGCGTAGCGGCGAATTAACCATCCTGATGGCGGCCCTCCTGATCGCAGTGGCCAGTTCCACCGCGGTCAGCCTGTTGGGCGACAGATTGACCCGTACGATGAGTCTCCAGGCGGCGGAGTTCTTGGCAGCCGATCTCGTTATCGGCGGCCATCAGGAGCCATCGGATGCTTGGCGGCAACAGGCGTCCGCACAGGGGCTGCTAGTCGCCGGTACCACCGAATTTTCCAGCGTTTTGATCGAAAACGACGAACTGCTTCTGGTGGGCGTCAAAGCCGTCGAGGAAGGTTATCCGCTACGCGGCTCGCTTCGCACCACTCTGGGCGATGTCACGGCCGCAGTTGAAACCCACGACATCCCGAAAAGCGGGGAGGCTTGGGTGGAGCAGCGCGTGCTCACAACCTTGGGTTTGAGCTTGGGCGGCGAAATCACAGTGGGTGAAAAACCGCTGCGAATCACTCGCATTCTCACCCATGAACCCGACCGCCGTGGCGATCTCTACAGCCTCTCGCCCCGGGTGCTGATGAATCGAGCCAATGTCGCCGAGACCCGGGTCATTCAACCCGGAAGTCATGTTCATTATTACGAATTGTTTGCCGGGGACGAGCGTGCGCTACGCACATTCAAGCTATGGCTCAAGCCCCAACTGCATCCGGGTCAACGTATTCTCGACGTACACGAGGATCGGCCCGAACTGGGCAATGCCCTGAACCGTGCAGAGCGTTATCTGGGACTGACCAGCATTGCCGTGGTGTTGATTTCGGGCGTTGCCATCGCCATGACTGCGCGCCGCTACACCGAACGGCACTACGACATGACCGCGATGCTCAAGTGCTTGGGTGCTCGCGAGCGGGACGTCCTGTGGATCTACGCCAGCCAGTTTTTGATCGTCGGCCTCGTCGCGAGCTCGTTGGGTTGCGCTTTGGGATACCTGGCTCAGCACGGTGTGATCCAGTTGCTCCGCTCTTTGCTGCCCCATACCTTAGCCGGTCCCGGTTGGCTCGCAGTGATCTTCGGCGCGGCCACGGGACTCCTGATCCTGCTCGGCTTCGCCCTGCCTCCCATACTCAGGCTCAAGCGACTCGCTCCCCTGCGAGTACTGCGCCGCGATCTGGAACCTCTGCCGTCCAGCGCTTGGGTGGTATACGGATTAGCCGCCCTTACTCTGAGCGCACTTCTTTGGCGCTATACCCGCGATTGGACGATGACCGTCAGCGTATTGGCGATCGCTGGCGCTGCGATAGCGCTGTTCAGCCTGCTCGGCTTATCGATGCTGGGGCTTGGCCGTCTGCTCCTGCCTTACGTGTCGCTGTCATGGCGCTTCGGTCTCCAGCACTTGACCCGTCAGCCGCGACTGGGAGTTAGCCAGATACTCGCTTTCGCCCTAACCCTGGTGGCCATGCAGGTCAGTATTTTGGTGCGTACCGAACTGCTGCAGGAGTGGAAGCGCCAACTGCCCGAGGATACCCCTAATCATTTCGCACTGAATTTATTCGATACCGATTTGGCGCGATTTCGCAACACGCTGAACCAAGAGGGTATCGCCAGCAGCGCTTACTATCCGATCGTGCGCGGCCGTTTGACTGCCGTTAACGGTAAAGACGTCTTCGAAATCGTCCACAAAGACTCGCGCGCTGAAGCATCGATTAATCGCGAACTTAGCCTTACCTGGGCGTCGGAACTGCCGCCCGACAACCGTGTAGTTCGGGGAAAATGGGTCGACGGAAGTGGTCCCCTGAGCGTTTCGGTGGAAACCGAGCTAGCCAAGAGTCTAGATATCGAGCCAGGCGACAAACTCACATTCAATATTGCGGGACAGGAGCTTATCGCTACCGTCATCGGCACCCGCAGCGTCCGCTGGGATACCATGACCCCGAATTTTTTCATGATTTTTTCGCCGGGAAGCCTCGATACGTATCCGCACACTTGGCTCACCAGCTTTTATGTGCCACCAGAGCTTAAGCCAGTACTGGGACAGTTGGCCAAATCGTTCCCGAGCATGACAATCCTGGAAGTGGACGCGCTGCTGAAACAGTTTCAGACCATCTTGCGACAAGTGACGAGCGCCATCGAATATGTCTTGCTATTGGCTTTGGCGGCGGGATTTACCGTGCTGTTCGCCGCGGTCCGAGCGACGCTGGATGAACGTATCTACGAGGATGTGTTGCTTCGGACCATGGGCGCCAGCCGGCGCTTGTTGCGGAATGCCCAATGGGTGGAATTCGCCGCGTTGGGATTCTTGGCCGGCATCCTGGCATCGGCCATCAGCGAGGTGATCGCGTGGACATTGTTCAGCCGGGTGTTTGACTTAGCGTATCGTTTCCATTGGGAAACCTGGCTGGCCACCCCTGTTTTAGGTGCGCTGGTGGTTGGGCTGGCAGGCTATCTGAATACACGGTCGGTCGTAAAAAACAGCCCAATGCGCGTGCTGCGAGAACTTTAGAGTACGAGAAAACAAGAAATGGCGATGGGCGAATAATCTGGCGCTCATCGCCATTTCTATCAACTACCCTTGACGTTGACCTTCGATGTCCAGCCGCTCTTCCCTTGGCAGTCTCCGTCCAATACTTTTACTTTAACGAACGGCAACTGACCAACTACCATTTCTTCTTCAACGGTTGCCTTCGTCCCTGCTTTGGTGACGCATACGCTCTGCTCCTGGTCCTCTTCCGCTTCCGAGGTGCTAATTAAACCAGGCATGGTCGTCAAATGCGAACCGCCGCCATTCGGATTATCCAAAGTCACCTGCTGGCCTACGGATACGGTCGTCTTGATCTGTACTTCTTCACCGCCGCCGCTCATCGCGAGAACGAGAACGATCACCAACACTGCGCCGATCGCCGCGTAGAGAGCTTTCGGGTTGCTCTTCAAGGTATCGAGAATGCCTTGCGCGGGCTTACTCGGGTTATTCTCTTCGGACATTACGCTATACCTCCTCTTATAAGTTCTTATCGCCTCCCGGTTCATGAACGAACACTCTGGAGCAGGCGCAAATTACCATGTTGTCAACATTATGCAAACAGTTAATTTGCTTGCTCCACAGCATCGTAGAAGCGATTTAGAAACACTGCACTTTATCACGCTCCATGGTTATATTTGCGATTTGGGGAGCGACAAATGCGCGCATGTCTAATTGGAGCCAAAATTGCCTCCGGGTGGTCTAATCGTTCGCAATGAAAACCTGTCCGGTCATGACTTTCCTTACGCGATTTTCTGCCGGATAGAATAATTCGCGTTGTGTCTATCGAACCCCAAAAATGAATGACTCGAAAAAGTTTCCGCCACAATCCAGCAACAGCGACGTGCAAGCGTTCTTGAAAAAACTTGCGCAAACGCCCAACGCCAAACCGGCTGGACGCAAAGGAAGGCTGATCTTTGCCCTGGACGCGACGGCGAGCCGCGAACCTACTTGGAGGGAGGCGTGTCGTATCCAAGCGGAAATGTTCGATGCGGCGGCGGCTCTAGGCGGCTTGGAAATCCAGCTCTGCTATTACCGCGGAATAGCGGATTTCGAAGCTTTCCCGTGGTTGATTCACGCCGAAGACTTACGGCGGCGCATGGCTGACGTGGAATGCGTCGGGGGATACACCCAGATCGGCAAGGTTCTGGAGCATGCTTTGCAGGAGACACGGAAAAGCAAGGTCGACGCTTTGGTATTCGTTGGCGACTGTATGGAAGAAAATGTCGACTATCTCTGCAAGACAGCCGGAGAGTTGGGCCTTCGGGGCGTCAAAGCGTTTCTGTTTCAGGAAGGATTCGATCCGACCGCCGAACGCGCATTCAAACAGATCGCCAAATTGACTCACGGCGCCCATTGCCGCCTCGACGCCGGAAGTGCACGGCAACTCCGTGAACTGCTCAATGCTGTTGCGGTCTATGCCGCTGGCGGATTGAAGGCTTTGGAAGACTTCGGTCGTGTCCGAGGCGGGCTCGCTCTGCAATTAGCCCACGAAATGAAAAAATCTTGATTCAACTCATTCTGCTTCTTTTTCTCGTCGTTCTTGCCGTGCTCACGGTGCGCCGTTTTCTCGACTCCGCGCCTTCTGAAGCGCTGGCCAACAAGTTTCGACGCGGGCTGATCTGGACCGGAATTCTGGCCCTGTTATTTCTTGCCGCGACCGGACGGCTGGGCTGGTTGATCCCGCTGGTCGGGGCACTGATCGCCGCCGTTCTCCGGCTTGCGCCAATTCTCGTTCAACTCCTGGTTCAATATGCGCCGCTGATACGACGCTGGCGGCAACAACGAGCCGCATCCCAGCGGACGGCTTCGGACGGTCGCCGTAGCAGTTCGTTTGTTGAGTCGCGTTTTTTACGGATGCAACTCGATCATACAACCGGCGAAATCGTGGGCGTAGTACTGACAGGGTTCCATGCCGGCCGTAGCTTGCACGACCTGACCCTGAAACAACTGACCGAGTTATACGGTGACTATGTCCGCGAGGACCCCGAATCCGCATCGCTGCTGAAGGCATATATAGAGCGCGTCCATGGCGTATCCTGGCAAGAGCGCGAAAGCCGAACCGCAGATCAGGACCACGGCAAAATGACGGCGGAAGAAGCTTATCGTGTTCTGGGCATCCCGCCTGGATCTTCTCGTGAAATTGTTATCGACGCTCATCGTCGCCTGATGCAGAGGATTCATCCCGACCGAGGTGGCTCCGACTATCTCGCGGCGAAAATCAATCAGGCCAAAGACGTTCTGCTGGGACGGTAAAATCGTCGAAGTGTACTGGGTGCGCCGAGCACGGCCGTGGCTAGAGTATTTTCTGATTCGGTATAGCGCCCGCGGCAGCGGGTGCTACACGGTTTTCTTCGTCCCGTTCGAGCGCCCCGGTGTCGTGCGAAACGCGCAGGATCAGGGGGCTCGCCGGGAGCGGAATGGGACGAACGACGTTCGCCCGAAGGGCAGCGTCCAGGAAAGGACCTTGTCAATTTGGACCGCCGAAGGCGGGTCCGCAGGATAAAACCCAGGGGCTTGCCTTGGCGCTCCCAAGGCAAGCGGGTATCCAGGGAGCGACACCCTGGACTTGGGGGCAAAGCGGGAAGCAACATCCCACAAGGATTTTGCAAAAGGAACCCGCGTGCGGGGCGGCTCCCCGCCCTAAAACAAGCACCGCGTTCAGCGGCACCTTGGTAGGATTTTCACGCACTAAATCCGCTATGTGGAAGCGAAAAATGCTCTAGCTTGACACGGAAATGGCTTAGCAAGCCATCGAGCAAAAACTGGGAATGTCGGCATTTTTCGTCTCTATAAATCATCCCCGAACCTCGCGATCCCCTTTTCTGTCTGTAAGCGCGTGCGTTTGAGCGCGCGCCCGCGTGGTCGCGCGAATTCGGCATCATAAAAAAATCCCACCATTTAAAAATTGCTATCTGAGTCACAAAAAAGCTGCTAAAGAAAAAAAATAATAAGCCGATAAGAAAGATAACCGTCAAAAACCCGTCGCACGGTAACTCCGCTCGGTCGCCAAACGCCATTTTTCCGATGCGCCCAGTGACCCGATGCGAAGCAAAAAATGGATGATCCGCAGATTTAAAGCAGTACGGAGCTCGCAGAGCATATTGGCACGATAAATGGTTTGACACAGAGCTGTTGGCTCCGATTAACAAAGTATTGATGACGGAAGTTCTGGTTTATCAAATAGGCTATCGATAATAAATCAATTGTGTGGGGGGCATGGGTATGTCTGAACAAATCGTAGAAGAATTAAAAACCTTTGGAGAGGCAGGCTTATACGATGATGCGGCCACCTTCGTCGAAGATTTCGAAGCGAACGAAGATCTTGAAGAAGATTCGCCGATCTGGAACGACGCAGAGCTGGGTACTGTCGATTCGGAATACCAATATGACGCCACCCGCCTATATCTAAAGGAATTGGGAAGTTCTCAGCTGCTGACCGCAGATGAAGAAAAGCACTACGGCCGTTTAGCGCAAAAAGGTGACCAGGCGGCGCGCAAGAAAATGATAGAAAGCAATTTGCGCTTGGTTGTAAAAATTTCCCGTCGTTATTTGAATCGCGGACTGCCACTTCTGGATCTAATCGAAGAGGGAAATCTCGGACTGATAAGAGCCGTTGAGAAGTTTGAGGCCGATCGCGGATTTCGGTTTTCGACTTACGCCACATGGTGGATTCGGCAGACGATTGAACGTGCCTTGATGAATCAGACGCGCACGATTCGTCTACCGATTCACGTCGTAAAAGAAATGAATGTCTACCTAAAAGCGTATCGTCATTTGGCCATTACAATGCATCATGATCCAAGTGCCGAAGATGTCGCAAAATATCTGAACAAACCGATAAAAACGGTCGAAAAAATGCTCAAACTCAACGAGCGCGTTGTATCGATCGATGTTCCTTTTAAGAAAGATTCTGAAAAGTCCTTGGTGGAATGCATTTCCGAGGAGGATAAACTCCCCCTTCCGGAAACTCTTCAGAACGAGCTAATTTCCAATAATCTTTCCGAATGGCTGGATCAACTCACGGACAAGCAGCGGGAAGTCATTTCCCGCCGATACGGTCTGCGCGGCTATGATCATTCCACTCTCGAAGAAGTCGCGACCGTGATGGGCGTTACCCGGGAACGAGTACGTCAAATTCAGATGGAAGCTCTAAATCGCCTTCGCGACATATTGGAAACCGACGGCTTTACCGCGGATACAATCTTTCATTAACGTCAGTTTAGCTTTAAGACGCCGTGGGCTATCCAGATGTCCTTTGAAGTGTCGGGAAACCAAGGCACTGCATATCTATTAACGATATTCTCGATACGGACGATCTAAATCCGTCCGGATCGAGAATAGCCGATAGCCCGCCAACTCACGATCTGCCGCCGCACTTCGGATATCAAAAGCTCTCAAGTGGCGAGTATCTCGCCCTAAGAGCACCTTTTGCTCAATACACTCTCCAATTTTAAGTTTATTCGTGCAACTTCCGTTCGTGGTCGCTCGCTGACCGATCGCTCAGCCGGAACGTCCCATTTCATGGACCCTTGACGTGAACTTCGCGAAGCCAGGAACGTTCTGGTTAAGAACGCCTAAGTTGTACTAAAAAGCCGGTCATGTTGGTTGCCCTCAAGCTAGCGTTATGGCTGAGGCGGGCTTAAGAACGAAGATGCCGATGTTCGTTAGACTTGATGATGCGGGTCACTCGCCGGAAAATTCGGTAAAATCAACACCTGTCAGAGCCTCCCTATCCCACTCTGAAGATCATCGGAAAAGCCAATGTCCTTCGAAAAAGTCTACGAAGTGCCGCCGGAAGTAGCTGCCGAAGCGCAAATTACCGAAGCGCTTTATCAGGAGATGTATGAACACTCCATCACGGATTCGGACAAATTTTGGGCTGAACAAGCGGAACGTTTTGTCGACTGGTTCAAGCCGTGGGACAAGGTTCAGGATTGCGACTTCGGTACCGCCCGTATTCGATGGTTCGAAGGAGGCAAACTGAACGTCAGCTATAACTGCCTCGATCGCCACTTAGTCGAAAAGGGTGACGAAGTCGCAATCATCTGGGAAGGAGACAATTCGAATATCGACAAGAAGCTCACCTACCGCGAGCTGCACGAACAAGTCTGCCGGTTTGCTAATGTTCTGAAAAAGCATGGCGTTCAAAAAGGTGACCGGGTTTGCATCTATCTTCCAATGATCCCCGAAGCGGCAGTGGTAATGCTGGCCTGCACTCGGATCGGGGCCGTCCACTCCATCGTGTTCGCAGGCTTCTCCGCCGACGCATTACGGGATCGCATTCTCGATGCCGACTGTCGGTATGTCATCTGTGCGGATGAAGGAAGACGGGGTGGACGAATAGTACCGCTGAAGGCCAATGTGGACACCGCACTGCGGGCTTGTCCAAATGTGACAACGGTTTTTGTCGTTCGGAATACCGGCGGGAGTATCGATTGGGACAGTCATAATGTGTGGTATCACGAGGCGGTGTCGGAGGCTTCTCCCGATTGCCCGCCCGAATCCATGGATGCGGAAGACCCGTTGTTTATTCTCTACACCTCCGGATCTACCGGAAAACCGAAGGGGGTACTTCACACGACCGGAGGTTATTTGGTCTATGCGGCAATGACTTACCGATATGTGTTCGATTACCGTCCGGGCGAAATCTATTGGTGCACCGCGGATGTCGGTTGGATTACCGGCCATTCGTATACCGTTTACGGCCCTCTGTGTAACGGCGCAACCACGCTTATATTCGAAGGCGTTCCGACCTACCCGGCTCCCGACCGCTTCTGGCGTGTGGTTGAAAAGCATCGTGTCAATATTTTTTATACCGCTCCCACCGCCATCCGCGCCTTGATGGCCCTGGGGGAAGATTGGCTTGATAGCACCCGCCGGGACAGCTTGCGCGTTCTGGGCTCTGTCGGCGAACCCATCAATCCAGAGGCATGGGAATGGTATTATCACCAGGTAGGCCGCGGCCGCTGCCCTATAGTCGATACGTGGTGGCAGACGGAGACCGGTGGAATACTCATTACTCCCTTGATCGGCGCCACGCCGCTCAAACCGGGCTCCGCGACGCGTCCGTTTTTCGGCATCGTACCGGCCATTGTCGACAGCCAGGGTAGCGTATTGGAAGGAGCGTGCGAGGGGGTACTGACGATTACCCGCTCTTGGCCGGGCCAGGCTCGCTCGGTATTCGGCAGTCACCAACGCTTTTTTGATACTTATTTTTCAACTTATCCCGGCAAGTACTTTACCGGTGACGGTGCCAAACGCGATGCCGATGGATATTACTGGATCACCGGGCGCGTCGATGATGTGCTGAACGTGTCGGGCCATCGCATGGGCACCGCAGAAATCGAGAGCGCTTTGGTCCTGCATGACCATGTGGCGGAAGCCGCCGTTGTGGGTTATCCGCACGATATCAAAGGACAGGGAATCTACGCTTATGTCACTTTGGTAGCCGGCGTCTCGCCGAGCCCAGAGCTTGAAGAGGAGCTAGTGCAGCTGGTCCGCAAGGAAATCGGTCCGATTGCCACACCCGATATCATTCAATGGGCTCCGACACTACCGAAAACGCGATCCGGCAAGATCATGCGCCGCATACTTCGGAAAATCGCGGCCAACGATATCCGCAATCTCGGCGATATCTCCACCTTGGCAGATCCTACCGTGGTCGACGATATCATTCGAAATCGAGCCAACCGAGGCTAAGAACATTTCACATCATCGGAGACAATAATGAAACTCATCACCGCGATCATTAAACCGTTCAAATTGGACGATGTTCGGGAAGCATTGTCCGAAATTGGAATCAGCGGGATTACGGTAACGGAAGTAAAAGGTTTCGGGCGTCAAAAAGGACACACGGAACTTTATCGCGGCGCCGAATACGTGGTTGATTTCTTGCCCAAAGTAAAAGTCGAAGTGGCGGTAACCGATAGCATGGTCGATCAGGCTGTCGATTCCATCATCAAAGCCGCCAACACGGGCAAAATTGGCGACGGCAAAATATTTGTAACCAACCTCGAGCAGGCTATCCGGATTCGGACCGGTGAAACCGGCGAGCAAGCGATTTGATTCTGTCCTTTGGGGCGGGCTCTCGGCCCGTCCTATTAATCACTTTGCAAATCTAGACACTTTCCGCTGTTGGCTGATGCTCCCGGCATATTTTTTCCGCGTCGGCCTCCGTTAGCCACTCCATGGTCAGTCCGCACCGGCGCCTTCCGTCTTCCTGGGTCAAGTGATACCTGCAAGTTTTGCAGGAGCCGAACGTTTTCAGCTTGTTCGCCGTTTGCAACTCCCTCAAAACCTGATTCAGAGTTGCTGTAATCTCATTCCGGGAGGTCTCAGACAGCCCATCCACTGCGGATTTCAGGATATTAGGCGGAATTGCATCCGAAACCACGCGAGCGCCGTCAACAGTCAGATTGAGATGAACCACACGACGATCATTGAGGTCGGCCTGCTTTTCGATAAAGCCACTAGATTCTAAGACCCCCAAGGTTTGCGATACCGTTCCCTTGGTGAGGCCCAAGTAATCGGCCACCGCAACTGGCGTGTTGCTGTATCGGTTGCACCGGCTCAGATAATGGAGCGCTTCCAACTGCACCGGTTGCAATCCTTTCGCAACCCCCGTCTTTCGGACGTCTGTCCGAATGAGGTTGGCGATACGTTCCAAGTAATCGTAAATCGATTCAGTATTCATACATCTAATAGTATCGGATCAATATCATATTGACAAAATCTTTAAAGTTCCGCTAGAGTTAGTATCGACACAATACCTATTGACATCATGTAGAACCGACAATTCCTTTGGTCGTGGAATGCGAAACCTCCGTGTCTCACTGTTCTGATAGCAGGCGCACTCCGTTTTTTCAAGATTTGTCCATGTCGATATGGAAATTCTGTATGAACATCGACGATTGTCGGCTTAATCACCCGCCTCGGTGCACTGTTCGCAAGTACTGCCGCATCCGGGGTTTAAGATCCAAAACCTAAGCGTGCACATGTCCGGCTTCACAAAGCCATTGCCGAGCTCAAAATCGACGAGCGCACGCATTCCCTCGTTGGATATCGCGCGGCACCACGTTATCGCCACAGTCTCCCGTGCGCAAACGACTCCTTTATCCATCCTCAACATCGACGAGAGAAGATATGAGCCAAATCCATGTTTTTGATACCTACGCGCGTAGCGCAAGCGGAAAAATCATGCACTTCGATGTGATACTTCCGGAAAACGATCCAACAAAAGCCCTGCAATGTGCCCGCGACTGGCTAAGGTCCGTCGGTGAGGAAGATGCCGTCGTGAACTCCGAAAGTTGTGCCTATTGCCATAGCGAACCGCATGCGCCGGCGGAAATGCAGAAAGACATCGAAACCCAAGGCTATGCAATTTTTAAACTAGAAGGCTGTCCCCGATAACCACCATCCGATATGGGGTGGCTGAATTCGTTCCTTACCGGTATCTCGGATACGTAGACTGTTCCTTAAGGTAGCCGCCCGCGCGCCGCCTGTTTTTACAATCCGAATCGCGGTCTTTATGACGTAAGTCTTTGTGCATTCACGCGCGGGCGGAGTTCGATTTCAGCGGTATTTCCCCTAAGAAACAATCTTTTCGGATGTCAGGTGCTCTATGGTGCCATCCCCGAGATTGTTCCGTCTTAACTGTGTAGTCAGGAGGATGCCGCTTAATTGCCCTCGTCCTGATCCCCTCCAGCTACAGCCACCGCCTTGCCCATACAAGTCATGACATGGTCGGTAATGCTCAACGCAGCATGCCGGGCTTCTTTAACCGAACCAAATAATTGCTCGTAATCCTTAACGGCTTTCTCCGCATCAGCCGGTGATTTTGCATTCGCGAAATGCGTATATGCTTGAAAAAATTGTTCACGGCGAGGATCACCCGCGAAACCCGGCAATCCGTTACTGATTTCCCCAACTACGCAATCCGCGATAGTCTCGGGATCGAGCTTATAATCTTTCAAATCGGAATCGTCTTTGAATTTAGCGACGAGCGCCTCTTTTAGAGTGGTTTTCTCCTTGCTCGTGCAACCGGCCAGCAAAAAAACGGCCAAAAACGCAATCATCAATTTTTTCATAATCAAACCTAACGAATGGTTGTCTCTAACCAAAGCAAAAAAGACATTTATTATGAGCACGAACGGCGCCGGTTGCCAGACAATTTAAGGATTCAGCCCGACTGCCGACACTACGTACACATGGCTTCCGGCGGCAGAGTTCACTAGGTTGCACCGATTCCCAACGATGACTGATGCCTATGGAAACCGACACACTTCGGACCATCGAACGCGCCGTAACACAAGGGATTGAAACCTATTTGGTCGCACGAAAAGCTAAAGTTCCCGAATTCGTCGAGCAATATTTCTCTTTCACGGGCGCCTTGGCGCTCCACAAAAAAACCTTCGGCAAGGACTTCTACAAACATCCGCTGAACATGCTATGGGGTTTGCCCAGCTTCATCATTCATGGCACGGCGGCTCTGTTTCGAAAAACCGGGGGTCACAGGATAAGCCGGATTCTCGACAAGATGCCGACCGGCATACCGACCGCCTTACAAGCGGAATTGCAGTGGCTGATCTATACCGAACTGCTGGAACTGCCGTATGTTCAGGGGAAACGGACATCCCGCCGGGATGCCCTTATGGAAACCATTCTGTGCAATCCCGAGATTTCCGAGCTGTGCGAGCAATTTCTTGGACAAATCCGAAGCAAGGCGGATCACCCCGAATTTCGCCGGAAGCTGGAAAGCAATCTGGCTGAATACGGCAAAACCCGCATCGCCGTCACCGAACTCGCCGGCAGCCTGGTTTCGCTCGCCACCAGCTACGCCGCTTTTAACAAAGCCCTACCCGGTGCGTTCTCGACCGGCATGGCCGCAGCCTCCGCCATCGCCCAGCACACGGCCATCGCCAATTTCTTGCTGGGTCCCACGATCGGAGCCTGGTATTACGGCCTCTTTCCTGCGTCCGCGTCGACCGGACTGATTATCGCCGCCACTGGCACGACGATGGCCGCCGTCAGTGCGATTGCGGCGTTATCCTGGGTCGTCGTCGATCCCCTGCTGGCCAAAACGGGCATACACGAACGGCGTCTCAATCAGTTTATCGACGCAATAGGCGACGAACTTCGCGGAAAAGAGCATCGGAATTATCGAGTCCGGGATCACTATGTCGCCCGCGTTTTCGATCTTCTCGATATTTTGCGGGTAGCCGCTAAAACGCTAAGCTAATCGGCTTTTCAAACCCGCCATTCAGATTACTGATAACAATAACACTATGAATCGCCCGATCTCCGCTCTGCCCGATCTCGCCCGAAAACCTTTACCCGACTTTCCCGGCTGGTGGGCTACGCTGGGCCCCGGAATCGTATGGATGGCATTGGCACAAGGCAGCGGCGAACTGATCTGGTGGCCCTATCTGATCGCGAAATACGGTTTGACATTCCTATTCCTCTTGATTCCGGCCTGCTTGCTCCAGTACCCGATCAACGTCGAAATCGGCCGCTACACGCTATTGACCGGCGAGAGCATTTTTCACGGGTTCATCCGGCTCAACCGCGTTTTCGGCATTCTTCTGTGGATATTGATGTCGGTCTCGTTCCTCTGGTTCGGAGCCTTCGCTTCGGCGGGCGGTACGGCGTTGGCGGCCTTGACCCATCTCCCCGAAGGCTGGGACGCCCGTAGCCAATCGCTGTTTTGGGGATATTGCTCGATCGGCGTGTTCTTGGCCGCCATCGTGTTCAGCAAAGTCGTATACGTCTTGGTCGAGCGATTCATGAAAATGGTCGCCGTCACCACCGTGGCCGGCCTGCTCTGGGCTTGTCTCCAGACCGAGGTCATCGCGGCGGTACCGGACTTCCTTCGGGGTCTATTGGGCCCTACGGCTCCGCTGCCCCGCCCTTGGGAAGCACAGGACGCCACCAAGCTGCTCACCGCCATCGCATTCGCCGGATTGGGCGGCTTTTGGATCTTGTTCTATTCGTACTGGCTGCGTGACAAAGGCGTCGGGATGGCGGTGCACATGGGCAAAATCACGGGGCCCATCGCCGGCAAGCCCGAGGTCATCACCAGCGACGGTTTTCTCCCGGATGCGTTGCCTGAAAACGAGGATCGCTGGCGGAAATGGCAGCAGTTCCTTCGTGCCGACGTACTGATCGGGATCGTCGGCAATCTGTTGACGACGCTCATGACCTGTCTTCTGGCGTATGCGCTCCTGTTTCCCAAAGGCCTGTTGCCTCAGGAGTATGAACTTGCGGTGGTGCAAAGCCGCTTTTTCGAGGTCGGCTGGGGCGAAATCGGGAGGCTATTGTTCCTCTTGGTAGCCGCAGCCTTTCTGACCGATACTTGGCTGGCGACGGCGGATGCCGTCAGCCGGATGCAGGCCGACATCGTCCATGTACTCTTTCCGAAAAGCCGGCGAATTGCTCTAGGCACCTGGTATTACATCTTTCTGGCGCTACTGACGCTGATCACGTCGTTGACCATGCTGCTCGATACGCCGGGCACGTTGATCCTGACCAGCGCCGTCATTGGTTTTGCGGGAACCGTCATGTTCCCCGTGGCTTTGTATCTGCTCAATTTTCGCCGCCTTGCGCCGCAGCTGCCGGTATGGGCCAGACCGCCGGATGCCGGACGCTGGCTCCTGGGATTGAGCTTTGTGATCTATCTCGGACTCGCACTGGCCTATGGCTGCTCCATGCTTGCCGACTAAATCAACAACGCCATGAAATCGACGACGGTTGCAAACAGGCTTCGAAGCGGTGAATGGCCTTTGCTGCCGTACCTCCATGAGCTCGAAAACCGCTTCGGCGAAATCGAGCCGAACGTCCTGGCTTTCGTGCCCGAGGAGCATCGCTGGACACGGCTCTATCGGGAGGCCGACGATTTGCTGCGCCGTTATCCGAAGCCCGAAAATCGGCCGCCTTTGTTCGGCGCGCCGATAGGCATTAAGGATATCTTTCACATCGACGGATTTGAAACGCGCGCAGGCAGTCGCTTGCCGCCCGAAGAACTTAGCGGTGCGGAAGCCAGCACCGTGACGCGTCTGAAAGATGCCGGCGCGCTCATTATCGGAAAGACCGTCACCGCTGAATTCGCCTATATCGCCCCCGGTCCGACACGCAATCCCTGCAATCCGGAGCACACGCCGGGCGGATCGAGCAGCGGCTCCGCGGCGGCCGTAGCCGCCGGCCTCTGCCTCTTGGCGCTCGGCACGCAGACCGTCGGATCTATCAATCGGCCCGCCGCTTTCTGCGGCCTCTGCGGATTCAAGCCCAGCTACGGAAGAGTTCCCGTGGACGGCGTAATTCCCCTGGCGCCGAGCGTGGACCATGTCGGCTGGTTCGCTTCCGATGTCGATGGAATCGAATTGGCTGCACAGGCGCTGGTTCCGGACTGGAAATCATCCCTAACCCATGGTCGTCCGAGGTTTGGAATTCCGGACGGCCCTTACCTCGATCATGTCACGCCGGACGCTAGACTCGGTTTTCAAGAGACCTGCGAGACGCTTAGAGCCAACGGGTATGTTCTCATCGAAGTATCGGCATTTCCCGATTTCGAGGAACTCTATCGTTCGCATCATCTGCTCGTTGCTGCCGAAGCTGCGCAGGTACACGAAAATTGGTACCGAAAGTACAAACCGCTTTACCGTCCGGAAACCGCAGAGCTCATCGAGCGCGGCCTCAAGGCTTCGGCATCGGACCTTGAGATCGCCAGAGCGGTCCGACTACGTCAGGGAGCACACCTCGCAGCGCTGATGCAACAACATGGCATCGATGCTTGGATTTCCCCTTCCGCGACCGGACCGGCCCCTCATGGGCTGAACAGCACCGGCGACTCGGTGATGCAGTTGCCCTGGACTCAAGCAGGCGTTCCTCTCCTCAGTATTCCGACCGGCGTCATCCGCGGTTTACCGGTCGGAATACAAATCGCTGGATCGTGGGGAAACGACGAAACACTAGTCCGATCGGCGCAGGGCATCGAATCGCTATTCGCCTCCCGCCGAACGAGATAATCGTCCTAAGGCGCGCTTTTCCGAAGATCAAAGCTACCCGGTGGTGGTATCCTATCGCCCCGTTTTTCGCTTCCTTGAATCCATGCAGCTTCCTAATTTCGACTCGGCCCGCATCCTGGTCGTCGGCGACTTAATGCTCGATCGCTACTGGCACGGCGGCACTTCCCGCATTTCGCCGGAGGCTCCGGTTCCGGTCGTACTGGTAAATGGCGTCGAGGAACGATTGGGTGGTGCGGGCAACGTCGCCCTCAATCTTGCGACATTTGGGACGCAAACCAGCCTCATCGGTTATTGTGGGCGCGACGAAGCCGGACAGAATCTTATCGCTCTCCTGCAATCCGCCGGTATCGACTGTGTTGTGGAGCAAATTCCGGGACGGCCGACTATCACCAAGCTCAGAGTGCTGAGCCGCCATCAACAGCTCATCCGGCTGGACTTCGAGGACCGCTTTCATGACGTCCCGTCGGCCCATCTCCTCGCGAATTTCGCCGGGAAGTTGAACGAGGCCGATGTCGTGGTACTCTCCGACTACGGCAAGGGAACCCTCAATTCAGTTCAGGAACTGATTCAACTCGCCGGAGAAGCGGGCAAAATGATTTTAGTAGACCCAAAGGGCACCGATTTCGATCGATACCGCGGCGCCACCCTCATTACTCCCAATCGCAGCGAATTTGAGGCCGTGGCCGGACCTTGCCGGGATGATCATGAACTGGCGGATAAGGGCCTTGGCCTGCTGGAAAAGCTCGAGCTAAAGGCCCTCTTGATTACACGCGGCGAACACGGGATGACTTTGCTGCGACGCGGCGAATCCCCCCGGCATTTGCCAGCCCACGCCAAAGAGGTCTACGATGTAACCGGAGCCGGCGATACTGTCATATCGACTCTCGCCGCAGCTCTGGCGGCGGGCGCATCGCTGGAGGATGCCACGGGTCTTGCAAATCTCGCCGCCGGAATCGTCGTGGGCAAGCTAGGGACGGCAAGCGTGACTCTCGAAGAATTGGATGACGCCCTGCACGGTCAGCGCGCCCATCATCGCGGCGCGATCGAGCTCGACGAACTTTTGCCTTTGCTCGGCACGGCGCGACGCAAAGGAGAGAAGATCGTCGTCACCAACGGATGCTTCGACATCCTGCATCCCGGCCATATCCAATACCTCCAGCAAGCCCGAGCTCTGGGTGACCGGCTTATCGTGCTGGTCAACAGCGACGCCTCGGTAAGACGCCTCAAGGGCAGCGGCCGCCCGGTCAATCCGCTCGAACATCGCATGACCATGCTGGCGGCTCTCGAATGCGTCGATTGGGTCGTGCCGTTCGAAGAAGATACGCCGCGCGACGTCATCGGACGCCTGCTGCCCGATATTCTCGTGAAAGGCGGCGACTACAAAGACATCACCGAAATAGCCGGCCACGATCATGTTCTGGCCAACGGAGGAGAAGTCAGGATTCTGGATTTTCTAGGCGATTATTCGACCACCCGAATCATTCAAGCCATACGCAATACCTGAACATGTCTGATCACGCCCGTTTAACGGACAGAATGGTGGACGCGCTTCGCGTTCCCCCTTATTCCATCCACGCCGAGCAATCCGTACTCGGCGGTCTCATGCTCGACAACCAAACCTGGGACGTCGTGGCCGACCGGGTGGGAGAAGAGGATTTCTACCGCAAGGATCACAAACTGATATTCCGCGCGATCAAGCAGCTTGCGGAAAAACAGACGCCGTTCGACGTCGTCACCCTGTCGGAAGTCCTGGAAAAAACCGGTTCGCTGGAAGAAGCGGGCGGACTCGCCTATCTCGCGATGATGGCCAAGGAGACGCCCAGCGCCGCCAATATCTCGTCCTATGCCGATATCGTGCGTGAAAAGTCGGTATTGCGGCAGCTGATCCATGCAGGTACCGAAATCGCCGATTCAGCCTTCCAGCCGGAAAATCGCGATTTGGCCCTGTTGCTCGAAACAGCCGAGCAAAAGGTTTTTCAGATCGCCGATCAGCGGCGGCGCGGCGGAGTCGGCTTCAAGCCGATCAAGTCGCTCTTGTCGGCCGCCATAGACCGAATCGAGATGCTCTTCCACAAGGAAGGCCACATCACTGGCGCGAGCACCGGTTTCGCCGATTTCGACGAAATGACTTCTGGCATGCAAGCCTCCGATCTCATCATCATCGCCGGCCGCCCATCCATGGGAAAGACCACCTTCGCCATGAACATTGCCGAAAACGTGGCCATCAAGGAGCAGGTTCCGGTAGCCGTATTCAGCATGGAAATGCCGGGCGAACAACTGGCCATGCGCATGATGTCGTCTCTGGGCCGCATCGACCAGCACCGGGTGCGCACCGGAAAGCTGGAGGACGACGAATGGCCGCGCATGACTTCCGCCATCAATATCCTGGCGGAAACCAAGCTGTTCATCGACGACACCCCTGCCCTGACACCCACCGAAGTCCGCGCCCGTTGCCGCCGCCTGGCACGCGAGCACGGTCAACTCGGATTGGTGGTGCTCGACTATCTTCAGCTCATGCAGTGCTCCGGCGGCGAAAACCGTGTGGCGGAGATCTCGGAAATTTCCCGCTCGCTCAAGGCATTGGCCAAGGAGCTGAACGTTCCGGTGATCGCCCTTTCGCAGCTCAACCGCAATCTCGAACAGCGCCCCAATAAACGGCCGGTTCCATCCGACCTGCGCGAATCGGGCTCGATCGAGCAGGACGCGGACCTGATCGTGTTCATCTACCGCGACGAGGTCTATCACCCCGATTCCTCCGACAAGGGCACCGCCGAAATCATCATCGCGAAACAGCGTAACGGCCCGATCGGAACCGTGCGCCTTACCTTCCTCGGCCAATACACGCGCTTCGAAAACTTTATCTCGGATCCGTACGCGGGCGAGGACTTTTAAGAATGATGCTGTCTGCTTATGCCGAGCTCGATTTGACGGCAGTCACGCATAATCTCACGCGCATTCGAGCGTTTGCGCCGAAAGCGAAAATCATGGCGGTGATCAAGGCCAACGCCTACGGCCACGGGCTGATTCGGATCGCCAAGGTATTGAGCGATGCCGATGCCTTCGCCGTAGCCCGCCTCGGCGAAGGCATCGCCCTTCGCGACGCGGGCATAAGGCAGCGTATCGCCGTGCTTCAAGGCTTCGTCGATAGCGAAGAACTGGAGCTCCATAGTCGCCACGGATTGGAGCCCGTCATCCATTCCCCGTTTCAGGTGGAACTTCTGGAGCAAGTTTCCTCGATGGAGTCGGTATCGGTTTGGTTGAAACTGGATACAGGAATGCACCGGCTCGGCTTGCTGCCGGACGAATTCTCATCCTGTTATTCGAGGCTTCAACGGTGTTCCGCTGTGCGCCAACCTATTCCCGTGATGACTCACTTGGCCAATGCCGACGTTTTTCAGGACACGATTACGGCAATACAGCTGGATTGCTTCAAAAGCGCGCTCCATAACGTTCAAACCGAATGCAGCATCGCCAATTCGGCAGGACTTCTGGCCTGGGATACCGCACGTGTCGAATGGGTCCGCCCCGGAATTGCGCTTTACGGTGTGTCGCCGTTTCCTGGTCGTACCGGTCCGGACGAAGGCCTCAGACCGGTGATGACCTTCCGGAGCCGGCTCATCGCGATAAAGAATCTGAAAGCCGGCGATGCCGTGGGTTATGGCGGTGATTGGATTTGCCCGCGCCCGACTCGCCTCGGAATCGTCTCGATCGGCTATGGCGACGGTTATCCTCGCCACGCGCAGTCAGGCACGCCGGTGCTGGTTCGTGGTCGGCGGGCAAGCCTGATCGGACGCGTTTCCATGGATATGATCAGCCTCGATCTCACGGATTGCCCCGACGCTCGGGTTGGGGATGAAGTCACTCTATGGGGCAAAGGCCTGCCCGTCGAGGAAATCGCTCAATACGCCTCGACTATTCCCTATGCCCTGCTCTGCGGCGTCACACCGCGGGTCAAGATGGTCGAACGGTGGGAATAGCACGTATTTTTTGATCGGATCGTTCGGCCGATAATCACTCGTCGTCCAAATCGAAGACGTTGTACAAAGGAGCCGTTGTGGCCGAACGCATCGCCAAACCCCAAGTGGGCGCTCCCGACCCGGAGCTGAGGACGTCGCCGATTCTGGAGGAATTCGATGACGATTATCTGGTATTAAAGCAGCAAGTGCCCGGCGAACCGGTTTGTCACTTCAACGACAAACGATATGCTCACGGCACGTATGTTTGTAGCGGCGATACGCTTCTGCGCTGCGATTACGGAGTTTGGATCAGAACCGGCTCTTGCGACCCGGACAATCCTTAATTCCGTTATAACGGCCACCTTGTTCCACTGACGAGAGGATAACGTTATGCCGCAGCACCTTACCGATAAACAGCTCGAAGCATTCCGCAATAGACTCGAAACGCGTCTTGCAGAACTGACCCGAGGCGTTCGTGAAGAAGTCATTCAGTCGGGTCGTCACCACTTTACCGATGTCGCCGGCGAGGTTCACGACTCGGAAGAAGCTTCGGTCGCCAATCTGGTCATCGATATGGAACTGCAAACGATAGATCGGCATATTCAGGAAATTCGCGAGATAGAATCCACTCTCATCCGTATCGGCAGCCGCGAATTCGGCATTTGCGTCGATTGCGAGCAACCGATCGCGTTAGCGCGGCTGGAGGCGAACCCTACGACCGAGCGCTGTATTGCCTGCCAGAGCGCGTACGAGAAGGAACAAGCCTTGACGCATTCACCGTCTCTGTAGATTCTGCCATTCGGCGCCTTTCCGGGTTAAGCTTGCGCCGTCGGAAACGCCAAGACATCCCCGATAGATTCCGCTCGCATCCTGATCATCAGCAGGCGATCCAATCCAAGAGCTATACCCGAGCAATCCGGCAGTCCACTCCTCAGCGCCGCCAGCAAGCGCTCGTCTTTAGCCGGCAAGGGCAAACCGTTTTCTTCTCGGATGACGAGATCCCGATCAAAGCGCTCTTCCTGCTCGACAGCATCGGCCAATTCGTGAAACCCGTTGCCCAACTCCAATCCTTCGAGAAATATCTCCACCCTTTCGACCACAAGCGGGTCGTCCGGCTTTTTTCGCGCAAGGGAAGGAAGAAAAGCGGGGAAATCGTAAACGAAAGTGATCCGCCCTCGCCCGAGATGGGGCTGGACCAGATGACTGAAGAGCAAATCGAGCCAAAGCGAGCGATCTCTGCCGCAAAGCGCCTCAGCCTCGGGAAGATCCCGAACTCTTGAGCGTTCGGAGAGTTCCTCGAACGAGGCCGATAACGGATCGACGCCTACATGCTCACGAAAAAGTTCGCGATAACTAAATCGCTCGGACGCTGCCAAAATCAGGTGATCACGGCAGATTTCTGCCAGCAGCGCATCGATCTCGTCGATCAATTCGGCTAAATCGAATCCCACCCTGTACCATTCCAAAAGCGTAAATTCGGGATTGTGATGGCGCCCCGACTCTTCGTTCCGAAAGGCCTTGCAGATCTGGTAGATCGAACCGCTGCCCGCCGCCAGCAGGCGCTTCATTGCAAATTCCGGAGAGGTTTGCAGATAAAGTTGTTCGCCCTCACTACTGCCGGGCTGACGGAGAACGGTCGTGAAAGGATTGAGATTCGGATCGGTAACGCCGGCGCGGCACAGCAGTGGCGTCTCGACTTCCAAGACGTTTCTAGCCGAAAAAAACTGCCGAATTGTCGCAAGCAAAGCTGCCCGCTTCTTAAGAGCAGTCAGGGAACAACTGGGGCGCCAGTCCGCCATCGTCGGAAGAAACGTCGCTTGAGGTCGGCGGATACGGCGGACATGCCGCGTCCGCCGTCGAGCATGAAGGGATGCTATTTGACCCGAGATACGTACTCGCCCGTGCGGGTATCGACTTTGATCACCTCGCCGGTCTGCACGAACAGAGGGACCCTGACGACCGCTCCGGTGTCCAGGGTTGCCGGCTTGCCGCCGCCACCGGAGGTATCGCCACGCACGCCGGGATCGGTTTCAACAATCGTCAGCTCCACGAAGTTGGGCGGCGTGACCGAAATGGGAGCATTGTTGTACAGGGTGACGATGCATACGTCCTGCTCTTTGAGCCATTTCTTGGCATCGCCCACCACATCGCTGTCAGCGGCATACTGTTCGAAACTCTCCGGAACCATGAAGTGCCACTGCTCGCCATCGTTGTACAAATATTGCATTTCCGTATCGACGACGTCCGCACCTTCCAATGTTTCTCCGGATTTGAACGTGCGCTCGATGACACGGCCGGTCTTGAGGTTGCGGAGCTTTACGCGGTTAAATGCCTGCCCCTTACCCGGCTTGACGAATTCGTTCTCGATGATCGAACACGGATCGCCGTCGAGCATCACTTTTAAACCGCCCTTGAATTCATTGGTGCTGAATGTCGCCATTCTCTCCTCGTTCGCTTCAGTTAACTCAAAAAATACCGCGCATTATAATGTACGGCTTTGTCCTAAGAAACCCGACGTCTCTATGAAAACGCCCTGGCAGGCCGAGCTGGCCGACTCATTTACCAAACCCGCCGACCTCTTCGCTTTCTTGGAGTTGGATGAGATCCATCAAGCGGAATTCCTGGAGGCGACGGACCGTTTTTCGTTTCGCGTTACGCAAAGCTACGCTCGGCGCATGAGCAAACGCAATCCTCGCGACCCGCTTTTGCTTCAAGTGTTGCCCGATGCGCAGGAACTGATCGACCATCCGAACTTTGCAAACGATCCGGTGGGAGACTTAAAAGCCGTGACCGCCCCGGGAGTGCTGCACAAATACCATGGACGAATGTTGCTGATCACCACCGGTGCGTGCGCCATCCACTGCCGTTATTGCTTCAGGCGAAATTTTCCGTACGACGCGAACATGATCGGCAAACGGCAGGAACAGGATGCCGTTGACGCCATTCGGAGCGACCTAAGTATCAACGAAGTGATTCTCAGCGGCGGGGATCCTTTGGTGCTGAGCGACGAACGCTTGGCCCAGTTAATCCAAAAAATCGGGGAGATACAGCACATCAGGCGACTTCGAATTCACACGCGCCTCCCGGTAGTTCTACCGAACCGCATCACAACCGAACTTATCGCCGCGCTGACGGAGGCTCGTTTAAAAAGCGTGGTCGTCATTCACGCCAATCACGCGAACGAGTTCGATCACGACGTCAACGATGCGTTAAACGCACTCCAAAAGGCCGGAATTACACTCCTTAACCAGACCGTATTGTTAAAAGGCGTGAACGACGATGCCGAAACCCTTGTTCGACTGAGTGAAACACTTTTCGAGAACGGCGTGCTGCCGTATTACCTGCACGTACTGGACAAGGCGCAAGGGACCAGCCATTTCGACCTGTCGACGGAAGATGCGTTAGCGATTTACCAAGTCATGAGGGAAGCATTGCCTGGTTATCTGCTTCCCAAACTCGTTCGGGAGGAGGTGGGCCGACCGTACAAGATGCCGGTCGGATAAGATTTCAAAACTCCGGAAAAGCCATCAGCGGAGCCGGAACCCCGCCACGTCGGAAGTATCGACTTATTTAGTCGACGGCTTTCATGCTGAGACGAACCCTTCCCTGACGGTCGATCTCAAGAACCTTAACTTTGACGATGTCGCCCTCGGCCAGCTTATCGCTGACTTTCTCCACGTGTTCGTCCGAAATCTGCGAAATATGGACCAGCCCGTCCTTACCAGGGAGAATCGTAACGAATGCGCCGAAATCCATCAGCCGGGCGACACGGCCTTCGTAAACTTTCCCAACCTCGACTTCGGCCGTGATCGCTTCGATACGGCGACGAGCCTCCATTCCGGCTTCCTTGTCGACCGAAGCCACTTTAACGACACCGTCGTCGCTAATATCGATGCTGGCTCCCGTCTCTTCGGTGATCGCACGAATCGTCGCGCCGCCTTTGCCGATGACATCGCGAATCTTGCTCGGATCGATGGTGAAGCTCATGATGCGCGGCGCAAAATCCGACATCTCCTTCCGGGGAGCCGGCAAAGCCTCCGCCATTTTCGCCAAAATATGCAAACGCCCTTCTTTGGCCTGCTCGAGCGCCTGCCGCATGATTTCCGGCGTGATGCCGTCGATCTTGATGTCCATTTGCAATGCGGTCACGCCGTCGCTGGAGCCGGCGACCTTAAAATCCATATCGCCGAGGTGATCCTCGTCGCCCATGATGTCCGAGAGCACCGCAAAATGATCGCCTTCTTTGATCAAGCCCATGGCGATCCCGGCAACGGGAGCCTTGGTCGGAACCCCGGCATCCATCAGTGCCAAGCTGGTTCCGCACACCGACGCCATCGAACTGGAGCCGTTGGATTCGGTAATTTCAGAAACGACTCGAATCACGTAGGGGAAGCTTTCCGGAGCGGGCATGATGGCCTGCACGCCGCGCTTCGCCAGCCTGCCGTGTCCGATTTCACGCCGTTTCGGCGCGCCTATCGGGCCGATCTCTCCCACGCAGAAAGGCGGGAAATTGTAGTGCAACATGAAGGATTCTTTATATTCGCCTTCTATTGCATCGATCAATTGAGCATCGCGTCCCGTACCCAAGGTGGCAACCACCAGGGCCTGAGTCTCGCCGCGGGTGAACAGTGCGGAACCGTGAGTACGCGGCAGTACGCCTGTACGTATCGTAATCGGCCGTACGGTCTTCAAATCCCGTCCGTCTATGCGTTTGGATTCGTTCAGAATCCGCCACCGGACCACATCCGATTCCAATTTTTCCAGCATGCCTCGAACGGCGTTCTCGGCATAATTCCCGTCCGCCGTCAAAGCATCGATCGTTGCTTTGCGAATTTCTCTGAGTTTCTGCTGACGAGTCTGCTTATCAGCTGTCTGATAAGCTTCGGCAATCTGCGCTGCCGACAAATCCTTAACGGCCTGGTATAAGGCCGCGTTGGCAGCGGGTGGCTCCCAGTTCCATGGCGTGACACCCACGGTCTCGGCCAGTTCATGGATCGCCTTGATAGCCGTCTGCATATGCTCGTGGCCGAACAACACGGCTCCGAGCATGACTTCTTCCGGAAGCATATCGGCTTCGGACTCGACCATCAGAACCGCCTTTTCCGTACCGGCAACGACCAAGTCCAGCTTTGAATCTTCAAGAACCGAACCGGAAGGATTGAGCACGAATTGGCCATCGATATAGCCGACACGCGCTGCGCCGATCGGTCCTTGGAAAGGCATGCCCGAAAGCACCAGAGCCGCGGATGCCCCCAGCATCGAGGGAATATCCGGATCGACTTCGGGATTCAGGGAGAGAACCGTGGCAACGACCTGAACCTCGTTGGTGAATCCTTCCGGAAAAAGCGGGCGAATGGGCCGATCGATCAAGCGCGCGGTGAGGGTTTCTTTCTCGCTCGGCCGTCCCTCGCGCTTGAAAAAGCCGCCGGGGATGCGACCCGCCGCGTAGGCTTTCTCCTGATAGTTGACGGTCAGGGGGAAGAAATCGGTCTCGGGCGACGCCTCTTTCTCGCCAACGGCAGTGACCAAAACCACGGTTCCGGCCATATCCACCATAACGGCGGCATCCGTCTGGCGCGCAATTTCGCCGGTCTCGAAGGTAACGAGATATTCGCCGTACTTAAACTGTTTCCGAATCGGATTCACAATAATACCTTTACCGGGTGAACAACTATTTACGTAGACCCAATCGTTCAATCAAAGTCCGATAACGGTCGGAGTCCTTGCTCTTTAAGTAATCCAACAATTTGCGACGTCGATTGACCAAGCGCAACAAGCCGCGCCGCGAATGGTGATCTTTCTTGTTCTTAACGAAATGCGGAGTAAGGTGGTTAATCCGGGCGGTAAGCAAGGCCACCTGAACTTCCGGCGAGCCGGTGTCGTTCGCCGCTCGCTGATATTCTTGCATCACAGCGCTCTTGTCTGCAGTTTCAAAGGCCATTTTTTTCTCCTGAACAAACTTGTTTAACTTAATAAACTCACAATTGTAACTGTAGCTCTAGATGCGTTTCAATCGAAACGCCAACGAACTCAGAGTAATTTACGATCTAAGAGCCACCCTATTAAGATAGCTCCTGAACATCGCTCTGAACCGCCTTGACCAAACGCCGCGGTGTCACCCGTCCGTCGTCAAGAATCTCGCCCACTCCCATGAAAACAGATTGTTTTGCATACAATCTAACCCATCCATGCTTCGGCGCTTTAGGAACTAAAACGGCTTGGCCCTTTCGCACATAAAAACCGAGTTCGTCACTCAATTGAACCGCCGGCAAGGCGGATACGATGCGATCCATCGGGAGAACCAGTCCCAGCAATTCGCTTTCATCGAGTGTTTCCATACTTTCCAGCGTGTGAGAGTCGGCAATCGATAAGTCTCCTACCCCCGTACGTCTCAACATCTCGACATGGCCGCCGCAACCCAACGCTTTGCCGACGTCCTCGGCAAGGGTCCGGATATATGTGCCTTTCGAACACGCGACGTCCAATTGCAGACTCGACGAATCGAACCCCAGCAGCTTCAATTCATGAATGACCACTCGACGGGGTTCCCGTTCCACCTCGATGCCTTGGCGGGCCAAATCGTAAAGGCGTCGCCCTTGATGCTTGAGCGCAGAGTACATCGGCGGAACCTGAAGGATCTCGCCGCGGAATCCAGCCAGAACCTGCTCAACCACGTCCTCGCTCAGTGGCTTCACGGCCTTCGTCTCGACAATCTCGCCCTCGGAATCTCCGGTAAGTGTCGCTATCCCAAGGCGAACCTTCACCCGATAACGTTTGTCCGTATTCAGGAGAAACCCCGACAATTTCGTCGCTTCGCCCAAACAAATCGGGAGCAAACCGCTGGCGAGCGGATCGAGGCTTCCGGTATGACCGGCCTTTTGCGCTTTCAAAATCCGCTTGACCTTTTGCAGCGCCGCGTTTGACGTCATACCGGAAGCTTTGTCCAACAGCACAATGCCGTTAATGGACCGCAAATCGTTGCGGCGACTCATCGCTACCACCTATTCGCCGCTTTTCGGCTCTTCATGCAGCCGATCCAGGAGTGCATCCATATGCATGCCGCGCTCGATCGAATCGTCGTAGACGAAATGGATCTCGGGCATATTACGGATGCGAAGGCGCTTTCCCAGTTCGCGACGCAGCATCGGGATCATCGTCGATAAGAGCGCCACACATTTTTCGGCCGGCTCCTTGGCTCCCAAGAAAGTCACGAAAACTTTGGCTACAGCAAGATCACGGCTTACTACGGCATCGCTCACGGTAACCATTCCAAGGCGAGGTTCTTTTACCTGCGTCCGAATAAGATCCGCCAATTCCCTTTGGAGCTGCGAGGCAACCCGGTCGCTCCGTTTAAACTCTCTCGGCATATGAACTTAGACCGTCTCGATACTGAATCGTCTAGCGTTGCACTTGCACTTTTTCGAACACTTCGATCTGGTCGCCGACCTTGACGTCGTTGTAGTTCTTTATGCCCATACCGCACTCCATGCCCGCTTTGACCTCGCCGACGTCCTCTTTGAAGCGGCGCAGAGAATCCAACTGCCCTTCGAAGACCACCACGTTGTCTCGTAACACGCGGATCGGCAGATTCCGTTTTACGTGGCCGTCCAGCACCATGCAGCCGGCGATAGCACCGAATTTCGGATGACGGAACACGTCCCTAACCTCGGCAACGCCGACGATCTGCTCCTTGAACTCGGGTTCCAGCATCCCGCTGATGGACTTCTTGATTTCGTCGATCACATCGTAAATCACACTGTAATAGTGTAAATCGATGCCCCGCTCCTCAATGATCTTGCGCGCACCCGCATCGGCACGGACGTTGAATCCGATGATGATCGCGTTGGACGCCAAAGCAAGATTGGCGTCGGATTCGTTGATGCCGCCGACACCACCGGCAATGACTTTCACTTTGACCTTATCAGTCGAAAGGTCCGTCACCGACGCTCTCAGCGCTTCAAGACTGCCTTGCACGTCGGCCTTGATGATCAGGTTCAGATCCACGCTTTCGCCGCTTTCCATGCGCGAGAAGACATCCTCGAGCTTGGTCGCCTGCTGCGCCGCCAATTTACTGACACGCAGTTTTTCTTCGCGATGCAAGGCGATCTCACGCGCCTTACGCTCGTCGGCAACGACGATGAATTCATCGCCGGCGTTCGGCGCGCCCGACAGCCCCAGCACCTCGACGGGCATCGACGGTCCGGCCTCTTTCACCGGCTTGCCATTTTCGTTGAACATGGCCCTGACACGCCCGAATTCCATGCCGCACAGGATAAAATCGCCCTTCTTCAACTGGCCACGCTGCACGAGAATGTCTGCCACTGGCCCTCGCCCTTTCTCGAGCTTCGATTCCAATACCACGCCGCTTGCGGGTATCTCGAAAGGCGTTCTGAGCTCAAGAACCTCAGCCTGCACGAGAATGGCGTCGAGCAATGCGTCGATACCCTGACCGGTCTTGGCGGAAACACTCACGAATTGGGTGTCCCCACCCCATTCTTCCGGGACCACATTGAGCCCGGTTAGTTCTTGTTTTACTCGATCCGGATCGGCTTCCGGTTTATCGATCTTGTTGACTGCCACGACCAGGGGAACATTGGCGGCGCGGGAGTGCTCCACGGCTTCGCGAGTTTGCGGCATCACGCCGTCGTCGGCAGCGACCACCAGCACCACGATATCCGTGACCTTGGCACCGCGTGCACGCATCGCCGTAAACGCGGCATGGCCAGGCGTATCCAAGAAAGTCACCGCGCCGTGATCCGTCTTGACCTGATAAGCGCCGATGTGCTGGGTAATGCCACCCGCCTCGCTGGCCGCGACGCGGCTCTTGCGAATATAGTCGAGCAATGAAGTCTTGCCGTGGTCGACGTGTCCCATGATGGTTACCACCGGAGCTCTCGGCAACTGCTCAATCTCCTCAGCCACCGACATGGTAGCCATAATCTCGGCCTCCAGAGCGTTTTCGACCTGCGGTATGGCCTTATGGCCCAACTCTTCGACCACCAAAGTGGCGGTATCTTGATCGAGTACTTGGTTGATGGTGGCCATCACTCCCATTCCCATCAACGTTTTGATGACTTCGGTCGCCTTAATGGACATCCGCTGGGCCAAATCCGATACCGTAATGGATGCGGGAATGGCGACCTCACGCACCACCGGGGCGGTTGGCTTCTCAAATCCGTGCCGGGCTTCCGGAAATGCAACAGGGCCTTTGGTGACTTTAAGCTTTTTCTTTTTATCTTTTCTTGCGTCATCGAGACCAAAGGGCTCACGAGCACCTTCGCTTCGGCCTTTAGGACGTTCAACGCCCGGCTTCTTTTTGGCACGTTTGGCTTCTGACTCTAAATGACGTGGGAGCTCCACCTCTTCCCGCTCGGCCGACACAGGCGGAACGACCGGTTTTTTAGGCGCAGGTATTTCTGCCGCGGGTGCGGGCGGCTCACGCTCTTCCACACTCACCGCTTTTTCGGTACGCTGCTGTTCTTCGACCAGACGTCGAGCCTCCTCCCGCTGCATCTCTTCTTCCGCTCGTCTAGCCTCTTCGAGCAAACGCTGTTGCTCGGCGGCTCTCTCCGCTTCTTCGCGCTTCCTTCTCTCTTCTTCTTCCAAGGCCTTACGCCGGACTTCTTCCTGCTGAGCGCGCAAAGCTTCCTGGGCTTCAAGTTCTCTCTGCTGGTCCTCGAGTGCCTGCCGCGCCTTTTCTACCTCAGTGCGACGTTCGCTCAGCTCGGGAAGCTCGCTTCGCTTGACATAGGTCCGCTTCTTGCGGACTTCTACGCTGATGGTCTTCACGCCCTTGCCGGGAATCTTGCCCTGCTTAAGCTCGCTAACGGTGCGCCGCTGCAGCGTTACCCGCTTCGGCTCTGCCATTTCCCCCTCGCTTCTGCCGTGGCTCTGCCGCAAATAACTCAGAAATCGAAGCTTTTCAGTATCGCTGAGAACATCGTCCGCGTCGCTTTTTTCCAAACCCGCATCGCCCAACTGCGTAAGCAGTCGATCTACCGGAATGCCGACCACATCGGCAAGTTGCCGTACCGTCACATCGCTCATTCTTTCAGCCCCTGCCCTGTCAAATCCTCTTAACCTTCAGCAAACCACGGTGAGCGGGCCGTCATGATCAAACGCGCAGCCCTAGCTTCGTCCATACCCTCAACCTCCAGCAATTCGTCGACCGATTGTTCGGCCAAGTCCTCTATTGTCCTCACACCTCGCGCAGCAAGACGAAAGGCCGTTTCACGGTCCATTCCCTCCATCTCCAGCAACTCCTTGGAAGGCTCCGAAGATTCAAATTCTTCCTCGTTGGCGATCGCCTTGATCAGCAACGCGTCGCGCGCTCGATTTCGTAGCTCCTCGACGATGTCTTCGTCGAACTCCTCGATCTCCAATAGCTCCTTGGCTGGAACGTAAGCCAACTCTTCAACCGTCGAAAATCCCTCTCTAACCAGAATCTCGGCGACGCTCTCGTCCACGTCCAGCTGTTCCATGAACGACTGCATGAGCTTGGCCGTCTCCAGCTCATTCTTGGCTTCCGCCTGGGAAGCGCCCATTACGTTGAGCGTCCATCCGGTCAGCTCCGATGCAAGTCGCACGTTTTGTCCACCGCGCCCAATGGCTTGAGACAGGTTTTCATCCGCCACGGCAATATCCATCGAATGCTTGTCCTCGTCGACCACGATCGAGACGATCTCAGCCGGCGACATCGCGTTAATCACGAATTGAGCGTCGTTCTCGTTCCATAAAATAATATCGATACGCTCACCGGCTAACTCATTGGATACCGCCTGGACCCGGGAACCGCGCATACCCACGCATGCGCCCACCGGATCTAGCCGTAGATCGTTGCTCTTTACGGCCACTTTCGCACGAACCCCGGGATCTCGAGCAGCCCCCTTGATTTCAATGACCCCTTCGCTGACCTCCGGAACCTCCAGCCTAAATAATGCAATCAAAAGTTCGGGTGCCGTGCGACTGACGAACAACTGAGGCCCCCGAGACTCCGGGCGTACAGCTTTCAAATAGCCCCGCAAACGATCGCCGGACCGCACAGCCTCGCGGGGTATCATCTCGTCCCTGGGAACAAAGGCTTCGACGTTACCGCCCAGATCGAGGTAGACATTGCCCCGCTCGACGCGCTTGACGACGCCGGTCACAAGCTCGCCGACCCGGTTCTTGTAGGCATCGACGACTTTCCGGCGTTCCGCATCCCGCACCTTCTGTACAATAACCTGCTTGGCGGTCTGCGCCGCAATGCGTCCGAATTCAATGGATTCGATGGGCTGTTCGATATAGTCGCCAACCTGAATATTGGGCCGAATCTTTCGTGCCTCGTCCAAGGAAATCTCGATATCCGGGTTTTCGACGCCAGCCTCATAGTCCGCATTGGAGTCAACGACCAGCCAACGACGGAATGTCTCATAGCCCCCGGTTTTCCGGTCAATCGCGACGCGCACGTCGATTTTGTTGTCGTGGCGCTTGATTGTTGCGGTGCGAAGCGCATCCTCTATGGCGCCGAAAATGACCTCTTTATCGATGTCTTTCTCATTGGATACGACATCCACCACCAACAAGATTTCTTTATTCGCCATCGCGTCGTCCTTAGATTTAACTACCAAACTCAGGCGCCAGGCGCGCCTTTTCAATTGATTCAAATGGAATTCGCAAAGTTTCGCCACCCTCTTGAATTAGAACGTAATCGCCTTCCACGCCTGCCAGGTAAGCCTTAAATTTGCGCCGCCCATCGATGGGCCGGGCGAGCTGCAAACGGGCCAGACTACCCTTGAAGCGCACGAAGTGCTCCAACTTGGAAAGCGGCCGGTCAAGACCTGGCGACGAAATTTCAAGCTGATAACGACCGGGAATCGGGTCCTCCACATCGAGTACGCCACTCAGTTGATAGCTAACCCTCGTGCAATCGTCGAGAGTGATGCCAGACTCGCTGTCGATGTAGACTCGGAGCACGCGCCGGTGGGCGTCGAACTCTATGTCTATCAGTTCATATCCCAAGCCGCTAACGACCGGCTCAATCAAACCCGCCAAACGCTCCTGCGGCTTCATTGCGACCTCGTAAATTTCACTCACAAAAAATGGGCGCAATGGCCCATTCTTGTTTTGTTATTCCCTTTAAAAACTAAAAAAGCCCCTATGGGGCATACCTTATCAAAGCGGGGCGACTCTAATCACACACTCTTAAAGTAACCCGCTGTTTATAGACGCATGTTACCACACAAACAACTAAATGTGGAACTCCCGTTATCATACGCGGGCACCGATTGCCTATACCCAATTAATAACCGCGGGCGTACCATAAAGAGACACGATAAAGAGAGGAGAATTCCGATGCCTTTAACTCCGATGGACTTGGTCGCCGAAGCGAAGCGACACATTAGAGAAGTCAATCCTGAAGAAGCTAAAGCCCTAATCGGCAAAGCACTGGTTCTGGATGTCCGGGAACCGGCGGAATTCACGCTAGGCGCCTTGCCTGGCGCGGTAAACATTCCGCGCGGCGTACTGGAGTTCAAGATCGACAGCCACCCGACGTTTCAAAATCGGCGTGACGCCGACATCCTCGTCTACTGCCAGACCGGCGGCCGTTCGGCTCTGGCGACCGAGGCACTCAAAAAGCTGGGCTACGTAAACGCCGTCAGCCTCGCGGGCGGCTTTAAACTTTGGCAGGAATCCGGCCAAGCGGTGGAAACGCCTCCCGCTTCTTGAAGCTTATGGCGTCTAGTCGTAATGGAGACGATCGCTCGGCTTCCGAAGGGCGAATGCGCCTCGACAAGTGGCTGTGGGCAGCCCGGTTTTTCAAAACCCGCCAGCTGGCCATAGATGCCATCAACGGGGGCAAAGTGCATCTAAACGGACAACGGGCGAAGCCCGGAAAGGAAATCGGCGTCGGCGCAAAGCTTAGAATCAGCAAGGATCAATACATTTGGGATATTACGGTTCAAGCTTTATCGTCCCAGCGTCGTCCAGCCGCCGAAGCAGTGCTGCTTTACGAAGAGACTCCGGAAAGCATCACGCGCCGGCAGGCTGAAGTCGACAGGCGACGCGATGAACGGTCGCTTTCCCTCCAACCGGAAACCAGGCCGAACAAGAAGGAGCGGCGCCAGATCCACCGATTCAAGCGCGGCCCGGAATAGTGGCGCGTAGATTTTCTGAATCGCCTTTCAACCACGATGACCATGTCGTCTAAACCCGCTCCTCGGCCGGAGGTCGTATACACCGTCTCGCGACTGAACCGGGAAACCCGTTTTCTGCTCAACGACTGCTTCGGCAGCATCTGGATCGAGGGTGAAATCTCCAATCTCTCGACCCCCTCTTCCGGGCATATTTATTTCAGTCTGAAAGATACCGAGGCTCAGATTCGCTGCGCCATGTTCCGTGCACAGAGCCGATCCCTCGACTTCAAGCCGGAGAACGGCGATCACGTGCTGATCAAGGCTCAAGTCAGCCTCTACGAACCGCGCGGCGATTTCCAACTGATCGTCGAATACATGGAAGAAACCGGCGACGGCCTACTGTTGCGCGCGTTTGAGGCTTTAAAGCAGCGTTTGGCGGCCGAAGGACTATTTGATGCCCAGCACAAAAAGCCGATCCCGAGTCTGCCGCAATGCGTAGGCGTCATTACTTCGCCGACGGGGGCAGCCGTCCATGATGTTCTTACCGTGCTCCGGCGCCGCTACCCCTCGGTCCCCGTAATCATTTTCCCGGTTAAGGTACAGGGCGCCGAAGCTAAATTCGAAGTCGTGAAGGCCCTCGCCGCGGCGGATCGGCTACAGATGTGCGATGTCCTGATATTGGCCCGCGGCGGCGGATCTCTGGAAGACTTATGGGCGTTCAACGAAGAAATCGTGGCCCGCGCGATTTTCGAATGCAAGACGCCGGTGGCTACGGGGATCGGGCATGAGATAGATACCACGATTGCCGATTTCGTCGCGGATCTGCGCGCGCCGACACCGTCGGCAGCCGCGGAGGCGGTAACGCCCGATTGCGCCGCCTTGCTGGCCCGATTCGAACGGATCGAGCAGCAGCTTTGCCTCCGCATGAAAGCGGTGCTCGAACGCGATCGAAATACACTGCGCGTTCTCGGCAAACGCTTGCAGCAAGAACATCCCAGCAAACGCCTCCAAACCCAAAGCCAGCGATTGGATCGTTTGGACCTCCAACTCAAGCGAGTAACGAGAAATTCGCTGTCCAATCTGGACGTGCGACTGCGGACACAATTCGCTGCTTTGTCCAGACACCGGCCCCAACAGCGCCTACAGATGCTCGAAGAAAGACGATGTCAGATTTACCAACGCCTTTGTCTCGCGATTCAGCGGGCTCTCGAAAAGCAGGATCAGCATGTCTCCGGCCTCGCGGAGCACCTCCACGCGGTGAGCCCTTTGGCGACGCTGACACGCGGTTATGCTGTCGCCTACAAACAGGACACGGGAGAAATTCTGCGCTCTTATCGCGATATCCAGCCAGGTGAAAGCATGGAGACCCGGCTTGCGGACGGCATCCTGATCAGCCGAATCGAGGAGGCGCGAAAATCCTGAAAAATGGCGGCGATCAGGAGGAAGCTATCACCTTTATACGCCAGGCTTCGGTACAAAATCAGGCAGCGGCATTCCGATATGGAAGCCTTGGACGTAATCGATTCCCATGTCTTGAAGAACCGCCAAGGTGTTTTCGGATTCGACAAACTCTGCAATGGTTTTAATGCCGAGATCGCGGCAAAGACGACTGAGATTGCCCACCAACGCCCGATCGATGCGGGAATTCAAGATGTTGCGCACGAACTCGCCGTCGATCTTGACATACTCGAAGTGCAATTCCCGCAGGTAATGGAAAGAGTTGTAACCGCTCCCGAAATCATCCAGGGCGAAGGAAAAGCCGATACGCCGCAACTTGGCCAGAAACTTACGCATATGAGCCATGTCGCCGATCGCTTCCCGCTCCATGACTTCGAAGACGACACGACTCGGCGGAAAACCGAGGCGATCGCATAGCCCCTCCGCAAACCCGAGAATTCCACGTTCTCGCATTTCTTGAGCCGATAAATTGATGAACAAGCGAGGCAAGGGGTCATCCGCTCCGACTAACGCGCTCGCGGCGGAAAACGCATCCGTCAGAATGGACCTATCCAATTCCCGAGCCAATCCGTATTTTTCAACTGTCTTTATAAATACCCCGGCCGACACGACTTCTCGTCCGGGTTTGATGAGGCGCGCAACCGCTTCGTAAGCGAACAATGCCCCCTTTCGGCAATCAACGATCGGTTGATAATAAGGAATGATGCGGTGTTCGCTCAGGGCTTGCCGAAGCTCTTCTGCATAGATCCGGCTGTGACGGCTCAGCTTCACCGATTCGTCCGCCGATTCAAGCGTCGATACTTCGTCCTTGCCCATTCCCTTGGCGTGATAGAGGGCCATGTCCACGCCAGCGATCAAGTCGACGGCATCCTTCCCGTTCTTCGGATAACTGACCAGACCAATCGAAGTGGTGATATAGAACTGGCGTCCGTCCGGTGCCTCGAGTCGCATTCCACGCAGCCGCTCCCGCAGCGACTCGGCCACACTCAGCGCACCCGATGGCGGCGTCTCGGGCAGAATCACAGCAAACTCGTCCCCGCCAATGCGGAAAGCAATGTCGCCCTTGCGTAAATAACCGTGCAGGCATTCACCGATTTGAACCAGCGTTTTGTCGCCAGCGGGATGGCCGTACGAATCATTAATGTCCTTGAAATTATCCAGATCGAGCAACAAGATCGAAAACTCATGCCCGTGCCGCGCAGAGCGCTCGATTTCGTAATCCAACATTTCGGTAAACCGTCGCCGGTTGCAAAGTCCGGTGAGCGGATCGTGCTCGGAATAGTATTCCAGCTCATCCAATGTGTGCCCCAGCGACTTGCTTGAACCAACCACCATAACCATTACCGACAGCAAAGAACGGATCATGCTGAGTTCCTGCACATCCGGCGGCGTTGCTGAGGAGTAAACCACCCCGAGCAATCCCGCGAGCTGAGGCGCATATTCAGGCATCATCACGGCAAGGGTTCTGATATCGTCTAGATCAATGATATTTGCGTCACCGCCAACCTGATATTCTTCGATCTCGACCGCCGCATCCGGAGGCAGCTTGAGCTTTTCGATCGCTTCCCCGATTAGTCGCTCCTTGACCGAACATTTGATTTGATCGGAATACGAGCCGAAGTAATAGAAAAACAGCGATAAGCCGTGATCTTCGAGAAAGGCGATGAAAAAGAAATCAAAAGGAAAGATATTGCGGAAACCGACAAGAATTTCCTGAACGAACTCATCCCAATGCGTCACACGCTCATGGGAAAAAATGATTTGCTCCAACACTTGGCTCTGGCGCTCGAACAATTCTTTCTCCACCAGCGTCGAAGCCAAAAGATCCATGGTCTGACTGAACTCCCTCAAAACTTCCTGTATGTACTTTCCGTTTCGATGCCATTGCCGCTGTCTTTCGTCCGCCAGCAGATTCAAGCTGCGATCTAATTTACTGCAGTGCTGCAATATGATTTTAGATCTCGGGGTATCGCTTTCCAGATCGGCAATGACGCTAGCGTGGACGCGTTCTATCATGGCCCGAATCGTGGCGCCGAACATCTGCGTCCGGGTTTGACTTTCGAGCAGCGAGGATAACTGCTCCATCACCTGTTTGCGCAGCTTATTGAGCTGCGATGGCATTCCACGCTGAGGGTCGAGAGAATCGGGGATGGTTTTGGCCATCAAATTCATAATTGCGTGTCCTTAGGAAAGCGTCCTCCTTTTTCCATGAGATCGATCCCGCACTGCAAATTCGAAAACCAGCCGATAAAATCCCTTACAGCGTTGCCCCGGTAAATCGGCCCATGCTGGGGAGCCAACATTTCGATTTCCAGGCCTGAAATCGTATCTACCCAGCACCTGGCAGCTCGGTTCGAACACATGTAGCGGCGGTGAAATCCTTCGATATAAGGGAGATGACTCGCGAAATCATCAACGAACTCGTATGCCAAATGCTCTGGAAGCATCGCCGCTCCTATATCGCCGGTGAATAGGATTTTGGCGATCGGATCATAAACATTGAGCTGGCCTTCGGAATGTAAGAAATGTGCCGGCAATAATTTCAACTCAAAGCCCGGCGAAAAAGCACATGACATACCTTCATCCGGTACTGGAACGAAGCGGCTCAAATCCCTGATGCCGTAGTGCGGAAGAAAGCGGAGCCAGATGCGAGGAGCATATACCGGGGCCGCGGTGAGCTCTAACCAAGTAGAAAGTCCACCCACGATGTCGGGATCCTGGTGCGACAAAATGATGGCGCGTAAATCCCGAGGCTCAAGATATTGAAGCAATTCGGTGAGCGCCCCAGGCATAACCCCAAAACCACCTGGATCGAGCAAGACTCCATATCCATCATGGAGAACCAGATACTGATTGGAACGGATACCTTCTTCTTCGCCCGGTTCGCTCTCGTTTAGCAAAATGAACCGATGCTCCGGCGTTTTGAACAACGTAACGTTTCGCACGGCTAACCTCTTGTTATTGTTATTATTCCGTTGTGGATGTCCGTTTAGTATCACGTGACTCGCTTCCCTGGAGCACTATTTTAGAGCACATTTCCGAATCGTACGCTAATCCACGACGATACCTGGCTGAAGGGCAGAAAAACCGTATCATTTAAATGAAAATTTTTCTGTAAGCCTTTTCTTACAAACGCAATAAGCGACTACAAACAATCGATTCGCCTCATCGATATTCCAGTCAAGATCGATTAAACTAGCGAGTTTACATTTTTTCCTATATATCCCGGATGCGATCCGGAACGACATCAACCTTTAGCGGAATTTGCCATGAACAAAGAGAGCCAAGCACTGATCGAAAAGTACTACACTGCTTTCAACGCCGGAGACATGGATACGTTTCTAAGCCTGCTTACCGATGATGTTATCCATGACATCAACCAAGGACAGCGGGAAATCGGCAAAGAAGCATTTCGCGAGTTCATGAACCGGATGAATCGGAACTACAAGGAACAGTTGGTCGACATGGTCATCATGACCAGCGACGACGGCAAACGGGCCGCTGCGGAATTCGTGGTTCTCGGCGAATATCTGGTGACCGACGAAGGCTTGCCGCCCGCCAAAGGCCAGAAATATCGTCTTCCGGCCGGCGCGTTCTTCGACATCCGCGACGGCAAGGTGGCGCGCATCACCAATTACTACAACTTGCAGGACTGGATCGCCCAAGTCGAAAAGGGCTAAGGCTAAGGCTATGACCGACTCGATCAGCATCAAGCGCTTTACCGGCCAAGACCCGGAATTGCAGCCGTTTTTGCCTGATCTGGCGCGACTGCGAATCGAAGTATTCCGGGATTTTCCATATCTCTACGACGGAAGCTACGAGTACGAGGAGAAATACCTCCAGACCTATACGCGGTCGCCGGAAAGTGTGATCGTGCTGGTGCTGGACGGCGATAAAGTGGTGGGCGCGACGACCGGAATACCGATGGAACATGAAACCGAAGAGTTTCAGAAGCCCTTCGTGGAACACGGTTACGACCCGAAGAAAATTTTTTATTGCGGGGAATCGGTATTGCTGAAGGACTACCGCGGTAAAGGCATTTATCCCAAGTTCTTCGAGGAACGGGAAGGCCACGCCCGGTCTCTTGGCCGATTCGACTGGAGCTGCTTCTGCTGCGTGCAGCGCCCCGAAAATCATCCGCGTCGCCCCGCGGATTACGTCCCGCTCGACCGGATCTGGAGCAAATTCGGCTATACCAAGCATCCGGAATTGGCGACCACATACACGTGGAAAGACCTGGATGAGGAAATCGAATCGCCCAAACCCATGGTCTTCTGGCTCAAGCCATTAACCTAGAAACAGCAGTTGACCGCTTCGATGAACCGGGAAAGTCCGATGACTTCTAATCGTCCTAGCTTTTTTCTGCCTGACCGTTTGGGTGACGCCGCTACGCACCCGACTGCACGGCGGGCGGGCCACCTGGCGGCGTTGCTCCTCTTTGCGGGAGACTACCCCGCCGCATCGCCGCGCCTTGCCATCCGTCCCGCCCGCCGCACACTCGGGCACGTCCAACCGCCGTTTCTAGGTTAAAGGAAAACACCTGATGCCATCTCAAGCATTCCTTTTAGCTGCCGCGCAATACAACATCGGCTTTCTCAAAAGCTGGGACGATTATTCCGCCAAAATCGCCCGCTGGGTCGCCGACGCCGCGGATAACGGCGCCAAGATGCTGCTGTTCCCGGAGTACTTCAGCATGGAGCTCGCGTCCCTTTTCCCGGAAGAAGTTTACAAATCGCTGTCCAAACAACTGAGCGAAATGCAGACTCTGCTGCCGGATTTCGTGATGCTGTTTTCCGACATGGCGGAACAACACGGCGTCCATATCGTGGCCGGTTCCTTTCCCGTCCGAATGGAGGACGGCAGCTATCGGAATCGGTCGTTTCTGTTCCGGCCGGACGGAACGACCGATCATCAGGACAAGCTTCAGATGACCCGGTTCGAAAACGAACACTGGCTGATTACCGGCGGCGAGGAAATCAAGACGCTGGATACCGAATTCGGACGGATCGGCATCAATATTTGCTACGACAGCGAGTTCCCGATGATCGCTCGCAAGCAGGTTGAGGCCGGTGCCGATTTGATTCTGGTGCCGAGCTGTACCGACACACTGGCGGGCTATCACCGCGTCCGCATCGGCTGCCAGGCACGCGCTCTGGAGAACCAATGCTATATCGTGCAATCGCCCACGGTGGGTCAGGCGCCGTGGTCGGAAGCGGTGGACGTCAATATCGGCGCCGCCGCGGTCTACACGCCGGTGGATTACGGCTATCCGGACAACGGAATACTCGCCATCGGCGAGCTCAATCAAGCGCAGTGGGTTTACGCCGAAATCGATCTCGCTTCGATAGCCCACATCCGGCAAACCGGACAGGTGTTCAATTACCGCGATTGGCCAGGCCAGTTTCGCTACGTCTGATAAAGATCGGGAGCAAGCACCGCTCATCCGGCGCTTGCTCCGTCGAAAGGTCTTGCGAGTCTCCGTAATCCCAAGACTTCCGACTCACCCCCGCCCTTGTGGCAAACCGGTCGAACTAATCGTCGGAATTCTGGTCTTTGATGAACACATCCCGGTAACTGCGCTATGGCGATATAATCGTCCCACTGGCATTCCGACCGGAATCTCTCACATTCCTTCTTCTTCGTTCGAGATGGAGAACGACTATGGCAAAGAAGCAACCCTCAAAGCACGCCGAGGATACTGCGGAGACCAAGAAAAAGCCGGCTTCCGAAAGCGTTAAGAAAGCCGCTGCAGAGCCCACTACCGGTTCCGTGGGCGAGCGCCCGGAATATATTTCAGAAAAGGTTACCGAACCGGCAGAAGGCGCCCGAGAAGGCTTCGGGGAAGCCATCAAGGAAGGCGCAGAACACGCACGTTCGGCTTTTGCCGAACTCATTCCGGAGGTCGGCGGCATGATTCACAAAGGCGTGTATTCGGGTTTCTATTACTTGAGCTATGGCGTGGTTTTCGGCTCATTGATGGTCGCCAACCTGCTTCCCGCGCACAGTGCAATGGAAGAAGGCGTACGCGATGGCGCCGAAGCGGCCAGGAAGGCATTCGAAGGACGGCACGAAGGCGTCCACGACGCTTCGCACACCGAAGCGTCCGACGAGGAAGGTCTGACTACAGCCTGATCGCCCCTATCCTAGAACCGGCCGGTTCGCCGAATGGCCGACGGCGATCTGCCGGCGGCGGGCACCTTCGCTGTTCTAGACTTACCGGCGGGTGGGTATGTCCCAGATTCGCTCCGCATATTCCTCGATGGCGCGATCGCTCGAAAACCAACCGGAAAAAGCGACGTTCAAAATCGCTTTTCGCGTCCACATCTCGGGATCGCGATACAAGCGATCGACTTCCTCCTGGCAAGCGATATACGACTCATAGTCCGCTAACAACGCGAACCTATCTCCCTCTCGAAGCAAAGAGTCGACTAAGGGCTTGAACCGATCGGGCTCGTCCGCCGAGAAATACCCCGTCGAAATCATCTCGAGCGCGAGCTTCAGCTCCTTGTTGGCGTGGTAATAGTTCCAAGGGTTATAGCCGCTTCGGCGCAGTTCGCCGAGCTGCTCGGCGGTATGCCCGAAAATGAAAATATTGTCCTCGCCCACCCGCTCCCGAATCTCGATATTCGCTCCGTCCAAAGTGCCGATGGTGATCGCGCCGTTAACCGCCATCTTCATATTGCCGGTGCCCGACGCTTCCATTCCGGCCGTCGAAATCTGCTCGGACAGCTCTACCGCCGGCATGATTTCCATTGCGCGAGACACGTTGTAGTCGGGGACGAAAACCACTGTCAAAAGGCCATCGATTGCCGGGTCCTGGGCGATCACTTTCGCCACATCGTTGATCAACTTTATGACCAGCTTGGCCGCGTGGTAACCCGGCGCAGCCTTGCCGCCGAAAATGACCGTGCGCGGCACGGCGTCGCCCGCGGACCCGAAACGCAATCGGTTATACCGAGTGATGACATGCAGAACATTGAGCAGTTGGCGCTTGTATTCGTGCATGCGTTTGATTTGTACGTCGAACAGGCTTGTCGGATCGATCCGAATATTCAGGCGTTCATCGATGAGCGCCGCCAAATGCGCCTTATTGGCCGATTTGACCGCTCGAAACCGCGCGCGAAATTCGGCATCGTCCGCCAAAGGCGCAAGTTCTCGTAGCCGCTCCAGATCGGTCACCCAGTGGGGGCCGATGGATTCCGTGATCAGCGCGGCGAGACCTCGATTGGCCTGATTCAGCCAACGCCGCGGCGTGATACCGTTGGTGATGTTCACGAACCGGTCAGGAAAAATTGTCTCGAAATCCCGGAATATCGTGGTTTTCATCAACTGGGTGTGCAACGCGGCCACGCCATTGACTTTGTGGCTGCCGATGATGGCAAGATGGGCCATCCGGAGTCGTCTTCCCCGATCTTCATCTATGATCGAAACCCGACGGAGCAGTCCGGTATCGCCCGGAAACCGCTCACTGACCTCCTTAAGAAAGCGATGATTGATCTCGTAAATGATTTGCAGATGGCGCGGAAGCAGCTCCTCGAACAAACGCACCGACCAGACTTCCAAGGCTTCGGGCAGCAGCGTGTGGTTGGTATAGGAAAAGGTCCGAACGGTAATGTCCCAAGCGTCGTCCCAGGGAACGCGATGCTCATCCACCAAGATACGCATCAATTCGGGAATCGCGACCGATGGGTGGGTGTCGTTGAGTTGAATGGCCACTTCCCGGGGCAATTCGGAAAAATCGCGGTGATCGGTTGAAAAGCTTTTCAGAATGTCCTGCAGCGATGCGCTGACAAAAAAATATTCCTGCTTGAGCCGCAGCTCCCGCCCCATTTGCGTGGTATCGTCCGGATACAGCACCTTGGACAGGTTTTCAGACTGGGTTTTTTCTTCGACCGCCTTGATGTAATTGCCTTCGTTGAAATATTTCAACTCGAAGTCACGGGAAGCCTTCGCCGCCCAAAGGCGCAGGTTATTGACGGTTTCGCCGCCATAGCCCGGAACGGGTATGTCGTAGGCCATGGCCATCACGTCTTCCGTATCGGTCCATCGATATCGCACCAGCCCGTCGACATCCCGATATTCCACGACATGCCCGCGAAACTGCACGCGGTAAAGAACGTCGGGACGGGGGAACTCCCAGGGATTGCCGTAACGCAGCCAGTTTTCCGGATGCTCGATTTGATAGCCGTCCTCTATGCGCTGCGAAAACATCCCGTAGTCGTAACGTATCCCGTAGCCGAATCCCGGAAGCTGGAGCGTGGCGAGGGAATCGAGGTAACATGCCGCAAGACGCCCCAATCCGCCGTTGCCCAAGGCGGCTTCTTCCTCGGTCTCGGCTAGTTCCTCCAGGCTTAGCCCGACATCTTCCAAGACCTGCTTGAACTCGTCATAGCATCCGATATTGAGCAAGCTGTTCCCTAGGGCCCGGCCGATCAGAAACTCCATCGACAGGTAATAAACCCGCTTCGCATCCTGCAAATAGTACCGGCGCATGGACTCCATCCAGCGCAGAGTGAGAAGATCCCGTACGACATACGCTAACGCGAAAAACCAATCCCGTTCCTGCGTCTCCACCGGGTCCTTGCCGATGGAGTAAATCAGGCGGTTGACTAGAGCGCGCTTTAGCGAAGGAATGTCTTTGGGATTTAAGAGTTCGTATAGATCTTGAGATACCGTCATCGCCCGTAGGCTCCTTGAGCTCGAATGTTATCCTATCCAATCGGTTTGGACCGGTGCACGACCGGCCCGACGAATTTTTTGACCGCGAGCGGTCTAAGACGTGCTCGCAAAGTGCGTCCACATAAAAATAAGAACGGTTTAGCCCCTCTTTAGTTTACGATCATTCAGCACTCCGGTTACGTCTCATGAATATCCGCTATGTGGCGCCTATCATCTATTGCCTGTTCACTTCGCTCGACCCGGCATACGCCGCCCAGCCGGAAAAACCCTTGGCACCGGGCTACAAGCCGCTGGCCTTCGAATTACCCGCGCCCGGCACCTATGTCTTGCCCGCGCTGGGTGAAGCGTCCAATGGACAGGTCTTGGACAGTACCGGGAACGAGCTGGATTTGCATGGCTTGTACGGCGACAAACTGGTCCTTCTAAGCTTCATCTATTCCACTTGTAGCGATGTCAACGGCTGTCCTCTCGCGACCGCCGTCTTTCACAAGATTCAGCGCCGTCTCGAACAAGAGCCGGAAATCTTCAAGCACTTGCGTCTGATCACCTTGAGTTTCAACCCCCAGCATGACACCCCGGAAGTCATGGCTCACTACGGAAAAGCTTTCGCCAAAGATGCGGACTGGCGCTTTCTGACAACCCAATCGGAGCAGGAAATCCAGCCGATTCTGACCGCCTACGGCCAATCCATCCAAAAAGATTTCGACGCCGATGGAAAATTCCTCGGCACATTCTCCCATGTTCTCCGAGTCTTCCTAATCGATCGGGAAAAGCAAATACGCAATATCTACACAGTCTCTTTTCTGCATCCCGACACGCTAGTGAACGATGTAAAAACACTCCTGGCGGAAAAATCGACCGTCGCGACGCAGCAACCACCCGCCGGCCGTGTCGCTTTTCTCGGCGGCGGCGACAATAAGACGGGTTATGAGGCAGCCGATTTCGCCACCCGGTCCATCGCTCTCGCGGAGCGCTCCGGCCAGCGAACCAACCTGGTCGAATACGCCAAGCGCCCTCCCCTGGGCCTGCCCCCGGTTCCAACGCCGAGGGACAATCCGATGACCCCGGCCAAGGTCGAACTGGGCCGAAAACTGTTCTTCGATCGTCGTCTATCCTTGAACAACACCTTCTCGTGCGCCATGTGCCACATTCCGGAGCAAGGCTTCAGCAGCAACGAGCAGGCGACTGCCGTCGGCATCGAAGGGCGCACGGTACGCCGCAACTCGCCGACGATTTATAACGTGGCTTATCTTAAACGTCTGTTCCATGACGGACGCGAGAGCCGCTTGGAACAGCAAGTCTGGGGGCCTCTGTTGGCCAACAACGAAATGGGGGCTCCTTCGGTCGGTTACGTGGTCGATAAAATTCAGGGCCTCCCCGATTACGCCGGCCTTTTCGAAAAGGCCTTCAAGCGCGGCCCTTCGATGGAAACCATAGGCATGGCTTTAGCTAGCTATGAAAGAACCTTGAACTCGGCCGATTCGCCTTTCGACCGCTGGTATTTCGGAAAGAAAAAAGACGTGCTGCCTGCCGAAGCGCGTCTCGGGTTCGAACTGTTCACCGGCAAGGCCGGTTGCTCCCAGTGCCACACGATCGCCAAGGATCACGCCTTGTTCACCGATCAGCTGATGCACAATACCGGCATCGGCTTCCGCGCCGCCATGGCCAACGATAAGCCAAAGCAGAAAATCCAAGCGGCACCGGGAGTTACCCTCGAAATCGACGCCGACATCCTCGCCGCCGTCAGCGAGCCCAAACCGAACGATCTCGGCCTTTACGAAATCACCCAAGACCCTAAAGACCGTTGGAAATACCGAACGCCTGCCTTACGCAACATCGCGTTGACCGCGCCGTACATGCACGACGGCTCTCTTTCCACGCTAGAGGAAGTTCTCGAGTTCTACAATCGAGGCGGCGTTCCCAACGAAAATCTCGATCCGCTGATTAAGCCCTTGAACCTCGATCCGACTGAAATCAAGGCTCTTGTCGCATTTCTGCAATCACTAACGGGCAGTAACGTACCGGCCATCGTTTCCGATGCCTTCGCCGCGCCGGTCGGCGATCCCATGGACAAGCAAGCGCAACGATGACTCAAACAAATGCATAAACGACAGCGGCATAGCGCAAAGCCTTGCCTATCGCCATAGCCAAGACCGACCGCCAAAACGGCAGACGCAACCAACCGGCCGCGAAACAGAATCCGTCCCCGACGACGGGCAGCCACGAAAACAATAAGATCGGAAGCCCCCATCTTCGCACCGAGGCTACCGCCTTTTCCTGGCGCGACTTTGCAAGGCGCTCGGCCGGATACTTGATCGCAGTGAAAAATCCCAACACCCAAGTTGTGACAGCCCCCAACGTATTCCCGGACGTAGCCGTCAACAGCAACACTTCCGGCGAAAGCTCGGTCTGGCTGACGAGATAAGCAAGCACGGCCTCCGAACCGCCCGGCGCCAAAGTAGCGGACACAAACGCGCTGCCGAAAAGACTCCAAAGAGCAAATGTGCCTGTCAAAACTGCCATTGCCGATTGTTTAAGAAATATTCTGTATAAACGCCAACTTGCTTTTTTCGCGGCCAAAAAATTCAAAATACCGTGACATGGCCAATCGCGAATATTGACAGAAGCGACGTGAAAAAAGTACTATTTCAACTCTAATTTATGGCTACGTAGCTCAGTTGGTTAGAGCACCGCATTCATAATGCGGGTGTCGGCGGTTCAAGTCCGCCCGTAGCTACCACAAATTCAAAAAGGCTTAGGCGTTTCGCCTAAGCCTTTTTATTTTCGGTGTCATCCCCGTCAAAGGATCAAATTCGAGCACTTCCCGCAGAAGATCCGGCGCAAGATGCGCATGGTCATGGTTAGATTGGCATGGCCGAGGATTCGCTTAAGCGCCAGGATGTTACCACCATTCATCATGAGTTGGCTGGCAAAGGTATGCCGGAGAACGTGAGACATCTGCCCTTCGGGAAGTTCAATTTCCGATCTCTCGACGAAAGACCGATGACACTTGACCATACCGCTGTCTCGGTCGGAGATAACGTCCGAACTCGTACACCCTCAGGCTGCGCTTTCGATAGACCTCGCCCAATGCATTGAACGACCCCGGATGATCGACCAACGGATGGAGAGGTGGTTCAAGCGCTCGATGGAGCCGTTGACCCGCTCGACGATTGCGGTGTCGGCGATGAAGAGTTTTTGCAGGGCCTAGAGGTGGCCCATGGCGTCCTGGTAGGCGGCGAGTTTGAGATCGCCGCCCCTTTGCCGTTGGCGTTCGTAGAACCCGAGGGCGTAGTCGCAGAGTTCCCGGATGGCGCTGACTTTGACGGTGACGGTTTGGCCAATGGCTTTTTGGCGGGCGGTTTTCGTCATGGCGGTGTCTTCCCCGATGCGATTACAAAAAGCTGTCGGCCTGGAAGGCTTGCGCCCACATCAAGGCGACGTTGACCAGGCGGTGCTTGCCGATGACCTTGGAGGGGATATGGCCCCGGTTCACCCAGGCGTCGACGATGCCGACCGGGACGCCGGAGAGTTCGGCATAGCGTTGCCTCGTGATGTAGGCGATCGGGATCTGGAGGGGCGGCACCGAGGGGGTGACTTGACCCAAACGTTCGTCTTCCATACGCTTCCTCTTCAACTGTCACTTTGTGGCTGCAATGCGTAGTATTGATTTCTGAGATGTTGTCATTATGGCAACTGCCTTAA
>NZ_MSCV01000015.1 GCF_002005105.1 Methylocaldum sp. 14B | reverse complement strand
TTAACGGATACACACCTCGTTCGACGTACCGGTGAAACGTCGAATACGGCCACTCCGACACGCATTGGACATAACCGTGTTTCACCGGATTGATGTGGCAATAATCCACATGAGCCGAATAATCCTCCTCGTCGCGGATGGCGTGTTCCCAAAACCGGCGTTGCCATATCCCACGTTCGCCACGGGCAACGCGAACCTTTGAGCGCCGTTCGGTCGATGGCAAGGCTTTGGAGAAGCCTTGTTTGATCAATCGCCATCGATTGGTGAAATCGTCATCGCCGGGTGGCAGCGTCCACACGCCGTGCAGGTGATCCGGCAAGACTACCCAGGCGTCGATATGGAATGGCCATTTGATTCGAACCGCCCGTATCACAGATCGAAGCAGGTCGATGTGCCGGACGAGCCAATCATTCGGGTAACGTTCGAGCAGATTGACGGTGAGGAAATAGGTTCCGCCGGGTACGCGGTCAATTCCGTTAAGTTAAGCCGTCATTCCGGCAGGGATTGCCGGAATCCAGAGCACAGGGAAGTGACACGCCTCTGCCATCCATGGCTTCTGGACCCCGGCATTCCCTGCCGGGGTGGCGTCATTCGCCTTAACTTAACGGCATTGGGTACGCGGTAGCGTCGATAATCGGGCATCGGGACTCATCATCCGAAAAGCCAATAACCCAGGGAACAATAGCAGACCGTGGGAACATTGGATTTACGATGGCTTTTCCAATCATCGCTTCATGCGGCGCAATACGCGGGACCGCTATTGCGCCCTACTCGCCGGCGTTAGAGATACAACGGATAACGGACTGTACGCCACGCCATACTTGACTTTTCGCCATTCCGGGTTGCCTTATCTTTTTCCAATCGGCACAATGTAAAACCCGACGATTCCGGGGGCTACTCGATTTACTCGCCCGCCATCCTCGTCTCACGCCTCGCAAGAAGCCGCTTAGCCCCGCTTTCGTCTGCACTGCTATGCCACAGAATATGCGCCAGAATGCACTCAATCCAGGCTATCGCCTGCAGTGGTTTTCCATAGAACAAGTTCTGGGTCAGGGCAACTTCGGAATCACCTATCTCGCCCACGACTCCATTCTTGAGCGTCACGTTGCCATCAAAGAATATCTCCCGGTAAAGCTTGCCGTTCGAGACGGCGCCGCTTTGATCCGGCCGGCCACGGAGGATTGCGGCGAGCAGTATCTCGCGGGACTGGAGCTTTTCATCAACGAGGCGCGCATGCTGGCGAAGGTGGAGCATCCCAACATCGTCCGGGTGCTCAACGTTTTCGTCGCCAATAATTCCGCCTACATGGTGATGAGCTACGAGGAGGGCGAAAGCCTGCACGCCGTCCTCGAGCGCCGCAGGACCCTGGAGCAAGGCGAACTCCTCAGGTTCTTGATCCCTATCCTGAATGGCCTGGAGAAAATACATAACGCCGGCTTTATCCATTGCGACATCACGCCGGCCAATATCTTGCTCCGGAAGGACGGGAGTCCCGTGCTGCTGGACTTCGGGTCTGCGCGTCAGTCGCTGGGAGAAAAAACACAGGCCCTCCCCAGCATGCTTTCCCCCGGCTACGCCGCCATTGAACAGTACTATGGGAAAGGCGATCAGCTGGGGCCATGGACCGATATCTACGGCCTTGGTGCGACGCTCTATCGGAGCATCGCGGGCATTGCCCCGCCCGATGCGCTCGAACGCAGCCAGAGCATCATCTTGGCCTCGAAAGAAATTTTCGTTTCCGCCAAACAGGTCGGCGGACCTCGCTACAGCGAAGGCTTGCTTCGCGCAGTCGACCACGCCCTGAGCTTGAATCCGCCTAAGCGCCCGCAGAGTATCGCCGCATGGCGGCGGGAATTTTCCCTGGCGCCGGAGCTTCCCGTCGAAGATGCGCCTGCGCCTAAGCAGCCGGAGGTGAAAGCCGAAACCGTGGCCGCCAACCCGGCCGATGCGCCGGCGCGCCGGCCGACATCCGATGCCGCTCGCTCGCGCATTCCGGCCATCTCGGCAATCGTGCTGATCGTCGCCGCCGGACTCGTTTGGCTGAGTCGCGGCCTATTCTCGGAGCACGAGCAAGCAACCGCATCGTCGGACGCCGAGCAAACCGTTCGCGAAAACGATCCGGCCGGTATTGATCAATCCGCGGAAACCGTGCCGCAAGAAATCGCTCCGGCCACTCCGCCTTCGCCGCCCGAAGGATCGGCCGTCGAAAAAAATGCCGGTGCCCAAGCGGGCTCCGAGCAGCACGCGGCTGAGATCGACGCGCTGTTCGAGCTATTGGCTCGGGCCGGCGAGGACATCAGGGCGGGCCGCCTCATCAGCCCCAAAGACAACAATGCCCTCGCCAAATATCGCTCGGTGCTCGCGTTAGATCCCAACCAGCCGCAGGCAAAGCAAGGCATCCAAGAAATCGTCGATCGGTTCGCCCAGCCGGCCCGCGAAGCCATGGACCGCCGGGACTGGAAGCTTGCGCAGACGCGTATCGACGAAGTCGCCATTGTTCTGCCGGAAGCCGAAAGCTTGCGCCAAGAGCTCGACACCCGCAGAGCCGAAGCCGAAAAGGGGCGTTCCAAAGCCAGTGCCGAACAAAAGTCCGCCGAGCAGACTGCGGCGATTTCTCCCGATCACAAGCAAGCCGCTCAATCGCCAAGTGCTCCAAAAACCCCTGAAGCACAGGGTGATGCCGAGATATCCGACGCGGAGGAAAGCGACCGGCGCAAGCAAGCCGCCGGCAGAACCGTCGGACGCGCATGGCGAGCCCTCAATCGAGAAGAATGGGATAAGGCGCAAGTCTATATCGATCAAGCCGCGGCGACGCTGGGCGATACCGAAGAGGTGCAAACCCTCAGGCGACAACTGATTTCGCGCAAAGCCCAGGCCGCCCAAGCAAAAGAGGCCACGGCGGAGGGTGCTCAGGCGACGAATGCAGGAGCAGCCGAACAACCGGCTCCGGTAGCGGATAAAACAGCGGTCAAGATCGAAAGCGCCAGGTCGGCTCCACATCAGGTCAGCCCCGGCGAACGGGTGGAATTCATCACGACGTATGAGTTGACGCTTCCCGCCGGCACCCGTGATGCGGAAGTCGAACTCGGCTGGGCGCTGAAGGCGGGCGGCAGGCGAATCGGCCAGGAAGGCTCCGATTTCAAGCTGGCAAGAACCGGTACCAACACGGCCACGAATGAACTGACCGTCCCTTCGTATATGAAGTCCGGCACCTACACGGTCGAACATAGAGTGCGCGCCGGCGATAGCAGGGCCATCGCCAGGTCGCACTTTTCCGTCGTTCGCAAGCCTCGACAACGGTCGGACGAAGCCGCGCCAAGCGATGCCCAGCAAGGCGAGTAGGAGGGGCCGGCCGCCTGCCCTCTCGGTAAGAACATCCGAATCGAACAACAAAAGCCCCGCCCTTCACGCTATTTCCGTTCACGATCTCCGAAAAAGCGTCCGCCGCGGCCAGAACGACCTTCGGTCACTCGCTCACGGCCGCTTCGGGTCGCCGTCGTCAAACTCCGAAACTTGTCGGAAACTTGGGCACCCGTTCCCGCTCATATTGGAGGCAGGAGCCGTAACCGGCAATTCGGACCGCCCTGTTACAATCCTATAATTGTGATTCCGTGTTACGCCTTGAGGAGAAATAACGTTGCCGACTTTCGTCCCTGGACAGCGCTGGATTAGCGAGACCGAGCCCGAGCTGGGCTTGGGCATTGTGTTGAACGTCGAAAACAACCGTGTGACTCTGCTCTTTATCGCCAGCAGCGAACGCCGCACTTATGCGGTCGACAACTCGCCGTTGACGCGGGTGAGATTTTCCAAGGGCGATTCCATCGAAAGCGCGGACGGCTGGAAACTCAAGGTTACGGAAGTACGGGAAAAAAATGGCCTGATCACGTACGAAGGCGTGGCCGAGGACGGCACTTCGCGAACCCTGGACGAAGTCGATCTCAACCATTTTATGCAGTTCAACAAGCCTCAGGATCGGCTTTTCACCGGCCAACTCGACCCTTCCGGGCTGTTTCGATTGCGCTATGAAACGCTGCGAAGAATCGGCCAACTCGAGCAGTCTCCGGTGCGAGGCTTGTTCGGCGGGCGCACCAGCATCATTCCGCACCAGATATACATCGCCCACGAAGTCGCTCATCGCCAAGCTCCGCGCGTATTGCTGGCCGACGAGGTCGGGCTCGGCAAAACCATCGAAGCGGGATTGATCATCCACCATCAGCTATTGACCGGACGCGCCGAGCGCATCCTTATCATCGTGCCGGAGCCCTTGCTGCATCAATGGCTGGTGGAGATGCTGAGGCGCTTCAATTTGCGCTTCGCCCTGTTCGACGAGGAACGTTTCTGGCAAGTCGAAGACGGCAATCCCTTTCTGAGCGAACAACTGGTACTGTGCAGCCTCGATTTCTTCATGGACGACGAAGAACGCCAGGAAGCCGCGCTCGCCGCCGGGTGGGACATGTGCGTGGTCGACGAGGCGCACCACCTGCAATGGTCGGAACAGAAAGCCAGTCCGGAATACCAGTTTGTCGAGCAATTGGGCCGATCGGTGCCGAGCCTCCTGCTTTTGACGGCGACACCGGAGCAGCTCGGCAAGCGCAGCCATTTCGCCCGCTTGCGCCTGCTCGACCCCGACCGCTTCTACAGCTACGACCGGTTCCAGTTCGAGGAAATGCAGTACGAATCGCTGGCCGACGTGATCAACCATCTGCTGGACGATCCGGAGCTCGACCGGGAGACCCTGAGCCAACTGAAATCCCTCATCTCGCAGGATTTGGCGGACGATTTACTGGACCGGCTGGACGATCCGGAACGCACGGAGAATGCGCGCAGCGAGCTGATTCAGCTCCTTCTGGACCGCCACGGCACGGGCCGGGTCCTGTTCCGCAATACCCGGGCCACGGTCAAGGGTTTTCCCGGGCGGGAGCTGATCGCTCATCCCCTGCCGCTGCCCGAGGCCTACAGCCGGCTGCTGACCGAGACTCAACCCCAGATCGAGGACCTTCTGCACCCGGAAACCCTGTACGCCCGGTGTCGCAAGGATGACGCCGAGTGGTGGCGTCTGGACAGCCGGGTGGAGTGGCTGGTCGAAACCATAAAGAATCTCAAGTCGGCCAAGGTGCTGGTAATTTGCGCAAAAGCCAAAACCGCGACCGATTTGGAGGACGCGCTTCGAGTCCGGGGCGTGCGCGCGGCGGTTTTCCACGAACAGATGAGCATCGTCGCCCGCGACCGGGCAGCGGCGTGGTTCGCCGATACCGAGAACGGCGCTCAGGCGCTGGTATGCTCGGAAATCGGCAGCGAAGGACGAAATTTTCAATTCGCCCATCATCTGGTGATGTTCGATTTGCCGCTCAACCCCGATCTGCTGGAGCAGCGAATCGGCCGCCTCGACCGCATTGGGCAGTCCGAAACCATTCGCATACACGTCGCGTATTTCGAGCGCAGTGCTCAAAGCGTCTTGTTCCGCTGGTATAACGAGGGACTGAATGCGTTCAGCCAGCCCAGCCCGGCGGGACTTCCCGTGTTCGGCCGACTCGGAGGACAGCTTGTCGCCTTGTTGCAGGCGCCCGATCCCGAAGGCGAAATGAAACTGGTCGAGCGGGCTCGGAAGCTGGCCGATGCGATCCAGGAGGAATTGCATCAGGGCCGTGATCGGCTTCTGGAACTGAACTCGTGCCGCAGGGACGCCGCGGAGCGGCTGGTCCGGCTCATCGAAGAAACGGATCGCGAAAACGATCTCTGGCCTTATTTGGAAGATGTGTTCGACGCTTACGGGGTTGCCGTCGAGGAACATTCGGATCATTGCCACATCCTCAGGCCCGGCGAGCACATGCGCACCCAGTTCCCGGAATTGCCCGAAGACGGCGTGACGGTCACGCTGGACCGGAGTATCGGTCTGGCGCGAGAGGACATGCTGTTCCTGACTTGGGAGCACCCGATGGTTCGGGGCGCCATGGACCTCATCCTCAACAGCGAACACGGCAACGCCGCGCTGAGTCTGGTCCGGAACCCCGAACTGGAGGCCGGGCAACTGCTGCTCGAAACCGTCTATCTGGTCGAATGCACCGCACCGAAGCGCTTGCAGATCGGCCGATTCTTTCCGCCCACGGTGCTGCGCTTCCTGTTCGACCAGGACGGCAACGATCTCAGTGTCCTACCCTTCGAAAGTCTTGCCGAACAGCCCCAGCAGTTCGATCGCGAACACGCGCTGGGACTGGTTAAAAGCCGACAAAAGCTCATCAATCGGTTAATCCAGAATGCCGAAAAGAAGGCGCGAGCGCAGATGCCCGGCGTCATCGGCGAAAGTGCAAAAAGAATGCTCGATACGATGACGACCGAGCTCAAGCGCCTTGCAGCCCTGCGGCGGGTCAATCCGAACGTGCGCCAGGAAGAGTTGGATCAGCTCAAGGAGAACGCCATCGAGATGAACAATTGCATCCAAGGAGCGCATTTGCGCTTGGATTCCGTACGCCTTCTGATCACGGTCTGAGGGCTTTGGCCGGATGCGCCGCTAATCAACGGAAAAAGCCTCCGCATTCGGCCTTCGCTCGGACCGAAACGTTCCATCGCGACAAGCACTTGCACGAAAATCCCGGCTGATGCCTGCTATGGGATATCGGTGAAATTTCGCCATTCGCTGCCATACTTCTAAAGCCCCATCCCTTTTCAATTCCAGGACAGGTTTATGATCGAAGATCTCAAAGGCAGCGAATCGTGGCGCATGTTCAGAATCATCAGCGAGTTCACCGAAGGCTTCGACAAGCTTTCCGACATTCGCTTTGCCGTATCGATTTTCGGCTCCACCCGGATCAAGCCGAGCAGCCCGTACTATCAGGCCGCACAAACCGTGGCCGAGGTTCTCGCGAGCCACGGCTACGCGATCATCAGCGGCGGCGGACTGGGCATCATGGAGGCTGCCAATAAAGGCGCCCGTCTCAAGAAAGCGCGCTCGATCGGACTCAACATCGCCGGCGAAGAGAAATCGAATTCTTATCAAAACCTCAGGCTGGAATTTCGCTACTTTTTCGTGCGTAAACTCATGTTCGTGAAACATTCCATGGGCTATGTCTGCTTTCCCGGCGGATTCAATACCCTGGACGAACTGTTCGAAGCGCTCACTCTGATGCAAACGCACAAAATCCATCCCGTGCCTTTGATTTTGTTCGGTTCGGATTATTGGAAAGGACTGATCGATTGGATCAATAACACGGTCCTCGCCAATCAACTGGTCGACAAAGCCGATTTGACCCAAATCTCGATTACTGACGATCCCCTGGAAGTCGTCGACATCATGAACAAACACCGCGAATGGAAGCTCAAAAAGATTGTCGAGGCGACATCCGCCGCGTCTCCGGAAAGCTGACGCCAGCGTCGTTATCGCTCTTGCCGGTCATTTGTTTGCGCCCGAAAGAAATAGACCGAAACACCTGTTTTGCCGCTAACGACCTAAGCGTGGAACTGTCAACGGCGTTATCGCCGGAAATACGCCAAGGGGCAATTTTACGCGTCCTGCCCGCCCAGCCGCATAACCGTCGCCCGGACCGCAGCAGTACATGCGCAGTTGCTGAAATACCGCTAGCCCGCACCTCTTAGGCCCCTTCGCCCGACGACGGTTTCCCGACGCCTGAACTGTGTTATGCTGGCGCGGCCAGTCCGCGCCCGTCTCGGCGAGACATTTAAGACCGAACCTTTGTCTCACTAAAAAAATTACAGAGGACCCACGCATGGAAAAACCGTTCATCTTGCATATGTTCACCCCCGAAAAGAATCTCAGCCCGTTCGACGTCAATATGGCTTTGGACGCCGGCTGGATTTCCGCCATTCCGTACCTCCATATCGAACTGGGCGAAGTCACCGCCCTCGTGCAAGATGCGATTTTCTCCAGAAGTCCGAGCGGCGTGAAACGAACCGGCATTTTCATCGGCGGAAGAGATGTAAAAATGGCCATGGACATGCTCCGCACCGCTCAGAAGTCCATGGTTCCGCCCTTCGTGATCTCCGTGTTTGCAGACCCTAGCGGCGCCTTCACCACGGCCGCAGCCATGGTCGCCATGGTGGAGCGGGAACTGGAAAAGCGCCATCAAACCAACTTGCAGGGCAAGAATGTACTCGCTTTGGGAGGCACGGGTCCGGTCGGACAGATTGCCGCGGTGTTGGCCGCCAAGGCCGGAGCCAACGTAAAAATCATCGGCCGCCAGCTGGAAAGAGCCCAGAAGATCGCGGAACTATGCAATGCCGAATTCGGTAACGGTCAAACCGATATTCAAGGCGATGCAGACGCCAACAAACCGGAGCTGATCAAAACCGCCGATGTGGTATTTGCTACCGCCGCAGCCGGAATTGAAGTGCTGAGCGCGGAATTGGTCGCCTCTGCTCCGCAACTCAAAGTCGCCGCCGATGTCAATGCGGTTCCGCCGTCGGGAATCGCCGGTCTCGGCCCTCACCACAAGGGCACGGAAATTGAGGGTTCCCGTAGCGGCGCCGTCGGCGTTGGAGCCTTGGCTATCGGTAACGTGAAATACCAAACCCAGCACAAACTGCTGAATATAATGCGCTTTCAGTTGCGACAATCGGATAAGCCGGTTTTCCTAGATTATAACGATGCTTTCGAAGTGGCTCGGGAATACGCAAAGAAGCTTTAAAGCGTCAAAGCAGAAATTCATTAATATGCTATTTCTTACTATGGATTCAATGGCCACATACTGAGTGGCCATTATCCGGTTGGTAATTAATTATTCGACCATCCGATGGCTAGGGACAATTATCGGGTTCGAGGGTATTTAATTATCCATATAAAAACAATAGTTAACTGGATCAGCCAAGAGGAGCATAATAATGAATAATACCGCCGAAGCCATTAAAATCACGGATGCCGATAATGATCGATTGCTCAAGGAAATGGTGGACAAAAGCTATACACGATGCCGACTAACCGGGACCTTTATAGATGACTTTTATAATGCCTTTATCGCAACATCGCCCAGAATTGCGGAAAAATTTCGGAAAGCCGACTGGGAAGCTCAGAGGCGTTTGCTGGATCACGGCATCAGGCATTTGATTCTGTTTTTTCACGAGCCTAGCCCCGTCACGGCGGAAAAGATGATTCAGCTCGGTGAATCCCATTCCAGAAGCAGACTTAATATAGAACCTGATCTTTATGATTTTTGGGTTTCTGCCCTGATATCGACCGTCGCCGAAAGCGATCCAAAATTCAATCCCGAACTCGAAGCAGCCTGGAAAACGGTTGTCGAGCGCGGCATTGCCGTCATGAAATCCATGCATGACGACTAAGCTACCTAAGACCAAGTATCTTTATTACTGACGTAGAGAAGCCAACACATGTCCAAACGCAGTGTTTTATACATGCTCGATCCGATGCCCCATAACAGCCCGTTCGATATCAATATGGCGGTCGATGCGGATTTCGACATGATTATTCCGCTCAACAACGTAAAGCTCGAGGAAATCAACGGCCTTACGCAAGACGCCATCTTTTCGCGCGGACCGGAAGGCGTAAAAAGAACGGGCATGTTTATCGGCGGACGCGATATCGGTTTGGCCGTGAGTATGTTGGAAGCTACCCAAAAGGCCATGGTGCCGCCCTTCCAGTTTTCCGTCCTGGCCGACCCCAGCGGAGGTTTTACCACGGCGGCGGCTTTAGTCGCAGTGGCTGAAAAACAACTCAAGGAGAAACACGGCATGGAGCTGAAAGGGTGCAATGCCGTGGTGTTCGGCGGCACCGGCCCGGTAGGCATAGCTACCGGGGTTATTGCCGCTTTGTGCGGAGCGGAAACGACGATCATCGATCACGCGTCGCTCGACAATGCACTGGAAAAGGCCGATACCTACGGGCGCCTGTTCCAAACTCGCCTGGAAGGCACATGTGCGGCATCCGAGGCCGACAAGGCCCACTTGCTTCACAAGGCGGATGTCGTGTTCTGCACGGCCAAGGCCGGAGTGCAGGTTCTAAAAGCCAGCGCCCTGGCGGAAGCGAACCAACTCAAGGTTGCGGCGGATGTGAACGCGGTTCCGCCATTGGGTATCGAGGGCGTCAAGCGGACCGATTTGGGCACTCCGCTCAAGCATGCAGTCAACTCTCCGGGTGCCGTCGGCATCGGTGCATTGGCGGTCGGCGATTACAAGTACAAGCTGCAACAGCATTTGCTCCGCTCGCTCCTGACCCAGGAAGAGCCCGTTTTTTACGATTTCCGCGAGGCATTCAAAATCGCCCGGACCATGGTCTGACGCGTCGGCTCCGCCGCTTTCCCGAAGTCGAGCAAACCGCCACAAGGGATGCCAATCGGCATCCCTTTTCTAAGCCGACATTCGAAAGTTATCGAAGCTTGTCCGACGTTCCTTTAGAGCGCGTTCATCTCGCTCATACGGCATAACGGGCTTGGCGGAAGTCGTTGGCGCTTTCGGCTAGGGTAAATCGACTCAAGTATTTGTAGGTCGGCAATCCTTTGCCGACGAACCCGTTGCCCTAACGGCGGCGTCGGGAAGGGCGGCTTCGGCGCTCCAATCGCAAACGGTCATCCCAGGAGCGCTGGGATGACCCTTCCAATCGCAAACGGCCTAGCCGGGAGCGCCGGCCAGCCCCTTCCCGAAGACGCCGTTTGCGATTGGAAGGGTCGCGGCTAAAGCGACTGTTTGCGATTGGAAGAGTCGCGACTATAGCGACGTTTGCGATTGGGAAGGGATTCCCGACCTACTCGCGAGTTCCCGTACGGTAGAGTAGATATGAAAATGCTTTAGTTTTTCCAAACCCGGCGACCGAAACCGCAGCAAAAGGGCTTCCGGGAAGTCCCGAGCCTGGGAGGGTGGATGAACCCCGCTGCGTTTACCGCGGTCTATTCGATATAGGGCCATCCGCCCCCGACCTAGATTATTTACCTCGCGCCGAGCAATTCTCCAAAACGCATGAAAATCTATAACCTCTTCCCGCGGCTCGCGGGTCCTTTGAATCGTTGGAAGCCGCATCTGGAAAGAGCGGCGGATATGGGATTCAACTGGATCTTCGTCAATCCCGTCCAGAAGCTCGGACGATCCCGCAGCCTTTATTCCATCAAGGATTATTTTCAAATCGATCCGTGGTTGCTGAATGCCCGCTCTTCCAAATCGCCGGAAGAACAACTGCGCGAGATCGCAAGTCAAGCCGAAAGCCTGGGGCTCGGCATGATCGTCGATTTGGTCATCAATCATTGTGCCTATGATTCGACTTTGCTCAAGCAGCATCCGGAGTGGTTCGTCAAACAAGGCAGGCGCATCGCCCACCCGTTCTGTATGCATGAAGGAGAAAAGGTCGTCTGGCGCGATCTCGCACAATTCGATCATCAGCATACGTCCGATCCGGAAGGTCTGTACCGTTACTGCCGCGAAATCGTCGAATACCTGGTCGGCCTGGGCTTTAAGGGACTGCGCTGCGATGCGGCTTACCAGTTACCCAGCCGTTTCTGGGCACGGCTCATCGAAGAAACCAAACGGGCGCACCCCGAAACCGTATTCCTGGCCGAGACCTTGGGCTGTAGTGCCGATCAAACCCGGGAAACCGCGCAAGCCGGTTTCGACTTTATCTTCAACAGCTCGAAATGGTGGGATTTTTCCGGCTCCTGGCTGATGGATCAATACCGGCTCACACGTGAAATCGTACCGTCCGTCAGTTTCCCCGAAAGCCACGATACGGCGCGCGCATTCGCGGAGTTCCAGCAGAATGTCGATGCGGTCAAACAGCGCTATTTCTTCTCGGCGCTGTTTTCCGCCGGTGTGATGATACCCATGGGATTCGAATTCGGCTTCCGAAAGCCGCTCCACGTCGTCGATACCACGCCTGATGACTGGGAAAAAACGGATATCGATTTGACCGGCTACATCAAACAGATCAATGGAATCAAGAGTCGGCATCAGATATTCGATGAGGAGAGCGCCACGCAAGTGCTCGACCATTCCAATCCGGAAATCTTGCTGATGCGAAAAACCGCCAGCCGGAAGCGTAGCGAGGCATTGATCATTATGAACAAGGACGCTTGGAATCGGCAGAATTTCTTCTCCGACAATCTGTACCATCTTGTTCAAAGCGAACCGCCGCTGTTCGATGTCTCGCCGGAATGGCCCCTGGATTACTTGCCGACGCCTTTCCAGTTCGAGCTGACACCGGGAATGGGACGGGTCCTGGTAACGCAGTGACGCTCTCTGCCCGCATCGAAAGTGCAACCAAAGTAACGCAAAATGCGGGCTGACCGGTGGAGAGGCCGATCTTCGGCAATCATTCCATCCAATAATCCGTGGCCGTCATCACCCCGATTTCGCGACGCACAGGCCACCCGAGTAAATAGGCTAACTCCTAACTTGAGCCGACATGGCGTTTTTTTCGAAACCCTGGATCGCTTAAACTAGCCTTGTCGAGTTCATGTTAGGCAACCGGACGCAACCTCATGACCCAAAAGACCCCGCCTCAAGATAAGAAAGTAAACGCTTCCGAGTCCCAAAAAGGAAAACCCGGAAAAGCCATGGAGAAGCCCGCGACAAAGGAAAAATCCCAAGCCAAGGCCACTCGATCCAAAGCTGCAAACGCGCGTTCGCCGTCGGAGACCTCCGTTGTTCGCGCGAAGCCTTCTACGAGGTCCAAGACTCCGGCATCCGAGAAAGCCGTTCGCCACGAGCCGGAGAAAGAAACCGTTTCCCTCGCGGCAGCCATGGCGCCGGCCGAAAAAATTGCGCCCAAAGCTTCAGGGAAAAAGCCGGAAAAAGCCGAACCGGAAGTGAAGCTGGTTAGCGCGAAGCTCGGTCGGGCGGATCAAAAGAAGCCGGTCGAACTCGCTTCAGCCGAATCTCCCGCGAAAGTTACGGAAGCTGAGGCATGGTCACGACATTCAAAGAAATCAGAGGACTCTGACGAAATACCGCCCGCTCCGATTTCTGCCGCCGATTCGCCGTCAGCACCTGAGCCGATAGCCCCCGAACGCCTAGAGACTGCGGAGCTATTGCCCTCAGAGACAGCTAGTGCAATTCCGGCTCCGACGCCGACGCCAGAAGAGTTCCGTCCCTTGGAGAAAATGCCCCCGCCCGAACCGGAATCCGTGCCGGTGGAACCGGAACCGCGATCAGCGTCGCAGGCTCAGCTCGCGCCTGAACCCGAACCGATGCCACACCAGCCTGTTTCAGCGATTCCGTCGATGTTTATCGTTCAGATCACGCCCGAGCTCGCGCCCGTCGCCAAAGTCGGCGGCCTCGCCGATGTCGTGTTCGGACTCGGCAACGAACTGGAAATCCGCGGCAATCACGTCGAAATCATACTGCCCAAATACGATTGCCTACGTTACGACCATATCTGGGGCCTGTGCGAAACCTACAAAGACTTGTGGGTGCCCTGGTACGGCGGCGCCATTCATTGCACCGTCTATTTCGGATTCGTGCATGGCCGCAAGTGCTTCTTCATCGAGCCGCATTCCAGCGACAACTTCTTCAACCGCGGCTGCATTTACGGCTTTAACGACGACGTTCTGCGCTTCGCGTTCTTCACGCGGGCGGCCATGGAGTTTCTCTGGAAATCCGGCAAGAATCCCGACATCATTCATTGCCATGACTGGCAGACGGCGCTGGCGCCGGTGTTTCTGTTCGAGATCTATAAATTCCTCGGCATGACCCACCCGCGGGTGTGCTTCACCATCCACAATTTCAAGCACCAGGGAGTCACCGGCGCGCAAGTGCTCCACGCGACCGGCCTCAACCGGCCCGAATACTATTTCCATTACGACCGGCTGCGGGACAATTTCAATCCCCATGCGATCAATCTGATGAAAGCCGGCGTGGTCTATTCCAACTTCGTGACGACCGTTTCCCCGCGCCATGCCAACGAAGCCAAGGACCAGGGCCAGGGTTTCGGCCTTGAACCCACGCTGCATATCCACCACGTAAAATACGGCGGCGTCGTCAACGGCATCGATTACAACGTGTGGAATCCGGAAATCGACCATCATATCGCGCAGCGCTACGGCGTCGACAACATCGAGGAAAAATACAAGAACAAGAAGGCGCTGCGAGACCGCCTGATGATCGCCGACAACGAAAAACCGATCGTCGCCTTCGTCGGCCGGCTGGACCCCCAGAAAGGGCTGGAACTCATCCGCCACGCCATTTTTTATACGTTGCACCGGCGCGGCCAGTTCGTGCTGCTGGGCTCCAGTCCGGACGGACAGATCAACAGCTATTTCTGGAGCCTGAAACACCAACTGAACGATAACCCGGATTGTCACATCGAAATCGGCTTCAACGAGGAACTGTCGCATCTCATCTACGCCGGCGCGGATATCATGCTGGTGCCGAGCCAGTTCGAACCCTGCGGTCTCACCCAGCTGATCGCCATGCGCTACGGCACCGTGCCCGTGGTGCGGGAAGTCGGCGGCCTGGCGGACACGGTATTCGACAAGGATTATTCGTACAAACCGCTGAACGAGCGCAACGGCTATGTGTTCAGGGATTACGATTACAGCGGGCTGGAATCGGCGCTCGGACGGGCGTTGAGCTGTTACTACGACTATCCCGATCACTTCCGGGAACTGATGAAGAACGCCATGCGCTACGATTTCTCGTGGAAGAATCCGGGACAGGATTACCTCAATATCTACGACCTCATCCGCGAGAAATAAGACTCGCTCGGCAAGACCCGGACGATTATTAACCCGGCCTATAAATATAGGCCGGGTTAATCCGGGGCAGGGTTTTCTTAGCGCGGCGACAAGCCGCGTGAGCCCAGGCCGGGCGTGTACCGGCCTGGGCGGCGGCCCGAAATACCAGGAGGGTATTTACGGGCCTGATTAATAACTCAAGATCGCGAAAGCTCGAGCGGCTTGATCAATACCTTGGAGGCGCGTTGGAGGCTATAAGATGCCCGGCGCGCCTCGGGCAAATCGGCAGTGTTCGCCGGTTCGAAACCGCGTTCCCGGAACCAGTGCGCCGTTTGAGTGGTTAGCGCGAATAGCCGATTCAGATGCAGGGTGCGGGCCTTCGCCTCCAGATATTCGAGCAAACGCTCGCCCCGCTTTTCGCCGCGGTAGTCGTCATGGAGCGCGAGGCAGGCCAATTCTCCCATCCGTTCTTCCCGGAACACATGCAACGCGGCGCAGCCGATAATCAGTCCGTCCCGCTCGATCACCACGAAATCGTGGATATCGGTTTCCAGCCGTTCGCGGGAGCGCGGCACCAGTACGCCGGCTTGCTCGAGCGGCGCGATAAGATCGAGTACCCCCGCAACGTCCTGAACCTTCGCCGGGCGCATGGTTTCGAACGGCGTTCGGCTAATCAGCGTTCCGATACCGTCTCGGGTGAACAATTCGAGCAGTACGGCGCCGTCGATGTGGCGATCGAGCAAGTGAGCGCGCTGTACACCTTCGCGACACGCCCTGACCGCAGCTTTGAGGTGCGGAATAACCTCCTTGTTCGCTAAGGCGCTTTCGTCTTTCAGCAATTCCTCGGCCTCGCCGGTGGTAAGCTGCCGAATCAGCTTCCCGTCGGAACTGGAGATGCAGTCTTGTTCCGTCAACAGCAGCAGCTTGTCGGCCCTGAGGGCGATGGCGGCCGATGTCGCGACCTGTTCGGCATTGAGGTTGAACACCTCGCCGGTGGGCGAGTAACCGATCGCGGAGAGCAACACGATATCGCCCCGGTCCAGTGCTCCGCGAATCCCGTCGACATCGATGCGCCTCACTTCTCCGGTGTTCTGGAAATCCACGCCATCCCGAACGCCCACCGGCTTTGCCGCGACGAAATTGCCCGAGGCTACCCGGATACGCACACCGGCCATCGGCGAATTGGCTAGGCCTTGCGACAACAATGCCTCGATTTCCACCCGAACCGTTCCCGCAGCCTCCTTGACGCATTCGAGCGCCGTTTTATCGGTGATGCGAAGCCCTTGATGATAATTCGCCTCGACGCCACGGAATCTCAGACGGGCGTCGATTTGGGGGCGAATCCCGTGCACCAGAACCAGGCGCACACCCAGTCCGTTGAGCATGGCGAAATCGTGGATCGCGTTAGGGAATCCGCTATCGGCAACGGCTTCCCCGCCGAACGACACGACGAAGGTTTTTCCCCTATGAGCATGGATGTAGGGCGAAGAATCGCGAAACCAGCGAACGAAAACGTCGGGAGAAGTCGATGAAGGCATTTTCCGCTCAAGCCTCGGGCCGGATGCAAAACCGTTCGATCAAACGGCTCAGGATATCGGTTCCTGCACGGATATGAGTCATCGGAAGATACTCGTCGGGTTGATGGGCCTGTTCGATATGGCCCGGCCCCATGACGACGGTTTGCAGCCCGAGCCGTTTCAGAAACGGGGCCTCGGTGCCGAACGCGACGGCGCCGGAATCGTAGCCGCTCAATTCCTCGCAACACCGGACGATTTCCCCGTTGGCATCGCTCTCGAACGGCGGCAATCCCTCGAACATGCGGCGGATTTCGAGGGAAAGCCCATTGGCTTGGGCCAATACCGGCTCCAGCCGTTTTACCAGCTTCTCGTGCAAATCCTCGAGCTCCATTCCCGGCAACGGGCGAATGTCGATCTGGGTTTCGCAGTGCGCGCAAATGCGGTTGGGATTGTCTCCGCCGTGGATAGAACCGAGATTCAGCGTCGGATAATCCACTTTGAACGCCGGATTGCGGTGCCGAGCCCTGAGCTCGGCACGGAAAGCCAGCAATTCCGACAGTACGGCGTGCATGCCATCGATCGCGTTCGCGCCCAAGGAGGGATCGCTCGAATGCCCGGCCTTTCCCCTCACCACGATGGATTCGAGCATGACGCCCTTGTGCATGCGGATCGGCTTGAGACCGGTAGGCTCCCCAATGACGGCGTAACGCCCGAGTTTCACATTGTCCGCTACCAGGGATTTCACTCCCGACATCGAACTTTCTTCGTCGGCGGTCGCGAGAATGACCAACGGATGTCGAAAGTCCTTGGCTTCGAAGCGGTTTGCCGCCTCCAAGGCCAGCGCAAAGAAGGATTTCATGTCGGCGCTGCCGAGGCCATAAATACGACCATCCTTTTCCACGGCCTTGAAAGGGTCCGAAGACCATAATTCGGGATCGCAAGGAACTGTATCGGTATGGCCTGACAGGACTAGTCCGGTGGGATCCTCGCGACTGCCCAGGGTTGCGATCAGATTGGCTTTGCGATCGCCGATAGCACGGATTTCGACAGAAAAGCCCAGTCCGTCCAGCCACTCCGCCAAAAGATGGATGACCGCAAGATTGCTTTGATCATAATGGGGATCTGTGCAACTGACCGAGGGGCGCTCGATGAGCGCCCCGATCATTTCGAGCGTTTCCGGAATGGCCCGGTTCACGACCTTAGATGTCCTCCAGATTCATATCGGTTACCGCACCTTGGGAGGCGGACGATACGAGCTTGGCGTACTTGGCGAGCACCCCTTTGGTATAGCGCGGCTTGGGCTGGCGCCACTCCGCGAGCCGAGAGCGTATTTCGTCCTCGCCGAGGTGCAATGTGATTTCGCGCCTTTCGGCGTCGATGGTAATGGTGTCGCCGTTACGAACGATCGCCAGAGGGCCGCCCGCATAGGCCTCAGGCGTAATGTGACCGACGACGAAACCGTGGGTGCCGCCGGAAAACCGCCCGTCGGTGATGAGCGCCACATCCTTGGCCAAGCCTTTGCCCATGACGGCGGAAGTAGGCGAAAGCATTTCGCGCATGCCGGGACCGCCCTTGGGTCCTTCGTAGCGTATGACGATGACATCGCCTTTCTGCACCGTCCCGTCTAAGATCGCCTTCAGGGCCAATTCCTCACAGTCGAAGACCCGCGCCTGCCCGGTGAAGGAAAGCCCTTCCTTTCCGGTGATTTTGGCAACGGCACCCTCGGGCGCGAGATTGCCTTTCAGAACCACCAAATGGCTGTCCTTTTTGATCGGGTTATCGAGGGGACGTATCATCTCCTGCCCATCGGGATACGGACGCACGTCCGCCAAATTTTCGGCGAGTGTTTTACCCGTTACGGTGAGGCAGTCACCGTGCAAAAGTCCCGCGTCCAGCAACATCTTCATCAAAGGTAAGATGCCGCCGATTTCGATCAGTTCCGCCATGGCGTAGCGTCCGCTCGGCTTGAGATCGGCCAGCATGGGTACTTTCTCGCCGATGCGGGTGAAATCGTCCAGCGTCAGATCGACGCCGCAGGCGTTGGCCATGGCCAAGAGGTGCAACACCGCGTTGGTGGACCCGCCCAACGCGATGACGACCGTAATGGCGTTCTCGAAAGCCGGTTTGCTCATGATGTCGCGGGGGCGGATGCCGAGTTCCAGGAGCTTGAGCACCTGCTGGCCGGCTCTTTCACAATCCGATTGTTTGTCCGGCGAAACCGCCGCCTGGGCGGAGCTGCCTGGAAGACTCATGCCCAGCGCCTCGATGGCCGAAGCCATGGTGTTTGCGGTGTACATGCCGCCGCACGAGCCCGCACCGGGAATGGCCTTGGCCTCGATCTCTTTCAATTGAGCGTCACCGATCTTGTCATTGGCGCGAGCACCGACCGCCTCGAATACCGACACAACGTCGAGTTTCTTATCGCCAAGACAGCCGGGCAGAATGGTGCCGCCGTAGACGAATACCGCGGGACGGTTGAGGCGCGCCAGCGCGATCAGGCAACCCGGCATATTCTTGTCGCAGCCGCCTATGGCCACGACACCGTCGAAGCCCTGACAGCCGACGACCGTCTCGATGGAATCGGCGATGACTTCTCGGGACACCAGCGAGTACTTCATGCCCTCCGTGCCCATCGAGATGCCGTCCGAAATGGTGATGGTATTGAAGATCACGGCCTTGCCGCCGCTTTGATCCACACCGCGGGCTGCGTCGTCCGCCAGACGGTTGATGTGCATATTGCACGGCGTCACCATGCTCCAGGTGGACGCGATGCCGATCTGGGGCTTTTTGAAATCGTCATCCGAAAAACCGACCGCGTGCAGCATGGCCCGGCTCGGCGCCCGTTCCATACCGTCGACGACCTGGGATGAAAAGGAACGGGTTTCTTTATCGCTCATCAGTAATCTCCAACAACAGGACTTAGCCGATTTACGGCTTGTAACACAGTAACAAATCGACTGGCGGCTTAGAGGCCATTATGAACTTTCAAGGATGATCCGAAGAATCGAGCATTCGGCGCAAACGTGGGTAGTCTCGACAGGTTTGCCTGCTTCTGTAATTCAATCCGTTAAGCCGAAATCATTACAGGCGCTAGAACGAACCCCAAGCACTTTTCTTGCGCCAGCTCATGCGCGGCAGGACCACTCCGAGCACGATGCCCCCGAAAAGCACTCCGGCGCCGATCATAAACCAATCTTGACGATGATCCTCATCCAAAGCTTGCTTCTCCCGGCGAATCGTATCCAATTCCCGTTCAAGCTTGATAACGCTTTCCCGCAGCATATCGCGCTCGGCCTGGATTTGGAGAACATTGGCAGAGGCCTGACGTATCGCCATCAGTTCGGTGTTCAGGCGGGTAGTCTCTGCTTGAAGTTGTTGGGCTGTCTTATCGGTACTTTGTTTCCCTGATGTTACGGTAGACAGTTCACTTTTCAGCCGTTTGTTTTCTTCCAATGCTGTCTCGAGTTTTTTGGTCATTTCGTCCAGCTGGTTGATAGCGATTGGCTGATCAGAAAGATACCGACTGAGTATCCATCCCTCCTCACCGCTGTCCAACCGCACGAAGGAATAACCCGTCTGGGGATTTTTCTCGAGCACGTTAACCGCCGTGCCCGAAGGCACCATTCTTACAATCTTGTGTTGTAAGCTCTGACCCCGGCGCAACTGAACTTCCAATCTGTCGGTGACATAGGCCTTCTCGGCGGCGTAAATCGTGACAGGGGCAGAAAGAATAAGTACGAAGAGAATCGTTGTTAACGTATTTTTTTGCATCAGCAGAGCCACTTAACGTTCTAGCAATAGTTAAAGGGTGAGATTTGATTTCTCGCCACGACCGACCCTAGCATGAAAAGCCACAGCGCAGAAGAATTCTCTCGGGCAACATTCGGGCCGGCCCGTATCGCTCTCGCCCGGGCAACGCACATTCCGGCACCGAGAAAGTGTCGCGCTTTTTTTTACCCGCTCGGTTGCGACACTACATTCCCTTGAGCAGGATCTCGGCTTTTTCCCGTTCAGCAAAATTTTTCTTCTCCTTCAACAGGCGCTCCAGTTCCTTGCGTGCCTCGTCTTTCCGCCCAGACTTAGCCAAAGCCTCAGCCAAATGAATACGAATCTGCGCCACATGGGGTGCATGCACGGCAGCGTCCTGCAGTAAATTCAGGCCTTCTTTCTGTTTTCCGTTCTGGACGAAAATCCACCCGACCGTATCCATGACTTCCGGACGATTCTCGGATGCCGGGAGCAATTTTTCGGCTAAAGGCAAAGCCTTGTCGCTGCCCAATTCTTGATACAACCAGGCCAGGTTATTTTGGACGAGCGAGTTTTCCGGCTTCAGGCTTTGAGCTTTTTCGTAAGCCTCCACGGCTTCTTTCCGTCTCCCGGCCTCCTGATAAGCCATAGCTAGCATCATCCAGGACTCGACGTCGTCTTGGGACGATTGCAGCCAATGAGTCAGCCCGTCAAACGCCTCGGTATCCTGCCCCAAAGCATGGCGCGTCTGAAACAACCGCCGCGCCAAGGCCGAGTTCGGAGCCAATTGGAAAGCCTTTTCATAAGACGCGAGCGCTTCCTTGAACAGCTTCTGAGCGAACCGAATGTCGCCATCCATTTGGAAGCCCACAGCTAACTTCGGGTGCTTGGCCTTGATATCTTCCGCTATTTTTAATGCTTCTCGGTAATTCTTGTCCTGAAGGTTGAACTCCGCTTTAGCTAAGAGGGCCGGCATATAATCGGGAGCTTGCTTCAAAACACTTTCCCATTCGACCCTAGCCGCTTGCTTTTCGCCCTTTTTATACAGGACTTGGGCCAATTGATGGCGATATTCCGGATTCCCCGGAACCTTGCTCACCAATTTCTTAAACGTGGCGATGGCACTTGCTCCCTGGTCGTTGGCCGATTGAGCCAAGCCCAGACTTTGAAGCGCCAATGGGTGATCGGGATTATTGGCTTCGGCATCGCGAGCAACCTCCAACGCCTGCAAAGGCTTACCCTGTGCCAGGAAGTATCGGGACAGCAACACCGACGGCTGCAACACCTTTGGATTTCTTTCGCGGGCCTCCTTGAGATGTTTCTCCATATTTTGATAGTCCTTACGCATTTCGGCGATCTGAGCCAGACCGATGAGCGCCGCCAAGTTTTTCGGGTCGCGTTGGAGAATCTGTTGATAACGTTGGGACGCGGCATCATGGTTGTTGCCCCTGAGTTCAAGCTTCGCCAAATTAAGCGCGGCGGTAGCATAATCGGGATTGAGCTTCAATGCCGCCGTCCAGTGCTCGCGCGCCTTATCCGTATCGCCCTTGGACATATAGGCGGTGCCAAGCAAATTATCCGGCATTGGGTCGCCCGGCATCTTGCTCATCAGTTTTCGTGCCGCCTCGATCGCTTCATCCGGCTTCTTCTGCTGGATCAAGGCTAGGACCAACATGACGTCCGCTTGCAACAGGTTTTGATCCAGGTCGACGGCGGATTTGAGATCGACCACGGCCTGTTCCATTTGCCCGGACGCGATACGCCCTAGGGCCAACTGCGCTTTGACCGCCGCTACGTCGGGAGCGAGTTCGGAGGCTCGATCCAGATACTCCGTAGCTGAGTCGTATTGTTTGCCCTGGAGGTAAGCGCTGCCGAGAAGAGCGAGAAACTGTGGATCGTTGGATGCCTGATCCTCGACTCCCTTCAATAGTTCGATGGCGTCATGGGCGCGTCCCAATTTCATCCGTGTCGCGGCCAGCAGCTTTGCCGCAGGCAGATGCTTTGGAACGGCTCCGAGAAATTGAGAAAGATTGTTCTCCGCGGACTCGTATTTCCCCTGTTGGTAAGCGATCGTGCCCAAAAGCAGCCTGCTGGGCGGATGATTCGGAAGCGCGTTGGTTACTTTGACGAGGGCGTCTTCGGCCTCTTGAAATTCCTTCTTCTGAAAGGCTATGACCGCATGAAGATACAGCGCCAACGGCACATCTCCCGCCGCTTTTCGAACCGCATCGACATCTTTTTGCGCATCGTCCGCCTTACCCGAGGCGAGATAAACCGTAGCCCGCCCGAGCCGTGCCCGTATGTCGAAAGGCTGGACCTCAAGCGCCCTGGTGAAGGCATCGGCCGCCCCGGTCAGGTCGCCATCCAGCCGCTTGGTTTCTCCCAAAATAATCCATCCGCTTACATTCTTGGGATCCTTGACAATGGACTGATTGGCGTATTCGATCGCCTTCTTGTACTGTTTTTGCTGCACCTCAAGCATGGCAAGTCCCAACAAGGCGTCGCTCGCCGTCGAGTCGAACTTCAGGGCTGCATCGAAGCTTTCCTTTGCCTGCTCCGGCTCGCGCAGGGCGATTTGAGCCAAACCACGAATGCCGTACACTTGAGCGCGAATCGTACCGGTCAAATCGTCTTCCGGCTTGATTTGGTCCAGAACGGCTTTCGGCTTGTCCTGCAACAGATAGGCCCGCGCCAGGGGAATGATCCACTTTTCTTTTGACGCCCCCAAGTCTCGGGCTTTTTCCAACTCTTTAACCGCCGACGGGCCATCAGCCAACTTGAGATACGACTCCCCGATCAATATGCGCGCGTCGGCATTTTCCGGGTCGCTCTGCAGCAAGTTTTTCAGCTGAATGACCGCCGCCTTAATCTCACCCTTTTGGATGTAATCCTGAGCCTGCTTGAGCAGGTCCACTTCGGCTCTCGCCCAGTCGTGACCGATGACCGACGTTAGCAGGATAAGCGCCTGAAGCGTGCGGGCCATATCAACCTCCTAAATCTTAAGATTGAATTTGCTCAAGAGTGCATAAAGCGTTGGGCGTGTAATCTCGAGGATTTCAGCCGCTTTGGTGACGTTTTCGCCGGCTTCGCTCAGGGCAGCGCAAATCGCTTGCCGTTCGGCCATGTCGCGAGCCTCCCGCAAACTCCATAAGCGCCGTTTGAATTCGCCCGGTGCAAGCTCCATATCCTTGGCATCAATGAGAGGACCCGAGGCCATCACCACCGCTCTCTTGACCTTATGCTCCAACTCCCGAACATTTCCGGGCCAATGATAGGTTTCCATGGCGGCCAGCGCTCCATCGCTGAAACCGAGGATGTTTGCACGACGCATTTGCTGCGCAAACTTGTCCAGGAAAGCGCGCGCCAAAACCGCCACATCTCCGGTTCTTTCCCTGAGCGGCGGAATGTTGATGATCATTTCGTTGATGCGGAAATAAAGGTCTTCTCGAAACTTCCCTTCACTGATCAGCTTCGAGAGATTTTGGTGGGTGGCGCAAATCAAGCGCACATCGACTTTGATCGGCTGCCGCCCTCCGACCCGCTCGACGACCCGTTCCTGCAGCACGCGCAAGAGCTTCGGTTGTAGCGATAGAGGGATATCGCCGATTTCATCGAGAAAAAAGGTTCCGCCGTCGGCCAATTCGAACTTGCCCTTGGTTTGTTGAGTCGCGCCGGTATACGCCCCCTTCTCGAAACCGAACAGTTCGCTTTCCAATAAGCTATCCGGGATCGCAGCCGCATTGACGGCAACAAAAGGCTTTTTCGAACGCGGGCTCAACGCATGAAGCGCGCGTGCGAGTACCTCCTTGCCGGTACCGCTCTCACCCAACAGCAGCACAGTAATATCGGTCGGCGCCAGACGCTCGATCATGCGACAAACTTCGTGCATCTCGGGACTGGCCGCGATGACGCCTTCCAACGGGTTAGTGATGTGCATCCGCCGAAACTGCCGGTTTTCTTCCTCGAGGCTGTAAAGGCGAAATGCCCGCTCCACCACGAAAGACAAGGTTTCCGGATCGATCGGCTTTTGATAGAAGTCGTAAGCGCCGAGCCCGATGGACTTGACCGGATTGACTTGATCATCGTTACCGGTAATGACGATGACCTTGGTTGTCGGCGCGATGGACAGAATCTCGCTGAGCACCGCGAAACCCTCGCTCACGCCGCCCGGATCCGGGGGTAATCCGAGATCCAGCGTAACAACCGCCGGTTGATTACGCTTGACCGCCGCGATTGCGGATTCTCGGTCGTCCGCCATCAGAACTTTGTATTGCTCGAAGTTCCAGCGAAGTTGACTTTGTAGCCCAGGATCGTCTTCGACGATCAACAGAGTTTGCTCGCTCAAGCGGAATTCACCTCGTTTAAGGCAAGCTCGTCGGAATTGGAAACGACGGGAATCGAGAAGCTGAACAGCGTGCGCTTGCCCGGTTCGCTTGTCACGCTGAGTTCCCCACCCAAAGAACGTATATATTCGCGGCTCTCGTACGCACCGATGCCCATTCCGGTCACTCCCTTCGTGGTTTCGAAAGGCTTGAACAGGCGAGTACGGATAAACTCTTCGTCCATGCCTCGTCCATTGTCCTCGATTTCAACGGCAGCATGGCCGCTCTTACTCATCTTCATTCGAATATGCACCCGACCGTTCTTGCCGGCGGCATCCTGAGCGTTCTGGATAATATGCTCGAAAGAAGACGCCAGGCGGTCGCGATTGGCTCTAACCAGGATCGACTGCCTAAACATATCACACGTGGGAATTGGCGCCTGAGCCTTCCGCGACTCCAGCACCTCACGAACAAGCGCCCCGAGGTCAATCACCTTTTCCGACTGCGCTGAGCCGGAGTTTTTCAATTGGGACATCAGCCGGCTCATTTTCCCGACCGCATGATCCACCGTTTTGATGGCATCTCGCATAAATTCGGGATTGTTGTGATGTCGCTCCGCATTGCGCACCACCAAGCTTAGTTGCGCGATAAGGTTTTTCAAATCATGGATGATAAAAGCGGAAAGCCGGTTGAAACCTTCGAACTGTCGAGCTTCGGCCAGAGCCCGGCCGGCATCCTCGAGCGCCAGATAGCTTGCAGCCAACCGACTGGAGGTCTTCAATAGGTCTATGACTTCCCAATTCCAGTGTATCGGAGTACGAGGACGAGTCAGCAGCAACAGTCCCGACATACACCGTTTCTGCTGAAATAACGGCACCAGCAACCATGCGTCGGAAGCGGGTTCGAGCCATATAGGCCGGTTGAGTCCGTCATAAGCCTCCGGCATCGTCACCATCTCGGGCAAATTGACGATCCACTCCTTATCTTCCATGTAGCGAATTACCGCATCGCCCCCATCGACCAGAGGGACATCGAGCTCCGGTTCTCCGAAGCTCGCCCGCCAGACTAAATGCCCGTTCGATTCCCGGACCCAAAGCACACCGCTAGGACTCTCCACGGCTTGCCCCAAAGCCACGATTATGCGTTCTTCGAGCGCTAACCCGGAGCCGGTATCCGAGAGCATCGTAATGATTCGAAGCCACTCCTCCCGGTAATCGTAGGCATAGTTAAAGAAATTCTTGCTTAGAAAAACTCTCGTGCGGGCCCGCATCTGCCCCGAAAAAAGCAGCAATGCGAGCAACAAGAACGCCCCGACCAGGAAAACGATTTGCGCGACGGTTCCCCATTCCCCGCCGTAAATCTTGATGTAATATCCGGCAGTCGCCATGAGCAACAAATAAATGCCGGCCCCGAGCAGAGTCGCGGAATGAAAGACGACCTGACGGGAAACGAACACATCCACCGACCACTGCGGGTTACGGGCGGCAGAAACGATGAAGAGGGGAGGCAACAGGGCTGAGACAGCGCCGCGCGCCAGCCATAGATCTGGATTGATGCGCTGGAACAACAAGGCGTCCGAGTAAAGATAAAAGTCGTAGGCGAACATTCCTCCCAACGCGAAACACAGGAATTTGATCCGCCACCGAAGATCGGTCCGGATATTGCGAAAATATTGTTCGACCAATACCAGACCGATCAAGGCCAAGCCGACGTGGCCGCAGAGCTGAAACGCAGGCTGAAAAACGTCCGGATAGTATCGTTCCAACCCCGGAGAAATCCAGACATAAACCACCTGGAACCCTACCGCCAGATGAACGCCCCGATTGATGATTCTCGACGTTGTCGAATTCGAATCGGCGCCGGCATCTTTAAGCGGGTTGAACAGCTTGCTGAGGAAGAGCAGCCAGACATAGGTGCGGACGATTTCGACCGACCAAACGACTGCCGCGGGGAAAAAGTGAAAGATTTCCTGTATCGCCAGAACGCCGGACCAGGCCGTGGTCACGAATGATGCCAGGACCAGCCAACGTCCGGTAACATTGCCGCGCCAGCTGACGAGCAATAACGCGCTTAAAAAAAGATAAGCGAAGAAACCTGCCAGATAGCTGGCGGCGCCGACAGTCATGCGTCCTCTGCGTTAAATAAGAATGTTCCGCGAATGAGCGTAGTCAGAATATCCGGAACCAACTTTTCTAAGCGGGCATTCAGCGAGCGCCCTTACCCCAAACAACCACTTCGATCGTCTGCAACATAATAAGAAAGTCGAGAAAGAGACTGTAATTCTTGACGTAATACAAGTCGTACTGCAGCTTCTCGATGGCATCCTGATAATTCGACCCATACGGATAACACAGTTGCGCCCAGCCGGTAATGCCCGGCTTCACCCGATGGCGTTCCGAATAATAAGGAATGGTTTCTGCGAACTTTTCTACGAATTCAGGCCGCTCCGGACGAGGTCCGACGAAACTCATTTCACCTTTCAGGACGTTGAACAGCTGCGGCAATTCATCAATGCGAGTCTTTCGGATAAATCGCCCCACCCGGGTGACACGATCGTCGTTCCGTGTTGCCCAGCGCGCTTTGCCGTCTTTTTCGGCATCGGTGCGCATGCTCCTGAACTTTATCACCTTGAACAACCGCCAATTTTTCCCAACGCGCACCTGGTGGTAAAACACCGGCGCACGCCAACCGCTCTCGAGCACAATCGCCAAAGCGGTCAGCAACATGATGGGCCAGCTTACCGCGAGTAAAGCAAGGCTTGCCAATACATCGAATGCGCGCTTGGAAAGCTGCTGAAAGCCGCTGTACCGGAACCCGTCGGAAAAAACCAGCCAACTGGGATGCAGACAGTCGACTCGAATCAGCCCCGCCTCACGCTCGAAGAAGTGCAAAAGATCCACCACTTCCAGACCATTCATCTTGCAGTCCAAAATCTCGTCTACGGCAAGCCCTCCCCGGCGATCATCCGGCGCGACAACGATCTCATCGATATCGTGCGCGATGGCGAATTCGTTGAGAGGCATTTCCAACGCACATAGGCGGTGAGGTTCTATCCGACTGACATCTCCACCCATTTGCACAAAGCCGATAACACGAAAGCTCGGATTGGACGCTTTGTTTTCGAACTCTTGAATCATGTTCGCGTTGTAACCGGCCCCTAAAACCAACACCCGGCGCCTAAGCTCCTGCCGGTCCACGAACTTTAGAAACAGGAAACGCGAGAACAGCGTTAAAACCAGGGCCGATAGCAATGCATAGCCGAATACGCCTCGCCCCACGAAAATCGTCGGAATGGCATAAAAGACCAAACCCATCAGAACCGTACCGAGCACAAAACTGGCCAATACGCGAAGCAGCAAACCCGCATCGCCTCCGTGCTGTGCTCGTTGATAAAGCCCCATGCCGGTAGTGCTTGCCAGCATGAACGTGCAGAACAGCGCGGACGGATTGGTCAGTTCGATCGCCGAAAGGCTGCTTTGGAAATCCGGAAAAAATCGTAGAACCGACCCCATATAAAAGGCCGAAAAGAAAATACCGCAGTCCAGCAGGAAAATAACGACATAAATGCTTGAAATATAATGGCGAAAAACGCGGATCATAAATCTTGCCGATTCCTAATCAGATAGTTGCTGCCAGAGCGTACGAAGCTGCCTTATTCCGACAGAGCTACGGGATGAGAATCGGCCGATCAATTTCGAAGAAAAATTGTATCGAGGTCATACTCAAGCAATGTTCAAGACTGCGATTGCGCGGCAAATCAGTGCTGGCTTACTCGATGAATACCGAGTGAACTGTTCTTATTTATGCTCGCCCCCTAGCGCACGGATTTCTCTTATGCCTCAACACTCACCCCAAAGACGAATGCACTCGAGACTAGTCCGGGCTACGCTCGGCGGAGACCTTAAAGTGCATTTGTCTCCGCGATCTTCCAAACCCCAAGTCGACAAGCCGATAGATATTCGGCTTGCGGTCGTAATCGGGCCACAACTTTAACACATTCGCTTCGTACTAAAAGCGCACCTGATTTTGGATTTTTCATTCAGGAATTCGAGCTTACGATGCATGCCGGCCTTTTAAGGCTACCGCTCGGAAACGATGCTTACCGCAAACGGCCGAACAAGAACAATACGTCAACGTCGCCAATCATTTCCCAATTTCATCTGCATCCCCACAATGCAAGGCGCTTATCGAACGACTCGAAAAACTTCCCGCTTCGATGACCGTCCTTTAGAATTGAAGGCGACATTGCGTTATCGGCGTCGCAAACAGTTCCGTCTTTCATGAAATCGTCTCGCTTTAAATCCGATACCGGCCGACCATGGGACTGAATGCGCGTTGTCAAGGCTTAGTCGTCACAAGACTCCCAAAATATAATCTAAGCTTTCGCTGAATTTCCATGATTTCTCACTCATTTGGAGGCATGATGCGCTCGCTCGCTGAAACGAAGATCGGCATAATCGGACTGGGCTATGTAGGACTTCCGCTCGCTGTGGAATTCGGCAAGCACTTCGATACCGTAGGCCTGGATATCAACGCCCAGCGCATTGCGGAATTGAAAGACGGACTCGACCGATCGCTCGAAGTCGACGCCGAAGAACTCGCCAGCGTAAAACGACTGAGCTATACGGCCAATCCCGCCGATCTCTTGAGCTGCAACGTCTATATCGTTACCGTCCCGACCCCCATTGACGAACACAAACGTCCGGATCTGACTCCCCTGGAAAAAGCCAGCGACACGGTCGGCAAGCTTCTCTCGAAAGGCGATATTGTCATTTACGAATCCACGGTTTATCCGGGAGCAACCGAAGAAGTCTGCGTACCGATCCTGGAGGCTCGATCGGGATTGAGCTTCAACCGGGATTTCTACTGCGGTTACAGCCCCGAACGCATCAATCCCGGCGATAAGGAACACCGCGTGACCACCATCAAGAAAGTCACGTCGGGCTCGACCTCGGAAGTCGCCGACTTCGTCGACGAGCTTTACCGAAAAATCATCACGGCCGGCACTCACAAAGCCAGCAGCATCAAAGTCGCCGAGGCGGCGAAAGTCATCGAGAACACGCAGAGAGACGTGAACATCGCGCTCATCAACGAGTTGGCGATCTTGTTCAACAAGTTGGGCTTGAACACGTTAGAGGTTCTCGAGGCCGCCGGAAGCAAGTGGAACTTTCTTCCCTTCCGTCCAGGTCTGGTCGGCGGGCACTGTATCGGTGTCGACCCGTATTACCTGACCCATAAAGCCCAAGAAATCGGGCATCACCCCGAAATCATCCTGGCCGGTCGCCGCATCAACGACGGCATGGGCGAGTATGTCGCCAGTCGATTGGTCAAACTAATGACTCGGAGGCGCCTTCAAGTCTGTCAATCAAACATTCTCATCATGGGATTGACCTTCAAGGAAAATTGCCCCGACATTCGGAACACACGGGTAACGGACATCATCAAAGAACTCGAGAGCTACAATGCTCGGGTCGATGTTTACGATACGTGGGCGAATCCCGAGGAAGTCAAGGAAGAATACGGCATCGATCTCGTCAGGGAGCTTCCGGCCGGAAAGTACGATGCCGTCGTGATTGCCGTCGCCCACCGGGAATTCAAAGCCATGGGCGTCCAAGCCATTCGGGCGTTGGCAAAACCCGATGGCGTCTTGTTCGATGTCAAGTACGCACTGCCCCACGACATCGTAGATGATTACTTATAATTCACAGGGACATCGCCAATGAAAGTATTGGTCACAGGAACGGCGGGATTTATCGGCGCAGCGCTGGCGCAGGTGCTATTGGCACGCGGGGACGAGGTTATCGGCATTGATAACGTCAACGATTACTACGATGTCGGTCTCAAGGAAGCGCGGCTCGCCCGGCTCAAAAGTCACCCCGGCTTCACGGAAATCCGCATCGCCCTGGAAGACCGCGAGCGTCTGAATCAGGCGTTTGCGGATCACCGGCCGCAGCGCGTGGTGAATCTTGCCGCTCAAGCCGGGGTGAGATATTCGCTGACGCATCCTCATGCATACATCGATGCGAATCTGGTGGGTTTCTGCAATATGTTGGAGGCGTGCCGGCATCACGAGATCGAGCACCTAGTCTATGCCTCGTCCAGCTCCGTTTACGGTGCCAATACCGCCATGCCGTTTTCGGTCCACCACAACGTCGACCACCCGGTGAGCCTGTACGCGGCCACGAAGAAAGCCAACGAACTGATGGCGCACACTTACAGCCACCTCTATGGCTTGCCTACCACCGGCCTGCGCTTTTTCACCGTGTACGGCCCTTGGGGCCGCCCGGACATGGCTTTGTTCATGTTCACCCGGAACATCCTGGCCGGTAAGCCGATAGACGTCTTCAATTTCGGACATCACCGCCGCGACTTCACCTATATCGACGATATTGTGGAAGGCGTAGTCAGAGTTCTTGACAACATCGCGGCGCCCAACCCGAATTGGAACGGCGACCACCCCGATCCCGGCACCAGCAAGGCGCCGTACCGCCTTTATAATATCGGCAATCACCAGCCGGTCGAGCTCATGCGTTTTATCGAAGTTCTGGAGGATTGCCTCGGCAAGAAAGCCGAAAAAAACCTTCTTCCCATGCAAAGCGGCGATGTACCCGACACCTACGCGGATGTGGACGATCTTATCCGTGATGTAGACTATCGGCCGGCAACGCCCATAGAAACCGGGATTTCCAATTTTGTCGGGTGGTACAAAGATTACTATCGTGTGTCCTAGCCGGGCGATGAGGAAAACAGACCCTGAATCGCATTTCCGAAGCGGACACCCATTGGAATGTGAGAGTCTGTGCACTGGCGCCCGGCAAAATCGTCGACTTGCCTCTCATCTCATTTGCGATCCGTCTATCGCTCCATCTGAATGCTGAATTTCCGCAATGCGCAGGTGCCGATACTAGGCTTTGCAGCTTTCAGCGGCACCGGCAAGACCACGCTTTTAAAGAAGATCATCCCGCTGCTCCGATTGAACGAGCTTAGCGTCGGGCTTATCAAGCACAGTCATCACAGCTTCGAAATAGATTATCCCGGCAAAGACAGCTACGAGTTGCGGAGGGCCGGAGCAAGCCCGGTCATGCTGAGTTCGTCGCACCGCCGCGCCATCATCACGGAACACCGGGTAATCCGAGAACCGACGCTAGCCGAGGAGTTGGCTTATTTCGACCAGACCGGCCTGGACCTGATCTTGGTGGAAGGATTCAAGCGAGAACGCTTCCCGAAAATCGAGTTGCACCGTCCTGCTCTCGGCAAACCTCTTTTGTTTCCCGCCGACGACACCATCATCGCGATCGCAACGGACGCCGAACCGGCGGTTGAGCCCAACATACCGAGACTCGATATCAACGATCCGGAACAAATTACCCGTTTCATTTACCAGGAATTTCTTGCCCATGCGCGAGTGTGATTGCTGCTCCGAGAAACAGTCGCAACCCTTGGCATTGGACGAAGCGCTGAATCGGATGCTCAATGCCATATTGCCCGCGGCGGGAATCGAACAGATCCCTTTGAAACAGGCGCTCGGCCGTATCTTGGCGGAACCGGTCTACGCATCGACCGACCTTCCTCCTTTTTCCAGCTCGGCTATGGATGGCTACGCGTTAAGAGCCGATGAAATCCAGGAAACACCCGTGCTTCGCGTCGTCGGTACCGCTTGGGCAGGCCGGCCTCATTCGGCTCCGATCTCGGCCGGGGAGTGCGTGCGGATTTTCACCGGCGCCGCGCTCCCGGAAGGCGCCGATGCCGTGATCATGCTGGAGCACGCGCACCGCGACGGGGATCGAATTCGAGTCACCGAAAAAACCAAGCCGGGCGAATGCATTCGGTCTCGCGGGGAAGAAATAAAATCCGGCGACCGGCTTCTTGACGAGGGACAACGTCTCGGCCCCGCCGAATTGGGACTATTGGCGTCGATCGGCAGTCCCTCGGTTTCCGTCCGCCGCAAACCGCGCGTCGCTTTTTTTTCCACCGGCGACGAGCTCCGCCCTATCACCGAACCGCTGGCATTCGGCGAAATTCATGACAGCAACCGTTATGTGCTGGATGCATTGTTAGCCGGGTTGGGGGTCGAAACGATCGATATGGGCGTGACGGGAGATAACAAGGAAGAAATCCAACGCGTTCTGCTGGAAGCATCGAACCAAGCCGATGCCGTCATCACCTCCGGTGGCGCCTCGGTGGGCGATGCCGATTTCATCACTGAAGTCGTAAAAGAAATCGGCCACATCGATTTCTGGAAAGTCGCCATCAAACCCGGAAAGCCCTTCGTTTTCGGCCGGATCAATTCGAGCTTTTTTTTCGGTTTGCCGGGAAATCCGGTATCTATGATGGTGACGTTTCAACAACTGGCTCGCCCCGCACTGCTGCGCCTGATGGGCGCATCGATCGTCGAACCCTTGCGGCTCCGGGCCGTTTGCACCAATCGTCTTCATAAACAACCCGGGCGACTGGAATTCCAGCGCGGCATTTATCGCCGCGACCCGAACGGCATCTTCACCGTGACCGGCCTGGGCGGTCAAAGCGCTTCACAGATGACCTCCATGAGTTCGGCCAACTGCTTCATCGTTCTTCCCGTCGAAAACGCGGGAATCGAAGCCGGCCAAACCGTGGACGTAGAACCTTTTCACGGCTTCCATCAAGCGATCGGATCCTGAGAAGCGCGCCGTTCACCATGATCACAAACCCCACCAATCCACCAACGAGGAGCACGATATGGAAAGAAAAGGCGTTTTAGTCACGGGCGGTGCCGGTTATATCGGCAGCCATTTGGTCAAGCAATTGGGTGAAATGGGGGAACGCCTGGTGGTGCTCGACAATCTCTCCACCGGCTTTAAGGAAGCCGTGCTGTATGGAGATTTCGTCGAGGGCGATACGGGCGACACGAACTTGGTATCGCGAATTTTGCGCGACTACGAGGTCGATTCGGTACTTCACTTCGCCGCCCACACCATCGTTCCGGAGTCCGTATCCGATCCGCTGAAATATTACGGCAACAATACCTGCAAGACGCGCAATCTACTGGAATGTGCCCGCGATGCCGGCGTTAAACATTTCATTTTCTCTTCGACCGCCGCCGTATACGGCATTCCTAACGAACCCTACGCATCCGAGTCGTCGCCGACCGCACCGATCAATCCCTACGGCGCATCGAAGCTGATGAGCGAGTGGATGCTTCGGGACCTCTCGGCGGCAACGGACCTGAAACATGTCATCCTGCGGTATTTCAACGTGGCCGGTTCCGATCCGGAAGGCAGGATCGGCCAATCGACCCGCAAAGCGACCTTGCTGATCAAGGTCGCGGCGGAAGTAGCCGTCGGCAAGCGGGAAAAATTATGCGTTTTCGGTACCGACTACCCGACCGAGGACGGCACCGGTGTGCGGGATTACATTCACGTCAGCGATCTCGCCGACGCTCATATTCAAGCCTTGACCTATTTGCGCAACGGCGGCGACTCGGCCACGCTGAATTGCGGCTACGGACACGGCTATAGTGTCCGAGCGGTCATCAACGCGGTGAATCGAGTAAACGGAAAGCCGATCACGGTGGAGGAAATGCCAAGGCGTCCCGGGGATCCGCCTCAGTTGGTGGCGGCGGTCGGAAAGATCCGGGAATTGCTCGACTGGACACCGCGCTACGACGACCTGCCGTTCATCGTAAAGACGTCCCTGGACTGGGAAAAGAAACTTATCGAACATCCTTGGGGCAATTAGAAGCAACTTGGGCTTGAATACCCTAAACACCGATATTCCCCGCTCCGTTCTACTCTATTGCCGCGGCGGATTTGAAAAGGAATGCGCCGCCGAAATTTTGGAGCGAACCGGCGAACTCGGGGTATCCGGCTATGTAAAGGCGAAGCCCGACAGCGGCTTCGTGGCATTCATACCGCATGCCACCGAAGCCGTTTCGCTACACGACAGAGGTCTTCGGCTCAAAGATCTAATCTTTGCACGGCAACTGGTTTTTGCGTTGGGTCCCTTTACCGAGCTTCCCGTCGCCGACCGCACGCAGCCCTTGCTGCAAGCGGCCCGGCACTTGGGAGACCGGTTTTCAGAGGCATTCCTCGAAACCGCGGACACCAACGGAGCAAAATCGCTCGCGGTCTTCTTGCGCAAATTCGCAGCACCCTTCGATCGCGCATTTAAAGACAGCGGATTGCTCGGCAGCCCATCAGATCCCCGCCTGCACCTCTTTTTTCTTAGCTCTATCGCCGCCTATGTCGGTATTTCGATACCCGGCAACTCTTGTCCCTGGTTAATGGGCATTCCCCGCCTGAAATTTCCCCGCGGTGCACCAAGCCGATCCACGCTCAAGCTGGAAGAAGCCTTTCTGACTTTTCTCGACGATCCGAAAGAGAGCCTTAGCCCCGGCATGACGGCGGTCGACCTCGGTGCAGCACCGGGCGGCTGGACTTTTCAGTTGGTCAAGCACCATATCAAAGTCACCGCGGTCGATAACGGAAAACTCGAACCCGCCTTGCTGGACACCGGTCTGGTGGAACACCTGCGGATGGACGCATTTCGTTATCGTCCTCCCAAGCCGGTAGACTGGCTGGTTTGCGACGTGGTGGAACAGCCTGCCAGAATCGCTGCCCTGATCGGCGAGTGGACTGCTCTGGGCTTATGCCGAAGAGCCATATTCAACCTGAAGCTGCCGATGAATAAGCGTTACGAAGAGGTCAAGCGCTGTCGCGAAATCATCGAAGCACGATTAGGAAGAACACTTAACGATTATTCTCTCGCGTTCAAGCAGCTCTACCATGATCGGGCCGAAATTACTGGCTACATTTCGCGGCATATCCGATGAAAACTGGATTTTCCCATTTGGCGCTTAGGGATGGCAGACCGTGGCGCACGAGCTTTCATGCGCCGGAATGAGTTGATAGAATGCGGGGCGGAGACATCTCCGCCGTCGATAACCCCGATCACCCAGCACGATGACCAATTTCTTCGATACCGACAACTTGCATCAGCATATTTCCAAGCAGTATGACCACGAGCTGCTGGACATCCGCAATCGGGTGCTCACCCTGGGCGGGCTGGTCGAGGAACAAGTCGAGTCGGCCGTAACCGCACTCGTGAATAACGATGTAGAGCTGGCCGAACGTGTCATCACCGACGACTACAAGGTTAATTCCCTGGAAGTTTCGATTGATGAGGAATGCACTCAAATCATCGCCCTACGCCAACCCACCGCCCGCGACTTGCGGTTAGTGGTAGCGGTCATCAAAACCATTACCGACCTCGAGCGGATCGGGGACGAAGCCAAGCGCATCGCCCGCCTGTCTATCGATCTTGCCAGCCATTATCCGAAGAAGAACCAGTTGACCGAGGTCGAGCAACTGGCGAAACATGTGCGCGGATTGCTTCGAGAGGCGTTGGACTCTTTCGCGCGCATGGACGTCGATGAGGCCTTGCGCGTCGTTCAGGAAGACAGGATGGTGGATCGGGAATACGAAAGCATCATGCGCCAGCAGATCACGTATATGATGGAAGATCCCCGAGCCATTCCGGTGTCGCTCGATATCATGTGGTCGGCCCGGTCGCTGGAGCGCATTGGTGACCGCTCCTGTAACATTTGCGAATACGTTATTTACTATGCCAAAGGCAAGAATATCCGGCACATCAGTATCGAGCAGGTGGAGAAAGACTTGCGGGAAGCCTGATGTCATCGCCTTGGACTTCAAGGATTTTGGATTCCCTTCCATCAGCGAAGATTGAACTCGCCAGGATCGTCATGGATTTGATCGCAAGCGTGTAATGGGCCATATCCATTAGATTTTCCGAGCTACTTATACCAACCATCCCCTGCGATCCCAACTCCCCTAATCCATGAACCGCTACAAACTAGCGAAATTGCTGTTGTTAGGGATTTTCTGTTCCTTCTCTGCCTGGGGGCTCGAACCGTTCGTGATCGAAGACATACGTGTCGAGGGGTTGCAGAGAGTTTCAGCCGGTACTGTGTTCAATTACCTCCCGGTCAAAGTCGGCGACCTTTTCGACCAGCGGCAGTCGGCGGAATCCATCAAAGCCTTGTTCAAGACGGGCTTCTTCAGGGATGTTCGACTGGAACAGGACGGAAACGTCTTGGTCGTCGTCGTCGACGAGCGTCCTTCCATCGCGAATGTGAAGATCGAAGGCAACAAGGACATCAGCACGGAAGACCTCACAAAAGCCTTAAAAGGCGTAGGACTTTCCGAAGGAAAAGTATTCGATCGCCAAATCCTCGATAAAGTCGAACAGGAACTCCGCCGACAGTATTACAGCCGCGGAAAATACGGGCTGAAAATCGATTCGGTTGTGACCGACCTTCCGCGCAACCGAGTCTCGGTCAACATCAAGATTTCCGAAGGTAAGGTCGCCAAGATCAAACAGATCAATATCGTCGGCAACAATACCTTTGACGATGAAGAGCTCCTGGAACAATTCGAGCTCAGCACGCCGAACCTGCTTTCGTTCTACACCAAGAACGACCAATACTCGAAGCAAAAACTCTCCGCCGACCTGGAGCGTTTGCGATCGTATTATTTGGACAGGGGCTACATCAACTTCGAAATCGAGTCCACCCAAGTTTCCATTACGCCCGACAAGAAAGAAATCTATATTACGATCAATGTCAAAGAGGGCGAGGTCTACTCGGTCAACGAAGTCAAACTGACAGGCAAACTGATCGTTCCGCCCGAAGAGTTGACACCGCTGGTCAAGATCGGCCCGAGCGATACCTTCTCGCGCAAGCTGGCTACGGAAACCTCCAAGGCAATATCCGATCGCTTGGGCGATGAAGGGTATATATTTGCGAACGTCAACATGGTGCCCGACATCAATGAGGCGCAAAAAACCGTTTCGATTACCTTCTTCGTCGATCCCGGCAAACAGGTTTATGTTCGCCGCGTCAATTTTCACGGCAACACCAAGACACGGGACGAAGTACTGCGGCGCGAAATGCGCCAAATGGAGGCGGCTTGGGCTTCCACCAGCAAGATCGAGCGATCCAAAACCCGACTGGAGCGGCTGGGCTATTTCCAGGAGGTCAACGTCGAAACGCCGGCCGTCGCCGGAACCACCGACCAGATAGACGTCAATTACAATGTCGTGGAAAAACCGTCCGGTAACCTGATGGCGGGCGTCGGCTTTTCCCAGGCGCAAGGCATCATTTTTAATGCCAACATTACTCAGGACAATGTCTTCGGCACCGGCAAAAGGATCAATTTCACATTCAACAACAGCAGCGTCAATACGATTTATCGACTCGGTTATTTCAATCCGTACATGACCCTGGACGGCATCAGCAGCGGTTTCGATCTCAGCTACAGAAACACCGATGCGTCGCGAATGTACCTTGCTCGTTACAACACCGACGTCGCCTCCGCGGGGGCCAACCTCGGTATTCCGCTGAACGAATTCGACAGTCTGCGCTTCAACCTGGATCTTGAACACACGAAGCTCGATGCCGCATCCAGATCGTCGCAGGAGATTCTCGACTTTATCGAAGAAAACGGCGACAAGTACAACACCTTGACGATGGCGGCCGGCTGGGTTCACGACACCCTGAACCGAGCCATCTTTCCGACGAAGGGTGGATCCCAGCGCCTTTCAATACTGGCATCGGTGCCTATCAGCGACCTGAATTACTATAAAGCCAGCTATAAGCTTCAGCACTATTTCCCGATCGCGAAGGATCTGACCTTCATGCTGGAGGGTGAAATCGCTTATGGCGATGGTTACGGCGATACCGGAAGCCTGCCGTTTTTCGAACATTATTTCGCGGGAGGTCCCCAGTCTGTCCGGGGCTTTCGACCCAATACACTGGGTCCGCTCACCAAGCCCAACAACCAGGGGCTCGGCGGCAACCTCCCTTTCGGGGGATCGAGCAAATTGGTCGGCACCGCCGAACTCTTCTTCCCGGTGCCCTTCATGCAAGACAGCAAGAACCTCCGTCTGGGGACATTCATCGATGCCGGCAATGTTTTTGACGGTACCTATGATTTAGGTGAAATCCGCTACTCCGCGGGACTTTCGGCCAAGTGGCTGTCACCTTTCGGCGCTTTGGGTTTCAGTATCGCGCAACCTATAAACGCTAGTGGCAGAGACGATGTTCAAAACTTTCAGTTCTCGTTCGGCTCCGGATTCTGACGATCCCGCCACGGCACAAGACGATGTCGAGAGTCGCTGGGCGCTGAACAGTTCTTGTATAATCCGTGAGAGACAACTCGGCGAATTTCAATTCCAAGACTATTAAGCTTCAATATTTCTTCCATCAATAACCTTTCCATTAACCGAATTTTCGAAGTGAGACTTAGAACATGTTAAAGAAAAGCATTGGTTTTGCACTGCTTGGCTTATTGGCGAGCATGAGCCTTGAGGCCGCCGAACTCAAAATTGGATTTGTCAATGTCGCTCGGTTATTGGAAAAGGCACCGCAGGCGGAAAAAGCCAAGAAAGAGCTGGAACGGGAATTTGCACCGCGCGACAAGAAACTGGTTACCGAGCAGAAAGCGATCAAATCGATGGAAGAAAAACTCGCCAAGGATGCCGCGATAATGAGCGATTCCGAACGGCAAAAAATGGATAAAGAAATCATCAGCCGTAAGCGCGAAGCCAAGCGCTTGCAAGACGAGTTTCGAGAAGATTTTAATCTCCGCCGTAACGAAGAATTGACCCAATTGCAGAAAGAGATCTTCGAAGCCATTCAATCCCTGGCCAAGGACGAGAGCTTTGACCTCCTTTTGACGGATGGGGTGGTATTTGCCAGCGAAACGGTTGACGTGACCAGCAAGGTCGAGAAAAAACTCAGAGATAGCTATAAAAATTAATTCGGCTGAGCTGTAATCTCATCCATACCCGAAAAAGGAAAAGCGCCTTTGGATATTCAAAAAATAAAAGAGTATCTACCTCATCGATATCCTTTTCTTCTCGTGGACAGGGTTCTTGAGGTAGATCCCGGCAAGCGGCTCTTGGCTTTCAAGAATGTGACCTATAACGAACCTTTTTTTACTGGACATTTCCCGGAACTGCCCATCATGCCCGGGGTTTTGATTATCGAGGCGCTAGCTCAGACGACGGGTCTGCTTGCATCGGAAACCGCACCGGATGTCTTGGGAAAAGGGATGGTTTACTACCTTGTCGGCCTGGACAAGGTTCGTTTTAAGCGCCCGGTCGTTCCAGGCGACCGTCTGATGCTGGAAGCGACTTATCTGCGTCACAAGCGGAATATCTGGGCGTTTTCCTGCCGTGCCGAGGTCGACGGGGAATTCGTAGCCAGTGCGGAAATCATGTGTGCGGCGGCGGAGCAGGAGTCTTGATTCATCCCACAGCTATTATCGATCCTTCCTGTGAGCTAGCGAACGACGTCCGTGTAGGAGCCTACGCGATCATCGGACCCGATGTCCGAATCGACTCCGGCACCGAAATTGGTCCTCATGCGGTTATCAAAGGGCCGACCCGTATCGGAAAACATAACCGGATCTTTCAGTTCGCTTCCGTGGGGGAAGACCCACAAGACAAAAAGTATCATGGTGAAGTCACCTACCTCGATATCGGCGATCGCAACGTCATTCGCGAGTACGTCACGATTCATCGCGGCACTGTTCAAGATCAAGGAATTACCCGTATCGGTGATGACAATTTGCTGATGGCATACACCCATGTCGCTCATGACTGCGTCATAGGCAGCCATGTCATCATGGCCAATGCCGCTTCGCTCGCGGGCCATGTCCGCGTGGACGATTACGCCATATTGGGTGGCTTTTCGCTGGTACACCAATTTTGCAAGATCGGGCAACACAGCTTTTCCGCCATGGGCAGCGTCATTACGCGCGACATTCTGCCTTATGTCATGGTTGGTGGCTGCCCCACGAAACCCCACGGGATCAATACGGTGGGACTGGAGAGACAAGGTTTTAATCCCGAATCGATTCGGCAGATTCGCAAAGCCTATAAGACCGTGTACAAATCCCGGCTAAAACTCGACGAGGCGATCCAGCAACTCGACGAGATGACAGCCGAAACGCCCGAGATTCAAAAAATGGTGGACTTCCTCAAGCAAACCGGCCGGAGCATCATCCGCTGATAGACGGCGGATAGGCTCGTTCGGAATCGAATGCCATGGCACTGATTGCCGGTTGCGACGAAGTGGGCCGCGGATGTATCGCCGGACCGGTAGTGGCGGCGGTGGTGATCATCGAAGATCGTTTTCACATCTCGGGGCTGGCCGATTCCAAAAAGCTGACGCCGCAACGCCGCCAAGATCTGGCCGCAGCCATCAGGACCAAAGCTTTCGCTTGGGCAGTAGGCCGAGCCGAAGCAAGCGAGATCGATCGAATCAACATTCTCCAGGCGTCGCTCTTGGCGATGCGCCGGGCCTTTGACGCTCTACCGATAAAACCGGATTGGGCTATGGTGGACGGCAACCAATATCCGGCATTCCCTTGTCCGGGCGAAGCCATTATCGGTGGAGACGCCACCGTGCCGGCGATTTCTGCCGCATCGATACTGGCCAAAGTGTTTCGGGACCGGGAAATGCAAATTCTCGACAACCTGCATCCCGGCTACGACTTCGCCGTCCACAAAGGCTATCCCACGGCGATCCATATCTCGCGCTTACGCGAATTGGGACCGAGTCCGAGCCATAGACGATCTTTCGGACCGGTAAGGCGAGCGAGCGTCCCGTGATCGGATTAGCATCAGTCCAACTTTCAACGAGGTGCCGATGGAACTCTTGGCAATCAGCCTAGCCGAGCCGAAACAGGTCGAACATGACGGCCGCCGGATTTTCACTGGCATTTACAAAGAGCCCACGAAGGGCCCGGTCAAAGCCGGCGCCTTCGGGCTAGAGGGCGATGTACAAGTCGATCTCAAGAACCATGGCGGCAAGGACAAAGCGATATATGTTTACACCGTAGAAAACTACCGCTTTTGGGAACGGGAATTGGAGAAGCCGCCCCTGCCTTTCGGGCAGTTCGGCGAAAACTTCACTGTCAGCGGAATGCCCGATGAATCCGTACACATCGGCGACGTCTTTCGAATCGGCAAGATTGTGGTTCAAGTCACCCAACCGCGCGTCCCTTGTTTCAAACTGGGGATCAAAATGGGCGATCCCTCGTTTGTAAATGTTTTTCTCAGCTCGGGCCGAACCGGATTTTATTTTCGAGTACTTGAGGAGGGCGAGGTGCGTTCCGGCGACACGATTGTTCGCCTCCAGGAGGATGAGGAGCGATTGAATATCAAGGATGCGATGCTCGCTATCGTAAAAGGACCGCGCCAACAAGAGATTATCGAGAAAGCCCTCCGGGTCGAGGCGCTGTCGCAGTCCTGGCGGGAAAGTTTGGAGAAGCGCCGCTCGCGGCCATAAAAAACCGGCTCACGGCTCACGCATCCCGCCCCGCCGGGATCGCGTGCCCGATGGACGGCAGCCATGCACGGAGCCCCGGCGCCGTCATGATCGTACTGGCGATCGCCATGAGCACCAGCATGGTGAAGACCTGAGGAGGAATCACGCCGAGCTCGAATCCTAAATTTATGACGACAAGCTCCATCAGCGCCCTCGTATTCATCATGATGGCGATGTTCCGCGCCTCCGGTCTCTTCAAGCCGGAAATCCGAGCCGCGACGTAACAGCCGCCGAATTTACCCAAAACCGCTAGAAAAACCAGCGCTGCGCACCAAAACCAGAGCTCAGCGGTTTCCAATCCTCCCACATCGGTACGCAGGCCGGTATACGTAAAGAAGATCGGCAGGAAAAACACCGTCACCAAATCCGCGACCTTATGCTTCCATGCCTCCACGAGTTCATGCTGATCATGCAACAGCACGCCCATCATGAATCCGCCGAAGATGGCAAAAATTCCGAGCTTGCTGGTCAACATGGCCGAAGTGAACACAATAACCAGGAGAATCGCCATCAGGTCTTGCGGCAACGCCTGATGATTGAATTCGAAACGACGTACGATGAACCGCAGAGCTTGCCGCACCACAGACCAGCACACAATGACGTAAAGCAGAAGCGAGCCGACCTGCGCCAACATGCCGATAATGGAAAAATGCGCGGTCACCGCAGCGGATATGAACGCCAGCAAAGTCCACCCGACCGCGTCATTGACGGCAGCCGACGAGATGGTGATTACCCCGATCCGCGTGCGCGTCAGATCGAACTCCATCATGATGCGCCCCAAAATAGGCACCGCCGTAATCGAAAACGCAGTGGCCATGAATAAGGCGTACGCCGACGCCGAAATTCCGGAGGCGAGATGGGGAGCGGACCCATAGCCGAATACCAGTCCGAGCGTGAATGGCGCCGCAATTCCCATCACGCTGATTAGGCCGACCGCCCGCTGGTTTTGTCGCGATTTGAGCTGTGAGAAATCGAATTCCAGACCGACTTGAAACATCAACATAATCAGTCCGATCTGACTCATAATGCTGATAGGCGTCGTGTCGGCAGTCCGAAATATCAGCTGGAACGTTTCCGGCGCGAGCACGCCGAATAGCGAAGGACCGAGCAAGAGCCCGGCGACGATCTCGCCCACGGCCCGAGGCTGGCCGACCCGCCTGGCCAAATAGCCCGCCACGCGCGCCGCAATAATGATGATTGCGACCTGTACCAGGGTAAAAAAGAGCACCTGCTCGGTCGTCTGAACACCACCCTGAACCGAATCGATCGCCATTATCCGATATTCCGCTTCCGTAAAATCCGCTACGAGCCACACTGCTCGCAGCTTATCGGGCGCATGGTCAAGCTGCGCCAAAGTCCCTTTAAATAAAGTCCTTTCGTGATCAGCTTCCACGCCACCATGCGCGTAATTCTGAGGATATCCGTCACCGGGCGGAAATGGCTGGGACGCGCATTAGCGCGATAAACGGTACTGACCCGCACCGGCATGGCATAAAACCCCATGCGAGCCCCCTCGATCAGAATTTCGCTCTCAAATACAAAACTCCTTTCTCGAGTACAGGACAATTTCACCGAGCGGATCAAATCGGCGGGATAAATCCGAAACCCCGATTGGCTATCCTCTATCGGTTGCCCGGAAGCCCAAGCGATCCAAAAATTGGCGAAACGGTTGGCGCGGTAGCGTGCCGACGGTATGGCTGCCCTATTCCACAGCCTGGATCCGATCACGATATGGTGCGGGAACCGATGCGCCGCCGAAAGCAGCCTGGGAATTTCAGCCGGATCATGTTGACCGTCGCCGTCCATCGTCATTACGGCAAGGATGCTTTCATCTCGCAATGCGTGCTGTAAGCCACGCCAAAGACTAGCCGCTTTGCCCTGATTCGTTTCGTTCCGGAGCAATTCGATATCGAGCCCGTCCAGTGTCGAGGAAGTCCCGTCGGTCGAGCCGTCGTCCACGACGATGATGCGCGGCACGTACCGAAGCGCTGCGCCCACGACCTCCCGGATGGTCGCCGCCTCATTGAACGCCGGAATCACCAGGGCATATGCCGCGTTTCTGCCGCCGGTCCGATCCGGATTCATGCCATGCCGCCATTGACGGAGAACACCTGCCCCGTAATATAGGACGCCTTGTCCGAGGCCAAAAAGCCGACCAGATGCGCCACCTCCTCTGGCGTTCCGGCGCGCTTCATGGGCACCAGTTGCTGGATCAATTCGGGATTGAAGGCTTCTGAAATCATCGGACTTTCGATAATTCCCGGCGCAACCACGTTCACCGAGATTCCGCGAGATGCAACTTCCAGAGCCAACGACTTGCAGGCACCTATCAATCCCGCTTTCGCGGCTGCGTAATTGGCCTGCCCCCGGTTCCCCATGAGTGCAGCTACCGACGAGACGCTTATAATGCGCCCCCACCGAGTTCGGATCATAGGCAGCAGCAAGGGCTGGGTGACATTGTAGAAACCGGTCAATGAAACCTCGAGAACGTTCCTCCACTGCTCCCTGCGCATACCCGCCAGCGGCGCGTCGTCATGGATGCCGGCATTATTCACCAAGACCTGGATAGGGCCGGCCTCCAAGAGCGTCTCCAAAGCCCGTTTAGCCGATTCGTCATCGGCAACGTCAAAGAAAACGGCTTCTGCCGATCCGCCTTGCGCCATGATGTCTTCGACCACGCGGCACGCTCCGTCGCGATTTCCAAAACCGTGCACCACCACATGCAGACCGTCAGCGGCCAATTGTCGAGCAACCGCCGCGCCGATGGCGCCGCTACCGCCGGTAATGAGTGCTCTTCTCATCGATCAAGCCGCCTCAGTCCAAAAGCACGGCCCAACCGAAATTCAGTCCGGTATAGGCTCATTTTTTCTTAATCTATGCTTTACGTTAAGATTTCGGAATTCCAATCGTACGGCTGACATCTAAAAAACGAGCCGACGAGTTCGCAATGAGGAGCGAATTTTAAGTTTTGCCGGCCGTGAAAGCCATCCCGAATCCCGGACCGTTCGAAGAAAGCGAACTCCAATACGCGAAAATCAAGTTCGAAACGGTTATAGATGGACTCCAGCCGCTGGTTACTCCGTAACGCGGCTTTACCCGACCAACTTGCACATAATGAATTCCCGAATCGATGCCATCGCGCATCCTAAAGGCAAAGAAATCCACGTTTGGCACCTGAATCTCGGCGTTATGCCCGTTAATCGTGATGCGTTTTGGAAGGCGCTCGCTCCAGCCGAACGTGATCGCTGTTCGCAGTTCCGCTCCGATATTCATAAGCAGCGCTTCATTGCCACGCAAGGGGCATTGCGATGCTTGCTGTCTTGCTATTTAGGCATTGCACCGCATACCGTCCAGTTCGAACGCAACCAACACGGCAAACCCCGTCTCGCAGGGACAGAACCCGACCGAGGGCTAGTATTCAATCTTTCCCACTCGGGAGACCAGGCCCTCGTTGCCGTGGGCGTGGACATGCCACTTGGGGTGGATCTTGAAATCAGGCGTCCGCTTACCCACATAGAAGGTCTGGTTGAGCGCTGTTTTGCTCCTTCCGAACGCAACCGCTGGTGTTCGCTGCCCCCCTCTCACCGGTTGGCCGCATTTTTCGATGTTTGGACGTGTAAGGAAGCGTTTATCAAAGCGGTAGGCCGGGGCTTGGGACTCGGACTTACCCAGTGCGTCCTCGCTTCCGGCGAAGTTCCACGCTGGGAAACGATTCCGGAATCGTGCGGTAATCCCGATGAGTGGTCCCTTCGAAGTTTAGATCTCGGCGAAAATATCAGCGCCGCGCTCTGCGCACGGGCAACGGACATCCATTGGCGATTAAACGAGCTCGACCCATTCCCGCGCTGAGGCGCGCGGCCCCGGCTCTTCGATGACAGAAAACCTTGAATCACGGATAGGCTTTTCAGTAAGTCGAGGCCTAACGTATCATCCGCCTACCCGTCAATCTTGTGAGGCATTTCGATTATGCAGCAGATCCTTCGTTTTCCGCCTCCCGTCATCGCCTTGGCTCTTGTCGGTCTAGGTTTCGGCTTAGTCCCGATAACCTCCGGATTCCCGTCCTTCAGCATACCCAGCCTGGGAATCATACTTATCGCCGTAGGCATCGTCACTAGCGCTTCGGCGCTGTTTCAATTCCGCCTTATCCGAACCACATTCATCCCCACCGACGATCCTACGGCGCTCGCCAAAGATGGCCCTTATTGCTGGACCCGTAACCCCATGTATCTAGGGATACTAACGGCCTTAACCGGACTCGCCTTTTTTGTCGGCTCGCTATCGATGTTTATCGCTCCGATAGGCTTCTATTTCGTGATCGACCGGCACTTTATTCCTTACGAAGAAACCAAGTTAGCCGGCCTCTTCGCGGAGAACTATCTGGAATACCAACGCCGAGTACCGCGCTGGCTGTAAGCAAAGGGAAGGCGGCGTTCTGCGCCCGCGGCAAAAACTGCCTCGCAGGAATGAGTCAGGATAGATAAACAAATCTAAAGAAGAAGAAATAGAAAAAGGCCGGCGGCACTTTGGCTCAAACCTGTGCCGCCGGCCTATGTAAGAGAAATCAGTCGATGGCTTGGATGCGGATGGCCGGCCGCGCTTTGGCGCCAACCGTTTCCACATCGTACTCCGGCACCGGCTCGGGCGCCATCGGTCCATCGCTACGCGGCCCGAATAGAGCAACCCACGCCGCTTTCAAGGGATTTCTGACGGCATCTTCCACGGCGCTCGCCTCGTATCCGCAATGGGCCATGCAATTGGCGCATTTCGGATTCTTGGAGTTGCCGTATTTATGCCAGGGCGTCTCTTCCATCAATGCCTTGAAAGATGGAGCGTAACCCTCGTCGACCAACAAATAACAAGGCTTCTGCCAGCCGAATACATTGCGGGTGGGGTTACCCCAAGGAGTACAGTTGTAGGCTTGGTTGCCCGCCAAAAAATCCAGATACAGGCTCGAATGGTTCAGCTTCCACTTGCGGCCGCGGCCTAGTTTGAAAACCTTGCGGAACAATTCCTTACTGTCGCGCATCTTGATGAAGATATCCTGCAACGGCGCATGCTCGTAGCTGAAGCCCGGCGCGATGGTCGTGCCTTCGACTCCGAGTTTCTTGCAGTAGTCGAGGAATCCGGCAATTTCTTCGGCGTTCTCGCCTTGAAACAAAGTACAGTTGATGGTGACGCGGAACCCGCGCGCAATGGCCATTTCCACGGCTTCGGTAGCCCGATCGAACACGCCGTTCTGGCAGACTGAAGCATCGTGGCGTTCGCGATTGCCGTCCAAGTGTATCGAGAAAGTAAGGTAGGGGGAGGGTTTGTAATCGTCGATTCGTTTCTTGAGAAGCAGCGCGTTCGTACAGAGATAGACGTATTTCTTACGCTGAATGATGCCTTCGATGATCTGCGGCAACTCCTTATGCAACAGAGGCTCGCCGCCGGCGATGGAAACGATGGGCGCGCCGCATTCGTCAACAGCTGCCAAACACTCATCGATGCTCAGCCGACGATTCAGGATATCATCGGGATAATCGATCTTACCGCAACCGGCGCACGCCAAATTGCAGCGGAACAGAGGTTCGAGCATCAACACTAACGGATAACGTTTGTTTCCATTTAATTTTTGTTGTAGAAGATACTTAGCTACGCTGAGTTGTTGCCTTATTGGAACGCTCATTCACCTTCCCCCGATTTAACAAGTTCGATTCACTTAAAATTAGCCTGTATTCGTGTTTCCACCACAACGAGCACAGCGCCGCAGACTATAAACCATAACTAAATTCCTGACCAATGCACTTTGGAATTCATCAGACCACCTGTCATGTTGATAAGCAGGTTAATTCGGGTTGGTCCAGGCATTAATTCTAATGCAACATCCTAGCTTGTAGTTGTATTTTCCTCAACTAAATTTCGTTAAAATACAACACATCTTGACGATCGGGGCAATCCGGCTAGAATTTGCTGCTTTCCCAGCGAACCGTTGCTGCCTTATCTCAAGACGAACTGGCCGGAACATCGCATCTAGAAACTGGTTGGAATTTCAGAACTTGAACGGAGCAACACTCGTCCGCACGAGCGGAAGCTTTTCCTCGGATCCAAGCGTGATGAGCGACGACGACGCGTTGCAGTCTCACCTACTGGAAGGTGTCTCCCGCACCTTTGCGCTTACTATCCCGCAATTGCCGCCGGTCTTAGCCAAGCCGGTCTCGAATGCTTACTTGTTATGTCGCATTGTCGACACCATCGAAGATGAGACGGCACTTTCATCCACGGAAAAGCGCAAGTTCTGTCAGCAATTCGTGCGCGTGGTCCAAGGCAACGAGGCCGCCGAATTGCTTCGAGACGAACTCGGCCCTCGCCTTTCGACAGTCACCAGTCCGGCCGAGCACGAACTTATCCACTTGATTCCCCGGGTCATCGCCATTACTCACAGCTTCGATCCGCCGCAACGGGAAGCATTGGCCTCCTGCGTCGAAATCATGGCGAATGGCATGGCAGAATTCCAGGACCGAGACCTGCGATACGGTCTCGCAAACATGGAGGAAATGAGTAACTACTGTTATTACGTGGCCGGCGTGGTCGGGGAAATGCTGACCAAGCTTTTCTGTCACTACTCCCCCGAGATCGCCGCCCATCGCGACGAGATGATGAAGCTCGCGGTGTCGTTCGGGCAAGGTCTGCAAATGACCAACATCCTCAAGGACCTTTGGGATGACCATGCCCGCGGCGTTTGTTGGCTGCCACGCGATATTTTTGGCCAGTGCGGATTCGATTTACGCAAGCTTAAACCGGGCCATAACGACCCCAAGTTCTGCGAGGGATTCAAGCATCTGATTGGAATTGCACACGGACATCTGAAGAATGCGCTTGCCTATACCTTGTATATACCCTCGCGCGAGACCGGTCTTCGCGAGTTCTGTCTGTGGGCGCTGGGGATGGCAGTGCTGACCCTGCGCAAAATCAACAAAAACCTTTATTTCAGCGACTCATCGCAAGTCAAGATTACACGCCGGGCAGTGAAAGCGACCGTTCTGACAAGTCGTCTGCTGCGTTCGAGCGATATCCTGCTCAATACCGCATTTTTCCTTGCAGGATCCGGCTTGCAACGTAGCAGCCGTCAGCTCCCGGCCCTCGGTCACCATACCGACACGTGAGAAGCCAACCACAAACAGGGGATTCCTTGCTCATGTTGAAAGAAGCGACTGCACTTTCCGCTCTCGATACGGCTTTCCTCCAGCCTTATAACGAATCGCCCTTGGATAACGCTATCCGTCGCGCCAAAAAGGAGTTGCTCGGATTGCAGCACCAGTCCGGCTACTGGGTGTTCGAGCTCGAAGCGGACTGCACGATTCCATCCGAGTACATCTTGATGATGCACTACATGGACGAAATCGACGCAGCATTACAGGCCAAGATCGCCAACTATCTGCGCGCCAATCAGCAGGCAGACGGCAGCTATCCGCTGTTCTTCGGAGGTCCTGGCGATATCAGCTGTACTGTCAAAGCCTATTACGCACTGAAACTGGCCGGCGACGACATCGACGCTCCGCATATGAAGAAAGCCAGAGAATGGATTCTGGCCCAAGGCGGCGCGGCACGCTCCAACGTCTTCACCCGCATCATGCTGGCTATGTTCGAGCAAGTGCCGTGGCGCGCCGTGCCGTTCATTCCGGTAGAAATCATGCTGCTGCCGCGCTGGTTTCCGTTCCACTTGGACAAGGTCTCCTATTGGTCGCGCACAGTGATGGTTCCCTTGTTCATCCTGTGCAGCTACAAGGTTAAAGCGCGCAACCCAAGAAAGATCGGCATTCGCGAACTCTTTACTGTCGATCCGGAAAAGGAAAAAGGATATTTCAGCCACGTAAAGACGCCGCTCGGCAAGAGTATTCTGGCGCTGGAACGCATCGGCCGCCTGATGGAGCCGCTCATCCCAAAAGCGATGCGGCGAAAAGCCACCGAGAAAGCACGCGATTGGTTCATGGCACGATTGAACGGGGTAGACGGTTTGGGCGCCATCTTCCCCGCCATGGTCAACGCTTATGAAGCCATGGACTACTTGGGTTTTCCACCGGAAAACGAGCATCGCCGCATAGCCAAGGAGGCCATCGAACGCCTGCTTGTCGTCGGCGAAAACAGCGCTTATTGCCAGCCGTGCGTATCGCCGATTTGGGACACCGGGCTATCCAGCCTGGCACTGCAGGAAGTCAACAGGTTCGAGAAGGATCCCGAGATCGACGACGCACTAACTCGCGGGCTACGCTGGCTGGCGAGCAAGCAGTTGACCGACGAGCCGGGTGACTGGCGTATCAACCGGCCGAATTTGGAAGGCGGCGGATGGGCTTTCCAGTTCGAAAACACTTATTACCCCGACGTGGATGACAGCGCCGTAGTCGCCCAAGCCTTGGCTCAGGCCGAAAACCACGAGTTCGACGAGAACATTCGCCGCGCCACCAACTGGATTGCCGGCATGCAATCCGACAACGGCGGATTTGGTGCGTTCGATGCGAACAACACGCATTATTACCTGAATCACATTCCGTTCGCGGATCACGGCGCCCTGCTCGATCCGCCCACCGCCGACGTCAGCGGACGCTGCGCGATGTTTTTGGGCAAGATGCTGGAACAACGCCCGGATCTTAAACCGGCGCTGGATCGTACGATCGAATATCTGAGAAAAGAACAGGAAGTCGATGGCTCATGGTTCGGTCGCTGGGGCACCAATTACATCTACGGCACCTGGTCGGTACTCGTAGGCTTCGAGGCGGCAGGCATCCCCAAGACCGACCCGAGCATACAGAAAGCCATCGCTTGGCTGAAGAGCGTACAACGCCCGGACGGCGGCTGGGGCGAGGACAACTTGACCTATCACGACGCCAGCCCGGAACGGCGGGGCCGTTTTCACACCAGCACGGCCTTTCAGACCGGATTGGCCTTGCTCGCGCTGATGGCGGCAGGCGATACCGATTCGCCCGAAGTCGAGGCCGGCATAGATTACCTCGTCAGAACGCAAAACGCCGATGGTTTCTGGAAGGACGAATGCTTCACCGCGCCGGGCTTCCCGCGGGTCTTTTATCTCAAATACCACGGCTACGACAAATTTTTCCCGCTGTGGGCGTTGGCGCGTTATCGTAACGAGCGCTACGGCACGGCGTGAAGTCCCTTGGGTTTGTGATTGCGCTGCCGGCCGAGGCTCGTACCCTCGTCCGGCAGCGCGTCTGCTTTGACGACCTGCTGGAACTGCCGGACGGTCATCGGTTGGCCGTCTCCGGCTCCGGTCCGAATCATGCGCGCAGTGCCGCATTCCGACTTCTCGAACACAAGGTCGATGCCTTAATCAGCTGGGGCTGTGCGGCGGCCCTCGACGGTTCCATGAATGCAGGCGATCTGGTATTGCCCGATCGAATCTTAAGCCCGGACGGCATCGAGCATGCGGTCTGCCCCGAATGGCACGACCGGGTTCGGCAAGCCTTAGCCCCGATGCTGCCGGTCACGACGGGCCTTCTGCTGGGAAGCCCCAAGGTCGTCGCGAACGCGGCGGAAAAACGAGAACTTCATGCCAGCAAAGGCGCAGTTGCACTCGATATGGAAAGCGCCTCCGTAGCCTCGGTCGCAAACACCCGGGGCGTACCTTTTCTAGCAGTTAGAGCCATCGCCGATCCGGCATGCATGAACCTTCCCAACTCCGTGGCCGTCGCCGTAGATGAACGCGGCGACGTCAACATTCCGAAGCTCCTGAGATATGCCTTGGCTCATCCTGCCGAATTCGTTGCCTTGGCCCGACTGGGGAAGGCTTTTTACGCAGCCGCAAATACACTTCGCCGAACGGCGCATCTTTTGAGAACCGACATCTCTCTTACGCCGTCCGCCGACCGTTAATTCTCGCAACTAAAACGTCGATGAGCAGAACCGCCGAGAACCTTTTTATTCGTGTCGTCCACTGGTGGGAAGAAAACTTCCTCAACCGGCCGTGGTTAGTCACATTGCTGTTCCTGATCGCCTCCGGCTTTACGCTCCAGTACACCATGGAGAACCTGAAGTTCGACACGAACACGGCGGACATGATTTCGACGGAGCTGCCATTCCAGAAAAACCGCATCAAGCTGGAAAAAGCATTCCCTCAGGATGTCAGTACCATCATTCTCCTGGTCGAGGGAAAAACGCCGGAGGAAACCGCCGACGCCGTCAAACTGATCGGCGAGAAACTCAGACAAAATAGGACCGAAATCAAGTCGGTCCATATTCCGGACGAGGGAGAATTTTTCGCTAGGAACGGCTTGTTATATTTGGATTTAGAAGAATTGGAGGATTTGTCCGCCCAACTCGCAAATGCCCAACCTTTTATCGGCCGGATTTCCGAAAACAACAGTCTCGGCGGTCTCCTCGATATCTTGGGCGAGGCCTTGAAGGCTTCGGAAGAAGGCTTCGAAATCGAACTGAATCCTTTGCTAGAGAAAATTCGCGAGGCGGTCGTTGCAACGAGCGAAGGCAAGCCTTACCGGCTGTCGTGGCAGCAATTGATGCTCACCCGAGATGAGGGGCTCGGGGTCACCAAGCGGTTTATTAATATCACGCCGGTCCTCAATTTCGAGGAATTGCTGCCCGCCGAAAAAGCAATCGGGGCTATCGATAAAGTTTTGGCAGAAGTACTGCAGGGCGATCTTGCCGATGTCAGCGTCCGCAAAACCGGCGAGGTGGTGCTGGAGCACGAGGAAATGCAGACCGTCGGAACCGGGGTTTCGATTGCCAGCGTCGCATCCCTTATTCTCGTGTCCGCCACCTTGTGGGTCGCTTACCGATCCTTCAAGCTGATGTTCGCCACTTTCGTCGCGTTGACCATGGGGCTGATTTTTTCGCTCGGTTTCGCTACCGTCGCCATCGGCCAGCTCAATCTGATCTCCATCGGCTTCGCAGTCTTGTTCATCGGCATGGGCGATGCGTATTCCTCCCATTTCTGTCTGCGTTACCGGGAATTGGTCCTGCGCGGCGTCTCCCAACGGGAAGCGTTGCGGGAAACCTTGACATCCACCGGCTCCTCGCTCGTTCTCTGCTCCATCACCGCGGCAACCGGCCTCTATGCCTTCATCCCCACCAACTACTCCGGAGTCGCGGAACTCGGTATTATCGCCGGCACCAGCATGTTCATCGCTCTGGCGACGACCTTCACCATACTGCCGGCGCTGTTGAAGATCATGCCCTTGAGGCCGCCACGTCGGCGCAAGGAAAAGAAAGGCGCCTCGTTCCTGTCCTCGAACTGGCCGATCCGCTATGCGCCATCGATTCGCACGGCCACGGTTGTTCTTGGCTTGATCTCCGTGGGTCTCCTCTGTGACGTCACCGTGGACTTCAATCCGATCAACCTGCGCGATCCCAATACGGAATCGGTCAAGACCTTTAAATATCTGCTGCAATTCGAAGACACCTCCCCCATGACATTGGCTTCCCTGGCACGGAGCGAAGCCGAGGTCAAAGCCAAGAAAGCCGCATTCGAGTCCTTGCCAACAGTCGACAAGGTTGTCAGCATTTTCGACTTCATTCCGGAGAATCAGGACGATAAGCTCGCGATTATCAGCGATTTGTCGCTCATCATGGGTCCTCAACTCGAGAGCTTCCCCCCGTCCACGCGAGAGAAAGTCGATCCCCAGGTCATCGAGAATTTTCATCAGGTGTTGCGGGACCGTGCTGCGGCAGGTGAAAACGGCGTAATCAAAGCCTTGGACGAAGCTCTGACGCAGTTGCACGCCCGCCTGGAAACCGCCGACGAAAGCACGCGTCAAGCGATGCTCGGCCGGCTTCAGGACAGCATTTTAGGCCCGCTTCCGGCTACCATCGCCAATCTTCGCGAAAGCCTTCAGGCCCATCCGATTTCCATGGGGACCTTACCTCCCGACCTGAAAAATCGCTGGGTCAGCGCCGACGGACTGTACCGTCTACAAATCTTCCCGAATAAAGACTTGAACGATCTCGAGAACTTGCGCGAATTCATCCTTGAGGCGCAAAAAGTCGACAAGAATGTAACCGACGTGCCGGTCGCTTATCTCGAATCCATGAACGAGGCCATCAACGCCTTTCAGCAAGCGTTCGGCATTGCCTTCGTCGCCACCACGATCCTGTTGCTGCTGATCGTACGAAATCTGAAGGACACGTTGTTGGTCCTGCTGCCGCTGCTGCTGGCGTCCCTATTTACCGCCGCCTCGACGGTGCTGTTCGATATCCCGTTCAACTTCGCCAATATCATCGCCCTGCCCTTGCTTTTCGGCCTGGGAGTCGACAACGGCATTCACATGGCGCACCGTCTACACTATCTGCATTCGAACGATGAAAACCTGCTCAGTACCAGCGAAGCACAAGGGATATTCTACGGCTCGCTGACGACCGTATTCAGCTTCGGCAGCCTAGCCTTTACCGCTCATCAAGGCACCGCCAGCATGGGAATGATCCTGACCATCGGCCTCATGCTCACCCTGATCTGCGCGTTGGTCGTGCTGCCCGCCTTCAGTACGCTGAGAGTCTCCCACCGGCGTTGATCCGTGTAAAATTCGAGCGTCTTTTTAGCCCTAGATAATTCCCGAGGTCTTGATGTCCACCTACATTGCGGATTTGCTGGCCACCCATCGCGGCAAGAACTTCGAACTCCACGAAAATTACTTGAATACCCAAATGGTGCGGGTGCTCAAGGCCATCGGCTATGACCGCATCTACACCAGAGCCCGTGGCCCGTATCTTTATGACGATCAGAATAACGAATATTTGGATCTCTTGAGCGGCTTCGGCGTGTTTGCCCTAGGCCGCAATCATCCCGAGATCATTCAGGCGCTTCAGGACGTACTGCAAAGCGAATTGCCAGACATGGTACAGATGGACGTATCCGTGCTGAGCGGTCTCCTCGCGGAGCAAATTCTGAAGCGCTGCCCGGACAATCTCAGCAAGATGTTCTTTTGCAATTCCGGTGCGGAAGCCGTCGAAGCGGCGATCAAATTCAGCCGCTATACGACCAGGCGGGAAAAAATCGTCTACTGTGATCACGGGTTCCACGGCCTCACCATGGGCGCGCTTTCACTGAACGGCGAAAAGATTTTCCGCGAAGGTTTCGGTCCTTTGTTGCCGGAATGCGTCACGGTTCCGTTCAATGACATCAAGGCTTTGGACGAGGCCTTGCGCAACAAAGATGTCGCGGCCTTTATCGTCGAGCCGATTCAGGGAAAAGGCGTCAACCTGCCGAGCGACGACTACCTGCCGGAAGCGGCTCGCTTGTGCGCCAAATACGGAACGCTTTTTGTCGCCGACGAGATCCAAACCGGCATCGGCCGCACCGGCAAGTTTTGGGCTATCGAGCACTGGGGCGTGAAACCCGACATGATTCTGATGGCGAAGGCACTGTCCGGTGGTTTCATCCCGGTGGGCGCCGTGGCGATGACCAAGAGCATCATGGATGCCGTCTTCAGCCGTATGGATCGCGCCGTAGTTCATGGTTCAACCTTCTCCAAGAACAATATGGCCATGGCGGCGGGGCTCGCTGCACTCAAGGTCATCGATGATGAAAAGCTGCTGGAGAATGCCGAACATCTCGGGGAAAAACTTCTGGCCGGAATGCAGAACCTGGTCGACAAGTACGAGTTATTCCAGGAAGTCCGCGGAAAGGGACTGATGATCGCTCTGGAGTTCGGCTCTCCCAAGAGCTTCTCCTTAAAGGCCGCATGGAACCTCCTGGAAACCGCCAATAAAGGGCTGTTTAGCCAAATGATCACGATTCCGCTGTTCAAGAACCATCGTATCTTGAGCCAAGTCGCCGGGCATGGCATGAACGTGGTGAAGTTTCTCCCTCCGTTGGTGATTAACGAAAACGATACGCAGTGGGTCCTCACTGCTCTCGACGATGTCATCGCCGATTGCCACAAGGTTCCCGGAGCCATCTGGGACCTTGGGAAAAACCTTACCAGCCATGCACTTAAGTCCAAAGCGGGCTGATTTCCATCATCCACGACCAACACCGGCACCACCATGCACCAACCACTCTCTTCTCGCAGCCGTAAATTTGCCGTTTTGCTGTTTTCCATGTCTTTGCTGCTGGCCTATGGCCAACGGCCTTGGGCGCACGCCGTCGTCACCGAATCCTCTCTGACCCAAAACCCGATTCAGCCGAATCACGCGACGACGGTAGTACTCTTTTTCAATTCCAATGTGGAATTGCCTTTGTCCCGAGTTTTTCTGGTCAGCAAAGGCGATGTCTTCCATCCGGTACAAATCGAAAAAGGCAAGAAACCGGGCGAGATGCGCATCCAGGTGCCCGCACTGACGCCAGGCGAATATGCCTTGAAATACAAGGTATTCGCTGCGGATGGACACTTCACGGAAAATGTCATTCGTTTCCACGTCTCTGAACCGCGGTAACCCCTATGTACATGCAAGGTTTGGCCAATTTCATCGATGATTTCCTCGGCGGGCTGATTTTGATCAGCTACGCGTTAGTAGTGGGGAGCCTGCTCTGGAGTGCGTTTATCCTCAGAGTATGGTCGCCCGGATTCGCCGCGCATGAATCCGCGGTCCGCCGAGCCGTTGGCTTGCTGCGCGCCGGCGCCATCGCCCTAGCTATCACCCAAGGGCTCAAATTGATCATCAAAGCCGTGGTTCTAGCATCGGTCTTGGGCGATTTTCCGGCCGACGCTTATATGGGCACCGTTCAGTTCCAGGCCGGTTTGATACGTTTCCTGCTTGCCTTGGGTCTGATCTACATCGCCGGCCAGTTGCGCCAAATACCGGATAAGCGGTTTTTGTGGAATCTCGCTGCGATTTCGATGATTCCCATGGTGATTGCCGGCGCCTGGCTGGTGCATGGCGTGGGCCGCTTCGAATATCGGGAGCAGCTCATGACCATGACCGTTCTCCACCAGTTTGCGGCGGCCGTGTGGTTCGGCGGCGTTGCGCAACTTTTGTCGCTCTGGCACATGAGCCGGGAATCTCAAGAGGCAAAAGCACTATGGCCCATCGCGATCACCCGTTTCGCGCTGCTCGGCGTCAGTTCCGTCGTCGTTCTTCTGTTGACCGGGCTTCCCCTGGCCTGGACTTACGTCGGCAGCTGGGATGGCCTTTTCGGCACCGGTTACGGCAGCCTGGTCGTCACCAAAGTCGTTCTTCTCATGGTCGCGCTCGGCTTCGCCTATCTGAATCACCGGGCCGGTCGGCAGTGGTTGAGACACCGCCAAACCGAAAGACTGAATAACAAGGTTCCGCATTACATCGAGGCCGAGACCTTCATACTGGTAGGGATACTTTTCATCGCCGCCACCCTGTCCTCGCAGCCGCCGTCGGAAGATATCAAGGAACTGTCCGCGACCGTCTCCGAAGTCGCCGAGATGTTCACCCCGCGCATGCCGCGCCTGACCTCGCCCACGCACGAGCAACTCCTGGCCGGTGAGCCGGGGCGTGTGGCGGTGGTCGACAAAGTTCCCTCACCCGCGGCCACGGAATGGTCGGATTACAATCACAACGTGTCCGGAGTCTTCCTGACCTTGATGGGATTGGTCGCTATGCTTTCCTACTACAGGCGGTTCGAATGGGCGAGGTATTGGCCGCTGGGCTTCGTAGGATTGAGCATTTTTCTCTTCTTCCGTAGCGACGCCGAGACTTGGCCCTTAGGCCCGATCGGCTTTTGGGAAAGCACCTTCGGCAACGGCGAGGTGTTCCAGCATCGTATCGCCACCCTTCTGGCTTTCGCATTGGGGGTTATGGAGATGCGCGCGCGCACCAATCGGAACGCCGACCGATTACGCTATACGTTCCCGGTCTTGTGCGCGTTCGGCGGCATTTTGCTGCTCACCCATGCCCATGCGGAGTTCGAGCTGAAAAGCGAATACCTCATCCAGTCCACGCACACCGCAATGGGGCTCCTGGCCGTGATCATGGCGAGCGGGCGCTGGCTGGAACTGCGCTTGGCGGAACCCAACGTGAGTTACGGCGGGTATGTGGACGGAAAGATTGCGGGATTTATATCCATCGTGGCGATGTTCCTGATCGGCGCGATATTGCTGGTCTACCGAGAACCGTTGTTCTGAAGCCGAAACAGGAAAAGCACTCTATTCTAGTTGCGTGGCTGAAACGCCTTAGGGACAAACGAAAATGCCCGCCACTCACGTGACGGGCATTTTTTGTTACGAACGGTAATCCAAGATAAGAAAGAACCGCCTCGAACGCATTTGCACGGCCTGCGGCGGCGCCTCATTATCCGGACGTCGCATTATTACTCGAGTAATCGGCGATCTTTTGGGACAGTTTGTTCAGAAGACTGTCGAATCCCTCGCGGTCGATGACACTGGTATATTGGGCCTTCTTGAGCGCCAAATCGCTGATACCGTCCACGATGATATTGATGATGTGCCACTGCCCGCCGAACTGGTTCACGATGTATTCGAACTTGATGGGCTTTTCATCCGGCGAAGTAAGAAAGTAGCGTAGCAGCACGCGATCGCTCTTCATGTCTTGGGCGGAATCGTATTTGAATTCTTCCCCCGAGTAGCCGTTAAACTGAGCGGCATAAGTGGCAATACTTAGATCGGTCAACTTCTCAATAAAAGCCTTTTTCTGTTCTTTATCCAGTTTCTTCCAGTGATTTCCAAGCGCGATCTGGGAAACAGCCTCGAACTCGAACACTTGCTTGACCACCGGCTCTAGCTTTTTGTAACGTCCTTGATATCCCAATTGTTTCGCATCCTTCATAACGTCAATTAACGTGTTGTTGAGCAAGTCTACGGTTTTCTTGGCTTCCGTAGGGGCCTCCGCTGCAACAGACAGCGGAGCCAAAGCAATTAGAAACAATCCCAGGAAAAATTGAAGAAACATTGTCTTTCCCATAAGTCCGAAATCGAAATCGTCGCGACTATATCATAAAACGCCAATCAGAACGCTACGCTTAGTTGCGATCGCGCTACGTTTTTGCGTCTGAGCAACACATAATCTTCGAATCGAGCTCCTGGTATTCGATTCAGAAGCGTGAGAATCGTTCTCGACAGCCGGCTCGACTTATTGACCCTGTCGCTGCGCATAAAGATGCGCCAGCAAGTTTGCCTCGGATAGGGAAAGGCCCAACTGGGACACCAGCTCCTGGGGAGCGACGCCGTCCTTAAGTCTTTCGATTGCAGCTCGATAGGATTGGTAGCCGGTATCCTGCGACGAGAGCGACGCCAGTCTCTCGTCGCACTCTCGAAGCCGGCGTTCTTGATCCAGCATACGCCGATCCACTTGCACGGCGGCTGCCGACAGCCCGATCAAGTCGTTTTGCTGCTGTACGAGCCGTGCGCCCAGCGTTGCATAATCGCGCCTCAGGGTCAGGTAAGCACGGGTCAGCATGAGCATTCCCGCCACCAACGCGACGTTCAGCCCGACCAGAATAAAATATGGGAGATGCCAATCCATCAGGCGTATTCATCGATATGGGGCAGCGAATAATCACTCGCCGGTCCCGGTTTTTTCTTTTCCTTTGAATCGGGCTTTTGCTGTTTGCGATTCTCGTCGCCTTTGACCTTGTTCGCCGCCGGCAAAGGTCCGACGTGTTCGACGGGATGAATCTCGACCATAACCCTATTTCGCCATTCTTCGAAAAAGCTCTCCCCGTGTTGGCGGGGTCAAAGCAGATCGAGCTGCGCCTTGTCTTCGTCGTTTAAGAACTGATTCAGGTCGACCAGAATCAGCAAGTCGCCATTATGACTCGTCACGCCCTGAATGTATCGGGCGCTTTCTTCATTGCCGACGCTGGGAGCCGATTCAATTTCGGAAGCTCTGAGTTCGACCACCTCCGCGACACTATCGACCAAAATACCGATGACTTGATCGTCCGCCTCGATAATGACGATCCTCGACGCCTCGTCCGGCTGCTTGGGAGGCAGCGCGAAGCGCCGCCGGGTATCGATTACCGTCACCACGTTTCCGCGCAAATTGATAATACCTACCACATAATCCGGCGCTCCCGGAACCGGCGCAATTTCGGTGACACGCAGCACCTCCTGTACCTGCATTACGTTGATGCCGTAAGTTTCATCGCCCAAACGGAATGTGACCCACTGATTCACCGGGTCGCTGCGTCTTGCCAACGCTTCGCTCATATTACCCTCTCGCCTCTAGCGTTATCGTAAAACTCTCAGATTTTTGGATCGGCTGGCCGGAATCAGGCTGCGCGGATCCACCAGCACGCATAAGCGATCGATAATCGTGCCGGCCGCCCATGCTCGCCGGGATCGGTTTACGCGCCAGCGGACATCGCTTTCGCGCAGCCGGACCATATCGACGATCTCGCCGCACACCAACCCCCACCGCCCTTCATTAAGTAATAAGGCATGACGATGGGAATCTTCTAAGGAGATGGAACGCTTGCCGCCTATGAGAAGCTCCGTGTCCGCCAGTTGAATGATCTCGCCCTGAAATCGGGTCAGCCCTTGAAACCAATCTGGCTTTCCCGGCAAGACCGTCACTCGCGTCGAATCGTCAAGGCGTTCGATTCTCCTCACCTCGGTCAACGGCGCGGCAAGAACCGTATGACCGATTCGAAAATAAACCACTTGAAATTCCGATTGCGCCCAGTCGGGCAAAGCCGCGGGAGCAGACAGGACGGGCTGGGATGCCGCTACCGAGTCGGAATCCGTGCGCTCGGCCGGCAATGCTTCCGACTGGCCGTAGGTTTGATTCAGCAGGTTCCGCAGATAGAAAAGGAGTACTTGATCCTGCCATCCCGTAGTGCTTCGGGCTAGGCGATCGGCTTTCATGCGGTTGCCAGAGCCGGCTCGACCGAGCGTGATCGATTTTGCGACAACATATGCTCGAGCAGTTCGGTGTAGGCGATGACAGCCTTGGCCTTGGGCATGTAATAAGACAGCGGAATTCCGGCGTCGCTCGCTTCCCGCACCTGGGTATCGACCGGAATCACGGAATCCCAGACCTGATCCCCATAACGCTCGCGCATCACCCTGAGGGTTTGTATCGACGCGCGGGTACGCCGATCGAACAAAGTGGGAACGACCGTGTAATCCAATCGCGTTTTCCGAGACTTACCGATCATTTCCAGGGTGTGCAGCATGCGCTCCAGCCCTTTGAGCGCGAGAAACTCGGACAACACCGGAATGAACAAATGTTCGCAGGCGGCTAGTGCGTTCACCATCAGCACACCCAGCATGGGTGGGCTGTCGATCAGCACGAAATCGTACTGCTTCCGAACGGCTGCCAGACTATTGGCAATTACCAGCCCCATGCCGCCGGCGCCCCCCTGCCGCTCTACGGTCGCGATAGCGGTCGAGGCCGGCAGTACCGACAGCCCTTCGAAATCCGTAGAGGCGATATAAGGACCCGGAAGCAAGCTTTTCTTGGCAATTGCGTCTTGAAACAGGTTGTAGACGCTGACATCGATTTGATCCGGGTTCATTCGGAAATAGCTGGTCAGCGAACCGTGCGGATCGAGATCGATCAATAAAGTTCGGTACCCCCGCGACGCGAGAATCCCCCCCAAGGTAACGACTGTCGTGGTCTTGCCGACGCCGCCTTTCTGGTTGGATACGGCCCAGATTCTCATGGCTTCGAAACCTCCGTCGGAGTGATGGGCGCTTCCGTAGAGACCGGCTTTTGCGAAGCGCCGAAATCCTCAATTCGGTCCCCGGAAGAAAGCTTGTAACGAGCCGCTCCGTGGGACATCAGAACGATGACCACTCTCCGATTTTGGTAGCGTCCTTCCTCCGTCCTGTTGTCGGCAATCGGATGATGCTCGCCGTAGCCTATCGCCGCCATGCGGCGCGGATCGATGCCGTTGCTCATCAATTGGTTGACCACCACGGCGGCGCGGGCGGACGACAAGGCCCAGTTGGAAGGAAATTCGGGAGTGTTGATCGGCAGATTATCGGTATGACCCTCGACATGAATGGTGTTGTCGATTTCGCGGAAAATTTCGGACATTCGGTAAAGTATGGGCAGCGATTCCTTAGAAAGTTCGGCTTTGCCGCTGGAGAAAAACATCCCGCTCTTCATTTCGACCTCCACCCACAGCTCATGGCGTTTGACGGCAACTAAATCGTCCTGAATATACGGCGATAAAGCCGCTTCGATCTGATCCGCCAGGCTCTCGAGCTGGGCGTATTCCGCATCGAGATTCTCCGGCATCGGCCGAGTCTTGTCCTGGGACGATGCCGAACCGTCCGACGCCGCGGGTTCGCCCAAAAGGTCTTGTCCTTTCTTCAACTGGCCGAATTGAATCGGCTCCAGCGTATGCCCGAGGTTGTGCTCCTTCCCCGGCTCCTTGAACACCGCGGAAAGCGACTCCGACAACACCCGATACTTGCCTTCGTTGACCGAAGAAATTGCATACATGACGACAAAAAACGCAAACAAAAGCGTAATGAAATCGGCATAGGAAACCAGCCAGCGCTCCAGGTTCACATGCTCTTCTTCCGAATGCTTCCGCCGCGACATACGTTAGTCATCCGTCTAGGAAACCGGTCAGCTTCATTTCGATATTCCGCGGGTTCTCGCCTTCCGCGATCGAAATGATTCCTTCCAGAATCAGTTCCCGCGCCTGGTTATTGGCCTGTGCTCGGGATTTCAGTTTGTTGGCGATGGGAAGAACGATCAAATTGGCGAGACCGACGCCGTAAATCGTCGCCACGAATGCCGTCGCGATGCCGCTCCCCAGCTTGCTGGGGTCGGACAAATTCTGCATCACGTGAATCAACCCCATGACCGCGCCGATGATTCCCACGGTCGGCGCGTAGCCGCCCATCGCCTCGTATACCTTGGCCGCGCCCAAATCCCGCTGCTGGCGAGCGTATATTTCCACCTCCAAGCTGTCCCTTATGGCCTCGGGCTCGTTGCCGTCGACCAGCAACTGAAGCCCTTTCTTCGCCAGCGGTTCTTTCTCGGCGCTGATGAAGGTCTCTAAGCCGAGCAGACCTTCCCGCCGCGCCAAGGCACTCCAGCTGACGATTTTCTTGATTTGTTCCTTATGATCTATCGGCGGCGTCATGAAGACCCATTTGAGCATTTTGACGGCATAGAAAAACGCTGCCGGCGGCGTTTGCAGCATGGTCGCACCCAGCGTACCGCCGAACACGATCACTATCGCCGGGCCGTTCAGCAGTGACTGGATATGCCCACCCTCGAGCCAATTGCCGCCTAGAACGGCGGCGAGCCCGAGAGTGACTCCGATAATGCTTAAAGGGTCCATGCCTAAAGATTCTTCAATTCGCCGGCCATTTCATCGAGATCGTAGATGCAATCGGCCAGGTTAGCTTCGACGATCGCTTTCGGCATGCCGTAAACGACGCAACTCTGCTCGTTCTGGGCCCAGATGGCCGCGCCCTTGGCTTTCAATTTTTCCGCTCCGAGCTTTCCGTCCGATCCCATGCCGGTCAGCACGATGGCGAGAACCTTGCCGGGCATGTTCTTGGCTATGGAGCTAAACGTGACATCGGCACTGGGACGAAAATGTTCCCCGCTTCCGCTCTCCCGAACGACGACGGTTTTCCGCGCCCCGTGCTCGCTCAGCTCCAACTGAAAGCCGCCGGGCGCCAGAAGAGCGACACCGGGTCGCAGTTCGTCGCCGTTCTGGGCCTCCTTGACCCGAATTCGGCAAAGCTGATCCAGGCGTTCGGCAAAGCTGCCGGTGAAATTTCCCGGCATGTGCTGGACCAAAAGAATGGGGACCGACGCGGTCTCCGGAATTTGCGTCAGAACTTTCTGGATAGCCACCGGGCCGCCGGTAGAAGCGGCGATGACCAGCAAACGGAAATCCCGAAGTTGCGCTTTGGCGGCCGGAGGCCGGGCAACGACAGGCCTCGATGGCCGACGGAGCCGCCTCAGCCTCCCCGCATGCTCGGCCAAATCGCGAACGCGCCGCCGCAAAATGCGCTTGGCCAAGTCCTGGTCTCCGCTGATTTCCTGCAATTGTTTGGGCATGAAGTCCATTGCGCCGGCCTCGAGAGCATCCAAGGTAGCCTTGGCGCCCGCTTTGGTGGACGCGGAAAACATCAGAATCGGCGTGGGCCGATCTTTCATGATCTCGCGCACCGCGGTAATACCATCCATTACGGGCATATCCACGTCCATGGTGATGACGTCCGGATTCAAGGATGCCGCCTTTTGCACGGCCTCGGCGCCGTCGGCGGCGCTTCCTACGACCTCCATGTCGCCATCGGCGTTGAGGATTTCGGTCAGTCTGCGGCGTATGAAGCCCGAGTCATCCACCACCAAAACCCTGATCGTCATGAAAACCTCTTAGTTGTCCTAGGCTTAATGCAAGGAGGCGTACCGTTTCATCAAACCGGGTACATCCAGAATGAGGGCGATTTTTCCGTCGCCGGTAATCGTCGCACCGGCCATTCCGCATACTCCCTGGAGTTTCGCACCCAAAGGCTTGATGACGACTTCTTCCTGTCCGACCAAATGGTCGACCACGAAGCCGACATGCCGTCCCCCGACATTCACCACCACCACATGGCCGGACTTCCCGCCCTGATTTCTGTCGTACCGGTAGCCCGGAACCAGCCATTCCTTGAGATAAAACAATGGCAATGCGCGCTGCCGGACCAGCACCACCAACTGCCCATCGACCGTATTGGACTTCGTGAGGTCGAGGTCCAGGATTTCGACGACGTTCGCCAACGGAAGAGCGAAGGGTTGATTGTTCAGCTTGACCATCAAAGTCGGCATGATGGCCAAAGTCAGCGGCAATTTGATGGTGATGCGGCTGCCCTTCCCCTTGCTCGAATCGATGGCTACCGAGCCGTTCATCTGGGCTATTCGGGTCTTTACCACATCCATGCCGACACCTCGTCCGGAGATATCGGAAATCTCGGACTTGGTGGAAAAGCCGGGCATGAAAATCAAGTTGTAACAATCCTTGTCGTCCAGGCGAGCGGCGCTCTCCTGGTCCATCAGTCCCTTTTCCACGGCCTTGCGCCGGAGCACGTCCGGATCCATGCCTTTGCCGTCGTCCTCAATGGTCAATTCGATATGATTGCCCTCCTGAGACGCGGTCAGAACGACCGAGCCCTCGCGCGGCTTACCCGCTGCGATCCGCTCCTCGGGGGTCTCGATGCCGTGATCGACCGCGTTGCGAACCAAATGCACCAATGGATCTGCCAAGGCCTCGACAAGATTTTTGTCGAGATCGGTTTCTTCGCCGCGCAACTCGAGCTGCACCTCCTTGTTGAGGCTTCTGGCCAAATCCCGCACCACGCGGGGAAAGCGGCCGAATACCTTCTTGATGGGCTGCATGCGCGTCTTCATGACGGACAGCTGGAGATCCGAGGTCACCACGTCCAGGTTGGCGACCGCTTTGGCAATCTCCTCGTCATTGAGCGCGATCTTGAGGGTTTGAAAGCGGTTGCGAACCAAGACCAGCTCGCCGACCATGTTCATGATCTCGTCGAGACGCTGGGTATCGACGCGGACCGTGGTTTCAACTGCCGCGGCCGCCTGTGGTTTGACGGTCTTGGCCGGTTCCCTTGTCGCGCTGCGCGCTTCCGTAGGTGCCGAAGACAGAGCCGCTGGACGCGCGCTCTCCTGATTCGGTACACCGCCATGCTTGCCCTTGCCATGAAGCTCGTCCAGCAGGCGATCGAATTCTTCCTCAGTGATGCGATCGCTCTCGGCTACAGGTCTCGGCGCCTCGGGAACCACGGCGCTCGGCATGCCGGTGTGCTTGCCCTTGCCATGGAGTTCATCCAGCAAGCGCTCGAATTCTTCCTCGGTGATGTCATCATGCGATTTGGCATTCGGAGCGTTTAGCGGCGCCGCATCGGGCACACCGCCATGCTTGCCCCTGCCATGAAGTTCGTCCAGCAGACGCTCGAATTCTTCTTCGGTAATTTCATCCGAACTCGTGCCATTCGAGTCAACCACCGAAACGGGCGAGGGTCGGCTCGGCTCCTCCGCCGCATCCGGCAACGGTTCGAATTCCGCCTCGGCCGGATCGTCGTCTTGGCCGGGTTCCAGCATCGCCGCGAGCGCCTGTTCCACAACATTCATCGCGGACGGAAGCCTCTCGGGTTCGGCCGCCGAAACGGATTCGGGCTCCACCGACGCCGGAGCCGGCGGGACAAGAGTAGAATCGCTTCCCGGCTGGGCGAGAACTTTCAGCCGATCGATCAGCGACGGGTCGGCCGGTTCGGGATCGTGTCCGGAGCGGATGTCCCGAAACATGGCGTTGACGACGTCCAATACTTCCAGAATGACGTCCATCAAGGCCGGGTCGGCGCGCCGCTCGCCTTGTCGAAGCACGTTGAATACGTCTTCGGCGTTGTGGCAAACGTCGACCAAGGCGACAAGATTGAGAAACCCCGCTCCACCCTTCACGGTGTGAAAACCGCGAAAAATGGCGTTCAATAAATCGTAATCGTCCGGCGACTGCTCAAGCTCGACCAGTTGAGCATTGAGCTTTTCCAGTATTTCCCCGGCTTCTACCAAGAAATCCTGAACGATTTCGTCATCGAGATCGATCGCCATTGCGCCTTACCTTCAGAAACCCAAACTCGACAGCAAACTGTCCACGTCGTCTTGATTCTGCACGGTATTCTTGTCCACCCCCGGAACAGCCGGGCCGAGTGGTTCCGATTTGGTTTCCGGCACGCTATCGCCGGAGGGCTTGAAGCGCCGTCCCGAAATCCGGATCAATTCGACCAGACTGTGCTCGAGATCCTGAACGAGCTTGATCACGCGCCGAATGATCTGGCCGGTGAGATCCTGAAACCCCTGCGCCATGAGCACCTCGGTGAGACTATGCTGAATGGTCTGCAAATGCCCTGCGGAAACGTCGAAATACTGCGCCAGGTCTTGAGTCAGGGACTTGAATTCCTCATAAGGCATTTCCCGCTGGCGAAAGCGTTGCCACTGGGCGCTGAGTTCGTTCGACTGCTCGCGAAGACTTTCGGCGAACGGCAAGATGGATTCGACTGCATTCAAGGTGGTGTTCGCCGCCTGCTCGGTCATGGTGATGACGTAATTGAGGCGCTCTTTGGCGTCGGGAATTTCGTTCTCCGTGAGATCCGCGATTCTTTCGTCCAGGGAAAAATTCGCCAGCGTGTCGTGGAGCTGGCGGGTCAACTTGCCGACTTCCTGAAACATCAGGGTTTCCCGGACCCGGCCGATATCATCGAGAATACGGTCGGCCGACTCGTCGTCGCCGCGCTCCAATGCCGCCAGAAGTGCGCGAGCCTGTTCGATCCGCGCATCGGCGGACGGTTGCTTGTCAGTCATTAGCCGCCCCCAAAGGTTCGATCAGGCTTCCAGGCGTTCGAAGATCTTTTCGATCTTCTCTTGCAGGGTGGCCGCGGTAAACGGCTTGATTACATAGCCGTTTACACCGGCCTGCGCCGCCTCCACGATCTGGTCCCGCTTCGCCTCGGCGGTCACCATCAACACCGGCAACTGAGCCAGGTTCGGATCGGCGCGTACGGCGCGCAGCAAATCGATACCCGTCATTCCGGGCATATTCCAATCGGTGATCAGAAAATCGATTCCCCCCGACTGCAATTTGGGCAGAGCACTCTGCCCGTCGTCGGCTTCGAAAATATTGTTGAACCCGAGCTCCCGCAGCAGGTTTCTGATGATCCTTCGCATGGTGGAAAAGTCATCCACAACCAGGATTTTCATGTTCTTGTTCAAGGACGCTCACCTCGTTCCGGTTAACCATTTTTTATTATCGATTCATCGGGGCCTCAGACTTGCGCGGCTTTTCGCCTTCCCTTCGAACGGGCTCCGGCGGATTGCTCCGCATCCAGCCAGCCTTGCATTCTCGCCCTAAGGCGCAACATGGCCTGGCTTTGCAACTGACACACTCGGGACTCGCTGACCCCCAGCACTTCGCCGATTTCGCGCAAATTGAGTTCCTCTTCGTAATAGAGCGAAATCACCAAGCGCTCGCGCTCCGGCAATCCCGCGATCGCGTTCGCCAAAGCCTCGGCAAATCCGGACTGGGTCAATACCTCGACCGGAGGCGCGGCCGAATCCGCACAGTCGTCCAAAGCCGAATCGCCGGCCTCCAACAACTCTTCGAAACTGAACATGCGACAGCTCAAACTATCGTGAAGAACCTGATGGTATTCGGAGAGCGACAGTCCCAAATGCTCGGCGACTTCCGCATCTCGGGCGTCGCGCCCGGTCCTGGCCTCGATGCTCCGCATTGCTTCAGCCACATCACGCGCCTTGCGATGAACCGAGCGCGGCGTCCAATCGTAGCGCCTCAGCTCATCCAGCATCGCGCCGCGGATCCGGATCCCGGCATAGGTTTCGAAACTTGCGCCCTGAGCGTGATCGTACTGGCGGGCTGCTTCCAGCAAGCCCACCATGCCGGCCTGGATCAAGTCCTCCACTTGCACGCTGGACGGCAGCCGGCTCATGAGATGGTAGGCAATCCGTTTGACCAGTGACGCGTGTTGCCCCACGATGGCGTCCAATCCGGGCGCCTGTACCGATGCGTACAAGGCGATGCCGCTCATAAGGCTGCTGCGCTGTGGTACTGAATCATTCGCTCTACGAAAAACTCCAGCCGCCCACTGGCTTGGCCGGAAATCGGCAAGGCATCCATTTTCAGCGCCAAGGCGCGAAACGCCCGCGCCGCTTTGCTGTGCGGATAGGCGACGACCACCGGGGTTTGCTTTTGAACCGCCTTTCTCAATTGCTCGTCGCGAGGAACCACGCCCAATAGATCGAGCGTCACGTCGAGATAGCGGTCCGTCACCCGGCACAGCTTGCCGAACAACGCCTGACCCTGTTGATAGTCCTGGACCATATTGGGCAGGATTTGGAACCGATGAACGCCGTAGTCCCGGTTCAGCAATTTGATGAAGGCGTAAGCGTCGGTAAGCGACGTGGGCTCGTCGCACACCACCAGAATGATGTCCTGGCATGCGCGCGCGAAGTTGACCACGCCCCCCGAAATACCCGCTGCCGTGTCGACCAGCAGCACGTCGATGTCCTGGTTCATCTCCCCGAAGGCGCGAATCACGGCGGCCTGTTCCGCAGTGGTAAGCTCCGACATGCGCTGAATACCGGACGAGGCCGGCACGATCTTCAGCCCCGACGGCCCTTCTACGAGGATTTCGTCCAAACTGCGCTCGCCGCTCAATACATGGGACAGATTGAATTTAGGCTGCAAACCCAGGAGCACGTCGACGTTTGCGAGTCCCAAATCGGCATCCAGCAGGACCGCGTGCCGACCGAGCTCGGATAGGCTGACCCCGAGATTGACGGCGACATTGGTTTTGCCGACCCCGCCCTTGCCGCTGCTCACCGCCAAGACACGCACCGGCCTGGGCTGTGCCATACGTCGAATTCCGTCGGCCTGATCAGTATCAAACATTCGCATGGACTATCCAGTCTTCGTAGGTAGGCATCGGAGCGCCGACAGTCTCCGCTTCGGACCTTTCGGCAAAACACCGGTTTAATAATAGATGAGTTCTCGCCACGTGCAGGTCTTCCGGGACCTGCTGTCCGTCGCACACGAAGGAGACCGGCAAGCGGTTCTCCACCACCGTGGACACTGCGGCGCCGAGTTGGCCGGTTTCGTCCAGTTTGGTAAGAATGCAGGCTTCCGGGGAAAAGACCTTGAAGGCCTCCACCGCCTCTTGCATCACGCGCAGCTGGCTGGCCGCGGACATGACCAGATAGGATTTGACGGGCATGTCGGTGCGGCTGAACAGTGCGGCTTGCTCGGCCAGACGCCGGTCGCGCTGCCCTATGCCGGCGGTGTCGATGAGCACCAGGCGCTTATCGTAGAAACTCGACAGCAGCTGACGCAGATCCTCGATACTGGAAGCCGCCCGGACCGGTACGTCGAGGATGCGGCCGTAAGTCCCGAGCTGCTCATGAGCCCCGATGCGGTAGTTGTCGGTGGTGATCAGCGCGATTTGGCGCGGTCCGTGCTTGAGTCTGAACCGGGCCGCCAGCTTGGCAATCGTCGTCGTCTTACCGACGCCCGTAGGCCCGACCAGGGCGACGACGCCGCCGTAATCGAGCAGGTTGTCTTCGGCCAGCGGGATCTGCCGTGCCAAGACATGTTGACTCGCTTGCCACGCGACGTCGGCGTCGGCGACGCCGCCCAAGCGCTCGGCCAGTTCCAGACTGAGTTTCTTGGAGAACCCGAGCGCGCCGAAACGACGCAAGAGATCCAGTCGGGTCGGATTTCGGCCCGCCGCGGCCTGCCATCCGGTTTCACTCAAATGGGCGTCGATCACGCGCCGCATCTGTTTGAGTTCCCGTTGCATTTCCTTCAGCGCGTCGGCATCGACGCTCGGTTTGGCAGGAGCCGGCTGGGAAACGACGGCTTCGACAGAAGATTCTCGCTCGGGCCGGGAAGCCGGCTTTCCGGCAGCGGGTTCGACCGCAGGACCGCCCTGTTCGCTCCGCCCTGATATGGCATGGGTATCTACACAAGCTCCAAGATTGTCATTCCGGCAGGGAGTACTCGCCCCTTCCCTGCCGGGGTGGCGATTTGTGCGAATATCTTTGCCCGATACGGAAGGAGCCGGCTTGCGAAGGCTCGTCGCTGCCGAACCTGCTCCCAGTGCGGCCGAGCTCTTTCCAAGAGCCTCGCGAAAGGCGTCCTCGGCGCGCCGCCGGGTATCCGTTTCGGCTTTCGCGACCGGTTCGGCGTCGCCCGTCTCCGATTCGCCGCGCGACTCCGATTTCGCACGATCCAATAACAGCTGCTCGTCGAAGTCCCGAGCCGCGACGATCTCCACCCCGCCATCCACTTTGCGGTTGGACAAAATCACGGCGTCCGGCCCCTGCTCTTCGCGGACCATGCGGATCGCTTGACGAATATCGGGTGCGAAATATCGTTTGATCTTCATGCCTATGTCCTAGTCTTTCGGAAGCTGTCCCCAAAACTTTGCTAACGACTCCGGCAAGCGCAGCGGGACTGTGCGCGGCGGCTCAACCGCGCTGGCCGATGCTGGCCACCACCCTGACTTGCCGGTCTTCCGGGATCTCGTTGTAAGCCAAAACATTGAGCCCAGGGATGGAATGGCGCACGAAGCGCGCCAACCAGGGCCGCACCGGCGAGGACACCAGCAGAATGGCGGGATGTCCTTCCATTTCCAGCTTCTGCGTCTTCTCATCCAAGGATTTGTGGAGCTGCTCCGCCAAGCCCGGTTCGATGCCGGCGCCCTCGTGTCCGGCCGTTTGAAGTATTTTTTGCAACAACTGTTCCAGGTCCGGATCCAGGGTCAGAACCGGGATTTCCTTCTCCATGCCACTGATTTTCTGGACGATTAGCCGTCCGAGGGCGGCACGCACCACCGCTGTCAAAACGCCGGGATCTTGGCTTCTGCCGCCGAACTCCGCCAAAGTTTCGGCGATGGTCCGCATATCGCGAATCGGCACGTTCTCCTGAAGAAGGTTTTGCAGCACCTTGACGATGACGCTGAGAGGCAGGGTTTTCGGCGTGAGATCCTCGACCAGCCGCGGCATCGATTTGGCGAGCAGGTCGAGTAACTGCTGCGTCTCCTGATGTCCGAGCAGCTGGTGGGCGTGGGACTGCAACAAATGGCTGAGATGGGTGACCACCACGGTACCGGGATCGACCACGGTATAACCGAGCGTCTGGGCGTGGTCGCGCTGATCCGGTTCTATCCAGACGGCCTCCAGTCCGAAAGCCGGGTCCTTGCCCTCGACGCCCTTCAGCGTTCCGTAAACCCGCCCCGGATTGATGGCCATCAGGCGATCCGGAAACACTTCGGCCTCCCCGACGGTGACGCCGAGCAGGCTGATGCGGTAGGCGTTGGGAGTCAGGTCCAGGTTGTCCCGGATGTGCACCGAGGGGATCAGGAATCCGAGATCCTGGGACAGCTTCTTGCGCACGCCCTTGATCTTCGACATGAGCTGCCCGCCCTGATTCTTGTCGACCAGCGGGATGAGCCGATAGCCCACTTCCAGCCCGATGAGATCGACCGGAACGACATCGTCCCAGCCGAGCTCTTTCACTTCGGGCGCGGCGGCCGAGGGCCCGGCCGCGACGCGCGCTTCCGCCAATTCGCGCTCGCGCCGCTGACGCTTGAAAATGGAATAGGACGACGCGCCCATGGCGCCCGCCAGAAGCAAAAAGGCAAGATTCGGCATGCCGGGAATCAGGCCCAAGAGTCCGACCACACCGGCGGAAAGCGCAAGAGGCCTCGGGTCGGCAAAAAATTGAGCGCTGAACTGGGCGCCGATGTTCTCGTTGCTACTGGACACACGGGTCACGATCATGGCCGACCCGACCGACAGCAACAGCGAGGGGATCTGAGCCACCAAACCGTCGCCGATGGTCAGCAGCGTGTAATTGTGCAGGGCTTCGGAAAACGCCAGATCGTGCTGAAGCATGCCGACGATCAGCCCGCCGACCACGTTGATGAGCAAGATGAGGATGCCGGCTATGGCATCGCCCCGGACGAACTTGCTGGCGCCGTCCATCGATCCGTAGAAATCCGCCTCGCGCGAGACCTCCTGGCGTCTCGTCCGGGCTTCATCCTGATTGATGAGACCGGCATTGAGATCGGCATCGATCGCCATCTGCTTGCCGGGCATCGCATCCAGGGTGAACCGCGCGCTGACTTCCGACACGCGCCCGGCGCCCTTGGTAACGACCACGAAATTGATGATGACCAGAATGATGAACACCACCAGACCCACGGCGTAGTTGCCGCCGATCACGAATTCGCCGAATGCCTCGATCACCTTGCCGGCCGCGTCGGGACCCTTATGCCCTTCCAGCAGGACCACGCGGGTCGAGGCCACGTTGAGGCTCAGTCGGAGGAGCGTGGCGACCAGCAGGACCGACGGAAACACGGCGAAATCCAGCGGGCGCAGCGTGTAAATCGTCACCAGCAGGATCAGCAGCGAAAACGCGATATTGAAGGTGAACAGCAGATCGAGAATGAACGGCGGCAGCGGCAGCACCATCATCATCATCATGAGAAGAATGACGAGAGGAGCCCCCAAGCCGAGTTTGCCGGCGACTTTGATTCGTTCCAAAACTGTTGCGGCCATGACGAAAACCGTGCGTAACCTTCAGTGACAGCGAAGGTAATCACGTTTCGTGCCGACCGGCCGCAGAGCCGGACCCTCCGAAAAAAATGCAGGCAGTATGCGGCTTACGCGTCGGCAGCCTTGCGCAAGAATTCTTCCGGGATCTTGAATTCGGTCGGCGGCGTCGGAATGTCGCCGCCGAAAACCCGGGCCGCCTTGAGTTGATAGACGTAAGCCAAAACCTGGGCAACCGCGAAATAGAGACCGGCGGGAATTTCGCGGTCGAGATCGGTGGACGCATAGAGCGCGCGGGCGAGCGGCGGCGCGGACAGGAGCGGCACACCGGCACCCACGGCCAAATTCCGGATTTGGGCCGCCACCAGGTCCGCGCCCTTGGCGACGACTTTGGGCGCTTTCATGCCGGCCTGGTCGTATCTCAGGGCCACCGCGTAATGGGTCGGGTTGGTCACGATGACGTCGGCCTTCGGCACCTCGTCCATCATTCGGCGCCGCGCCAGCTCCATCTGCAAGCTGCGAATCCGGCTTTTCACTTCCGGTTTGCCTTCGACTTCGCGCATCTCGTCCTTGACTTCCTGGCGCGTCATCTTTAACTGGCGCTTGTGGTTCCAGAGCTGAAAGGGCACGTCCACGATCGCGATCAGCCCCAGCGAAGCGCACAGCCAGAAAATGAACGTCATGACGAGGCGCGCGATTTGATTCGCCGCCGGAAGCAAAGCCTGGCGGCCGAGACCGACGAGATCGTCGAAATAAGCCGTCAGCAGTCCGGCGGTCACAAAACCGATCAAGAGAAATTTCAGAACCGACTTCACGACTTCCGCGAGGGCCTGAACCGAGACCATGCGAGCCAGGCCCTTTATGGGATTGAGCTTTTCCGGCTTGGGTATCAGGTTCTCGCCGCTGAAATTCCAGCCCCCCAGCGCCATGGGAGCGGCCAGGGCAGCCAGAACGGCAAGACCGAGGATCGGGAGCAGAACCTGGCCCGCGGCCAGCAAGTCCCGGCCGAGATGGGCAAGCGGCGCCGCGGGATCGAAAAGGTCGCGGCGACTCAGACGAAAGTCTCCCTCCATGATTTGCCACAGGCTTTGCGCCATGCCGCCGCCGAAGGCGAATATCGCTACCGAACCGGTCAGCAGAAGAACGAGGGTATTCAATTCGCGCGATCGCGGAATCTGTCCTTTTTTCCGAGCGTCGCTCAGGCGTTTACTGGTAGGGTCCTCTGTTCGTTCCTGATCGGATTCCTCGGCCATGACACCTTATTTCAAATCGCTTTCAATTACGGAATTAACTTTTGTAAGGGTGGGTTATTCCAAATCGCTTTCAATAAGGAATTCATTTTTGTGGGATGGGTTTCGCTTCGCTCTACCCATCCTACGATGAATGTCCATTCGAATGCCGAATGGAATTAGTCCTACTGCAGAATCGCAGTCATCAATTGATACCCGTCATCGAGAAAGCCGGAAAAGAGGCTTAAAACGTCCGGCAGGCTGATGCCGATCAGAAACAGTCCCAACCCCAAGCTGACCGGGAATCCGACCGAGAAAATATTGAGCTGGGGCGCCGCACGGCTGGCTACGCCGAACCCCAGATTAACCAACAGCAAGGCCGTTACCAGCGGCAAGGAAAACAGAACTCCCGCAGCAAACAAGCGGCTCGCCCAGAGCGCCAGCCGCCGCATTCCGTCGGCACTCAAACCTTCGAACCCGACCGGCAGCATTTGAAAGCTGTCGACCAGCAGCCGGATCAGTATCAGATGTCCGTCCATGGCCAGGAACAGCAGCGTCGCCAAGATTTGGTAAAACTGGGCGATGACCGGAACCTGCACGCCGGTCTGCGGATCGACCATGGACGCAAAACCCAGTCCCATGCTGTAGGCGACGCTCTGCCCGCCGAAAACGACGGCTTCGAAAACCAGGTGCAGAACGAGACCGATTGCGAGACCAATCAGGAATTGCTGAACGGCGATCCAGAAACCGAACAAGCTGAATAGTTCCGCATCGGGCATGACCGGCAACATCGGCGAGATCAGCCAGGTGACGGACGCCGCCAGCATGACGCGGACACGGACCGGCACCATATGGCCGGTAAAGATCGGTATCGCAAGAAACAGCGCGCTAACGCGCAAGAAAGGCCATGCGATGCCGGCGACCAGAGTCAGGAGCTGGCTTTCGCTGAACTGCACAGACTTCAACCGATCAGGCTGGGTATGCTGCGAATCAACGACCGGGTGTAATCGATCAGCAGTTGCAGCATCCAGGGTCCGGCCAGCATCAGCACGATGGCCATGGCGATGAGCTTGGGCACGAACGTAAGGGTCATCTCGTTGATCTGGGTGGCGGCCTGGAACAGGGCGATCACGAGTCCGACGGCAAGGGCCACCAGCAGCATGGGCGCGCTGATCTGCATGGTGACGGTCATGGCTTGCTGGCCCAGGGCGGCAATGGTTTCGGGTGTCATTTACTGTTCGTAATGAAAGTCAAACCATATCGTCACCCCGGCAAGGAATGCCGGGGTCCAGGTTACAGGGACGTAGACGCCTCGCCATCCTTGGCCTCTGGATTCATGCCGCACAGTCCCTGTGCGGCACCCTACGGGCGCTTCGCGTGCAAATCGGCAATCCTGCCGATTTGTCCGGCACAAATTTGCCTGGAGCAAATTTGGACGTGCGGAGCACGGTCCGAAGGACGAGCCCCAGGGAAGGGGCGAGCAATCCGTGCCGGAATGACGGGTAATCCCGGCATCTCTTCCCTATAGCATTTTCTGATTCGGTGTAAGGGAGCGCCATAGGTAGGTCGGCAATCCCTTGCCGACCTACTGGCTCGGCAAAGGGCTTTGTCGGAAGGGCAGCTCTGGCGCTCCCAGAGATGCCGTTTGCGATTGGGAAGGGATTGCCGACCTACGTTCTTCCCACCCCACACGAAGCCGTACACCGGGATGAAAAACGCTCTAATACCTGCTGTAAAGACCTACTCGACGAAAAAACTCGCCGCGAGCGTCTCGACCACCAGCGCCCAACCGTCCACCAGGACGAACAGCAAAAGCTTGAAGGGAAGCGAAACGATCATGGGCGACAGCATCATCATGCCCATCGACATCAGTATGGTGGCCACCACCAGATCGATGATCAGAAACGGCAGGAACAAAAGAAATCCCATTTGAAAAGCCGTCTTCAGCTCGCTGGTCATGAAGGCCGGCACCAGCAAGGAAAATGGCGTCGCCTCGGGACTGGCGATGTCCTGCTTGCCGGATATGCGCGCGAAAAGCTCCAAATCGGTTTCCCGCGTCTGCTTGAGCATGAACTGGCGGAACGGAACCGCGGCGCGTTCGAGGGCCGCGCCCGGCGCCAGCTGTTCTTTCATATAAGGCTGCAGGGCCTGTTCGTTCACCTGCTCGAACACCGGCAGCATGGTAAACAGGGTCAGAAACAGCGAAATGCCGAGCAGTACCTGATTGTTGGGCGTCTGACCGGCGCCTAGTGCCTGCCGCAAGATCGCCAGGACGATCATGATGCGGGTAAACGAGGTCATGCTGAGCAACAGCGAGGGCAGCACGGTCAGCGCCGTCATCAGCGCCAGAACCTGTATCGTGACCGTGTAGGTCTGGCTGCCCTGGCCGTTGGCGGCCACGGTGAAAGCCTCGATGCCGGGAGCGCCTTGCGCCGAGGGAATCGACAACGCAAATAGAGCCGCGATCATCCCGAGAGACGTCAGAGCGAAGTACGGCCGACGGTTCATGATCGCCGCCCCGTCAACTCGTGCAAGCGTTCGGCGAAAGAGGCCCCGGCCGACGGCATTCCGCTCTCGACCGGGATGATTTCCGAATTTTCCAGGATGCACAGGGTCTCGACCCGTCCTGGCGCCACCCCCAGCACCAGTTGTTTCCCACCTGCCTGCAACAACACGACCCGCTCCCGAGATCCCAGCGAAACCGCGGCCAACACGCGAAAGCTTCCCGGCGCGAGCCGGGAAAAGCTGCCGAATCGCCGCAGCAGCCAGGCCAGAGTGAAAATGACCGCCAATACCGCCAGCAATCCGGTCAGACTCTTCGCCATATCCACCGAAGGCAAGGCCTTGGGTACGGCGGAAGCGGTGTCGGCCAGCAGAACCGGCGACATCAGCGACGAAACCACCGCAAAGACATGGGCCTTCATTTCAGCTTTCTCACCCGCTCCGCGGGACTGATGACATCGGTGAGACGAATACCGAACTTGTCGTTCACCACCACCACTTCGCCGTGAGCGATCAGCGTGCCGTTCACCAGCACATCCATGGGTTCGCCCGCCAGCCGGTCCAGCTCGACCACCGAGCCCTGGGTCAGCTGCAACAAATTGCGGATGTTGATCTTAGTGCGCCCTATCTCCATCGCGATGGTCACCGGAACGTCCAGCAGCACGTCCAGGTTGATGTCCTCGATTTTTGCCACGTCCGCCGCCGGCGGAGATCTCCCGAGATCTTCGAAGGTCGCGGGTTCGGGTCTCGGAGCCGCCGGCTGGCGGGGAGGCTCCGCCATTTTTTTGGCAGCCTCTTGCTGCTCCAGCAGGGCGGCGGCCCAATCGTCGGCTAGATCTTCGGATTCGTCGCCCCCGTCAGCGCCTTCGATCGATTCTTCCAATTCGTCGCTCATGCTCGTTCAACTCCGCTTCCCAATACCCCGATTAAGCGTTCTTTATCCCCGCTTGCGCGGCTGATCTTCTCCAGAATCTGCACTGCGTAATTGCCCCGCGAGATCCCGACCTTGCCGCGAAATACGGGGATGTCGTCGACGACGACCGTAATGGTCTCCGGCATTTCGATCGGAATCACGTCGCCGGCTCTCAACCGCAACATGTCCTCCAACGACAAGGTCTTTTCGACCAAGGTGCTGTGCATCTCGATTTCGGCATCCAGGATTTCCGCTTGCAGAGCCGTGCGCCAACGGTCGTCCGAATCATCGCTTCTATCCCCCTGAATACCGGCATCCAGAAGTTCCCTGATCGGCTCGATCATGGAATACGGCAGGGTAATGTGCAGATCGCCTCCCCCGCCTTCCACTTCGATATGTATGGTGGAGACCACGACGACCTCGGCGGGACTCACGATGTTGGCGAACTGCGGGTTCACTTCCGAACCCAGATACTCGAACTCGATCGGCATGACCGGCGCCCAGGCCTCTTTCATGTCCTTGAAAATCAGCTCGAGCAGCATCTGAATGACCCGCATCTCGGTCGGCGTGAACTCGCGTCCCTCGATTTTGTTGTAGAACTGACCGCTGCCGCCGAAAAAATTGTCCACGACGGTGAACACCAGGGTCGGCTCCATGACCATCAAACCACGCCCACGCAAGGGGTTGAGCCGGATGACGTTCAGATTGGTCGGAACGAACAGGCTGTGCACGTATTCCGAGAACTTCAGGACCTGAACGCCCAATACCGAAATCTCCGCGGAGCGCCGCAGCAAATTGAACAGACTGATGCGGAAATGACGGACGAAGCGGTCGTTGATCATCTCCAGAGTGGGCATCCGCCCGCGCACGATGCGGTCCTGACTGGTGAAGTCGTAGGTCCGTACCTCGCCGCTTCGAAAATCGATCTCCGATTCGGTTCCGATATCTCCGTCGTCGACGCCGTGCAGAAGCGCGTCGATTTCTTCCTGAGTCAAAAGATCATGAACGGCCATGGCTATTGCATGATGAATCCGGTGAAAAAAACCTCTTCGGCGCCTTCCTTGTGGCCCGTTTGCTTAGAAACTACCGCGTTGATTTCCTCGAGCAGCTTGCCCCTGAGCGCCTCTTTGCCTTCGGCCGTCTTGAGCCCCGCCGGCTCCTGGCCGCTCAGCAGCAAAAGCACGTTGTTGCGGATCATCGGCGAATGCTTTTTCACCGCGTCGATCACGGCTTGATTTTTCGAAGCGACGCTAAGGCCAACCTGGAGCAGGCGGGCATCCGGATTGCTCTTGAAATTGACCACGAAAGCCGGGTCGATAGCGAAATAGATCATCGGCAGCGCGAGTGCCCCGCCGTCACGGGATTCCGCAGCCGCCTCATTCTCGTTCTGCTTCGGTGGGAAGATCCCCCAAAAATAAAGCGCTGCGAACACGGCAAGGAGCGTTCCCAGCATCGCTCCGAGAACGATAAAAATAACGCTCTTGGATGACTTCTTCTTTTCTTCGCCTAAATCCAGTTTGTCTTGTTGCGCCATCGCGGTTTTCCAAAGTTTTCTGCTGCCTTCAGCAACAATGATGCCCACAAAAAAAGCTTAGCACCGACAAGGCATTAGCAAGCCCTGAACGCTTTTCGTCGCCCTACGGCAAGACAAAAGCCAGCAAGGCGCCAAAATTCGGACGCTTGGAAACGAAAGGAGGCTGATGGCTGAATGCTCCAAGAGCGAGATCAACCCCGGCAGCGCTACGGCCGATACGAGGAGCGAGCAACTGCGGCACGGGAACGGGTATTCAGATACAGAGCCAGAAAACGGGGATCGGCATAATCTGTATCAGCCGGCTAAGCCGATCCCTTAGGCATTATGAAATCGAGATTAGTAATCCATGCTTAATTGGTAAGCGTTCCGGTAATACTCGTGAATACATTTTGGCCGGTACAGGCATTGATCGTACCCTTTACAGTAAGGGTGCCGCCTGTAACGCCACTGAACGTTCCAGTATTTCCGGGAGCGGTAATTGGCCCCACCGTGAGCACGGGCGCCTTGACATACATGATTTCCGTGACCGCCCATTTACAAGGATATGCTACCGGAGAAAAGCTGACAGGCGTATCGCCATCGGTGCTCAACCGCGACAGTTCCGAACCCGACGAATCGGTACACGTGATGACATGGCGAAGATGGCCGGGCACCACGAGAGGCTGTCCTGTCGGAAGCATGACGGGCGCTCCGGAGCCGTCCGTAAAAACCTGTAGATCGTATCCTTTCCCCAAGACGGCGCATACCAACGTAGTCTTGTTATCTACTTTTACGGCCATTTCTCCGAGCTGGGTATCTCCCTCGTAATTCGGCGCTATCGCCGGCCAATCGATATCGTCATTTCCCAAATCGTCGTAATGAATCGAGGCTTCCATAACCGTTTGAGTACGCCCTACCCCCGACTTGATCACGATATCCGCAGAAGCAGAGGCCGAAACGATCATCCCGGTAGCGACGCAAACGGTAATTACAGACGGTTTCTTAAACATTATTGTTTCCTTGTAATTGATGAACAAACTAAAGCGCGACTGAACTCCCAAAGCGTGTTGTTCCTCCGCCACATGAAGATAGCAGGTTAAATTGGCCTCAGCCATTACAAAGACTTACCTAATCCGGGCGGGGCGACATTCGGGCAGGCCGACAGCCGGTCCAAAACCGGAATACATTGTCAAAGGACCTCCATGCAAGGCAGAATTGGGCGGACAAGCCAAATCATTGAGAATGAATCTGAAAATAAGAAATCTCGATTAATAAATTCTAAAACTCATCCACCCAAGAGGAAGACCCCATGGATAGCAAGATTCATCATCGTGTCGTAGTGATCGGCGGCGGCGCCGCCGGGCTCGGCATCGCCGCCCGTCTGCTGCATGCCGGGATAACGGATGTCGCCATCATCGAGCCGTCCGAGAAGCATTATTACCAGCCCTTCTGGACGTTCGTCGGAGGCGGCGTCGTCACTCGCGAGCAGTCGGTCAAACCGATGGCCGAGTTGATCCCCAAAGGCGCCACCTGGATACGCGATGCCGCCGCGGAGTTCGATCCCGCCAATAATTCGCTGAAAACCGAGGGCGGCAAGGAAATCGGCTACGACTACCTGGTCGTCTGTCCGGGGCTACAGATCGACTGGGACAAGATCCCGGGCGTAAAGGAAGCGGTAGGCAAGGACGGGGTGTGCAGCAATTACAGCTACGACACCGTGAACACCACCTGGGAAAACATCCGGAACTTCAAGGGCGGCAACGCCGTGTTCACTTTTCCGCCGCCGCCCATCAAATGCGCCGGCGCACCGCAGAAAATCATGTATTTGGCGGAGGATTATTTCCGCAAGCACGGCCTGCGCGACAAATCCCGCGTCGTCTACTACTGCGCCACGCCCACCATCTTCAGCGCGCCCAAATACGCCGCCAGCCTGATGGAACAGGTGGTGAAACCGCGCAATATCGAAGTTCATTTCAAGCACAATCTGGTGGAACTGCGCCCGGCGTCGAAAGAGGCCGTGTTCAAGAATCTCGATACCGGAGAGAACGTCGTTCAGCCCTACGACATGATCCACGTGGTTCCGCCCATGAGCGCTCCCGACTTCCTAAAGAAAAGTCCGCTCGGGAACGAAGGCGGGTGGGTGGACGTAAATAAGGACACCTTGCAGCACGTCCGCTACCCCAACGTGTTCAGCCTGGGCGATGCCAGCAGCCTGCCCACGTCCAAGACGGCGGCGGCAGTCCGGGCGCAAAGCCCGATCCTGACCGCGAATCTCCTGTCGGTCATGAACGGCGGACAGCCGGTAGCCAAATACGACGGCTATACTTCGTGCCCGCTGATCACCGGTTACGGCAAGCTGATCCTGGCCGAATTCGACTACGACCTGAAGCCCAAGGAAACCTTTCCCTTCGACCAGGGCAAGGAGCGCTACAGCATGTATCTGTTGAAGCGCTACATCATTCCGGTGATCTACTGGCAGGGCCTGCTCAAGGGCTATCAGTGGCCTCATCTGGGCAAGGCGTAAACCGGCATCCCCGCGCCGCAGGAATGGCAAAGTCCGTAGGCTGGAATGGAGCTTTGCGTAATTCCAGTTCGATCTCGCATCTGATCTCCTGAAAATGCTGGGTCTCGTTCCTGGACCCAGCCTACGGCGCTGCACCTCGTAAGCCGGAGCCTTTCCCACGAGGCGGGCCCAAGCGCAATCCGCTATTTGCATGGCAATACCGATCTTTCCCTCTCCCGCCGGGAGAGGGCTAGGGTGAGGGTATTAAGAACGAAACCTAACTGACCGCCCCGTGCTTCGCCTCTACCAATCCGACAAGCTGGAATTTCTCGCCGAACTTTTGACGGCGGACAGCACACCGCCGGCCTCCCCCTTCGAACCGGAAATCGTCATCGTTCAAAGCCTTGGCATGGGACGCTGGCTGTCCCTGCGCCTTGCGGACAATCTCGGCATCTGCGCCAACGTCCGTTTTCTGCTGCCGGCCTCGTTCATCTGGGACCTGCTTCGGCAATTCCTCGGCGAACTCCCGAGGCGTTCGGCATTCTCTTCCGAGGTACTCACCTTCCGCATCTTCGACTGGCTGGGGAGAACCGCAAATCTGGAGCGAACTCCGCGCCTGTCCGGGTATCTCCAAAACGGAGACGAACTCCGCCGGTTCCAACTCGCCAGGCGGATCGCCGATCTGTTCGATCAATATCTGATGTACCGGGCCGACTGGATAGCCGCCTGGGAACGCGGCGAAACGCTCGCCTTGGACGGCGACGAGGACTGGCAAGCCCTATTGTGGCGCGACCTGAGCATGGGGGAAGCTGCGCCCCATCGCGCCCGTTTCATGAACGAACTGCTGACGGCGCTCGAATCCGACTCGGCGGCCGATCGGCTTCCGCGGCGCATCGCCATCTTCGGCGTTTCCTCGCTGCCGCCGGCCTTTCTGTACGTGCTGAATGCGCTCGCCAGGCATACCGAGATCAATCTATACGCGCTCAATCCCTGCCGCGAATACTGGGGCGAAATCCGGGATGAACGGGAAATCGGCCGCGTGGCCGGAGAACGCTCGCCGGAAGATCTGTACCTGGAAGTGGGGCATCCCTTGCTGGCATCGCTAGGGAAACAAGGCCGCGAATTTTTCGATTCCGTGGCCGAGCATTCCGAGCTGCACAGCTTGTTTCGGGCGGAACCGCCGCGCGATTCGCTGCTGCACATACTCCAGGCCGACATCCTGGAACTGATCGACCGCCGCAGCGCCGGGCGCTTGGCCGTACGGCCGGACGACCGCTCGCTGCAAGTCCATGCCTGCCACAGCCCAATGCGCGAAGTCGAAGTCCTGCGCGATCAGCTTCTGGCGCTGTTCGACCTCGATCCTGAATTGAAACCGAGCGACGTGGCCGTGCTGACGCCGGACATCGAGCAATACACGCCTTACATCGAAGCGGTATTCGCCGAAAGCCACGATGCGCCGCAAATCCCCTTCAGCATCGCCGACCGCGGTTTGACCCACGAACAGCCGCTCCTGGAGACTTTTCTCGCGCTGCTCGATTTGCCGGAGAGCCGATTCGCGGCGGACACGACGCTCGGCTTTTTGGAGCAACCCGCCATACAGCGCCGTTTCCGGCTGTGCGAAGACGATCTTCCCATGATCCATCACTGGGCGCGGTCGGTCGGCACCCGCTGGGGGCGGGACGGGACCCACAAGACCGAATACCGGTTGCCGGACGTTCCTCGCCACACCTGGCGCGACGGCCTGAAGCGCCTGATGCTGGGCTATGCCCTGCCGCAGGAACTGGCGGGCGACGGCTTTCCGCTGTTCGCCGAAACCCTGCCTTACGACGACATCGAAGGCAGCCGGGTCTTGATCCTGGAGCGGTTCGCGGAATTTCTGGAAACCCTGTTCGAATGGGCGGACCGGTTCAAGGCGAAGCAGCCCGTGACGGAGTGGGTCGAGCGCTTGAACAGCTTCATCGACCGGCTGTTCGATCCGCGGGACGAGGACGAAACGCTGCTGCTCCAGCTGCGCGGCACCCTCGATCTGCTGCGGGAACTCTCGGAACAAGCCGGCTTCCGCGAGCCGGTCGGGATACGGGTGATCAAGCGCTGGCTCGCCGACCGCCTGTGTCAGCCATCGAGCGCCGGCGGCTTTTTGACCGGCGCGGTCACCTTCTGCGCGATGGTGCCGATGCGCAGCCTGCCGTTCAAGGTCATCGCCGTGCTCGGCCTGAACCACGACAGCTTTCCGCGTCAGCGCCATCCCCCCGACTTCGACCTGATGGCGAAGCATCCCCGCCGGGGAGACCGTTCCCGCCGGCTGGACGACCGCTATCTCTTCCTGGAAACGCTGCTGTCGGCGCGCGAGGTGTTTTATCTCAGCTATGTGGGCCGCAGCGTCCGCGACAACGCCGAACTCCCGCCTTCCCCTTTGGTGTCCGAACTCATCGACGTCGCGAAACAAAGCTGCGAGCTGGCCGAAGGCGACATCGAGTCCCATCTCGTTACCCAGCACCCGCTGCAACCGTTCGATCCCGGCTACTTCAAGGACGACGCAAGGTTGCCGGGCTATTCGTCGACTTGGCTGGCCGCGGCCCGCCTGATCGGACGAGGCGACCAGGAGCCCGCACCCTTGTTTTCCGGCCCTCTACCGGAACCCGAAGAGGAATGGCGCACGGTCGATCCGGAAGGCCTTGCTTATTTCTTCAGCAACCCCGCCCGTTATCTTCTGCGTCGGCGGCTGAACCTGGTTCTGGAAGACGCCGCAACGGAGTTCGAAGTGCGCGAACCGTTTGCGCTCGATTACCGAACGAGAAACCAGGTCCGCCAGAACCTCCTGAACGCCTTGGCGCTGGACCGAGAACCGCACAGCGCGCTGCTGCTCGCCGACGCCCAGGGCCTTTTGCCCCACGGCCGCTTCGGCGAAGCGCTGCACGGCAAGGAGCAACGGTTGGTCGAAAGCTTCGCCGTCAAACTGCTCCCGGAGCTCGTCAAACCCCGCTTCGAGCCGATGCCGGTGGATTTCGAAGCGAACGGCCTGCGCCTCATCGGCTCCCTCGCCGAAGTCGGCGCTAGCGGCCTTACCGACTACAGCTTCGAAGAGCCGAGCCCCCGCCAGCTCTTCGACCTCTGGCTCCGGCACCTGATGCTTTGCCTGATCGCCCCGAAAAACGTGACGCCGCAATCCATCCTGCACACGCCCAAGCAAACCCTCACATTCCATGCGGTCCACGATCCCGAAAACGAACTCGTGAAACTATTGAACGCCTACTGGCAGGGACTATCCGCCCCGCTGCCCTTCTTTCCCAAGGCCAGTCATGCCTACGCCCGCTGCATACACGATCCGCCGGCCAGACTTGGCGGCGATCCGGAGGCTATCCGGCTCAACGCGCTAAGGCAGGCCTGGAGTATCTGGGAAGGGTCGGAGTTTCAGGCCGGTGAAAGCGTGAATTCCTATTACCAGACGGTTTATCGAGGCAGCGATCCTCTGGACGAAAGCTTCGAGGCGCTGGCCATCGAGCTTATAAGCCCGATGTTGGCGGCGATGACGAAAGAGGTATCTCGGTAATTGCCGATGAGATTCTTGAATTCGGTGTATACGATGCCTCTTTATCCCGAATTAGCCTGATCGATATTGATTACTTTTCCGTGTTATTGGGAGTGGGGCACGAAACTAACGTTTATCGATCAGGCCGGCATAAAACGATTACGCTTCGAACAAGGATACGGAGCGTAGCTATCGAAGTAAGATATTGGATATTTTCCGATTAAGATTTGGCTTCGTTCTTGAAGTCGATTTTACCTTGAATGTTTCGAAATTTTGACCTAACTAAGGTATTTATGGGTATAACATCAAAATTGATTGAGATTTTTAGATCAAGAAAAGCGGGACCATTTCTGTTTGTTGGATCGGGGTTTTCGAGACGCTACTTAGGTCTTGAGGATTGGAGAGGACTTCTAGAGAGATTCTGTGTTACTGGAAAGCCGTTTGAGTATTATCTAGCTTCTGCAAATGGGCACTACCCTACCGTTGCAGCTCTCTTAGCAAGAGATTTCAATGAGATCTGGTGGAACTCAGAAGATTATAAAAAAAGCGTAGAGCGCTTCAAGTCAAAAGTGAAAGATGAAACATCAGCTCTACGTATTGAAATCTGCAACTATCTATCAACCCTAGATCAGTCAAAAGCGATGGACTCTGAATATAAAGAAGAAGTTTCGCTATTATCAGGACTGAATGTTGATGGTGTCATAACCACGAACTGGGATATGTTTATTGAACAGCTTTTTCCTGAACATAGAACTTATATAGGTCAAGAAGAGCTGCTGTTTTCACATCCCCACGAAATTGGCGAAATCTACAAGATTCACGGCTGCTCTACTGAACCGTCTTCGTTAGTAATGACGAAAAAGGATTACGATGAATTTAACGAAAAAAATACTTATCTTGCTGCCAAATTAATAACTCTGTTTGTCGAGCATCCAATTGTGTTTATTGGTTATTCAATTTCTGATGAAAACATAAGCAGCCTCCTAAGAGCAATTGCTTCATGTATCGGCACGGACAAGATAGAGCAACTAAGGAAAAATCTAATATTCGTACAGCGCTTGTCTAATGGCGAAGAACCAATTATTTCTGATACATATCTAGCCATAAACGGTGTGCAGATACCGTTGGTTCTGGTGAAGACCAATAACTTCGGAGAGGTCTATCAAGCCATTGATACAACAAAGCGGAAAATTCCTGCAAGAGTTCTGCGGTACTGCAAAGAACAACTTTATGAGTTAGTGCAGTCGGCAGAGCCAGAAAAGAAGATATGCGTGGTGGATATCGACGAAATTGAATCAAAAGAGGATGTTGAATTTTTAGTTGGAGTTGGAGTTGCATCAAAAGAGCACGCGGGCCCAGCACCAATTGGATATGCGGCGATAGGTGCAGAGGAGCTAATCGAAGATCTATTGCTTGATAACAAAGGCTTCGATCATCAACAAATTGTTGACAACGTGCTACCCCGCGCCAGTAAGAACACCCCTTATATTCCAGTATTTAAATACTTGAGATCAATCGGAATTGATAGTGAAGAGAAGTACAGGCTGGCCAATATATGCCTTGATAAAGTTGTAAAAAAAGAAGTAAAGGATTTTAGACTGAAAATGTACTCGAGGCCATTCTTTAGAAACTATAGGCATAAAAGTATAGAGGAGATTATCCAGCTATGCACGCCCGAGAATTCTTCCGCGTACATTCCTTTCGTACCAAGCGATAAAATTGATCTAGATGTATTGAAAGAATTCCTCATCAATAATCTTGAAAAGATAGATTATAAAAAATCAAGCTACGCCAGTAATTTTAGAAAATTGGCGGCGCTGTACGATAGGCTAAAATGGGGTTGGTAGCCCGCAGGCGCAATATGGGAAAAGGGTCATATGGGAAAAGGGTCATATGGGAAAAGGGTCAGGAAAAGGGTCAGGCTTTTGTTATTTGCTTCAGACTTCTTTAGGCGAAGGGCCGTAGGATGCGGTGAGGAACGAACCGCCCTTCGACCAGGCTCAGGACAGGCATCAATCGCGAACGATGCGCCTCCTATCGTCGGCACATCCTACGAACTGCCGCTGAACAATCAGTAACCGCACAAATAATCTAATCTTGTTTTCAACCGGACGCGGTATCGCGCCGACGCAAGGCTTGGATTTCATGCCGGTAGCGGCCATGTTGCCGGCGGACGCACTGGAAACTCGGATAATTACAAATGCCCGATCGGGCGGAAAAAATCGAGGTGAACTCATGAGATTGCCATTGGGGATTTCGTTTTTGTTTTTGTTTTTGGCGGTTCCGGCCCTCTTTGCCGGGACGGTGCAAGCCGAGAAAACCGATTTGGCCGGTTCCGCCGATCATGCCCTGGTCGGACGTTACGAGGGGTCGGTTGTCACGTTTTACGAAACGAAAGCCCACGAAGAATTGAAGCTGCCGTTCAAACCGCTGGACCGTGGCCAAAAAGACAAGCCCGAGGCATGGCAGATCGGCGTGTCCGGGAAGCTCACCTCGATTCGATATGAAGGCCCCGCGGATCGCTCGATCCTGGAGGTCATGCGCAATTACGAGGCGGCATTGCGCTCGAAGGGATTCACGATTCGTTTCTTCTGCAAGGGCGCGAAGGAATGTTCGCCCGGCGGATCGGTCCCAACCTTCTGGGAAGCCGGGAACGGCCAGATCGGCATGCCGACGACCTGGGATACCACTGTCTATTTGCTGGCGGAGCGGGATGCGCCGGAAGGCCGGGTTACCGTCGGGATGCTCGGGGTCGAGACCAAGGCGACCAAATCCCGGCCTCTGACGCCGCATGTTGCCGTGACGGTCGTCGAATCGAAGCCGATGGAGGCCGACAAGATCGCGCTGGTCAAGGCCAGCGAAATGCAGCAGGCGCTGGAGCGCGACGGCCGGATCGCGATCTACGGCATCTACTTCGATTTCGACAAGGCGGAGATCAAGCCGGAATCGGAACCGCAAATCGCGCAATTGGCGGCGCTTCTGAAAGAAAACCCTAAGTTAAAGGTCCTCATCGTCGGACACACGGACGGCAAGGGCGCGTTCGACTACAATCTCTCGCTGTCCCAGAAACGAGCCCAGACCGTGGCAGACACTCTGGTGTCGGCCCATGGCATCGCTCGCGACCGCCTGACACCCGCGGGCGCCGGCATGATAGCGCCTGTCGCTTCGAACAAAACGGAAGAAGGGCGCGCGAAAAACCGGCGCGTCGAGATCGTCGAACACTACTCCGGCGGTTAAAGGCAAATACTACCCTCCTTCCACACGGCGTCAGCTTTCCCGGTCGTCTTGGGGACACCAAGACGACCCTTCTAATCGCAAACGGTTGCTTTAGAGCGTTTTCATCTCGCTCGTCCGGCAAAACAGGCTTGGCGGAAGTCGTTGGCGACTTCGGCTCGGGTGAATGGATTCAAGCACTCGTAGGTCGGCAATCCTTTGCCGACGAAGACGCTCGGCCGAGACGTGGTGTCGGGAAAGGATTCCCGACCTACTCGCGAATGCCCGTACAGTCGGTATGAAAATGCTCTAGCCGCAATCTTTCTCGTCGTTGCCGGAGAAGTGCTTCGTGGCGTAGGATGCGGCTCGTTCCTCACCGCGCTCTACGGCATTAAACGAAATCGCCCATGCTCCCTTCCAGCCAGCTATCCACCGACCATACCCCAGAGTTCGACATCTACGACGCCGAGCTCGCCGGGCTGAATCTGGTCGAAGCCAGCGCCGGGACGGGCAAGACCTGGACGATTTCGGGGCTTTACGTTCGGCTGATTCTGGAGCTTGGCCTCAGCGTCGATCAGATTCTGGTGGTGACGTACACCAAGGCGGCGACCGCCGAGCTTCAGGATCGTATCCGCAGGCGGTTGAGGGAGGTCCTTTCCGCCTTCGAAACCGGCGAAAGCGACGACGATTTCTGCCGCCGCATCCTCGAACTGTACGGCGACCGGACCGAGATCGCCAGGCGCCTTCTCGGCTATGCGATCAGCGGGTTCGACGAGGCCGCGGTCTACACCATCCACGGATTCTGCCAGCGCCTCTTGAACGAAAGCGCCTTCGAATCGGGAGCGGATTTCGATTGCGAGCTGATGCCGGACGAAACCGATTTGCTGCGGGAAATCGTCGACGATTTCTGGCGACGGGAGGTCTATCTCGCCTCCGCAGCTTGGGCCGATTATCTGGCCCAAACAAATCAATCGCCCGATGTCTGGCTGAGCGAAATTCAGCCCTATGTAGGCAAGCCGTTCCTGAAAATCGCCGGGCCCGTCGAACCGGCTGACGAGGAGGACGACATCGCGCGGTTCGGGCAGGCGGTGCTTGGAGCGGCGGAAGCCTGGCATGCCGAAAGGACTGCCATCGAGGCGCTGCTGCTGGATTATCCGAATTTCAACCGAACCCGCGTCAAACCCGAAAGCTTGCGGAACTGGCTAGCCGAAACGGCCGAATTTTTCGGCCGATGGCCGGCATCGGAACAGACTCCGCAGCCGGTCGTTTTACCCGAAGTCCCGCCCGTGCTCGATCTGCCGGAAGGTCTTCAACGTCTGACGCCCGAAGCCCTTGCCGCTGCCGTCAAGAAAGCTTGCGAGCCACCGCGGCATCCTTTTTTTCAACGTTGCCGGTCCGTGGTCGAGGCGGACGAGGCCCTGCGCCGAAATTTCGAAATTCGGCTTCAGTGCCTCAAGCGGCGCCTGATCGAGTTCTGCGACGCCGAACTGGACCAGCGCAAGGGCGCGCTGCAAGTCGTCTGCTACAACGACCTGCTGAACCGCCTGGCCAGCGCGCTGGATTCGGAACACGGCAAACGCCTGGCGGAAACCGTCCGCCGCCGCTACCGGGCCGCCCTGATCGACGAATTCCAGGACACCGACCCGATCCAATACCGCATCTTCCGCCGCATCTACGGGGACGGCGGTTCGCCGGTGTTCTTCGTCGGCGATCCCAAGCAGGCGATCTACGGGTTTCGCGGCGCGGACATCTTCAGCTACCTCGAAGCGCGGAGCAACGAACGCATCACCCGCCGCACGCTGAAGACCAATCAGCGCTCCGAGCGCGATCTCATCGCCACGGTCAATGCCTTGTTCGTCGACCATCCGAAGCCGTTCCTGCTCGACGAGATTCCCTACCCGGAGGTAAGGCCCGCCGCGCGGCTGCGTGCCCTTCTGGATATCGAAGGCGACGGCGAGGAGCCGTTCCGCTTCCTTTTGCTGCCGCCGGAGCAAGACGACAAAGGAAAGGAAAAGCCCTATTCGAAAGGCGCGGCAAGCCGATTGACCGCCTTGGCGACCGCCTTCGAAATCGCCCGGCTGCTCAACGCCGCAAGCGAGGGCAAGGCACGCCTGGGCGAGCGAAGCCTCGACGGGGGCGACATCGCCGTACTGGTCTCCACCCACGTCCAGGCGCGCTTGATCGAGGACGCGCTGTCGGCCTGCGGCGTGCCCAGCGTGCGCCAGGGGCAGGAGAACGTGTTCTCGACTCCCGAAGCGGCGGAACTCGAACGGATCTTGCAGGCGGTCGCCCAGCCGGGGCGGGAGCCGCTGATCAAGGCCGCGCTGGCGACGGAACTCATGAATCATACGGCCAACGCGATATTCGAACTGCAAAAGGACGAGAGTGTTTGGGAAGCGATCTTCGACCGCTTTCAGACCTACCATCACGTCTGGCTGAGCGAAGGCTTCATGCCGATGTTCCGCCGCTGGTTCGAAGACGCCCGCATCACCGAGCATCTGCCGAAGTTTCGAGACGGCGAGCGGCGGCTGACCAATCTCCTGCACTTGGCCGAACTGCTGCAGGTAGAGAGCCGCAAAAAATCGAGTATCGATACGCTGCTGGGCTGGTTCGGCCGCGCCATCCGGAGTCCCTCCAAGAGCGACGAAACCGCCCTGCTACGCCTGGAAAGCGACGCCAAGCGCGTGAAGATCGTGACCATACACACCAGCAAGGGGCTCGAATACCCGATCGTGTTCTGTCCGTTTCTCTGGGACGGAAGGCTGCGGCAGCGAAAGGCTCAATCGGTGCTTCTGCACGCCGACGGCGAATCGGTACTGGACCTCGGCTCGGCGAAGCTGGAGGAAAACCGGCGTCAGGCCGTCCTGGAAGAAATGTCGGAAAATCTGCGTCTTCTTTACGTGGCGCTCACGCGCGCCGTTTACCGCTGCTATGTCGTCTGGGGCAATGTCCGGAACGGGCGGGACAAAAGCGAAGGCTTTCACTCGACCGCCATGGCCTGGCTGCTGCACGGCGGCTCGACGGCGCCGGAGGACGATCCGTTGGCGGCATTGGAGACAAGACTGCTGGAAGCCGATACCGGGTTTATCGCCGCCGACATCCGCGGCCTCGCGGAACGGGCGCCCGGCTGCGTTAGCCTAGGCTCCGTCGAAACCCGTCCGATCCGCTACCGCGGCTCGGAACGGGAGGACGATTCAACCCTGGCCGTTCGCCCCTTCCGGCGTCCGCCGCTTTACCCGAACTGGCGCATGAGCAGCTTTTCCGCCTTGACCACCGGGCGGCACAGCGAAGCGCCGGATTACGACGTTCTGCCGGAATCCGAGTTACCGGAAGCGCCGGGCGATTCGATATTCGCCTTTCCGCGTGGCGCTCGGGCCGGATCGTGCCTGCACGCGATTTTGGAGGAATGGGACTTTGCCTGCCGGGATTCCGAACGGCTAGCCGAACTCGTCCGCCGCAAATTGAAAGCTCACGGCATCGGAGATGGCTGGACGCCGACCGTACGGCAGACCATCGAAACCGCCCTCGAAACACCGCTCGACGACAGCGGGCTCAAGCTGTCCGATGTGCCGGAAGAAAAGCGCCTGGTCGAAATGGAATTCACTTATGCGTTGCGGGGGGGCGATTCCGAAGCTTTGCGGAAACTTCTCGCCGATCCGCGATTTCAACGCGACCGCCGCTATGCCGAAGCCGCCCGGCTGCTCGACTTCAAGCATATCGAAGGCTATATGAAAGGCTTTATCGATCTGGTGTTCGAAGCGGACGGCCGCTATTACCTGCTCGACTGGAAATCCAACTGGCTCGGCAACACCCATGCCGATTACGCTCCGGACCGCCTCGCCGCCGCCATGACGCGCGAGCATTATTATCTCCAGTTCCTCATCTACACCGTCGCCCTGCACCGATATCTCAAGCAAAGGCTGCCGAGCTACGATTATGAAACCCATTTTGGCGGAGCGTATTACCTATTTCTGAGGGGTATCGCGCCGCAGAGAAAAACCGGAATCTTTTGGGACAAGGCGACGGAGTCATTGATCGAGGCTTTGGACAGCCTCTTGATGGGGACGTCGTAGCGCAAAACTGCGGCTCGATAACACCCCCGTCTAGTCGCTTGGCCAACGCCGATACTGTTCATAAAGAAAAATACGGCGAAAATAGGCCATCTCCCCATTTCGAATAATAAGGTCATGAACTCCGAAGCCCGCGCTGCCTCGTTGCGTTCTTCCGCACGTTCCTTACCGGCCGCACCGGCCTCGGCCGCCCAGAAACTCTTGAAGCTTTCGACGCTCGGAAAGCAGTTCGCCACTTACTTGGGCCGGCTCGACGGCAATCCCGACGAAGCGGTCATCTGGGCGGCACAGCTGGCTTACCAGGCCGTCGCGGAAGGTCATATCTGTATTCGTCTGTGCGACTATGCCGGCTCCGAGGTAGCCCCCGACGACGGCGAGGGCATCGTTACGCTGCCCGGTCTCGCCGATTGGCTGGCGCTGCTCCGAAAGTCCAAGCTGGTCGGGGCTCCCGGCAGCTTCGCGCCGCTCATCCTCGACGCGGACAACCGCCTCTATCTGACGCGTTACTGGCATTACGAGAAGACATTGGCGGACAACTTGATATCTCTCGCAGAAAGCCCTTGCCCGGAAATCGATCTGGCCAAACTTCGCGCCGAACTGGACCGGCTTTTCGCGCACAACACCGAGGTGCCCGATCGGCAGAAGCTGGCTGCGGCCGTGGCGACGTTGCGGCGGTTCTGCGTCATCTCCGGGGGCCCCGGAACGGGAAAGACTTCCACCGTGGTTCGCATACTCGCCGCACTCCAATCCCAGGCGGGAGAAAAGCCGCTGCGCATCGCTCTGAGCGCGCCCACCGGCAAAGCGGCGGCGCGGCTTCAGGAATCCATACGCGAACAGAAAGCGAAACTGCCGGTGCCGCAAGCCGTACTCGACACTCTTCCCGAAACCGCCTCCACGTTGCATCGGCTGCTGGGCGCCAAGCCCGACTCCGTTTACTTTCGCCATAACCGGAAAAATCCGCTGCCGCTGGACGTATTGGTGGTGGATGAGGCATCGATGATCGACCTGGCGCTGATGGCCAAGCTGATCGACGCCTTGCCGAAAGCCGCCCGGCTGATTTTGCTGGGGGACAAGGATCAATTGGCGTCGGTGGAACCCGGAGCGGTGTTCGGCGATCTGTGCGAATCGTCCGGCTACAGCCCGGCATTTTGCGATCAACTTTACGCAGCCTCGGGTGTCAAGATTCCGTCGGGCGATCTGTTCACACCGGCCCTGTCCGATTGTATCGCGCTCCTCACCCACAGCCATCGCTTCGGGTCGGAAAGCGGCATCGGCCAGTTGGCGCGAATGATCAATGCCGGGCGCGCTAAAGAAGCGGTCGCGTTGCTCGCCGGCGGCCGTCATCCCGAGATTCATTGGGAGCGGACACGGGTCGGCGGAGTGGATTTGGTCCGAAGGATGGAAGGCGGCTATCGAGCTTTCTTCGAAGCCGTCGACTCGGGCGACGAAGCAAAGGACGTTCTGCGCCTTTTCGGCCGTTTTCGGGTACTGACCGCTCATCGGGAAGGCGATAGCGGAGCGGCGGGCATAAACCGCAGGTTCGAGGAACAACTTTACGTGCAACGGCGATTGCGCCGGGGAAGCCGATGGTATCCCGGTCGTCCGGTGATCGTGACCCGCAACGATTACGACCTCCGGCTGTTCAACGGCGATATCGGCATCGCGCTGGAAACCGGCGCAGGACTCCGGGTCTTTTTCGAGGATGCGGACGGCCACATCCGGGGATTTTCGCCGACACGCCTCCCCGAACACGAAACCGTGTACGCCATGACCGTTCACAAAAGCCAGGGTTCCGAATTCGACGAGATCGTGCTGGCGCTACCGGACCTTGAAGGCCCGGTACTGGACCGCCCGTTGATTTACACGGCCGTCACCCGAGCGCGGCATCGAGCGGAAATACACGGCTCGCAGAAAATTCTGGAAGACGCCATCAAGCGCGTTCCCGGACGATTCTCCGGACTTCGCGAGCGGCTTTGGACCTGTATTTAGCCCACATTTCTCATACCCCTTCGTCGCGAACTCGGGCTGCGAAGCAGATTTTCTCAACAATCTCTGAGAAATCTTCCGGATTGAGCCGGCCCATCGGGACGACTACAATGGCGAGCTTTGCTGCACGGCAGACATCATCCATGCACGACGAATTCCAGCAGCGCGCCAGCGAACTGATCGAAGCGGGACGCTATATTCACGGCAGGGGGTGGGCCCCTGCGACCAGCGGAAACTTTTCCGCCCGGCTCGGCGACGGGCGCATCGCCATCACCGTATCCGGACGCCACAAAGGCGAACTGACCCCCGACGACATCATGCTGATCGATGCCGAAGGCAGGTCGCTGGACGGAAAAAAGCCCTCGGCCGAGACTTTGCTGCATACCTCGATCTATCGCCGCTATCCGGATGTCGGTGCCGTGCTGCACCCGCACACCCCGAGCGCCACCTTGCTTTCGCGATTCTTCCGCGACGAACTGGTGCTGGAGAACTACGAACTGCTGAAAGCCCTGCCGGGAATCGACACGCATGAGACTCGAATCGTCGTCCCGATCTTCCCCAATGATCAGAACATTCCTCGACTGGCGCTGAAAGTGGACGAATACATCGAACTCCATGGCAACATCTACGGTTATGTAATCGCAGGTCACGGATTTTATACCTGGGGAGCCTCGGTGAAGGACGCTCTGCGTCATGTCGACGCGCTGGAATTTTTATTTGATATCGAGAGTCGCTTACACGGAGTAAGAACGCCATGAGCTTACTGACCATTCATCCCGAAAATCGGCCGGAAAATGCCGAGGTGATCCGAGAACCGGAAACCATCGCCACGAAGCTTTGGGAAATCGGTGTGCTGTTCGAGCGCTGGACCGCCGACCAGGAACTGTCTCCCGACGCCGATCAGGAGTCCATTATCGCGGCCTATCGTCCATCCATCGATCGGCTGATCGACCGCTACGAATTTCGCTCGGTCGACGTCATCAGCGTACGCCCGGACCATCCGCAGAAGGCGGAACTGCGCACCAAGTTTCTCAGCGAACATACTCACGACGATTTCGAGGTGCGTTTCTTCGTCGATGGAAAAGGCCTCTTTTATCTGCATCCCAACGACAAGGTATACGTGCTGCTGTGCGAGCAAGGCGACCTCATCAGCGTCCCGGCGCATGTCAAGCACTGGTTCGACATGGGCGAGAATCCGAATCTGAAGGCAATCCGCTTATTCACTTCTCCAGAAGGCTGGGTCGCTCGATTCACCGGCGCCAATATTGCCGACACCTTTCCCAAACTCGAACAATTTTTGACCCAGTACGTATGATTAGCGCGATTTTGACTGACATCGAGGGAACTACATCATCGATATCCTTTGTCAAAGATGTATTGTTCCCCTACTCCCGCGAGCGTATGATGAGTTTCGTCGCTCATCATGCCGATAATCCGGATGTAGCGAAGCTGTTCGACGAGGTGCGTTCACTCTGCGGAATGGAGTTGAGCACGGTACAAGTCGCAGAACAGCTGATTCGCTGGATCGATGAGGATCGAAAGTCACCGCCCCTCAAAGCATTGCAGGGGATGATATGGGAAGAGGGATACCGCAAACGGGATTATTGCGGTCACATCTATGAGGACGCCGTGCGCAAGCTAAGGGAATGGAAAGCTCAGGGCATCGATCTCTATGTATTTTCCTCGGGATCCGTCCACGCCCAAAAACTCCTGTTCGGACACACCGAATACGGCGATTTGACGCCGCTGTTTTCCGGTTATTTCGACACTCGGATCGGCCCCAAGCAAGATGCCGATTCCTACCGGGAGATTGCTCGGCAGATTGGCTTGCCGCCCGCCTCCATCCTGTTCCTCTCGGACGTTGAAGGGGAATTGGACGCTGCAAAATCCGCCGGTTTTTTGACGTGCCAGTTGGTTCGTGAAAGCACTGATTCGGGTCAGACTGCCCATGATCGGGCAGCGGATTTTGATGCCATCAATATTTCTTTATGAGAAAAGAAGCATTTAACGACCAGACCGGGACAGTATCGACAGAGCCGCCGAGCTTTGAATCACAGGCACTTAGCGGCTACTCACGAATGGCGCGATTTATGCTTTAAATGAGGAGGTAGTTTTAAAGCTTGATTCCGTAAGGCACGAAAAGTAAAGTTCGCGTTTTTCGGTGGGCGGGTTGCCGTTCACCCGGGCATCGACGAGTTCCCCGCCTCCGCGCATTGGTGGCGGAGAAGGGACTACGGAGAATTCTTCGATGCCTATGCGAAGACCTTATTTAAAAAAGGGAACTTAGCATATGAGCACTAACACAAATTCTCATAATAGGCATCGAATATCCGACGCCAGCATATCCCGGCGAGCATTTTTGACGCGTGCCGGAATGGCTGCTGTCGGAGCTTTGCTTTTACCCTCGACCGATGCGCTTGCGAAAATCTTCAGTAAAGATCGCAAGCTCTCATTTCATAATTTAAATACCGGCGAAGAACTGACGCTCCTTTGTAGCCCGCAACAGTATTACGACCGCCGAACTTTGAGGCAGTTCAACTATTTTCTGCGGGACCATCGTACAGATAGCGTCCATCCGATGGATTCCGGCCTGATCGATTTGCTCTATGCGGTTTCGGTATTCACCGGGAGCCGCGGCACGTTTCAGGTGGTCTCGGGATACCGTTCTCCGGAAACGAACCGGATGCTGCGCAAGACCAGCCATGGCGTGGCCGAACACAGCCTGCACATGGAAGGCAAGGCGATCGATATTCGCATGAGCGATATCAGTACGCGCACGATCCAGAAGGCAGCGCTCGCCCTACAACAGGGCGGCGTCGGCTATTACCGCCGCTCCGATTTCGTTCATTTGGATACCGGCAGAGTCCGTTCCTGGTAGCCTTGCCCGATAATAGATTCAGCGCTCCAAATCCGATTTAGAGCGCTTTCTCCGCTCGCTCCCCTCCTCGTCATGAGGGGTAAGGGAAGCCCTTCGCCAGCAGGTCGCTGAGAATCAGGTCGTGGCCGTAGATGTCATCGTAAAAGCTCACGGTGCCTGACTCGTCCGCCAACACCGTCGAATAGAAGATGTAAACCGGTACGGCCTGCTTCAAGGTGACGGTTTTCGGCTTGTCTCTAGTCATGGCCGATTCGATCCGTTCGCGGGTCCATTCACCCTGGTCTGCCAGAATGAATTCCGCCAGAGCAACCGGATCTTCCACTCGGATACAGCCGTGGCTGAAATCGCGCCTGGCTTTCTTGAACAATCCCTTGGACGGTGTGCTGTGCAGATAAATGTTATTGTGGTTAGGGAACGCGAACTTGACCAAACCCAAGGCGTTTTTGGGGCCCGGCTTCTGCCGCAACTTGAGAGTACCAGTCGTCAGCATCTCGATATTTCTGAAGCTTGGCTCATAAACGGGCGCATTCGGCGAGAAATTCGGGACCAGCTCCAGGCTGTTCTTCGCCAAGTATCCGGGGTTACTGAGAATTTGCGGCAGCATTTCCTTGACCGTGATCTTGTACGGCAGATTCCAGTACGGCCGAAAGACGATATACGTCATATCCGAGTGAAAGACGGGCGTATGACGTCCGTCGACGGACTCCCCGACGATGACGTTCATCTGAAGATCGGACGTTCCGAAAGCGGAGCCGTTTCGAAAACCGAACAGCTGGAATGACGGAATGTTGACGACAAGATAGTTGCCGCGGATTTGTTCGGGCAACCAGCGAAGACGCTCCAGCCCGAGCTGAATTTGCCGCAATCGGTCGGCCAGCGGGAAATTAAGCTGATTCAGCGTACCTTTTCCGATAATGCCGTCCGCCGTCAACCCGTGGCGCTGCTGAAAACGCTTGACCGCTTGCGCAAGCTCGGGTCCGTAAACCAGGGAGCCGGCGGAACCCTGTTTGATTTCGTTCAAATCCCCAAGAGCGAGCAACAAATGTCTCAGCGCCGGCACATCCTTATGGCGATCTCCCGGACTGAATTTCGCCGGAAAAGAAAACTGGACCGGGGTCATTTCCTTTGCTAACCGCTGATACTGAGGCAGCGCCGCCTTGAGCCGCTCATAGATAGGAAACTTGGGCTCCAAAGCATCGATCATCGCCGCCGGTTGCTGGCTCTGAGCGATTTTCTGAATCAGATTCGGCAGATCCACCCTCTTGGGCTCGACGTTGAGTCCGTAATCGATGTTATTCGGATTGATGCGCCCGACATACAGATTCGATACGTAACGCATGGCCACGAGGCTCAGAGCCACATCAAAGGAAGCGACTTCCCGCGGATTTGCGGACGTCGTATCGAACTCGCTCAACCACTTGCCCAACAGCTCGGCGTCATAATCCGCAGCGTTCAACCCTTTGCTGTCCGCCTCCGCCAAGCTCGCCACCAGCGTCTCTGCCTGCGGCGTCGGCCTTCCTTCGTTCAGCCATAAAGGCGTAAGGCCGTTCTGGTAATACAACTGCTCCAGTTGCGCCTTGTAGTCAGGAAACTTGCCCCAGCGCAGCTTCGGATGCGTACCCTCCTTGAGAAGACTTTGTATGTGGACGGCGGGCGTATCCGGGATGAGCTCAGGAGCTTCGGCCTGAACGGCGGACGCAGCAACGGTGCCGAGAGCTAAAACGGTTACAGCAAACTGAAAAAAAATCCCCAAGGTTGGGCAAACTTTGTTCATCTCATTTTTTCCTTGCTGGCAATAAAAGTGCCTTAATGGCGCAATTACGTGCGGGTTCGCAACAGTATAACGCCGAATGATGGCGCCTTGAGCTCCAACATTGTGCAACCGCAATCTGTATATCCTTCGAGGTCCAGAAAACAGCCGGGTTCAACAAAAGCCTACTACTTTACTTGGGATTTATATAGGACTAAAATGGTCCTTAATTAGAAAGGTAGCGCCATGCTTCGCATCAGCAAACTAACCGATTACGCCATCATCGTTTTGGGACATATGGCCGGAGAACCCGAACGCACTTATGCCGCGACCGATTTGGCCGATTCGACCGGAGTCGCGATCCCGACGGTGAGCAAGATTCTGAAGAGTTTGACCAAAGCCGACATCCTCAAATCCACGCGCGGCGCCAAAGGCGGATATCAGTTGACCCGATCGCCGGACAAGACCAGCGTGGCGACTATCATTTACGCCCTCGAAGGACCGATCGCCTTGACAGAATGCGGCCTCGACCACGATCAGTGCCAGCAGTCGTCGTCATGCCAGATTCGTGGCCATTGGGGCGTCATCAACCGGGCGATCCGAACCGCCCTGGAGTCGGTCAGCCTGGCCGATATGGTCATGCCCTTGACTAAAGCGTCCGAGGAAATCCATATCCCGGTCAGCACCCTTCACTATCAGCCGAGATAAAGGCGCGGAGTAAACATCATGTCTGCGACAGCGAAAACCCTGGATAAACTCATCAAAAAGGACTATGCGCCGGGCTTCGTCACCGACCTGGAGGCGGATACCCTTCCACCCGGCCTCAACGAGGACGTGATACGCGCCATCTCGGCCAAAAAGAACGAGCCCGAGTTCATGCTCGAATGGCGGCTGGAAGCCTACCGTCACTGGCTGAACATGGAAGAGCCGACGTGGGCTTTCGTCCACTATGGACCGGTCGATTATCAGGCCATCAGCTACTACTCGGCGCCGAAGTCCCAGGAACAGCCGAAGAGCCTGGACGAGGTGGACCCGAAGCTGCTGGAAACCTACAACAAGCTCGGCATCCCGCTTTACGAGCAGGAAAGGCTGGCCGGCGTAGCCATCGACGCCGTGTTCGACAGCGTATCGGTGGCGACGACTTTCAAGGAAAAGCTGGCGGCAGCGGGCGTGATTTTCTGCTCCATGTCGGAAGCGATCCAGAACCATCCCGACCTGGTGCGCCAATACCTCGGCAGCGTAGTGCCGCCCGGCGACAACTTCTTCGCGGCGCTCAATTCGGCGGTGTTCTCCGACGGCTCCTTCGTCTACATCCCGAAAGGCGTGCGCTGCCCGATGGAACTGTCCACCTATTTCCGCATCAACGCCGCGAAAACGGGCCAGTTCGAACGCACTCTCATCATTGCCGAAGATAGCAGCTACGTCAGCTATCTCGAAGGCTGCACCGCTCCGATGCGGGATGAAAACCAACTGCATGCCGCGGTGGTGGAATTGGTGGCCCTGGACAACGCGGAGATCAAATATTCGACGGTGCAGAACTGGTATCCGGGCGACGAAGAAGGCCGCGGCGGCATCTACAACTTCGTCACCAAGCGGGGCGATTGCCGGGGCCGCAAATCCAAGATTTCCTGGACCCAGGTGGAAACCGGGTCTGCCATCACCTGGAAATACCCGAGCTGCATCCTGCGCGGCGACGAATCGGTGGGCGAGTTCTATTCGGTTGCGGTAACCAATCATTGCCAGCAGGCCGACACCGGCACCAAGATGATCCATCTCGGCAAGAACACCCGCAGCACCATCATCTCCAAGGGGATTTCCGCCGGCCGTGCCCAGAACAGCTATCGCGGCCTGGTGAAAATCCTGAAATCAGCCGAGAACGCGCGCAATTACACCCAGTGCGACTCGCTGCTGATCGGCGATCGCTGCGGCGCGCATACCTTCCCTTACATCGAAGTCAAGCAGCCCACGGCGCAAGTGGAGCACGAAGCCAGCACCTCCAAGATCAGCGAGGACCAGCTGTTCTTCTGCATGCAGCGTGGCCTGTCCGCCGAGGACGCGGTATCGATGATCGTGAACGGCTTCTGCAAGCAAGTGTTCAAGGAGCTGCCCATGGAATTCGCCGTGGAAGCCCAGGCGCTCTTGGGAATCAGTTTGGAAGGCAGCGTAGGCTAGTATCCCGGTCGATCCATCCAACAGAATAAACCTCAGGTAAGTCAGTTATGCTCAAAATCGAGAATCTCCACGTCCGGGTCGACGACAAACCCATCCTCAAAGGCATCAGCCTGGACATCAGGCCCGGCGAGGTCCATGCCATCATGGGACCGAACGGCTCCGGCAAGAGCACGCTGTCCCACGTGCTGGCCGGTCGCGCGGGTTATGAAGTCACCGATGGAACCGTGAGCTATCTCGGTCGGAATCTTCTGGAAATGAAACCCGAGGAGCGCGCCCGTGAAGGCGTTTTTCTCGCCTTTCAATACCCGGTGGAAATCGCCGGCGTCAGCAATATTTATCTCTTGAAGGCCGCCCTGAACGCCATCCGCAAACATCGGGGCCTGAGCGAAGTCGACGCCATGGACTTCCTGAAACTGGTCAAGGAGAAGATCAAGGCAGTAAATCTGGACGAGCAGTTCCTATACCGCGGCGTCAACGAAGGCTTCTCCGGCGGCGAAAAGAAGCGCAACGAAATCCTCCAGATGGCGGTGCTCGAACCGAGCCTGTGCATTCTCGACGAAACCGACTCCGGGCTCGACATCGACGCGCTCAAGCTGGTGGCGGACGGCGTGAATGCCCTGCGTTCGGCGGATCGCTCCTTCATCCTGGTCACCCATTACCAGCGCCTGCTGAACTACATCAAGCCGGATCAGGTTCACGTGCTCGCCCACGGCCGGATCATGAAATCGGGCGATGCCAGCCTGGCGCTGGAACTGGAAAAGAAAGGCTACGGCTGGGTCGATCAACTGACGTCTGCGGGTGCCTGATATGAGCGCGGCTCAGCACTACGTCGAACACTATCGCGAATTGGCATCGAAGCTGCCGGGCGAGCATCTGCCGTGGCTGCGCCGGCTGCGGGAAGAGGCCCAAAGCCGCTTCTCCGCCAGCGGCTTTCCCTCGCCGCGCGAGGAAGAGTGGAAATACACCAATGTCGCCACCCTGGAGAAGAAGCTGTTCGTGCCGACTGTGGGCGCGCCCGCAGGCGCGACGGATACGAACGCTCTGGCGCGGCTCCGTCTGGAAGGTGCCTGGTTGCTGGTCTTCGTCGACGGCGTTTATTCCGCCGAACATTCCGTGACTGCCAACCTTCCCGAGGGCGTAATCGCGACATCTCTGGCCAACGCGCTGGAACAGTATCCCGATCTGATCGAGGGCTTACTCAACCAAGTGGTTCCGGAAGTAGCTCACGGCTTTATCGCCTTCACCACCGCGTATTTCAGAGACGGCGCATTCGTGCACATCCCGGCCGGCAAGGTTCTGGACAGACCCTTGCAGGTGATCCATTTCTCGACACGCCCGGACGGACTGTCTGTGACCCGCAATCTCGTCGCGCTGGAGCAGAATGCCGAAGCCAGCCTCGTTGAAACGTATGCGGGTATCGGAGACTCAAGCTATCTCACGGCCTCGGTCACCGAAATCTCGGTGGGCGAGAATGCGGGATTCGACCATTACAAGCTTCAGAGCGAGACCGCCAAGAGCTATCACTTCGGCGGCATTTACGCGCGAGAGGCGCGCTCGGCCCGACTCCGCCAGCATCATCTTGCTTTCGGCGGCCTTTTGGCTCGTACCGAGATTCACGCTCAATTGGGCCATGCGGCGGAGTGCGAACTGGACGGACTGTTCCTCGCGACCGGACGGCGGCATCTGGACACCCAGACCCTGATCCATCACCGGGCACCCTGCGGCACCAGCCGCGAAACCTACCGCGGCATCGCCGGGGATCGCGCGCGGGGCGTCTTTGCAGGGCGCATCGTCGTTCACCCGGAAGCCCAGAAAACCGACGCCGAAATGAGCAACCGCAACCTGCTCTTGTCGGAAGACGCCGAGATCGACAGCAAGCCGCAGCTGGAAATTCACGCGGACGACGTGAAATGCGCTCACGGCGTGACGGTAGGGCAACTCGATCCGGAGGCCATTTTTTACCTCGAATCGCGCGGCGTGGATGAACCGACGGCGCGCAATATGCTCACCTTCGCCTTTGCCAATGAAATGGTCGAAAAGATACGGTTAAGCAGTCTCAAACGACTGGTTCAAAGCGAACTGTTGTCTTTTCTGCCGCAATCCGACATCCGAAAGGATTGGCTATGAACAAGGTTTCCGCTTCCCAAGCCGTTATGACACAGAATCCAGCACATTCCGCTCCAAGCGCGGCCAGCCTGAAAACTCGGCCGAACTCGGTCGGTTATAACGTCGCGAAACTTCGCGAGGACTTTCCGATTCTCCGCCAAACGGTGAACGGTAAACCGCTGGTCTATCTAGATAACGCCGCCACCACGCAAAAGCCCACAGCAGTTATCGATTGCATCCGCCGGGTTTACGAGAACGACTACTCCAATGTTCACCGCGGCGTGCATACCCTGAGCCAGCGCTCGACCGATCTCTTCGAAGGTGCGCGCGAGAAGCTACAGCAGTTTCTCAATGCCAAGCACAGCCACGAAATCGTGTTCGTGCGGGGCACCACCGAAGCCATCAATCTGGTTGCCCAAAGTTTCGGCCGCAGCACCTTGAAAGAAGGCGACGAAATCCTCATCACCGCCATGGAGCATCACTCCAACATCGTCCCCTGGCAGATGCTGTGCGAACAAACCGGCGCAAAGCTGAAGGTCGCTCCGATCGGCCGAACCGGCGAACTTCTGCTGGACGAATTCGAGCAACTCCTGTCGCCGCGCACCCGGCTGGTCTCGGTCTGCCACATGTCCAATGCGCTGGGAACGATCAACCCGGTCAAAGCCATCATCGAATTGGCCCATAGCCGGGACATTCCGGTGCTTCTCGACGGCGCGCAGGCGGCGCCTCACATGGCGGTGGACGTCCAGGACCTGGACTGCGACTTCTACGCCCTGTCCGGGCACAAGCTGTACGGTCCGACCGGCATCGGCATTCTCTACGGCAAGGAAAAATGGCTCGAGGCGATGCCGCCTTATCAAGGCGGCGGCGACATGATCCGCCGCGTCACTTTCGATAAAACCGAGTACAACACCCTGCCTTTCAAGTTCGAAGCGGGCACGCCGAACATCGTGGACGCGATCGCCCTGGGCACGGCGGTGGAATATCTCGAGACCATAGGCATGGATGCCATCGCCGAGTACGAGAACCAGTTGTTGCAATACGCCACGGAACGGGCCCTCGAAATTCCGCAATTGACTATCGTCGGCACCGCAGAACGGAAAGGCGCCATCCTGTCGTTTACGCTGGAGCGCATACACCCCCACGACATCGGCACGATTCTGGATCACCTCGGCATCGCCATCCGGGCAGGACACCATTGCGCCATGCCGGTGATGGACTTCTTCGGCGTGCCCGCGACCGCCCGCGCCTCCTTCGGGCTCTACAATACCTTCGAGGAAATCGATATCCTGGTGGACGGTATTCGAAAAGTCATCGAGGTGTTCGGCTAATGCTGGATCAGATCAGGGATCTCTATCAGGAAGTCGTATTCGACCATAACCGCAACCCGCGCAATTTCCGGGTGATGGAAGACGCCAACCGCAAGATCGAGGGGTTCAACCCCTTGTGCGGCGACAAGATCACGCTTTACGTCAAAGTCAACGCCGGCGTAATCGAGGACGTGAGCTTCCAAGGCTCGGGCTGCGCCATTTCGACGGCCTCGGCCTCGCTCATGACCGAAATCGTCAAAGGCCACACCGAGGACGAGGCCCAGCACTTGTTCGATCTGTTCCATCGCATCACCACCGGCAAGAACGACGACGCCGTGAACCTGGAAGAAATCGGCAAACTGGCGGTCCTGTCGGGCGTACGCGCCTACCCGGCCCGGGTGAAATGCGCCACCCTGGCCTGGCATTCGTTGCAAGCGGCTCTCAAGAACGAAGCCGACACCGTCAGTACCGAATAAAGAGAGAGTCGTTTCATGTCCGACTGGATCGATGTCGCCCGTGAAGGCAGTCTTCAAAACGGCGAGCATGTCGTCGTGGATGTCGACGGAACCGACGTCGCCGTGTTCATGATCGACGGCGAGTATTATGCCGTCGAGGATGTCTGTACCCACGATGGCGCCGAGATCGCGAGCGGCCGGCTGGAAGGCTGCGAAATCGTCTGCCCTCGCCATGGCGCCCGCTTCTGCCTAAAGACCGGCAAAGTCCTCAAGCCCCCGGCCTATGAGGACCTCCCGTGCTTTCCGGTCCGCATCGCAAACGGCATGATTCAGGTGCGAGACGAGCGCTGGGACTGATGCCGAGTTGAGCCGCACGCTTCCGCTCGTTTTTCTTCTCGCTCATCTGTAGTACTATCGCGGTTTTTTCGCCGGATACTGAAAACCATTCACCATGCGCGAACTCAATCCCCTCTACAACCAAATCAAAGACTTGAAGAGCCGCCAGGCAGCTCTTAGGGGGTACCTTTGACTTCGATACCAAACGGGAGCGGCTGGACGAAGTTTTAAAGGAACTGGAAGACCCAAAGATCTGGGACGACCCCGAAAGAGCCCAAAATCTGGGACGCGAGCGCACGCAGCTCGAGTCGGTCGTCAACAACCTGGTCAGCATCGAGCAGGGCGTGAACGACGCCGAGGAACTCCTCGAACTGGCGGTGGAAGAAGACGACGAAGCAACCGTGGACACCGTGGCTGCCGATCTCGAACGCTTCGAAAAGCTGGTAGCCGATCTCGAGTTCCGGCGCATGTTCGCCGGCGAAATGGACCCGAACAATGCCTTCCTCGACATTCAGGCGGGGTCCGGCGGCACCGAGGCCCAGGACTGGGCGGAAATGCTGGAACGCATGTATCTTCGCTGGGGCGAACGCCGCGGCTTCAAGACCGAACTGATCGAAGAGTCGCCCGGTGACGTTGCCGGCATCAAGAGCGCTACCATCCGCTTCGAGGGCGAATATGCCTACGGCTGGCTGCGAACCGAAACCGGCGTGCACCGTCTGGTCCGAAAATCACCGTTCGACTCCGGCAATCGTCGGCATACCTCGTTCTCCTCGGTATTCGTTTCGCCCGAAGTGGACGACACGATCGATATCGAAATCAATCCGGCCGATCTCCGCACCGACGTATACCGGGCCAGCGGCGCCGGCGGACAGCACGTCAACCGAACTGAATCCGCCGTGCGCATCACGCACGTTCCCAGCGGCATCGTGGTACAGTGCCAGACCGAACGGTCCCAGCACGCCAACCGCGACCGATGCATGAAACAGCTTCGGGCGAAGCTCTACGAGATGGAGATGCTGAAGCGCAACGCGGAAAAGCAAAAACTGGAAGATTCCAAGTCCGACATCGGCTGGGGCAGCCAGATTCGCTCGTACGTACTGGACCAATCAAGGATCAAGGATTTGCGCACCGGGGTCGAAACCGGCAACCCGCAAGCCGTGCTGGACGGCGATCTGGACATGTTCATCGAAGCCAGCTTGAAAAGCGGCCTGTGAGGCTTAAAGGCGGTCGGAGTATGCCCGGCCCGCCGCAAACAGCCTGGTTTACTCCGCTCAAGCGGAGCTTTCCCTGAAACATTTTCGTAACAAGAAACGGTATGACCGAACAACTCGACGAAAACAAACTCATCGCTCAGAGGCGGGAAAAACTGACTGAATTGCGTCGGAGCGGCATTGCCTTCCCCAACGATTTCCGGCGCAACACACTGGTACAGGCACTTCATGACCAATACGGGGACGAGGATGGCGCCACCCTCGAAACGCGCAACATCCGGGTGAAAGCCGCCGGGCGACTCATGGGTAAGCGACTGATGGGCAAGGCGAGCTTTGCCCATATTCAGGACATGTCCGGCCGCATTCAGATTTTCCTGCAGAAGGATGCCCTGCCGGAAGGCGAATATGAAGCCTTCAAGCACTGGGACATCGGCGATATCATCGGCGTCGAGGGAACGGCGTTTCGAACCAAGACCGGCGAGCTGTCCATACGAGCCACGGGCATTCGCCTTCTTACCAAATCACTGCGCCCCTTGCCGGAGAAATTTCACGGCCTAACGGACGAAGAAACCCGCCACCGGCAGCGCTATGTCGACCTCGTCATGAATGAGGATTCGCGGCGAGTGTTCAAGATGCGCAGCACCATCGTTCAGTTTATTCGGCAGTTTCTGCTCGAGCGGGACTTTCTCGAAGTGGAAACCCCGATGATGCAAGTGATCCCGGGAGGAGCTCGGGCCAAGCCGTTCATCACCCATCACAACGCGCTCGATATGGATTTGTATCTTCGTATCGCGCCGGAGCTTTACCTGAAGCGCCTCGTCGTCGGCGGGTTCGAAAAGGTTTTCGAGATCAACCGCAGCTTCCGCAACGAAGGATTGTCCACCAAGCACAATCCGGAGTTCACGATGCTGGAGTTCTATCAGGCCTATGCAGACTACCGGGACTTGATGGACTTGTCCGAGGAAATGCTACGCGGCCTAGCCGTTAAGCTCTTCGGAAGCGCCACCGTCGTACACGAGAGTCAAAGTTACGATTTGGCGCAGCCGTTCGAACGGCTGACCGTACTCGAATCGATTCTTCGCTACAATCCGGACCTGACGGCTGAGGATCTCGCCGATCGCGATCGGGCGGCCCAAGTTGCGGAGCGCCTGGGTTATCTCGTCACCCCAGGCGATGGTCTAGGCAAACTCCAGACTGAGATTTTCGAGAAAACCGTAGAGCATCGACTGATGGGTCCGGTATTCATCACGGAATATCCCACCGAAACATCGCCCCTGGCCCGCCGCAACGATCAGAATGCATTCGTGACCGACCGATTCGAGCTGTTCATCGGAGGACGGGAAATCGCCAATGGCTTCTCGGAGCTGAACGACCCGGAAGATCAAGCGGAGCGGTTCAAAAAACAGGTTGCAGACAAGGATGCCGGGGACGAAGAAGCGATGCACTACGATGCGGACTATATCCGCGCTTTGGAATACGGGCTGCCGCCGACCGCGGGCGAGGGCATCGGCATAGACCGGTTAGTAATGTTCTTCACCGATTCGCCCTCGATCCGCGACGTCATTCTCTTCCCGCACATGCGGCGAGAAAGCTGAAAAACCCCGGTTTACCGGAACCGTCATAACGAGGCAGGGGCAAGGCTTCACCGCCCTGCCCCTCCCGCCATATCTTATTTTTTTCTTTTATTTGCCGCTTCGATCAGGTTTCCATTCTGATCGACCAAGGGCACGCGATACTCGTGTAGTAACGCTTCGATCTTCTTCGCGTTTCGTTCGATCAAAGAGTTCAACTCCTCTTTCCGCTCCTTGTCGGGAAAGCGGACGGCCATCGAGATAGGGAAGTCGAATTTGACCGACTCTTCCGACTTCATGGGTATCATCCCGAAAGCCCCGGGTTTCCCTTGAGTGACGAGGTAACCGGCGATCGGCCCCCAAACGATGACCATATCGATTTTCCCTTCAGAGAAATCCTTCGCAAGAATCTGAGCGGTATTGACCGACGCATCTCCCGACATGCTTTGATAAGGTATCCCTTGATCGGCGAGTTGATGATTGAATAGCCAGGTTGTGCCTGGCGCTCCATCGAACATGGCGATGCGCAGCTTGCTCTTCCGTTCGTCCGGAAGACGTTCAAGATCTTCGGGCGATTTGATGTCGTCCCAGCCGCGATTTTTCCGGTAAACCAAGGCATACGTCGAACGGTAATAAGGCTTGGTGGTCGCGGCGAGCTCATATCCGGTAGGCACGCCCATCACCACGTCGCACTTGTATTCGTCGGAGTCCGGCAATTGCGCTTTTAAAGTATTCCGAATGAAGCCGATCCGCTGCGGGAACCAGGTGTATTCGACTTTTTTTCCCAACTCCTTAGCGAACAGCTCGGCAATTTTGTTCTCGAAACCATGACCGTTCTTATCTGAGAAAGGTGGATTGTTCGGGTCTGCGCAAACCTTGAAAGCATCTTTATCCGCTTGAGCCACGGAAAAAGGCATCAACAATGACGCCAAAAGCACCACTGCCCGACGGGTATCGCACCTAACGGTCATGAAGGACTCCTTTATAGCTTGAACAAACGTCTTTAAGACCAAGAGTAAACGTAAAAATTCGGCATTCAAAACCACTACAAAAAGAACGCCCCGGCTGACGAATCAGCCAGGGCGTACTATACAACTAACGCTTTAGATTTATTTGTTAGGCAGAGCGAATACGGTGAATACACCGCCCAGTTTGGTGTAGTTGCTGAGGCTACGGTATGCGCCTACAGCACCCAACCCTTCGCTTTCGCCTTCGAGGCCAGCGGCCATACCGATACCGGCCCAGCCACCGAGACCCGACATAACGCCAACATACTGCTTGCCTTTGTAGCTCCAGGTGTTGACGTTGCCGATGATGCCCGACGGGGTCTTGAACTTGTAAAGTTCTTGGCCGGTCTTGGCGTCAACCGCTTTCAAGTAGCCTTCCAAGGTGCCGTAGAACACGACATCGCCAGCGGTTGCAACCGCGCCACTCCATACGGAGAACGGTTCGTCCTTAGCCCAAACGATCTTGCCGGTCGTCGGATCCCAGGCGGTGAATACGCCGAGGTTATGCGAACCGTTCTTCTCGCCGGTCTTGGCGTCAACACCGGCCGGGAACATGGTGAGAGTCGCGCCGACGTACGGCTGACCTGCCGTGTACTCGACTTCGAAAGGCTCGTAGTTCATGCACACGTGGTTGCCCGGAATATAGACCAAATTGGTCCGGGGCGAGAACGCGATCGGCTGCTGGTCCTTGCTACCCAGAGCGGCCGGGCAGATCCCTGTGGTGTTGTGGTCGGGACCGCCCTTGTGCGTGCTGTATTGGTCGACCACCTGCGGACGGCCGGTCTTCATGTCGACGTGGCTGGCCCAGTTGACGGCCTTGTCGAATTTCTCGGCAACCAGAAGCTCGCCGGTTTCACGGTCGAGCGTATAGCCGAAACCGTTACGATCGAAGTGGACGATCAACTTGTCGTGCTCCTTGCCGTTCTTGTCGGTCATTTTCAGATCGATCAAGGGCGTCTCATTGATGCCGTCATAGTCCCATTCGTCGTGCGGGGTCATCTGATAAACCCACTTGGCCACGCCGGTATCCGCATCGCGAGCCCAGAGGGTCATCGACCATTTGTTGTCGCCGGGACGCTGACTCGGATTCCAGGTACCGGGGTTGCCGGAGCCGTAGTAGACCAGATTGAGTTTCGGATCGTAGCTGTACCAGCCCCAGGTGGTGCCACCGCCGAGCTTCCACTGATCGCCTTCCCAGGTTTTCACGCTGGAGTCCTTGCCGACCGGCGCCATTTTGCCGTCGGTCCAGGTCATGGTCTTTTCCGGATCGACCTTGATGTCGGAATCCGGACCCATGCTGTAGGCTTTCCAAGCCAAGGTACCGTCTTTGATGTTGTAAGCCGCGAGGAAACCGCGCACACCAAACTCGCCGCCGGCGATACCGGTGATGACCTTATCCTTTACCACCAGCGGAGCGTTGGTGCTGGTCATGCCGAGCTTGGGTTCGCCGTTCTTGGTCTTCCACACCACTTTGCCGGTCTTGGCGTCCAAGGCAACCAGCGTAGCGTCACCCTGAGCCAGGAAGATCTTGCCGTCGCCGTACGCGAGACCACGGTTTACCACGTCGCAGCACATGACCGAGATAACCTGGTTGGGATCGACATCCTTATCGGGTGAGTAAGAGTACTCCCAGATTACGGACTGAGTGCCTTGATCCAGCGCATAAACCTTGTGCGGGTAAGGCGTCTGAATATAGATCACATCATTGATGACGAGAGGGCCACCTTCGTGACCACGCAGCATGCCGGTCGAGAAAGTCCAGACAGGCTGAAGATCCTTTACGTTCTTATTATTGATCTGGTCCAGCGCGCTGTAGCGCATGCCATAGTAATCCCCGCCCCAACTCGCGAAGTTCTTGGGGTCCTTCGTGAGGGCTTCGACTTCGGTATTGGCTTGGGAAATCCCCGGGGCTGCCAGCAACGATGCGACCGACGTTGCGACCAGCCAACTTTTCACGGGTTTTTTCATCTCTTTTCCTCCTCGTATTCTGTATACACAGAGTACGTTTTGTTAACGATAAGTTACCCTAAAAACAATAGGACGGATTTTATGTTGCGTAAGGAAACATTCCCTAAGGTACTCGTGGAAATTCCCCGACAAGCCCGTCTGCGTGCGTAAGTTGAAGTATTTCGGATTAAAAGTCAATAATGCAAGAACTGCTGCGAAGCCCGGCACAGCACGGTTAGACGGGTTTTTTGGGCAACACGCAAGAAAGCCCTGACGACAAATCCGCCGTCAGGGCTGCCCTAGATCAATCTATCGATTAACTGATCCGTTCGGACAACTTGCCGCCGGGTGTAACTTTGACGGCGCAGAACTTGAATTCAGGTATTTTACCGTAGGGATCCAACGCCTCGTTGGTGATCAGATTGGCCGAGGCTTCGTTGTAACAGAAGGCCATGAATAAGCTTCCCGGCTGCAACCCAGTATCGACCCTCGCATAGGCGGAGATCTTGCCGCGCCTCGATTCGATGGTAATCAATTCGCCTGGCTTGCCGCCCAAGGCTTCCAAGTCGAGCGGATGAATCGAGACAACCGGATCGGGCTCGATCGCATCCAGAACGCTCGCATGCCGGGTCATACTGCCGGTATGCCAGTGCTCGAGCTGCCGGCCGGTAATGAAGACAAACGGATAGTCATTGTCGGGCAGTTCGTTCGCGCGGCTGAATACCGCAGGAACGAACAATCCCTTGCCGCCCTTGCGCGGAAACTCATCCACAAAAATGACCGGTTCACCGGGATCACCCTCTTGCTCGCACGGGTAGATGACGGAGTCGTCCCGCTCCAGCCGGTCCCAGGTAATACCGGCGATGCTGCCCATCGCCTGGCGCATTTCGTTGAACACATCCTTAGGGCCGGAGTAATTCCAGTCCAACCCCATACGCCGCGCGATTTCCTGAATGATCCACCAGTCCTGTCGAGCGTCGCCCGGCGGGTCGATGGCTTGCCGTCCCAACTGAACACGGCGATCCGTATTGGTAAAGGTCCCGGTCTTTTCTGGGAAAGCCGAGGCCGGCAGAATCACGTCGGCGAAGCCGGCCGTTTCGGTCAGGAAGATGTCCTGCACCACGCAGTGCTCCAGCATCGCCAAGGCTTCGCGGGCGTGGTTCTGATTGGGATCGGACATGGCCGGGTTTTCACCCTCGATATAGAGACCGTTCAGCTTGCCATCATGGATGGCATGGATGATTTCGACCACGGTAAGGCCTGGCTTGGGGTCGAGTTGAGTACTCCACAGCTTTTCGAACTTTGCGCGGACTTCGGCATCGCCGACCGGCTGATAATCCGGATAGACCATGGGGATAAGCCCCACATCGGACGCACCCTGCACGTTGTTTTGTCCGCGCAGCGGATGCAAACCGGTGCCCGGACGGCCGATCTGGCCGGTCATCAGAGCGAGAGAGATCAAGCAACGGGCATTGTCGGTACCGTGGACGTGCTGGGACACCCCCATTCCCCAGAGGATCATCGCCGCCTTGGACTTGGCATAAAGACGAGCCACCTCCTTGATGGTTTCCGCTGGGATGCCGCACACGGGAGCCATCAGGTCAGGATTGTAGTCCTTCAGGTGCTCTCTCAGCTGTTCGAAGCCTTCGGTGTGCTTTCGGATGTATTCCTCGTTGTATAGGCCTTCCGCAACGATGGTATGCATGATCGCGTTGAGCAAGGCCACGTCGGTATCCGGACGGAACTGCAGCGAATAGGTCGCGAAGCGACAAATTTCCGTGCGGATCGGATCCATCACGATGAGCTTGGTGCCGTTCCGCACCGCATTCTTGAACCACGTGGCCGCAACCGGGTGATTGACCGTGGGATTGGACCCGATGAGGACGATGACCTCGGCCTTCGCGACATCTTCCACCGGATTCGATACCGCGCCGGAACCGATGCACTCCAGCAAAGCCGCAACCGACGAGGCATGACACAAGCGGGTGCAATGATCGACGTTATTGGTGCCGAAGCCGGTACGCACCAGTTTCTGGAACAAATAAGCCTCTTCGTTGCTGCCTTTGGCCGAGCCAAAGCCGGCCAAAGCTTGGGGGCCCTTCTCGTCACGAATCTTGCGGAGTCCGGAAGCGGCGAAATCCAGTGCTTCCTCCCAGGTCGCCTCACGGAAGACCTGCTCGATGTCCTTAGGATCGAGCAGTTCCGTGGTCTTCGCCACGCCTTCCTTGCGGATCAGAGGCTTGGTCAGGCGCAAGGGATTGTGGACGTAATCGAAACCGAACCGACCCTTGACGCAGAGACGGCTGTGATTGGTATCGCCGTCGCGTCCATCGACGTAAAGGATCTTGTTGTCCTTGACGTTGAAGGTCAGAAGACACCCGACGCCGCAGTAAGGGCAGGTGGAATCGATCTTCTTGTCGGGTTCGACCAGGCCGACATTCTTGGACGGCATCAAGGCACCGGTCGGGCACGCCTGCACGCATTCACCGCAGGCCACGCAGGTACTCTCGCCCATCGGGTCGTCCTGATCGAAAACGATCTTGGAGTGATGCCCGCGGAACGCGTAGCCGATCACGTCATTCATCTGCTCTTCGCGGCAGGCCCGCACGCAACGCGTGCACTGGATGCAGGCGTCCAGATTCACGGCGATGGCGGGGTGCGAAAAATCGGGAGCCGGCTGCCCTCGACCGGGGAATCGAGGGTTCCCGACCTCCATCTTGTCTGCCCAGAAATCCAGCTCGGAATGAGGGTTATAAGGCGATTTGCCTTGCTCCGGCATATCGGAGAGCAGAAGCTCCAGCACCAGCTTTTGAGAAGTGCGAGCCCTCTCGCTCGTGCTCGATACATCCATCCCTTCCTGCGGATAACGGCAACAGGACGGCGCCAGGACACGTTCGCCCTTGATCTCCACCACGCAGGCGCGACAATTGCCGTCCGGCCGGTAGCCGTCTTTGTAACACAGATGCGGGATCTCCTTACCCTGCCGCTTGGCCGCCTGAAGGATAGTTTCGCCTTCGAAAGCCTGAATGTCTTCGCCGTCGAGCTTGAATCCGACGGTCTTCGCTGTCTTTAAATCTTTGGGATTGGCAACCATATCTCGTTCCTACGGATTTCAGCTCGCTTACTTTTCAAGCTCTTGGGGGAAATACTTGAACACGCACTGCAAGGGATTTGCCGCCGCCTGACCAAGGCCGCAGATGGATGCATCGGTCATCACCTTGGAGATGTCGTCCAGCAAGGGCTTGTCCCATTGGTCCTTTTGCATGAGCCTGACCGCCTTGCCGGTACCGACCCGGCAAGGCGTGCATTGACCGCACGATTCTTCCTCGAAAAACTTCATGGCGTTGATCGCCATCGCCTTGGCGCTGTCCTGGTTGGACAGGATGACGACGGCAGCGGAGCCGATAAAACAGCCGTACTGATTCAAGGTGTCGAAATCCAGCGGAATATCGCCCATGGATGCCGGCAGAATTCCGCCGGAAGCGCCGCCGGGGAAGTAGCCGTAGAACTCGTGTCCCGGCAGCATGCCGCCGCAGTATTCGTCGATCAGCTCGCGCACGGTGATACCGGCGGGGGCCAGATGAACCCCCGGTTTCTGCACGCGCCCGCTGACCGAGAACGAACGCAATCCTTTACGGCCGTGCCGCCCGAACGAAGAGAACCACTCGGGTCCCTTCTCCAGAATGTCGCGCACCCAGAACACCGTCTCCATGTTGTGCTCCAGCGTGGGACGGCCGAACAAACCGACTTCGGCAACGAAGGGAGGACGGAGCCGCGGCATGCCGCGCTTGCCCTCGATGGATTCGATCATTGCCGACTCCTCGCCACAGATGTAGGCGCCGGCCCCCCGCCGTAGATGAATCGGCGGAATCAGGTGTGTTGCGGAAGGCGGATTGCTCTGCAGCTTGGCCAGTTCTTCGGTAAGAATCTTGCGGCAGGCGGCATACTCGTCGCGAAGATAGATATAGATCTCGCTGATGTCGACCGCCCACGCGGCGATCAGCATACCTTCGAGAAAACGGTGAGGATCGCTTTCCAGGTAATGGCGATCCTTGAAAGTGCCCGGCTCGCCCTCGTCGATGTTCACTGCCATGAGCCTCGGCCCCGGATAGCTACTGACGATCCGCCACTTGCGTCCCGCCGGAAAACCGGCGCCGCCAAGACCGCGCAAACCGGAATGCTCCATGGCATTAATCGCCCACTCGCGGTTGCGCTTGCCTTCGATGCATGCCTTCAGGGTTTGGTATCCGCCCTGAGCGATATACTGGGAATAATCGATGTAAGCCGGGACCTCGGCTTCGACCGCCCTGCTGACAACCGCCTGCTGTACTGTTTCTTCGTTGGCATTATCGATCGGATTTTGCCCCACCACGGCAACCGGCGCATGCTGGCAACGTCCGACGCATGGTGCCGGAATCACGCGGACCCCTTCTCCCAGCCCTTTTTGAAGTGCTTCCAGCAACGGCTTGGCGCCGGCCATTTCACAGGAAACCGACTCGCAAACGCGCACCGTCAAGGGCGGCGGAGGCGTCTCGTTCTCTTTGACCACATCGAAATGATGGTAGAAGGTAGCGACCTCATACACCTCGGCTGGAGAAAGCTTCATCTCATGGGCCAAGGCAACGACATGTTTTGCGGAAATATACTTGTAGGCATCCTGAATCTTATGCAGATGCTCGATCAGCAAATCCCGGCGACGCGGCGCTTCGCCGAGCAAGGCACGAATCTCCTCCAAGGCCTTGAGGTCGATCGGGCGCCCCTTGGGCGCCATCCTCTTATTTTTCTTGACTTTCTTAAAAGCAACCGGAGCTGTGGTCATACGGTGCATACCTTTAATATAGTGCTTCGGAAACAGCCGTTCTCGGGCCCAGCGCCCTCAACATCGGCAGAAACAACGCGTTCTAGCGGGTAGTCGAATCGGTGTACGCGACTGTAGCGGATGGGTCCATCAAATTCAAATCGATATTCATGAATTTTCCATTACTTTTCATGATGTTACGCATATTTATGCAGAATCATGTATGAACTTGCAGTCTCTCCTGACCTTTGCGATCGTGGCAAAGCTGAAAAGCATCACTCGAGCCGCTGAACAGCTGAATCTAGGCCAACCGGCCGTCTCCGGGCAGCTGAAGTTACTTCAGGATGCCGTCGGAGAACCGCTGTACGAGCGAGTCGGCCATCAAATCGTTTTGACACCGGCAGGCCAAGGTCTACTCGAATACGCCGAACGCATGGAACGCGACTATCGCGAGGCGAAGGACTACATCCGCCGCTTACAGCAGGTCAACGTCGGAACCTTGCGCATCGGCTCGACGATGACCATCGCCAGCTATTACCTACCCGAATACGTCGTGAGACTCCAAACCGACTACCCCGGCGTGCATGTGTATATCAATACCGGCAATACCCAAGAAATCGTGCAAAATCTTCCGGAGTTGGATTTGGCTTTCATCGAAGGCCCGGTCGCGACCGAGCAGTTATCCGCGCCATTCCGCATGCTGCCGTGGAAAGAGGACGAAATCGTGCTGATCGTCCCCCAGAATCATGAAATCGCGGAAATTTATCCGGAGGCCGTTCCTCTCGATGTTTTTACCCGCTACCAAATCATCTGGCGCGAACCGGGATCGGGTGCGAGGCAAGTCGTCGAAACCGCGTTGGCCGAAGCGCATATTACGGCGCCGGTCAATATCGAGGTGATGGGCGTCGCGGGCGTGAAAGAGTCTGTCCGGGCCGGACTCGGTATCGGTTTTGCATCCATTCAGGCCATGCGCCATGAAAATAACAGCTTGGTATCACGGCGGATCAACCCGCCCGATGGCCTCCGCTGGCAGTTGAACATCATCGCGCCCGAAGCGAAAATGCGGTCGCGGGCCAGCCGCGCTTTGCTCGATCTATTGATCGCCAACGAAAAAGACACAAGACCTTAATGAAAGTTCCAGTCATTGCGCTCATCCTGTCGCTCACCGCGCTAAACGCCCCCGCCCAGACCGACATCCCCAAACTCTCGCTTCAGCAGGTCGCGCCGGGCATTTACGTTCACCAGGGCGTCCACGAACTGCCGGATAGCCACAACCGCGGCGAGATCGCCAATATCGGCTTCATAGTCGGCCAGCGTTGCGTGGCGGTGATTGATACCGGGGGCAGCCCGGAGCAAGGCCATGCCTTGAGAAGCGCCATCGAATCCATCACCACGACTCCGATCTGCTACGTCATCAACACCCACGTCCATCCGGATCACATCTACGGCAATATCGCATTCAAACAGCCCGGCGTCAGTTTCATCGGCCATCACAAGCTTGCCGAAGCCATGGCGATGCGCGCGCCCTTTTATCAAGAAAAGGCCGAGCGCGATCTCGGCTTCAGTTTAAAGATCGAGAACTTCGTGCCGCCCGATCATTCGGTTCGGGACACGCTCGTGCTAGAGCTCGGCGCCAGAACGCTGCTTTTGAGGGCACACAAGACATCCCACACCGACAACGATCTCAGCATTTACGACGCTCAAACCAAGACCCTTTGGCTTGCCGATCTCCTGTTCATGGGGCATTTACCCGTGGTTGACGGAAGCCTCAATGGCTGGCTCGCGACGATCGAGCAACTCAAAACGATCGATGCCAAGCTGGCAATACCGGGACACGGCCCGGTTTCGGCCGATTGGCCTGGAGCATTGGAGCCCGAGGAGCGCTATCTCAAGACTTTGCAGTCCGAGATCAGAGCGTTCATCAAAGATGACAAAACCATGGAGGATGCCATGGAGAACGTCGATTTATCGGTCCGCGATGACTGGCAACTGTTCGACGAGTTCCATAAGAGGAATATTTCCACTGCATTCGCCGAACTGGAGTGGGAAGACGACTAAATCCCCGAACACTTACCCGGAGAGTAACTCAATGAAACAATTGATAGCGTTAAACAAAGGTCTATGGTTAGCCTTGGCCTACTTACTAGCAGTAACCGGCTCCGCGTTCGCCGCCGGCGAGGAAGAAGCGGCCTGGAACGGCGGACTCAGACAAAAATTTTTCGGCGACCGCGCAATCGAAGAGGGCAACCAAATCATCGAATTGACCGCCCCTTATCGCGCAGAAGATCCGGCCTTGGTACCGATCCAGATCAACAGCAAGATTCCGCAGACCAAGGATCGATACATCAAGACCGTGACCTTGATCATCGACAACAACCCGGTTCCATTCTCCGCCAACTTCCACTTCACACCGGAAAGCGGAAAAGCCGACCTGGCCATGCGGGTACGCGTCAACGCCTACACCCATATTCGCGCCATCGCCGAGACCAACGACGGCAAGCTCCATATGAACAAAGTGTTCGTCAAAGCGAGCGGCGGCTGCTCGGCCCCCATAGGCACCGATCTTGAGGCAGCCATGGCACGCATGGGCAAGATGAAGTTCAAGCTGGACAATGAAAAAGCAGCCTTGCAACAGCCGAATTTGGCTCAACTGCTCATCAGTCATCCGAACATCACCGGCCTGCAGATGGATCAATTGACCCGGATGATCAAGCCGGCTCACTTCGTGGAAGAACTAAAAGTCAGCTTCAACGACAAACCGGTTCTCACGGCACAGACCGATATCGCCATCAGCGCCGACCCGAATTTCCGCTTCTATTTCGTGCCGGAAACGGCCGGAGAGTTGAAAGCCGAAATTCGAGACAATAAAGGAAATCAGTTTTCGGCCACTCAAACGGTAACGCCGTGAATGTTTCGTACATGCCTTAGAAACGTAAAACGGCCGGGACAACCGGCCGTTTTCATTTTCAGACTAGCGATTACGCTCCGCGAGCAACACGACCATACTGCGCTCCTCGATCGGAATGGATGAGTTTCCGCCGAACGGGATGCCGTCGCCCGGCCGGCAGATATCGAAAGGCGGCGCGGCACTGGTATCGATCACCCTAAGCCAAGCCGAATCGTGCGGCAGATCCGGCAGTACGAAGTTTGTCGCATAGGTCAGCGGATTGAAGAGCAGACAAAGGTCTTGCCCTCCTTCTTTTTCCGCATAAATCCGACATCCCACCGCGCTCTCCGAATGCCAGTCGGGAACCTGCCCGGACGGATTGAACCAGCTCACGTCTTCTGGCCTATAGAACCTTTCCGACGACAGAACCGGGTGGCGCGCGCGAAAGGCGATCATATTCCGCACGAATTCGAAGAATTCTTGATTCCGCGCCAGCAACCTCCAGTCGTACCAGGAAATCTCGTTGTCCTGGCAATAAGCGTTGTTGTTGCCTAGTTGAGTGCGACAGAACTCATCTCCGCCCAAAATCATCGGCACCCCGCGGGAAACGAAAAGCGTGGCGATGAAGTTCTTCATCTGCCTGAGCCGAATTCGATTGATGATCGGATCGTCGGTCGGACCTTCCACGCCGTAGTTGGCGCTGTGATTATCGTTCGAACCGTCCCGATTCTCTTCGCCATTGGCCAGATTGTGTTTGTACTCGTAGCTCACCAGATCGTTCAGCGTAAACCCGTCGTGACAGGTCACGAAGTTGATGCTGTTAACCGTCGCCTTCCCGCTATGCTCGTAAAGATCGGCGCTGCCGCATAATCGGCTGGCAAAAGCTCCGGCCGTGCCGAGATCGCCGCGCCAGTAGCGCCGCACGTCGTCACGATATTGGCCGTTCCACTCCGACCAGCGCTCTCCGGGAAAACGTCCGACCAAGTAGGCGCCGCCCGCATCCCAAGCCTCGGCGATCAGCTTTACGTCGCGCAGAATCGGGTCCTCGGCAATCTGCTCCAAGAGCGGCGCGTTGGCCACCAGATGGCCGTTGCGGTCTCGCCCCAAAATAGAGGCCAGATCGAAGCGGAAACCGTCCACGTGCATCTCCACGACCCAATACCGCAGACAGTCGAGAATGTAGTTGCGAACCACGGGATGGTTGCAGTTCATGGTATTGCCGCAACCGGAGAAATTCTTGTAGCGACTTTTATCGTCTTCCAGCAAGTAATAAATGCTGTTGTCCAGACCGCGGAAGTTGAGCGTCGGTCCGGTTTCATCGCCTTCCGCCGTGTGGTTGAACACAACATCGAGCAGCACCTCGATTCCGGCTTTGTGCAGGGCTTTGACCATCGTCTTGAATTCGTCGACCTGACAGCCGGGATACAGACGACTGCCATACCCCTCGAAAGGCGCGAAAAAAGCGATAGTGTTGTAGCCCCAGTAATTGCGGAGCCTCTCTCGGGTCAGAGGATTAACCGCGGTAACCTCATTAGGATTGAACTCCTGCAAAGGCATTAGCTCAACGGCCGTGATCCCGATCCGTTTGAAGTACGAAATTTTTTCGATAAGACCAAGATAACTGCCCGGCGACCTGACGCCGGACGATGGGTGCACCGTCAAACCGCGTACATGCGTTTCGTAAATCACCAGGCTAGACCATGGATGATAAAGTGGTCGATCGTCCTCCCAGTCAAAGCCGTTGCCGGTAACAAGATTTTTGGCGGCCACCGGGTTTTCTCGCTCGGAATCAGCGAGCGCAGTTGGTTTGGCATGAGGAGAAAAACCGGCAAAATTCCACTGTAGCGGCGTGGCAAGCGCCGTCGCGTATGGATCCAGCAGCATTTTCGTCGAATCGAAACGATGTCCTTGTTCAGGTGCAAAAGGCCCATCGACGCGAAAGGCGTAAACTAGATTCCTTCCTGCCCCCAGGACACAGATATGCCACATGTCGCCGGTCTTATGATGTTGCGAATCGAGCTCGATGACTTGAAACGGCTTGCTGGCATGCACATCTTCGAACAAAAGCAACCAAACGCGGGTCGCATGCCGACTAAACAGGGAGAAATTCACCCCGCCTTTGTGCAAATGAACTCCATGCGGAATAGGAGATCCCGCCGAATAGGAATAACGGGGCTTCATAGAGGGAATAACTGTGGTCGCATGATTGACGGATTTCATAAAACACGGATCGACGGTCTTGCGGTGGACTTGCATCAGTACCAATAGCTGCGCCGGTACTACCGCCTCGCCGATCAAGCGCCTCCCTTCTCATGGCTGGCTTATGAATGAGCCACAAACAATCCGCTTTACATTAGGCCGATCTTATCATCCTGATCACGGAACGAAAAACCCGCCCACTTCCGCATAATGGACAAACCGAATACGCAAAGTACACGAGTCGAGCCCGTCGCCACGCTGGCAGATCACCTCTTTTAGCTTGTTTTTCAAACGGTACTTGGATTTACGAACTTGCGGAAGATGGCGACGGCACCGTATTGACCATCACTGAACGAGAAAACATCCATAGCCCGCTGGCTCGATTCTTCGAACGCTTCGTGATCAGCTACTACGGTGTCATGGACGTCTATCTGATTGCCGCTGGTGATAAAGCTGGGCGACCCAGCCAGACCCCGCAACATCTCAGCGTAAAAATCGACGATCCGAGCCTGTCAGCCCGATCCGATCGGCACCAAATCCTGCCATCAACTTCGTCGAAAAATAATTGACACATCCTAGTTGACATCACTTATGAGCCGAGCATACAGTATTGACTCGATACCATTGGCTGCGGTTGGGCGTTCCGACAAACCTGCCGTACGCCGAAAAGTATCGGGATAGGCCCTGTATTTAGGGTTTCGAAGGGCTTCTCCGTATTTTCAACGCAGAAGCCGCACAGTTAAAAATTTCTTCCTACGGATCGGAATTTTTTTGTGCAGCTTTACTCTAAATCGGGGTCAGAGATGTCACGTACGTACTCTGGCATTCATTGGCAATTAACAACAAGCAATGGAGGTAAAACTATGGCTGCTACAACAGCAGGTGGCGTGGAAGCAAAAGAGCAACCCTTACTTAACGTAAAGTGGCTGACTTTTGCGTTCATGCTGTACACGGTCTTTTATTTTTGGGTTCGGTGGTATGAAGGGGTCTACGGCTGGTCCGCCGGTCTGGATTCGTTCGCACCGGAATTCGAGACGTACTGGATGAACTTCCTGTACACCGAAATCGTACTGGAAGTGGTCACCGCCTCGATTCTGTGGGGCTACCTGTGGAAGACCCGTGACCGCAACCTGGCGGCACTGGCGCCGCGGGAAGAACTGCGCCGGAACATGACGCACCTGATTTGGCTGTTTGCGTATGCATGGGCCATTTACTGGGGTGCGAGCTACTTCACCGAGCAGGACGGCACCTGGCACCAGACGATTGTTCGCGACACCGACTTCACGCCGTCGCACATCATCGAGTTCTACCTGAGCTATCCGATCTACATCATCACGGGTGGTGGCGCGTTCCTGTATGCGCATACCCGCCTGCCGTACTTCTCGACGTCGAAAGGCTTGTCGCTGGCGTACCTGATTCTGTGGACCGGTCCGTTCATGATTCTGCCGAACGTCGGCTTGAACGAATGGGGTCACACCTTCTGGTTTATGGAAGAGTTGTTCGTAGCGCCCTTGCACTACGGCTTCGTGATCTTCGGCTGGCTGGCATTGGCCATCATGGGCGTGTTGCTGCAGGTGTTTGCGAGCATCTCGAACCTGATCGGCAAAGACCTCTGCCCGGATATACCACCGGCACAACGCTAACGGCGTCTTAGCTTAGTTTTCTAAGCACTGTTTGCGTCTACAGCCACTGCCTGGAGCCACGCTCTCAGGCAGTGGCTTTTTAATGCGTGAAGGAAATAAGCATTGATTACGTATTCTTAACAATTTATTTGCTTATATTAAATTCGCTTGCTAGGATTTTCTTGAGCACGCATTCAGTAGGCGTTTTGCGGATCTCTACTTTACCGCCACTCTACCGATCGATGCCGCATGGTACACTGCCCCCGCTTGCTGGATGCCATCTATCTATGAGCAAATTGCAAAATACATCTAAGCGTCTTCTTCGAGTCGTCGTCGGTGGACGTTGGGGTGTGTTTGCTTGGAGCCTATCCGGAGCAAGCGCGCTAGCCGTTGTTCTTTGGGGGCTCAAAGCCGTCGCTATTCCTTTATTGATGCTTAAAACGGCATCATGGGGCATCTGGGGACTGGGCGTTATCCGCGAATCCAAGGCACGCGCGCCATTAAGACCTTAGCCTCTCCCTTAGAAACCATTCGATTTTCGTTACAGGCTTCGCCCATCTTTCGTTCTTGGATTTTTGTGAACGAAAAGCCGGCCGATCGGCTTTTTAGCGCCTAAGGCGGGATTTTCGCGTTAGAATCCCCAGTTAAATTCTCAGGTACTGTACGGGGAGTCGTGCTCTCGATTCTCTCCTGTTCGATTCCTTTCATTTGTCTTCTTCGCTAGTTCGCGATGAACATTACTCCCGATCTTTTTTCTTACCGAAAATACTGGGCCAAGCGCTTCGGAACAGCACCGCAACTCCCCATGAGCCGCGGCGACATGGACGCCTTGGGCTGGGACTCGTGCGACATCATTATTGTAACGGGCGATGCTTACGTGGATCACCCAAGCTTCGGCATGGCGATCATCGGCCGGCTGCTGGAGGCTCAGGGCTTTCGAGTCGGCATTATCGCGCAGCCGGATTGGACATCCGCCGACGATTTTCGAGAACTCGGCAAGCCCAACCTGTTTTTCGGCGTCACCGGCGGCAACATGGATTCCATGGTCAATCGCTACACGTCGGACCGCCGCGTCCGTTCGAACGACGCTTACACACCCGACGGAGCCCCCGACAGACGCCCGGACCGTTGTGTCACTGTCTATTCGCAGCGGTGCCGAGAAGCCTTCAAGGATGTGCCGATCGTTCTGGGCGGGATCGAGGCGAGCCTCCGCCGGATCGCCCATTACGATTATTGGTCCGACACAGTGCGCCGCTCGGTTTTGCTCGATGCCAAGGGGGATCTTCTCGTATACGGCAATGGCGAACGCCAGGTGGTGGAGATCGCCCACAGGCTTGCAGCGGGAGAATCCATCGACCAATTGACCGATATTCGCGGAACCGTGTTCATCCGCAAACAGACACCCGCAGGATGGACCGAACTCGACTCCACATCCGTGGATGCGCCTGGAAATCAGGCTCCCAAACTGAATCCTTATCACGGGGAATCACCCGGATGTACGAAGGAAACTTCCGGCAGTAAGTCCGAAGCGCTGATCCGCCTGACCAAACGCCGAACTTCCGGCGATCGATTGGTCATCCGCCTGCCGGCATATGAAGCGGTCAAAGCCGATCCCGTCCTCTATGCTCACGCCTCGCGCGTTTTGCACCAGGAGACCAATCCCGGTAACGCTCGGGCGCTCGTGCAGCGACACGGGGACCGCGACGTCTGGATCAACCCGCCGCCCATTCCGCTCGGCACCAAGGAGATGGACGGCGTCTACGGCCTGCCCTATTCGCGCCTTCCCCACAAGTCTTACGGAACCGGCAAGATTCCCGCGTTCGAGATGATCCAGCATTCGGTGACCATCATGCGCGGCTGTTTCGGCGGCTGCACCTTCTGCTCGATCACGGAACACGAAGGGCGCATTATTCAAAGCCGTTCGGAAGACTCGATCATCCGGGAAATAGAGACCATTCGCGATACCTCGCCGGCCTTTACCGGAGTCATCTCCGATATTGGCGGACCGACCGCGAACATGTACCGGCTCGCCTGCAAGGACAAGGCGATCGAAGCTGCCTGCCGCCGGCCGTCTTGCGTATACCCCGGCATCTGTAAAAACCTGAATACCGACCACACGGCGCTAATCCGGCTTTACCGCCGCGCCCGCGCACTGCCGGGCATCAAGAAGATCTTGATTGCCTCGGGATTGCGATATGACCTCGCCGTGACTTCGCCTGAATATGTCAAAGAACTCGCAGCCCATCATGTCGGCGGTTATTTGAAGATCGCGCCGGAGCACACCGAACCGGGCCCCTTGTCCAAGATGCTGAAACCGGGCATCGGCACTTACGACCGGTTCAAGGCCTTGTTCGACAAATACTCGAAGGAGGCCGGAAAGGAGCAATACTTGATCCCCTACTTCATCGCCGCCCATCCGGGTACCACCGACGAAGACATGCTGAATCTCGCACTTTGGCTCAAGCGCAATGGATTTCGGGCCGATCAGGTTCAGGCCTTCCTCCCCTCCCCCATGGCCACCGCAACCGCCATGTATCATTCCGGAAAGAACCCGCTGCACCGCGTCACACGCACCAGCGAAACGGTGTTTGTTCCCAAGAATCTTAAGCAAAGGCGCCTGCACAAGGCTTTCCTCCGATACCACGACCCCAACAACTGGCCGATGCTCCGGGAAGCCCTGAAACGCATGGGACGCGCAGACCTGATCGGAAACGGCAAGCATCATCTGGTACCGACATGGCAGCCCGAAGGCACCGGAAATCAACACGAAGGCACTCGAATCGCCCGCAAGGCGCTGCCGTTCCGAACCCAGCACACCGGCCTGCCGACGACCAAGACAAAGACACCGCGCAAATCGAGACGGATGAGCAAATCTTAACGAATCACCGATACAACTGGACTTTTACTTTATGGAAAAACAACCCCGTTTTTCCTTAAGATTCGAACTACTTGACCTGCCCGAGAAAACTCAAAAATCAAAAACCACCTTGGAGGAAGAGATGCCGGACCTCAATTTGCTGGCCGCGACGCGGACCATTGAAAAATCAATGCCGTTCGTCCTTTATCGACTGCTGGCATGCTTAGCGATAGCGTTTGCCTATGTCTTTATGACGGCGGCCGGTGCCGGTACCGCTATCGGTCTGGGTTCCTTGAGCCAGAATCCAACCGCATTCGCTTCGGCCGGGGCCGTCGCCGGATTCATCGGATGCGCGTTTTTAATGTATAAGCTTCGCGCAACCTTTCTTTATCACATCAAGGCGGGAAATCTGGCTTTGTTGGCCGAGCAGTCCAAGGGACAATCCATTCCGGAAGGCAAAGCCCAGATCGATTATGCGAAACAGCTCGTAGCACGGCGCTTTCCCAGCGCTTCCGGATTGATGGAACTGGATCTCTCCGTTAAGGAAACCCTGCAAAAACTTCCGGAAACCTATTTAGGTCCCGCTCTAGACAAGATGAACAATCCGAGACTCTCCCAAGCGTTAACCTGGATCGCGGGTCGGATTTTTTCCGCCAACGATCTAGCGATTTTGGCTTGGCTTTTCTTCACGAATACGGCCGATCCTTGGCGCTCGGCTCGAAATGCGCTGGCGGCTCACATTCAGCACTTTTCGGCACTGTTCAAGAACCGTCTTTACTTGAGCCTTTTTGAGCTCTTGGGCTTTGCAGTCGCTTTTGCGGTACTTTTGATCCCGATCAAGAACATCGCCGGCGCGCTACCCGTATCCGTCGGCCTGTGGCAATACGTGTTTACCGCCGCGTTCGCCTGGACTCTGAAAGCCGCATTTTTTGAGCCCATAGCACAGGCTGCCATGGCACAGACCGTTTTCGCGTTGATTGGACAGGGAATCGATCCCGATTCGGAAATGGAGCTCAACCGAAGAGCCCCTGTGTTTTCGCAACACTCACATTAGAACCACACCGCAAGGTATTCGAGCTCCATCTTCAAACCTAGACCTGATATTGCAACATATAGATATCTACAATAGAATCTGTAAATTTTAGTTGGCGGGAGCAAACCATGCATGTCGTTCAAGAAGCGCTCACATTCGACGATGTCCTCCTTATTCCTGCTCACTCGGCCGTACTGCCGCGCGACGTCAGCTTAAAAACCCAACTTACCCGCAATATCAGCCTCAATATTCCTCTGCTATCCGCGGCCATGGACACGGTAACCGAATCCCGCCTGGCCATTACCATGGCCCAAGAGGGCGGAATCGGCATCATCCATAAGAACATGACGGTCGACCGTCAAGCCTATGAGGTTCAAAGCGTCAAGAAGTACGAAAGCGGGGTAATCAAAGAGCCGATCACGGTTTCTCCGAATACCACTATTCGCGAAGTCATGGAATTGACCCGCTCGAGAAGAATTTCCGGCGTGCCCGTTGTGGACGGTGAAAATCTCGTGGGCATCGTCACCAGCCGCGACCTGCGGTTCGAAACCCGCTACGACGAGCCGGTCACCAAGGCCATGACGCCAAAGGAAAAGCTGGTCACGGTGCAGGAAGGCGCCAGCAAGGAGGAAGCCATCCACCTCCTCCATAAACACCGGATCGAAAAAGTGCTGGTCGTTAACAACAACTTTCAGCTTCGGGGACTGATTACTGTCAAAGATATCCAAAAGGCCAAAGACTATCCGCAGGCGTGTAAAGACGAGCAGGAGCGCCTTCGTGTTGGCGCCGCCGTCGGCACCGGTCCCGGCACCGAAGAGCGAGTAGCCGCGCTGGTCGAAGCCGGCGTCGACGTCATAGTAGTCGACACGGCTCACGGACACTCCCAAGGCGTTTTGGACCGCGTGCGCTGGGTCAAGCAGAACTTCAAGCAAGTGCAGGTGATCGGCGGAAACATCGCCACCGGCGAAGCGGCAAGAGATTTGGTCAAGGCGGGAGCGGATGCGGTAAAAGTAGGCATCGGCCCCGGTTCCATCTGCACCACCCGCATCGTGGCCGGCGTAGGCATCCCGCAGGTAACGGCCGTGGCCAATGTCGCGGAAGCGCTCAAGGGATCCGGGATTCCTCTCATTGCTGACGGCGGTATCCGTTATTCCGGCGATGTAGCCAAGGCATTGGCCGCGGGCGCCTACTCGATCATGATCGGTGGACTGTTCGCCGGCACCGAAGAAGCCCCCGGCGAAGTGGAGCTGTACCAGGGGCGGTCATATAAATCCTATCGAGGAATGGGCTCGTTAGGCGCCATGGCCCAGCAGCAGGGTTCGAGCGATCGCTACTTCCAGGAAAGCACCGATGCCGAAAAGCTCGTCCCCGAGGGCATCGAAGGCCGTGTCCCCTATAAAGGCAGCCTGATCGCCATCATTCACCAACTGATCGGGGGCGTACGTTCGGCCATGGGCTACACGGGTTGCGACACCATCGAAGCCATGCGCAACAATGCCCGCTTCGTTCGAGTCACTACCGCCGGGGTTCGGGAAAGCCACGTACACGACGTGACGATTACCAAGGAAGCACCCAATTACTGGCTCGATTAGAAAGGCAAACGTACCTGTCCATGGCATTAAATATCCATTCCCAAAAAGTTTTAATTCTCGATTTCGGATCGCAATACACACAATTGATCGCACGCCGCATCCGGGAGATCGGCGTGTATTGCGAGATTCATCCGTACGATTGCAGCGAGCAATTCATTCGCGAGTATCAGCCTCAGGGCATCGTTCTCTCGGGAGGGCCGGAAACCGTCACACTGGCGGACACTCCCCGCGCCCCCGCCATGGTGTTCGATCTGGGCGTGCCGGTACTCGGCATCTGCTACGGCATGCAAACAATGGCCGAGCAGCTGGGCGGCCGAGTGGAAGCCTGCACCCACCGCGAGTTCGGTTATGCGCAGATTCGCGCCCACGGCCACTCCCGCCTGTTATACGACATCGAAGACCACACGACGCCGGAAGGTTACGGTCTGCTCGATGTTTGGATGAGCCATGGCGATCAGGTAACGGCATTACCGGCCGGCTTCAAACTTATCGCCTCTACCGAAAGCGCCCCCATTGCGGGCATGGCCGACGACGCACGCGGCTACTACGGCCTCCAGTTTCATCCGGAAGTGACCCATACCCGGCAGGGGAAGCGCATCCTCGAACGTTTTCTGCTGGATATTTGCGGCTGCGAAGCCCTATGGACGCCGCGTAATATCATCGAGGACAGTTTGCAGAACATTCGCGCCAAAGTAGGGAGCGACCGGGTGGTTCTCGGGCTTTCCGGCGGCGTGGACTCCTCGGTTGTCGCGGCACTCCTGCACAAAGCCATCGGCGATCGCCTCACCTGCGTATTCGTCGATACCGGACTCCTGCGCCTCGACGAAGGCGACCAAGTCATGACCACCTTTGCTCAGCATATGGGCGTCCAAGTCATTCGGGTTGATGCCGAGGACAGATTCCTGCAAGGGCTCGAAGGCGTCGACGATCCGGAACAAAAGCGAAAAATTATTGGAAGACTGTTTGTCGAAATCTTCGACGAAGAGGCAGGCAAAATCACCGATGCCCGCTGGCTGGCACAGGGCACGATTTACCCGGACGTCATCGAATCCGCCGGCTCCAAGACCGGAAAAGCCCACGTCATCAAATCCCATCACAACGTAGGCGGCCTGCCGGAAAACATGAATCTCAAGCTGGTCGAACCGTTGCGGGAATTGTTCAAGGACGAGGTCCGACAGATCGGATTGGAACTCGGCCTGCCCTATGAAATGGTCTATCGCCACCCGTTTCCCGGCCCCGGCCTGGGTGTGCGCATTCTGGGTGAAGTCAAGAAGGACTATGCCGATTTGCTGCGCCGCGCCGATGCCATCTTTATCGAAGAGCTTCGCCGGCACGAACTGTATGACAAGGTCAGCCAGGCCTTCGCAGTATTTCTGCCGGTCAAATCGGTCGGCGTCATGGGCGACGGACGCCGCTACGATTTCGTCGTCGCGCTGCGCGCCGTTGAAACGATAGACTTTATGACCGCCCGCTGGGCGCATCTGCCTTACGACTTTCTCGATCTCGTCTCTCGCCGGATCATCAACGAAGTACCCGGTATATCAAGGGTAACCTACGACATCTCGGGCAAACCGCCGGCCACCATTGAGTGGGAATGATCCCCTGTCCATGGCTCCCAGCGACGAAGACTGGATGCGCCATGCCCTGGCGCTTGCCGAACAGGCCGGCGACATGGGCGAAGTGCCGGTGGGCGCAGTGCTGGTCAAGGACAATGCATTGATCGCCGAAGGCCGGAACTGCCCGATCGGCACGAACGATCCTACCGCTCACGCCGAGATCATGGCGCTTCGGGCGGCCGGCGCGAATCTTGGTAACTATCGGCTGGTCGATACCGTTCTTTATGTGACGCTGGAGCCTTGCGTGATGTGCATGGGCGCCATCATTCACGCCCGGGTGAAACGGATTGTGTTCGGCGCCCCGGATCCCACGCGAGGCGCCGTTTGCAGCGCGTTGCAGCTAGCCGATACCGAGTTCCTCAATCATAAGGTCGCATATCAGGGCGGCGTCTTGAAGGAGGAGTGCGGCACCCTCCTCAAGCGCTTTTTTCAGGAACGACGCTAAACGCCCTCGGCCCGGGACTTTTCCGGTCCCATCGCCATCTTGCCGGTTGCATTTTCCTCGGTGAGCCAAACCAGCAGATCGTAGTACCGGCGTATGCTGTTCACATAATGAACGGCCACGGCGCCACGCGCTTTACCGTACTTGGTTTTGCGATACCAATTCGGTTTCCCGAGCAGAGGCAACACTTTCTTGATTTCGATCCATTTGTCGGGATCGCCACCGCGCCGCGCAACCAGATTCCGGGCATCCTCGATGTGGCCATAACCCAGGTTATAGGCCGCCAAGGCAAACCAGGTACGATCCGGGTCTTCGATCTGCGACGGAATGTTAGCCAAAGTCTGCCGAAGATAAGACGCGCCGCCCAAAATGCTTTGGACCGGATTAAATCGATCAGTTACTTTCAGCTCCTTGGCGGTGACGCCGGTCAACATCATCATGCCGCGCACACCTTCGGCGGAGACGGCCGTGCTGCGCCATTTCGATTCCTGATAAGCAATGGCCGCCAAAAGGCGCCAATCGATGTCATAACGTCTGCCCGCCTGCACGAACCATCGCTTGAATTTGGGCAGACGGGTCAAATAATCGCGACGTAGAGAACTGTCCAAAGCCACGTCGAATGCTTCCGCGTGGCCGTAATAACGATCGATCAACTGATCCAGTGTCTTGTTTTCCTTGATCTCCCGAAAAAACCGAACGGTCTCGTCATATAGGCTGGAATCTTCGGACATGGGCAAAGCCCAGGCTAGCTCCCGGGTTTTGCCGATATCGAAGGCGACTTGCAGCTTCGGATAATAGCGCCGCATGATCAGTGCTTGATCCGAATTGGCGACGGTGTAATCGACCAACCCTTCACTGACGAGAAACAGAAGTTCGTGAACGTCCTGATCGAAATTGATTTGCCAATTAAGGTCTCGATAGTTGCGCTTCAGCGCTTTGAGAGTGTTGACATGGCTGGTACCCGCCGAAACCTCCAACACGCCTCCGGCCAAATCGGCGATGCTGTTCGGGCGCGGACGACCGTCACTGTACAAGACTTGTTCGGTAAGAACGCGGTAAGGCGGTGCAAAGCGTAGTTTCTTTTTCCTTACCACATCGATAAGCAGCCCTGCTGCCGCTATATCCGCGCCTCCGTCATCAAGAGTCTGGATTGCCTGCTTAGCCGAATCCGACACTATAAATTTCACTTTGACATCGAGGCGCCTGGCGAATAGCTCGGCCAAGTCATGCTCCAGACCAACCGCTCCATTGACACTTTCATAGTAAGTGGAAGGCCCGTACCGGGTTACGACCCGCAGTTCACCGGATTGCTTGATCCGTTCCAACTGGGTTAAAGGCCGGGATGTTTCTTGAGTACACCCCGAGAAAGAAGCCGTGAAGAAGAGATAAGCGAGGAAACGGAAAACGTTGGATTGCTTTAATGCTGATTTTTTTTGTCGCCCCCTTATGAATTTGTTTTTATCGTCTACATTTTTCGCATGATCTAAACTTCGGCCCAAGGTGTCTTTCAGGTTTAGGCCGAAGGGCATGACTTCAGACAAATTCATGTCCCCCACCATTTAGTTCTCAACAAGAGTGTCGTATCATATCAGCCTTTTCCGGGGAGAGGTACCGAAGCGGTCATAACGGCGCCGACTCGAAATCGGATGGTCGGGGAAACCCGGCACGAGGGTTCGAATCCCTCCCTCTCCGCCAAATCAATAAGTTACGACTAGTTTCGTAGCCCACCGCAGTTCTCATCCCATCGCCGTAGTGCATGACGTTACACGCCTTGGGAGGCTCTCGAAGCTATCCATGCCTCCACTTCCGCCCGGTTCAGGCGCACGCAACGAGGCCCCAAACGGATCATTCTGGGGAATCGACACCCTAAATAGCCTCGAATCGCTTGCGGTACGTCTTCCTTGGACTTCTTTCCTTGTGCAATTTGCTGATCATAATCGCCGGCCTGAATCATTCTGTAGACCGTCGCGCGACTCACGGAGATGATCTTTGCGGCATCTGTAATGGTTACCAATGCTTTTTCGCTCATTATGACCCTCTCAAATTCGTCCAAACGATAATGGAAGTCAGACTTGATTGAACGCAGTTTCCTGATTTATGAAATTCAGCCTGCCTACATTGCACAGCGCTTCAAAAACAGTGGTGACGGGAAAGGTTGTCAAATTTGCGATCAACTTGCGCTTTCTTTAATGCAGCGTACCGGGACTCCTAAGGGGATGGGCATACATTCGAATCGTATCTGGGGCGCCAATTGAATTATTAATCAGCCCCGTAAATACCCTCCTGGTATTTCGGGCCGCCGCCCAGGTCGGTTACACGCCCGGCCTGGGCTCACGCGGCTTGTCGCCGCGCCGGGGCATCCCTGCCCCGGATTAACCCGGCCTATAAATATAGGCCGGGTTAATAACCCCTCGCGTCCACACTTAATTCGATGTGCCGGTTCACAGTTTGGCGATGGCTGCCGTGGGTAACCACAAGGTGAGCGGGGCATCGGGGAATCGTTCGAATTCGAAACGCTCATAATAGCGCCTGGCGTGCTCGTGCTTGGCATCGACCACAACGCCGACCATGCCGATTTCCTCCGAGAGACGGAGACACCGGGACAGCGCGTCGGCCAATAGCAGTTCGCCCGAGTCCCGCTTTGCTGTTCTCGAAAATCGTTCTTGAAATGCTATTATCGGTTTCTTACCGTCTCAACGAGTTGAGATAAGGAAAGGTGTCACATCCGACCATCCGTTGCGCTCAACCTCAAACGAAGCGCCATCCGCGAAGCGGCGAGCCGCTTCCGCGCGGCGAACCCGCGCGTCTTCGGCTCGGTACTGCACGGCACCGACCGGGACGGCAGCGACCTCGATCTGTTGGTGGATGCATTACCCGGCGCGACGTTGTTCGATCTGGGCGGTTTGCAGGACGAGCTGGAAGCGCTGCTCGGCGTCCATGTTGATCTCTTGACCCCGGCCGACCTGCCGCCGAAGGTCCGAGCCAAGGTGCTCGCGGAAGCCCAGCCGGTATGAGCGAGAGCCGCCTGCCCGACTACCTCGACCACATGCGGCAGGCCGCGACGGATGCGTGCAGCTTCGTCGAAGGCTTGAGTAAAGATGACTTTCTGGCGGACAAGCGCACCCAGCAGGCCGTCATCATGAGCCTCATCATCATCGGTGAAGCCGCTACGAAGGTAATGGACGGCTACGCCGAGGTGCCTTGGCGCAGCATGCGCGGCATGCGTAACCGCATCGCCCACGGCTACTTCGACATCAACCTCGACATGGTGTGGGACACGGTGCAAACGGCGCTGCCGGGGCTGCTGAAGCAACTATCCGCCGTGCGCCAGGATGCCGACGACGAAAACCGCTATGGGATCGAACCATGACGGACACCATGAACACATCCAGTATCGAGGCGTTGGCCAGCGCCTGGGCGCGGATCGCCAATGAGCACGGATGAGATCATGCCCTAACCCGCGGCGAAGATTGACAGGGTATAGGTCGATACTAACCCCTCGCGTCCACACTTAATTCGATGTGCC
>NZ_MSCV01000014.1 GCF_002005105.1 Methylocaldum sp. 14B | reverse complement strand
AGAGTAATCTCGTAAGCTGGCGTAAAGGCTACTCATGGAGCCGTAATTAGTCAATGTTTAATGGAAACCGCTGGAGATATCAGATCATTGTTCAACATCTTTATTTTTGCATTTGTTTCCGTGCTGGCGTGGTCGGTCGTTCAGCCGTACAGCTATAGCGTCTGGCTTTTGGATGCAATACCCGCCATGGCCGCGTTCGTCGCAGTAATCGCCACGCATCGTCTCTTTCCTCTGACTCCTCTGGCCTATAGCCTGATCCTGGCTTTATGCCTGCTGATCCTCGTCGGCGCGCATTACTCGTTCGGCAAAGTTCCTTTTTTCGATTGGCTGAAACCGCTATTCGGGAGTCAGCGAAACAACTTCGACAAGCTGGCTCATTTTTTTCAAGGGTTTTCGCCCGCGGTTGTTTTTCGAGAAATTTTCATTCGTTCCGGCGTTTTTCGGGATCGACGCTGGCTGGCCGCGATTGTGGCGGCCCTGTGCCTCGCGCTCAGTGCCGCCTACGAGCTCGTTGAATGGGCCGTTGCGGTGGCCTTGAGAGACGGGGCCGAGGATTTTCTGGCGATGCAAGGCGATCTGTGGGATGCGCAATCGGACATGGCTTTTGCCTTGACCGGAGCTTTGATATCGCTTGCACTGTTGAGTCGGCGGCATGACAAACAGATCGAACGGCTTAGCTGAGAGGCCGGCCGCCGAACCGTCCCGCGACTCGTGTCGCGACATGCCCGCAAACGTTCGTTGGTCTGTCATCATTCCAGTTTTGAACGAGGCGGACATAATCCGGGAGGCGCTATCCCGGCTGCAGCCGTTAAGAAGTCAGGGAATCGAAATCGTCGTTGCCGACGGCGGAAGCACGGACGGTAGTCCGAACCTGGCCCGTGAATTCGTGTCGTCGATCGTACGCGCGCCCAAGGGGCGAGCCGCGCAGATGAATGCCGGCGCAAGCGTAGCGACGGGCGGCTACCTGTTATTTCTCCATATCGACACCCGATTGCCGGAGAACGCACTCCTCGCGTTAACAAAAGTTTTCGAATCCCAGACCGCATGGGGACGCTTCGACGTGCGGCTGTCCGGGAATCGTCCGTTGTTGCGGATCGTCGAAACCCTGATGAACTGGCGCTCTCGCTTGACCGGCATCGCGACGGGCGACCAGGCCATATTCGTGCGGCGAGACATCTTCGAGCGCATAGGCGGCTTTCCGGAGATCCCACTCATGGAGGACATAGCGCTGAGCGAGCGGCTAAAACGCATCGCTAGCCCCGCCTGCCTTCTGGAGCGGGTGATAACGTCCAGCCGGCGATGGGAACAAAACGGAACGGTGCGTACTATCCTCCTCATGTGGAAACTGCGACTGCTCTATTTTCTCGGGACCAATCCGGCCAAGTTAGCCGCCGCATATTACCGCCATGACTGAATCTATCCTCCGTCTTGTTTTCTTTCTCGGCGTGCTTGGCATGATGCTGTTATGGGAGTGGCGTAGTCCATTCCGGACGTTTCCCGAAGGCAAGATACGCCGGCTTGCGCGGCACCTCGGCCTGATGACCCTCAACTCCGCCGTCGCACGCATCTTAAGCGGCGGAGGCGCATATTTCGCCGCAGAGTTCGCACTCGAAAGCCACTGGGGCCTGTTCAACCAACTCGCCCTGACTTACAGTTTATCCTTCGCAGCTGGCTTACTCCTGCTCGACTTCGCCATCTACCTCCAGCACATCGCCTTTCATCGGGTTCCGCTGTTCTGGCGATTGCATAAGATTCACCATCTCGACCTCGGTTTCGACACGACCACGGCCATCCGTTTTCATCCCTTGGAAATCGTCCTGTCGACCTACTACAAAATGGCTTTAGCCATCGCTTTCGGAATATTGCCGACGGCCATTCTGGTCTTCGAGATACTTTTGAACGCCTGTGCTTTGTTCAATCACGGAAATGCGCGCATCCCGGCTCCGTGGGAAAGGAGACTCCGACTGTTTCTCATCACCCCGGACATGCACCGCATCCATCATTCGACCTACAAGCCGGAAATGGACAGCAATTTCGGATTTTCCGTGCCGTTCTGGGACAAGCTGTGCGGCACTTATTGCGCAACGCCGCTCCTGGGCCAAGAAGGCATGGAAATCGGCCTCAAAGACCAACGCGATCCAAAACTGCTAGACTTTTCGCGGCTGCTGATTTTGCCGTTCCGTTGAAGTATGTCGGACTACCGTTTTCCGCTTGCCACCCTGGCCATCATGGCGAAGGCGCCGATTCCGGGGCAAGTAAAAACCCGATTGATTCCCGCTCTAAGCGCGGAAGCGGCGGCACGGTTGCATACTGCTCTACTCCGCAAAACGGGCCGGGAGATGCTGCACGCAAACCTGTGCCCGGTACAGCTTTGGTGCTCTCCCGATACCGGCCACCCCGAATTTGTCGGCTTGGAACTGTTGGGAGCAGCCCTGAAAACGCAATGCCGGGGCAACCTCGGAGCGCGCATGGCCTACGCTGCCCGCGAGTCTCTCGAGAAGGCGAACCAGATCATCATTATCGGCACCGATTGTCCGGCGCTCGATCCCCTTTATGTGGAAAATGCGATCATCGCATTGATGAACGGAAACGATGCGGTCGTCGGTCCGGCCGAAGATGGCGGTTACTGCTTGCTCGGGCTGACCCGGACCGACGGCGAACTGTTCCGAAACATGCCATGGGGCGGAGCGGAGGTGCTGAACGAGACGCGGCAACGGCTTGAAAAGCTGCGCTGGCGGTGGGCGGAGCTCTCCCCGTTGTGGGATATCGACCGTCCTGAAGACTTGCAGCGGCTTAAAAACATGGACGAATGGCAGGAAAAATTTTTGCGTCCATACCCTGATCCGGCTAGACTTTTGCGCCCGCAATAGACTCATCACTATGTATATCGGCCCGTATCGACTGGCTAACCGCTTGATTCTGGCTCCTATGGCCGGCGTAACTGACCGCCCCTTCCGAATGCTATGCCGTCGTTACGGCGCAGCTCTCGCCATATCGGAAATGGTGTCCGCCAATCCCGCCTTGCGCCATGATCGCAAGACCCTGCGACGGAGCGATCACGCCGGAGAGCCGGAACCCCGTGCCGTACAGATTCTCGGCAACGATCCGGCCGCCATGGCCGAAGCCGCCAGAATCAACGCCGATCGAGGCGCACAGATCATCGATATCAACATGGGCTGTCCCGCCAAGAAAGTGTGCCACAAAGCCGCCGGATCGGCGCTTCTCAGAGACGAACGCCTGGTCGCGCGGATTTTGGAAGCGGTTGTCGGAGCGGTGGAGGTACCGGTCACGCTAAAAATACGCACCGGCTGGGACCCCAACCACCGCAACGCGGTCACCGTTGCGAAAATCGCCGAGAATGCGGGCATTCGCGCCATCACGATTCATGGTCGCACCCGAGCCTGCGGCTTTTCCGGGCAAGCCGAATACCTTACAATTCACCAGGTCAAGCAAACTGTAGGCATCCCGGTGATCGCCAACGGCGACGTCGATTCGCCGGAAAAAGCAGCGGCCGTCCTCGAACTCACCGGTGCCGATGCTGTCATGATCGGTCGAGCCGCCCTTGGAAACCCTTGGCTGTTTCGTCGCATCGACCATTTTCTTAGCGGAAGCGTCGAGTCCGGACTGCCCGGAGCGGAGGAAACGCGGGATGTCATTTTGGAACATCTGAACGGACTTTATGCATTCTACGGCGAACATCTCGGAGTGCGGATCGCGCGCAAGCACGTCGGTTGGTACCTGAGCCATCTTTCCTGCCCGCCGGATTTCGGCCCGCTGTTCAACATTCAAGACGGTGCCAATCAGCAACTGGATTTAATAAACCAATTGTTTAACGAAGAAAGTCGGAAATTGGCTGCATGAAAGCACAAGCAAGGAATATCGAGGCAATGCCCAATGCCGTCGAGTTCAAAACCGATGCCACATTGCTCTTGAGCGACCACGTACGCATGACCCTGACGCGCTACTTTGCTCAGCTCGACGGGCATGAGGCAACGGATCTCTACGCCATGGTCATCAGCGAAGTGGAAAAGCCCTTGATCGAAACCGTATTGGAGCAATGCGGTCATAACCAGAGTAAGGCGGCGCTGGTACTCGGCGTTAGCCGCAGCACCTTACGCAAGAAGATGCTTCAGTATGGCATCGAGTAATCTTTTTTAATTTTCAGCTGCCCGCGTCATCTTTTCATGAAAATCAAAGTCTCCCGAGCACTCGTTAGCGTGTCAGACAAATCCGGACTTGTGGAATTCTGCCGAGGACTGGCTGACCTTGGAATCGAGATCCTGTCATCGGGCGGGACAGCCGCGCTTTTGCGCGAAAACGGCATCGCGGCAGTGGAAGTATCCGACTATACCGGTTTTCCCGAAATGATGGGCGGACGGATCAAGACTTTGCATCCCAAGATCCACGGCGGCATTCTCGGGCGCCGCGGGATCGACGAGAATGTGATGGCGCAACACGGCATCTCTCCCATCGATCTGGTGGTCGTCAATCTTTATCCCTTTGAGCAAACCATCTCCAAGCCCGACTGTGAACTCGCCGAAGCCATCGAAAACATAGATATCGGCGGTCCCGCCATGATCCGTGCGGCCGCCAAGAATCATGAATCGGTGGGCGTAATCGTCGACCCAACCGATTACCCCGAGGTTCTCGGGGAACTTCAAGCGCAAGCCGGCTGTCTGTCCGATGACATGCGATTCAAGCTGGCGATCAAAAGTTTCCGGCATACCGCTGCCTATGATAGCGCCATTGCGGCTTATCTCGGTAAGGCCGAAGACTCGGACACATTCCCGGACCCGCTCGTGATGCGTTTCCGCAAAGCCCAAGCGATGCGCTACGGGGAAAATCCGCACCAAAAAGCGGCATTCTACGTTGTACCCGGCGTGCCCAGCGGCACCGTCGCTGCGGCGAAACAGCTTCAGGGCAAGGAACTGTCCTACAACAATATCGCCGACGCGGATGCGGCGCTCGAATGCGTCAAGACTTTCGACGACTCGCCTGCCTGCGTCATCGTCAAGCATGCCAATCCATGCGGCGTCGCGCAGGGCAAGACACTGATGGAGGCTTACGACCGCGCCTACGCCACCGACCCAACCTCCGCGTTCGGCGGCATCATCGCCTTTAATCAAGCGCTGGATGTGCAAACCGCCCGCGCCATCATCGAAAGACAGTTCGTGGAAGTGATCATCGCTCCCCGGCTGGGCGAGGGTACGCTTCAAGTGCTCAGCGGAAAAGCCAACGTACGGGTTTTGGAATCCGGTCCTTGGGCTAGCGCTCCCGCGCCGGAATGGGATTTCAAACGCGTATCCGGTGGTCTCCTGGTACAAGACCGCGACCTGGGCGTTGTTGCTCGGGAAGATTTGCGTATCGTCACCCAGCGCGCCCCAACCGAAGACGAAATGGCCGATCTCTTGTTTGCCTGGAAAGTGGTCAAGTACGTCAAGTCCAACGCCATCGTGTATTGCAAGAACCGCCAAACCATCGGCATAGGTGCGGGACAAATGAGCCGCGTCTATTCGGCGCGCATCGCGGCGATCAAGGCCGCGGACGAAGGACTTGCCGTTCAAGGCTCGGTTATGGCTTCGGACGCTTACTTCCCGTTCCGCGACGGGGTGGATTCGGCCGCCGCGGCCGGGATCACCGCCGTCATTCAGCCGGGCGGCTCGATACGCGACCCGGAAGTGATCGCGGCCGCCGACGAACACGGCATGGCCATGGTCTTTACCGGCACGCGGCATTTTCGCCACTAACCAGTTACAGTTTTTCTCGAACTTCTTTGAATCGATCCGAACGGTTTTCCGACACCGACCTCTGCGTCAAATGCGGGCTGTGCCTGCCCCATTGCCCTACCTACAACAAAACTCTGGACGAGAACGAATCCCCGCGCGGACGCATCGCCCTGATCCAGGGCTGGGCACAAGGATCACTCGCTGCGACGCCGGAATTGGTAAGTCACATCGATAATTGCCTCTTGTGCCGATCCTGCGAGGCGGTCTGTCCGGCCTATGTTCCGTACGGCAGCCTCGTCGATCGGTTTCGCGGCGAAACCGGCGAGGTGGGAAAAACCACATCGGCTCGCATCAAGTCCGCCGGGATCAAGATTGCGCTGACCAATAAGCGCGCTTCCCGCTGGGTGGAACGCCTGGTAGAAAAATCGGGACGCGAGAGCAAAGGACTGCTACAAAAGACGGGCTTGCTGAAAGCACTGGGACTGTCCCAATTCGACGCGGGACTTCCGGATATATCCACTTCGGTACGCTGGAACGACTTTTATCCCGCACAAGGCCAGAACGAGCGTGGCCGGGTCGCCCTGTTTCTCGGCTGTACGGCAAACCTTCTGGATGCCGAGACCGTCTCTTCAACTCTGCTTGTACTGAACCGGCTCGGCGTCGGCGTTCGGGTGCCGGACACGCAGGTATGTTGCGGGGCACTGCATCATCATGCCGGCGATCAGGCTTCAGCGCGAAAGCTCATGGATCGCAATCTGGCCGCTTTTAATTTGTCCGACGCGGACACCATCATCACCATCGCGAGCGGCTGCGGTGCGATGCTGCGCGACTATCGGCAATTGGAAGCCACAGCCGATCTTGCCAAGCGCGTCAAGGACATCAGCCAGTTCCTTGCAGAACTCTCCTGGCCCGACAACATCGAGTTCAAACCCCTGGCCGCCAAGGTTTGCGTGCATACCCCGTGCACCCTGAAGAACGTGTTGCGGGCGGAACGTCACGGCGCCGACCTGCTCCGCCGCATACCGTCCCTCGACGTAGCATCCCTACCCAACTCCCAGCGCTGCTGCGGTGCCGCGGGCAGTTATATGCTGGAACACCCTGAAATGGCTAAAGACCTGCGGGACGATGTACTCGAATCGGTGACGGCTATCAAACCTGATTTCCTGGCGACATCCAATCCGGGTTGCGCAGTGCATTTAAGAGCCGGCTTGAAGCAGAGAGGGCTGGGCCATATCGAAGTACTGCATCCGGTCACGCTACTCGCACGGCAGCTCGTTCGATAAAAAAAGCCGGCTCAGCGCCGGCTTTTTGGAGTTATGGGGTTTACGGAGTCGTGCTCGAGACCGTGATCCCTCATCGCCGCAGTTTGTAATTTCGGCCGTAGAAGATTTCCGCCATTTCCTGCTTGAGCTGCTTCTGAATGGCGATACGCTCCTCGTCGGTCAGCGCATCTTTGTCGGTCTCGAACAGATAATTGTCGAGATGGAAGTCTTTCAGGATCATCTTGGTGTGGAAAATTTTCTCCTGATAGACGTTCACGTCGATCATCTGATACCGCTCCGCCATCGCATCCGAAATGTAGTTCTGAATGGACGTGATCTCGTGATCGTTATAATGCTTCTGGCCGCTGATATCGCGCGTGAAGCCGCGCACGCGGTAATCCATGATCACGATATCGGACTCGAAGCTGTGGATCAGATAATTGAGCGCCTTTAGCGGCGAAATCCGGCCGCAGGTGGATACGTCGATATCGGCCCGAAAGGTGCTAATGCCGCCATAGGGGTGACTTTCCGGATAAGTGTGCACCGTGATGTGGCTTTTGTTCAGATGCGCCACCACGGATTCCGGCGCGGGACCCGGCGCCTCGATATTGGTGATGGTATCCGGCACGTGCCCTTCCGAGATGAGCATGGTCACGCTGGCGCCCTGAGGCTCGTAATCCTGACGCGCTATGTTCAAAATTTCGGCGCCGATGATCGCATTCACATCGGTCAATATCTGCGTCAAGCGTTTGGCGTTGTACATCTCGTCGATGTACTCGATGTAACGACGCTGCTGCTGGCCCGATTTGGCATAGCAGATGTCGTAAATATTGAAGCTCAACGATTTGGTGAGGTTATTGAAACCGTGTAACTGCAATTTTTCCATCGATCTAACGATTACCCCCGTAGTCGGTTGTAACTGCCCCTTGACCGCACGCGCTCACGAATAAAGTGCAGGGCCGGTGCCAAAAGTTCATGAGACCGAGAAACCTGTCCATCGTTCACTCGACTTCGATGATTTCATAGTCGTGCGTAATCTGGGCCGTTTTCCCGAGCATAATCGATGCGGAACAATATTTCTCCGCGGAGAGTTGAACCGCTCGGTTGACCACTGCGTCGCTCAGTCCTTTGCCTTTAACGACGAAATGCACGTGGATCCGAGTAAAAACCTTGGGATCGGTTTCCGCCCGTTCAGCTTCGAGCTGTAGCTCGCAATCCCGCACATCGTGCCGCCCTTTGCGGAGAATATGTACTACGTCGAACGCCGTACATCCCCCCATCCCTATCAGCAAGGTTTCCATCGGACGCACACCGAGATTCCGGCCGCCCGATTCCGGCGGCCCATCCATGACTACCGTGTGACCGCTGCCGGATTCAGCCAGGAACAGCGCATTTTCTACCCACTTGACGCGCGCCTTCATCGAAGACCCCCGAGTAAAAATAGCCGCATACTTTATCACAATTCCCCGCCGGGCCAAGCGAAATTAATCGCTGCTAAACTTGATAGATCGCTTTCCATTCACGAGACCCGCAACGCCTATGCATTCTCTCTCGAAACCGGACGAGGCTCTGGCAAATCTCCTGCCGTATTGCCATCGCCGTCGTTATCCCAACAAAACGCACATTATTCGGCCCGGAGATGCAGGAGACACGCTCTATTACATCATCGAAGGCGCGGTTACGGTCAGTCTGGCGCACAAGCCGAGCGGTGACGATATCGTACTCGCTTATCTGAACAAGGGAGAGTTTATCGGCGAAATCGGAGTATTCATGGGCTCCATGCTTCGGGATGTGACGGTCACGACCCGTGAACCGAGCCAACTTGCCGAGATAGGTTATGCTCGATTTTCTCAATTGCTCAACGGCGAACTCGCCGAACATGCCGTAGGCATTTTGAATCTCCTAGGGCGTCAGCTGTCCCGGCGGCTTTTACACACCAGCCGCAAGGTCGGCAACCTCGCATTCCTCGATGTTTCCGGTCGTATCGCGCACACCCTCATAGAGCTATGCAAGCAGCCTGAAGCACTGACGCACCCCGACGGCATGCAAATCCGCATCACCCGGCAGGAACTGGGCCGCATCGTAGGCTGCTCCAGGGAGGTTGCGGGAAGGGTTCTGAAAAATCTCGAAGAACAGGGACTCCTTTCGGCCAAAGGCAAGACGATCGTCGTCTATGGGACTCGTTAAGCCACAGCCTGCGCTCGGAAAGATGGCCAAGGTTTAGCCCGCTCAGCCTGTCAGTCGGGCAACCACATCCGGCCGCGCAAGTAGAGCAGACGCTTTCCATAATCCGATACGGCGATTGCCCCGATAAGGCTGGGAAAATTCGGCACTCTCCTCAAATGCCTTCTTGCTACCGCGATACACGATGACAACATAACCATCGGGGTGTGCGGCCAACCATTCGGACAGCGCCTTACGCGTGTGGAGCACCTTGAGCGGTTCTTTCAGCCTCCCGACGAATTGAAAATCCCCGCTGTATTTTTCCCAATGCGCAATCGATGCTCCCAGCGCTTGCAACTGGGCAAGACGAGTTCCCATAGGCCGCATGTCGTGGTGAGATCGCCCTGCCTCGATATAAATGAGATGCGCGGCCAGCACCACGCCGATCATCGCTCCCACGACTGCCCGCACCATCGTTGCCGAGTCACCGGGCCGCCATAGCAGTAGAAAAGCACCCAGTCCGATGATCAGCGCTCTCGCGATCAAGGGCGATGCTTCGGCGACGGCCACGACTGTGCTATCGGCTTTCGGAAAGCCGAGAACACCGGCGATACCCGGAAGCAAAGCCAACGCCAGCCCCAAGCCCAATACGACCGTTCCGAATGCCCGTTGACCAAAGCGCCCGACCTGAATCGACGGATCGCCGAATACCCGGGCGAAGATCAGTGCCCAGATGGGCAGAGAAGGAAGCAGATAATGAATCTGTTTGGCGCTGACAGCCGATAACAGTATCAATACGGCTGCAACGTGAAGAATGCAGAAGCGCAATTTCAGATCCGCCTTTAGCTCGATCAGCTTGCGCCAAAGACCCGGCCAAAGAATCCATGGAAACAAAAAAATCGGCAATATGGCCGCATACCACCACCATGATCGCTTATGAGCGAAGGAATTGGCGATGCGGCCAGCCGACTGCCCCCAAAAGATGGCTTGGGCGTACTCTTCGCCCCCGGACATGCCGGCGGGAATAGCCCATGCCAAGGCAATGGCCGCGCCCAAGACGGTAGCCGCCAGAATACCGGCGCACCATCCGCCCCAGCCCGAACGCGGACCGCGCCCCATCCACCAAGGTGCCAGCAGACCAACCGGCAGTATGAGCAGCAAGATGATGGGCCCTTTGGACAGTACCCCTCCACCGATCCCGACAGCCGTCATCAACCAGCCGAGATAGGAAGGTTCTTGAGCGGCGCGCAGAATACCCAACACGCCCAGCAAGGCAAAAAAGGCCACCAGCATGTCGTAGAGGGTCAGGGTGGTCCACATGGACCAGACCGCAAGACCGAGCAAAATCAAAGGAGCCAGGCGGGATACCGACTCCAACTCGGGCCACAGCCGGCGCGCCAAACGCTCGGTCAGAATCAGATTGGCCAAGCCGAACAAGGGACCTACCAACCGCGGCGTCCAGTCGTTGACGCCGAAGATGAGCCAGCTCAAATGGATGATCCATTGGAAAAGAGGCGGCTTGTGACTGTACGGTTCGCCGTTCAGGGAAGGCACGAGGAAATCGCCTCGCAGCCACATCTCCCAGGCTACCGATACGGCGCGGGTTTCATCGACGGGTATAAGAGGCCTAAAGGCAAGGCCAGAGAAAACGAGAACGCACCAGAGAAGGACGTAATCCCTGGCAAACGGCCGGTATGGCATAGACGTCGTTGTTATGGATTCACTTTCGTTACGAAAAACCGGCGCCCCCAAAGCACCGGCGCCTGAGCCTGTTCATCCTACTCTACGGCAAGCTGCGGATATCGGTTAAAAGACAAAACAACGAGCGGGGCAACTTACGTCGCCCTCGCCCTGCCTTCATTATAAGGATTTGTATATTCGCTAAGCCGCTTCAACGATGCCGTTGTGCCTTAGCAGGGCATCGATCGTCGGCTCGCGGCCGCGGAAGGCGGTGAAAAGCTCCATGGCCTTGCGGCTGCCGCCTTGCTCGAGGATATTTTCCAAGAACGAGCGGCCTACGTCCGGCGCAAAAATTCCTTCTTCCTCGAACAGCGAGAAAGCGTCGCTGGACAAGACTTCCGCCCATTTGTAGCTGTAATAGCCCGCCGCATAGCCCCCACCGAAGATGTGCGAGAAACTGTGCGGGAACCGGTTGAAAGGCGGCGGGACAAATACCGCCACCTGCTTTCTGACGTCGTCGAGTATCGGATAAATCCGGCCACCCCGGCTCGGATCGTATTCCAAATGAATGCGGAAATCGAACACACTGAATTCGAGCTGGCGGACCATCTGCATGCCCGACTGGAAATTGCGGGCTGCGATCATCTTGTCAAGCAAATCTTCCGGCAAAGGCTCGCCGGTCCGATAGTGGCCCGATATGAGTCCCAGCGCATCGGGTTCCCAGCAAAAGTTTTCCATGAACTGGCTCGGCAGTTCCACGGCGTCCCATTCCACGCCGTGGATGCCGGAAACACCCAGGTAATCGACCTTGGTCAGCATATGGTGCAAGCCATGACCGAATTCATGGAATAAGGTCAACACCTCGTCATGCCGCAACAAGGACGGCTCGCCATTGGTCGGAGGCGTGAAATTACAAGTCAGATACGCGATCGGGTGCTGTATCTTTTGGCCGATTCTGCGCCGGGTGACGCATTCGTCCATCCAGGCTCCGCCACGTTTCTTCGGCCGCGCATAAAGATCCAGATAGAAACCGCCCAACAAATCGCCCGAGCGGCCAAGGATTTCATAAAACCTGACGTCCGGATGCCAAACATCCACCCCGGATTTTTCCCGGATTTGAAGCCCGTACAAGCGTTCGACCACGCCGAACATCCCGGGAACAACCCGATTGACGGGGAAATAGGTTCGAATCTCTTCTTCGGACAAGGCGAATTTATGCTGCCTAAGCTTCTCTGAATAATAAGTCAGATCCCAAGATTCCAGCGTTTCTTGACCATGCTCTTGGCTTGCGAAGTTTTTCAGCTCTTCGAGATCTCGTCTCGCCTGAGGCAAGCTGCGGCGCGCCAGATCGTTCAGAAAATGCATCACCTCATCGGTCGAGGGCGCCATTTTGGTGGCAAGCGACAATTCCGCATAGTTCGAGAATCCGAGAAGCCGCGCCTCTTCATGGCGCAAGGCGAGAATCCTCTCCATGACTTCGGAGTTGTCCCAGCGTCCGGCATCAGGACCTTGATCGGACGCGCGAGTGTTGTAGGCGGTGTAGAACTCGCGGCGCAAATCCCGATCGTCCGCATAAGTCATCACGGCAATATAAGACGGGAATTCCAGACTGAACAGCCAACCTCTCTTACCCTGCGCCGCAGCTGCTTGGCGCGCCATCGCAACCGCCGACTCGGGTAATCCGCTCAGCAGCTTTTCATCCTCGATGTGCTTGCTCCAGGCATGCGTCGCGTCGAGCACGTTATCCTGAAATTGACTGGCGAGTTTGGAGAGTTCTTGGGCAATGGCCTTGAAGCGGGACTTTTTCTCCGGAGTCAATTCAACGCCGGACAGACGAAAATCCCTGAGCGCATTTTCAAGGATCTTCTTTTGCGCGGTATCCAATTCGGTTGCACCCGGGCTTTCGGCAAGCCCGCGGTAAGCCGCGTACAATTCCTCGTTTTGGCCGATTTCCGTCCCGTATTCGCTCAACAGCGGCAGACACGCGTTGTAGGCCTCTCTAAGCTCGTCGCTGTTCACCACGGCATTCATGTGGCTTACCGGAGACCAGGCTTTGTTTAGCCGGTCATCCAAGTCTTCCAACGGCTCTACCAGGTGTTCCCAGGTATCTGTTTTTCCATGTTCAAGCAATTTCGCGATAGCAGCACGGTTTTCTTCCAATATCCGTTCGACAGCCGGCACGACATGCTCCGCTTTGATACGCGAAAACGGCGGAAGACCATCCATATCAAGTAATGGGTTGCTCATAAACTCAAAAAAACCAAATGGAAATATACGTTGGACGGAATACGGCCACGTCAGGTTTTGAAAAACTTCATAGTCCGATCGATCCTCTCCTTGGCTTCATGCAGGACGTTAAGGGTATGGGTCGGCGACAACCGACTATCCTTGAGTTTGGCGCATGCCGGAATGGAATTGATTGCCGGCAGCTCCGCCATGCGACGCGTACCGATATAGCTATGCAGCCTGGATAAGATCACGATATCGCTGAGAGCAAGGGCATTGCCGCTGTCGTGATACCATTCTTCAGCCAGCATCGGGATTTCGATCAAATCGGCCGGAAAATCCCACTTTTTCAGCAAGAAAGCCCCTACCGGACCCCGAATATGAGGCATCGCCGACTCGATCTCGTCCGGACTCCAGTACTCGCGAGGAAACTTTTCGGCAAAATAGAGAAACGGCACTACGCCGATATCGGCAACCAATCCGGCTAACAAGGCTTCCTCTTCACTCACTCCTTCGTTCTCGGCGGCTAAAACATAACAGAGGCTGGATAGCTTGATGCTCGTTTCCCACTGCCTGTGAAGGGCTTGATTGATGTAAGGGTCTTGACCACGGAAAACCTGCCTCAGACAAAAGCTGGTCACCAGGTTCCGGGTCGCCGCCAGCCCCAAACGCAAAACTGCATCGTGGCAATTATTGATCGGACGAACAGGCAAGTACAGAGGGCTATTGGCGACATGAACGAGTTTGGCGGCAACGGCGGGATCGAGTTGAACGATGTTGACGACTTCACGGATGTCGACATCGTGTTGTATGGCCTGCCTTAGCTTGAAAGCCACGTCCGGCAAAGAGGGGATTCGCAGTTCTTCCTCGCCGTAAGACTGGGCGAAAGCCTGAAACAGCCGGCCTCCCCGAACAGCTTCCGGAATCCGCTCATCGTTGGAGTCTATTAGAGTTTGCGCCGATTCGTACCTGACCACGCCTCGACTCATGATCTTGCTGGCGACGCGCAATATCTGAATTTCGGTCTGCGCGTACGCCGTGGCGCTGTACTGCTTGCCGCAGCACAAGGGAAACCTCGCTTTGGCAGTATTTGCACTGATCTCGTAAGTTTTCCCGTCACCGAGATCCATCAGAACCGTCCCTCCCAAGAGGTAATGAATCGATTCGATCGGTTCCCCGGCCTTGAACAGAATCGTGCCGGGTCCATAAACCTCGGCCTTTCTCTCCAAAACGAATGCGTCCAATTCGTCTTCGCTGAGGGTGCGGATCGGAAACAATTCTTTCAGGATGTCCAAGTTGATGGACATCCCCTCCCGTGACGAAGGAACGATTTTCGCAGCTTGCGGATAAGCGTCCGCCCCGTCCTCGACCGGTGTTTGCGTCTTGAGGCTGGCTGTTTGCCTCCTAGAACCGAAAATTCGTGTCAGCAAGCTCATTTCTCAACTCTATCACAGGACACTGTCGAAAACTGTTACATACATTACTGACCGAATACCCTCAAGGTTTCGGCAATCTGCTCCTTGGCATCGTACAATACCTTGAGCGACTGCTCCGGAGTCAGCGTGGCATCTTTGAGCTTAGCGTATGCGGGTAATTCGGTGATCGGGGGCAAATCTCCCATCTTGGGCGTTCCGACATAACTGTGCCAGGCCGCTAGCCGGACGATATCGGCCAAACCCAGCCGATCCGTACCCGACGAGTAGTTCCATTGCTCGGCAATGATCGGAAGATCGAGATATTCGTCGGCAAACTCCCACTTAGCGAGCAAATATTGGCCGACCGGCCCTTGAATAATCGGCAGGGCTGCCTCGAGTTCCGCCGAGCCGTGATACTCAGACCGAAATTTTTCGGCAAAAGACAGAAAAGGAATGGCGCCGATGCGAACGATCAATCCGCCCAACAGCGCTTTATCGGGATCGACCTGACCGGTTCTCGCCGCCAGCACGGAAGAAATCACCGACAGTTGAAGGCTGCTCTTCCACACGTCCAACATGAGTTTTCTGATCTGCGGACTACCCGCGTTGAAGAGACCTTTCATACTCATGGTGAAAATGAGGTTGCGGGTCGCCACCAGACCTAGCCGAGCAATGGCGCTCTGACACGTCTTGACCGGCTCGGCCGTGAGATAGAGAGGAGAATTGGCCACTTGCACCAACTTAGTCGCAAGTACGGGATCCATCTGCACGATTTTTGTCGCCTTTACGAAGTCGATCTCCTCGCGCATGGCCTGCCTTAATTTGAAGGCCACGGACGGAAAAGCCGGCAAGTCGAGCTTGCCTTTATGAAAGGTACGGCAGAAGACATAAAACAAATTGCTCCCACCCAGTTCACGAGGAAGCGGCGATCGAGTCAAATCGGGCGGAACTATCGTCCGGGCGCTCGATCTCTCCGCATACTGTCGCAAGATCACTGCGGGCACGCGCAGCACCCAAACGTCCGTCCAGGCATTCGCCGCAATCGAACTCAGCCCGTCGCGATTCAGCGGGAAGCGTGCGGCATCGCTATCCGAATCCACCTTCGTCTTGCCGCCACGTTCCGGCCCGACCATAACCGTGCCTTTAAGCAGAAACACTGCCGTCTCGGGCATTTCAGAGCCACGAAGCACGGTCGAACCTGCCGGATAGAACTCCATTAGGCGCCCGGAAGCGAAGGCGATCAGTTCCTCCTCGCTCAGTGTTGCCAGCGGCGCCAAACGCTTAAGAATTTCGGGAGGAACCGGCTCGGTTCGGATGAGCGTGGGCTCGACACTGGGCGAGTCCAACAGAAACGAATCCGAAGGATCCTGAATATCGGAACGAGCAGCGGTCCTTTTAGCGGCGACCAACTTGAAGCCGAGCCAGCCCGCCACACCGAGACTGAGGATACCGATTGCCAATACGAGGGTATTCATCTATAGCCGCTCACACTCCAAGGCGGAATATTATTTTCGTTTATGTGACACGCCTCACATACAACTCGGCGAGCCCATGCTAACCACCCTAATAAATACTAGCTTAATAGCTGCTAAATTCGATCCAAGCCGAAAGCCGCGTGCCCCTGCCTGACAAAACGTGGCGGCGTAATCCACGCCTCTTTCGATTGGCCGCGAATCTCTACCCAGGCACGCTCATAGCTGCCGGGAGGCAGACGAGCAAAGCCGACCGAGCGATTCAGTGTAGGCGAGAAAATCCCGCTCGTGACAACACCTTCACCAAACGGCGGAACGACGACCTTCTGCCCATGGCGCAGCACGCCTTTATCGTTCAACACGAGTCCCACAAAACGGCGCAGTTGCCCGATTTTCCGCTGCTCCTCCAAGGCCTTGCGACCGATAAACTGCCGCTCGACCGGCTCCCAGGCCACGGTCCAACCCAGTCCGGATTCCAAAGGGCTTACGGTCTCGTCCATGTCCAATCCATAAAGCCGCATTCCGGCTTCAAGACGCAAGGTATCCCTCGCCCCAAGCCCGCAGGGTCTAAAACCGTTAGCGATCAGTACTGCCCACAGGGCAGCAGCATCGGCCTGAGGCAAGATGATTTCCAAACCGTCTTCGCCGGTATATCCGCTGCAAGATATGAACCAATCGCCAGCCTCGGCAAATTCGAACGGCGCCAAGGACATAACGGCCACATGCAATTCGGAAGGCAGGCCATCACGCGCTTTGCGCCTCGTTTCCGGCCCTTGCGCCGCGATAATCGCGAGATCCTGCCTGGGCAGGACGCCCACGGAGAATCCAGAGACCTGCCGCTGTATCCAAGAGATGACCTTGTCGCGAGTAGCGGCATTGCTCACAATCCGAAACCGATCCCCTGCCCTGCGGAAAACGGTCAAGTCATCCAGTATCCCGCCGCTCTCGTTAAGCACGCAGCTATACAGAGCCTTGCCGGGACCGCTCAATCGATCGACATCGTTCGCCAGGAGCATTCTCAGAAACCGCCCGCAATCCGCGCCGTCGAGATCGATGACGGTCATGTGCGACACATCGAAAACACCGGCATCCCGGCGCACGGCATGATGCTCCTCCAGTTGCGAACCATAATGAAGCGGCAACTCCCAACCCGCGAACTCCACCATGCGTCCGCCGGCCTGCCGGTGGATCTCATTCAAGATTGTTTTGCGCACCATGGGTTCAAACCCGATATTAACGAATGAATATTCGGTTAGACCTAATCGCTCGCCTATTCCGACTAGACAAAGGAATCAAAAATGCATGAAACAAAGAGGCCGGCAAAGCCGGCCTCGATAACTGGATCGTCGCGTCACTTACAGTAACGGAATGATCAAAAGAGCCACGATATTGATGATCTTGATCATCGGATTGACGGCCGGGCCCGCCGTGTCCTTGTACGGGTCGCCGACGGTATCGCCGGTCACCGCCGCCTTATGGGCTTCGGACCCCTTGCCGCCATAATGGCCGTCCTCTATATATTTTTTCGCGTTATCCCAGGCACCGCCTCCGGTGGTCATGGAAATGGCCACGAACAGCCCGGTAATGATCGAACCGATGAGTACGCCGCCCAATGCCTCCTTACCGAGCAGCAACCCCACCAGAATGGGTATCGCCACGGGCAACAGGGATGGCACGATCATCTCCTTGATCGCGGCCACGGTCAGCATGTCCACCGCCTTCGAATAATCGGGCTTGGCTGTATAGTCCATGATGCCGGGAATCTCGCGGAACTGCCGCCGAACCTCGTTAACGATTCCGCCTGCGGCACGGCCCACGGCCTCCATGGCCAAAGCACCGAACAGATAAGGCACCAAGCCGCCGATGAAAAGCCCGATGACCACCATGTGGTTCGACAAGTCGAAGGTAATGCCGCCGCCCAAATTATGGGTGTAGTCGGCGAACAGCACGAGCGCGGCAAGCCCTGCGGAGCCGATGGCGTACCCCTTGGTTACCGCTTTGGTGGTATTGCCGACGGCATCGAGAGGATCGGTGATGTTGCGGATTTCGGCGGGCAAATCGGCCATCTCAGCGATGCCCCCGGCGTTGTCCGTAATGGGACCGTAGGCGTCCAGCGCCACGATCATGCCGGTCATGGACAGCATTGCCGTGGCCGCCACGGCGATTCCGAACAAACCGGCCAGCTCGTAGGCTCCCCAGATGCTGGCACATACGGCAACAACGGGGCCCGCCGTCGACTTCATGGAGATGCCCAGCCCCGCGATGATGTTGGTAGCGTGCCCGGTGGTCGACGCCGATGCGATATGCTGAACCGGCTTGAATTCGGTTGCCGTGTAGTATTCGGTGATGGCGACCATCACCCCTGTAAGAACAAGACCGATGAGGGCGGAGAAATAGATGCTGTGGGCCGAAATCGATTCGCCCGCAAACGAAACATCGCCACCGAACAATGCCAGAGTGACCGGATAGAACGCCAGGGCGGACAAGCCGCCGGAGACGATGACGCCTTTGTAGAGGCCGCTCATGATCTTGCGTCCCTCGGCAACCTCCACGAAAGAAGTGCCGATAATGGATGCAATGATGGAAATTCCGCCGAGCACCAAGGGATAAGCGATGGCGTTCTCCGACCCGGCAGTGAGCAGGCTGGCCAGCAGCATGGTGGCGACGATCGTCACCGCGTAGGTCTCGAACAAGTCGGCGGCCATGCCGGCACAATCGCCCACGTTGTCGCCCACGTTGTCGGCGATGACCGCAGGATTTCGGGGATCGTCCTCGGGAATCCCGGCCTCGACCTTGCCCACCAAATCGGCGCCCACGTCGGCGCCCTTGGTAAAGATGCCGCCGCCCAAACGGGCGAAGATGGAAATCAAAGAACCACCGAAGGCGAGTCCCACCAGTGCGTGCAACGGATCGTCGACGCCGGAGGCTTTCAGGATCACATAGTAACCGGCGACACCCAAAAGGCCCAATCCGACCACCAACAGGCCGGTGATGGCACCGCCCCGGAAAGCCACGGTGAAAGCGGCATTCATGCCTTGATATGCGGCCTGTGCAGTGCGGGAATTGGAGCGCACCGAGATGTTCATGCCGATGTAACCGGCAACGCCGGACAGCACCGCACCGACGGCAAAGCCGATGGCGACAGCCCACCCGAGGGCGACACCGATAACGAGGAAGAGAACCCCGCCGACCAGACCGATCGTCTTGTACTGGCGGTTCAGATAAGCTTTGGCGCCTTGCTGAATGGCGGAGGCAATTTCCACCATGCGCTCATTGCCCGGCGATTGAATATTAATCCAGGCAATGGAAAGGATTCCGTAGATCAGGGCGGCAACCGCAGCCGTGAACGCGAAAGCCACTCCCCAGCCGATTGTGAAACCGATGTATAGGAACTCGATGAGTCCCAAACCGGCGATCATTTTACAGCGACGGTCATTCAGCACTAACCGGACGCCCTCTTGCGCGCGGGCGACGAGTAAATAAGCCATTTTCTCCTCCTCTTTTTTGCTTTCTTGTTTTTACGTCACATGGGGCATGAACTCGGAAATCAAACTGCAAATTGGCTGGTCAGCTTCTTGGGAACCGACGCATTTTTCAACACGACGTAATTCGGCAAGCCATCTTTGTACGGCGGGTAATCTTCGCCCTCTATCAAAGGGAGCAAATAGGCGCGACAAGCATCGGTAATGCCAAAGCCGTCTGGAGAAATGAATTCCCGCGGCATCTTCTTTTCCACATTGGCCACGTCCGACAAGTCGGCGTGACCGATCTTCCACCGATAGGGCGAATCGGAAATACGATCGATCGTGGGCATGACCGCATTCCGGCCATCCAAAGCCAGTTCGACGGCGGCCTTACCGAGGCCGTAAGCCTGTTCGACATCGGTTCTGGAAGCAATGTGCCGGGCGGCGCGCTGCAGATAATCGGCTACGGCCCAGTGATACCTGTGGCCCAGCGAGCTCTTGATCAGAGCGGCAATGACCGGGGCGACACCGCCAAGCTGGGTGTGGCCGAAAACGTCTTTGATACCGGCATCGGCGAGAAACTTGCCGTCCGCCCCCTTTACGCCTTCCGAGACCACTACCGAGCAATAGCCGTAACGCTTGACCCTCTCGTCGACCGCGGCCAGAAACTCGGTTTGATCGAAGGGAATTTCGGGAAACAGGATCACCAGCGGGATATCGTGTTCCGCACCGGCCGCCAATCCTCCGGCGGCAGCGATCCAGCCAGCATGGCGCCCCATGACCTCGATCACGAATATCTTGGTTGAAGTGGCCGCCATCGAGGCCACGTCGAAGCTCGCTTCACGGGTGGAAACCGCAATGTACTTGGCTACGGAACCGAAACCGGGACAGTTGTCGGTAATGGGCAGGTCGTTATCGACTGTCTTGGGAATATGAATGGCGCACAATGGATAACCCATCTTCTCCGAAAGCTGAGACACTTTCAGACAGGTATCGGCCGAATCGCCGCCGCCGTTGTAGAAGAAATAGCCGATGTCGTGGGCCTTGAAGACTTCGATCAGCCGTTCGTATTGCGCCTTGCTCTCCTCGAGTCCCTTCAGCTTGTAGCGGCAGGAGCCGAAAGCGCCGCCCGGCGTGTGCCGCAGCCCGGCAATGGCTTGATCGGATTCCTGAGCCGTGTCGATAAGATCTTCGGTCAACGCACCGATAATGCCATTCCGCCCGGCATAAACACTACCAATATGATTACGGTGCCGCCGCGCGGTTTCGATCACACCGCATGCCGATGCGTTAATGACGGCGGTTACACCGCCGGATTGGGCATAAAATGCATTCCGAATGGCCATGGCCGCCCTTTATCGTTCTAAAGTCCTAATAAAAAGCCTACATTAGAACAATTACCCTTGCAGTACAAGGCGCTTAGGCTAACCGCCAAGGGTATTTGCACCATACGGCTATATTGGAATTGACAGCCAGATACGATGATTGTTTTCCACAGCGTCCGATGTTGTCTTTAGCCTTTCTACTGCGCCTCCTCCCGTGACACGCCGAGCAATGCGCCGGGACGATTCGCCGCGTCTGAGATGTTTACACAGATGCGGCATAAGGGTGATCCGTGTCGCCGAGCCATTAAGGCGGCACGGGCGACAATGTGCTGAGCGTCTTGCCCGGAGTCCGGAGCAACGACAGAATCGGCGGCGGTCCTCGAGTCAACGCGACAAATGCGTCGTGCAAGAACTGACTCTATTCGGCCATGAAAGCGGCCTCGGTCACCCGCTTAACGCTGGGTTTCCAGCAAAGAAAGTCGGCCCGACACGACGAGATGACGATCGCTGACGATAGTGACGGCAAAATCGGCTAGGCCGGCTTTCTCCAATTGCGCGCGGATTTCATCCGGCCGGTAAGCCGCACGAAGGGAGTTCGAGAAATCCCGTTTCAGCACCTCCGGCGCGTCGGCCGCATACTGCCGGACCAGTTCGTTTAGCTGCTCTTCGCTCTCGGGCCGCAGCAGGTCCATAATAAAAATCGGCGCGCCGGATTTTCCCCACCGCTTCACGGACGCCCATAACACCATGGGATCGGCCAGGTGATGGAGCAGCGAATTCGAGATCACCGCATCGTAAGACGTCAGCGGTAAGGTGGCATCGGGAAGATAGGCTCTGATCAGCCGGATACGCTGCTCCAAGCCTGCCGAGCGAACGGCTTTACGGCCGAACTCGAGCATGGCTTCGGCGCCGTCCACGCCGTCGATCCGGCAATTCGGAAAGGCGCGGGCGAAACGCACGGTTACGTCGGCCGAACCGCAGCCTAAGTCGAGAACTGCGCCGGCCAGCGTGTCGTCCGGAAACGCGGATCGAAACAGGGAGACGAAATGATCGTGCGGCTCGGAAAAATCCGCTTCCGCATAGGCACGGGCCTGATCTTCCTCGTCCATCAATTCCGGCTCGGGTACACGCTGCATGTTCGGCTCCATCGACAAGATCGCTTAGCAACGCACTATATCAACCCGTGCTCAGCGAAAGAATAGGCTTCCCCGTCACCAACGATGAAATGATCGAGCACGCGTATATCGATGAGCGACAAGGCTTGCTTGAGCCTGTGCGTGATGTGCTTGTCGGCCTCGCTGGGTTCGGCGATGCCCGAAGGATGGTTGTGGGCGAATATCACGGCCGCGGCATTGAAGGACAAGGCCTTTTTAACCACTTCCCTAGGATAGACGCTGGCTCCATCTATGGTGCCCCGGAACAGTTCTTCAAATTCGATGATCCGGTGCTGATTGTCGAGAAAGAGAGCCGCGAATACCTCGTGAGGATGGCTGCGCAACTGCGCGGCGAGATAGCGGCGGGTCAGGTCGGGACTGGTTAGCGCGCTTCCGCGCCGGAGCGTCTCCTTGAGATGTCTTCGGGCCATTTCGAGCACGGCCTGAAGCAAGGCATATTTGGCCGTCCCGAGCCCGCGGCTGCGGCTGAACCGTTCGAAGTCGCTTTCCAGCAATGCCCTCAGCGAGCCGAACTCGTTGAGCAGTTCGCGAGACAGATCCACCGCAGTCTTGCCTTTGACCCCCGTGCGCAGGAAAATCGCCAGCAGCTCCGCATCCGACAACGCCAGCGGTCCTTTTTGAAGCAGCTTTTCCCGCGGTCTTTCGTCGTCGGGCCAATCCGTGATGGGCATAGCTCCCCCCGTCCAATAAAGTGTTTCAAACCGAATCGCAGCAAAGCATAGAAGCCGTAACGCAAACTTGCCATAATGCGGCGGCTCAACCTCTTATCGAAACCAGCCAACATTGACCTATCTCACCGGTAAAAACATCGTTTTGGGTGTTACGGGCGGTATCGCCGCCTACAAAGCTGCCGAACTGACCAGACTTTTGCGTAATGCCGGCGCCTCGGTACGGGTCGTCATGACCCATGCAGCGACGGCTTTCGTCTCTCCGCTGACGTTTCAGGCGCTTTCTGGCAATCCGGTGCATACCGAGTTGCTCGATACCGGCGAGGAATCGGCCATGGGGCATATCAGCCTGGCCCGGTGGGCGGATCTGGTGCTGATCGCGCCGGCCACGGCCGATTTCATTGCCAAGCTCCGGATCGGACTCGGCGACGATCTTTTGTCGACGGTGTGCCTGGCAACCCGCGCCCCGATCGCCTTCGCCCCCGCCATGAACCAGGCCATGTGGGACAACCCGGCGACCCAAGAGAACGTCCGCCGCCTGTCCGACCGGGGCGTTCGAATACTCGGGCCGGCGGAAGGCGATCAGGCCTGCGGCGAGGTCGGCATGGGCCGGCTCTTAGAACCGCAACGGATTTTGGAGGAGTTGGAAAGCTTCTTCGGAGGCGGGGTTCTGGCCGGACTGTCGGTCCTGATCAGCGCTGGCCCTACCCGCGAACCGATTGATCCGGTGCGTTACATCAGCAACCGAAGCTCGGGCAAGATGGGCTACGCGCTTGCGGAGGCCGCCGGGCGGGCTGGCGCGAAGGTCAGTCTGGTGACCGGCCCCACGGCCCTGAAGGTCCCGAACGTACACGAGGTCTCATGGGTCGAGAGCGCCGCGGACATGTACCGCTGCGTCATGGACAAGGTCCCGTCCGCCAATATCTATATCGGCGCCGCGGCGGTGGCTGACTATTCCCCGGAAACCACAGCGAACCAAAAAATCAAGAAAAACCAGTCGGAGATGGTTCTGACACTGCGCAAGACCCAGGACATACTGAGCGCCGTCAGCGCCTCGCCGAAACGCCCGTTCACCGTGGGCTTCGCCGCCGAGACCGATAAACTCGAAGACTATGCCCGGCACAAGCTGGCGGCCAAATCGCTGGACATGGTGGCCGCCAACTGGGTCGGGCGTGACAAAGGCGGATTCGAAAACGACGACAACGCGCTCTTCGTTTGCTGGAACGGCGGTCATACCTATTTGCCGCTAGCTCCGAAGAAAACCATTGCCGAACAACTCATACGACTCATTGCCGAACGTTATCATGCGCAAAATTCAGTTAAAGATTCTCGATAAGCGCCTCGGGAGCGAGATTCCCCTGCCCCATTACGCCACCTCCGGCGCGGCCGGGCTGGATCTTAGGGCCTGCCTCGACGAACCGCTACGGCTCGAACCGGGCGAATCCAAACTGATTCCGACGGGGCTCGCCATCCACATCGAAGACCCCAATCTCGCCGCCGTACTGTTGCCGCGCTCGGGGCTCGGACACAAGCACGGCATCGTGCTCGGCAATTTGGTCGGCCTGATCGATTCCGATTACCAGGGCCAGGTTTTCGTCTCCTGCTGGAACCGGGGAACCGAATCCTTCGAAATCCAGATCGGCGACCGTGTTGCGCAGATGGTGTTCGTGCCGGTAGTGCAGGTGGAATTCGAACGGGTCGATGACTTCGAAACCAGCCGAAGAGGCGCTGGGGGCTTCGGACATACGGGGCATCAATAGGATTCAGACATCCGGCGGAACAGCGTGCTTCCGCCCCACTCTCCTGGAGTCATCCGTGAAAAAGCAAGAGTCCATCGAAATCAACTCCGCAACCCACATCGCGCACGTCCTGATCGAAGCGCTGCCTTACATCCGGCGCTTCAAAGGCAAGACCGTAGTCGTCAAGTACGGCGGCAATGCCATGACCGAGGAACGGCTCAAGAACAGCTTCGCCCGGGACATCGTGTTGCTGAAGCTCGTCGGCATCAATCCGGTCGTCGTCCACGGCGGCGGCCCCCAAATCGGCAATCTGCTGCAACGTTTGGGCAAGACCAGCGAATTCGTGCAAGGCATGCGGGTGACCGATGCCGAAACCATGGATGTAGTCGAAATGGTGCTCGGCGGCCTGGTCAACAAGGAAATCGTCAATTTGATCAACCGGCATGGCGGTTCGGCGGTCGGACTGAGCGGCAAGGACGGCGACTTAGTGCGTGCCCGCAAGATCGTGGTCAAGCAACGTTCTCCGGAAACCGAGGAACCCGAGATCATCGATCTGGGCCATGTCGGCGAGGTCGAGAGCATCGACCCGTCCGTGGTGGACATGCTGGTACAGGGCGATTTCATCCCGGTCATCGCACCGATCGGCGTCGGTGCCGACGGTTTTTCCTACAACATCAATGCCGACTTGGTGGCGGGCAAAATGGCGGAGGTCTTGAAAGCCGAAAAGCTGATACTTTTAACCAACACCAAGGGCATTCTGGACAAGGAAGGAAGTCTATTGACCGGGCTATCCCTGTCCGAAGTGGATGATTTGATCTCGGACGGCACCATTACCTCCGGCATGATCCCGAAGGTGCGCTGCGCCACGGACGCTCTCAAAGGCGGCGTCGCCAGCGTTCACATCATCGACGGACGGATCGACCACGCCGTGCTGTTGGAGCTTTTCACCGATCAGGGGATCGGCACGCTCCTGATGCGTCGCTAACGGAACCGGCGCTTGAAACCTCGAAAAACCGCCTTCCCGGCGGTTTTTCTCTTCGCCAAGCCCAAACGCGGTTTCGGCTTGGCTTACGTTTTCAGCCGCTTACGCGGCCGAAAACGACGGGGCATCACTGCCCCGTACGAGCACCTCGAAGTTTTTCGAGGTGCCCGCTCACGAAACTCACCCAGGACCGGCCAAACCGGCCTCTACGTAAGGCTTGAAACCGGCACGGATCTGGCGAACTTCGGGGCTTGCGCAAAGCGTTTCGCCGACTGTCGACGGCCGGCACCGTATGTCGAGAAAAATGACGTTCTCGGTTTTGCGGGTGATGCGGGTAACGGTTGTAGTGAACTCCCGCTCGTCACGGGGAGCCGCCGTTTGCAGGATTTTGTCGTTATCGATGGATAACGGCGTATCGGTATGTTCGAGCAGGTAAGCTCGCGCAAGGCTCCACGCCTTGTCGCACATCGCTCCCGCTGAGCAGGAAACAGCGCTGACGATGATGTTCCCGGTATCGGACTTATCCGCGCTATTCGGCGACTCGATCCAGGTTTGATGCCATCTCAAGCCGCGCTTCGGGTCGTTGATCGCTTTGAAGCGGGCGATGTCCTTGGCAAAGCTATCCGAAATTGAGGCTTTTTCGGCTTCGATGCGCTTTATTTTCGCCTCGTGACCGGCGATCTGTCGTCGTGCCGCTTCCATTGTGTCGCGTAGATTTTTCGGAATCGCCTGACCTTTTTTCTCCAGATCTGCGGCGCGCTTTTCCTGTCCGTCCAATAACGCCTGTTGGCGCTGTTTATTGGCTTCGGTCACCTTGATCAAGGAATCCAGCATGTTCAATTTTCCTTGCAAGGCCAGGTTGATCTCCTCCTCGCTGCGGTAGGTTCTGAGCAGCGCCAAGTCTCGATCGCGTTGCCCGGCCAAAATCCGCTCCTGGTCGAGACGCAACTGCTTGAGTCGGTTTTCGCCCTCGATTTGCTCCGGCGACTTGGCCCCCTCGAGCACTTCCACCTCATGCCCTTGGGCATCGAGCTTGGAGCGGCGGTGCTTGGCCTCCTCGGGCGGAACCCGGTCGGAGTAATGCACGGCGCCTTTTTCGTCGACCCACCGGTAAGTCGCGGCATCGCTGCCCGCCCCATAAACGGCGACGGCAAACGTGATCCAGGCAACGCGAAAACCGGTTAGAGGTGTCATAACACGCCGAATCGGGACTGGTATTCCCGAATCGCTTCAACGTCCGTGCGACGATTGGCCTTCTGAAGAAATTCGAGAATATTGCGCAGCGTGACGATGGAATAAACCGGCAACTGAAACTGATTGGCGACTTCCTGCACCGCGGAAAGCTCGCCCCGTCCCTTTTCCTGCCGATCCAGGGTGATCAGAACGCCGCTTGGTACCGCCCCGGCAGCCCGGATGATGTCCACCGACTCCCTCACCGAGGTACCAGCCGTAATCACGTCGTCGACGATCAGCACCGAACCTGTAAGCGGCGCTCCCACGAGCGAACCGCCCTCGCCGTGATCCTTGGCCTCCTTGCGATTGAAGGCGAACGGGACTTCCTCCCCGGTTTCCCGGGCCAGGGCCATGGCCGCGGCGCAAACCAGGGGGATACCTTTATAAGCCGGGCCGTACAAGACATCGGCCTTGATGCCCTCGTGCAACATGGTCTTAGCATAGAACTCGCCGAGCTTTGCCAGACGGGCTCCGGTGTCGAAGAGCCCGGTATTGAAGAAATACGGACTGTGCCGACCGGACTTCAGGGTGAAATCACCGAAGCGCAAGACGCCGCATTGGAGTGCGTATTCGATAAATTCCGCTTGGAATGGCTGCATGTATCGGGCTATATCTCTGTAATCTCGTTTTCTAAAGCCGCCGGCGAGCGAGTAGCGACGATGATTTCGCACCGCTTCGCCGACGAAAAGGGTCTGATGTGCTTATTGAACTTTAGCACATCGGCGCAAGCGGCCCGGTTAAGGCACGGCTACCCGGCGAAGCAGCTCCTGGACAACGCGGTCCGACGACACGCCTTCCGCTTCCGCCTCATAGCTCAAGATCAAGCGATGGCGCAGCACGTCCGGAGCAATGGATTGAATGTCCTCGGGCGTCACGTAATCGCGTCCGTACAGCCAGGCTCGGGCACGGGCGCACCGGTCCAGGGCTATGCTGGCGCGGGGACTCGCGCCGTATTGCAGCCAGCGTTCGAGTTCCTTGCCGTAAGCTCCGGGGTTGCGGGTACTCAGCACCAGTTGCAGCAGATATTCCTCCAGGGTATCGGCCATATAGAGATCGAGCACTTCTTGCCGCGCCGTAAACAAGGTCTCTTGGCTGACGGACTTGAACTCCGCCTCCGAGGCGGCACGTCCGCGCCGGGATTCTTCCCGCACCAGCCGCAGAATCGCGCGCTCGTACTGGGCTTCGGGATAACCGATCCGGATATACAGCATGAAACGGTCCAACTGCGCCTCGGGCAGCGGATACGTTCCTTCCTGTTCGATGGGATTTTGTGTCGCCATCACCATGAACAGATCCGGCAGCTTGTAGGTCACGCGACCGACGGTAATCTGGCGTTCCGCCATCGCTTCGAGCAGGGACGACTGCACCTTGGCCGGCGAACGGTTGATCTCGTCGGCCAGCACCAAATTATGGAACAACGGTCCGGGCTGAAAATGGAACGAACCGTCCTGAGGACGATAGATCTCGGTGCCGGTCAGATCGGCCGGCAGCAAGTCCGGGGTAAATTGAATGCGGTGAAAATCGCCCTCGACGGCCCGGCTCAGCACGTTGATCGCCCGAGTCTTGGCAAGGCCGGGCGCACCTTCCACGAGAATGTGCCCATCCGCGAGCAGCGCGATCAGCATCCGCTCGATCAGAGTATCCTGTCCGATTACCTGGGCCGCCACAAACTGGAAGAGCCGTTGCACATCCTGTTGAGCGGGCGATAAAGTCCTTTCGGAAATTTCGTTCTCTTGAAACATGAGTAACGTATATCCCTCTTGAGTGAGTCGATTCGCAGGCGCTTCAAAACGATGGATTATAATTGAAGTCATCGTCCCGCAGCGCGCGGATTGCTCCGATCCGGCCTCTCAGAAAATGAAACAATCTCCGACACTACCGATTTTCCTCCCGGCCGGCCGACGCGCGCTTTTATTGATGTGCGCCCTGCTGGTTTCCTGTATGACCTATGAGAACCGCATTCCTCCCGTGCCGCTGCCCTCGTCGAACCGCGATCACGTGGACGTGGAGGGCGCTCGTGTGGCGGCAGAAGCTTACGCTGATCCCGAACAGGCAGAGCAAGCGTTCGGATTCGACATACGCAAAGCCGGACTACTCCCGGTACGTCTCCTCATCGATAATCAAAGCGCGAGCGTCGTCAGGGTCAACCCGCAGCAAACGTTTCTGATCGATCAGGATGCCCAGGCGTGGCCGCTGCTGACCGGCGAGCAAGCCCATAACCGCGTGGCGAGTGCCATGCAGTTCGGCACCCTGATGGGCAATGCGGCGCGAGGCGCCGCATGGGGCGCCGGTGCCGGTGCGCTGACCTCGTTCGCTATCGGGATGATCTTGTACGGCGGGTTTGGCGACGGACTCAGCAACAATCTGCCCGAACACGCCGCCGCGGGCGCCGGTGTCGGAGCAATCGTCGGCGGAGGACAAGACTCGCAAGACCTGGAAGACCGCATACGCCGGGATTTGATCGGAAAATCGCTGCGCAACCAGCGATTACGACCAGGGGAACTGGCTTACGGCTATCTGTTTTTTCCCGGAAAAGAAGAAGCCCGAAGCGCCAAAATCCTGCGCATCGGGCTCGAACTCGACGGTTATCCGCAGGTCGTGAACCTGCCGCTAAAAACCGCGCCGCGCTGATCGCCCATCTTCAGCCCGGTCAGCGGCCTATAGCCCGGTAGCCGATGTCGGTGCGGTAATACATGTTTTCCCAGCGGATTTCTCGCACCTGTTCATACGCTTTCCGCTGAGCTTCCAGAACGGATTCGCCCAAGGCGCACACACAGAGCACGCGTCCTCCGGCCGTAACGATCTTGCCGTCCGACCGCGCCGTACCGGCATGAAAGACTTTGGTATCCGCACTCGCCTTCTCCGGCAAACCTTGGATTTCGTCGCCCTTGGCATAGTCGAAGGGGTATCCGCCCGCCGCCAATACGACGCCCAACGAGGCGCGCTCGTCCCATTCGGCACTAACCCGGCTCAAGCGTCCTTCCACTGCGCCAAGACACAGATCGACCAGATTGCTCTTGAGCCGCATCATGATCGGCTGGGTTTCGGGGTCGCCGAAACGGCAGTTGAACTCGAGCACCTTGGGCGTGCCGTCCGGCGTGATCATCACCCCGGCATAAAGAAAGCCGGAGTAAGGGATGCCGTCCGCCGCCATTCCGCGCAGCGTGGGCTCGATCACTTCCTTCATGATGCGATCATGGATTTCCGGCGTCACCACCGGGGCCGGCGAATAAGCGCCCATACCGCCGGTATTGGGGCCTTTGTCTCCGTCGTCCCGCGCCTTGTGATCCTGGGACGTCGCCATGGGCAGGACGTCCAGCCCGTTGGCCATGACGATGAAGCTGGCTTCCTCGCCCCTCAGGAATTCCTCGACCACGACTCTATGGCCCGCAGAACCGAAGGCATTGCCCGACAACATGTCGGTTACGGCATCTACCGCCTCCTGTTCCGACTGAGCAATGACCACACCCTTGCCGGCGGCCAATCCGTCCGCCTTGATCACGATCGGCGCACCTTTTCGCCGGATATAGGCGACCGCCTCGTCGACCGCCGTAAACGTTTGGTATCCGGCGGTCGGAATACCGTGGCGAGCCAGAAAATCCTTGCAGAATGCCTTGGAGCCCTCAAGCTGCGCGGCAAGCCGAGTGGGGCCGAAGCACTTGAGCCCCGCCGCGCGGAATTCGTCCACGATGCCGGCCACCAACGGAGCTTCGGGACCGACGATCGTAAGATCGATGGCCCGCTCCTTAGCGAATGCCAACAAGCCCGGAATATCCTCGGCCGCAATCGGACGATTCTCCACTTTCGGCTCGGCAAGCGTTCCGGCATTGCCGGGTGCGACGAAAACCGTCTCCACTTTGGGAGACTGCGCTGCTTTCCAGGCTAAAGCGTGCTCACGTCCGCCGCCGCCGACTATCAGTACTTTCATGGTTTTATTGCAGTTGATTTAAAGGATGGATCAAAGAATGGTAAAAACCCGCGATGCCGTTGAGAACGAATTGCGCCGCAAGCGCCGCAAGCACGATGCCAAGGACGCGGGTAATAATATGCACCTTGCTTTCGCCGAGGTATCCCGTAACGATTTCGCTGACGTACAACAGCAACCACGTGATCAGATAAATTGCGGCGATGACGCCGGCAAGCACGCTCATGCGACGGGTATCCGTACCGGCTCTATTGGCTAGCAGCAGAACGGCGGTAATGGTGCCGGGCCCGGAAAGCAAGGGTATTGCGAGCGGGAAAATCGCGATGTCTTCGCCTGCCGTGCGCTTTTCCTCGACTTTAGGCGCCTGAAGGCCGGCACGCTGCCCGAACAGCATGGGCATTGCGGTCACGAAAAGGAGAATGCCTCCGCTGATCGCGAACGCGTGCACGGTAACCCCGAGATGCGCGAGCAGATATTTGCCGGCCAGCAGAAAAAAAACCGTTACGCCGAAAGCGATGAGCAAAGCGCGGCTCAAGGTCTTGCGCCGCTCGCTTTTTCCCAGTCCGCGGGTCAAAGCGATAAACATCGGTGCCGCGCCGGGCGGATCAACGACCACGGCCAAAGTCAGAAAAGCCGTTAGCGCAAACTGAAACAAGCCTTCTTCCATCAACCGTTCGGCTGCGCCTGTACGGACGTCAGAAACCGAAGTCCTCCGCTCCCGCAAATCACATATCGCACTTTCAGATGGTTTCCCGTTGCGAACAGGACCGGCAGTTGGGACTTCTTGTCTTCCGGCACGCCATCGACATCCAAGTAATACTTATTCGTCACGCCTTCCTCGTCGGTCAGCAACACGCCTTTTTCGTAAGCGTCGAAAATATCCTTCCCGCCCATTTCCTTGACGATCACTTCGTGTGCATTCTTCTCGGCTTCGCAACCAGGCCCGCCCTGTCCCGCGATGGAAATTTCGACCGCAGCCGGAACCTCTACTTGCGGCTCCGGAATCGGTGCTCTACCGGGCTCCTGAGGCGCCGGCGGAACCGGCGGGATAACCTCTTCGGTAGGCGGTTTTCTGCCCACGATAAACAAGGCGGCCACGATCAATACGACCAACGCGACAGCAATGACTATGGCCCACCGGGCCCATCGAACAATCGAAACTCTCTGCTTCTCCGGCTGCATATCTTCTCATCCCTTGCATAAGTCAAATGAACTCTTGGATTCCGTAAACGCCGACCTTCTCCCCGGTAGATGTCCCTGCGGCATCTCTACACGATCGGATACTACGGCGGATTCGAAAATCAAATGCCAGCGTCCTTCAGCATGGTCTCAAGCTTCGTCGGGGAAAATCCGGTCATTTTTTCATTTCCGACCAGGATGACCGGAACGGCCCTGCCACCGAGTTGATCGAATCGAGTCTTGGCGGACCGAGATTTCTCGATATCGAATTCATCGTAGGCAATACCGTGGCTTGCCATATACGATTTCGCCTTCCGGCACACGCCGCACCATTCGGTGGTAAAAATCGTCACTTTCTGGGATACCGCGGCGCCTTCAACCGATGAAACTTCGGGCGAGCCCGAGTAAGAGTCAATCTCGACGAGTTCGACTTTGGCACTGTTGCCGCCTTCCGCACGACTATCGGTGTACGTCACTTTTCCGTCGGGACCCGTTACCTTATATACCTCGGCTTTACTCGCGGAACCGAAAGCGACGACAAAGCACAGAACAACGAAGGACAAGCATTTCTTCATTAAACCCTCCGGTAGCGTGTATCGGGCCTGACGAGTCCGGCGAAACCGCAACGTCCCGTATAAGCGGACACGTCTGGCAGCCCTTGTCTCCATCTTCTTAAGGCCATTCTGCGAAAACATTCGAAGGAGCAACTATAGCGCATCGGGTACGACTGTTTACACTTCCGAGCCTTCGACGATCAACACTACAAACGTTCGATTGGGGCGACCCGCCCCGACATCATTCGGAACATCTCCGGAAAAGTATTTGTCTCAGGTTAAAGCCTTATCCTAGAGAAAACCGACAGTGCACTTGGATTGCCGGGAAAAGTCATCGACGTCGTTGTTACGTGGGAGATTCGCGTTCGCTCGATGTTTCCGGTGGACAGATACGACTAAGGAGATCAGACGTGAACCGCCGCACTGTACCGATACTGCTCTGTTCGATTATTGCCGCGGGCATGGCTCATGGAAGCAACGGAAACACCTTGCCCCTTCGGTTCGACGCTGTTCTCAGCGGTTCCGAGGAAATACCCGCACCAGTGACCACCTCGATGTCGGGCCAAGCGGGTTTCGAATTCAATCCGGACGAAACCGTGATGTCGTTCATCTTGGCTCTCACCAATGGGGTAAACGTCACCGGAATCCAGCTGCATTGCGGTCCAGTAGGCGCGCACGGGCCCGCAATCGTTCCGCTTCTGAATGCGATTCAGGGCAGATGGGACGGCACACTGCAAGTACAATCGACCATAACCGGAGCCAATATCATTCAAGGGGTAGATTGCGTTTCCACGATCGGAAGAAACATAGCCACGCTTCCGGATTTGGCTGCGGCCATGAGAGACGGCAACATCTTCGTGAATGTCAGCTCGGCCGCATTTCCGGAAGGAGAAATCCGGGGGCAGGCACAGGTAAGCTCGGGTGATTTGATCTTATTGTCGCTGACCGGAACGCCCGATTCCGTCGCCCGAGTGCCCTTGCAGATCGGCGGAGAATCCGGCACCGTCGTCAGAATCGTGACCGAATCGCCCGTAACCGTGATCTCGCAGCCGAGCGGTTTCAATCCGCCGCTGAGAGAATTTCCGTCCTCGAGCTTTAATCCGCCCCTCAGAGATATGTCGACCTTTCCGTCCTCGGGCTTGAATCCCCCGTAGAAACGAGCCTTCAATGACCTTCGTGCACGTTAAAAGACGACGCGCCGCACGATCGGCCGATGCGCCGTAGTTTTTTGACTCAGCTTCTTGCAGCGAACACCACCACGGGCGTCTGCGTTTGCGTGAGCACGAAGCTCACGGGGTATTGACGGTTCGGCTCAGCCAGCGCGGCAGTGAACACCTCCGCCTTATTGGCGCCGCCGAACTGTAGATAGACTCGTCGGGCGTGCAAAATCCAAGGCAAGGTCATACTCATGCGTTCGGTTGGCGCGACTGCGCCCACTTGAGCGAGACAGGGCGGCGTATCCGCGACCGAACCTCCCAGAGCCAAACCGGCGTCTAAATTGGGACTGGCTGGGAATAGCGAGGCGGTGTGACCGTCGTCTCCCATGCCGAGAATCAGCGCCGCGAATGGCAGGGGCAGGCTTTCGAAAGTGGCAGCCAAGATCGCCTCGGCGTCTTCGGCGGACGCATTGCCGGTATAGAGCGGCACGAAACGAGCCGCCGCCGCGCGACCTTGCAGCAGATGAGTCTTGACCAGGGCGGCATTGCTGGCCGGATCGGTTTCAAGCACCCATCGCTCGTCCACTAGCGTGACGACCACGCGTGCCCAGTCCAAGTCTTCGTCGCGCAAAGCTTCGAACACGGGCACCGGCGACCGGCCGCCCGATACGGCCAACGCGGCCCGAGGCTCGGTCTGCAACACCGCGCGCAAGTCGGCAGCCACCGCGGCGGCGAGTGCCGGTGCGAGGCTTGCGTTATCGTCAAACCATCGAATGTCTACCATGTCTTAACCCTCGTCATGCCAGCCAAAACCGTCGCGCGACAGCAGCTCGGAAGATGCGGACGGCCCCCAGGTTCCTGCCGCATAAGGTTTCGGACCGCTCGGATCGGCGGCCCACGTGTTCAGAATCGGCTCGACCCAGCGCCAGGCCAGCTCCAGCTCGTCCTGGCGCACGAACAGCGCCTGGTTGCCACGGATGGTATCGAGCAGCAGGCGTTCGTATGCCTCGGCCCGGCGGCCCTTGAATTTTCCCGAGAAGTCGAGATCGAGCGACACCGGCTGAAGCTCCATCGAATCGCCCGGTGCCTTGGCGTTGAGGTACAAACGAATGTATTCGTCCGGCTGCAGGCGGATGACCAGCTTGGACGGCGCGCGCGAACCGCTGCTCGGCAGAGGAAAGATATGATGCGGCACATCATGGAAATGGACAACGATTTCAGCCAACCGAGTCGGCAAGCGTTTACCGGTGAACAGATAAAACGGCACTCCGGCCCAACGCCAATTGGCGATCTCCGCCTTGATGGCCACGAAGGTTTCCGTCTTGCTGCCGGCCGGGATATTGTCCTCTTCCAAATATCCCTTCACCTGACGGCCGCCCGAAACGCCCGCGCGGTATTGCCCGCGTACGGTCTTGGTCAAAACATCTTCCCGAGTGAACGGCACCAGACACTCGAGCACCTTGAGCTTTTCGTTGCGGATCGCGTCGGAATCGAGGCTGGCCGGCGGCTCCATCGCGACAAAACACAACAGTTGCAGCAAATGGTTTTGCACCATGTCGCGCAATGCGCCGGTTTTGTCGTAGAACCCTCCGCGGCTGCCGATTCCGACATCTTCGGCAATCGTGATCTGAACGTTGCTGATCCACATTCGGCGCCACAGCGGTTCGAACAACGAGTTGCCGAAGCGCAGCGCCATCAGGTTCTGTACCGACTCCTTACCCAGGTAATGATCGATTCGATAGACTTGTTTTTCGTAGAAGAACCGATCCACATCCGCGGTGATCGCATTGCTCGATGCCAGATCGTGCCCCAGCGGCTTCTCCAGCACGACGCGGCTATTCGGACCATTAAGCCCTTGCCGGGTGAGATTGCTGCAAATCGTCGCAAACAGGAACGGTGCGGTGGACAGATAGAATACGGTTACCTCGGCAGGGGACTGCTTCAGCAAGGTTTTCAATGCCACGTATTGCTCCTGCTGGGTGGCATCGAGTTTCAGGTAGGTCAGGCGCGAGAGAAACGTCGCCCACACCGCATCGTCCCAGTCGGCCTTGGGCACGAATTGCCTGACCTTGTCATCCACCATGGCGAGGAAAGCCTCTTGCGTCAGGTCCAGCAGATCGAGACAGAGGATGCGGCCCGACTCCACCAGCCGGCCGGTCTTATGGCACTGGTACATCGCCGGCAATAATTTGCGCGTGACCAGATCACCGGCACCGCCAAAAAAAACCAGGTTGAACGATTGGGGAAATGGGAGCTGACTCACCGCAGAAACCTCTTGTTAAAGATCGTGCCGATTATGGCTCGGCCGAGCTCATGTTGTATAAAGGCAGACCCGGAAAACCCGGATGAAAAAACCTTGCAATACTACTCGCCGCCCCTCCCACTGTCCAGCCGCCCCTGGGCCGAACGGCCGCGTTTCTTGACACGCTTTTGCGGCTTGGATTAAATGTGGCGCCTGCGCCCCGTTGCAGGGCATGCTCTTGCCCATCGCCGACGCAACCCGAACAAGACGCCACTTCAGCCGGAAACATATGTCCCTACATCCCACATTGCTCGCCGTCACCGAGCGCATTCGCGCCCGCAGCCAAACCAAGCGTCAGGCCTATCTGGAGCGCATGAAACGCGCCCGTCAGAAAGGCGTCGAGCGCAATCGCATCGCCTGCACCAACGTGGCGCATGCCTACGCCGCGATGCCGACCAATGACAAACTGGTGTTGAAAGCCGCCACAGTCCCGAACATCGGCATCGTGACGGCGTATAACGACATGCTCTCGGCGCATCAACCGTACGAACAATACCCGGCGGTGATTAAAGCCGAGGCGCGGGCAGCGGGGGCGACCGCGCAGGTTGCCGGCGGCGTCCCGGCGATGTGCGACGGCGTGACTCAGGGCCAAAGCGGCATGGAACTCTCCTTGTTCTCGCGCGACGTGATCGCGATGTCTACCGCTGTGGCGCTTGCCCACCGCGTGTTCGATGCCAATCTGTTCCTCGGCGTCTGCGACAAGATCGTTCCGGGCCTTTTGATCGGAGCGCTGCGTTTCGGGCATCTGCCCGCCATTTTCGTGCCCGCCGGTCCAATGGCCTCGGGGGTGTCGAACGCCGAGAAAGCCAAAGTCAGACAGATGTTCGCCGAAGGCAAGGTCGGCCGAGAAGCCCTGCTCGAATCCGAGATGGCGTCCTATCACAGCGCCGGAACCTGCACGTTCTACGGCACCGCCAACAGCAACCAGATGCTGATGGAAATCATGGGCCTGCAATTGCCCGGGTCGGCCTTCGTGAGCCCGGGCACCGAACTTCGCGAAGCATTGACCCGCGCCGCCACACGGCAAGCAGTACGACTCGCCCAGGACAAATCCTCCCCGAGCCTGTGCGACGTCGTGGACGAACGCGCCGTGGTCAACGGAATCGTCGGCCTGCTGGCGACGGGCGGCTCGACCAACCACACGATTCACCTGATCGCCATCGCGCGAGCCGCCGGGATAGAAATCAACTGGGACGACTTCAACGATCTGTCGGCGGTCGTTCCGCTGCTGGCCCGCGTCTATCCCAACGGCAAAGCGGATGTCAACCATTTCCACGCCGCCGGCGGTATGGGCTTTTTGATTCGCGAACTGCTGGATGCAGGGCTTCTGCATGAAGACGTCCAGACCGTCCTGGGGCTGGGTCTGCGCCGCTGGGCGGAAGAACCCTGGCTCGACAATGGTCAGCTGGCCTTTCGCCCCGCCAGCGAGAAGAGCCTCGATACCGCGGTACTGGCACCGGCCGGCGAACCGTTCAGCTCGGACGGCGGATTGCGCCTGGTTACCGGCAATCTCGGCCGCGGGGTGATTAAGGTCTCGGCCGTCGCACCCGAAAACCGGGTGGTGCGCGCCCCCGCCATCGTATTCGACGACCAGGAAGACTTGATTGCCGCCTTCAAACGCGGCGAGCTGGAACGGGACTTCATCGCCGTAGTCCGTTTCCAGGGGCCGCGCGCTAACGGCATGCCGGAACTGCATCAGCTCACCCCCTCGCTCGCGGTCCTCCAGGAGCGCGGATTCAAGGTGGCCCTGGTTACGGACGGCCGCATGTCCGGCGCCTCAGGAAAAGTTCCAGCCGCGATTCACATTTCGCCCGAGTGCGTGATGGGCGGCCCGCTCGCCAAGGTGCGCGATGGCGACATGCTGGTGCTCGATGCGGTGGAAGGCCGCCTGGAGGCCGAGGTCCCGGCCGCCGAATGGAACAGCCGCGAGCTCGCCACGGCCGACCTGTCGCGCAACCAGTTCGGCTGCGGACGGGAGCTGTTCACCGGCTTGCGCCAACTGGCCGACACCGCGGAACGCGGCGGCGCCACTTTCCAGTTCGACGACTGACACGGCTCTCCTTTTTTGCAACCGACGAAGAGATTCCTGTTATGAACCTTGACCAGATCATTGCCGCGACCAGTGTCATGCCCGTGATGGTGGTGGACCGCGTGGAAGACGCGGTACCGCTGTCCCGCGCCTTGGTGGAAGGCGGCATTCGCGTATTAGAAATCACCTTGCGTACCGCCGCCGGCCTGGACGCCGTACGGGTGATCAAGCAAGAAATCCCGGACGCGATCGTCGGCGTCGGCACCATCGCCACGCCGGCTCAGCTCGATGCCGCGATTTCCGCCGGTGCGCAATTCGGCGTTTCGCCGGGCACGACGCCCACCCTGCTGAAGGCGATCGTAGACAGCAAGCTGCCGTTTTTCCCGGGCGTTGCCACCATGTCCGAAGTGATGCAAGTCTTGGAAGCCGGCCTCGACGTCATGAAATTTTTCCCGGCCGTGGCTGCGGGCGGCATCAAGATGCTCGACTCGTTCAGAGGTCCGTTTCCGAACGTGCGTTTCTGTCCGACCGGCGGGATCAACGTGCAGAACGCGCCGGATTTCTTCAAGCTTCCCAATGTCGTCGCCGTGGGCGGCTCCTGGCTCACCCCCAAAGACTTGGTCGCCAGCGGCAATTGGGCTGAAATCACGCGCTTGGCTCGCGAAGCCTCGGCACTCAAGCCGTAATTACAAAGGACTGATTGGCCCGTTCGGAAGAGTCATTTTAGTCGCGACCTTCCAATCGCAGACAGTGGCTTTAGCGGCGTTGTCGGCAAAGGATTGCCGACCTACGAACAGATCATAGGACGTGCTGAACGAAGCGTAGCGTGGCAAGGCCGGTTTGCGCGGCAGCATCGCCCGGACGGTGCCGGACAGGGATGGTCCGGCATGAACCGCATGGTTCGCGATTGATGCTTGTCCTGAGCCTAGTCGAAGGGCGCTTCGTCCCTCAGCACATCCTACGCCCTGAGCTGTCGCAGATGGTAGGGTGGGTTAGGTGCGCCAGCGAGAAACCGGATTTGGCCGCATGGCTAGACGCGCACCGTAACCCACCGAATGGGACGGAAAAAAGTCGGAGGTCGGCAATCCTTTGCCAACATCTGAAAAGATGGGCACGGCCTGTTGGCCTTTGCCCATCCTACGGCTCTCGGTTAGCGGCATCTTATCGGGGACATCGCCGCATCCCGAATCACTCATCGATCGCCTTGATCCTCGGCACGTGCCGGCCGCCTTCGAATTCGGTGGACAGGAAGGTTTCGACGATCTTCTTTGCCATTTCGAGACTGATGATCCGCTGGCCCATGGCGATACAGTTGGCATCGTTGTGCAACCGGGTGAGATAGGCGGTTTCCTCGTTGAAGCAATAGCCGCAGCGGCAGCCCTTGACTCGGTTGGCAACGATGGCCTCGCCGTTCCCGCTGCCGCCCAGCACGATGCCACGCTCGACTTCGCCGTTGGCGACAGCCACGGCGCACGGGCGAATCCACGTGGGATAATCGGTTCGTTCGTCGCTGAAACAGCCGTAGTCGACGACCTCATGGCCAAGAGAACTTAGCCAAGTACGCAGTTCTTCCTTGTAGGCGAATCCCGCGTGATCAGAAGCGATGCCGATTTTCATGATGACTCCTTATTGATTTAAGGTAGGCGGACACCCGCGTCCTTCACCGGGACAGCGGGCGAAAAAGTATAACCGCGGGAGAAGCTCCTCCATCAACCGCGATCGTCGGCGGCTTTCAAGACGTCCAGCATCTCGCGATGAATCAGACCGTTGCTGGAAACGATGCGGCCGGTACTCAAGATCTCGTCGCCGCCGTCGAAATCGGTAACGGTACCGCCCGCCTCGCGCACCAGCACGATGCCGGCCGCAATGTCGTGCGGCTTGACCTTCATCTCCCAATGTCCGTCCAGCTGTCCCGTGGCCGTATAGCACAGGTTGAGCGCGGCCGAACCAATACGCCGCGTGGCTTGCGCGCTGCGCTGAAAGCCGAGGAAATTCTTCATATTGCTGTCGCTGGTATGGGTATCGTAGGAGAAACCGGTAATCACCAGAGCACGATTCAGCACCGGCGTCGCGGACACATGAATCGGCCGGTCGTTGCGCGTGGCACCCAAACCGAGCGCGGCGGCGAATGTCTCGTCTGTGGCGGGGTTATACACCACGCCGAGCGAAGGCACGCCGTCGATCAGCAAACCCATCGATACGCAGAACATCGGAAACCCGTGCGCGAAGTTCACGGTACCGTCGAGCGGATCGATGTGCCAGAGGTAATTCCGCGCAGGCGGGCGAGATTCCTCGGCGCGATAAGCTCCGCCCTCTTCGCCGACAATTTGGTGAGAAGGGAAAAGCTTGCGCAGTTCGCCGACGATGAACTGTTCGCTGCGGATGTCGTATTCGGTGACCGGGTCGATATCGCTGGTCTTGAACTGCACCGCAGTGCCGCGACGGGTTTCGAATCCCTCTCGAAGAATGGCCCCTGCGCCACGGGCGATCGTGACGGCGGCACCAAGGATGTCGGTAAGCGAAGGATCGGTTGATTGCATTGTTCCGTGCCGTTAAGAAAACAGGCCGGCCATTCTACATCAGACGGCGAAAGAGCCGCAGCGTGACGATTTCCGCGGCTCCGGAGACAGTAAGGCGTTCTTATAAGTGGGCGAGCATCGCCTCGGCGCTCGAGACTTCGAATTTGCCAGGCGCCTCGACGGCCAGATGCTTCACGACGCCATCGTCGACGACCATCGCGAAGCGCTGGCAGCGTACACCCATGCCTTTTTCGGTCAAATCGAGTTCGAGTCCGAGTTTCCGGGTGTATTCGGCGCTGCCGTCGGCCATCATGCGCACCTTGCCGCCGGCCTTCTGATCCCGGCCCCATGAAGCCATCACGAAAGCATCGTTGACGGCCATGCACCAGATTTCGTCGACATCCTTGGCTTTCAGCTTGTCGAAGTTCGTGACGTAACCGGGCAGATGTTGCGCGGAGCAGGTCGGCGTATACGCGCCCGGAAGGCCAAAAATCACGATTTTTTTACCCTTGACGAGATCGCCGACATTCAACGGTTGCGGCTTCATCGGACAGCCGATAGCCGGGTCGAACTCGGTAGACTCGTACAGCTTGCCCTCGGGCAGGCGATCTCCAACTTTGATGGTCATGGCATCTCCTTAGGTGGTTGCAGTTAGAACGGATAGGCGAACTAAATCACGTCGACGCAAGGGCCTCGTGCTTTTCCGCGATGAGTTTCAACAGCGCCTTGTGCGGATCGGCGAACTTTGCCGTCCCTTCATCCATCAGGACCTGCTCCATCTTCGCCACGTCCACCTTGGCGTCGATCTCGTCTAGGACGGCTTGGGTCGGCAGTTGATCGACCTTGCGCGTGTATTGCTTGTTGAGCCCCTCGACAGCGTCGTTGGTGGCGGGCGGATTGGTCTGGATGTCGCTGCCGGCCAAGGCTTCCACGTATTTGTCGGGCGGATCGCCGGGTCTCTTGGTGCCGGTGCTGGCGAAAACGATTTCCTGCTGGAGTGGCAGATTCTTGTCCTTCCAGAAGGACTGATTAAGCTGCCAGAGACGCTTGACGTTAACGATGCCGACCTGTCCCTGGGCGTCGGGACTGAGCTCCGGAATCTGCTTTTCCGTGTATACGTCCACACGCGAGACGAAGATGCTGTACACACTCTTGAAATGAGTGAGGCTCGAGCGCCGCTGCGCACCGCGCCAAACGGCCTCACGGGCGATCTTGTACTGGCGTTCGGAGAAAATGAGGGTGACGTTGAGATTGATTCCGGCAGCGGCCAATTCCTCCAGCGAATCCAGCCCGGCCGGGGTTGCGGGAACCTTGATCAGGCGGTTGACGTGCCCGCTGCCCCAATGCTTGCCGAGCTCGATGTACTCCTTGACGCGTTTGGCGTGAGGCAGATTCAGCTCGCGGTCTTCGAGGAGCGGATCGAGTTCGAAACTGACGTAGCCGTCGTTGCCGCGGGTTTCTTCCCAAACGGGCAAGAACACATCCTGAGCGTTGCGCACCAGGTAATCGGTCATCTCCCAGGCGATGGCCGAATTGTCCATGCCTTCATCGAGCAAGGCGCGCATATGATCGTCGAAGCGGCCCGTGTTGAGGATGTCGGCGATGATGATGGGATTGGAGGTCGCGCCGGTGGCCCCGAGAGCGCGGTCTCTTTCGACCAGTTCGGGATCAATGGAATCGAGCCAGAGTTTGGTGCCGGTGGAAATCAAAGATCTTAGTGACATGATGAGCTCCTTGCGGGGTGTTAAAACCCAATGCATTGCTCTTTTGACTTGTCGGCCAAGACAAAAGCGCAACGTTAGTAAAGAAATTCAAAGCACTCCCCATGTGCTCTCCATTCAAGCAACCATGCGCTCGCGCTGAACCGGTGTCAAGTGCGAGAGTCGGGCGGACGGGGCGGATCGGTCGATGCTGTCAAAGCCCTTGCGGTGGAGACGATCACCGATTCCTGCGACACTATGATGTGCACGTTAATTCGCAAAAAGGATGAATCATGACTGACCGAAAACTCCGTTGGGGCATACTTGGTGCCGCGCGCGTTAACGAACGCCTGATGCCCGCCATCGTCGATGCCTCGAATGCCGAACTGGTCGCCATTGCCAGCCGCCGTCCCGGAGCAGCCGCCGAGACACTGGCGAAATACGCGCCGCAACAACAGGGAGTCCGGACTTATGACAAGCTCGACGCGCTGCTCGACGATGCCCAAGTGGAAGCCGTTTACCTGCCTCTCGCCAACCACGAACACGCCGAATGGGCATTGCGCGCCATACAGCACGGCAAGCACGTACTGTGCGAGAAACCGATGGCGCTGACCGTCGCCGATATCGAAGCAATCGAAGCCGCGGCACGCCAGCACAAGGTGACCGTGATGGAAGGCTTCATGTACCGCTTCCACCCGCAGCATGCGCGCGTGCGGGAGCTAATCCGCTCCGGCCTCGTCGGCGACATACGCTCCGTCCGCGCCACCTACTCGTTCATGATGCGGCCGGCACGCTTGTATCGCCTCGCGGAAAGTGTCGAGCGCGGCGGCGGCGCCATGTGGGACATAGGTTGCTATGCGATCCATTCGGCCCGCATGTTTTTCGGCGAGCCGCCCCTCGCCGTCACCGCCATCGCGAAATACGTCGAGAGCGGCGCGGATATCACGACCAGCGGCATCATCAATTTCGGAGACGGCAAACATGCCCATTTCGATTTCAGCTTCGAACGGGCGCGGCGCTCGGAATACGAAATCATAGGCACCAAGGGCGGCTTGAAATGCCATACCGTCTGGCAGCTTCCGGGCGATATCCCGGTGCTTTCGTGGTGGACCGAAGACGGGCGGCAGTGTGAAGAACGTCTGCCCGCGGCCAACCATTTCACACTGGAAATCGAGCATTTCAGCGAATGCGCGCTGACCGGAAAAGCGCCCCAGCTTTCGCTGGACGACGCAAAGGACAATTGCCGGATCATCGTCGCCGCTTTGGAGTCCGCGGCTAACGGGCGAACGGTAAAACTGAGCCCATAGCGCCGAAAAAGCCCGGCGCGCTACACCAAGTCCTATATGCCGCAATTCTGTCGGCCATGTTCGGAAAGCTCTTCAGGCCCTTCGACGAACCGTAAGCTCTGATTCCATTCGTGGTGAGCCTGTCGAAGATTCTCCTCGGTCCGGACGAAGAGAATGAACGACATCAAAGTTGTTCAGCGTTTCGTTGATCTGGTTTTGTCGGAAAAACAAAAAAGGGCCTTGGGCGAGGCGCCCAAGGCCCTTTTTGTTGAATAACCGCAAGCCCGGCCAAACAAATTCAAGATCATTCGCAATACTCCAAAACAAGTAGCGACATCGGCACCAACCGGCTTAAGCACGATTCTCAAAAATCACACCAACTATACTTGTTATTAACCCAGCCTATAAATATAGGCCGGGTTAATCCGGGGCAGGGATGCCCCGGCGCGGCGACAAACCGCGTGAGCCCAGGCCGGGCGTGTACCGGCCTGGGCGGCGGCCCGAAATACCAGGAGGGTATTTACGGGCCTGATTAATAATCGTGCCTTTCGGATTGTTTTTGGAATGCCTCCTATGGACAAGTCTTTTGATTCTCACGGAATAACCACCCTGGGTAAGGTCAAGGTGCCCGTCGGCGATCTGAAGATCGGGATGTATGTATGCGAACTCGATCGTCCTTGGCTGGATTCACCGTTTCTGTTTCAAGGATTCATGCTCGCGACACAAGCGGACATCGAAGCCGTTCGGAAGGTCTGCGATTACGTCTACATCGATTCCTACCAAACAAAATATCCGGAAACGGAGCACACGCAGCAGCCCGCCAAATCCTCGTCCATATCGTGGACCGCCGCCCCGCCCGAAAAGCACCTATCCGTCGAACAAGAGATCGACAACGCCGAAAACACGCATAAGCAGACAAGCAAGCTGGTCAAGACATTCATGGACGAGATCCGCTTCGGTCGCGGCCTCGATATTCAGCTTGCAAAAGAGGCCGTTTCCGAATGCGTGGACAGCGTCTACAAGAATCCCGACGCCATGCTGCTGTTGACCCAGCTCAAGAATCGGGACGAGTACACGTCCCAACACTCCATGAACGTCTGTATCTTCTCGATCGTGCTCGGCCGCCACTTGGGCATGTCCGTCGACGAGCTACGGAATCTCGGTTTGTCCGGGCTCATGCACGACATGGGCAAGATGAGAGTCCCCCTGGAGGTCCTCAACAAACCGGGGCGGCTCTCCGATGAAGAAATGACTCTGGTAAAGGCGCATACCGTGCACGGCCGAGAAATACTCATGTCCTCCCACGGCATCTATCCCGGTGCCATCGAGGTCGCTTACCAGCATCACGAAAACCTCGACGGAACCGGTTATCCCACCGGCCTCACCGATGCCGAAATCCCCTCTTTTACCCGGATCGTCGCCGTTGCCGATACCTACGACGCCGTCACCAGCGATCGCGTGTATCAATCGGGGCGTACTCACATGGAGGCGATCGCGATTCTCTACAAAGAGAGCGGAAAGCATCTTGATGCCGAACTAGCATCGAAATTCATCGAATGCCTCGGCATCTACCCGGCCGGAAGCCTCGTCGAAATGAGCAACGAGGAAGTAGCCCTCGTTATCGAAGTCAACCCTCGGCAAAAACTCAAACCGAAAGTCATCATGCTGCTCGATTCGGAAAAAAATCCGCAGCCCCATCGCATCGTCGATCTGGCGAAAATCGACCTGGATCCCTGTGGGCAACCCTATCGAGTCAAGACGATGCTGAAAAACGGAAGCTACAACGTAGATATCAAGCAGCATTACGAACGGGGGCTCATTCAAAAAGCCGCCAGGTAGAATTAAGCCAAGCCGCCGCTGATCCGGGCGGTGTCCGGGTCGGTGATGGCTCGAATGGATTAAGCTGTCTCGCCGGATACCCCTTCCGTGGCCTTGAGACACAGGTGACTAGGATTGACGCAACATTGAACGTTGCATTTGTGGCAAACGCACTGTCCAGTCGGGATGTGTCCGAAATGGACTTCCCAGAAGTACTCGTCCGGATGCACGTTTTCCCACTCTGCGTTCATGCGCCTACTGTCCTCCTGCATTGACCCAATCCATATCCAGCACCCGGACTCGGTCACAGGAACGACATATTCCATGAGTTTCTCAATCGAGATTCGATTGTCCATAATCGCGCTCCGTTTCTAGCGGAGTCCACAATCACAAATTTAAGGCACACTTGTCAACGGCAAAATGTACTTTTGCTTTTTTGAGAATTTGGGTATGATCAGCTCGCAATGACTGGATTGAGAAACAATTGGGCTTTTAGCCCCTTGTTTTTACATAAATTCACGCAACTGATTTAGCTCGCTTCTTCTAAGTTATCTTTGCGTGCAATGCCTGGGGTTCAGGAAAATCCTGCTCGCCTAAGCTTCAGGATCTGAATTCCAGCTAGGGAAAGTATCCATCACATAGGAGGTGAACGGATGGAAACGCTTATTGCTATCACGCCGGCACACTGTCTTGATCCGCAGATTGCCATCGCGGCCGTAAGAGCCCACGGAATCGGGATCTTGGATCTAGGCTACCGGGAGATGCCAGATGCATTGTCGTCGGCGCTTGACAGCCTGGCGTCCGCCGCCAGCCAATCGGCGCAGTGGGGGGTCCGCTGGGACGTACTCGGATTGGCAGCCCGAGACCTCAACCGACTTTCCGAACTCCTACCATACCAAGTTCCCATCCTTGTCCTCGCCGGTTCGACACCGGCCGAACTGACTGCTCTGCGGAAGCGAGTCAAATCCATCGCCCGCCGAGTTTTCGTCGAAGTCCATGATTTCCCGTCGGCCCAGGCCGCCATCGCCGCCGGCTGCGACGGACTGATCGTCAAAGGCCATGAAGCGGGCGGATCGGTTAGTCGCCACTCGACTTTCATTCTGCTGCAGGAGCTCAAGGGACGGCTGAACATTCCCTACTGGATTCAAGGCGGAATCGGGCTGCGCAGCGCTGCAGCGGCGGCGCTCGCCGGCGCGAACGGCGTCGTATTGTGCGAACAACTGTGGCTGACCGACGAAAGCCCGCTCGCTCATTCAAATCTGCGCGGCATGTGGAGCCAGTTGGACGGCAGCGAAACGATTCTGCTCGCACCGGAAGAAGCCCCGTTTCGGCTGTTCGCACGCTCCGGCCGCGATAAGCTCCAGGAATTGGAGCAACGGGTGGTTCGCGGTGAACCCTGGCGGGACCTGCTGGTACAGCGCCTCGGAGAAACCGAAGACGCGTTGCTGCCTCTCGGGCAGGATATCGCGTTCGCAGCTCCTTTGGCCAAGCGCTACGGCACCGTAGGCCGCATCCTCACCGCTGTGAAAGAAAGCATGGATTCGCTGATCGAGCAAGCGCGCTCGCACCAGGCCTTGTCCGCCGACTCGCCTCTGGCGCGCAAACACGGCACCCGGTTTCCTATCGTTCAGGGTCCGATGACGCGGGTCAGCGATACCGCCCAGTTCGCGAAGGCGGTGGCGGACGCCGGAGGGCTTCCGTTTCTCGCCCTGTCCGTCATGCGCAAACCGCAAATCCAAACATTGTTGAGCAGCACCCGCAAACTCATGGGCGATCTCCCCTGGGGTGTGGGGCTGCTCGGCTTCATGCCGCTGGAACTGCGTCAGGAACAGCTCGATGTCATCCGCGAAATCAAGCCCCCCTTCGCCATCGTCGCCGGCGGAAGGCCGAGTCAGGCGCGCGAACTGGAAGCGCTCTCGATAATGACCTATCTGCACGTACCTTCGCCGGGGCTGCTTAACAGCTTCATCAAGGAAGGCGCCCGCAAATTTATTTTCGAGGGCAGCGAATGCGGCGGACACACCGGTCCGCGCACCAGCTTCATCCTCTGGGAATCGGCCATCGAAGTCCTGACTGCGGCCGAGCTGGAGGATCCCGAGTCGGTTCAGGTGCTGTTCGCCGGCGGAATCCACGACGAGCTTTCGGCTGCGATGCTTTCGGTCCTGGCGGCGCCGCTCGTCGCCCGCGGCATGAGTATCGGGGTCGTCATGGGCACGGCATACCTCTTCACCGAAGAAATCGTCCACACCGGCGCGATCGTGAACGAGTTTCAGGCCCAGGCGATCGCCTGCCGAGAAACCGCCTTGCTCCAATCCGGCGTCGGAATCTATACCCGTTGCGCCAAGACGGAATTCTGCGACGAGTTCAACCGGACGCGGCGCGAACTGCAAATGGCTTTGGAATCCGAAGAGCGCACGCTGAAGGTGCTCGAACTGCTCAACATCGGCCGACTGCGCATCGCATCCAAGGGTATCGCTCATAAGAGCCAGTCCGCGGCAACAGCCCCGGACGACCGGTATGTCAAGGTAAATGTCCAGACGCAACGGCGCGAGGGCATGTACATGCTGGGCGAAGTCGCGCGGCTGAGGAACAATACCCTTACGATCGCCGAGCTTCACACTGCGGTCGCCACGGGCAGCCAGGAACTGCTTGCCGGCGCAGCGCACGAGCCCGAGGCGAAACGCTGGACGCGGCGACAGAACCGGGATGATATCGCCATCATCGGTATGGCCTGCCTGCTGCCCAAGGCGGGCGACGTGCGCCAGTACTGGCAGAACATCCTCCGGCGGGTGGACACCATCCGGGAGGTCAGCGACGACCGCTGGCGTCCGGCCGATTTCTTCGACCCCAAGCGCGGAACGCCGGACAAGAGCTACTCGAAATGGGGCGGTTTCCTCGACGACGTCCAATTCGACCCCACGGTGTTCGGTATTCCCCCGGCCGCTCTGCGCTCCATCGAACCGATGCAACTCCTGGCTCTGTACGTGGCGAAGCGCGCCCTGGAAGACGCCGGGCTCGACCGCCGCCCGTTCCCCAAGGAGCGGACCTCGGCCATATTCGCTTCCGGGGGAATGAACGACCTCGGCACGATTTATATCTTCCGCACCTTGCTGGCCCATTATCTGCCCAAGGTTCCGGGGCTGCCCGAGGCGACCCGGAAGCACATCATGCAAACTCTTTACGAGCGCGAGCTTCCCAACTGGACCGAGGATTCGTTCCCCGGCTTCCTCGGCAATGTAGTGGCCGGCCGGGTGGCTAACCGCTTGGATCTCGGAGGAACCAACTTCGCGGTCGACGCCGCCTGCGCCTCGTCGCTCGCAGCGCTGGACGTGGCGATCAAGCAATTGCGAAATGGCGACGCCGACGTGGCCCTGGTGGGTTCCATCGACGGCACCAACAATGCTGTGGCTTTCATGGCGTTCGCCCAAACTCATGCCCTTTCGCCCCGCGGGCGATGTCGGCCGTTCGACGACAGTGCGGACGGCATCGCTATCGGCGAGGGCGTCGCGGCACTGGTGCTCAAGCGCCTGAGCGACGCCGAACGGGACGGCGATCGAATCTACTCCGTCATCAAGGGGATCGGCGCTTCCAGCGATGGACGCAATCGCAGCCTTACCGCGCCCCATCCGCAAGGCCAGGTGCGTGCATTGTGCCGCGCCTACGAGGACGCCGGGGTGAATCCGTCGACGGTCGGTTTGATCGAGGCTCATGGCACGGGTACCGCCGTAGGCGACAAGTCGGAGATCGAATCCATCAACACTGCCTTCGGCGAATGCAATCCGGCGCCCCAGTCCTGCGCCATCGGCTCGGTGAAATCGATGATCGGCCACACCAAGGTCAGCGCCGGTCTTGCCGGGCTGATCAAGGCGTCCTTGGCGCTGAAACATCGCGTTCTGCCACCGACTTTGGGTGTCGAAACGCCCAATTCGCGCGTGGATTTCACAAACAGTCCCTTTTATATCAATACCGAAACCCGGCCTTGGTTCGCTCACCCTGACGGACATCCGCGACGCTGTGGCGTAAGCGCCTTCGGTTTCGGAGGTACCAACTTCCATGCAGTACTGGAAGAATACGGCGGCGACTACCGGGACACCGATGCAATCGATCTGAATCCCCGTGACGTCGAACCCTTCATTTTTTTTGGACCGAATCGTTCTCACATCGTTCACGCGGTGGAACGCCTGCAGCAGGGACTCGAATATACCGAACATCTCGATCTCGCCCAATTGGCGTATTCGCTGCAATCGGAACAAGTCAAAACGGGAACCGGCGCGGGCGTCCGCGCCTGCCGGCTGGCCATGGTCGCCACGTCGGTTGCGGATCTCAGGCAAAAGCTCGATTTAGCTCTTCGCGAGTTGCGCGATAATGACAAAGCGGAGATCAGGCATCCTCAAGGCATTTATTATCGGGAGTCCGATGCCGCAGGTGGCTTATGCTTTGTCTTCCCGGGCCAGGGATCGCAGAAGATCAACATGCTGCGCGATCTGGTCGCGACCCAGCCCGAACTGCACGGCTTCTTCGAGCGGGCGGATACTCTCCTCGCCGAGCGCCTGCCTCAGCCGCTGTCCCGATTCATTTATCCGCTGCCGGCGTTCAGCGACGAGGAACGGGAACGGCAACAAAGTGCATTGAATGCAACGCAGATCGCGCAACCCGCGCTTGGCGCGGTCGAGCTGGCGGCGTTCGAACTGCTCAAGAACTATGGCGTCCATCCCGATTTCACGGCTGGCCACAGCTACGGGGAATACGTCGCCTTGTGCGCCGCCGGCGCTCTCGATCGCGACGACCTGATCCGGCTCTCGGAAGTTCGCGGACGCATCGCCGCCGACGCGGGACAAAGTTCCCGAGGGGCAATGGCCGCCGTGGACGCGGATGGCGCTCGGCTCGAAAAGCTGATCGCCGAGCACGGACTTGCCGTCTGCATTGCCAATTTGAACGCTCCGGACCAGACCATCATCGCCGGCCCGGCTGAAGCCATCGACGAGGCGGCGGCGGTATTGGCCAAGAACTCTCTACGCGTAACCAAACTGGCGGTCAGAGGCGCGTTCCATTGCGCCGCCATGGCCGATGCCAGCGCCGTACTCGCCGCCGAATTGGCCAAGATCGACTTCCGCTCTCCCGAGTTCCCGATCTTCAGCAATACCACGGCCGACCGCTATCCGGACGAGCCTGCCGAAATCCGGGCACTGCTAGCCCGCCATCTGGCCGAGCCGGTGCGCTTCGTGGAGGAGGTGAACCGTCTCTACGACGCGGGAGCCCGGATTTTTCTGGAGATCGGTCCCGGTCTGGTGCTGAGCGGACTCGTCGACCGCATCCTGGCCGATCGGCCGCACACCGCTCTGGGTCTCGACGCTCCGGGGCGCCCCGGCTGGCTCCAGCTCTCCCACCTTCTGACTCAACTGTTCGCGCTGGGCGTTCCGGTACGCTTCGAAACCTGGTTCAGACACCGCGGGCTGACGGACCGTCCGCTGCCGGAGCTGTTCGCCCAGGCTCGGGCGAAAGCCAATCCGGGACCGCTGATTTGGCGGGTCAACGGCGGCCGGGCGGTACCCTGGCACGACTCGGCGGACACATCCAAGAATGTCGTGCCGTTGCCGACAGGATTGAAATCCCCGGCGGCTTCCACCGATATGGCGCCAACTCAGGCCGCGGGCGCGCGCCCGTCCTTGGCCGTGGTGCAAGATCTTCCAACCAACACAAGGAGGTATTCCGTGATGAACCATGAAGCATCCAACTCCGCGAAGCCGGCTTTGGGGCCGCCAGCAGAGGGAATCCCGGCGGGATCAGATCCGAGATTCTCGTTGATCCAGAACTGCGTCGCCCAGCTCATCGATCTGCAGCGCGAGCAACAAAGAACCTTGTGCTCCTTCCTGGATTTTCTGCACGCCAACCTGGCGGGCGCATCGTTGTCGGCGCAGCAGTGGACGGTCGCATCGCCCGAAATCTCCTCGATGGCACAAGCGCAACCGGTCGCGACAGCGGCCGCGTCCGGCGGAGCGGTTCTGAACGGCGTGCCGCCGGCACCCGTTTTGCCGCTTCAGCTTCGTACCGCGGGTCCCGCCGAAGCGGCAGGGGAACGGCCGTTGTCCGTCATTCCGACGCCCGCCGTCCGTAGCGGCGGACCGGTCTCCGCCAAACCCACCGGCGGTGGCGACACCGCACCGCTTGTGGCGGTGAAGGCGCCGGCAGCCGGCGGCACCGGGCTCGCGCCCACCGAGCAGTTCAAGGCCGATCTGCTCCGCTCGGTATCGGAGCGCACCGGTTATCCGGAAGACATGCTCGATCTCAATGCCCACATGGAAGCCGATCTCGGCATCGACTCCATCAAACGGATCGAAGTTTTCAGTGCCCTGAAAGACCACCATAACCTGCTGGAAGGACGTGACGAGGAAACGGTGCTCGAAGAGCTGTCGGGTCTCAAGACCTTGAACGAGATCATCGCCTGGTACGACCGGCTGCGGGAACCGAAACCAGCGCAGGGAGGCGCCGATTCGCCAAAAAAATTGCAGACTCCACCATCGATCTCGCCGGTTGAGATGGTGGAGTCTACCGCTGGTGCCAAACAACCGGACTGCGTGGCCTGTTACGTCGTGAAGCCCGCTCCCGCTCCGCTCGAAGGGGGAACGGTCATCAATCCGGGCACGCCATCCATGATGCTGTTGCTGGGGCATGCCTCCGAGCTCAGCGAGGCGCTTCGTAACGCGCTGAACAGCATCGGCTATGTCACGCGGCAGCTTGTCCCGGGTCGCGAAACCCGCGCCCTGGACGGTGATCGCTTGGAAGTCGATTTGTCCTCGCCCAAAGGCTTGGACGGCTTGCGCGATTTCCTTAAAGCCGGCGGGAAACCGCTGGGCGGGCTGATCAATCTATTGAGCGCGGAGACGCCAGAAGGCAGCGAGGACTATCGGCCCTCGGAGGCGCGGGCACTGTTCCTGACCTTGAAAGCTCTGGAACAGGACTTCAAGGAGAACGTTCGGGCCGGGGGCGGCTGGCTGATCAATCTGACCGCATTGGACGGACAATTCGGCCTGAAACGGTCTCGGCTGTTCGAGGCAGAGCGAGCGGGCACCCTCGGGGTTGCCAAGTGCGCCGCCCGCGAATGGCCGCATTTAAAGGTAAAGTGCATCGATCTTGATCCGAACCTGGGGACCAGCCAGTCGATCGAACGGGTCTTGATGGAGTTGCGCCCGGACGATCAAACCTTGGAAATAGGCCACACCAGGGAGGGACGCTGGCGGCTCGATCTGCAACAGCGCCCGGACCATGGCACCATCAGGCCGGAACTGGAGCTGGACTCCGGCGCCGTGGTTCTGGTCACGGGCGGAGCGTATGGCATCACCGCCGATATCGCCAAAGGCTTGACGCGAAATCGGCGCCTGCGGCTGGTGCTGGTGGGACGGAGTCCGATGCCCGAGCCTGAATCGGCATCCACCCGAAATATCGCCGATCCGGATGCCTTGCGGCAATTTCTGATCGGAGAGATGAGGCGCGAGAGCGGTAAGGTCAAACCGGCCGAGGTCGAGGCCGCACTCAGACGAGTTCTCAAGGAACGACAGATCCGCGCCAACCTGGCCGCCCTCAAGGAATCCGGTTCAGAAGTCGATTACCATGCTTTGGACGTGCGCGATAGCGCTGCTTTCGGACAATTGATCGACGACATCTATGCGCGTTGGGGACGAATCGACGGCGTGCTCCACGGCGCAGGCGTCATCGACGATAAGCTGATCCGCGCCAAGACGCCGGAATCCTTCGACGCGGTTTATGAGACCAAGGTAATTCCGGCACTGACCATGGCCCGGAAGCTGGACCCGTCAAAGCTGAAGTTCCTGGTGCTCTTTTCCTCGGTGGCCGGCCGGTTCGGCAACGTAGGCCAATGCGACTACAGCGCGGCCAACGAGGTGTTGAACAAGCTGGCCGACCGACTGACCGTGGAGTGGCCGAACGTCCACACCGTCTCGATCAATTGGGGTCCTTGGGACTCCGGCATGGTGAACGACGAACTGCGCAAGCTCTATGCTTCCCGGAACATCCGCCCGATCCCGGTAGAAATCGGGGTTCGGCATTGCCTGGAAGTATTGGAACGCCGCGACCGGCAGGAGCCTGAACTCGTGATCGCAGCGAGCATCGAGGCGATCGCCGCCGGACTCGGACGCTCCTCGGCGCGCGATGAAACCACGCGGCGCGCGGTCGATTCGACCGTTTTGACACCGGCGGTGGCGTGATGCCTCGCGACCGCTCGACCAAATCCCCTAAGTGAACCCGACAAGGAGTAAACGGAGCATATGGATATGGCAAATCTACACAGTGCGGTACTGGCGGACTTCACCCCGGTGAGGGTATCGAAACCCGTCCCGCAGCGCATCACTCTCGAACTGGCGGCCTTCGGTTTCGCCAAGGCTTATTGCCTGAACAATGACATCTGCGACAAGGAAGGCTTCCGCCGGGTTCACAGGGAAGTGAAAGAGAAGCTGGACAAGTACGCGCTCTCGCCTTCCCATATCAAGCGCCGGCAATTGGTGTTCTTTCCTCGCCTCACCGATATCCGCTTCTCGGACGGCGAGTTCACGTTGGCGGAGCCCGAGTATGAGTACTTGCAGTTGTTCAAGGACAAGAACGATCCGAAGGGCGTGGACCTCAAAGCCCGGCACGAGAGCTACGGCAAGGTGGTCGACGGATGTCTGAACCAGATGTACGACGACGGGGCCAAAGCGCCGGACGACGTCATTCACGTGACCTGCTCCGGTTACCTGGCGCCGAGCCCCGTCGAGCGCATGGTCGCACGGAAGGAATGGTTCGACACCACGGTCACACACAGCTATCACATGGGCTGCTACGGCGCCTTCCCCGCCATCAAGATGGCGCACGGTTTTCTGTCGTCCTCGCAATGCTTGGTGACTCCGCCCAAAGAGCGGGTGGACATCATCCACACCGAACTGCTGTCGATCCACAACAACATCGAGGACTTCCGTGCCGAGAACATCATCACCATGACCTTGTTCGCGGACGGATTCATCCGCTACTCGATGTATCCGGAACCGGTGGCGCGTGAGAGAAAAATTCCCGGCCTCAAGGTCCTGGCGTTCAACGAGCATCTCCTGCCCGATTCCGCCGAGGACATGACCTGGGTGCCGGGGTCTCATCAATTCCACATGACCCTGTCGGTCATGGTGCCCGTGGTCCTCAAGAAGCACATCCGGTCTTTCGTCCAGTCGTTATTGCGGCGGGTAGAGATCGATTTCGACGCGCAAAAGGATGAGCTGACCTTTGCCATTCATCCGGGCGGGCCGAAGATCGTGGAACACATTCAGGACGAACTGGGTCTGCGGGAAGATCAGGTGGAGGTCAGCAAGGAGGTATTCCGCGAGAACGGCAACATGTCTTCGGCGACCGTGCCTCATATCCTGAAAACGATCCTGGACGACAAGTCGATTCCCCGCGGGAGACGCGTCGTCTGCCTGGGTTTTGGACCGGGACTCACGATTACGGGTCTCGTTTTGGAAAAGGTCTGATCATGAAGGAACTATCGAGCCGCGCAACGGAAAGCGATCTTCCGCCCTTGATCGGGCGGGTATACGAGGTGGAGTCACTGAGGGAGCTCGAAACTCCAGAACCTTCCCCAGCCGAATCGACGGCGACAACCGACGAGCCGAGGGATGCGTTCGACCCGGCATCGGCGGCACAGGACTGGACCAGGCAAAATGCGGAACGCGGCGACGAGCCCGTTTTGCCTTTCATCGGGCGCATTCTCGATCATGTGCCCGGCCGGTCGATTACCGTGGAGCGCGAGTTGACCCTGGACGAGGATCTGCATCTCGCGGATCACGCCTTCGTCCATGCGCCCGGGGTGAAACCGCTATTCGCCTGTCTGCCGGTAGTTCCCATGACCCTAAGCCTGGAGATCCTGGCGGAAACGGCTGCCTGCCTCGCACCCGGCTACGGGCTGATCGGCTTCGAGGACGTGAAGGCCACGCGCTGGATCGAACTGGCCGACACCGACCGCCTGTGTCTCCGGATTTCGGCCCGTTTCGAGCAATGGGATGCCGAACGGAACACTTGCCATATCGCCGCCGCCATCCATATCGAAGACCAAGCGACTCCGGCGATCCAGGCTCGCGTCCTGTTCGCGCCCTACTATCGTCTCGATCTCGAGCTCAGCTTCACGGAGTTCGCCAATGCCCGTCTCTATCCCAAAAGCGCCGAGGAAATTTACCGGGGCCGCCACTTATTCCACGGACCCGTGTATCAATGCCTGGTCGGGGAGATCGTGCTGGGCGATCGGGGCGCCGCCGGCGAGTTGGTGGTCAAAGCGCCCGAGATCATGTTCCGATCCATACGCAAGCCCCAGTTTCTGACCGAGCCGGCGTTGCTCGATGCGGTCGGACAATTGATCGGAATCTGGGCCATGGAAAAAGAGCGCTACGTCTTTCCCGTCGGCATCGGCAAGCTCGAGCTATACCGGCCTACCCCGACGCCGGGAACACGATGCCCGGTGCGAATCGAAATCACCCGCGACGAAGGCAAGCTCCTTTCCGCCGACATCGAGATTCAGGACGGCGCGGGCGCCGTTTGGATGCGGATCAGGGACTGGACGGACTGGAAGTTCCGCTGGGAGAAGCGGCTACTTAATTTTCGCCGCCTGCCGACCCGCTATTTGCTGAGCCATGCGCTCGACCTGCCGGCACTCCCGCCTTCCGCCAGCTGCCGCATGATCTCAGGCGAAGACATCGCCGGCTTCGACAGTACGCTCCTCGCTCGCTTCTGCCTTCATCTGGACGAGATGGAGACGTTTTCCGACATGCGCTCGCATGCTCCGGGCCTGCAGCATTGGCTGCTGGGGCGCATCGCAGCCAAGGATGCCGTGCGCGACTGGCTGGCGCGGCAAGCCGGGACGGAAGAAATGCTGCACCCGGCCGCCCTGATCATTCGCAACAACGACCAGGGCCAGCCCGAGGTGGCGCCGGTCCCCGAGGCGAACCGGTTGCCGCAGCTCAGCATCAGCCATAGCGAACATCGCGCTATCGCCATCGCCCATGCGGGACCCGTGGGCGTGGATATCGAACCGATCCGCCCGCGCCAGCCGAGCTTCGTGGAGACCATGGCCGGCGAATCGGAACGCTCGCTTCTCCGTGACACGAGCGGCGACCCCGACGAATGGGCCACCCGCCTGTGGTGCGCCAAGGAGGTCGCCGCCAAGTTGCTGGGTCTCGGCATGAACGGCTCGCCGAAAGCCTACGAGGCGCAGGCCATAGGCGAGGACGGTCTGATCCACATCGTCCATCGAGACAGCGGCCGAACGATTATGGTACGGACGGTACGCCTGGAAGAGTTCGTCATTGCCTATGCCGGCGCCGCGACTGCGGAGACGGAAGCGGGGCAAGCCTAAACGCCATCAACACACAAAGGATTGAATAATGAGCAGGATTGGTCCGCCGCTGCTGGTAGAGCTTCGCCAGGTCGGGAAGGTTTATCACCTCGGCGAAAGCCGTATAACGGCTCTCAAGACAGTGAATCTGTCTATTCATAGGGGCGAATTCGTGGCCGTCTGGGGTCCGTCGGGTTCCGGCAAGTCTACCCTCTGCAATCTTATCGGGCTGCTCGACGTATGCTCTTCGGGTACGGTGCGTTTCGAAGGCCAGGATGTGGCCGCGCTGTCGGACGACCAGCGCAGCGAGCTTCGAAACCGCGGAATCGGATTCGTCTTCCAGAGCTTCAATCTGATTCCGGTACTCTCGGCTCTGGAAAACGTCATGCTTCCGCTGCAGATCTCCGGAGTTTCCACGGCACAGGCAAGGCGAGCGGCGCGCAAGCGTCTGGCCGAAGTGGGGCTGGACGACCACGCGGCGCATCGTCCCGCCAAGCTTTCCGGCGGACAGCAGCAGCGCGTCGCGATCGCGCGGGCCCTGGTTACCGATCCGGCACTGGTGATCGCCGACGAGCCCACGGCCAATCTGGATTCCGAAAACGCCTTGAGGATTACCGAGCTCATGCGACGACTCAACAGCAACAACGGCACGACCTTCGTGTTCTCCACGCACGACCAGCGCCTGCTGGAACGTGTGGAGCGTCAGATTCAGATGCGCGACGGCGAGATCATCGATGACAGGTCGCCGGAGCAGCCGGCCATGCGGCTAGACCGATCGGTGGGCTTATGATGACCTGGATCAAGCTCGCCTTAAGAAATCTCTTCCGCAATCGGCGCCGGTCGCTGTTCACGATTCTGGCGATCGGCCTCGGCTTTGCGGCGGTCAACACCCTGGGCGGATTCACCGCCTACATCTTCACCAGCCTCAAGGATTCCTACATCTACGCGCAGGGTAACGGCCATCTCAGCGTTTTCAAGACCGGCTTTCTCCAGGAAGGCAAACTCGATCCGACCCGTTATCTCATCGACGAAGAAGAGATGGGAGTCATTCAACAGGTGCTGGCCCGGCATCCGGAAATCGTGGTGGTGGCACCGCAGCTCCACATTTCGGGACTTCTGAGCAACGGGAAGGTGTCGACGATCTTCATCGCCGCCGGCCGAGTGCCGTCCGCCGTGCGCCGCATCAACGAGCATGCCCGCGGGATGATAGGGAAAATCCAGTTGTTCGACGGCAAATCCCTGGAGGACGACGTCATTCACGGCATCGGCCTGAGCCGGGGACTGGCGGAGCAGCTTAATCTGGACTTGGGCTCCGACGCCGTCGCCATGGCGCCCACCGTGTCGGGACAGATCAACGCGCTCGACGCCCAGGTGTTTCAGCTCTTCGATGGCCCGGTCGAAGCGCTGGAGGACAAGCTCATGTCGGTTTCGCTCAAGTTCGCCCAGAGCCTCTACGATACCGGCAGCGTGGATCGCCTGACCTTGCTGCTGACGAACGACGACACAACGGAAACCGTGCGCGCCCAGCTGGCCGGAGAACTGGCGGCAGAAGGCTTGAAGCTGGAAGTCAAGACCTGGAACGAGCTTTCCACCTTTTACACCAAGGTGAAGCAGATGTTCGACGTGATCTTCCTGTTCACCTTCCTGATCGTGTTCACCATCGTCGTCATGAGCGTGATCAATACCGTCAGCATGGCGATCATGGAACGGACCCGCGAGATCGGCACGCTGCGGGCACTGGGGTTCAAGCGCCGCGGCATCGTCGGACTGTTCGCGGCCGAAAGCATGTTATTGGGGATTCTTGGATCGCTGCTCGGCATGGTCCTCACCCTGATCACCTGGTCGGGCGTCGCATTTTTCAAACCGACCTGGATACCGCCCCAAATCACCCGCCGGGTGCCATTGGAGGTCTACCTGGTGCCCGATTACATGCTCTACAGCATCCTGCTGCTGATCGTTCTTTCCCTGGCCGCAGCCAGTCTCCCGGCGCGCACGGCAGCTCGCATGCAGATCGTCGGCGCTCTGGGACATACCTGAACCTAGGAGCGACAGTTGACCGCTTCGATGGAGTAGATAAAGTACAAGGAGAAGACGATGAGAACGACCCTCTTGCTCGGAAGCTTGCTAATCCTGGCCGGATTGCTGTCCGCCGCGCCGTTGTCGGCTTCGCCGGACGTCAAGACTATACTGAAGACGGCGGATCAATCGCGGGGCAACCTCCTGGGCATTTCCTGGGAAGTGGTGATAGAGTCCATCGAAAACGGCCGTACCGACTCTTTGAATTACGACATCAAGGCGCGCGGCTTCGACATCTCCGGAATAAGCCTCGCACCGCCGAAGTACAAGGGCAACAAGCTGCTCATGTCGAACAACAACATGTGGTTCTACAAACCGGGGCTGAGCAAGGCGGTCCCCATTTCGCAGCGCCAGAAACTGATGGGCAACGCGGCCTACGGCGACATCGCCTCGACCAATTACGCCGAGGACTACAATGCTGCTCAGTTGCCCGACGACACGGTGGGCGACGAGGAATGCTACGTTTTCGATCTCACCAGCAAGAACGACAAGACCACGTACGATCGGATCAAATACTGGATTTCGAAAAAGCGCCTGGTGGGAGTGAAAGCGGAGTACTTCACGGTATCGGGAAAGAAATTCAAATTGGCTGAAATGGAATACGGCAATAAAGTGCTTATCGACGGAAAGGAGCGCCCGTTCATTTCCAAGATCACCATGTACGACGAACTGATGAGCGAGGACGTGACCTATCTCAACCTCACCAAGCCTCGGTTCGAGCCACTTCCGGATTACGTATTCAATCTCAACCTCTTTATGAAATGAAAAAAAACGGTGGACTAACGTGGGGACTATGGGTTTTTGTCATGTGCGCAATATCGGGAACGGCGGCCGCGGCCACCGAACCCGTGATCGTATCCACGGGGCCGGTGAGCATTTTCGACGAGATCAAGAGCGGCTTCTATTCGCGGATCAACGTCCTGGCTTTCGGAATTTTCCAGGAACCGGAAATGAATTCGCGCCTGAATCCCAATAATATCCTGGAGATATCCACTTATCAGGCGTCGATCAACCCGCGCGTGGATCTCAACCTGGACTTCCGCCGGCTGGAACTGGGTATCAAACAACGCTTCATCTACCTGTGGCAGCGCTGGGAAGAAGGGTTCCCGGAGGGCGAAGAAGACAGCCTGGCGCAGTTCTACACGAACGAGTGGTTCGCGCGTTACCGGCTGATGGACGAGTTGTTCGTCTCCTACGGCCGCGAGAACCTGCAGTGGGGACCGTCGGTGCTCCTGTCTTCGTCCAATCCGTTCAACAAGGAGAACGGGCGGAACAACCCGAGAGTGGAAGTCCCCGGACTCGGCTATGCGAGGGCCGTGTGGATACCGAATTCCACCTGGGCCGTTTCGTTCATCGCCAATACGGATGAAGGCCGGTTGGGACGGCAGCAGGGTTTCGGTCTCAACCAAGCGGGATTCGCCGACGGCTCGGCGCAAGGCCAGGACTTTCAGCCGGGTTATGCCTTCAAGATCGATTGGACCGGGGATGGCAAGTATCTTTCCGTCATCCCTTCGTACCGCGAAAACACCGGCTACCGGGTCGGTTTCTTCGGCGGCTGGAACGTGACCGACGCGCTGCTTCTCTACGGAGAAGGCTCCCACGGCGATTACGGCGACTTCGAATTACTGGGAGGCGCCTCGTACACCTTCGAGGCCGGACCGACCGTCAACCTGGAATATTTCCATAACGAAAACGGCTGCCTGCGGGATCGCATCGATCAATGTTTCCTTAGGGGCGAAATCGACTCCACCGATCCCATGTTTCGCCAAGACTACATGATGCTCCAGTATTCGGATACCGAGATCTGGAACGATTTCAACGTGAATTTCCGGGTGATCCACAATCTGAACGACCAGTCCGACCGCCTGATCGGCATCTTCGAATACGAAGCCACCGACCATACGCTGTTGTACGTCATTGCCAACGGTTTCACGGGCTCTCGCGACAGCGAGTTCGGCAGCCTCTTGAATTATTCGTTCTTCGTGGGCGCCGCGTACACGTTCTAGCGCGTTTTTCATTACGGTCTAGCGGCGTGGATCGGGAAGGTTGCAGGTCGGCAATCCTTTGCCGACAAAGCCTCTCACCGATCCAGGGCGTCGGCAAAGGATTGCCGACCTATCACACCGTGGGGGCGCTACACGAAAGAGGAAAATTCTCTAGCGTCGCGGCGACAACCCCGGTGCAGCGGTGTCGGGAGCCCTGACGGCGTTCCATCGGCCTGTTCCGAGGCAGGGATATGCCTGGATCGAACGAACCAGTCGCGTTCGCGCTGGAGCGGCGATGTTGGAATGATCTGCGCATTTACATGAAGTATCGGCTGAATAGAAGAATCAGCAATTTCTCTGGGAGGAGATTTTCCTATGAATTCCAAGCCTACGTTTGCCTTCGTCACAATCGGCAATGGCTCCTATCTCGGCTCCACGCAGCGACGCTGACGTCCTTCCCGAACGCAGTCGCAAACCTCGTGCGATCGAGGGAGCGCATCACATTCCCGGTTAATGTTTCTTAATGCAATCAGGAATCGTCCAATCGAATTCATCGGCAGATCGATAACGAAGCACGAAGTTCAAGGGATATCTCCAGTTGGCCATGGAGTTGGCTCATATCTTTACACGGAGGTGTGCAATGAAGGATTCGTTCCGCAAGCTTGTGACGATATCAGGCGTGATGGGAAGCGGCCTGCTCGGGTTGCTTCCCGGCGAAAGTTTTGCTGAGGGGGACCTGGTCCGAGGCCAGGAGGTTCCCCTGACGGAATGCTCGGGCTGGGTAATGGAGAACAGCACTGCACCGGCCATAGAAAGTAACGCCGTGTACTGGTTCGTCCAGGGGCTCCCGGCACATCCACCGGGCGGACACTTCCGGTTCCGCGCCGAGTTCCCTCAAGCACGCTATCTGTCCTGGCAGAACCACGATTTCTTGGGGTTTTCGACGGCGCTGCTGGCCGACACCGACATCGTGCCCGATCGCGGCGAAAATCCGTTCCTCCCGAATACGCCGTACGTCCCGGAAAGCGCTTATACCGTCGATCTACTGGATGTGCCGCCCGAGGCTCGGCCGCCGCAGCCGCCGAGGCCGGCGAATATCCTCTACGGCGGCTATCGTTACGATGGAAGCAAGACGGAATACAACTCCGTAGCCTACCGGGTGTACCTGCCCGATCCGGGCACGGATTCACTCGGCGGCATTCCTCAGCCGGACTTCTATTTCGTCGTCGATGACCCTGCAATGGCCAGCCTGGAAGGCATTCACAAGATGTGCGAGACAATGCGAAAGATCCAGGAAGCAGAGAAGCAAGCGCTTATCGCAGTAGCTAAAACCACCAAGTCTCTGGCGGCAAGGCAGGATAGGCCGCTTTCAGATACCGCGGAGAAAGAAATTGGCCAGCGCGTGATCGACGGCCCGTCCGCAGCAGGGGGCATACCGAGTCCCTCCGCATCCGATTTCAACAACGGTCTGGCGCGTTATCGGGCCGTAACGCCGCATCCGAACGGCCGGGGCACCTACTACAACGCTCAGACCGGGTATCTTCAGGTGTTTTTGAGTCCCTCGCGCGGCGAGGTGACGGTGATGCGTTTCAGGGCGCCCAGCTTCCCCGACACCCAGGGCCTCCAGGGTATTCCGGACGATATTTCCGGCAACGAGCAGCTCCGCTATTGGTCTCTGTGCATGCACGATGCCACGGCCGGGTTGCCTACCACGGGCTGCTTGTACGATGCCCAAGCGGCGCAAGATGGCGACGGCTATGTGACGTTCGCCTTTTCCAATCCGGAGAACCGGCCCGCCAACGCGACCAACTGGTTGCCCATCGCCAGCGGCCCCATACCGGCGTTGATCCTGCGCCACATGCAGCCAAACCCGGCATTTGCCGAGGCGCTGCTCTACTATGCCGGCACCAACAACGATCCCGCCGCCATTACGGCGCACATGGGAGAGTACTTTCCGCTCGTCACGACATGCACCAAGGCCGAGTTTGAGCGGGATCGCTGTGGGCTGGCGCCGCAAGGTACGCGGTGATGCAGGAGCGATGCCGTCGACGCGCGGCACAGTCGAAGCGGCGTATCGAAGAACCGCATCGCTCCTTAGTCATTTACTTGGGGCTTACACCGGAAAGAACCACTCAAATGGAATTGTCCGCAAATACAGTAGATGGCAAAGCACAAAGCTCGGGGGATGTCTTCGACTGGCTAAGGATTGGCCCATTGCCTTTAAGGAGGTGTGCAATGAAGGATTCGTTCCGCAAGCTTGTGACGATATCAGGCGTGATGGGAAGTGGCCTGCTCGGGTTGCTTCCCAGCGAAAGTTTTGCCCAGGGGGACCTGGTCCGAGGCCAGGAGGTTGCCTTGACGGAATGCTCGGGCTGGTTGATTCAAAGCAGCACTGCACCGGCCATAGAAAGTAACGCCGTGTACTGGTTCTTGCAGGGGCTCCCGGCACATCCACCGGGCGGACACTTCCGGTTCCGCGCCGAGTTCCCTCAAGCACGCTATCTGTCCTGGCAGAACCACGATTTCTTGGGGAATTCGACGGCGCTGCTGGCCGACACCGACATCGTGCCCGATCGCGGCGAAAATCCGTTCCTCCCGAATACGCCGTACGTCCCGGAAAGCGCTTATACCGTCGATCTACTGGATATTCGCCGGCCTCGGCCGCCGCAGCCGCCGAGGCCGGCGAATATCCTCTACGGCGGCTATCGCTACGATGGAAGCAAGACGGAATACAACTCCGTAGCCTACCGGGTGTACCTGCCCGATCCGGGCACGGATTCACTCGGCGGCATTCCTCAGCCGGATTTCTATTTCGTCGTCGATGACCCCGCAATGACCAGCCTGGAAGGCATTCACGAGATGTGCGAAAAAATGCGGAGGATCCAGGAAGCAGAGAAGCAAGCGCTTATCAGATTAGTAGAAAGCGCCGAGTCGTCGGAAGAAACGCGGGAAACACAAATCTTTCCCGCAGAGAGAGACGAGCTTCGCCTCCGCGTGATCGACGGCCCATCCGCAGCAGGGGGCATACCGAGTCCCTCCGCATCCGATTTCAACAACGGTCTGGCGCGTTATCGGGCCGTAACGCCGCATCCGAACGGCCGGGGCACCTACTACAACGCTCAGACCGGGTATCTATTGGTGTTTTTGAGTCCCTCGCGCGGCGAGGTGACGGTGATGCGCTTCAGGGCGCCCAGCTTCCCCGACACCCAGGGCCTCGAGGGCATTCCGGACGATATTTCCGGCAACGAGCAGCTCCGCTATTGGTCTCTGTGCATGCACAATACTTCGACCTTATGGACTACTAACGGCTGCTTGTACGATGCCCAAGCGGCGCAAGATGGCGACGGCTATGTGACGTTCGCCTTTTCCAATCCGGAGAGCCGGCCCGCCAACGCAGCCAACTGGTTACCTACGACCGATACCATACCGGCACTGATCCTGCGCCACATGCAGCCAAACCCGGCATTTGCCGAGGCGCTGCTCTACTATGCCGGCACCAACAACGATCCCGCCGCCATTACGGCGCACATGGGAGAGTACTTTCCGCTCGTCACGACATGCACCAAGGTCGAGTTTGAGCGGGATCGCTGCGGATTGGCCGCAGATGCGCAATGAGGCAGTCCCGGTGCTGACTTTTCGTGCCGTAGTGGACGCTTCGCGTCGCAGAGGAAACGCCTCGCTGTCACTCATCTAAACCTTACAGAAGGAATCGCCCAAATGGATTTGTCCACGAATACAACCGATAGCAAGACACAGAGCGAAAAGAAGTCGTATGCCAAAATCTGGCTTGGGGGCAATTTTTTCGGCTGGCTAAGAATGTTGGCCCACAACAGATTTGACGTTGGGGTGCGACGCATACCCCGGATTGTGGCCATGACATTCGTCATATTGCTGGGCAGCTTGAGCCACGGTCTGCAAGAGCTGATATGGAACCGTCGGGTGCGCAGAACGGAAATCAAGCAAGCGCCCTTATTCATCATCGGACATTGGCGTTCCGGCACCACGTGGCTTCACGAGCTTCTCGCCCTGGACGACCGTTTCACCTATCCAACCACTTACGTGTGCTTCAACCCTAACCGCTTTCTGCTCACGGAGCGGTTCGATGCGCACTGGCTCGGTTTCCTGTTCAAGGCTCTATTACCGGAGCAGCGGCCGTTCGACAACATGGCCATGGGTTGGGAACGTCCCCAGGAAGACGAGTTTGCGCTGTGCAATCTCGGACTGCCTTCCCCTTACCAGAAGATCGCCTTCCCCAATCGCAATCCCTACCGCGAATATTTCAGTCTGGAAGATGTCCCGTCGCGGGAACTGCGGCGCTGGAAAGACGGCTTCGTAAAATTTCTCAAGCAGCTGACGATACGCAACCCCAAACGTATCCTGTTGAAATCCCCCACCCACACTTATCGAATCAAGGTCTTACTCGAGCTGTTTCCGGATGCACAGTTCGTTCACATCGTGCGCGACCCTTACACCCTGTTTCTCTCGACGATGCATTTGTGGAAATCCTTGTACGAGGCTCAGGGCTTGCAAGAACCGAAATACGACGATCTGGAAGACTACGTGTTCGAAAATTTCTTGCATATGTTCCAGAAGCTCGAGGAAGCACGCCCGCTGCTCCACGCCCCCCGCTTCCATGAACTGCGATACGAGGACCTCGTGCAAGATCCGGTCGGGCAACTCCGTAAGCTGTACGACCAGCTGGAACTAAGCGATTTCGAGCGAATGCTTCCCAAATTGAAGCAGTACCTAGAAGAGACGAACGATTATCGTACCAATCGCTACGACCTCACCCCGGAACTGAGGGAGGAAATTACCCGACGCTGGGGGCAGGTAATAGAACGCTATGGGTATGCGAGCGGACTGGGCACCCCTATGCGCAGGAATGATGCGGCTTAGGTTGAGGAGGCTCCGATTATTAACCCGGCCTATAAATATAGGCCGGGTTAATCCGGGGCAAGGATGCCCCGGCGCGGCGACAAGCCGCGTGAGCCCAGGCCGGGCGTGTACCGGGCCTGGGCGGCGGCCCGAAATACCAGGAGGGTATTTACGGGCCTGATTAATAACTTATTGCCGTTCCGCAAAACGGGTGGATCGCACCGAAAGGCAGCGTAGACAAATGGCTGGCGATGGAAACGGCCAACGATGCCGCCATGGAGAAGTTTCATTTCGGAATTGTCATCGGCATTTCTGCGAATGTTTCGGGACGCATGACGAAAGACTATCCGTTATGTCCGGACATCCGTTTGATGGTGGCAATTCCGGTGAAAACACAGTGGTTTGAAACAATTGGAGGAATAATCATGAACAGCTTTTCGCAACGCTCCAATCTCAGCGAGCTCCTCGACGACCCAACGCTCGGCGGTGATGATCTGATCAAAAACCTAGAGGATATCGCCAGGGTCAACCGCTGGCTGGGCGGAGAAAAAGCGTTGGTTTCGGCCATCGCACCGTTACTTGAACAGCATGATTTCGGCCGTCCGATAGAAGTTGTTGATCTGGGTTGCGGTAGCGGCGATCTTCCCAGAGCAGTCGTCAAATGGTGTCGAAGGAAAAACATCCCGGTTTCAGTAACCGCCGTCGATATAAACGACTCGATTATTCGGTATGCGACTTCGCAATCGAAAGATTTTCCGGAGATACGCTTTGAAAAGATAGATGTTTTTTCGGACGAGTTTAAAAAAAGGCGGTTTGACATCGTCGTGATGAGCTTGTTTCTTCACCATTTCGACAACCGAAAGGCAGAAGAATTGTTGAAGAATTCTTACGAGCAGTGCAGGTTGGCAGTTGTGGTCAACGACCTGCACAGAAGTCCTGTTGCTTATCATCTTTTTGAATTGTTCGCCTTTGTTACAGCCTCATCCACCATTACCCGTCACGATGGATTAATCTCCATCCTGCGGGGATTCCGGAAAAAGGACCTGGAGAGGCTGACAGACGAATTTTCTGAGGCAAAGAGGAATATTAAATGGAAATGGGCATTTCGTTGGCAACTGGCATTAGAAAAAGAAATTCCCGCAACCGAAAGAGTATATAAAACGAAATAAAAACCCGAATTATCGCAACTTTAATAGTACTGCCTGAACTTGCACCGTCCACTGCATAGACATCGAATATACAAAGAGCTTTCATGGGCTAAAAAATAATTCATTAATATTAGACTCCCGGCGTTTTTCAGTTAATCAAAACTCGCTGAGAGCCGGCATTTTATTCCATTCGGCTTTCGATAGGGTGGGTTACGGCGCACGCAAAGCGCGGTGATCGGCGGTCAGTCAGTGCTGATGTGCGCCTAACCCACCCTACGAAAGCAAGTCCTTATCGAAAGCGATTTGAAATTAGCCTTTCAAGCAAATAACAGTGTCAGAAAATTTTACAATCGATTCGCCATACCAAGCCAAGTAATTAACCTATAATTATAATTATAAATATACACATGATCCGGACATATTACGATTTCGGCTCAGCCTACGTTCGCTGAATATCCTTTTTCCAAAGAATTGGCATAACTTCCCCGCGTGATCGGCAATATCAAGGTGTCAGAAAATTTTACAGACACTTTACTATCTCCAAGCAAATAATTGATCTAATTAAAAATATAGATATGGCATAAGATTCGCGTAATAAAATATTCGGTGCCATACCGAAATCTCGTAATAAAAATTCAAAAACAACTCAGGAGGAGAATGAAAGCAACCACTTAATTCAACGATTACATATAACAAATATGCGAGTTCTGCCCGGTTACGGGCAATATGATACGAACAGGAAACATGCACTTTGGAAAAAGGAGTATCGACATGATCAAGTGCAATTGGCGAGTTGTTTTTCCCTTATCTCTTTTTATTTTCCATTCGGCGGTAACGGTTTCCCACGCGCAGACCGCTACCGTCTTGGCGAAGGCCGTCCCGGACGAGTGCTGGAACGGCTGCGGCATGCCTTATGTCGCCGCGTCGGCAAATGGAGCCTGCCCCACCGGCACGACGCCCAAGCGAAATCAGGCCTATCTTTGGGGTCTGGCCCAATGGAAACAGACCCTCTGGATCGGAACTGGAGCCAATGTCGCGGGTATAGGACAAACCGCAGGCGACGGATTGCAGGAATGCGATTTCGCTAACGATTCCACCGGCAATCCCATCAACGTCCTCGAGGGCTCGCTGAGCCAATACCCCGGCGTTCCCGTACCATTGCGCCAATTCCTGGGCGACTGGAGACCGCCGCAGGTATGGGTTTATGACATCGCCACCGGTAAGCAAACCAATGTGACGCCGAACGACCCGCTCATCAACGAGACCTTGGGCTTGCGGTCGGCCGGCGTATCCAATGGCGTGGCAATACTCGCCGGTCCGGGCCAGCTCGGGGTGAGCGTCAATTTGTTTGCCTTCGATGCCGATACCAAACAATATCTCGGCTCGACGACTTTGTTGCGATACGCCAACATCCGCAAATTCGTCTCTGCGCAGGGCGCCATGTATACCGGCGTGCAGACACTCACCGGAGGCGGCGAAATACTGCGCTGGACGGGAACTCGAAGCAATCCTTTCAGCTTCACGACAGTGGGTATGGTAGACAACGATGCGGTCAATCTGGCCGTGCACGAAGGGCGTCTTTTCGTGGCCACCTGGCGTCCGTCGACACTGTCCAGCTCGGTCGGCAGCTTCCTCGGAACCAACAACCCGCCGGCCGGGATCTGGATGAGTCCGCCGATTCCCGCAGGAGGCTTGCGGCTTATCCATGCTGGCCTTTGGACCAAGGTTTGGGAAGTAAATGACTACGAAGTCGACGACCTCGTTGCCTCGACCCAAGGGGTGGGCGACTTGGCCTCGTTCGCCGGTTACCTCTACTGGGGACATATGAACCCGCCGTGGTCGGTCTATAGCACGTTCGTAAGTACCTACGGAGAGCCCCAGGATCGTACCGAAACCCAAAAGAACCTCAGCCGGGCCATTCCGATCTTCCGCGGCCGCAATTTCGGTAGCAGTCCCGAGATTCAACTGCTCTACGGGGAAAAGCAGTTACCGAAATACAACGGCAGCACTTGGAGCATGGTGGATAACAATCTGGGCGGCATGACCCCGCTCTACGGCGCGGCGGGCTTCGACGTTCCGACCAATGTCTATACCTGGACCATGGCGGTTTTCCAAGGAAAGCTGGCCGTGGGAACGCTCGACTCGGGATCCAGCGTCAACTTCAGCAAGAATCCCGGTGCCGACCTTTGGGTCTTCCCCGATGGGAATTCCAAGGCAGTACCGTGGACCATAAACGGCTTCGGCCATCCCGAAACCGTTATGGGTGTGCGGAACATGCTTCCAACGAAAGATGTCCTCTATGTGGGATCGTCCAGCAGAGCAAATCTCTCTCCGGATGGCGGTTGGAAACTCATCGGAGTAAAGCCGTAACATCGAGAGATCGGGAAAGGAGTGCCGCAGCGCGGCACTCCTTAAGTCAGGCAGACAAAAGCAAATACCATGTAGAGCGGCTAGATGGGGGAACTGTCCCGTACCTATTCGTAGGTCGGCAACCCGTTGCCGACGAAGCCGCTTTTCCGACCTATTCCACGTTGGGAGCGCTACGCCAAGCCGGAAAATGCTCTCAATGGCGCAACGGAATCGCTACCAAGACGACGCCGACATCTACCAAAATAGAAAACCGTCGAACGCGTTGGGATGTTTTCTGCTTTTGCTCCATGAGCCCGATTGTTGCCATGTCCGCCAAATTGCCTCCGGCACGGCGGAAAGCGTAACCGAGCGGGTCTTGGGCACTAAATCGAACCCGACCTCGAAACCATGGTAATTCCGAATCATGTCCATCGTGATTGGCCCGCGTATGGAATCACGTATGGGCGGCCCGATCATGACTCGCGCGTTACTCAGTTCCCTCCCGGAAAGCGCCACTACGGTCTTTCCCTTCCATATGGGCTGGCACTCGATCAATTCGCCCGCCTTATTGAACACATAGAGATCGAGATCGATCAGCAGTCCACTGAGGCCTTCATACAAGGCAATGAATGAAAAAACCTCGATCCTCTCGTCTTGCCGCATGTTTGCTGGCATGAGTCACCTTTAACGCATTAGATCAGTCTCTGACTCCGCACCGAGGCGGCCCCCAAAAAAACGGCTCTTACCGGTGCGCCTTTAGATACGTGTCCAGGAATCGCCGCACCCGTCGGGTACTAGAGTACGGAAGCAACATGAGAACGCCGCCGGGGAAAAGATTAAAGAAAGATGAGGATCGCCGGTGCCGACGATCGATTCTTCGGCCGACGAAGTAGGATAGGTCAGGCGCGCAGCGACCTCGAATCGGCGGGTTACGCGGAGCCTAGGGGCTAACCCACCATCGATGGGTTTCGCTTCGCTCTACCCATCCTACGATGAATGTTCACTCGAATGTCGAATGGAATTACGGTGCCGATCGGGCTTGCTCGGCCTCGGCAATCGCCCACGCGGCGTTGATCAAGCCGATATGGCTGAAGGCTTGCGGGAAGTTGCCGAGCAGCTCGCCCGTGCTCGGATCGACCTCTTCGGCGAGCAGGCCCACATCGTTGGCATAAACGGCGCCGCGGGCCAGGATGCCCTTGGCGCGCTCGACCTCTCCTGCCAAAGCGACTGCGTGGGCAAGCCAGAAAGTGCAGAGCAGGAAAGTGCCCTCCTCTCCTTTCAACCCGTCGTCGGCGCGATAGCGGAATACCAGCCCCCGTTTGTCCGTCAACTCCCGCTCGATCGCATCGATCGTCGCCAGCATGCGGGGATCGTCCGCCGGCAGGAAGCCGACCAGCGCCATCATCAGGACCGAAGCATCGAGCTCGTCCGAACCGAACGCCTGAGTAAAGGACTGAGCCCGCTCGCTCCAACCCTGGGTAAGAATCGCCTGGCGGATTTCCTCGCGGACGGCGCGCCAGCGCTCGACACGATCCGCGGCGCCGAGCAGATCTGCGAGCCCGATGGCCCGGTCGAGGGCGACCCAGCACATCAGTTTCGAGTACAGGAAGTCTCGCGGCGGACCGCGGATTTCCCAAATGCCCTGATCCGGATCGCGGTAATAACGACCGGCAGCGTCGGCGACATCGGCGAGGAAATTACGGGTGATGGGATCGAGAGTGGTGAGCTGTCCCTGTAGCCGGTACGCTGCGTTCAACAGCTCGCCGTAGACATCGAGCTGCCGCTGATTCCAGGCGCCATTGCCGACCCGGACCGGACGGCTACCCCGCCAGCCGGACAGATGTGGCAGCTCGCGTTCGGTCAGATCGTGCTCGCCGCCGATGCCGAACATGATCTGCATATCCACGCCGCGCTCGATCTGGGTCAAGGCCGAGCCTGCCAAGAAGTCGAAGAATTTATAGGCTTCGTCCGGGCAGGCCGCCACCCACAGCGCTTCCAGGGTGAAACTCGCATCGCGCACCCAAGTGTAGCGGTAGTCCCAATTGCGGCTGCCGCCCACGGCTTCCGGCAGCGAAGTCGTCGGTGCGGCCACGATGGCGCCGGTCGGAAAATAGGTCAGCCCCTGAAGCACGCGCCCGCTGTGGCGGACGAGCTCCCGCCACGGTCCTTCGTAGTTCTGGTGGAGATCGGACCAGCTGCGCCAGGCGGTGATGGTGTCGTCCAACCGTTCGGCGATATCCGCTTCGGTCCAGACTCGAGGCGCGGCTTCGGAACTCGAACGATGCTGCAAGGCGAAGTCCAGGCGTTGGCCGGCTTCGATTCTCACGCCCGCCCATGCCGTCGAACGGGTGATTTGAAACGGCACGGGCGAACTGAGATGGAGCACCGAGGCGCCGCCCCGCGCGGATACGCCGCCAACGACCGGAACCAACAAGGGAAAGACCAGCCCATACTCCGGCCGGGGCGCGTACTCGATCTCGAGGTCTGCGTGCCCGGCCAGGCATCGGACGCTGCGGATCAGGGTATGCGGCGCGTCGGCGCCGAGCTGGTGGCCGCGTTCGTTGGGTCCCATCGCCAGCGCGTCGGTCAGAACCACGGTGCCGGTCGGCGTCTCGAAGGTCGTTTCAAGCACCAGGGTGCCGTCGAGATACCGGCGGCGCGTCGATGCTTGGCCAACCGGGCGGATGGCCCAATGGCCGCCGTCCGTATCCAGAAGCCGCGAGCAGATCGCGGGCGCGTCGAAACGGGCAAAGTTAAGCCAGTCGACCGAGCCGGCGCGGCTGACCAGGCCGGCCCCGTGGCAATCGGACAGAAAGGCGTAGTCAGCGATGGGAAGCTGGCTCACGGCTGTATCTCCAGTCGGATGGGACGCAGGACAAGCACCGAACGCACGGAGTGAGACCTTGATCGATTCGACCGACAGGGCATGCGGGAGTGCCTTCGCTCCGTCTGAAACCGGAAGCTCTGACAAAGGTAAATCATGGCGGCATGCGGAACTCCGGAACGGCCGGACCTCGCGAGAAATCAAACCAGATGTTGGTTCCCAACCTCAAGGTTGGGAACCCAAGTCTTGGAGGCTCCGGCTTCCTGCCCTTTGCGAGGCTGGAGCTTCCAAGGCCGTATTCCCAAGCAGGAGCTCTCATCGTTATACACAACTTACGAGCGACCCGAAACGTGCCCGGACCCGTCATTCCGGCAGGGAAGCCGGAATCCAGCCACACGGAGGTGAAGCGGCGGGCCGGAGCTGTGCTTCGGATAAGCCAGCGTGCGACCGGCCGGTTACCATCCATGGCCCTGGATTCCGTCGTCCATGGACGGAATGACGGTGACGACCACCCGCTGGGTCTTGTGTATAACGATGAGAGCAGGAGCTTGGGAACAAGCGGAAGTAGACGTTGAAATTCCCCGCTCGATGGAGGTCACCATGACGAGCCAGAACGCTTCGAGCACCATCAACGACAATTCGGCCTGGCCGGACCTGCCTTTGCAGGCATGGCAAGACACCTATGCGACCTTGCATATGTGGACACAGATCGTCGGCAAAATCCGGCTGGCCTTGACGCCCTGGATCAACCACTCCTGGCATGTCGTGCTTTATCTGACGACATCCGGGCTGACGACCTCGCCGATTCCCTATCGTGACCGAACGTTCCAGATCGATTTCGATTTTATCGAGCATCGACTCGTGATCCGGACCAGCGACGGCGCGGCGCGACAATTCCCGCTTCGACCCTGCACGGTGGCCGATTTCTACCGGGAAATTTTTGCCGCGCTTCGGGCGCTGGATATCGAGGTCGCCATACGGAAAAAACCCAACGAGGTCGCCCGCGCGATTCCCTTCGACCAGGATCGGGAACACGCCGCCTACGCTGCCGAGCACGCCCACCGGTGCTGGAGGGTGCTGGCCCAGGCGGATAGCGTATTCAAGGCATTCCGCGCGCGCTATATCGGCAAATGCAGTCCGGTGCATTTTTTCTGGGGCAGCTTCGACCTGGCGGTCACGCGCTTCTCCGGCCGGCGCGCGCCCGAACACCCCGGCGGCGTGCCCAATCTTCCCGATTGGGTGGTCCGCGAGGCCTATTCCCATGAGGTAAGCAGTTGCGGCTTCTGGCCGGGTAACGATGCTGTCCCGTTTCCAGCCTTCTACGCCTATGCCTACCCTGAACCGAAAGGTTTTCCGGACGCACGGGCACGTCCCGAAAGCGCGTTTTACAGCCCCGAGCTCAAGGAATTCGTCCTGCCTTATTCCGAGGTGCGGCAGGCGGATTCACCCGGCCGGCTGCTGCTGGAGTTTCTCCAAAGCACCTATGACGCGGCCGCCGATCTGGGACACTGGGATCGGCCGTCATTGGAACGGAGCCTATCCGGCAAAGAGCCTACCTTCCCCACGACCTAAAACTTGCCCGAGCGGAAATCGTGCATGGCCTGTTCGACCTCGTCGCGCGTGTTCATCACGAAAGGTCCCCACTGCACAATCGGCTCGTTGAGGGGACGGCCGGCGACGAGCAACGATCGAGCCCCGCGCGAAGCCGTCAGCCGCACGCCATCGGCATCCGCGCGGTTGGTCAGGACCGCGAGCTGACGGGCGCGCACCGGCTCGCCCCGTGTGCCGACGCCGACTTCGCCTTCGTAAACGTACAGAAACGCGTTGTGTCCCCCAGGGATCGGCGCCTCGTAAGCGCTTCCGGCCGGCATTTCGAGATCGAGATAGAGCGGCTCGGTCGCCTCGCGCCTGACCGCGCCGCCGATGCCCGCAACCGATCCGGCGATGATCCGGATGGTCACGCCTTCGGCCGTGGTGGTGCTCGGGATCGCTTCCGCCGAAATGTCCCGGTAGCCGGGCTCGGTCATCTTCTCGCGCGCGGGCAGATTGATCCAAAGCTGGAAACCGTGCATCAGCCCCTGCTCCTGCTCGGGAAGCTCGGAATGAATGATGCCTCGACCCGCCGTCATCCATTGCACGCCGCCGGCAGCCAGCAAGCCTTCGTGGCCGGCGTTGTCGCGATGCCGCATGCGTCCCGCGAGCATATAGGTCACGGTCTCGAAGCCCCGATGGGGATGATCGGGAAAGCCGGCGAGATAGTCGTCCGGATTGTCGGAGCGGAACTCGTCGAGCATCAGAAAGGGATCGAGCCGCCGCTGCAAATCCGGGGTCAGCACGCGCAGCAGTTTTACGCCCGCACCGTCCGAAACGGCATTGCCGGTGACCAGTCGCTCGACCTCGCGGGTTACAAAATTCGGAGAGGTGGTCATGGGTGTTCTCCTCAAACAATTTGTCAAACATCGATCGGTTTCGCCGCAGTCGTTACCGCTCGGGAACCGACAAGCCGGGCGATCTGCCCGAGCGCATCGGTTTCCGCTTGCCCCTTGGCGGTCTCCCCCAAAGCCAGTCCTTCGGCATAGACGAAATTGACGTCCGTCATCCCGAGGAAACCCAGCACATTGCGCAGGTAAGCGGTTTGGGTGTCCTGCGGCGTGCCACGATGGACTCCGCCGCGGGCGGCGAGCACGAACACCTGTTTGTCTTGGACCAAACCGACCGGGCCGTTTTCCGTGTACTCGAACGTGATTCCGGCGCGGGCGACGTGGTCGATCCAGGCTTTGAGAGTCGACGGGATGCCGAAGTTGTACATGGGAACGCCGAGCACGAGGACATCCGCCGCCTGAAGCTCCGCAATCAGTTCGTCCGAAAGTTCCACTGCCGCCCGCTGCTCGGGAGTGCGCCGTTCGGCCGGCGCGAAGAAGCCTGTGATTGCGGTCTCGTCCAGGTGCGGAATCGGCTCGCGGCCGAGGTTGCGGGTGACGATCCTGTCCTCCGGATGCCGCGCGCGCCACTGGGTGATGAAAGCGTCGGCGAAGCGGTTGGCGTTGCCGGTGTCGGACAAACTGGTCTTGATTTGCAGCACGTTGGCCATGGCGATCTCCTGGTAAGAATCGATAGACGGCACCAGGATAGGTTTGTATCACTCGATTAAAAAGCGCAAAATTCTGGGCATTCTTATCGAAAAATTCGATCATATGAAGATTCCCCGGACCACTCTCGAGCAATGGCGGGTATTGCAGGCGATCGTGGAATACGGCGGATTCGCCCAGGCCGCCGAAGCGCTGCATCGCAGCCAGTCGTCCGTCAGCTATACGGTCGGCCGGCTGCAGGAGCAGCTCGGCCTGAAACTGCTGGAGATTCACGGCCGCAAGGCAAAGCTCACCGAATCGGGAGAGACGCTTCTGCGCCACGCCGAAGAACTGCTCGGCGAAGCGCTTAAACTGGAGAAGCTGGCCCACAGTCTGGTGCAGGGGTGGGAAGCGGAAATCCGGCTGGTGGTCGACGCGTTGTTCCCCACTCCCCTTCTGCTGCGCATGCTGAGGGAATTTGCGCCCCTCAGCCCGCACACGCGCGTGCTGCTCAGCGAAGAGGTGCTGTCCGGCACCGACGAGGCGCTGATCATGGGCCGCGCCGATCTCGCGATCGGCGGACAAGTCCCGCCGGGATTTTTGGGAGATCACGTGCTGGACGTGGAACTCGTTGCCGTGGCTCATCCCGACCACCCGCTACACCGGCTCGGACGAACCCTGGATGCCGATGACTTGAGCCGGGAGCTGCACGTCGTCGTGAGCGATTCGGGCACGCTGGCGCCGCGCGATTCCGGGTGGCTCGGCGCGACGCGGCGCTGGAGCGTGACCAGTCCCGAGAAGCGGATAGCCTTGTTATGCGCGGGGCTGGGCTTCGGCTGGATTCCGTGCCATCTGATCGAGGAGCCGCTCGCCTCCGGCCGGCTCAAGCCGCTGCCCCTGCGCGATGGACAGCGCCGAAAGGTGCCGCTGTATCTCATCTTCGCCCAGCCCAAGCTTGCCGGCCCCGCCACCCGCAAGCTGGCCGAACTGATCCGCGCCTGCGCCGCCGAAGGCGGAACCGGGATGAACAGCGGTTCCGTCTAGCCCGCAGTTCTCCGATTTCTCCCGCAGCGGACTCCGATTCGCTTGGCTTGTTGGCGAGCTGTGCTCTGTCTCACCGTGGGGAAGGACATTGTAAAAGCTGCCTCTGTGCATGAATCTTTACACAAATCGTCACCCCGGCAAGGAAGGGTGTCTTCGGTGCTCCCGAAGACACCGTTTGCGATCGGAAGGATGTCTCCGGCGCTCATCGAGCTTAAAGCCTATCCTTTATAAAACCGTCGAATCGGAATTATCATCCGCGCTTGCAGCGGACGTCATACGAACACTTTGGACTTATCAAGGGGGGGTAGGAACATGAGCGAGTTCCCGGCTTACGACGAGGTGCATGTCATCTCCGATATCCACATGGGCGGCAAGCCCGGCTTCCAGATCCTTAGGGAGACCCAGCGTCTCGCCAACTATATCCGGTGGGTGGCGGCGCAGCGCCCCGAGGGGCGCGTCGCGCTGGTTCTGAACGGCGACGTGTTCGACACGCTGGCCGAGGACATCCGGGGCTACGTCGCCGTCGACGAGGCGACGGCCACGCTGACGCGGATCATGGACGACAAGTCCTTCTCCGGGATTTGGGAGGCTCTCGCGGATTTCGTGAAGAAAAAAGGACGCGCGCTGGTGATCGTCATCGGCAATCACGACATCGAAGTGTCCTTTCCCTCGGTCCAGCGCCTGATTCTGTCGCGGCTCGCGGGCGAAGACCTTCTCGCCAGGGCGCGAATCGAGTTCTCCACAACCGGCGCGGGTCACACCTGCCTGGTCGGCAATGCCCGCGTCTTCTGCACCCACGGCAACGAAGTCGACGCCTGGAACTACAACCGCTACGAGGACCTGGCGAAAGTCGCGCGGCGCCTGAATGCCGGCCGTTCGCTCGAACCGAGCGAATGGTACCCGAACGCCGGCACCCGCATGGTGAAGGAAGTCATGAACGAGGTGAAGCGCCGATACGCGTGGATCGATCTGCTGAAGCCCGAAACCTCCGCCGCCGTCGGAACCCTGGTGGTGCTCGATCCGTCCCAGGCGGCCAAGATCAATAGCCTGCTGTCGATCCTCGGCGAGCGCCAACGGGGCAGCGGGCAGGTGGACCAGCGCCTGTCGGCGGAAGGATTCCAGCCCCGCCGAGAGACCGGCGCGCCCGCCATCACGGTCGATCAACTGCTGGGGCCGAACGTTTCGGCCGGCATCCAGGGCGGCGGTCCGGCCGGCTCACAAACCGCCGACGACATGCTGCTGGCCGCCGAGAAGGGCTTCAAGCAACCCGGCGCTCCCGCGACGCCCGCGAACGAAACTCTGGGTACCGGCGGACTGATCTGGGATCGCCTCACCGGCTGGATCACCGGGGTCGGCAAGGACGAAGCGCTGCGGCGCGCGCTCAAGGATTGGCTCGCGGGCGACAAGACTTTCGACATCACCGACCAGGACGACACCTATAAGCAGGTGACGGCTTCGGTCGGCGGCTCCACCGATTTCATCGTCACCGGCCATACTCATCTCGAACGCGCCATTAAGATGGGCGGCTCCCGCTATTACTTCAACAGCGGCACCTGGATCCGCCTGCTGCGGTTCAGCGACGCCATGCTCAAGGACACGGCCTCTTTCAAGCCGGTGTACGAGGCGCTGACCGACGGCGGGATGGCGGCCATCGACAAGGCGAAATTCGGCGGCGAATCGTTCGTGATGGACCAAACCAGCGCTGTCTCGATCTCGCTGGAAGACGGAAAAGTCGTCGGCCGTCTGACCCATATCGAGGGAAACGGCACGGGCAAGCCGCGGGTTATCGAACAATTCGCGAGGCCCTGAGATGAGCGAAATTCGCAACGTCAAACTCGAACTGCTCAGGCCGGGCCCCGCGCACAATCAATTGTTGTCGCCGCTGACGCCGTATCTCGCGCTGTGCGGCGCCGACGGTCCGGTGACCGTACACATGCCGTTCGAGCAACGGCAACTGCTCAACCGGCTCGAACGCCTGCGGTACGACATAGACGGAAGCCCCGTCGCCGCCTCGCAGCGCGAAAGCGAGATGCGGGAAATGGGCGAGGCGATCGGGCGGGTGCTCGGACAGGTTCCGGCGCTGCTCTCGGAACTGTCCGACCCGCGGGCCGACGGCGGGAAACTCGTGCATCTCAGGCTTTCGCTGTCCTCTTTCGAGCTGGGCATGGTGCCGTTCGAGACGGCTATCGCGCCGGACGGTTTTCCGGGTTCCGGATCTCCCCTGTTCCTGCAGTCGCGCACCCCTATCGTGATGACCCGGGAAGTCCGGCGCGGACGGCCGCTGCCGGTCGACTGGAACCGCCCTCCGCGCATCCTGTTCGCGTTCGCATCGCCCGGCGGCCTCCCGCCGGTGCCGGCGCAAGACCATTTGCACGCGATCCGGCGAGCGATCGATCCCTGGATCAAGATCAAGGACACGCCCGAGGAACGCATCCGGGAGGTCAAGCAGATCCTGACGGTGCTGCCCAATGCCAGCCTGGAGCAGATTCGGGAAGCCTGCTCGACCACCCAGTACGCTTACGTGCACATCCTGGCCCACGGCGCGCCGATCAATAACTCCGGCGACCGCCACTACGGCGTCATGCTGTGCAGCGATTCCAATTCCGCGCAAGGCGACGTGGTCGACGGCGAACGCCTGGCGATCGTACTCACGGCGCGGGACTCCTCCGGGACAACCAAATATCGCCCCAACGTGGTCACGCTCGCGACCTGCGATTCCGGCAACATCGAGTCGGTGCTGATACCCGGCGGCAGCATCGCTCACGAGCTCCACGCGGCAGGCATTCCCTGGGTCATCGCCTCGCAATTCCCCCTCTGGATGCGGGCCTCCTCGATCGCGGCCGAGGTGCTCTACAGCGGCCTTTTGAGCGGCACCGATCCCCGCTGGGTGCTCTACGACCTGCGCCAACGGCTTCGTACCGATTCGCCCGGCACCCATGACTGGGCGAGCATCGTCTGCTACGCGACCGTGCCCTGGAACTTCGAGCGGCAGGTGGACGCCTTCCGCGACGAACGCATCCGCAGCCGGCTCGAGGTGAAGTTCGACCGGATAGACGAACTGATCGGCGCCAACGCGGACGGCCGGAGAGCCGCCGAGGCGCGCAACCCGGCCGAGCGGGATGCCGAACTGGAAACGCTGTGCCGGTCGATCCGCGCCGAACTCAAGGCATGGTGCGCCGAGCCCGTCACGGAGAAATCGCCTGCGCAAAAGGCTAAGCGTCTCGGCATGAATGCCGCCAGCGAGAAGCGCATCGGAATCGCCTATTTTCTGATCGCGGCAAGCGAAACCGGCGATGCCGAGGTCACCCGCGTGAAGCTGGAAAAAGGCAAGAAAGCCTATGCGTCCTCTCGTGATCTCTATCGCGAAGCATTGGAGATCGAGCCTTCCAACCCGTGGGCCATTACGCAGTATCTTTCCATGCTGGCGATGCCGGTCCTGGCGGGCAGTACCGAGGTTTGGAAGTCGCTCGCGAAGGATTACGGCCTCTGGTGGGCCGCCGCCCGGCAACTCGCCCATTGGCAGCTTTACAAAACCGCGGGCGAAGAGCGCGCCTATGTGCTGGCCACACTCGCCGAACTCGCCCTGCTGGGCGTTGCCTATGGCGCGCCAAAATTCAGCGCCAGCCAGGCGGAACAGGAAATCAGGGAGTTCTGCGGTGAAATGCTCTGCCTGCTGGGTCCCGATGCCTTCCCGATTCTTTCTACCCAGCGCCAGTTCAGGCGCTATCTCGAGTATTGGCAGAGGGACCAGTGGAACGAATTGGCCAGAACCGCGCTATCGGCGCTAGGCGACGAATCCCTGTCCCAGGCGAAGCCTTGATGACGGACAAGAGCAAGGTTCCGAGTCTTGTGTCCGGAGTCGGATGGATTATTCCATTCGGCATTCGAGTGAACATTAATCGTAGGGTGGGTTAGCGAAGCGTAACCCACCGATTCGAGGTCGCTCGGTGGGTTACGGCCTCGCGGCCTAACCCACCCTACGAAAATTAATGCCTTATTGAAAGCGATTTGGAATTAGGCGCGCACCGCCACGAACGGTTCCGTGACCACGGACTCTCTACGCGCCGTAACCCACCGGTTCCGCGGCTTGGCCCGGTGGGTTACGGCGCGCGGAAGCCCCTCAAGGAACGTGGCCGGTTCGATGCGATGCTCACCAAACCCGTCGTGCTTTGCGCGTTCCCGGATGGTCACGTCATCCGCCCCGCCTAACCCGAGCCAATGACGGAGCAACAGTCAAACAACGAACGCCCGACACCCGCTATCAGTGCAACCGCCCAAGTGGCGGCGGTCGAGAATCGGCCTATCTCTCCTGGAGAGCTCGGCCGGTCGTAGGATTCTCGAACTCCGGCCATCGCTCCTCAAAACCGGGATCATAGATCGGTTCTTCGCCCAGAGCCGACAACCGACTATCGACGCATCGCGTGAAGTAGTCCTTTTCCACGCCTGCCTCGATATACTTCTTGGATTCGGCCAAACACCGAGCCTGAACCGCCCCGGCTAATTGCTGCCGCACCGCCGGATCCGACGCACATCCACCGATCAGACCCAACACAGCTAAAAACACGAAACGCATAACGCCTCCAAAATCCCTTTAGGCCCGTACCGACTCTACCCAAAGAAAAAACTCCGGTCAAAACCCAATGCCGGTCAGTTATTAATCAGGCCCGTAAATACCCTCCTGGTATTTCGGGCCGCCGCCCAGGCCGGTACACGCCCGGCCTGGGCTCACGCGGCTTGTCGCCGCGCCGGGGCATCCCTGCCCCGGATTAACCCGGCCTTATATTTATAGGCCGGGTTAATAAGCGTCATGCTGGCGGCGAATGCCGAAATGACAGGCCTTAGGACTTGGCTGCCAATTACATCCCCGTCTACTTGAAAACGATTCCGCAGTAGGGTGGGTTAGGCGCGCATCGCATCGAACCTGTCAGGTTCCTGTGGTGTTTCCGCGCGCCGTAACCCACCGGTTTCGCGGCCTGGCTGCCGTACGATTAGAGCGTTTTTCATCCCGGTGTAAGGATTCATGTCGGGCGGGAAGCACGTAGGTCGGCAATCCCTTGCCGACTTATCGGCTCGGCAAAGGACTTTGTCGGAAGGGCAGCTCTGGCGCTCCCAGAGATGCCGTTTGCGATTGGAAGGGTCGCGACTAAAGCGACCGTTTGCGATTGGGAAGGGATTGCCGACCTACATATTGGACTCCCTGACACCGAATCGGAAAATTCTCTAGGCGCGAGCGCATCATAAGACGACAGGGCGGTAGTTTTGAGCTTGGTTCGCTTTTACCCCTTTGCCGCTGGAAGACTTTACCGAGCAGAGTGAAGCTTTCCGAAAGGCCGTAATGCCGCCTCCAATCCTTTTTCTATCTATTCGTAAGTTCTGGCTTACACGATTTTCAGCCTTTTCCGACTCAAACCTGGCTTTTTTGAGTCGCGAAGTCACTAGACTTATCTGCTGGGATTATTCGAAACGACGTTTAAACATGGGTTACCGTCGCCGATATCGTCGCAAACGCTCACGGTCAGGGGGAGTGTTGAGTGACACGACTCACATTGCAAACCGTTTGTCATGGAAAGGTGCAGTGCTCTTTGGCCTTGTACTGTTTGTGATGTTCTATTGGTTGCTGCCGGCGTGGATGAATCATCTCCTTGAAAGCCGTCGCAGCAGCATGTTTTTCCCTGCGGTTGAGGCGATCTTCACTCGGCGGATTCATTGGCTTCAATGGTTGGGCATCGCCTTTGCCTTGATCTGCGGTTTTTTCGCCGTTAGCAACTATTTGTCCGCCGGTCGCCTGAGCCCTAAAGGTGAGCGCCATGTGAGTTTCTTTAGTCGGCTCTTGGCCAGGTTCCTGGATTGATCGACGTGAATTGGGTCAATCTTATTCATTCTTCCAACCTAATTTGGCACCGCCGCAGGCGGATCATCAACAACTTTTCGGAGATTTAGATGCGCATGTTGCTATTGGTCGCAATCCTGGCCGGCGTCAGCTGGTATTACTTCATCGGCGGGCGCAAGATCTCGGACGATCAAGTCAGGGCTTTTTACCAAATGCAGACTCACGCGACGTTGAGCCGCAATCCAGAAGCGCTCTGCAATTTATTGGATAACGACTTTGAGAGTCGCGGCATATCAGTCGTTTACGGTCAACGAGTGGAGGTCACGCAGAACAAAGAGCAAACCTGCGCGGCCTACAAACAGATGTACCAGGGGATAGCTGACATCGGAGCGCGCCTAGGCGGTATAGCCACGCTCGGCTACGAGCATCACATTGACGAAGTCGAGGTCTCGTCGAATCGGAAATCCGCCATTGCGTCCGTTCACTTCGCCCTCACCGTCGCCGGCTCCGTCATGCAATATCGCGGGCACTCCAAAGATACGCTGATCCGCCGAGCCGGTCGCGTTCTCCTCCTGCGCAGTGAAGAGAAATCGAGCATCGGCAATGGCTAGCCGGCATCCAACAATTGGTTCGTAGGACAACGTCGGAAACAGCGGACGAATCTCGCTTTTCCTTTCGAGTTAGAGGCTGTTTTCTATTCACCCGATGTTGGCCGAACTCTCGAACAATCTCTTATCTTTTCCGTTTTCTCAAATTCAGCCAGGACAAACCCGAAACGGACAGCAAAAGAGTGAGAGGTAGAGAAACGTCTTAAAAATTGCTTACTGGTAGGAACACGGGGAGGATCGCCGCGACACTGTTTCCGAAAAGTTATGAGAAGCTCCGTAAGCATCCCTTGATTCTTACGTCGTCCATAGCTAACAGAAATCGATGGATTCCGGCGAGTTACATTATCGACGGAACTGTACGGGGATTTGGGTGAAGTTGATATCCCCCAAAATGTCGCCGATCGGCTATTGTCCTCCCTCCCGTCAGCGCTTCTCCGGCGACGGCTCGGCCACTTTCAAATATCTCTGCGATTCCTTGATTTCGGGGCTGATTTGCCCGGCATCGGGCAGGACCTTTCCCGTACAAAGCCAATAACCGTACTGTGGCCATTCGTTGGAAATCGCCTCGATATGCCAGGCGTAAACCTTCTGCTTCTTGTGTTCCAAATTGCTGAGCTGGTTCGTTCCTATCCCTGTCTTTTGGGCGAATTCGTCCCTCGTCAGGCCTAATGTCTTCCGTAGCTGCTTAATTCGGTCGTTCGCGGCAAATTCGTCAAGCATAGATCTCATACTTGTACTATTTACCGTAATGTATAAAATACATGTTCAAATAGCATGTTATTTCCCAATGTAACGCAATGAGGGGACATTATGGACGAACAGGCCATCCGTCAAGTTCTGTTGCTGCCGCACGTGCAGGTGATGCACCGGGAGAAGTTCGCGGAACTGGTGGGGGTATCGCCGGGCGTGGTGGAGGGGTGGGTCGATCGGGGTCAGGTGGACAGCATCGTCATCGGCAAGCATCGGTTGATCAACATGGTCAAGCTCACCCTGCGCTGCCTCGAGCAGGAGGCGTATTTCTAGCCAAGCCACAGGGAAAGCACCGATGTCTATCTATCAAACCAAGATGCCCCTCGGCGATCTCCACGCTGCCTGTCAGTCGATTGTGACCCGGCTGGTCGACTATGTCCGCCGCGGCGGCAGTGTCGAGCTCGGCTATTTGATGTACCGGAATCAGCTTCAAGGCTTTCTCCTCTTCACTGCCGGAACTGCGGGAGAGTCGATCGTCAAACATGCGCAAAACGCCCTGGACGCCGAGTACCGGCGCTTGACAAGCCGGCGCAATCCGGGCGAATAGTCCCTCTACCCAGAAGATGAAAACATCCGACAACCACGCCGGCGAACGCCCGATGAGCCTCCCCCGTTTCTCAAGGTTTCTGGCCCGAACCGAGACCCACATCGTTCTCGCCGCCCTCCTGCTCACCGCTGCCTGCATCGGCATCGGCGGCTTGATCGTCGATCGACTGGTGGCGCTTCGCCTCTTCACCGGGACGGGCGGTTAGATTCAGTCACGTGGGGCAGGCAAGGGCCCATTGACGTTGCAACGCGGGCGCCGCACGCCCGGCAACGAATGCCTGATATCCCTTTTCTTATCGGTTCATTGCTTCGGCACGAAGAGCGATTTTCGACAAAGTCAATGCACTTTCTTTTATTCCGATATCCGGACGAAATACGAGGAACCGGTAGAGTTCGAGCGCTGTTGGTTTTAGCTAACAGTACAAGATCCCATATAAATCATCGACATGAATAACTTAAAGCGTAAAGCCGTTGGGCTGCCCCAACAGTGAAACCCGAAGCTCTTCGGTTCAGCAAGCCTGATAAGCATCTGATTTTTCATGGTTATTCATGTTTGGCACGGTTTATTCAATACATCGGTCATGGATATGCAAACCGGCAGATCCAGATAAAACGAATTCAATAAACAAAACAAAAAGGACACAGTTCCATGATCAAGAAAACCGCTTTTTCCCTTTCCAGCCTCGTTGCAGCCGCATGTCTGGCTACCGCAGTGAATGCCGAGACCAATAACGCCTATCCCGGCGCCAATGGCAAACCGTTTCAAGCTTTGCAGGGGCAGGTAAACGATTTGCAGAGCCAGCTGGACCAGGTGAAAGCCTCCCTGCAAGCGCAAATCGACGAGGCAAGTGCCAAGATAGTCATGCTGAGCCAAACAGCCAGTGAACACGAAACCGAGCTGAGCACGCTGAATACTCAACTTAACCTGTTACAAAACCAGTTGGCCACTCTGGAACAGACCAAGCAGGACCGTATCAACGGCGCTTGCGAAGAAGGCTATGCCATCCAGGAGATTCTGTCGGACGGAACCACAATCTGCGCTCGCGACGGCGGCAACGGTTTCAAGTTCGTGAAAGAGACCTTTAACGTCCTGCCCGGCGTATACCTCAATGAGGTCCTGAAATGCCCTGCCTCTCACCCGGTCGTTACAGGCGGCGGCTACTACGAAGGCGGCACGGTCAGCGCCGTTGCCAGCAGGCCCACGCCGGAAGGGGACGGTTGGACGGTGTTCTACAGCGCTGTCGTTCCGGGGGACATTTTGATGATTCATGCGATTTGTACGGTTCAATGAACCATGAATTGATCGCTCCCCGTTTAAAGGCCGGCTTTCAGACTGTGTGAAAAGTCTGCGATGGTCCTTTCAAGAAACGCCCCGCTCAAAAGGCGGGGCGTTTTCATTTTGCACGCGCATAAACGCGAACTCCCGCGGAACGGCGCCCTCCGCGAATGGGTTCGAAAACGATTTGATCAGTCGGGGGATAATCCATGGCTGGAAATGCTGGACCACTGCGTTCTGGAGCTCGATGATGCCTGGAGAGGCACGCCGATCCCGATCAGCCAGGTGCGGGACTGGGTGTACGAATACGGCGGCGAGTCCCGCTACCGGGTGGTGGGGCGGATAACTCTGTCCACGGTCCACGGGGCGAAAAACAATTGGGCTTGGCGGATGTGGATAGAGGTGGCCTCAGAAATTTGAACAGTCGGTTAAGTGGATAAACTGCTCCCTAACGGCGTGGGCAACACCGATGACTTGGAGCGATTTATGAGCAAACGACCTCGCCGAAACCACTCACCGACCTTCAAGGCCAAGGTAGCATTAGCCGCGTTGAAGGGAGAGAAGACCCTGGCCGAGTTAGCCCAGGAGTTCGACGTCCATCCCAATCAGATCAGTGACTGGAGAAACCAGCTTTTGGAGCGGGCCGCCAGCGTGTTTGGCGGCGACGCCAAGACCGAACCGACTATAGACCTCAAGGCCCTGCACGCCAAGATCGGCCAGCAGGCGTTAGAGATTGATTTTTTAGCCGGCTTAGCTCAAACGCCGGAAAGCTGAGCGCAAAAGATGATCAATCAGACCCATGACCTACCAGTGACTCGTCAGACCGAACTGCTGGGCATCAGTCGGGGAAGCCTTTACTACGTGCCCCGGCCTCCGGCGGACTCTGATCCGAAGCTCATGGGCCAGATCGACGAATTGCATCTGGAACATCCCTTCATGAGCGCCCGATTGCTCCGGGATATGCTGAACCGGGAGGGCTTCCAGGTCGGACGCCAGGATGTCTCCACGCTGATGGAACGCATGGGCATCGAGCCCCTCTACCGGCGTCCGAGGACGAGCCGGAAGCATCCCGCCCAGCCGGTCTACCCGTATCTGCTGCGCGGACTGACCATCGACCGAGCGAATTTCGTGTGGGCTCTGGATATCACGTACGTGCCAATGGCTAAGGGCTTCGTCTACTTGTGCGTCGTGCTCGACTGGGCCAGCCGCAAGGTCCTGGCCTATCGGCTGTCGATCGCCATGGATGCCGGCTTCTGCGTTGAAGCCCTGGAGGAAGCCTTCCGCCGTTATGGCTGTCCGGACATCGTCAATACTGATCAAGGTGCCCAGTTCACTAGCGCGGCGTTCATCGAAGCGCTGACGAGCCGGGGCATTCGGATCAGCCTGGATGGCAAGGACGCCTGGCGCGACAACGTCTTCGTCGAGCGTCTCTAGCGCACCGTGAAATACGAGGAGGTTTACCTTAAGGCGTATGATTCGGTCTGCTACGCTGGCGAATCTATCGGGCGATACCTGGACTTCTACAACACCCGACGACCCCATTCGAGTCTGGACGGCAGAACCCCGAATGAGGTTTACTTCAACCCTCTAACGGCCCTTCCCAAGGCCTCGTAACCCCAGGAAGTAGCGGCAGCAGTTTTGCCATCGGGCGTTATTGGAAACTGCCAATCGTCCTTTGCGTGTATGAAGCCGCCATCGATCGGAATGTCGTCAGTGGCAATTAGATGGGGGAAGGAGACGTTCAACGCCTTGGGAACAATGTGTGGGTGACCAGGCTAAAATCAGTAAACTGTCAAAGTATTGTCTTGGTATAAACCAGCTTGCGAGGAGTATCGCTCGATGAGGTATTGCTTTGTAAACAGTCCGGGAAGGAATGAAAGCATCGATATTGCACGTGGGCTGGGTATGTTTCTCGTAATCTATGGTCACGTTTTGCAAATTTTATTCCATAAACGAATGGATGGCGGTTTTTCGCAGATCGCCTTTGCGCAGTGGCAGGCGATATACAGTTTTCATATGCCATTGTTTTTCATGATTTCGGGAATGATAGCGAATCAGTTTTCCGGAAAATCCTGGAAACAGGTGGCAGACCGATCCATTTATCTGATTCTGATAGCCTATATTGTGGATGTGATTGGCACTTCTTTCACCGTCATCCACCAAGGCGCGTCGGCAATTTCCAAGTCTAAGGTCGAAGACTATCTGATTAAGCACATAGCATTGGCGGAGTCATTCAGCACGATTACCGTATGGTTTCTCGTCGCAATTGCAGTTGTCCGCTTGGCCTCATACTCAATACTCAGATACACGGGAATTGTTCGGTGGTTCATCGTTGCTATTTTGATCGTTAGTTTTGTGTTTTCCTATGAGGGCCCTAACGCATTCCACATAAGGGCTGTGGCCCCCGGCGTCGTTTTTTTCATGATCGGTCGCTACCTCGCGTTATGTTCGATCAGTATCTATATCTATGCGGCACTGTCTCCTGTTCTTCTTGCGATCTCGCTGTGGCTTGCCCATTACAACGGGGGATGCACCTTTGGATGGCAATCCTCTTGTGAAAACCCGGAATTGCCAGGCCATTTTGCAGTACTGATGATCTTTGGACTATATGGGAATTTGCCATTGTTTTTCCTGACAGCCACTATGGGTAGTCTGGCCGTAATTGGGCTTGCCAACTTGCTTGTAAATACCAAGCTGTCCCCAATACTCGGTTTCATGGGAAGGAATTCCCTGGGTCTGTTAATCATAAATGGGTTTTATCTTGCCTTCGTCAATCCGCTTCTGAGAAACGTGATCGATATCGACGACACCATTATCTTTTATGTTGTACTAGGAAGTCTGGCGATGCTTGCGCATATCATTACTTTGCTGTTAATGAAACCCGTGCTTTCTTGTATTGAAAGTGTTGCGCAACGAATCGCTCAATTCTCTGTTGGAATCCTTTGGCTAGCTTTGGCTCGGTTTCGAGTGGATACTCGGCATGCTGGAACCGGTACATGATTTACCTGAGTGGCTTTTTAGAGAAGCGGCTGGTCGTGCAGATTCAAAGGCGGAGTGGAAGTCATCACCAGACTGACGAGTTCGGCCTGTCGGCCGGTTCCGGTTTTGTCAAATATCCGTTGCAGATGGGTACGTGCAGTTGTCAGACTCACGCCGATTTGTCTGGCTGCGTGGGCAAGCCCAGTTCCAGATAAGATTGAATCCAAAACGCGGGTTTCAGCGGGAGTCAAACCATAAATGCGCGCGATGAGATTGGATCGCGATTCTTGAACGGACTCGGGGTCGCAGACGAAAACCGCGCAGCAAGCGCGGGATTCCAGGTCCAGAAAGAACTGGTTTCCGGCGGGGAGAGGAAGAACGGTAGCAAGCAACGGCCGCCCTTGTTCGCGGTCGATTTTGATCTCAGCCCCGGCATCGGGTTTCCGTGCCACCACCTCGAGTATCGCCTTTTTCAGTTCACGGTTTGAGCGCGATTCTCGGCTCATAACGGTACCCTTGATCGTGGTCAAGCAGGTACCAGAAGCCAGCAGTTTTTCGGCGGCCGCGTTGGCGAAAACGATACGTTGATTTCTGTCCAGCAAAAGAACGGCAATCGCCGTGTGCGTTAAGATCGCTTCCATCGCGGACCTCTGATGTTGCAACGAATCAATCTGCATACCGACCCGCATGGCGCGCATCAGATGTGGCGCTAACCTGGCCAACAGAGCCCGCTCGTGATCGGTGGCGTCGCCGGCACCATCCGCACGAACCAAAGTCAAAGGACAGTAAACGTCATCCTGACGATGCAGCACCACGGTGACTGGGCAGCACAATCCCTGAGGACGTGCCCAACCATCATAGAACTCGGTGCGGCGGAACTCCTTGACAGGTACGACATCCCCGTTCGTGACAACGAATCCTGGCTGCATTTGCGGTGCAATTTCGAACAAGGGATTCATTGGCAAGTAATATGCGAAGGTTTTCTCCACATGATTCTTGTCAAAGCCAAAATAGACAAGAGGCTTTCCTTCGCGGGTTCGGCAATCCTCGATGGTAAGCCCACCGGCAATGCAATTCGTTAACCTGGCTAGCCGCCGCAGGACCTTTTCCCAAGCGGCGGGCTCCAGCGCTGCTCCCTGAATGAGGTCAAGGACGTCAAGATAATCCGCTTCCGAAACGACCATAACGATTCCCCTATCCGATCGAAGCCTTTGCCCCTCCTCGATTTCATACGCTATCCCCTGTCAAAGTCGTATGTTTTATCGGTGCCGGCGGGCATCTAAGTAGTGCTTTTTTGGACAAATCGCCACTCCGCCGATTGTAATCCTTGCTTAACGGAAAGGACCCCGGTCCGGTCTACATCTGGGCTGGGGAAATCGGTTAGAGCATCTTTCTATTGGGTTGTCATCATCCGTTTGAATGACGACGACGCGAACGCCGCGTTGAACAATCACCATCGCCCACAATTCGGCTTCCAGTCGCGAGCTTATCTTAGCAGGAGGTAAATCGACCTCCGCCTTCACAGAGGGGAGAGCGTGGCTCAACGCATTGGATCCGTATTGTTGCCAAGGATGGCGTTCAGGGCAGGTGTCCGACCGTGTTCAGCTTGCGTCAGCCGCATAGCTTAACGTCAATCCGGGGAAGAATTGAAGCCGATTTGCACCGGTCAGTGTAGGCCGAATTAGGTAAAAATCAGTGCTCAATAATAACGTCAAAGAAAGGGAGACAGAATGTGGCCGATACCGGGAAAAGCACTCTCCAGACAATTCTGGAAAATATCCGCGATGCAGGAGTTAGCTTTGGCCAGCGTTTCACTCCTCCGCAGGCCAACGTACTAGCCGAAGTCCGTAAGCTGCTTGCAGAACTCGGTATTAAGGACCCGGGAGGTTCGGTATCGAGCGCATTAGAAAGTGTCGCAGCTGATTGGAAAAGCATCGCTGATTCGCTTTCGGCAATTAGCCTTGATTTCACCGATCCTGCGGCAGTTATCGCTGGTATCGGCAAGAAGGCGGAAGATATCAAGGAAGCATTTGAAGGGATTCTCAAAGCGCCTGAAACCGCCTTATCCGGTCTCCAAGCGAACGGCGCCGCGCTCCGGGCAGTATTCCCGGAGCGCCTTCTTCATTACATTGTTTACGACTTTATTACCAAGTCGCACGAGAAAGTAGGCGGTGTATTCCTTTTACTCGGCGTGCTGCGCCGAGAGGTCAAGAGCGCTGCCGGCAATTCTGCATTGATTGATAACGCGGAGGTCCGCGTATTCGATCTACCACAACTTGTCCACGCTCTAACACATCCCCGTGAGGCGTTTCTACGGGTGTTTAAATGGGGAAAGGATGATTTCAATGCGCGGCCACTCGTCGACGGTATGGTGCTTCTGCTCGGAACCCTTCGGACAGTCTTTCCAGGTATTTCGATCGGTCCCGACGACGATATCTTTCCTCTTTCTGAAGAAAGTCCATTTGTCAACCGGAACCTGACCGTTGAAGGACTGAAACCCAGCGCTCGGCGTTCTATATCGAATGTGCCAAGTGTCGCTGGCGGAACGACGACGCTTTCTTTCGTCGGCTTGCACAAGCATGGGCTCGGTTTACAAGTTCCCAATCCGGTAAATTTGACTGGCAAGTTTGGTTCACTCGAATTGCCAAAGCTTCCGCCATCAAAACTTTTTGCTTTTACTCCGGGAAACACCCCTGAGACTGATCCACCAAGCTTTAAGGTTCTCCCGTAATGGCGAACGAGAAGTTGAAATTCAACCTAGGCGACGGTTCCGCACAACCCGTGCCGCTGCTCACCATTCCCGGTGGGATAGGGCTTTATCGAACGGATGTTGCACTTGATCTGGAGCTCGAGGTCGCACAAGGTCTCTCCGCGGAGGCTGGCTTCAAGAAGTGCTTCGTTCGACTGGGATCCAACGGCGATTCTTTCCTTGAAGCGCTAGTGCCTGGCCTTCAGGATAGCCAGCCCTTTGATTTGACGGTTCGTTGGGATAGCGAAAAGGGCGTGTCCTTTGCCGGTGGCGGGGCGCTACAGGTGACCCTCCCGATTCGTGCCCAGCGTCCGTTCGTGAAGCTCAATGCCTTGCATCTCATTGCCACTCCACGGCTGCAAGCTGACTCAAAACTCGCCATCGAGTTATCTGCCGATGTCACGGGCTCGTTTCTTGATGTGATCGACACGTCGGTGCAACGCATCGGCATAATGGCGGATTTCTCCGTTTCGGGGGCTGATCCCTTAGGTGCAATACCTTTTGGAACCACAATAGCATTCAAACCGCCGACCGGAGCCGGTCTAAATCTCGATGTCGCAGGGATATTAAATGGCGGCGGGTTTCTATCGATCGACCATGACAAAGGGCTTTATTTCGGAACGATCTCGGTTGAGCTTTTAGGGATAGGTGTAACGGCCAACGTTCTTATCAATACTCGGCCCAGCTTTTCTCTTTTGGCAATTCTTAGCGCGGACTTCAGGCCCGTAGGTTTGGATATTGGGTTTGGCTTTACCATCAACGCGGTCGGCGGACTGTTGGGCCTGAATCGGAGCGCCGATCTGGCTGCATTAAAGGACGGCGTGCGTACCAACGCGATCGCCAGCATTATGTTCCCGCCGAACCCGGTGGCTGATGCTCCTCGAATCTTCAGCGATCTTTCCCGTTTCTTTCCAGTGCTCGAAAACCAGTTCGTCGTGGGGCCGATGATCGAAATGGGCTGGGGAAAACCCACCGGCATGATGACATTGTCGCTCGGTCTCATCATCCAGGTGCCCGATCCGAAGTTCGCCATTCTCGGGATCCTGAAGGTACTTGTCCCGCCGGGCATCGATGCAGCCCCGCTCCGCATCCAGGTCAACTTTGCGGGCAGCATCGATTTTGCTGCGCGATTCCTCCGTTTCGACTCGAGTCTCTTTGACTCCCGCCTGCTTACGTTCGCGCTCGACGGCGACATGGCGGCTCGCCTGCGCTGGGGAGCCAACGCCAATTTTGCGGTGACCGTAGGAGGGTTTAGCCCGAAGTACGTACCGGCCTCCGATCTGGACATCGCTGGGACACGGCGGGTCTCGATCAATCTCTTGCCCACTTCGGACAATCCTCGGCTTCGGATCGAGTCTTACTATGCCGTCACCAGTAATACCTTACAGCACGGCGCCCGCATCGAAATATATGCCGCCGCAGCGGGCTTCGGGATCAGGGGTTTCCTGGGCTATGACGTGCTCGTACAGCTTTCACCGCTTTACTTTGACGCCTCTTTTGGCGGGGCGGTCGCGGTCATGGCGTTCGGCGAGGACATAATGAGCGTCGGTCTCGACGTGCGGCTGCAGGGGCCGGTCCGTTGGCAGGTGGATGGTGAAGCGAAATTCAGGTATCTGCTCATAAAGCACAACGTTCCGGTTCATGAAACCTTCGGTGGCGGCGAAGCGCCCGCCGTGCCGGATGTGATGGTCGAGGAACGATTCCGCGAGCAGGGAAGAAACCCGAAAAACTGGAGCGCAACCTGGCCGGGGCAAGGCCAGCTTGTTGTCCAATTGGTGCCCAGGCTTTCAATCGCCGAAAATGAAACCCTAGCCCATCCCTCGGCGACCCTTGAATTCAATCAACATACGCTGCCCTTGAACGAAACCTTGCAGCGTTTCGGCGCGGCCGTGCCAGCCGGCGCACGGTTCTTCGACATCATCGGCATGAAGACGAAGCACGGCAGTCTTCCCGCGTTGGAGGTTCTGCCGCTGAAAAGCGAGTTCGCCCCGGCGCAATTCTTCGAGCTGAGCAACGACGAAAAGATCTCGGCACCCGCGTTCCGAAGCTTCAAGAGTGGGGTGCGGGCGGATGGGGCCGCATTGGTCGAGTTCACAAAAGCCGTGCGGCGCGATCTCGTATACGAAGCCCACGTCATCGACCCCGTTGCTGAAGACGCTCCGCAGTCGCTCGCAAAATTACTGCTGTTCAACGTCCGGGCTTCGGAAGCGGCCAATCTCCTCCGCGGTGCCGCAATCGCACGATCCAGCATTTACAAGGATCGCGTTGCCAGCCTGCCGACGGGTGCCGAGGTGAAGAGGGTAACCCCAGGTTACTGTGTGGTCGACAAGGCGACCTTGACGCCGATTGCGGGCATAGGGGTCCTGGATAACCACGTCACGGCAAAACGCGCTCACGCGGATGCCGTGGCATTGAATCCCAGCCTTGCTGGCAAGCTCCTGGTTATCTCCGAGAATGAATTGGTGTAGGCCATGGTAGAGTCTTTAGCCCATTACACGTTCTTGCCCTTCTACCGCACCGGATTGGCGTCCGCCGTCGATCGCGGGACCGATGGTCGAGGCGAACTGGAAGTAAGCATTCAGGCAAAGATCGGTTCCAACGAGGAGTCTTTCTCCCGAACCATCAGGCTTATAGGGCCGGGCGATCTTCGCGGCATCGATCCACGGGCGATCATCCGGGTGGAGCCTCGTCCTCTCACCAACGATTTCGAACCCAATTACCTGGCGGCCATTGAGTTCTTTGACGAGGACTTTCCCTGGCGGTATTCGCCGCAAGCGCCCGCGGGGGACAGGCTGCTGCCATGGGTCGCGCTGATCGTTCTGGAAGAGGGCGAATTTGAAGGGCCTAAGGATCAGGGCCCGGAGCTACCGCCATTCATCTCCATTCAAAAGGAGCATGCTGCCAAATTGCCGCCGCCCGACCAACTCTGGGCCTGGGCTCACACCCATTTGAATTCCATTTCCGCCTCCTCTGCGAATCCCCGTGCGACTGCCGCTGCGCTGACCGGAAATCCGGCGCTGGGATGCTCCCGGCTACTTGCACCTCGCAGGTTGCAACCGAACAAGGCCTATCGGGCTTTTCTGGTACCGACTTTCGAAACAGGGCGCCGTGCCGGCCTGGTGCCCCAGGCGATTCAGCCCAACCGGCCCTTTGCGTGGGACCGGGCGAGTTCCACGACACTGCCGGTCTATTTTCACTGGCAGTTTCGGACCGGCACGGAGGGGGATTTCGAGGCGTTGGCGGCACGCCTGAAGGCGAAGGCTCCCGACAAGACCGTAGGACGGCGCCCAATGGATCTCTCGCGGCCGCTACCTGGTATGCCCGAAAAAGGAAAAGGATCCATACCTAAGATTCTGAACATCCCGCCACAAAAGTCCGGAGTACCTGAACCTGCCAGGCCCGTTCTCGACCTGGAAGGTGCGTTGCAGATCCCTGGCGCCAAGCCGAGCGCGGACTTTTGGGAGGCGCAAAGCAAGGCCGACTTTCAGAGCTGGCTGGCGGACTTCATCAATCTGGGCGAAGTGTGGACCATCAATACCCAAAATCGGCTGAGCGGCGCTCCGGAGCTCCCCAGCGGCATCAAGCTTCCCATCGTTTTGCCGCCAAGCTATGGTCGCTGGCAAGCGAATATCGAAGCACTAGAACCCGCCCAGGCCGAAGACCGCTGGTTAGAACAGATCAACCTGGACCCGAGCAACCGCGTGGCGGCGGCTTTCGGCACACAGGTGGTCCAGAAAAACCAGGAGGACTTCATGGCTCGTGCCTGGAGGCAGTACGGCGAACTTTTCGAGGCTAACCGCTTCCGCTTTCGCGCGCAATTCTTTCGCGAGTTGCTGACCTCTGTCGAGTTGAAGCATTTCACTGCACTTTCGGAAGCCAACCTGTTGGCGACCACCGCTTTCGTTCACCCCAAGGTGCTGGCCGAGACGGGGGAACGCCGCACGGTCTTCGGCGTCATCGATGCCAGCATCCTTCCGCAGGCCGCGGTGCAAACGACCATGCGCCGCATTTTGCGAGCCAATGGTCCGATCACCAAGCGGTTCGGAGGGGCGAAAGGTGGCCTCAAGCCGGTCCTTGAGGCGCTGGCCGCCGGGCGCGCCAGCCTTGCCCCGCCGTTGAACCAGCCGGAGGATCGTCTGACTCTTGCGACCTGGGGAGACAGGCATCGGGTTCCCGGAGAAATCGGTTGGTTGTGCGGCCTCTGGAAAAGGCTGCCGCCGTTCATCAGAAACTTCCTGGAGCAGTTGTTGATCCTGGTCGAGAAGCTTCCCGCTATAGGCATCATCGCCCGCTTTTTACTGGACAGCCTGGCCGTATGCCACAGCAAGCCCGCGCTGTCGGCGGAAGGCTTAACGCCCCAGGCAGTCGAAGAAGCGCAGGTGGCGGGTGGATGGGTGCCGCTGGCTAATCCGGGCGAGACGCCGCAGGTTCGGATCGAAGACCGCGCCCCTGCGCCTGAAAACCCGATTTTCTCCTCGGCGGCCTGGAATTTCCGTCAGGCCGCCTTGAATGCCACGGAATGGCTCACGCTGCCCATACCCGAGCCGAAGCCCCGCCCAATGCTCGATGTGGCAAGTACGGCCGCTACCCTCCGAAAATCACTCATTCCATATATCACCGTACCTGAGCGGGTCCGTCTGTTCTTCATGCTGCCGCCATGGGTGAAACTACCATCCTACGATCCTCTTGAAGCCATTATGGCGTATCCAAGTTTTGACGATGCCACCTATGCGTTTCTCAGAAAGCTTTCCGAGGAGCACCTGGTTCCGAACCTTTCGAAAATCGAAAACAACACCGTGACCCTGCTCGAGACCAACTGGCGCTTCATCGAAAGCTTCCTGGTAGGCCTCAATCACGAAATGGGGCGTGAACTCCTCTGGCGCGGCTATCCCACCGATCGGCGAGGGAGCTATTTCCGCCAGTTCTGGGATGTGGCGGGTATTCCCCGTGCCCATGACAGCCAGGGACGCATCGTCGAAATGTTCCGCGACATACACCCTATCCATGGCTGGAAATCCGAAGGGAAGTTAACCGAACTGGGCGGTAACCGCCCCATTGGCAAAAAAGTCACCAGCAACCTCGTTCTGGTGATTCGAGGCGACCTGTTGCGGCGTTATCCGAATACCGAAGTCTTCGCGGTGAAGGCGGTTCCGAATCCGAAACCGCGTCCGAAGGACGATGGTTTTGAACACCTAAACCGCAAGCCGGGCAATGACCTTGACGAACCAACAAACTCTCAGCGGCAAAACCCTGTTTTTGGGCCAATTCAATTGGCCGCCGACATATTCGGTTATGGATTCAACCTTGAGAAGGGCGAAGTTATCGGAGTGGATGCTGGAGAAGGTGAGCGAGTGAATCTGGGCTGGTATTTCGTGTTGCGGGAACGCTTCGCGGAACCGCGGTTTGGTTTGGATGAGCCTAAATCGCCTCCGAAACAAGATGCGGATCTCGCGAAAATCGTCGACGACAAGGGCCGCCCAAGCAAAAAAGCCCGCGATCTGAGCTGGGCTTCTCTGGTGAAGACCTTAAAAGAGTATGCGGATCTGGCTGCCATTGATCTGGACCGCAACAAGCCTAATTTGGATCACAGCAAGGTGGCAGATATCTTGGACATCGATAATCCTCCGACATCTGCCACCTGGAATAAAGATGCTGCGGACATGGCGATGATTCTCTTGCAAAGCCCGGTCAGCGTTTATTTTCACGCCAGCAAAATGCTGCAGGGAATTGAAGACGGCCCGTAGCCCATGAGACTGAGAATAGACATGACATCAAATGATCGACGAGGACGATATATGAGCTGCCCGACCTCTGCTTCCTGTGACCGTAGAGGACTAAGCCCGTGTCTATAGCCTCTCTGGACCTCTTTCGAACCCGGGTTGCCAAACTCCGCGATCGGCATTTGGCGTTGCGGCAAGAACTCGAACGGAACTTCCAGTCCTTTGCCATCGCCAATGAAGAGTCCGATCGGGCCATCAAACCGTTACGGGAGAAAATCGAAGCGGCTCGTGGAGAGGAAAAGGCCGTCATAGATCAGTATGTCGACCCTCGCGTCTTCATGGATGATTTGAAAGGGGAGATTCCCATATTGCTGTTCCCTTTGCGCGTGCAAACACGATTTTCGGACGCACCGCAGGGTGGAAGTCTGCGAATTCGGGTTTACCCCGACGATATCTCGGTGCAGTCCCACGAATCCAGGCTGACGGAGAATGAAAAAGCGGTCGGGAATCTGTTTTGGTCTAGCCCAAAAAACAAAATTGATTCCGAAACACTCACTCAGGCCGAAATCTGGCGAGGTATGGTTGGACGTTTTGGGATTAGGCGTGCCGCCTGGATCAGGCAGGCAACGGACCCGACAGCCCCAAAGGGTCCGGAATTGATCAATGCGCCCCTACGGATCCCCGCGGTTTGGACTCTTCCCGAGCGCTTGGTGTTTCGGTTGTACGGTCCGGGGGATCGTCTTCTCATGCCGGAGGTCCTCGGCGGTCCCATCCCGGATGGCCTAGAAATGGGGTTTGATCCCACCCGGCCGAACATGGGATTTATCAACGAGAAGCATGAGGACTTCGAATATCCGCCGGAACTCCTCTGGCAGGCAGATTTTTCCGAGGCGGAAAAGGTGGGCATGGGGATATCGATACCCCTGAGCAAACTCGGAGACGTGCGGAAGATAGAGCGGCTCGTGGTATTGGGTGTGCGCTTTTCGTCGGATGAGAAAGCTTCTAAGGAGCTGCTGGAAAAACTGATCGAGGACCACCTCTATTCTGATGGATTCTCCCTGGTGCCCCAAGGGACACCTACGAATATCACCGAGGACAACGATGTTCGCTTGGAGCCGGACCCTGACGAAGTCCTTAACTGGTTACAAGAGGGCGGGGAATTTCGGGGCAAAGACCTGAAGGATAGAAAATACGAAGATGAAGCGGACGGCCTCCGCCTAGCCCACGCACTCGGGATCGCACCCGAAGCCCTGCGTTATGTCCGCCATGCCGGTTGCGAAGACGGTCGGGAATCCATTTCGATGAAGCGGGCTCTGTGGGCCGGAACCTTTGGTTACTATCTCCAGCAAATGCTCCCGCCGCTTTTCGAGAGCCCGGAAGAGCTGCGGCGTGATTGGAATCGAGGAGAACGCCTGCTGCTGGCGACCCGTTTCTTCTTCACACACTTCGTGTTCGGAAGGGGGCCACTGCCGGCAATCCGGGTGGGCGATCAGCCCTACGGCGTTCTGCCTGTGTCCGGCGACATGCTGCAGGCGGCCGAGGATCGGGTGCCGGAATGGAATGAATCATTTATCGACGAATTTACCGGGGTCCTTCAGCACAAGCTTATCCTTCTGTCGAAAGCATGGATGGAGCTTGTTCCGAAGCTCCCGCTCGCCGGCGCAAGCAAGGACCCCGGCGATGACGCGGATGCCCGCCTGATTAGCATTTTGGGACTACAAGCGGCGTCGGCGGAATATCGTAGCGAACGCCTTGTGGGGCCGGAATACCTCCGGAATTACTTGGACTTCCGGAATGAACGTAAGAAGGAAGCGGCTCTGGCCGCGTTGGAAGGGCTGCGGCAAACCCGGTTTGCCCGCTTCAGGAATGAGTTCCCATCCTTGCTCGGAGAGCAGCCCAGGATCTTTGACCTTACATTTTATGGGGCCGTTTGGACACAGATCCTGGCGGGCGCGGAGGCCGGAGCAAATGGCGTGAATCGGAAATTGGTGCCGCCGCTCTCCGGCGACGTGATCGACAATCTGCCGCTGTCCGAATCGCGCGCGATCGATGGTGGATATCCGAATTACATCAAGCTGTTAGCCGAGCTTCCCTTGCCCGAGATTCGCAAGGGTATCCAGCGCGCCGGAGAGGGCGACAAAACCGAACCCGTTTCTGCGCTGCTTTATATGCTTCTTCGCCACAGTTACCTGTACGAGTATGCGTTTGGGGCAATGCGATTGCATCACTATCTGAACGGGACGCCCTGGAGCGAGTTTCGTGAGAAAGAGCTTTATAACCTGTATTTTATTTTTGACCGCACCTATTGGGATTTACTCGAAACCGAGGTTAACCTGCCTCAGCTGGCGGCTGTCGCTTTGCCCAATCCCACCGCACTTCAAGTCCTCGCAGGCCGGGAGCACTATCGGCGTGAGCTTGGCAACTACTGGAGCCAGATTTTCGGGGACGTTGACGAGTTACACCGTGCTCTCGTCCATCTTCAGAACCTTCCCACGGCACGGTTGGAGCGGCTCTTCGCCGAACACGTCGATCTCGCCGGCTATCGGCTCGATGCTTGGCTGACGGGCTGGGTCTATCAGCGTCTGATGGCTTTTCGCGCGTGGCGCGAAGATTCCCGTGGAGACCGCATTCATCCTCTTTATCCCGGAGATGCCGAGCAGACCTTCCATGTCTTCTCCCGCACCGCGGCGCCGCAGATCCTGCGGTACGATTTGAATCACCGGCCGATTGAGAAATACTCGGAGGGCATTTATATCGGTGCCTTTGGCTGGGTCGAGAATATTGAGGCGGATCCAACACCCACGCCGGTCGACGACTTACCTACGGAACTTCTGCCAAAGAACGGTGGCCGGGTCACTCGCGATCCGGCGAATGTCGGCTTGATTCATGCGCCTTCGCTCAGTCAGGCCGTGACTGCGGCTCTATTGCGGAGCGCCAGTGTAAGCCAACCGGACAAAACGGCGTTCAATATCGATCTGTCTTCCGCCCGCATCCGTGAGGCACTCTGGATTATCGATGGGGTACGCAACGGGCAGACCCCCGCCGCGTTGCTGGGCTACAAGTTCGAGCGTAGTTTGCGGGAACGGAAGCCGGCCCTCCAGCAATATCTTCCCTACCTTCGGCAGGCATTCCCGATGCCCCATAGGGAAGAAACGGATACCGCTGGGGCCGAATCCATTCCCGCGAAAGATGTAGTCAATGGGCTTCGGATCATTCAAGCCCGCCGGGACAAAACGCCAGGTAAACAACTGGACGATTTCATCACCAGTTTCATGCAGGATCGGAATGACCGGCTCATCATCGAGGAACTTGCCGACAGTCTGATCGACGCATTGGATGCCTGCGCCGACCTCATGCTTGCGGAAAGCGTCCATCAGGCCGCTCAAGGCAACTATGAGCGCGCTGGCGGTGCGGTCACCGCCAGCGGGGAATTCACCCATGTTCCCGCGGAGTTCGAGGTCATCGATACACCGCGCAGCGGTACCTCCATCACCCATCGCGTGCTGCTCGCCTTTAATGAAGAATCCTCCGCTACTCCGGCAAAGACGGCACGCGCACGCCTTCAACCCCAGATAAATGCTTGGCTGGGTGCCATTCTGGGCCCCCTGGACAAGATCGTGTGCGGTTTGACCTATATCTTCCGGAAGAACAATACCGGCGGCCGGGTGAATTACACCATCACCCTCGATCAACTCGGGCTCGAACCCGTTGATCTCATCTACGTTTTCAACCGGGCCTTTATCAGCGAACTGGCCGGACATTTGAACGCCGCCATGCGTTCAAATTTTGATGCGCAGCACCCGAGCACGCTGGTCGAGGGCGTCGAAGTCCAGTTTTTTTCCACTGGAAATTCCGGCACGCGCTCCGTAGGGGAATTTCTGCCCCTGCTAGGACAACTGCGCAAGCTGTTGACCAGCGGACGCCCGGTAACGCAACGCGATCTGCTCCCCCCCAAGGATTTGCATGGGCGGGATCAGGAAAAAATAGATGCAATCGATCGCGATGAACTCGTCCAGCGAGTGCTTGGTGTCACGGCTGCGGCGCCGGGCATGCGTGCAGCGGACAGCTTGTGGGGTGGCTTCGAGGCGGCGATGAAGGATTTGGACTCCATCGGCAGTTTAAATGCAGACGGCATCCGGGACCGGCTACTTGTGGCGGCGCAATTCGGTATTCCGGAAGCCGCGCCCGACATCGCTGCCGAGCCCGCGCAGCTTCTCGAAATGCTCAAGACCCAAGCGATCCGGGTCAAAGACATCATGCAATCGCGCCTTGACGAGGCGAACGAAAAGTTGAAAGTCCGGCTGTCCCCGGAAGAGAAAGATGTGACGCCGACACCGGTCCCGAAGGGCGAAATCCTGACGTTGTGCCGGGAGGTCACTGGCATCCTGCTTGGAACAGCGTTCCCCGTCATGCCGCGAATCGCTCCGCCTGCGGGCTTCTCCGGTGCTCGCCTATCTCCCTCCCCGCCTAAGCCGGAGCACGTCGACGATTGGCTTTTCCTGGCATCGAACGTGCGCGAAAACGCCATGCAACTTCAACATGCCCGCGTCCTCGCAGAGACCACCGCGGGCGGCCTCCCACCGCTGCAGGTATTCCAGTGGCCGGCGGCATACCCAAGTTGGGTCGCCGACCCGCTGCCCGTCAAAGGGATGCCCGTTCACGATTTCATTTCCATCGTGATGCAACCGGCGAAAGCCTTCGAAGCGGGCAAGCCGATGTCAGGCCTAGTGATCGACGAATGGCACGAGCTGATTCCGAACGAGAACGAGACCACAGGCATCAGCTTCCACTACGACGCCCCCAATGCCGAACCCCCACAGACTCTGCTGCTAGCCGTATCGGAACGCCGACGGGACCAACATGGCCAATGGTCATGGGACGAACTCGTGCGGTGCATCGACCAGTCGTTTGCCTTGGCGAAGCTGCGTGCCGTCGGACCGGACGAACTTCGCCAAACGCCCCTGGATACCGTCCTGCCGGCCACCGTCGCGGCTGAGGCAGCAACGCCCGCCACAATCGCGACCAGCTTTCTCGCCAATGCCTCTGTGCGGATGGCCGCGGCCTACTCGGAAGCCTGGAAGAAAACATAGGTAAGCCTATGATTAACCATGACGTTTCGCGCTTCCAGGAACGCGCCAACATCAGCGACCGCATAAACAAGGGTTTGTCGGTGCTTTTTCGCATCCCGACCGCGACCTTGTGGAACCGCCTAGAGGGGCGCCCGCGTTCCGAAGATCTCGGCCAGGCTTTACGGGCCGAGGTGCGGGATCCTCTTTGGATGCTGGCTCGGCAATGGCAACTTGGAGAGTTCAAGGGCGAAGATGCCGGAACGCCGATACGGGCGAAGCTGTTCGCAGAAACGACCTCATTGGCAAGCTTGACCCTGGGAGGCAAGCCACCCGAAGCCTACGATGCGAAGAAACCTCTGGAGTTCGTCGTCGAGCGTCAAAGGTTCGAGCCGGATTTGATGATGAGCTTATTCATCGGGCAGGCTTGGCTCCGGAAGCTGGAGCAGAAAGCAGGTGCGGCGGCCGGTGCCTTAATCGCGAGTTTCAAGACGTCCGAGGCTTACGGTATCCGCGCGCCTGTGCAGCCCCCCGAAGATGCCGATACGTCCACGGTCTGGATCGCTCCTTCGAGTCAAACAGAGGAACCGCCGTCCAAGACGCAACAGAAAGACCTCGAGTTCTTGACACTACTGACTCATCGCCGTGAGCTTGAAACCCGGCTTGCGGCGGCTGGGCGGGGTATTGATGGGGGAAAGCTCCTTGTCGACATCTCAAAGGCGTTAGGCGATGGAACGTTACCTTCAGCCCAGTTCGTCGCCCAGGGTGTGGCCGTGCCGTACTCGCTGGCAAAAAAAGTGGATACCCTGGCGAGCGATTTCAAAAAAGAATGGTACGACAAACTCTTCCTTCCCCCCTCTGGCGATGAGAATGCGTGGGTACCGGAGCATCTCGAGCACAACTTTTCACTAGGAGTATCGAACGGAGACGGAGCCGGAACCGAAACCCGACTCGTTGCCGACCAATACCCCGGTGGACATCTTGACTGGTATTCCTTTGACGTTGCCGGCCGCGAAAAAAGCACCATCGCCAATGCGCCGGGGCCGACGAAACGGACGAAGTCATTCGTGCCGACGCCTTTGCGTTTCCCGGGCATGCCCAACGTTCGCTGGTGGGAATTCGAGGATAACCGGGTGGGCTTTGGGCTGACTACTGCTGCGAAGACCGATTTAGTCAAGCTCTTGCTTGCGGAATTCGGGCTGGTTTTTTCCAACGACTGGTTCATCCTGCCGTTTCGGGCGGACGTTGGGACGCTGACCGACACCAAGGGTATCGTCGTCACCGATAACTTCGGCATCAATACCCTGATTGAACCAACGGCAAAGCGCCATGCCGATGCTGGGCTTGCCGGACAATGGGGGATGTGGACCCTAACCAAGCGTGATGCCCCTCGGGCGGTGGACACACGGTTGTTTCTGGCGCCCGCGGTGGCGCGTTCACTCGAGTCGAAACCCATCGAGGAGGTCGTATTCCTTCGGGATGAGATGGCCAACCTCGTGTGGGCCGTCGAGGCCATCATTCCCGATCCTCTGGGGGGCGGACGCGATGCGCAAGAAGCGGGCAAACTCTTGCGCGAGGCCATCGTTCAAGCCTATCCGGAAGAGCCGAAAGGCGCTGACTGGAAAGATGTGCTCTTGCGCTATCAGCTCATGGGTAGCGTTCCGGAGAACTGGATTCCGTTGGTATCGGTGCGGCTGCAGGGCCAAAGCGCTTCGACTGCGTTTCTACAGGGAGCCATGCCGCGCGTGCCGCCGCTCAAACCGCCTGACGACGCCACAGACCTACAGAAACTTGCCCATAAAGTGGTCCTGCCCCGCGGCACCATCTTGGCCAGCGATCCGGTCAACCATCCAAACGTAATCCATGAGGAAGAACTGCTGCGCGGTGGCAGCTTGGTCCGAAGGACTTTTCAGCAGGTGCGCTGGCATGACGGTGGGACTTTCGCTTGGGTTGGCCGCAAGAAGAAAAACGGACGCGGAGAAGGAGCTAGCGGCCTTTCCTTTGACCAAGTAATACAACAAGTAACTCAAAACGATTAAGCCGATAACTGATTATATATTTAACTCTATACGTTTGAATGGAGGTTGCGATGGCCTTTAGTTTGCAGGGGGCGGTAGGCCTCAACAATGACGGTAGTTTTGCTAAAAATCTCGCGCAGGACCAACAACAGGTTGCCGAGCTGCTGATGATGATTCCTTTACCAGCTGGCGGCCTTAAGACCAGTGCAGGCTCCGCCGTCGAGATTCCGACCCCCTTTATGGCAGGTACCATCTCGGCTGAACTGTTAGGTGCGATCCAAACCTTCCAGACCGTTCAGAATGCATCGTTGAACGTTGATCTTCGGGTGGAACCCAATAGCCCAACCTTTCAGCTACTCGTTCAGCTTGCAACGCAACCACCGATCCCCACCAATCTCCTGGCAAACATCGTTCTTAGCCCAATTGATCAAGTTCTCGAAGAAGCTCCCCCAGCACCGGTTATGGGCCTGCCAACTATCGTCTATAAGCCTGCTAATACCGAACAGCTGGTGTTCGATAATGGTGCGGTGCGAGTAACCATGTCCTTTAGCGGCCTGCTCAGCGGTGCATGGGGGCCTAGCTTTGGCCTGGCTTGTGCTGCAAACCCTTCATTATTGGCGCTCGATCAGGCAGTAAAATCCGGGAGCGCACGACGGATCGGAGCGACAGCGCTTGACCAGGCATGTAACGAGCTTCGCGCTCAGACACGGCTCGCAGCCAATGGACTATTCGCCTCGGTAGCTATGAGTGCTGACATTCAAGGAACGTTTAAAGTGAGCGGCAGCCTCGGTGATAATTGGAGGCAGTTGTCACTTGGCTTTGTCTTTCCGAATACCGTCGTTGCGACCGGATCTATCACCGTTTCCGAGACCATACCATTGCCAACAATAGGCGGTAACGTCAAATTCGATGGAACGATGGCATGCACTATAACCGCGATGTTCAGGGACCAAATTCCTATGGATCAAGCTAGTCTCTTGGCAAGCCTCGCTGTAGTTCTCATTGCCGGTAGGGTTGTGCTTGTTCCTCTTGCCGCTTGGATTGCTGAGGCCGCGACAATTGCAGGCGCCCGAGAACTCGTTCGGAGAACAGCGTTAGGTCTTGTCAAGGAATATGTTTTGTTAGGACCTAGTCCTACTCTTCCTTAGGGAATCTCTGTATAAAAATTCAATTGATCAACAGGACTCCCGCTTAACTGAAAATAACAATTTTTCTAGTAGAGGAGAAACTATGGCAAAGGCAATGCTAGTAATTCCCGCAAATTTACCGATGGTTGCATTACAACAGATTTTCTCTGCATTTCCCGATCTCGCGCCCCACTTGGTGGTGGACGGTGTGGGGGCAGTCGTCGACGTACCCAATAACCTGGTAGCGAGCATTGCTAGTAGTCCGTCGGTGGCAGCGCTATCTACTGGCCCTATAGCAAATCCACAGACATTGCCGATAGCACCGGAAGCGATTACTTGGCTCGAGGCATGGAACCGGTTGTTCGATCCTGTATATCTCGACAAGCTTGCATCAAGGGCACTCAAATGGCTGAATACTTCGATCACGTGCCAGACAGTAAGTGCATTCGGTTCACCACAACCGATGATGACGTTAACAGGAGATATTGCTGTCGGCATCCTGATTGTTGATGGCCTAGCAGGGTCTACGGCGCAAATCACTTCTTCGGAATTTCTGGATATAACACTGGCACTCATCCAGGGGTTCGAAATTCTTTACAGAAATGCGCCGTCATCGGCGAAACTGGTTTTCGTGGCGGAACAGCGGCGAATCGCCTTATCACTCAACCCAGCGACCGTGCCGGGACCAGTGCCAGATCCCAGTACAGCGACATTCGCCGATTACGAAGCAAGAGAGTCGTTATGGCGCGATCCTGCGTTACAAGCCATCGGTTTTCAGGCCGGATTACCCGGTATTGATGCATACCGCGCAAATCTAATGAATCGCCAATGGCCAGCAGGTGCACCTCGGCAATCGATAGTCGTGCTGCTGAGCAAATACTCGGCTGCGCATTTCGCGTATGCCGCCTCTGGCAGATTACTCCTGCAGTTCGATAGGGCTTCATTGATCGTTCAGCCTGAGAATCTCGACCGTGTCATAGCCCACGAGATCTGTCATTTGTTCAATGCCCCGGATGAGTACGGAAGCTGTAATCCGCTACAAACATTTGGCCCGTTCGGAGCTGTTAACGGAAATTGCTTGAATAACCCCTTTGCGGCTATTGGACACACCCCTTGCCTAATGGCCGGTGAGGCCGATGATATGTGCCGTTTTACGAAAGCACACGTCGGGTGGGTGCCGCTTAATTAACAAGTGAGTTAACAATGGAAACCTACAAGAGCGGTGGTCAGGACATCAAGTTCGAATCTTTTGTCCCAAATACTACAGGCCAAAATCCTGCCGTGGTCATTCTGCCAGGAACGTTTGGCATGTTGCCCCCATGGGGCGACGATATTCGGACTTTCGCCAAAGGACTCCAGAGTGCAGGGATTGTTGCGTTTATTCCAAGTTATTTTGATCGCACAGGAACACAACCAGGCATGGAAACAACTGTTGCTATCACGAGACTGGTGAAGGACCACGGAGATGAATGGAATATGGCGATCGAGGATGGCATTACACTCGTGTCAAGGCTCCCAAGCGTGGATTCCGACCGGATCGGGTTACTTGGTTTCTCACTGGGTGGTAATAGGGCGTTGACTTTAGCAATGAAGCCCCAGCGCGTCGTGAAGATCAAGAGGATTGTGGAGTTTTTTGGTCCAACCGTATCAATTCCACTCTCCGGGGATGTAGCGCAGCTTCCGCCGCTACAAATTCATCATGGCGATGAAACCGACGTAATTGTGCATCCCGGCGAGACAGACGCCCTGATTAATCGGCTTAAAGGGACGGGCAAAACCGAAGGCACCGATTTCGTAGTACATCGTTACAAAGGAGCAGGACACGGCTTTCAGGGAAAGGATCTTGATGACGCACGCAAACGCACCTTGGAGTTCTTTAAGAATGGCCTCTAAGCAAGTGTTGATTGTCCACCGATTTCTACAACAAGTGAACCGGTTTGCTTCGGGATTTGCTCGATGCGCGAGCCTGTCAGAATTTTTGTGTGTGCGGCATATCATGTTATTAACAACCGGGAGCATGTATGCCAAGCAAGACGAGGAAGGCTACGGTGTGGGAGACGGCGTTGCCGTCTATCCCGAAGGAACTGATTGATCAGTTCGTGACCGGTCCTATGGGTGCCGAAGCGGTTAATGCCACGTCCTTGGCCTTCAAGAAGGCGCTGATCGAACGTGCACTGGGGCCAAGCCCGAGAAACGCAGGTAATCACCATAACGGCGCCACAAGCAAGACGATTTTGATTGATGAGGGTCCGCTGCGCATCAAAGTGCCGCGAGACCGCGACGGCAGCTTCGAACCATTACTCATCCCGCAGCAGGAGCGACGCTTTACCGGCTTCGATGACAAGATCATCGCGATGTATGCCCATGGCAGACTAAGTACATCCCAGAAAGTTTCGCGGAACGCGAGTGCAACACGTCGACAAAGGATTGCCGACGAATACTTCCGCGCAAAGCGATGTACTACGAACGTTTCGAAACCACGGCCGCATGACTTCAAGTCGCCCAGCGTGTTTCGACCCATCCAATCGAATCCCTGGCAATTCTGCGCAATGAGCGGTTCGTATGCCGTAGGACTTTCCTGAATGTACTTAGAGCATTTTCTAATCGGGTGTACGGCGTTTCTGTATTTTCCCGGATGGCGCGCCCGAGCATCGCCGCCGGCTCAAGGCGGCGATGCGCAGGATCAGTGCGCCATCCGGGTGCCCTTTCTTTGGGTTACTTTGGATTTACGCCTATCCTGGCGCAAACCCTTCGGGCGCGCTCCGCGCGTCCAAATTTGTTCCCGACAAATTTGTCTTTGGGCAAGCAAAGACAAACTCGCCGGGAGCGAGTTTGGACCGCCGAAGGCTGACCCGACGGGCAAACCCCAAGGATGGGTTTTGCAAAAGTAACTCGCCTGCGGGGCTAGACCCGCTTTAAACTCGGCTGCCCGCCGAAGGCGGCTTCCCTTATGACCGTACATCAGCGATGAAAACGCTCTAAAGCGCGAGATTCAGGGCTTCCTGGTCGAGCAATACGGCGTTGAGGTCGGTCTGGAGCTTATCAGCTCGGTGATCGATGCCGTCATGGTCGAGCACGCGGTGGTCCGCACCAAGGCCATTTACTTGGCGCGGGGCGTGCCGCACAAGACTGGAAGATGGCGATGAACCAGTTCGCCATACTCTACGACGAACGATTCACCAAGTGATCCGCTGATCCTGTTGCTCAACCCCTCACACACAGAATTTCTGACACTTCCGATCCTGCCGTTAGCGCTTGACCGATTCTTTACGGCTTGTTTTTTCCAGATACTCCACATAACTCGCACCCGCCCGGCGCAGGAACAACATCTGTTTCTTGAAGTTGCTGCAGTGCCTGCACATCATCAGGTGCAGCCGCACTGCCATCCGCTCTCTCAGACTCAAGTGAACGTCCAATGACTTGGACACCAGCTCACTGACTTCCCGGCAGGAACGCATGTTATTTATCTCCGGTCTGCTGTTTGCCGAACCACCGCGCTTCCAGACATGCCCGCAATCTCATGCGGGCACGATGCAACGTAACCCAATAATTGGTCGAACTGAGGTTAGCTTCCTTACAGATTTCTTCCGGCTCCAATCCGACCAGTTCCCTGAGCATGAATACTTCGGCCTGACGCGCCGGCAGATTCTGCTGGCACCACTCGTAGATACGCCAGAACTCCTCCTGTTCCAGAGCATTTTCAGGATGCGACCAGACCTTGGGCGGTGAGTGCCAACTCCCTTCGGCGTTGAACAAGTGCTCCTCAATGTCCTCGTCCGCCCCAACCCGGTCCGGCTCGAACAAACGGGTTTCTCGTGCGTCACGACGCTGTTGGTCGGCGATCTTGTGCTTCAGGATCCCAATCAGCCAGGTACGCAACGATGAGCGTTCGGCAAAACCGGCATCGGACTGCAAGGCCGCCAGCAAGGTTTCCTGCACCACGTCTTCCGCCAAGTCGGCATCACGCAGATGCAGCAGCGCATAGCGGAACAATATCGGGCGGTGTTGTATCAGCGTGTCATCGGTCAAGGCATGCCCCTTCGGTTTTCTTGTTCGCTTCGGGCCATTGTTCTGGTGCCTTTTCACTTTAACCTTTGCACTTTGCGGGCAACAAGCCGGCTGGAATTTCTCGATGCGCGCCTCGCAAGGAAACGTATATTTCACGCACTTTTGAACTCTTCGGCCAAATCAGTCGTAAGGTTCGGCCCCGGCCAGCGACTAAGGGACAAACTTTCAATTGTAAGAGGACTCGATCTATGACGAGGCACTGGCTTTTCCTATTCGGCCTTAGCATGGCGCTGGCCTTCCGAATTGGGTATGCGGCCGAACCGGACTGGAGCAACTACGGCCAGATTCTCGCGCGACACCTCAGCGAGCGCACCGTCGCCGGAACTCGTTTGGCATGGCTGAATTACACCGGGTTGAAAAGCGATCCGGCGTTCACGCTGGCGATCGCACAAATCGCTGCCTTTCCCGTGGACAATCTCAAGTCCCGCGAGGAAAAGCTGGCCTTCTACATCAACGCTTACAACATTCTGGCCATCAAGACCGTGCTGGATCACTGGCCGGTTGAGAGCATCAAGGATGTCGGCAATCTCCTCAATCCGGTGTGGAAGCGCCCGGTCGGCAATGTGGGCGGCAATGCCCTGAGCCTCGACGAGATCGAGAACGACATCCTGCGCAGACTGGGCGAGCCGCGCATCCACATGGCCATCGTCTGCGCCTCGAAAAGCTGCCCCGATTTACATCCGGAACCCTATACCGCGGCAAAGCTGAATATGCAGCTCGACTCCGCCAGCGCCAGCTATTTGAATAATCCCACCAAGGGCCTGCGGGTAGAGGGAACGGCGGTAAGGGTATCAAAAATCTTCGACTGGTTCGGCGAGGATTTCGAACAGAAGGGCGGCGTCGAGGCATTCATCCGGACTTATCGCCCGGACTTGCCGCAAGGCTTGGAGATCAAGGCCAATCTGCCCTATGACTGGACGCTGAACGGCGAATGACGCCCAAACAGCGGAGTTGAGATCATTGTCCAGCAGCGCGAAAACGAGAACGCTGCGGAGAGGGTCCGTGCCAGAGTCTCGAGTGTCATCAGTGTTCTCTTTGATTGAAACGACATGGAATGGATTCATCTGTTCTGTCGAACGCCCCCTGCCTCAGCATTTATTTGGCCACGACGGCAGACATCACAAGTCTCCGGCAAACAGCAGTTCGCCCCAATAGTGCCGGATCAGTCCAGCCAGTCGGCTACCGACCATCTTTCACTATATCGGTATAAACATTAGAGCATTTTCATACCTACTGTACGGGCACTCGCGAGTAGGTCGGGAATCCCTCCCAATCGCAAACGGTCGCTTTAGCCGCGACCCCTCCAATCGCAAACGGTCATCCGGGGAAGGGGCTGGCCGACGCTCCCGGCTAGGCCGTTTGCGATTGGAAGGGTCATCCCAGCGCTCCTGGGATGACCGTTTGCGATTGGAGCGCCGAAGCCGCCCTTCCCGAGGTGCAGTTGGGCCAACGAGTTCGTCGGCAAAGGATTGCCGACCTACTCCACTGTTGGCCTCGAACAGTACAGGTTCTCGGTCCAGAAAAACTGGCCGATGTTCTCCCTTCCCGCAACACACCGGGAATTCCTGGACCAAGCCGCTGTGCCTCGCTGTGGCTCCCATTCGCAGGAAGCCCTCTAGCGTAGCGCCCCTCTCGAACGCCGGGTTGGGTGTTTCTTGCGGCGTTCGTGCACCGCTAACACCCGGTGGGAGCAGGCGGAAGGTCCGCATGATGGCCCTTGTAAGGGTGTCCGTTTTCAACCAAATACTTGAAGGATGCGAGTGACTGTGCCCCCATTCTTCGCATTCTGGCAAGCATAGCTGGCTCAAGGAGCGTTCCAATTAGACCGCCCTTCAGCTCAATTTCGGCTTCCGACACCAGCAAAGCCTGTTGCGCGCCGTCCGGATGTACCGACCAAACATTGCTTGCTCGCTTAACGAACGGTATTCCAAACCCTTCGTACTTGAAGGCCCGCCCTTCGTCCCATGCGATCCAACGCTCCTTGATCGTTAACTTTCCCGCCAATTCGCAGGTGCGCTCCGCGCCAACACCGCGGGCGACCGGTCCATCACATGTGGCACGGAGTACAGGCTCTGACCATAGCTGTATGTCCTCCAAAGCTGCGAGCCTCTCCCACACGACCGAGGCAGGAGCGTTGATGCATACAGAAGTGGACAGCTTAATCATGTAACCTCCTTTTGCGATCGGGAATGGTTGACGACCAATGCCTGAATTCACCGGACCTGCGCCGCTTTTCGCGCAGGTCCGGTGAAATGATGGGTCGGGCGTCATTTCAGATGGATAGCCCAGATTAACAAAAATTCGGCAGAAGACGCGCCATTACTTTGGGGATCGATTGCAAGTGAACTTCGTTACTCTTTCCTAAAGCGCTTGCAGCCATGCGCTGTATGATCTTTGGGAAATCGCGGTCGGCCTGAAAGGCCAGCAGAGGAAGGATGACCGGTGCAAGCAACCTGTTCTTCGGCATCAATTCCCACCACACCATGACTTGCGAACCAGCGTCCGATGGTGTGATTTTCCATCCGCCGCACATCGTTTTTGCCGGAAACGGAAAATCCGGAGCTTCTGAAAGAAAGCGCACGGCGAAACTGTGGCCGGGATTGAATTCAGTACATTCCTCGGACCATCGTTTGCCCGCGTGATCTTCACAAGATCGGACAGCCCCAACACCAGGTGCTTTTCCTTCCAGGACAACGGAGCGCTTCAATGACGGCATGTACTTCTTGATGTCGCCAATATTGCCCACAATCGGCCACATTTGGGCAACGGGTACATTGGTTTCAACGATAATGCAATGGCGATAATCGCCATTTTTTCCTGTCCTGTGAGCCCGGCCAACGGCCCAAAGCTGCCAAGCGCCGAAGACAAATACCGCGCCAGCGACGGCAAGAACAAGAATAATGCCCAGAGGTGAAAACAGCCTGGGAAAGGCAAGCAACAAAACGATGGAGCCTACTACCCACGAGAAATCGGCGGCACTTGCATAAAGCGCGCGCCACGTTGCGATCCTCTGACGCGTTGCCTGATGGATCAGGTCGGCAGCAAAGATGACCAAGACGATGCTGACTACTTGAAGCACAGCTGGCGCATGTATCCCAAGCCACTCGCCCACCAGCGCTGGGCGAAGGAGCATGAGCAGCGCGGAGGAAAGTGAAAAGACGGCGTTCGCCGCCAAAGCCAAACGAAGCGGTAAAACGGCATGCATTTAATATCTCCTTTCGACGAATGACCAAGGGATGGATTCTTGGCTCCAACTTTAGATGTAGTGGGCTTTGTGCTCCTGCTCCCATGAGCTGGCGACCGGCGCTGTGATTGACAATCGCTTGCACGTTGCAAGTATGTGCAGTTGGCTTGTGACGTGCAAGCGTTTTGCGTACGCTCGATTCATGAGAGAAAAAGCGCCTGCCGGGCGGCGTTCGGGCTGCCCGATCAACATCCTGCTCGAAGCTGTGGGAGACATCTGGTCGCTGCTGATCGTGCGTGATCTGATGTTCTTCGGACGCAAGACCTACAACGAGTTTCCGAACGCGGGTGAAAAAATTGCGACCAATATCCTGTCGGATAGGCTGCAACGACTCGAATCCTCCGTGATCGTCGCGAAGCAGCGCGATCCCTCCGATGCCAGGCGATACCTCTACCGCCTGACGGAGAAAGGCACGGACCTCGCCCCGGTCGCAATGCCGTTAAGTTAAGGCGTCATTCCGGCAGGGATTGCTCGCCCCTTCCCTGGGGCTCGTCCTTCGGACCGTGCTTAGCACGTCCAAATTCGCTCCTTGCGAATTTGTGCCGGAATCCAGAGCACAGGGAAGTGACACGCCTCTGCCATCCATGGCTTCTGGACCCCGGCATTCCAATCGCAAACGGGCCTTTAGTCGGCCCCTTCCCTGCCGGGGTGACGTCCTTCGCCTTAAACTCAACGGCATTGACCCCGGTCGGGGTCATTCGCGAAATGACGGAGAACCGGGAGGGTTTCATCGCCAAGGTGCGCGAACGGTGGATGCATGGCTCACCGCCGTGACGAATCGACATCACCCCCGCATCCCGCTCACATAAGCCGCCGTCAGATCATGCGCCGGAGCCTCGAAGATCTGCCGGCAGTGGCCGAATTCGACGAGAGTCCCGCCCCGCTCCCGCAACCAGAAGAAAGCGGCGTAATTGGCGATTCGTTTTGCCTGAGCCAGGTTGTGGGTAACGATGACCACGGTATAGCGTCCCCTCAACTGGGCGATCATATCTTCTACGATGCCGGAAGCGATGGGATCAAGGGCGCTGCAGGGCTCGTCCATGAGCAGCACGGAAGGCGCGAGAGCGAGCGCACGGGCGATGCACAGGCGCTGCTGCTGACCGCCGGACAGAGCCAAGGCCGGCTTGTCGAGCCGATCCTTGACCTCGGCCCACAGGCCCACATCGGTGAGCACCCGTTCCAGCGTTTCGTCCAGATCGGCGCGCTTTTTCATGCCGTGTTCACGCAGCGGCATCTCGATGTTGCGGCGGATGGGCAGCGGAAAGGGATTCGGTTTCTGGAAGATCATACCCACCTCCCGGCGCAGCGCCGACACATCTAGGCGGGGGGCGAGTATATCCTGGCCGCCGATACGGATGCCGCCCTCGACTCGGCAGCCCGGAATCATGTCGGTCAGCCGGTTGAGCGCAGACAGAAAACTCGTCTTCCCGCACCCGGATGGACCGATCAACGCTGTGATACAGCCCTTGTAGATATCCAGCGTTACATCCTTCAGGGCTGGGTGATCGCCGTAGCTTACGGAGAGATTCGTCACCCGGATCAGGGGTTCGGGCACACAACAGGGCGGGCCGGATTGCAATGGACCGACGGTGTAGGTGCCGGCATCGATACTGGGCGAACAGCCGCTGTGTCGGTCGAGAGTTTGGGTCATGGAGCTATGATCCTTCGGTTTAGCCAATGTTCCGCCAGATACAAGGCCGTGCCGTTGATCAGGATGAGCAGGCCGATCAACACCAGCGCTGAGGCGTAGGCATTGCCGTCGCCGCCGGCGACGTTCATCGACAGGTCGTAAATATGGACGGACAGCGCGCGGCCGGAATCGAAGAGCGAGGACGGCATACGATCCACATAGCCGCTGGTGAAGATCAGCGCCGCCGTTTCCGCCATCGCTCGGCCGACGCCCAGCAGCAGTCCGGCCACGAGGCCCGATGATGCCGCCGGCAGCAGGATATGGCGAAGCGCCGCGGTGCGCGACAAGCCGAGCGCGGCGCTGCCCAGCCGCCAATCGTCGGGCACGGCGCGCAGGCTGGCTTCCGCTGTGCGGATGAGGATGGGCAGCACCATACAGGCGAGGGTCAGGCCGCCGGACAGGATGGAAAAGCCCAGCCCCAGAAAGACGCTGAAGAAAGCATTGCCGAACAGCCCGAAAACGATGGAAGGCACCCCGGCGAGCACATCCAGGCTCAGGCCGACGAGTCGCCCGAACCGACTGCGGGGACGGAGAAACTCCGTCAGCAGCACCGCCGTCGCCAGTCCCAGCGGCACTGCGGCGGCGACGGCCACGCCCAGGATCAGCAGTGTGGAAACCAGGATAGGGCCGATACCCCCGGTCCTACCGGCGTTCAGCGGCGATGACGACAGGAAAGCCCAGGACAGCCGCTCGGCACCATGCCATAGCAAATCGCCCACCAGCCACAGGAAAGCGCCCGCCACCAGAAGCGCCGAGCCCCAGACGGCCAAGGTCATCAGCGGCTCAAGCACCCGACCGCGAACCATGGCAAACCGTCCCGCCTCAAACATGTGAACGCGCTCCGCCGAACCGCAGCGCGGCAACCGCCAGCAGGATGATCATCCCAGACAGAACCAACCCGGACACGAAAAGTCCCGCACGGTGCTCGCCGGTGGCATAATCCATCTCCAGAGCGATATTGGCGGTCAGCGTACGCACCGGGTCGAACAGGCTATGAGGCGTTTGCACCACATTGCCGGCAACCATCAGTACGGCCATGGTTTCGCCGAGAGCTCGCCCGGCCGCCAGCAGCAGACCCGCGATGATGCCGCTCCGCGCCGCCGGCAGCACCACGCGAAGAATCGTTCCCGAACGCGACATCCCCAACGCCGCCGCACCGTGCAGGTATGCCTTGGGCACCGCCGCCAGCGCGGCATCGGCGGTGAGGGCCACAGTGGGCAAGATCATCAGGGTCAGAATGAGGATGCCCGCCAAAAGGCTGGCCCCCGGCGGTTGCCAGCGGGCGATCAGCGGCACCAGCACGGTCAAGCCCCAGAGCCCGAACACGACGGAGGGAATCCCGGCGAGCAAGGTCACCATTCGCCGGTACGGGCGGGCGGCGGATGGCGGGGCGTAAAACCGGCAGAACAGCGCCGAAGCCACGCCCAAGCCCCCCGCCAGCACCAGCGCCCCGGTGCTGGACGCCAATGTCGCCCAGAGCATGGGGGCGAGGCCGAACAGCCCTTCGGAAGGATGCCAGGCCGCATCGGTCAAAAAGCGGAGCCACCCGATCCGATTTAGTACGGGCCAGGATTCGTGCAGCAGAAACAGCACGATCAGCACCAGAACCGCGGCGGCCAGTCCGGCCGCGATCGAGAGCCACCCGGCGAGGCGCGCGTCAGTGCGCGAGGGGGACGAAATACTGTGCTTCGACCAAATCATGAACACGTTCCGAGCGGCTGAAGTCGATGAACTGCCGGACCAGCCCTTCAGACTCGGCCTTGGTCACCAGATTCAAAGGCCGGGCCAGCGGAAACCGGCCATTGCGCACATTCTCCACCGATGCATCAACCCCGGCCATGGGCAGCAACTTGATGGGCACGCCCTGAGAGACCTCGTATTCGGCGGTGCCGATCGAAACGTAGCCGATAGCACTCGTGTTGCCGGCAACGGTCTTGATACCCTGCTGGTTTTCGCCGATGACCACGTGGGCCGTGATGTCGCCGCTCTTGAGCTGAAAGTGATGCAGGAACAACTCCAAAGTCGAGCGGCCTTCGGCCTTGTTGACCACGGTAATGGGCCGGTCGGCCCCGCCCACGGCACGCCAGCGGGTAATCTTGCCGGTGTAGATGTCGACGATCTGCGGGTCGGTCAGGGTCTGCACCGGATTGTCCTTATGCACGATGAGAGTGATGCCGTCCAGCGCGATGGTGAAGCTTTTGAGGTCCTGCTCGTCGGGCTTGAGCGCCCGCGACACCAGGCCGATATCGGCCAGCCCCGAGCGGGCATCGGCGATGCCCCGCGACGAACCGCCCGACTGCACATCCACGCGCACGCCTGGGTTTTCCTGCTCGAAACGTTTTCCGATCTCCGCCACAAGCGGCGCTAACGTGCTGGAGCCGGTCAACACCAGCTTCCGCTCGGCCGCCTGCGGAATCGAGGCTGTTGTCGCGACGAGCAGCATGACGGAGAGAGCGCTCAAATAGCGATTCAAGGATAGGCGCGGCATAAGTGTCGGGTCCTGTGAAAAGTATGTAATCACAAACTTACCGCATCATCGACTTGTCCGATGAAGCGCGGCAAGGGGAATCAGGTTCGTGGCAAGCGCACGAACTTCTTTCTGCGATAGGAGTTTCCGCCGCAGCGGTTCTCGTGAGCCTGCTGTTTACGCGTGACATTTAGTCGAGACAAATTCCACTTCCTTACAAGCTGTTCGATCAGCAAACGCCTCCATCCGCGGCCGTTTCGGCCAGCACCACTTGGCCGCCGCAGAATCATGCATTCATGGCACACTACTGCCGGATTGCACTCACCGGCTAGCACGTGACCGGAGTTCTCTTAGGCTTGGAATGTTTGCCTTCATAAGAATGTCCGTTTTCGACCAAATACTTGAAAGCGGCGAGCGACTTCGGCGCCATCGCCTTTCCGGAGCGACACAATATTCTCCGGCAGGCGTACCGATTGTCCTTCCGCGAGGCGTTGTACGCCAGCGCCGCGAGCCGGTTGTCGCCGTAATCGGCTTGGGTTTACGCAGGAAAACAACGGCCGAACGCCAACAGCAGCCCCGGTGGTCCCTTGAACCGAATTTTTCGACGAATCAGCGCCCAGGCGAGGTACTTCTCCTTTGCCAGGAATTTAAGCCAAGTGCGGCTATCGGCCTTCAGCTGAAAATCCGGACGGCCGCTATGCCCTTCCAGCACCTGGAGTTTTTCGTCACGAATGATGATAGTGGCCTCGATTTTCTCGCCGCCAGTGAAAGTAAAGTGATAGGTGGCATTGAGGCCTTTCGATTTCCCTCTTTGGAATACATTAGGAAGTCCCTTCAGGAAGGCCGGCACCGAGGTTGGCCTTAGGCTGTTGTTGGCGCGTTTGGCGGTTTTATGCGGAAAACGGCGGGCCACATGGCCTTCCGCATCGGAGCCGGCTATGACGTAGACGGTTTCCTGCTTGTCCTGCAAGGGGCGCACAACGTCTTTGACAAAGCCCTTCCGGTCATTGAGAAACGGTCCGATGACGTCATCGCCCGCCGGACACACCGCCAGACAATAGGCAGCCTTGTAATTCGCCCCGAAAGAAAGGCTTTGCCACATGGAAACGGACTCGGCATCAGAGACTTTCTGTCGGTAACTTCTGGCGTTTGCGCTCGAGGCGATGGCCTCGACCCAGTCGGTGAATCCGCCCATGAACTCCCGATAGTTGTGGGTGTAACAGGCCGAAAAGTCGAAATGCCCGTCGGCTCCGATCGCACCCACGGGACAGGCGGCAACGCAGAGCTTGCATTCGAGGCAGGGGTTGTAGTCAATGGGATGCGACTCCTCGTCGATCTCGGCATCCAGAATGATCGTGCCGAGAAGAACGAAGTTGCCGAACCGGGGATGGATGACATTGCGATGGATACCCATGCGCCCAAGACCTGCCGCCTCGGCTACCGGCTTGTGCGACACCACCCACATCTTGCCGGGCCAGCGATCCGCCTCCATCGGAAATCCCATCGCACCATTGATCGCACGGATGCCTTTTTGCTCCAAAACCCTGACCATTCGCCGGGCGACCTCGTTGATCTCGTCGCCCGTATTGTGGAACTCCAGATTGGCGACGGAACGGGCAGGACTGCGGATGTTCTCCCGGTTCATGCGGCAGACGAAGCTCAAGAGGGTCTTTGCCCACGGGAAGACGCGCAGGATGTCCGCTCGTTGTGCGTCGAGTTCGGACCGGCCAATCCCTATGCAACCGGCGTCGTCCGCGCCGGCTTCCGACGCCAGTCGGCGCAACCAAGATGCTTCCAGTACTCGCCCGCCAATCGCCTCTTCCGCCGCTGGATCGGCTTCACGAAAATGCCTGACAGTGGGGTGTTCATCGAGATTCATCATGTATATCTCCTTATAGTGTATATACACGTAAATGACGAAAAAAATTATCGCGCCTGTGATGCCTCAATCAAGTCCGACAGGCTTCTCATCAGGATTTGCAATCGGTCTTCGCCCATAGCCTCCCTGATTCTGGACTGTGCCTGTTCCCACAGAGGATACGCTTTAAGCAGCACGCCCCGTCCTTCGTCGGTAATCGTCACCATCCGGGTGCGGCGATCTTCGCCGGAGGCGACATCGATAAGCCCTTGATTCTCAAGAAGCTCCAGATTACGGCTCAAAGTCGTTCGGTCCATGACGGCGTTCTCGGCAAGCTGGGTCACCGTGATGGGTCCGCTCATATGGACGGCGACCAGAAGCGAATACTGCGTACCCCGTATGCCGGCCGGGCGCAGCATCTCGTCGTAAAGCTGACTCACCGCACGGGTCGCCTTACGGAGATTGAAGCCGGTGCATTCCATACAGCACCTGTAATCCGGCATTTCACTCGAGGGGGCACATGCTTGGGACAAGTTCGGGATACCTAACTTTTAACGAAAGATATTAAGGAGTATATACACGTAATATCACATGTCAACGATTACTCGCGCTCTGCCGTCGCGGCTTGGCGGTGATTTTCCGGTCGTTGAGACGGCCATGCGGGGCTATAGAAATATTCATCCTCCGGACGTCGCGAGCCGGTTCTGGAATGCACGGTTCCGTGCACGTAAGGGTTTGCGAAGAAGCTAAGAGTTTTCCGATTCGGCGTGACGGAGCCTGATGTGTAGGTCGGCAACCCTTTGCCGACGTACCGGCTCGGCAAGGGATTGCCGACCTACGCTCTTCCTGCCCGACACGAATCCGTACACCGTAATGAAAACGCCCTATTTGGCCATCACCCCCGCCGCCAGGCATGATACCGCTCCACCCATCGAAGCAGCGCTTCCGGCGCATGCGCGCGTTTCCAGACCCCGGCGGCGTATTTATTGGCTTCGGCCAGGGTCGGGTAGATGTGAATGGTGGCGAGTACTTTGTTGAGTCCCAGCCCGTGTTTCATGGCCAGGATGAATTCGGCGATCAGGTCTCCCGCATGCTCGCCGACGAGGGTCACGCCGAGTATCCGGTCCTTGCCCGGTACGGTGAGCACCTTGACGAAACCGTGCGCTTCGCCGTCCGTAATGGCGCGGTCCAGATCGTCGAGGCCATAGCGGCTGATTTCATAAGGAATGCCCCGTTCCTTGGCTTCCTGTTCGTTAAGGCCTACCCGCGCCACTTCCGGATCGGTAAAGGTTGCCCAAGGAATGACCCGGTAATCGGCCCGGAATTTCCTGAAATCGCCGAAGAGCGCGTTGACCGCCGCGTACGAGGCCTGATGGGAAGCCGTATGCGTGAACTGGAACGGCCCGGCCACATCTCCGCAGGCGTAGATATTTGGATAAAGCGTCTGAAGAAACTCGTCGGTTTCGACGGTGCGCGCTTTCGTCGTTTCGATGCCGAGTTCTTCCAGCCCGTAGCCCTTAGTGTTGGCGACGCGGCCGACAGCCACCAGTATTTGGTCGAAGACTATCCGTATCTCTTGCCCCTGGTGTTCGACGATCAGGATTTTCTCGCCGTTCTCGACGATGATCCGTTTGGCTTGATGCTCCAACCGAAGGTCTACGCCCTCGTCGCGGAAACGCCGCGCAATGATTTCGGAGACTTCCGGATCCTCCCGGATCAGCAGTCGGGGCAACATCTCCACCTGAGTAACCCGACTGCCGAATCGGACGAACGCCTGCGCCAGCTCACAACCGATCGGACCACCACCGAGGACGACCAGACGCTTCGGCAATTCGCGGATATCCCAGACGTTGTCCGAAGTGAGATAGCCCACCTCCTCCAATCCGTGGATAGGCGGCACGAAAGGCCTCGCACCGGCAGCGATGACGATGGCGCGGGTGCTGAGCGTGCGAGTGCCCGCTTCCGTGCGAACCTCCACCGACCAGGGCGAGACGATCCTCGCTTCGCCCTCGATCACTTCAACGCCCAATTCGGTGTACCGTTCCGCCGAGTCGTGCGGCGCCACAGTCCGTATCACCCGCTGCACCCGTTCCATCGCATCGGCGAAATCGAACTCCGCAGAGGCCCGGCGGATGCCGAACTCGGGTGCCCGACCGATCTGGCTCAGCAGTTTCGCCGTGCGTATCAGGGCTTTCGAAGGGACACAGCCGGTGTTGAGACAGTCTCCGCCCATGCGGTGTTTCTCGATCAGCGTCACCTTTGCCTTCACGGCGGCCGCGATATAGGCGGTGACCAGACCCGCAGAGCCCGCACCGATCACCACCAGGTTACGGTCGAAGCGTTTGGGTTTTTCCCAGGGCTCATACACCTTGCGGGCCTTGATCGTATCCACCAGCCTGCGGGCCAGCAGCGGGAACAGGCCCAATAGGGCGAATGACAAAAGCAGGCCGGGCGAGAGGATGTCCGACAGGGATTCGATCTTGGCCAACTGCGTGCCGGCATTCACGTAAACGATCGTTCCCGCCAGCATCCCCAGCTGACTCACCCAATAAAATGTGCGAGTGGGTATGGCGATCAGGCCCATCAGAAGATTGATGACGAAGAACGGAAACGCCGGCACCAGCCGCAAGGTAAAAAGGTAAAACGCGCCATCACGGGCGATGCCTGAATCGATGGCTTTCAGACGCTCGCCGAACCGGGCTTTGACCGCATCGCGAAACAAAAAGCGGGATGCGAGAAAGGCCAAGGTTGCCCCGATGGTCGAAGCGAAAGATACAATCACCGTGCCCCACAGCAGACCGAACACGGCGCCGCCGGCCAAAGTCAGCACCGCCGCGCCGGGCAGGGACAGCCCCGTGACCGCTACATAGAGGAGGCCGTAAATCGTGATGGCGAGGAAAGGATGGGCGGTTCGATAAGCGGCGATGGCTTCCTGCTGGGCTTTCAACGTCTCCAAAGTGAAAAAGCGTTGCAGGTCGAAGGCGAAAAAAGCCCAAGCAAGCGACAGGAGGACGATGACAAGACCGATACGGTAAGGGTTCATGACGGATTTCCCTAAAGGCAATGGTCGAATAATGCTATTAATTGGTCGGACAATGAGATAGAAAACTTACAGCCGCACCGGGATGATTTTCTTCGCGACGCTGTAAGATTTCGTCTCGGCAGGCGACTAATGATTTAAATTTTCCACTTCCCGACGGAGTCAAAGCCGCGCATGCATGCGATATTGCCCTTGGTACGATCCAGCAATTTTCCCGTCATCGTCCGCGGAGAGCTGGACACGGTGCAAGTGAACCTGGGTTACCGCTGCAATCAGACCTGCCTGCATTGCCACGTCAATGCCGGACCGAAACGCAAGGAGATGATGGACAGGGAAACCGTGGACCAGGTGCTCGATCTGCTGCGGCGGGCCGGAGTTGCCATCTTGGATCTGACCGGAGGCGCCCCTGAGATGAACCCGCATTTCCGCCATCTGGTGGAAAGCGCGCGGGACTTGGATCTTCGAGTGATCGACCGGTGCAATCTCACCATTCTGGAAGAACCCGGTTACGAGAGCCTCGCCGATTTTCTGGCCGCGCAAAAGGTGGAAATCACCGCTTCCCTCCCCTGTTACCTCGAAGACAACGTGGACCGGCAACGTGGCAACGGGGTATTCGAAGCGAGCCTTCGCGCCTTGAAAAGACTCAATGGACTCGGCTACGGCCGACCCGGCACGGGGTTGATCCTGAACCTGGTCTACAACCCCCAGGGGCCGACATTGCCGCCGGCCCAGGAGGAACTGGAAGCCGCCTACCATCGAGAGCTGAAGGCCCGCTACGACATCGTCTTCAACCGGCTTTATGCCCTCGCCAACATGCCCATCCAGCGCTTCGGCAGCACCCTGGTGTCGAAAGGCCAGTTCGAACCTTACATGCGCTTGCTGAAAAGCGCTCACCGCGATGAAAACCTGGAAGGCATCATGTGCCGCAGCCTGATCAGCATCGATTGGCAAGGTTACGTCCACGACTGCGATTTTAATCAGATGCTGGGCTTGCCGCTGGGCGGGCGACGGCGTCATATCACGGAAATCGATGCAAGCGCATTGCAAGGCCAGGCCATCGCCACGGCCGATCATTGCTATGGCTGTACCGCCGGCTGCGGCAGCTCCTGCGGCGGCGCACTGAACACGTAGAAAGAGAACAGTGAATCTGGAGAGTCCATGATGTTTGTAGAAGAGTCGGTACGAGAACGCTATTCCGAAGGTGCTCGCGAGAGGCAGGAAGCCCTGTGTTGTCCGGTGGATTACGACCGCGAGCTATTGAAACTGCTGCCGCGGGAAATCATCGACAAGGATTACGGCTGCGGCGATCCCTCCCGCTATGTACGGGAGGGCGACACCGTGCTCGACCTGGGCTCGGGCGGCGGCAAGATTTGTTATATGGCGGCACAACTGGTCGGCCCTCAGGGGCTGGTCATCGGCGTCGACATGAACGACGACATGCTGGCCCTGGCCCGCAAATACCAGTCGGAAATGGCCGAGAAACTGGGCGGCGACCGGGTGCGTTTCCACAAGGGCTATATCCAGGATTTGGCCTTGGACGTCGCCGCAATGGAACGCTATCTGGCCGAACAACCGGTTACCGACGCGGCGTCCCTGGCGGCGCTGAAATCCTGGCAGGCCAGGCAGCGCAAAACCCAGCCGCTGATTGCCGACGCCTCGGTGGATTTGGTCATTTCCAACTGCGTGCTGAACCTGGTGGGCGATGACGAAAAAACGCAACTGGTGCGGGAAATTTTCCGGGTGCTCAAACCGGGCGGACGGGTTGCCATCTCCGACATTGTCGCCGACGAGCCCGTGCCCCAACATCTGAAGGACGATCCCGCTCTGTGGAGTGGCTGCATCTCTGGCGCCTTCGAGGAACGGGAATTCGTCCGAGCCTTCGAGCAAGCCGGCTTCAGCGCCGTATGCCTGGACAAATGGGAAGCCGAACCCTGGCAGGTGGTCGAGAACATCGAATTCCGCGCCGTCACCCTGGTCGCCGTCAAAGGCTACGGCCGGGAATGCCTGGACCGGGGCCATGCGGTGATCTATCGCGGCCCTTACGCGGAAGTGCGCGACGAGGAGGGCCATATCTTCCCGCGCGGCGAGCGCATTGCCGTATGCGAGCGAACCTTCCGCACCCTCACCGAAGGCCCTTATCAGAAGCACTTCATCGGCATCGAACCAAAGATTCTCGCCGAACCGGTGGCTTGGTGCGCACCGCCGGGAACCCGCCGTCCGGCAGCGGAAACCAAGGGCGGGCGACAAATCGCCGAATGCGGCGGGGAAAAATGCTGCTGAAGTTGAGCTGAGACCATAATTTTCCCAGGGACGATCTTCAGACTGCGACGACTCGCGGACTGAAGATCGCGCCCACCGCCACATACCGAAAACCTGAAGCAATCGTAGGTCGGCAATCCCTTGCCGACCTACTTCGGACGCTACACCAAACCGGAAAATGGTCTAAACCCTGACTCCACCGTTACACACTGAAAACCGGAAGCCCTATGAGCTTTGTCGACACCCCCGAGAACTACCGCTATGCCTGGTACTTGCGCCCGGTATTAGCCCTGATGCGCCGGCGTTTGCGGGTTCTGCCGGAACCTGTGCGCCTGTGGGCACGCCTGCCGCTGGCGTTTGTCGGCTTTCAGTTGATGAATTTGGCCCTGGAACGTAAATCTTCACCCTTGAGCGGTGCGCTGCGCGCACTGATCCGCACTCGCATCGCCCAGCTCAACTCATGCCATTTCTGCATCGATCTCAACGCCTCCCATGCTCTTGACCGGGGCGTATCGCCAGAGCAATTGCACGATCTGATCGGGTTTAGGGATTCGCCTCGATTCAGCGAAGCGGAAAGAGCCGCTCTAGCCTACGTGGAGACCATCACGGGCACCGGAATCGAGATAGATCAGGATTTGATCGACCGATTACGGCAAGCCTTCGGCGACGATGGCATCGTGGAACTGGCGGCGCTCGCCGCGCATCAGAACCTGTCCGCCAAGTTCAACGCGGCCCTCGGAGTACCGGCCCAAGGTTTTTGTATGACCGCTCACGGAATTGCTGCGCCGGATCGGTGAACGACATCTTCCTCGGCAAGATTTCGGCCAGAGGGGCGTCGTCCAAGACGACGAGAAAGAAGAATCAGTTCATGTAGCTTGAACATTTGCTCAGTCGGCCAGATGAAGTCTCGGCTCTAGTAGACGTAGGCAATACCGGCGAGTCGGAGGACGCGACGAGCAGACACACGTTTAGAATCAGTTGACGGGTGTCACCTAGAAAGTTGCCCTGCCCGCTCTTTGGGACGGAAAGGCTCGAAAAATCAGCGCAGTAGTTTCGATCTCCGCCACAGCCCATGGGAGACCGGGAAACGAAGCGCTGGATAGAGTCAACGGAATCTGTGGCAACTACCCGATTGGCCGATCTTGACGGCCAGAGCGCTGGAGGCTCGCGGCGGCTGCACAGCGCAAGGGCTTTCCAACATGCCGCTGGCAGATATGAATACCCCCGGCATTTTCGAGCAATGTCACGATTTGGTCACGTGACAATGCTCGGAGTGGCTGGGGGACCTGGATTCGAACCAGGGTTTACGGAGTCAGAGTCCGTTGCAACGTGACGCAAGGACACGAAAAACAACCAAATACAAACACTTACAATTCAAAGCATCACAAAAAGCCGTAAAACGTTATAACTGCGTTGACACTCGGTTGACACATAGCCAGTTAAGGCAACACTTGATCATAAAGAAAGCTTGGGATATCCGCCCCTTTTTCGGATTCCCCTCAAAATCCCATCAAACAATGAAAAGCCGACACCTTCTCGCCCTGCCCTGTGCGCGGCTTTTTTGCGTCTAAACTAAATCGCATTGGCGTTGAAGCAAGCACCCAAGCGGGAGCTTTAGGCCACGAGTCTCGGTTGCCACTACATTGTTTCCGAATGATGCAAAAAGGAACCTATTTTTTAGCTTTTTTGCTAGTAATGATTTGCCCGTTAAGCTCACATGCCGGTGGAGCTTTTGGCAACTGGTCAGAGAGCTTTCAGGTCCACGGATTTCTCGAACAAGGTTTTGTAGCCACATCCGGAAATCAGTTTTACGGCAACAGTAGGCACGGAAGCTTCGACTTGACGCAGGTCGGATTAAATGCGGCGGCGCGTCCCTTCAATAATGTCCGCTTCGCGGTCCAAGGCCTATATCGCCGAGCTGGCGAGCAAATTCCCGAAGAGCTACGGCTCGATTACGGTCTTATGGACGTCACGGCGCTCGATCATCCCGGCTTTCGATCCGGAGTTCGCCTGGGGCGAGTCAAATTACCGCTGGGTTTGTATAACGAATCACGGGATGCTCCTTTTACTCGACCTTCCATATTTCTGCCCCAAAGTCTTTACTTCGACCGTACTCGAAATGTCGGCATGGCGACCGATGGCGCCCAGTTTTACACGGACTTCAGTTCCCCTTTCGGCAATTTTTCATTCAAGGCAAATCTTGGAGCATCCATACCGGATAATAGCCTTGAATTTAATGTATTCGGGGGCAGCAACCGTCCAGGAAAGTTTGTCGGAGATTTTTCGGCGGCAACTCAGCTGGCGTATGACTATTCGGGTGGGCTAATCCGGGTCGTATTTAGCGCTGCGTGGTTAATCAGCGATTATGATAAGCAATCGGATCCGATAATCGATTCGGGTGAATTTGAATATCAACCCTACGGTTTAGGCATCCAGTACAACGGCGAGTCGCTATCGCTTGCTTCTGAATATTCAATTCGCAACATACGCTTTGAGAACTTCGGGCGATTTCTCCCAGATAATGAATACAACGGTGAAGGGTATTACTTTCAGGCGGGTTATAAGATCAACCACTATATCGAATTGATCGGGCGTTACGATGTATTTTATACAGACGTCAGTGATCGCTATGGGAAAAAGTACGAAGTGCGTACCGGCATTCCTGGCTCCTTTTTCTTTGCCAAAGATTGGATGGCGGGACTTCGATTCAACATAATCGATAACTTTATGATTCGTGCCGAATATCATCGGGTCCATGGTGCGGGCTGGGTATCTCTTGCCGAGAACCGGAACGTCAGAGAACTCGAACGTGATTGGGATTTGTTTGCAATCGAGGCTGCTTATCAGTTTTAAGCCGTATGGCCCCCAATTTGCCCGAGTCGGTGGGTTACGCTGCGCTAACCCACCCTTACGATTAATGTTCGCTTGAATGTCGAACGAAGGAACGCTTCCACGGGCCGATGGCGTCGACATGCGTTTTCACCAATTCGGGGCCTGGCTCGGTTGTCTACTCAGTCGGGATCTCGTCCGTGTTCAGCCTTCAGTGTCTTGCTGAATACCGACGCGCCGTAAAGATCCTTTAGGTCCACCGTCAACTCGTGGGTCTTGCGGTTGATGTTGACCTCGCCGAAGAACTGCAAGCCCGCATAGGGCGAGAGGTTGACCTGACCCGCCGGCGGCGCCTTGGCGAACACGACCTGCGGCCCGAAGGTGCCATCGGTGGTATTGGGACCGAAGGAACCGGCGTTGAGCGGGCCGGCGACGAATTCCCAGAACGGCGAGAAGTTCTTGAATTGCGCCTCCGAGGGATCGTAGAAATGCGCGGCGGCATAATGGACGTCGGCGGTCAGCCACACGATGTTCTTGATTCGCTCGTGCTTGATGAAGCGTAAGAGGCGGGCGATTTCCAGCTCGCGGCCGACGGCGGGGCCGTTGTCGCCGTTGGCGATGGCTTCCCAGCGGGGCTGGCCGTTCGCATCGACGCCGTCGCCGATGTTGAGGCCGATGGGCATGTCGGCGGAAATGACTTTCCAGGTGGCCCGCGATTTATTCAGTTCCTTTTTCAGCCACTTCAACTGCGCTTCGCCCAGAAACGCCGTTTCCGGTCCCTCCTGCGTCTGCAAGTTGGCCGTGTTCGGGCCCCGGTAGCTGCGCATATCGATGACGAACACGTCCAGCAGCGGGCCGTAGGAAATCTTGCGGTAGAGACGCTCGGACTCTTCCGCCGTATGCGGGCGCAGGGGCGCATATTCGTGGAAAGCGCGCGTGGCGTGAGCGATCAGCACCGGAATCTCCTTGAGCGTGTAGCGGGGATCGTTGGCCAGGTCCTTGGCATCGGACCAGTTGTTGACCACTTCATGGTCGTCCCATTGCCAGATCTGCGGCACTTCGGCGTTGAAGCGGCGGAGGTTGGCGTCCAGCAGGTTGTACTTGTAGCGGCCCCGGAACTCGTCCAGGGTTTCGGCGACCTTGGAGACTTCGGGCGTTACGAGGTTAGTCCAGATCTGGCCGTTTTCGGCCGGTTTGCTCGCTTCGATGGGACCGTCGGAGTAGACGCTGTCGCCGCTCTGAATGAAGAACTGCGGCTTCACTTGACGCATGGCTTCATAGATCCTCATGCCGCCGAACGCCTCGTTGATGCCCCAGCCCTGTCCCGCGGTATCGCCGCCCCACACGAAGCGTATGTCCTCGTGCTTGCCCACGGTGTGGAAACGACCGATGACCGGCTCGCTCTTGTCGCGGGCGTTGGTCAGATCCTCGAACCAGACCTTCACGTAGACGTCCTTTCCGGACGGCAGCCCGACCAGGTCCTGACGCGCGGTGAAGTCGGAGACTTCGAGCGCATGAGGACCGCGGATGACCTTGGAATCGGTGAATTGTTCGTTGAACGCGTATTCCACCCACATGCGGGCCGGGCGGTCGCAGCGGCTCCACACGATGGCGCGTCCCTCGCCGACATCGCCGAACTGGATGCCCTGTTCCATTTGCGGCAGATCGTGAAGAAGCCGGAGCGGGTCACTCGGGCGAAATATGGGAAGACGGCCTCCGTCCGCTGTGATTTGACCGACGGGGATTCGAATGCGGTCGGGCGCTCCTGGGACTTGAATGGTAGCGCCTGCGATTTCACCGCCGGCGGAAAGCTGAATGTCGCCGCCCTCCGCCAAGACTTGAGCGGACATGCTCAAGGCCAACAGGAGCGCGGACGCGGCAGCTTTGCCGATGGGAGACAGAATATTGCGTGTTTGTCGATCGAAGGCCTGCATGGAACACCTCATGGAGTTTCTGGAGGCCCGGATTCTATAAATCGCTTCGGGTCAGCCTGATGACGGTTCGATGACCGATTCATGACCTTTACAGGTTCGGCTCACCTGGAAGTCTTCGATGCGCTGAGCTTCGTTTTCGTCGTATCCCTGTCACTAGTTCGTCACTTGTGCTGCGTAGTATTCCGGCGGCTCCACAACCAACACCAGGGAGTTTCTATGAAGCCGTCGAACTTTTTCCGCGTTTTTTCATTGACTCTTGCCGCCTTGATGGCGACGACGCTGGCCCGCGATGCCGCCGCGCTTTCGGTCACCCGCGGCCCTTATTTGCAGATGGGCACATCTAGCGGGCTCATCGTGCGCTGGCGCTCGGACGTGGCCTCGAACAGCCGGGTGCGCGTCGGCACCAGCCCTACGAACTTGACGCTCACCTTCGATGATGCCGCGTCGACCACCGAGCACAGCGTGCAGGTGAGTGGACTCAATCCGCAGACCAAGTACTATTACTCGATCGGCTCCACCACGCAGACACTCTCGGGCGGCGACAGCAATACCTATTTCCACACCGCGCCGACCACTGGCACACAGCAGCCGACGCGCATCTGGGTGATCGGCGATGCCGGCACCGGCACTTCAGGCCAGGCCGCCGTGTACAACGCCTATCGCAACTTCACCGGCACCAATCCCACCCATTTGTGGCTGCAACTCGGCGACAATGCCTACAGCAGCGGTACCGATGCCGAATATCAATCGAAGATGTTCAACATGTATCCGGACATGCTACGGCAGTCCGTGACCTGGTCGACGCTGGGCAACCACGACGGCGCCTCGGCCGATTCGGGCACCGAGACTGGCCCCTATTACGACATCTTCTCGCTGCCGCGCAATGGCGAAGCGGGCGGTGTGGCATCGGGTACGGAGGCGTATTACTCCTTCGACTACGGCAACATCCACTTCATCGTGCTCGATTCCCACGATTCGAGCCGCGCCGTGGGCAGCCCGATGTTGAACTGGCTGGAAGCCGATCTGCAGGCTTCCACCGCCGACTGGAATATCGCCTTCTGGCATCACCCGCCCTACTCCAAGGGTTCGCATAATTCCGACACCGAGACCCAGTTGGTCGAAATGCGCCAGAACGTATTGCCGATACTGGAGAGCTATGGCATCGACCTGGTACTGACCGGCCACAGCCATTCCTATGAACGCTCGAAGTTCATCGACGGCCATTACGGCTCGTCCTCGACCTTCAGCGACGCAAGCCACGTCGTGCAGTCCGGCAGCGGCCGCATCGACGGCACCGGGGCCTACACCAAATCGGGCGTCGGCGCATCGCACGCAGGCGCGGTCTACGCGGTGGCGGGCAGCTCGGGTAAAACAAGCGGCGGCACGCTCAATCATCCGGCCATGTACATCTCGCTGAACGAACTGGGCTCGATGGTGCTGGATGTGAACGGTTTGACGCTCGACGCCAAATTCCTCAACAACAACGGCACGATACGCGACTACTTCACCGTGACCAAGGGCGGAACACCGCCGCCGCAGTTGGCTAACGTGAGCGGCGTGGTGTGGCAGGACGTGGACGCGGACGGCATTCGCGAAACGGGCGAGAGCTTCCTGCAAGGCATCGAGGTGCGGCTCTATACCGATACCAATACGCTGGTCGCCACCCAGTCCACCAACACGAGCGGAGCCTACCAGTTCGACAGTGTTGCGGCCGGCAGCTACTACGTGCGGTTCATTCCAGGGACGCGCACCCTCTCGCCGCAGGATCAGGGCGGGAACGACAGCATCGACAGCGATGCGAGTCCGCTCGATGGCAAGACCGCCGTGTTCAGCGCGGTTGCGGGCAGCAGCGTCGCCAACGTGGACGCCGGCATGTACACGGCCGGCGGCGCGCCGCAAACGGTACAGTTGCAGGACGGCCTAAACGCTTACGCCGGCACGCAAGACACCTATGTCGCAAGCGGCAAGGCCACCACCAACTACGGCAATGCCACGACCGTACTCGCCGATGGCGCCGACGGCACCAACGGCCGCCTCATCGGTTTGATGAAGTGGAATGTTTCATCAATCCCGGCAATGGCCACCGTGACCAATGCCACCGTCACGCTGCGGGTTTCCAACCTCAGCAACGGCACCTACAACCTGTATGCGGTGAACACGGCCTGGACCGAAGGCGGCGCCACCTGGAACAGCGTCGATCCGCTGAACAATCAGGGCGTACTGATCGGCTCCTTCCAGCCCTCGGCGACCGGCACCCACACCATCCAGCTCAACGGCGCCGGCATCTCGCTGGTACAGGGCTGGGTCAACGGAGCGGCCGCGAACAACGGCCTCATGATCGTGGACGGCGGCACCAGCGACGGCGTCGATCTGCGTTCGTCCGAGTACGGTACGCAGTCGCAACGACCGAAACTCACTGTCACCTATCAATAAACTTCCGACGCCGGGCACCCGTGCTCAATGCTCGGGTCCCGGCACGTTCTTGCACCTAGGAAAAGTTCATGTCTAGACGAACACTGCTTATTGCCGCACTGCTGGGATATTCTGGCTTCACGCTGGCTCACGGCGACGTGCACGAACGCATCCACGATCTCAACCGCGAAATCGCTCATCACCCCAAGAACGCCGATCTGCTCATAAAACGCGGCCAATTGTTTCTCGACGAGGGTCACGCCGACCATGCGCACGACGACCTCGCCAAAGCGATCAAACTCGCTCCTGGACGGATCGACGCACTCTTCCATCTGGCCCGGGCGCAACTCGTGCTGAAACAGCCGGATGCCGCGTTGGAATCCGCGCGGCAATTTCTCCGGCAGGCAACGAACAATGCCGCCAAGGCGCGCGGCCACGTGCTCACCGGCGATATCCTGTCGGTATCGGGCAAACCGCTAGCCGCGGCCGAGGCGTACCTGACAGCCGTCAGACTCTCCAAGGACATAAAACCCGATCACGTGCTCTACGCCGCCGACGCCTTTCACTCGGCGGGCAAAACGGACAAGGCCATAGAAGTGCTGAACGACGGAATCGCGCGGCTCGGCCCTCTGCACGTGCTGAGCGAGCGGGCGCTGACGCTGGAGATGGAGCAACAACGCTACGAGTCGGCGTTGCGGCGGGTCGATCAAATGCTCGCAACCCACCAGCGTATGCCTTTCTTGCTCTACAAAAAGGGAATGATTCTCAAGGCGCTGGCGCGCATGGACGAATCCAAACGGACTTTCGCCGCCGCGCTCGAGGAAATCGACGGACTACCCGAGGCGCGCAAACAAACTCCGGCTCTCGAAAGTCTCCGGACTTCGCTGTTGGCGGAGATGAACTAGGCGCGTTCACATTGATCTCTCACCCGCTGTCGATGATGGACGACATTCGATCCCCCCGCCGGCGCATGCAAGTTCGCCAGGTGCCAAGGGAGAACATCCGGTTGCCGGAGTGTTATCGTCCGATCGATTAACGAAAAGACAAACAAAAACCCCGCGAAACGAGGCGGGGTTTTTTCGAAGTAGGCGGATAATCCTAGAAACGGCAGTTGGACGTGCTCGAGTGTGCGGCGGGCGGGTCGGCTGGCAAGGCGCGACGCCGCCGCGGGGTAGTCTCCCGCAAGAAGGAGCAACGCCGCCAGGTGGCCCGCCCGCCGTGCAATCGGGCACGTAGCGGCTTCACCCAAACGGTGAAATCGGCAGAAGGGACGACGGTCGGAATCCTCGCGGCGTTTCTACCGCATCTAAGCGGTCAACTGCCGTTTCTAGGATAATGGCTCAGGAAGTGGCTAAGCCCGCATCCGCGGGAGCTTCAACGGTAGCGGCCGAATCCCGATGAGCCGCCCGCTCCTTCTGGTACTCGTCAAAGGATTTCTTGGCAGCATCCGCGCCGGCCTGGATTCCTTCGCCCATGGCATTATCGGTGGGTATCAGGCTCGCGACGACCAGAGCGCTGTAAACGACCCCGTACGATAGATAATAAAAGCCTTTATAGACAACCTCGGACAAGGTCTGACTTACGGCCGACACGCCTCCGGAAACGGCTTCGCGCGCATCGCCCGCACCTTCCCTTAAACCTTGAACGGCTGCTCGTGCCGGCGTTTCCAGGGCGGTTGCTTCCATCACGGTTTCTTGGTGCGTTTCGGAAGTCATCTGTACGATGGTTTCCCGAAGGATTTTTTCCCCAGTGTCATTTGAATCGGAGGATGTTTTCTTGGCCATAGTGATACCTGTATGGGTTGCTGCGACGAAAGCGATGGCTTATGGAACAAGGCGATTTCGACGATAGCAAAAACTTTTCGGCCTGTCGTACATGCCTCATGCGACATTTCCGCACAGGTACTTTAGTCTGAAAACGGACATCCAAATCACACGTATAGCGGCGCCATCTTGCGCCAGTAGTGGGCTTGATGGGCGCGGCCGTCCCACTCGCTGAGGTGGTTCCACACGCCTTTTTCCCAGAGCATGCGGCTCAGATAACGGTTGTTTTCGAGAAAGGGATCCTCCCGACCGACGACGAGGATGATGTCCATGGCGCGCAAGGCGTTCAGTTGGTCGCATTGCCCGAGATTGGGCAGGAAATGGCAGGGGGTATTGTAATAGATGTTGTCGTCGTAATAGCCGTCGTACAGATTGCCGAAATGCTCGACACTCAGGGTCAGATCGTAGCGCCCGGAAAATGCGCTGAGCTTCCGAAACAGGTGCGGGTGACGAAACGCGATGTTGGCGGCATAGAAGGCACCCAGGCTACAGCCATGAGCAATGACACAAGGATGCGGGTTTTTTGCGGCCATGAACGGCAAGACTTCATTGAGGATATAGTCCTCAAACTCGATATAGTGTCGGACTCGATCCGCCGGGTGCCGCCAGCCACAATAAAACGTCTCGTGCGCCAAGCCGTCGACGCAATAGAGTTGCAATTGTCCCGCCTCGATCTTGTGGGCCAGTGCTTGCACGATACGCAAGTCCTCGTATTCGTAAAATCGCCCGTCGCGCGTCGGAAACACCAACACTTTCGCTCCGGCATGGCCGAACACCAGCAGTTCCATGTCGCGATTCAGCCGCGGGCTATACCAACGATGATATTCACGGTTCATGCTGAATTACCGAGTATCGTAAGCAGCGATCGAAGGATTCGGGCTTCATGCAACTACAGCGCTTCGAAAAAATCCGCGAGAGTGTCCCGCAGTTCCGCGTCCTGCCGCGCCCTGGCCGGATAATCGACATGCCCCGCTTCCAGGACATAAAGGCTCTTCGGCCCTGCTAGGGCGTTATAGACCGCGAACTGTCCGGGCGGTGCCACCACCGGATCGAACAGGGCGGCCGCCACCTGAACGGGGATCCCGGTATACGCCGCCGCACTCGCGGCATCGTAATAGCGTAATGTGTCCAGAATGTTACCGTGCTTCTGCTGGTAATCCCTGATCGCGCGCCCGCTGCCTACGGTCGGGAGTTCGAGACGCAGGGGATGATGGCCGAAGGTGGGCATGTTCAGGTGCGCCCTCCGGATGCGGGCGTCCCAGGGCAACGCCAAGGCGCCGATGCCGCCGCCGAAGCTGATGCCCATATAGCCGATATGACCGACCGTCTCGGGGTACAGCTCGAGCAGAGCCGACACCGCGAGCCACAAGTCCTCCACGCAACCGCCGAGAATGTAACGGTCGCGCTTGTCGATGTCGTGCAGGACGTGCCAGTACGGCTCCTCGGAAATCGGCGGCCGGCGGCTTCGGGAAAGGCCACGAAAACAGGGAAACAGAAAGGCGGTATCCGCGACAGGAAGGTCAAAATCCGGCGCATCCCGGCCGCCATAGCCGTGCCCCACCACCAGGCCGCGCCGCACCGGCCGGTCTTGCGGCAGAAGCAACCAGCCGCCGATGATGAAATCGCCCGTGGAACGGTATTCGAGGTCGTACACGGAGAAGCCCTCCCGACCTTCGGGCCATCGGCCCAGACGCGCTTGGGGGGATACCGTCAAGGTTCGCCGGTAGCGGGCCTCCCAAAAAGCCGCGAAATCATCCGGTATGACCGGAGCTCCGACTTGCAGGAGCCTATCCAGGGTGTAGCCGTAAGTTGGATCGAAGGTATACGCGTGGCAAAAATGAGACATCGTAAGGCTTATCCTGAGGTGTCCTCGACGGCCGAAATCGTACTTAGAGCCTATCCCAGTAGGCCGTTCGCCCTGAGCTTGTCGAAGGGTTTCTTGAGCCTACTGGGATAGGCTCTTATGACCTGGTGCGAACAGGGACGCCGCCCCGAATCGATGCTTGCCGATATGCTGCACACTTCGCCCCGTTCGCCATATTTTACCTTTCGGCTTCAACATTGCCCGAGAGCAGTAGCTCACGCCACTGGGGTGACTACATTTCGGTTTGTTCCGAGATTTCAAAGGGGCGTCAACTTCAATGCCGGATAGCGTACTTTCGAGTGTGGCGAAGCCGAAAACATGCAGTTTGCATTCCCCCTGGATCCACTGCCGGTTTACCCGCATACCGGCCGATCTGTCCGTCGCCGGACGCGTCTCCGTAATTAGTCCTATAGAGTTCGGTTCTTGTACGATTGTCGCCGACGCTCTGAAACAAATGCATTAGTCATGCGGCATTAGAGCATTTTCATACCTACTGTACGGGCACTCGCGAGTAGGTCGGGAATCCTTTCCCGACGGTGCAGTTGGGCCAACGGGTTCGTCGGCAAAGGATTGCCGACCTACGAATGCTTGAATCAATTTACCGTCGCCGAAGGCGCCAACGACTCCTGCCAGGCCTGTTTTGCCGTACGAGCGAGATGAAAATGCTCTAAGTACATTCCGCAAATACTTGCGGAATCTCGACTGTTTGGCTTGATTGGCGGGGTTGTCCTGCAGGTTGCCTATGCCGCAAGACTTCCCTGAATGTACTT
>NZ_MSCV01000013.1 GCF_002005105.1 Methylocaldum sp. 14B | reverse complement strand
TTTAATCAATTGGTTATCCCATCTTCTCCTACTCGATCAAAGTCACAGGATGGCCAGATCGTGACCGATCTCCTTCAAGGACCTTCACCGCAGCCCTGACATTCTCCGGCGAAAGATGGCCATAACGCATCGTTACCCGGATGTCTGAATGCCGTAGGAGTTCCGCTACCTCCCGGATCTAAACTCCAGCCTGAACCAAGCAGGCCGCACAGGTGTGACGCAGGTCATGCGGATGAAAGTCCTCGATTCCCGCCTTTTATAAGCCCCTTCGAATCCCTTCCGTATCGAGCCAAGCCGTGTTCCGTCCGGTGAGCGAAAAACCAGGGCGAAGCCGGGCAGTGCGTAGCTCTGAACCGTGCTCGCGATAGGATCGCTTCCCGTACTTCCCGATTCAGCGGCACACTCTCGCCTCTTCCATTCTTCTGGTTTGTTGCTTGGAGGTAGGCCTGGGACCGAGCCAGGCCTACCTCCAAGCAACAAACCAAAAACTCGCCCAACGGGGAGCGTGGGGAACCGGTCGCACGACCGCGCGGTTCTGCGCCTTATCTGCAGCGACCGGAGGGATCCGTCATCCTTGAACGGCCCGCCGCACCAGGCTTTCCGATCCTAAGATGCCCTGCTGGGCGATCTCTTGGAACAACCGCCGGGCGTTATGGATACCCGTTCCGCCAGCGCTGCGGCAAGTGCGGCCGGAGCGGATCAATGAGGCCGGGGACCGGCGCCCGAAACGACCAGCCTTGTTGCCTCAGGTTCACGACCGCTTCATGACGAGCCAGGCGGTAGGTCCGATGGTCGGCCCGCGCCCGTTCGGCGCGCATCAGCGCAGAGGTGGTGCAGTGGCAATTGGATTCAGTGGTGGCCACATTACCGCGTCCGTGGCCTTCTGCAAGGCCCAGTGATGACGGCTCGACAATCCACTGGTGCAGCACCGTCAGCGTACTCTCCTACTGCCGTATAGAATCGTCTCCTCAGCCGATCACCCGGCGTCGTTAGAATGTAAATGCGGCTATAAGCACCAAGGCCTGTTAACACAACCTGAGTACTTCGATGAAAGGCGAAATGAATAACCGCCGCAAATATCAGGTCCAGATTATCGAAGCGAGAGAAGAATCGGCGAAACCCTTTGAGTCGATGGACCAAACCAGACCTTTTTGCGCGTGCGGAACGTCGCGAGGTAGTACTCCTAGGGCGGCAAGCGGTCGCATTGAGCGTAACGAACCTAGGTACTCAGATCGAGCGCGAGTTGAAGGATTTCGTCGCCTGCGCTGGCGCGGTCCATGATGAGGCAGCGGGAGACCGGTGGAGCCCTCGAACCCGACAGCACTGGACGATCTTTCGGGATATCATGGGCATAGCCGGAAGAGAGGGCAAAGGTTATAGCACAGCATTCATTCGCGGCAACCACACGAATTTTGGTGCTCCATCGGGCGCGCGGCTTGCCAACGGCTTGGCGGCCGTTTTTCTTAATGCGCCGGTGCCATCCGTATGGATCTCGATGACCGTACTGTCCAACGGCACCGCTTCGATTTTGACTTGAACAATTTCAATTTTGATCTGAATGATCTGCAGGTGCTGCAATTGCTCGAACACCCGGTCGAGCACGCCGCTCTTGGCCCAGCGCATCATGCGGGTATACACGGTGTGCCAGGGGCCAAAGCGCGGCGGCAAGCTGCGCCACGTGCAGTCATGTTTGGCGACATACAAGATCGCGTTGAGCACCTGGAGATTCGAGAGACGCACATTACCGCGCTGGCGCGGCAGACAGTGGGCGATTTGTTGATATTGAGATTCACTGAGCTCCATGCGCGAAGTCTAACAGACATTGTGTTAACATGGCCTAAACCACATTCGGTGGGTGGATATTAACGGATCATCATATGGCGGTTCGCGACAGCCCCGCTCTTATTCAAGCCTCGCGACTTCACCGTCGCAAGGCCTTCGGCTTTAGCCTGAGATTACTTCATCATGCCTGGCATACCTCACGTTCCAGAGAGCATAGCGCAAGCAGTTGATATAACAACAAAGCATCAACCGCAGGGCCTGCCAACACTGGGCAACTACATCGCTACCGAAAAACTCGGAGAAAGCTTGCAGGCCTCGGTATTCAAGGGCTACCACATACACGTCCCCGACCAACCGCTGGTCATCAAACTGCTGAAGCAGCTGTCGAGCTGGGACGATCAGTCGCGGCATCTGCGCCAGAAGATCGAACGCCTGAAAGTGCTGCACGATCCGCGGGTTTGTACGCCGCTCGCGCTGGAGTCCTACGGCGACCTTCAGTTTATCGTTCAGTCCTGGTTCGCGGGCCAAACGCTGAATCATTGGGTGGCACACCAAAATAAACTCGATCTCAACGATTTTTTTACGCTGGCTTGTACGCTGGCCGATACGCTGCACGCGGTACATGATGCCGGCATTACCCACGGCGGCATAAAGCCCCATAATATTCTGATTCAACCGGGGACGCTGACGCTCCGGCTGACCGATTTCATCACCCCGCTCGACATTCGTGACGTCAGCCATTTCATCTACGATCCGGAATTCGTACGCCATACCTTGGCCTACACCTCGCCGGAACAGACTGGCCGCATCAATTATCGCGTGGATTTTTCCACCGATTTGTATTCATTAGGGATCGTGTTTTATGAGCTGCTGACCGGTCAGCTGCCGTTTTTTTCCAGCGATCCACTGGAACTGATTCACTCGCATCTGGCTGAGGAAACGCCTAGAGTCAATCAGCTCAAACCGCAGATTCCCCAAGCTTTGGCCGACATCATTGCCAAACTTACCGTCAAGCAGCCGGAGAAGCGTTACCAAAGCACCGCAGGGTTACTGGCCGACCTAATCCGCTGCAAGGACGAGTACGCCGCCACCGGCAGGGTATCAGCGTTCACGATCGGCCTGCACGATCGTAGCCGTCGGGTCATCTTCATCTCGAAGATGGTGGGCCGCCAGCACGAAAGCGAGCTGATACGGGAGCAATATGACGAGGTCATCAGCGGCAAATTCCGCTCGGTCTTTATTTCCGGACTGTCCGGCATCGGCAAAACCCGGCTGATTCAGGAACTGCAAAAACCGCTGGTCAAGAATCGCGGTTACTTCACCTCCGGCAAATTCGACCAGTATCAGAAAAACATCCCCTACAGCTCGCTGATTCAGGCCTTGCGCAATCTAATGCGCATCTTCTTGACCGAAAGCGATCTGCAGGTTCAGCAGTGGCGGAAGAAAATACTTGATGTCGTCGAGAACAACGGAAGCGTCATCATCGACGTGTTGCCGGAACTGGAATTCATCATCGGACGGCAGCCTGAAGTGCCGCATCTGCCTCCGGTGGAAGCCCGCCATCGTTTCAACAATTTGTTCGGCCGGTTTCTCGCTTGTCTCGCCAGCGAAGACAATCCGCTGGTACTGTTCATCGACGACCTGCAATGGTGCGACAGCGCAACCTTCGACTTTCTGCAAAACCTGTTCGACAACCATGATGAACATCCCTATTTGTTTTTCATGGGCGCCTATCGGCACAACGAAGTCGACGGCAGCCATCCGCTCAGCAAGCTGATCCGCAAGATTCAGGAAAACAACGGTCCGTTCGCGGAAATTCGCCTGGAGGCGCTCACCGACGCCGACTGTCATGAAATGGTGGCCTACATCCTCGACTCTTCGCTGGAAGCCACGGCCAATCTGGCGGAATTTATCGCCCACCTCACCGAAGGTAACCCGCTGTTCGTCAGCGAAAGTTTGGCATGGCTGTATAACGAGAACTTGCTGAACACCGATGCCGAACACCACTGGCACTGGGACATCAAGCGGATTCGCGACACGCAGATGCCGACTTCGGTAGTTGAATTGTTCAGCTCCAAGGTGAGCAAACTGCCGGTCAAGACCCTGCATATACTCGACCACTGTGCCTGCATGGGCAACCGTTTCAGCGTCGAAGACGTGGCGCTGGTGTTGGACATTCCCATTGAAAAGCTGTTTGAGGATTTGAAGCCGGTCTTGAATCTGGGGATGCTGCTGGAAAACAAATCCGATCTGCAATTCGTCCACGACCGGGTTCAGGAAGCGGTGCTGCGCCAGGTCGACACTGAGGCCAAACCCGCGATTCACTGGCGCATCGGCAACCGCCTGCTGCAAGCGGTGCCGGCGGGAACCCATCTCGAACTCCTCGATAACTTGTTTACCATCGCCGCCCACCTCAACCTGGGCCGCCCGGCGGAGATGGAACCTGAGCTGGCGTATCGGCTGGTCGATATCAACTTCCATGCCGGCAACAAGGCGCTGGATGCGCTGGCCGGCGATGCCGCCAACGACTTTTTCCAGAAAGCCCACGACTACCTGCCCGACGATTGCTGGCAACAGGCCTACGATCTGACCTTTCGCATATACCAGCGTCTGGCCAAGACCGAGTTGATGTGCGGCCGTTATGAACGATCGGAAGCGCTGCTCAATCATTTGATCGAATACGCCGCCAGCGACTTGGACAAAGCCGAAGCCCTGGCGGAACAGACCACGTCGCTGTCCTCGTTCGGCAACTTCAACGAGGCGATAGCGACTGCCAACCGAGGCCTGGCCTACTTCGATAAATCAATCCCCGAACAAGCCGAGATCGCTCACCAGCGAATGCGGGCCTTAATGGCGGAAATCGAACGGCAAGGCGACGTCTGGACGACGATCCTGCACATGCCTTTTACCCAGGACCGCAAGAGCAAGATCGAGCTGGCGTTTTACAGCGAGCTCATTCCGGATCTTTATATGTCCGGCCTGGTGCCGCAGCTGTATCTGTCCGCCGCGCAATCGACCCTGCATTGCCTGCAGGGCGGCATGGACGAATCGGTGATTTACTCGTTTTCGATCATGGGCCTCAATCTCGGCGAGCAGGGCAAGTTCGAACTCGCGTTCCGTTATCAGGATCTGGCCCACGACCTGTGTGAAAGACACCCCAATACCTTTGGCGCCACCCGCGGCATGAACGGCATCGTCTGGTGCAACATGCATTCGCGCAGCCATCCGGCCGAGATCGTCGATTACTGCCACAAAGCCATACAGTGCGGCAAGAATTGCGGCGACCTGTATAACGCCGGCCTGTCCTACGGCCCCTTGATGTGGAATTTGCAGGTGCAGGGCAAAGATCTGCGCCTGGTCGAAGAAGCCGCCGAGGAATGCCTGCATTTTTCCCGCAAGAACCAACTGTCGTTCTCGGTCGGCCTCGCCGAAGCCGTGCTGGCCGGCTGGGTGGCGCCGATGAAACCCGATTACCAGCCGGTGGACATGACCGAAACCCTGGCGCGCTGGGAAGCCGACAATTATGTCGCCGCTTCCGGCAGTTATTTTGCGCTGCTGGGTTTTGCCCACCATTATTTAGGCGATTACGCCGCGGCAGCGGTGTCCTTGCACACGGTGGAACGCTATCTGCACGGTTTGACCGATAACGTGCTGAAACGGCTCTGGTATGTCTTCCGTATCGTCAATCGCCTGCGCTGGCCGGAGGGTGCCGACTGGCCGGCGCTTGAAGCGGAAATTGCGCCGTTGCTGGCCGAACTGGAAACCTGGGCCCGTCTCGGCCCCCTGCTGAAACCCTTTTTGGCCTTTGTTCATGCCGAGATCGCCCGCGCTCGAAACCAAATGCGCGAGGCCCGCAACTTGTATTTGGATGCGATCGCGGTCGCCCAGGAACAAAACTACGGCCTGCTCACCGGCCATTTATACGAAGCATTGGCTGATGTCATGGCAGCCGGCAATCTCGGCGATGCCGGACTTTATTACGGCGCGGCGCGACGTATCTACCGGGCGTGCGGCGCCGATCGCAAAAACGCGCAATTGCAGCAACGCCTCCCTTATACTGAAGCGGACTACCCAGTTCGTGCCGAAAAAACTGTCGCCCTCGACAAGCCGGCTACGCTGCCGAATCTCGATTTCAATTATCTGATCAAATCCGCGCTGGCCCTGTCGGCGGAAGTCGATCTGAATCGGCTCATGCAAAAAATCATGAGCGTCGTGCTGGAAAGCTCGGGGGCTCAGCATGGCTACCTGCTGATCAAGGAAGCGGATGAACTGCTGGTCGCCGCCGAAAGCCATGTCGGCGAAAAACACATCGTCAATCGCGAGTATCTCAGTCTTAAACAGACCCGCAGTAGCATTAGTCATGCTATCGTCAACTACGTACTACGCACGCGTAAAAAAGTATTACTGCACGATGCGATGGCCGAGGGCGAGTTTCAGGACACCGCGGAAGTGCAGGCGCTAAAACTGCGTTCGGTGTTGTGTCTGCCGATCATCAAGCAAAACGAACTCATCGGCTTGCTTTATCTGGAAAATCGACTGTCGGCAGGTGTATTTACCACTGAAAAAACCGACATGACCGAACTGTTGACTGCCCAGGCTGCGATTTCCTTGGAAAACGCCCGCCTCCTGGAACAAACTCGGAAGGCCTACACAAAGCTACAGGAAAACCAGGAACACATGCTACAGATGGAAAAACTCTCGGCATTGGGAACACTGGTCGGCGGTGTGGCGCATGAGATCAACAATCCGCTGATGGGCGTGATGAATTTTGTCGAATTCGCCGCAGACAGAAGCACCGATGACAAATCGAAGGAAATTCTCGATCAGGCGCTACAGCAAATTCACCGTATCAAGAAGATCGTCAGCAACATGCTGGTATTCGTTCACAACCGATCGACTCCGAGCGGCACCTGCCAGATAGCGGAGGCGATCAGGCAAACTCTATTGCTGCTGGAAGGCGAATTGGGCAAGCACGGCATCAAGGTCGAGGTGGATGCCGTCGACGATCTGCCGGCCATTCGCTGTAGCTCCGACAGTCTGCAGCAGATCCTGGTCAATCTGATCATTAACGCCCGCGACGCACTAGTCGATAGCCAGCAACCACAAATCAGAATCATGCTCAGGCCCGTGGATGGCATGCTAGAACTGAGCGTGGCCGACAACGGTCCCGGCATCCCGCAAGAGGTGCAAACCAAAATTTTCGATCCGTTCTTTACCACCAAGCCTCCCGGAAAAGGCACCGGACTGGGTTTGTCGGTCATCCGCCGTCTGGTTCAGGATGTCGGCGGCCATATACAGGTGGAGAGTTTACAGGGGCACGGCTGCTGCATGCGGCTACGCTTTCCCCATGTTTGAGCATTTGAATTCGATACATAAGAGAAACGATATACAAGGTTATGGCAAGCAAAATTCTGGTAATAGATGACGACCCGGCAGTGCGCAGTGCCTTCAAGCTGATTCTGGAAAATGACGGTTTCTCGGTTCGCGTAGCCGAGAACGGTTTACAAGGCATCGAGCTGGCCCGCGCGGAACGCCCCGATCTGATTTTTCTCGATCTGCGCATGCCCGGCATCGATGGCGTGGAAACCTTGCGCCGTCTGAAAACCATTGACGAAACGCTGAACGTTTACATCGTCACCGCCTTTGCCAACGAATACATGGAGCAACTGAAAGGCATCAATGAGGAAGGCTTTCAGTTCGAACTGGCCAGCAAGCCGCTGTCTTCCGCACAAATTCGCAATCTCGCCCAGATTGCCCGTATCGGCAATCCTCAGGAAGAACGGCGCGCAAACCAGCACAAACTGGTTCTAACCCTGTATGTGGTGTCCCTGAACAGTGAAACCCGCCGTCTGGTCGAGCAGATTTCCACTGCGCTCGCCAATCTTTACGATCCCGGACAATGGGTTCTGGACGTCGTCGAAGTCTTGGGCATGCCGGAAAAAGCATTGGAAAAGGACGTGTTTGCAACGCCGATGCTGGTGCGCGACATGCCGGAACCCGTATTGAAACTGCTCGGTGACTTGTCGCGGGCTCCTTCGATCATGGCGGCCATTACCACTCAAGCGAAAGGAATCGGCGTACAAACCATCATCGTTTAAGCACGCTTATCGACCATGAACACCCGGCTTCGCAAGCTTGATCTGATCCTCGACACTATCACCGACGGCGTTTTGGTTGTAGACAGCCAGGGTGTCGTACTCTATGCCAACCAAGCTGCCGAAACCCTGCTGGCGCGAAGCCCGATAGTCGGTCAATCGCTGGCGATTCCGATCAATCCTGATAAAAACAGCCATCAGGACATTAATTTAATCCGTCCGAACGGACTCGCCTGGGCGGAAATGCGCTCCACACCGATCGAATGGGACGGGCAATCCGGCTACGTCATCGCCCTGCGTGACATTACCGAGCGCAAGCACATGGAGCTGGAACGGCAAAAGTTCGTTTCGCTGGCCGATAACAGCATGGATTTCATCGGCATATGCGACATGAATTTCACGCCGTTTTACATCAACGAAGCCGGCATGCGCCTGATCGGCATAGACAGCCTGGAGCAGTGCATCCGAACACCGATCCAGGAATTTTTCTTCCCCGAAGACCAGCGCTTCATCCTTGAAGAATTTTTCCCGCGCGTTATGCGCGAGGGCCACGCCGATGTGGAAATCAGGTTCCGGCATTTCAAGACCGGCGCCGCCATCTGGATGATCTACAACGTGTTCTTCATCAAAGACAGCACGGGCGAACCGGTTGGCATCGCCATCGTGAGCCGCGATATATCTTCGCGCAAACAGGCCGAGGCTGCTCTGCGCAAAGCCGATCAACATAAGGACGAATTCCTGGCCATGCTGGCTCATGAACTCCGAAATCCGCTGGCCCCCATCAGCAACGCAACCCACATTTTGGACATGCTGAAGCTGGAAGACACGCGGTTTCACTGGGCTAAGGACATCATTAAGCGACAGGTGACGCACCTCGCTCGCCTGGTCGACGATCTACTGGACGTCTCCCGTATCGCGCGCGGCAAAATTTCGCTGAAGAAAGAGCGGCTTGACCTTGTAGAAGTGATTAAATCCGTCTTGGAGACGGCACAAGGCCTCATCTCGGCCAAACAACAACATCTCAATGCTTGTCTGCCTAACCAACCGATAATGTTGGAGGGCGATTCCGTGCGCCTGTCTCAAGTGTTGCTTAACCTACTCGACAATGCCAGCAAATACTCTCCGGAAGGCAGCCGGATCGAGGTTGATGTCCAACGGCTCGGGGGCGAAGTCGAGATCCAGGTGCGGGACAACGGCACTGGCATCTCGACGGAACTATTGCCGACGATCTTTGGGCTATTCCAGCAGGGTACGCGTACCCTGGATCGGTCTCAGGGCGGACTAGGCATTGGGCTTACCCTGGTAAAACGGCTAGTGGAACTACACGGCGGACAAGTAACGGCATCAAGTCCTGGCGCTGGACTCGGCTCCACGTTCAGCATCCGTTTGCCGACGATTGACGAAGGGACCACCCTTCCTGTCTCTAAGACATCAGTGCCATCGCCTAACGCAGAGATGCGGGTGGTGGACGATAATTCCGACGTAAGAGAGAGTAATACCCTCCTCCTGACTGCCAACCTTAGGTAAACCGGACCTCGATTTCCTCGCTACCTCCGGCGGTGCCGAAGTTCACCGGGAATTGCATCGGACGCAAGACACCGTGTCATTATAAGCACTGATCCACCCCTGTCTTCGAGATGGTTTCGTTATAAAGATCATCGCCCTTACCTATCCGTGAAGCGGCTAGCAAATATTTGGTTATTAACCCGGCCTATAAATATAGGCCGGGTTAATCCGGGGCAGGGATGCCCCGGCGCGGCGACAAGCCGCGTGAGCCCAGGCCGGGCGTGTACCGGGCCTGGGCGGCGGCCCGAAATACCAGGAGGGTATTTACGGGCCTGATTAATAGCTCAGACGGAAATCCATGCTCGACCGATAGTGCCTACTGCGCAATGAAAACGGTGATAACACCCGACACAGGATTGGCATTGAGTTAAATCAGAATCATCCGGCCGCGGCCGGATAAGTAATCTTCCGAAGTTTAAAATACCGACGGATGCGCACGGGGCGTTTCTGCAACCGGCGCCGATGGAACCGAGTTTTCCGGTTCAGAGCGGCCACCCTGTCGACCGGATCAAAGAGCTCCTCGACCACGGCTCCCTACCCGCCCGATCCATGGCGGCGCGAAGCAGTCACGACGGTATCCGTTGTGCCTTACCCTAGAACTCTAGACTTTCGCCATTGAAATGAACATCAACCATCCCGACCAGAAAAAGAACGTGATTTGCCGCTGTAGCGGGACGACGACAGGACAGATCAAGCGACTTGTCGATAAGGGAGTCAACGACCTGGACAGCATATCGAGAGCGACCGGTGCATGTTCAGGTTGCGGGGCCTGCGATACAGACATTCTGGCCTTGTTAGCCGAATATGCTTCGCCTGTTTTGCACGATGCCCTATAGCGCCGCTCTGTTTTCCTCGACAACACGGCGAAGGAAGATTGATGCCAAACGATGGTGTTGGCAGCAGCTGATAACGGTGCTCATTTTCGGTAGCGCCATCGGAACCGCAAGCTGGCGGTCGCCAGATAAATTTCGTGCAGGAAGCAATAAAGGCCGATGATCAGGGCGGCCATCGCGGCGATAAAGAGAATCGCGATAGCGTTCGAAACATCCAGGCTTAAGAAGGCCCCGACGAACAGAACGACAATGAGTGTACAGATGAGCAAGGCACAGGCCGTACAGAGGCTAATCGCCCAGTACGCTATGCGGGCGCGGCGCGATAGCATACTGATCTCGCACTGAATGTCCGGATGGAGGTGTTCGTCCGTGCCGGCGTGTTTGTCCTCGATCTGGCGGGACCGATCAACGATGCGGCCAACGCGAGAGCTAAGCACCGACAGTAGAGCACCGATGCCGGTAAGAAGAAATACGGGCGCCACCGCAAGTTCTATGACATGAGCAATATCGGTGGCAGTGGCTTGCATCGACAGCCTCACAGATTAAATGGTTGAGCAAAAGGACAATTTGGAGGAAGACCGCGCTTCATGAGATTAATCTCCTCCTTACAGAAGGGTAGCAAGCTGCGCTCACATCACAGACCGGACTGGCGCCGCAACCTTGCCCACAGCTCACGGATAATCACGACCGAAGCCTCCTCGGGATTGAGAGCGCCACAGGATGCCATCAGCGCCTTGTTTCCGCGCCAAAGACCAAAGACCTTCCGGATATAAGCCCCTAGGCTGAAGTGGACAATGATGGCGTCCGCACTGGATGCCGCGGCAATTTTGTCTTTTTCGGCCTGACTCAGCTGGAGGGTCAACCGGTCCACGGCTTCTCGAAGGGTTCGAGGCAAACTCTGATCGGCCTCTGAATCGGGCGATGGTAACGGATTGGTCATTTTCTTTATGATGAGAGGAAGCTGCCGGAAATAAGGACCAAAATCGGGAATATTGGAGTTTAGAGCGTTTTCATACCTACTGTACGGGCACTGGCGAGTAGGTCGGGAATCCCTTCCCGACGCCGCCGTTGGGCCAACGGGTTCGTCGGCAAAGGATTGCCGACCTACGAAAGCTTGAATCGATCTACCCTAGCCGAAGGCGCCAACGACGTCCGCCAAGCCTGTTTTGCCGTACGAGCGAGATGAAAACGCTCTAAGTACATTCCGCAAATATTTGCGGAATCTCGATAGATTAGCTTGATTGGCGGGGTTGTCCTGCAGGTTGCCTATGCCGCAAGACTTCCCTGAATGTACTTAGCCATAAAGAGGCAAGGAACATTCGACCGCGCATTGGCAATACAAAAAGCTTAAGAACATGTACTGCAATGCGGCCGTCTCCTACAGGCCGACCGTGGCTTCGGTCTCTTGGTCACCCGCCCCCATAGTTAGCGATTTCAACCGGGCAAGACAAGAATCCATGCAACTCACCGCTGCGGCTATCGGCAGCCGCGACCTGGATACCATGAAGAAGCGGGATATGGCCTGTGACACGTTTTCGAGTCTTATTCCATTCGGCATTCGAGTGAACATTCATCGTAGGATGGGTAGAGCGAACCGAAACCCATCGATGGTGGGTTATAGCCCCTCGGCTCCGCTCGTGACAGGCCCTTCGACAAGCTCAGGACAGGCCCCGCGTAACCCACCGACCCTTCGACTTGGCTCAGGACAGGTCCGAGGCCGTTCGGTGGGTTACGGCCTCGCGGCCTAACCCACCCTACAGAAATTAATGCCTTACTGAAAGCGATAATGTTCGTCACGACATGTCGCGGGATATGCCGAGTTTTTCCATGCGGGAGCGCAGGGTGCTCCGCTTGAGGCCCAGTCGTTCCGCGGCCCCTTTCGGCCCACCGATCACCCAGTCGGTTTCCCGCAAGACTTGGAGGATGTGTTCGCGTTCGACGTCTTCGAGTGTTCTCGATGCGCCGCGCATTGTGTAAGATTCCTTGTGAACGGATACCGAATCGGGCAGAGGTACGCGCAGCACGCCATTGGGCGACAGAATCACCGCGCGCTCGATGACGTTCTGAAGCTCGCGCACGTTGCCCGGCCATTGATAACGCTTGAGCGCTTCGATCACCTCGTTGGGAATGTGGGTGATCGGGCGGTTGATGCGCCGCGCGAACTTTTCCACGAAATGTCGCACCAGGGGCGCAATGTCCTGGGGACGCTCGCGTAGAGGCGGAACCGTGATGGGAAAGACGTTCAGACGGTAATACAGATCGTCACGAAACGTCTGCTCTTTGACCATCCGGGCCAGGTTTCGGTTGGTCGCCGCCACCAACCGGACATTGGTTTTAACGGTACGGGCACTGCCGAGCCGCTCGAACTCCTGCTCCTGCAGCACCCGCAGCAGCTTGGGCTGCAGATCCAACGGAATCTCACCGATTTCATCGAGAAACAGAGTGCCCTCGTGTGCGAGTTCAAACCGACCGATTCGCCGCGCGATCGCCCCGGTGAAGGCGCCTTTCTCATGGCCGAACAGCTCGCTCTCAAGCAGATCCCTGGGAATGGCCGCGCAGTTCACCTTGACGAAGGGATGAGCGGAGCGCGCGCTCAGGTCGTGAATGGCCCGGGCGATGAGTTCCTTGCCGGTACCGGTCTCACCGGAGATCAGAACGGTCGCATCGGTCGTCGCCACGATTTCGACCTGTTTGAGAGCGCACGCCAGCGCAGGACTTTCGCCGATGATTTCGCCAAAGTCGTGCTCGATCCGGATTTCGTCTTCAAGACAGCGCTTCTCCTCTGCCAGCCGTTCCTTCGCCTCACTCACTTCACGGTAATTCAGGGCATTGTCCACGGCGATCGCCACCTGCCCGGCGATCTTCTCCAGGAAATCGATCTCCCCATCGCTGAAGACGCTGTCCGCCAGCCGCAATAGATTCAAGGTGCCGAGCAAGCGGTCGCAATGGATCAGCGGAAAGAAACAACCGGATTTCAGACCCTCCGCCAGGCCAGGATTGATTCCCCTATCGAACTGGGCCATGCGCTGGGCGTCGAAGACCTGGAGGCGACCTGTCCGGAACGTCAGACCAGACGGCGTCCCTTCCATAGGAAAAAGCGCGCCTGCCCGGACGGTTCCTTTGCCGTCCGGGAAGTCGAGCGTGTAAAGGCGCATCCCGCCCGCCTCGAGATCGGGCAGAGTAAGACCCACGAAATCGCACTGCATGACGCGCCGGACGCTCGACGAAACGGCCTGGCAAAGTTGTCTCAGATCCAGGTGCGAAAGCACCTCGTTGGTGAGATTCAGCAAAAGGCGGAGTCGCTCGTGTTCCTCCTGCAATTGTTGCTGCAGCCGCTTGCGCTCGGTGACATCCTCGACCAATGCCATGACAAAGCCGGGGCAGTAGCCTCCGTCCAAAACCCGGGAAATGGTGTTGCTGACCCAGAGCACCCTCCCGTCCTTGCGCCGATAGCGCTTTTCGATCTTGAACTGCTGGAGCTTCCCGCTGAGAAACTCCTGGTAAAGGGCCAAGTTATTGCCGCGGTCTTCCTCGTGGGTGATATCGGGCCAGGAGAGTGCAAGCAGTTCCTCTCCGGTGTAACCCAGCATTCGCTGAAAGGCGGCATTGGCGGCCAGAAACCGGCCATCCACGTTGGATAATGCGATACCGATCGCGGAATTCTCAAACACCTGGCGCCAGCGTTCTTCACTGTGCCGCAGCGCCATTTCGGCCCGGCGGCGCTCCAACTCGGCCCCGGCGCGCACGGCAAAAATCTGCAGGATCGATTCGGCCAGCTTCGGGCTTTCGATGGGGTGGTCGAACAACACCACGATCAGGCCCAGGGCACGGCCGCCCGAATCAAGAAGCGGCGTTCCCACATAGCCTTCAACCTTCATCTCGGCGAGAAACCGATCCTGGGGGAACGATTGCTGCACACCGCTCGCATAGGAGCACAGGCTCTTGCCGATCACGTGTCTGCAAGGGGTATGCGCCAGATCGTATTCAAAGTTGTCTACGATTTTCCCGTCCGCCCACACGGCGATGGTGCGCACCCGTTCCGAGCCGGCTTCCACCAGCTCGCCGATGAAGACGCGGTGGGCGTCAAGGGAAGCGGCAAGGTGTTCGACTAATGAGCGGAAAAAGCTTTCACCGGTCGCACTGGAAATCCCCTTGGCGATGTTGAGCACCCTGTCCTCCGGCGGGCTGCGGTCCATATTGGGAATACCGCCAGTGATCAGCGTTTGCATGGTCGCGATGCTGCCTGAATGATGTAGGCCTGCATGTCCTCGAACTGATGTCCCCCCGTGAATCACGCGAACTTGGTGAAGTGATGCGAGAACGTCGGAACGGTCACCGTTTCAGCTATCCGCTTCGTTCTCCACGCATGACGGTATCAAAGATCAGTCTAGAAAAGAAGCCGGTTGAATAAGGCCGTTGCGCGAGGCCTTACAATCGCAAACGGCCTATCGATTGGCCATTCCTCGCTCTCGGCTTCGGGCTCGGTCGGGATGGCGAAGACACCCTCTTAACAGCGCGAGGCCCAGGGCCGAACCCACAGCGACGGGCTTCGCGCTAGTCATCGGACACCCTCCCCAGTTCGTCCACCACGGCGGGGACCGGTGCCCGCCCGCGCCTCCGTGCCACCCGGGCGCGGATGACCACGTAGAAGACCGGTGTCATGAACAGGCCGAATAAGGTCACCCCGAGCATGCCGGAGAACACGGTGACACCCATGATGCGGCGCACCTCGGCCCCGGCGCCGTGAGAGAACACCAGCGGGACGACGCCGGCGATGAAGGCCACCGAGGTCATCACGATCGGCCGCAGCCGCAGCCGGCTCGCCTCGATCGCCGCGGCGACGATGCCGCGGCCTTCGCCCTCGAGCTCGCGCGCGAACTCGACGATGAGGATGGCGTTCTTGCAGGCGAGCCCCATCAGCACCACCAGCCCGATCTGGACGAAGATGTTGTTGTCGCCTCCCGTCAGCCACACGCCGAACAGCGCCGAGAGCAGACACATGGGCACGATCAGGATGACCGCCAACGGCAGCGTCCAGCTCTCGTAGAGCGCGGCGAGTACCAAAAATACCAATAACACGCACAGCGGAAACACGACTTTATTGGCATTGCCTTCGTGGATCTGCTGATAGCTCAGGTCGGTCCAGTCGTAACTCGTTCCGGCGGGCAGCACCCGAGGTGCCAGGGAGGCAATGGCGGCAATGGCTTCGTTCGAGGACATGATCCTGGGATCGGCCTCGCCGATGAGGTCCGCGGCGGGGTAGCCATTGTAACGGATCACGGGGTCCGGCCCATAGGTCTGACGGACCGTCACGATGCTGCCGATCGGCACCATCTCTCCGGCTTGGTTGCGGGCGCGCAGCGTGAGGACGTCCTCGGGCTGGTCGCGGAACTGGGCGTCAGCCTGAGCGTAGACCTGATAGGTGCGGCCGAAGCGGTTGAAGTCGTTCACGTAGGTGGAACCGAGGTAAATCTGCAGCGTTTCGAACACCTCGCTCAAGGGCACGCCATGTCGCTTCGCCTTGGTGCGGTCGACGTCGGCCGTCAGTTGCGGCACGTTGGCCTGATAAGAGCTGATGGGAAACCCCATCCCCGGTACTTCCGAAAGAGCGCCCGCCAGTCCCTGGACCGCATGCTGCAATTCACCGTAGCCCAGGCCCGCACGGTCCTGGACGTAGAGCGAAAAGCCGGACCCGGTGCCGATGCCGAGTATCGGTGGCGGCATGATCGCGAACGCGAACGCCTCCTGGATCGAGGAAAATTTGCCCATCAGCTCGCCGACAATCTCTGGCGCCGGCCGCTGGCGCTCGTCGAACCCGTGCAGGCCGAAGAAGATCGTGCCGGTATTTGGCGTGTTGCTGAACTGCAGGGCATTGAGCCCCGGAAACGCCACGGCATCGCGGACCCCTTCGGTGGACAGGGCCATCTCGCTCATGGTGCGCACCACCGCTTCGGTACGATCGAGCGAGGCACCTTCCGGCAGCTTGACGCCGCCTATCAGATACAGCTTGTCCTGGGTCGGGATGAAGCCCCCCGGCACCGCCTGGAAGCTCAGCCAGGTCAGGCCGATGAGACCGCCGTAGAGCACCAGGATTCGGCCGCTTCGGCGTAGGATCCTGACCACGGCGCCGGAGTATGCCTCGGCGCTGCGCTGGAAGCCGCGGTTGAAGGGTCGAAACAGCCAGCCGAACAGCGTGTCTAGCACGCGCGTCACCGGATCGGGTGTCGCGCCGTGCCGCTTGAGCAGCGTTGCCGCCAGCGCCGGTGACAATGTCAGCGAATTCACCGCCGAGATCACGGTGGAGATGGCGATGGCCACGGCAAACTGGCGGTAGAACTGGCCGGTCACGCCGGACAGGAAGGCCATGGGCACGAAGACCGCCGTCAGGACCAGCGCGATGGCGATGATGGGGCCGCTGACTTCGCGCATGGCCTGATGGGCCGCCGCTCGCGGCGCCAGTCCGTTGGCGATGTTGCGCTCCACGTTCTCGACCACGACGATGGCGTCGTCCACCACGATGCCGATGGCGAGCACCAAGGCGAACAGCGTGAGCGTGTTGATGGAAAAGCCCAGCAACAGCAACACCGCGAAGGTGCTGACGATGGAGACGGGTACCGCGAGCAGCGGGATGATCGAGGCTCGCCAGGTCTGCAGGAACAGGATGACCACCGCGACCACCAGGAGCACGGCCTCGAACAGCGTCTTCACGACCGCCTCGATCGAATCGCGAACGAACACCGTCGGGTCGTAGACCACGTCCCACTTCACCCCCTCGGGGAAGAAGCGTTCCAGTTCGCGCATCTTGGCGCGCACGCTGTCGGAGAGCTCGATCGCGTTCGAGCCGGGGGCCTGGAAAATCGCGACCGCCACCGCCTGCCGATTGTTGAGCAGCGAACGCAGCGCGTATTCGGAGGCGCCGAGCTCGATCCGCGCCACGTCGCGCAGGCGGGTGATCTCGCCGCCGGCGCCGGTCTTGACCACGATGTCGCCGAACTGCTCCTCGGTGACCAGCCGCCCCTGCGCGTTGATCGACAGCGTGAAATCACTGACGCGCGGCTGCGGAGGGCCGCCTATCGTTCCCGCCGAGACCTGGACGTTTTGTTCGCGGATGGCCCGGACCACGTCGCCCGCCGCCATGCCGCGCGCGGCGACCTTGTCCGGATCGAGCCAGATGCGCATCGAATAGTCGCCGCCGCCGAACACCATCGCCTGGCCCACGCCCGGCAGGCGCGCGAGTTCGTCCTTGACGTGCAGGGTGGCATAGTTGCGCAGGTACAGGGTGTCGTACTTCTGGTTCGGCGAGAGCAGATGCACCACCATGGTCAGATTGGGCGACTGCTTCTCGGTGGTGACGCCGAGCCGGCGCACATCCTCCGGGAGCCGCGGCAGGGCCTGGTTGACGCGGTTCTGGACCTGTACCTGAGCGAGGTCGACGTCAGTACCCGGCCTGAAGGTGACGGTCAGGTACATCACGCCGTCGGAGCCCGCCACCGACTTCATGTACATCATGTGTTCCACCCCGTTCATGGCTTCCTCGAGAGGGGTGGCGACAGTCTCGGCGATGACCTTGGGGTTGGCGCCGGGATAAACCGCGCGCACCTGCACCGAAGGCGGCACCACATCGGGGTATTCGGCCACCGGAAGCAACGGGATCGCGATCACTCCGACGACGAACAGGAGGATCGACAAGACTGCCGCGAAAATTGGGCGGTCGATGAAGAAGGCGGAAAAGTCCCTCATGCGCTCGGCTCCCGGGTCCGGTGTGCCGAGGTCTGCTCATTACCGGCGTTCAGCTTGGAATCAGCCGGATGCGGCGGGGGATCGCCCATCTTGATGAACTGCGGGCTGACCGGCATGCCCGGGAAGAAGATCTTTTGGACTCCGTGTACGACCACCGCGTCGTCGGCGCCCAAGCCCTCGGTGACGATGCGGAGGCCATCGAACATCCGCCCGAGCTTGACGTCGCGACGCTGCGCCCGGTTGTCGGCATCGAGCACATAGACGTACTTGCGGTCCTGGTCGGTAAGGACCGCCTTGTCGTCCAACAGCACGGCCGGGAACTTGCCGCTGCTCGGAAGTTTCACGCGCGCGAACAGCCCCGGCGTCAACATCCCATCCGGGTTGTCGACCACGGCGCGGGCGCGGATGGTGCCGACGGTGGGATCGAATCGATTGTCCAGAAAATCCAGGCGCCCTTCGTGCGGGAAGCCCTCTTCATCGGCCAGCCCCACGAACACGGGGTTCACCGCCTCCTGCAAGGTGCCCCGCTCGCCGGTTCGCCTCCTGGCGCCCTGGCGCAGATAGGCCTGCTCATCGACCTCGAAATAGACGTAAATGGGGTCCAACGAAACGATGGTGGTCAAGAGGGTTGCCGTCCCGGTTCCGTCGTTCACCAGATTGCCCTCGGTGACGAGTTCCCGGCTGATGCGTCCGCTGATCGGGGCGCGCACTTCGGTGAATTCCAGGTTGAGCTTGGCCTCGTCGACGGCGGACTGCGCCGATTGGACGGCGGCGACCGCCTCGCGCAGGTTCTTGTCGCGGGTGTCGAGCTCCTCCTCGGAGATCACGCGCTTCTCGAACAGCCGCTGCGCCCGCGCCAGATCGTTTTTCGCCAGGTCGCGCCGGGCCTGGGCGCGCGCCAGCTCTCCATGCGCCCGTCCGAGCGCGGCCTTATAAGGTCGGGGATCGATGACGAACAGCAGGTCGCCCTTCTTGACCAGGGATCCGTCCTTAAAATTGACCTTTTCCAGATATCCACCCACGCGAGCCCGCACCTCTACGGTCTCCACGGCGTCCAGCCGTCCGGTGTACTCTTCCCATTCCACGACTTCCCGTTGAATCGGCCGGCTTACCGCAACCGCCGGGGGCGGCGGTCCTGCCGGCTCTGCCGTCGGTTGGCCGCAGCCGGCGAGCAGGCTCAGGAGGAGACCGAGCCAGCTTGCCTGAACTATCCAGTACCTTTTGTTGATCACGTTCTTGCTACCGTTTACCTTGCACTATTCCCCGGAGCGCATCGCCAGCACGCCAGGGTTTTACCGGAACTTTCCACACGCTGGCCGGTAGGTGTCCGGTACCTTCCGAAAGCCGATGGCGAGCCGGTTCCACCCGTTGATGGCGATGGTCGCCAGCGTGAGCTTGACCAGCTCTTCGTCCGTGAATTGCGCGCGTGCCTGTTCGAAGACCTCGTCCGGGGCGTGTCCTTCGCTGATTTGGGTGATCGCTTCGCACCAGGCGAGTCCGGCCCGTTCCCGATCGGTATAGAACGGCGCCTCGCGCCAGACGCTGAGCGCGTAGAGCCGCTGCTCGGTGTCGCCCAGAGCCCTCGCCTCCCTGGTGTGAAGGTCTATGCAGTAGGCACAGCCGTTGATCTGAGAGGCTCGGATCTTGACGAGCTCCAGCAGGGATCGCTCGAGACCGCATTCGTCCGCGTACTTTTGTAGCGCGCACATCGCCTCCATGGCGTCCGGCGCCGCTTTGGCATAGTCCAAACGTCTTTTCGTCATGGCCTTCTCGTGGTGGGTTAACCTCTGGGACTGGACTCTCTTTTTATCAACTTTCGTACCAGCCCCGACCGGTTCATTCGAACTTTTATGGATCAAACGTTTACCTTGAGCTTGCGGTACCGAAGCGAATTTATCGCAGCAAGCCGCGGGACAGAGGCGGCGATATCTCGCCCCGAGGCGACATATCGCCGCTCATCGGGCTGGTCTCCTTCCGAACTAAACGCCGCATGTCCCGGTTGTCTAGGCAAAATGGGGCGACCCGGGCGTTGCCAGCCGTGTTTAATTCAACCTCATGCCCAGAAACGAAGGATAGCCAGTGGCGAGAGCCGTCAACCAACCCGCGATAAGAAGCGCGCCGACAAAGACAGCGGTGCCGACTCCGGATCGGTAAAGAATTCTCACCAAAGCGTTCGAGACCGTGGGACGAAACTTCCAAGCAGCCAACGAACTTGCGGCGATACTAAAACCGATGCTTGTGGCCGCGGTTAGTGAATCCACACACCAAGGACAATGGGGGATTGGCGTGTTGACTATGGCGTTACAAACAAAGAAAAAGTTGACCCAAGGCCAATCACAGCCGCATGAGAACCAGAGGCCGCATAAAGGCGTTACCAAAACAATAGCCGTGCCCCAACTGGCGGCAATCGCCGGCGCCCTCAAAGGATTCATGTCGACCTTTCTTACCCGACGAGAAGGCGTCGGACCGTAGTTTGGCTTTTGCTCCATGCCAAGAGCATTCGTTTAGAGCTTGATGATGAGCGGATCTTCAGGAGTATCGGCCAGTTGCTCTTCCCACTCCACCAATTTTTGTGAACCTTTACATAGTTGACCGGGCCTACTTCGGCCTGAAGCCGAAAGGATACGGCCAGCATCCACACCAAAAGCGCTTTCATTCGTCGATCGCCGAGAATTGGAAATGGTGTTCAGAGTAGAACTTTCCGGCAGAGCAAAGCGTGCAGGGCTCGCATGGAGAACCCGTTTTACCAAACTCCGGATCGTTTGCTCCTGAAACGGTCGATTACCGAAACGGCTGATATGGCTGATAGTAATAGGGGTAAGCGTAGCCAGTCCCTCGCCACTCGCGAGGCCCAAACCGATAGGGCGGGACGTAGACATCAGGGAGCTCCCAACGTTGGGGCCACACATGGACTTGGCCGCAATCGATCACCGGGTAGCGGACCGCCGGATAAATGTAGTGGAATCGACCCAACGGCCTAATTTCCGCGTCTTGGACCGCCTGCTCCTGGATCTCCCCGGCCACGGTAATCAGACGGCCCGGAAAGTAGTCCGCTGAGTTCAGAGAGCCAAGGCACCGGACCAGAAATCGGCTTTGAGAGGCGTTGAACTTTTCCTTGGGACGGTCACTGGAATCCAGAGGCTTTTGCCAAACCTCGATTTCTGTCACTGACGGCAGAACGCGGGCAGCAGCCACCTTACCGCCCAAGATTACCGTCTGTCCTCTGAACGACTCCGGATCGGCGCTGATCTCTGCAAAGGACGGCTGATTTGTAGCCGCCTGCCGCCAGGACTCGGCTATCGGACTCGCTGCGCAACCACCCAAGAGCGGAAGAATCCATAACCACCCGCGCAACCGGTGCATCCTGCAATACCCGGTACCCCACGAACCAGACATCCCTCGCCTGGCCGGAAAGATCGAATGAATATCCATAGCGGCGACTCACAGGCCAAATTCCTTACTGGCTTAGATCTCCTGGCCGGACTTCCGGTTCATGCCCAGCCCAAGAGTGGGCTTATGAAGAGGACTAACATTTTCCGTGCTACGGCCTGCTTCAAGGCGCTGCCAGTCCGATCTCGGAGGGATTTGCCGCCCTCAGAAGGGCATCTTTCAGGCCAGCAAGGCAAAGGATGAACCGCCACTATAGGGTGGCTTATATCTACCTCGACTTTCCGAAACATAGACCACGATGTCTAGAGCGTATTCATCTCGCTCGTACGGCAAAACAGGCTCGGCGGACGTCGTTGGCGCCTTCGGCTCGGGTGAACCGATTCAAGCATTCGTCGGCAATCCCTTGCCGGCGAAGACGCTCGGCTGGAGTGTGGCGTCGGGAAAGGATTCCCGACCTACGGGGGCACGGTCGTAGGTCGGCAATCCCTTGCCGACGAAGACGCTTGGCCGGGGCATGGCGTCGGGAAGGGGGGCTTCGGCGCTCCAATCGCAAACGGCCTGGCCGGGAGCGCCGGCCAGCCCCTTCCCGAAGACGCCGTTTGCGATTGGAAGGGGCCGATTAAAGGCCCGTTTGCGATTGGAAGGGTCATTCGGGTGCTCCCCGGATGACCGTTTGCGATTGGGAGGGATTCCCGACCTACTCGCCAGTGCCCGTACAGTCGGTATGAAAATGCTCCAAAGCCCACTCCCGCGACCACATACATTTCCGAGAAAGCTCTGGGCTCAGCCAACCCAATCCTTCTATCTTTGGCCTCATCGTCCGAACACCCGTCGCAAGCGCCGGTCAATATCCGTAAGCGTAGGCTTATCGCCGGCGAAATAATTCAGCAGGAGCAGCCATGAGCACATCGGACGTCGTCGTGATCACCGGAGCCTCGGCAGGCGTGGGGTGTGCCACTGCGGTGGAGTTCGCCCGACGCGGCGCACGGGTCGCCGTGCTGTCGCGCGGCGCGGACGGATTGGAAGGTGCTACGCGGGATATCCGGCAGGCCGGAGGCACGGCGCTCGTCATTCCTGCCGACGTGTCCGATCCCGATCAGGTCGAGCAGGCCGCCGGTCGGGTCGAGCGGGAATTGGGGCCGATCGACATCTGGATCAACTGCGCCATGGCAACGGTATTCTCGCCGGTGAGCGCCATGACGCCCGCGGAATTCAAGCGGGTGACCGAGGTCACCTATCTCGGCTACGTCTACGGCACGATGGCGGCGCTCAAGCGGATGCGGCAAAGAAACCGCGGAACCATCGTGCAGGTGGGCTCCGCCCTCGCCTATCGCGCCATTCCGCTGCAATCGGCCTATTGCGGGGCCAAGTTCGCCATCCGCGGCTTCACCGACGCGCTCCGTTCCGAGCTGATCCACGACCGCTCCGAGATCCGGCTGACGATGGTGCAGATCGCCGCGTTCAACACACCGCAGTTCGATTGGGCGCGCATACACATCAACCGGAATCCCCAGCCGGTTCCGCCGATCTTTCAGCCGGAAGTGGCGGCGCGCGGCATCGTTCACGCCGCTTATCACCCGCGCCGCGAATTCTGGATCGGCTGGCCGACGGTGAAAACCATTCTCGGCAACAAGCTCGTCCCCGGCTTCCTGGACCGCTATCTCGCCGACAAGGCTTACGAGGGCCAGCTCGGCCCGGAACCCTTGCCGTCGAACCGCCCCGACAACCTGTTCGACCCGGTGCCCGGCGATCATGGTGCCCACGGCCGGTTCGACAACCGGGCCAGGCCGTGGAGCTGGCTGCTCTGGGCGAACATGCACCGGGGCTGGCTCGCGGCCGGCGCAGCCCTCGTAGCCGGCTTGGCTGTTTGGGGCTGGCCCAGTCAACCCGAGCGCCGGATTCAAACCAAGCGCTCCCGCCTCATCGCCGGTCGTCCCGGAACTCCACCAAATCCCCGCGCACGGTGATCTTCGGCAGCGAAAACAGGATGAAATAGGGGCTCGTCTGATCGTACACCAGGTTCACGAAAACCTGCGCCGTGCCGTTCGAGACTCCGGCCTTTTCGTACAGGCGCGTGATCGCTTCGGCATAATCCGGGCTCTTGAAGGTCAGAAGGCCGAGCAGCCTGAAACCGGTGCTGCTGCCGATGACATCCGCTTTTAAGAGGCGGAAATTGGGTTGCGACAACGTGACCTGCGTGACGGTCGTAATCTGCGCACCCCCGGCGGCCGAAGGCGCGGCCAAAGGAAATCCGGTCGCAACGGGCGGGACGGGACAGCCGGTGAGCAAGAATAAAAACGGGATCAACAGCAGAAACCGCATGAGTACTCTCATCCCTCCGAATAAGCCGTGGTGGTCAGCAGCGCGAGTTCGGCCTGGCGCGAGTCCAGCCGGGTGTGCTGCACGACGATGGGTACATCCGATTCGATGATGCTGGCATAGTCGGTATCCACGGGGATGGGCTCGGGATCTTCCAGATCGTTGAAACGCAGGTGCAGCGTGCGCCGAGCCGGCACGGTCAGCCGATACGGTCCGGCCGGTTCGCGGTCGCTGAAAAAGATGGTGATGGCCACGTGGGCGTCCGTGTCGCCTGCATTGAGCATGCAGACGGTTTCGTGACTCTCGAGCGCCCGGCCCTCGCCGACGCTCGTCGGCGGGATATAGCCTTCGGCGATGGCCCAGAGTTTTTTGCCGATGGAAGTCGCCATAGTGCTTGCCTCATGTCTGAACCGGCAACTGTCGAAGCGCCATTTCCAAGATACTGACCGCGAGGCGCCGGCGCACCGTGGCCAGGCTCAATCCGTCTCCGGCAAAACCGTCGCTTTCATTTCCTTCGCGGCGGATTTGACGATGCCCCAGGCATCCACGTCTCCGCCGAACAGTGCCGAAAGATAAGCCTTGGCCTGCTCGAAGGTGATGTGCGGCGGCAGCGGCGGCACGTTGGGATCGGTGTACGCTTCCAAGAGCACCGGCCGGTCGGCGGCGAAAGCCCGCTCCCAGGCCGGGGCGATGTCCTCCGGCTTGTCCACCTTGAGCCCCATGAAGCCCAGCGATTCGGCGTATCTGGCATAGGGGAAATCGGGCACATCTTGCGACGCTTCGTACTTGGGATCGCCCGCCAAGGCCCGTTGCTCCCAGGTCACCTGGTTGAGGTCGCGGTTATTGAGCACCAGCACGATGAAACGCGGATCGCGCCATTCCTTCCAGTACTTTTCGACCGTCACCAATTCGGCGTTACCGTTCATCTGCATGGCCCCGTCGCCCACCAAAGCGATCACGGCCCGGTCGGGGTAGGCGAACTTGGCGGCGATGGCGTAGGGCACGCCGCAGCCCATGGTGGCGAGCCCGCCCGAGAGCGAGGCCATCATGCCGCGGCGGATTTTCACGTCGCGGGCGTACCAGTTGGTGCCGGAGCCGGAGTCGGCGGAAATGATGCAGTTGTCGGGAAGGCGCGGCGACAGTTCCCAGAAGACCCGCTGCGGATTGATGGGATCGGCAGCGTTCATGGCGCGGGATTCCAGCACTTGCCACCACTCCCGGATTTCCCGCTCGATGAAATCTCGCCAGCTGCGATCGGTCTTCCGTTGCAGCAGCGGGATCAAGGCCCGGAGCGTCTCCGCGCTGTCGCCCACCAGGTTAACTTCCATGGGATAGCGCATGCTCAGCATCCGCCCGTCGAGATCGATCTGAACGCCGCGGGCCTGGCCTTCCTTGGGCAGAAACTCGGTATAAGGAAAGCGCGAACCGATCATCAGGAGGGTATCGCAGTTCAGCATCATCTCGTAGCTGGGCCGGGTACCCAAGAGTCCGATGGAACCCGTGACGAAAGGCAGGTCGTCCGGCAGCGCCGCCTTGCCCAAGAGCGCCTTGGCGACGCCGGCCCCGAGAATCTCCGCCGTTTCGGTGACTTCGTCGGTCGCATGCAGGGCGCCCGCGCCCACCAGCATCGCGACACGCTGGCCCTGGTTCAGCACGTCCGCCGCCTTTTGCAGATCCTCCTCTTTGGGCACCACCCGCGGCGCGGCATAGCCGACCCCGGACAGAATATGGCCGTGTTTCCGGGGCGGCGTGGTGACCGCGTCCAGTTCCTGTACGTCGTTGGGAACAACGATGCAGGTGACGGTCCGTTCGCACACGGCGATGCGCACCGCCCGATCCACCAAGTGCCGAACCTGGTCCGGGCTCGATGCCATGTGGACGTACTCGTGGGCCACATCCTTGAACAGCGTCACCAGGTCCACTTCCTGTTGATAATCCCCGCCCAGGGCGCCGCGCGCCTGTTGCCCGATGATCGCCAGCACCGGCTGGTGGTCCAGCTTGGCATCATAAAGTCCGTTCAGCAGATGAATCGCGCCGGGCCCCGAGGTCGCGAGGCACACGCCCACCTGCCCGGTGAACTTGGCGTGGGCGCAGGCCATGAAAGCGGTCATCTCCTCGTGGCGCGCCTGGATGAATTGAAACCGGTCCCCGGCCCTGCCGAGCGCGCCGAGAATGCCGTTGATGCCGTCCCCCGGATATCCGTAAATGCGCCGGATACCCCAAGCGGAAAGCCGATCCAGCAGAAAATCGCTCGCCGTGTACGCCATGAGTCGCCTCCTTTCCCAGGTCCTCTGCCGGCCACGCCCGCGACGGCCGATCATCGAGACCGGCACGCGGACGATCATGCTTTCGAGTTATTAACCCGGCCTATAAATATAGGCCGGGTTAATCCGGGGCAGGGATACCCCGGCGCGGCGACAAGCCGCGTGAGCCCAGGCCGGGCGTGTCCCGGCCTGGGCGGCGGCCCGAAATACCAGGAGGGTATTTACGGGCCTGATTAATAGGACCGGTGGCACGAGCGAAAATTGCGCGAGGGCGCCAAAAGCCGTAAAGCGGCGCGATTCTCAAAAGAAGGAGGCACTCAGAAAAAACGATCCTTCTGCCCTCAGGTTCGAGAGAACTTGGAGCCTATCTGAGTTGGTCCCCAAATCCTTCGACAGGCTCGGGACAGGCCCTTCGACAGGCCGGGGCGAACGGCCTACTGAAATAGGCTCCTAAACTCGGCTCGAAAATTGACAGATATCAAGGCGATTATTGCGGTCAAAACATTATCAGCCGACGATATCGAAAACCCGTCATGGACAAGACCAGGTTAACCATCGCATTCGTCTTGCCGTACCTTACAGCATTGCTGCTTTATCCCGAGCCGACGGATTTTCCGCTCCAGACGCCCAAAGCTCCGTTGAGCCGTCACGGCGGGAATCCGCGCGATCGGCCGATACCGTATCGCATCGCCGACCGCCCGAGCCCGCAAGTGGACCGGGAGATCGCCGCGCTCTTCGCACCGACACGGCACCCGCCCTTGATCGCCGATCGACCGCCGGAACTCGACCTGTACAGACAGAGCCGGACATCGAAGCCCAAGATCGAATCAAAGCACGCGGCAAAGCCCAAAAGCCCCGTCATCATCCAAATCGATCAGACCCACCAACGCCTGTCGGTGCATGTTGGCGGCGAGGCCGTCGAGGGGCTCGAATCGGTACTAGTTTCGACCGGACTTCCGGGCAAAGCCACCAAAACTCCGGACGGCACCTATTCCCCGCGTGCCTTGGCGGTGCGCCGCCCATCCTATTTCGCGACCAGACTCTTGAACCGGCCGGTATACCTGACCCATGCGATTCAAATCGTGGACGGCATCTTCATGCACGATGCCTCGGACGGGGCCATGGCACATCTCGGCAAAAAGCGCTCCCATGGCTGCGTACGGGTCGATCGCCGGCAGATGCCGAAGATCTTTCGCCTCGTGAAACGGCACCGGACGAACACCCGGATTCAGATCTTTCATTCATCCATAAAGGACGCGATCCGGGGCGATCCTTCCATCGCCGCACGTTCGGAGATCGAAGACACGCGCTGAACCGGAAACCGCCTCGCGACCTTTCCGCTCCCTTCTCGGTCAAAACAAAAAGTGCAACCGTGCTTTCTCGACTGATCGAGGCTTCATCGATTCCGATCCGGAAAAAGCCGGCTTTACCACGCGCAAAGGAGGGCGCAATGACTCACCCCATCAAATCGCTTACGCTCCTGACCGCTGTCGCTGCGGCTCTTACCCCAGGTATCTGGAACATTGCCACTGCCGACCCTTTAGACCGTCCCTTTCTGGCCAGTACCGGTACGGTCATCGACGATACCGTCATCACCACCAAGATCAAGGCGGCCTATGTACGAGACCCGGTGGTCGGTGCTCTCGATATTCATGTCGACACGATCAAGGGCGTCGTCTATCTCAGCGGATTGGCCAATAGCGAGGCGGAAAAGGAAAAAGCCGCCACGCTTGCCAAGACCGTCGAAGGTGTCGTGGAGGTCAAGAACAATATCCAGGTGAAGCCCGCCGCGACCGGCGAGTGAAGCCTGCCGGGGCGGCTCGACCTAGATTCCGCCTCTGCGTGGCCGATTCACCCGTCTGAGGATGAATGATCTCTTATCGGTACTTGCAGTGGCGGTCTTACCCGCCGCCGGAAACATCGTCGGCAGCCTTTTGGCGGAGAGCCTTCGCGCGCCGCCATGGATCATCGGCGCCGCGTTGCACGGCGCGGCCGGTGTGGCGATCGCGGTGGTCAGCATAGACCTCATGCCCCGAATTCTGCCCGTGATCCCGACGTGGCTATTGATTTCGATGTTTCTCGGAGGATCAGTTTTTTCGGCAGCACTTGCTCGCGCGTTTCGGTATTGGACGGGCTCCCGGTCAGGACGGTCCGGCGCTTGGATGGTTTATCTGGCCGTGGCGGTCGACCTTCTCACGGACGGCCTGATGGTTGGCGCGGGTTCGGCCGTTTCCGGCGGCCTCGGATTACTGCTCGGATTAAGCCAGGTGATTGCGAATATTCCCGGCGGGTTTGCAGCGATCGGCAACTTTCGAAACCGTCAGGTGCCGCGAAAACGGCGGCTCGGCATCTCGGGCTCGTTCATTCTTCCGCCGATTTTCGGCGCGGCGATCGGCTATCTGCTGCTACGCGACGCGAGCACCCAGGTCGAGCATGCGGCACTCGCGTTTCTGGTTGGCGTGCTGTTACTGGCGACTGTGGAAGACATGCTGCCCCAGGCCGATGAGCCGGGCGTCGCCCGATGGATTTCGACCCCGTCCTTCGCCGGAGGATTCGCCCTGTTCGCCGCCTTGTCCGCCTATGTCGATTGATCCCAAGCCTCGAATCAGCGTTCGCAGGCTGAAATGACGTTCGTCGCATAAACGACACCGATTCTCGCCGGTCCAATTTCAAAACAGGGAAGGCCCGGCCTCGTCACCGATAGGAGAGTAACAATGGATGCGCTTGTCCTCGCGCGAACTCAGTTCGCGTTCACGGTCAGTTTTCACATCTTTTTTCCGGCGTTCACGATTGGCTTGGCGAGCTATCTCGCCGTGCTCGAGGGGCTTTGGCTGGCAACCAAACGGGATGTCTTCCTGCAGCTCTACAAATACTGGCTGATCGTCTTCGCCGTGGCCTTCGCCATGGGCGTCGTGTCGGGCATCGTGATGAGCTATCAGTTCGGAACCAACTGGGGACCGTTCTCGGAAAAGACCGGCCCGGTCCTCGGCCCCTTGCTGGCCTACGAAGTGTTGACGGCGTTCTTCCTGGAGGCCGGCTTTCTCGGCGTCATGCTGTTCGGACTCGACCGCGTGGGCCCGAGACTGCATTTCGCGGCGACGCTCCTGGTCGCCTTCGGCACGCTGCTTTCGGCGTTCTGGATCTTGTCCGCGAACAGTTGGATGCAAACGCCGGCGGCGTATCACCTCGAGGCGGGCCGCTATGTGCCCGACAGTTGGATCGGCGTGATCTTCAATCCGTCCTTTCCTTATCGCTTCACGCACATGGTGCTGGCGGCCTATCTCACGACCGCGCTCGTGGTCGGCGCGAGCGGCGCCTGGCATCTTCTCAGGGACAAGACCAACCCGGCGGCCCGCGTCATGTTCGTCATGGCGATCTTGATGGCGGCGGTGGTCGCGCCGACTCAGCTGATCGTGGGCGATCTCCACGGCCTCAACACCAAGGAATACCAGCCGGCCAAGGTTGCGGCGATGGAGGGACACTTCGAGAGCCGGGCGGGCGCGCCGCTGATTCTGTTCGGCATCCCGGATGTCGGCGAAGCCCGGACGAAATACACCCTCGAAATCCCCAAGCTCGCCAGCCTGATCCTCGAACACGACCTCGATGCGAAAGTCACCGGCTTGGATGCCTTTCCGAGAGATCACTGGCCCAATGTGCCTATCGTCTTCTGGGCGTTCCGGATCATGGTCGGAATCGGCGTGCTGATGATCCTGTTCGGACTGGTCGGCGCCGTGCAATTCTTCCGAAAACGCTTGTTCGATGAGGCCTGGTTCCACCGCTGGGGGGTCGCCATGGGGCCGCTGGGGTTCGTGGCGATCCTGGCCGGCTGGTTCGTGACCGAGGTGGGTCGCCAACCCTTTGCGGTATACGGACTCCTCCGAACGGGGGACGCCGTATCGCCCATCGGCACGCCGGGAGTCGCCGGGTCGCTGCTGGGTTTCATCGTGGTATACACGATCATTTTCGGTGCCGGCTCGTTTTATCTGATACGGCTCATGAAGCGCTCGCCGGATATCGGGCTCGAGAAACCGACGGAAAAAGGCCCTCTGAGGACGACCGGCGTCATGCCTGGGCCAGCGCTCGAAAAAGGCCCGCATTAGGAGGAACCGATCATGTTCGATCTACCGACTATCTGGTTCGTATTGATCGGCGTGGCCTTGCTCGCCTACGCCATTCTGGACGGCTTCGATCTCGGCGTCGGGATTCTTTTCCCCTTGGGACGCGACGAGGAAGAGCGCGACCGGATGATGAACAGCGTGGCGCCGGTCTGGGACGGCAACGAGACCTGGCTCATCCTGGGCGGCGGGGGCCTGTTCGCCGCCTTTCCCCTCGCCTATTCGCTGGTGCTGACCGCGTTATACGCGCCGGTGATCGCGATGCTGCTCGCCCTGATTCTGAGAGGCGTCGCATTCGAATTCCGGTTCCGGACAGTGCGCGCCAAGAAATATTGGGATTGGGCTTTCATCGGCGGCTCCACGGCGGCGGCCTTCTTTCAGGGCGTGATGGTCGGCGCTCTCGTTCAGGGCATCCGGATCGAGGACCGCATTTACGCCGGCGGCTGGTTCGACTGGCTCAGTCCTTTCAGCGTGTTCTGCGGCGTCGCACTGGTCACGGGCTATGCCCTGCTCGGCGCATCCTGGCTGGTCATCAAGCTGGACGGCGATCTCCAGGAGCGGATGCGGCAGCTTCAGGAGCCGCTTGGCCTGGCGACGATTCTCGCCATCGTTCTCATCAGTTTCGGCACGATGTTCGTCAACGAAGCCATCAGGGATCGATGGTTCGGACCTGGAGCGCTTCTATTCCTGTGGATCATCCCGATCGCCACGACTCTGCTTGCGGTCGCGTTTTACCGCGCGGTGCGGGCCAAGCGAGCCGTGACCCCGTTCCTGCTGGCGCTCGGCTTGTTCGCCGCGGCCTTCCTGGGGCTCGCCGGAAGCCTTTTCCCTTACCTGGTTCCGCCGAGCATCACCTACCGCGAAGCCGCGAACCCCGACAACAGCCTCGCGTTCATGCTGGTCGGCGCAGCCATCCTCCTACCGGTCATTCTCGGCTATACGGCTTACGCCTATTGGATTTTTCGCGGCAAGGTGCACGCCGGCGAGGGTTATCACTGATGGAACCGGTGGACGAAAGACCGCTCTGGAAGAAACTCGCCTGGTTCTTTCTGCTGTGGGCCGGCGGTGTCGGAACGGCCACCGCGGTCGGGTATGCCATCAAGCTGGCTGTCGCTTTGTTGTGAAGGCAATGGTAGCCCATAGGCCGCCGGGCGAAATACGAGAAGCACGCGACTCCTGTCGTCCCGGATTGCGTCGCACTTCATCCGGGCTACCATTAGCCGCAACTGCACTAGATTCGATCGGCGCGCTCCCGGCGGACTTTCAGATACACAGAGCCCAGAAACAAAAAACCACTTGCCAGAATGATTGAAGGGCCGGGTGGCACGCTGATCGTTGCGTGGGCGAGAATTCCGGCGAGCGCGGAAAGACCGCCGGCAGCGCCGCTGATGGCGGCGTATTGCCCCAGATTCCGGCTGACGTTCCTTGCCGTGCAGGCCGGTATGGCGAGTAAAGCGGCGGTCATCAGTCCGCCCACGATCCGCACGCCGAGCGCAACGGTCAATGCGATGCAGATCAGATAGACCGCGTTGTGCCAGCGGAGATCGAGGCCTTGGGCACCGGCCAGATCGGACGAAATGCCGATCAGGACCAGGTTCGAGTAGATGTGCCGGACCATGAAAAAAATGCCCAGAGCTATCGCTACCGTAATCACAGCGGTCGTCACCGTTATCCGCGACACATCGCCGAGCAGTGCGATATCGGTTTCTTCCTCCGGCAGAAACAGAAAAGCCGTCGCAAGAGCCGTGGAAAACACGACGGCGGTGAGCGCCTCGAGATGCAGCCTGGTCACTCTTTCCAGATACCAGATAAGAAGCATCCCGAAACCCAAGAACAAGACCGCACCGATGGAAACATCGAAATCGTACAGCAGCGCCAACGCGATCCCGGGCAAGGTCAAATGCCCCAGGGCGCCGCCCACCAGCGCCATGCGCTTGCTCAGCATCAGCGAACCGAGGTAGCCGGCGACCGCGCCGGTGGCGCCACCAAGGATCAGGGCAAGCAGGATTTTTCCGCTCATAAAATCACCGATGGTGATGCTCGTAATATTTCACGCCGGTACCGTAGAGCGCCTGGAGCTGCTGCGGCGTGAGCACTTCCTGGGGGGCGCCCATGCAAAGCTGCTGCCGGTTGAGGCAAAGCACGACCGACGCATATTCCCACACCACATGGAGGTCGTGCGTCACCAGCAGGATGGTCAGGGGTTTTCTTTGCCGGTAGCGGTTGAGCAAGGTATAGATCGTCTCCTCGCCCCCCACGTCGATGCCCGCGGTGGGTTCGTCCAGCAACAGCACGTCGGGATCGTTCACCAGCGCCCAGGCGATCAGCATGCGCTGGAACTGACCCGTCGACAAAGCACCGAACGGCCGTTGCAGCAGGGATTCGTCCAGCCCGACCTCGGCGAACATCCGTTTCACGGCGTCGACATCGCGGGTCTTGAAACGAAAGAACTCCTCGATACTGAGCGGCGGAAGCTCCTGGCGTTGCAGAAACTCCTGAGGCGGCAGATAACTGATGTTTCGGGTCTGCCAGGTGACCGTCCCCTGATAAGGGATCAGGCCGAGGAGCGCCCTGAGCAGCGTCGTCTTTCCCGCGCCGTTCGGTCCCAGGATCACGAAGACGGCGCCCTCGGCCACCGAGAACGAAAGATCGCGGATGATCGTTTCGTCGCCGTAAGACACCGAAATCCCTTGGACGGTCAAGATCGAAGGCTGATTATCCGTCATGTTCCCGTTCGCCTTCCGTTATGCTTCCTGAGCGGATAGTGCCAAACCGGGAGCCAGAGGACAAGCCCGCAAAACTTCGTGTCCGCCAGCGCGCCTCACCTTAAGCGGCATCGCGTTAACCCCGTTTCTTGCTTTCGGCGGGAAGCCGTCGCAAACTCGAGTCTAATCATCAAGGAGGAAAAGCATGGTTTTCCGGAAAGACAAGCGAATACTGCGGCCATCGGGACGCATGCCGATAGACCGGCGGACGCTGAAAACGCTCGTCGCGCCGATTTTCTTGCTTTTGTCGCTATGTAACGCCGTCTTGGCCGAAGAAACCCGGATCATGCTGCGGGTGAAAGGCGTCGATTCCAAGTTCGTCGGCAGCGGTGTCGGTGGGGTACGGGCGGTGGTCGAGGACGCCGAGACCGGGGAGATTCTGAATCAGGGGTGGATTACCGGCGGCACCGGCGACACCAAACGCCTCATGGAAACCCCTCACCAGCGCGGTCAGCCGCTCGCCGACGACAACACGGCGGGTCATTTGGCCCGGCTCGACCTCGCCGAGCCACGACTGCTGCGCTTCAAGATATTCGGTCCGTACGGACAGCGCCAATCTCTGCAAGAGGCGAGCGTGACCAGTTGGGTCGTACCCGGCAAGCACATCATCGGCGACGGCATCGTCATCCATTTACCCGGTTTCATCGTGCGCGGCGGAATCTCCGCGCTGGAGAAAGGTCAGGCCAAGCTGGAAGCGGAGGTGACGATGATGTGCGGCTGCCCCATCAGCAAAGGCGGCCTATGGGATGCCGACAAATACGAAGTAAAGGCCTTGCTGAAACGGGACGGCAACGCGGTGGGCGAATATCCTCTGGCATTCACCGGCGAAGTCAATCATTTTGCGGCACAGGTGCCGGCGCGGGACAAGGGGGACTATGAAGCGGTGATTTACGCCTACGACCCCGGCACCGGCAATACTGGTGTGGACAGAGTGGTCTTCGGAGCCAAATAAGTCCGCCACAGTCCCGAGCGCTGGAGCGGCCCACCCAAGCCACTCGCTCTCGATTGCCCCGGCGCTCCATGGCTATGGGTCGCCTTTGGCGGTTATGACGCGGCCTTCTTGCAGAAGAACCAGCGAGTAGGTCGGGAATCCTTTCCCAATCGCAAACGGTCGCTTTAGCCGCGACCCTTCCAATCGCAAACGGGCCTTTAATCGGCCCCTTCCAATCGCAAACGTCGCTTTAGTCGCGACCTTCCAATCGCAAACGGCGTCTTCGGGAAGGGGCTGGCCGGCGCTCCCGGCCAGGCCGTTTGCGATTGGAAGGGTCATCCCAGCGCTCCTGGGATGACCGTTTGCGATTGGAGCGCCGAAGCCGCCCTTCCCGACGCCATGCCCCGGCCAAGCGTCTTCGTCGGCAAGGGATTGCCGACCTACGACCGTACATCCCCGTAGGTCGGGAATCCTTTCCCGACGCCACGGCCCGCCCGAGCGTCTTCGTCGGCAAGGGATTGCCGACCTACGACCGTGCCCCCGTAGGTCGGGAATCCTTTCCCGACGCCACGGCCCGCCCGAGCGTCTTCGCCGGCAAGGGATTGCCGACGAATGCTTGAATCGGTTCACCCGAGCCGAAGGCGCCAGCGACTTCCGCCAAGCCTGTTTTGCCGTACGAGCGAATTGTGCGGCCAGTGCGATTGACTCGACGTGGTCGTACTTAGAGCCTATCCCAGTAGGCTCAAGAAACCCTTCGACGGGCCTGTCCTGAGCTAAGTCGAAGGGCTCAGGGCGAACGCCTACTGGGATAGGCTCATATGTCACGAGCTAATCGAGCACTATCTTCGAGGCGACGTTGAGGTCCTGGTCAAACATGTAGACCACGGGTACGCCGGTGGGGATTTCCACCAGAGGAATCTCTTCGTCCGAAATGCCGTCCAGCATTTTGACCAGCGCGCGCAGACTATTGCCGTGCGCGGCCACCAAGACATGGCGTCCCATTCGCAGGTCGAGAGCAATGCGGTCCTGCCAGGCGGGCAGGCATCGCACAAGGGTATCGAACAGCGATTCGCTCGCCGGGAGGACGCGGGGGTCGAGGTGGGCGTAGCGCGGGTCAAAACGCGGATGACGCGGATCATCGTGGCTCAGCGCCGGCGGCCGTACCGAATAGCTGCGCCGCCACACATGAACCTGCTCCTCACCGTGTCGCTCAGCCGTCTCTTTCTTGTTCAACCCTTGCAATGCGCCATAATGCCGCTCGTTGAGCCGCCAGCTACACTCCAGCGGCACCCACATCCGATCCATCTCGGTCAAAATAAGCCAGGCGGTATGGATGGCACGCTTGAGCATGGAGGTATAAGCGATATTCACGGAATAGCCTTGCTGGCACAGTATCCGACCGGCGCGGCGGGCCTCCTCGATTCCTTTTTCGATGAGACCGACGTCGGTCCATCCGGTGAAGCGGTTTTCGAAATTCCAGGTGCTCAGCCCGTGGCGCACCAATATCAGGCTTGCATGAGTGCTTTGATTCATTGCAGGACCGTTGGTCAAGCGAGCGTTTGCTGTGCCGCCATCTTCTTCTCCCAGCGATGCTCAGTGGCGGACCCGTACGGTGATAAAGGCGCCCTGGCCGGCACCGGCGCTGACCGGCTCGATGTCCCGGATCCGCTCAAGCGGTGTGGATAAGGTTTGCACCCAGACCGGGTCGTGAAAGCCCGTATCCATGAGCAGGGCATTGACCTCATCGGCGGAATAGAAGCTAGCCTCCCGATAGAAGACGTTCTCCGCCTGGTGGGCGAGGTAGTCCTGTCCCAGGGGACTGTTCCGGTCGATGAAACCGATGACGAGCACACCGCCCGGCCTAAGGACGCGAGCGGCCTCGCGCAGCATGGCCACAGGGTCGTCCACGAAGCAGATCGTGGTCACGATCAGCGCATAGTCGAACACCGCGTCCGCAAAGGGTAGCGCCTCGGCGATCGCCTGTGCGGCGCGCACGCCGCGGGCGCGGGCGTAGCCCAGCATCTCCGCCGCCGGGTCGATCCCGTAGGCGACGCCCAGAGGTGCGGCGAAGCGTCCGGCCCCCACCCCGATCTCCAGCCCTCGCCCCTGCCAAGGCAGCAACGCGCGCACGGCGAGCAGCTCGGAGAGGTAGGCCGCCCGGTGACGGTCGAACCAGTCCTCATAGCGCCGGTGATGCAGGCTAAATGGCCCTGCCCTGGGTTCGTCCGTCACAGCAGCTCCCGCAGCGCGGCGACAAAGCGGGTGTTGTCCTCGGGCGTCGCGGTGGTCACCCGCATGTAGGCAGGACCGAGCTGCGGGTCGTTCAGGGGCTTGATGAGGATGTCCTTTTGTCTCAGGCTTTCAGCGATCTTGCCTGCGTCATGCGGTGTGAAATCGGCCAGGAAGAAATAGGTCTCCGTGGGGAATGTTCTCACCCCCAGCGCCTCGAGTTCACCGGCCAAATCACGGGCCCAGCCGCGCAGGGTGGCGGCCCGCTCCCGGATCTTGTCCTCTTTTTCCAAAGTGGCGATGGCGGCCGCGTGGCTGGCTCTCGCCAAGGGGTAAGCATCGTTGCTCGTGTTCAGATCGTCCGCCAGGGCTTCCGGCAATATGGCATAGCCCACCCGAAAACCCGCCAGGCTGTGAGCCTTGGACAGGGTCCGGGTGACCAGCAGGTTCGGGTATCGCGGCACCAGGAGGGCAACGCTCTGGCCGGCCATGCCGATGAAGGCCTCGTCCACCAGGAAATAAGTGTCGCGATATCGCTCAAGCAGACCGGGCAGCGGCGCCATGTCGAAGGTGCCGCCGTTGGGGTTGTTGGGATTGACGATGACAGCGAGACTGGTGCCTGCGGGGACCTCCAGCTCGGAGAGGTCGAAGCGGAAATCCGCTTCCGGCCGCAGCCGCGTTTCGGTGTAGGACTGGGCAATCTCCGGAAACAGGACATAGGTGGGAGTCAGCAGGTGTACCTGACGCCCCAAGCGCTGGAACAGCTGGCGCAGAATAAGTTCCGAACCGGCATTGATATGGATGAGCCGCTCGGGCACGCCGGTCCGTTCGCTGATGAGCCGGCGCAACGGTTCCGAGTACGGCTCGGTATAGTAATTGCTCAAGGGCAGCTCGGCGCGAGCCGCCTCGATAGCCTCCTCGATCGGAGGCAAGGGGTTTTCGCACAGCAGCAGCTTGATGCCTCGGAAGACGCCGCCACCCTTTTCTGCCTTGCTGCTCATTTTCGAAATCCTTTATCGGCGGCCGGGCATGAAGAAAGCGATGGCACCGATCCCGGCCATAATCAGCAGCGCTTAGACCAATTTTCACCACGGTTTGGCAGTCTGGATCGGGAAGGTCGTAGGTCGGCAATCCTTTGCCGACAAAGCTCTCGCCGATCCGAGGGGTCAGTAACGAATTGCCGGCCTACGGCACCGCTTCATTTTCGCTCCCTCCTGTCGGCGCGCGGTGTCAAGCAGTCCATCCAAGTCACTTATTCCCGATGCCCCTGCGCTCTGCGGCTATGATGCGGCCTTCTTGCAGAAGAACCAGTCGACGCACTCGTATCCCTCCTGGAGCCGCGCCTCGGCGTCCTGGGCCGTCTTCGGCGGCGGCACGATCACCTTGTCGCCCGGCTGCCAGCCTTCCGGCGTGGCCACGCCCTGCTTGTCCGAGGTCTGCAGCGCCTGCACCAGGCGCAGGAACTCGGGGATGGAGCGGCCGTTGGTCATGGGATAGTAGACCATGGCGCGCAGGGTGCCCTTGTCGTCGATGATGAAGGTGGAGCGCACCGCCGAGGTGTCGGAGGCGCCCGGCTGAATCATGCCGTAAGTATTGGCCACCCGCATCGACAGGTCCTCGATGATCGGGAACGGGATCTCCACGCCGAACTTCTCCTTGATCGTGCGCATCCAGGCAATATGTGAATAATTGCTGTCGATGGATAACCCGAGCAACTCGCAGTTCAGACTCCGGAACTGCGGATAGGCCTTGGCGAAAGCCATGAACTCCGTGGTGCACACCGGCGTGAAGTCGGCCGGGTGGGAAAACAGCACCAGCCATTTGCCGCGGTAATCGCCGAGCTTCTTGACGCCGTGGGTGGTATTCGCCTCGAAAGCGGGCGCCGGCTCGTTCAGGCGCGGCATTTCGAGTGGTTTGGATGAAGTGATATTTTCCATGATCTATCTCCTCTGAAACGGGTACGGAATCGGACAAGGGACGCTGTGCGTCTGCCCGACTCGTTTGTCCAATGATTAGATTTGAGACAGAATCGGCTCTTTAAAGGTCCCCCGAGCCGTATCCGTGCAAAGCCGTGTCGAGCGGTGTCCCATATCAAAGAAGGAACGGAAGTTCTTATGGATACTCAATTGACAACTTTGTTGCAGCAACTGGATCGACGCATCCTGAGCCTCAGCCCTCAGAGAGACGTATTCCTGCTGCGCCTTATTGTGGCGCTCCTGGCGGTCATCTTCCTGGCCATGGACGCACTTTACGGCATGCCGTTCTTTTACTGGCTGGGGCTGCCGTTTTATCTCTTCTGTCTGGCGCTCTACGTTCAGGGGCTCCTAAAATCGCTCCTGATTTTGCGGCAGGTTTCCGCGGAGCTGCTGATCGTGCTGGTGATGACTGTCACCCTGATCGACGGCAAGCCGCTCAGCGGCGCGATGGTGGCCTGGTTCATCGGACTCGGTTTGTATATCTCCTTCACCATCATTCGCAGAAATCGGGAAAAGATCGAAAGCCTGGTGAAGCAGGCCAAGCGAACGGCCCTCGTGCTCGCCGGCGGCGAAATCCGCGAAATCCCGGCGGAAGAGGTGAAGCAGGGCGACGTGCTGATCGTGCCCCGCGGCACCGCCGTCCCGGTCGACGGAAGCATTGCGGAGGGAAAATCGTCCATCGACGAATCCTTCGTCACGGGCGAACCGTTTCCGATCCACAAGGTGCCGGGCGATGAAGTCACTTCCGGCACGCTCAATCTTTCCGCGCCCTTGCAGATTCGGGCCACCAGGAACGGCGACGCTTCGTTTCTTGCCCTGATCGCGGGCGAAATCGAAAAAAGCCTTCAGAAAAAATCCACGCTGCAGCAAAGGGCGGACAAGATCGTCCAGTACCTCATCCTGGGCGTGACCGGCTATGCGTTCCTGCTGTTTTTCGTCACCGGCAGCCTGGATTTGATGGCGACCGCCTTGTCGGTAATGTGTCCCTGTGCCTGGGCGCTCGCGACGCCGACCGTGTTCGCGTCCGGCATAGGCCGCTCGGCGCGGCTCAATATCCTCGCCCGGGGCGGAGAACCCCTGGACATCATGCACGAGATCGACACCGTAATCCTCGACAAGACCGGCACGGTCACCCTGGCCGAACCCAGGGTCAGCCGGGTGATACCGATAGGTGCCGATGAGCGCGAGCTGATCGAGATCGCGGCGTCGGTGGAAACGCGCTTCAGCCATCCGTTGGCGCGGGCCATTTTGAATTTCGCGCGAAACCAGGACATCACGCGATTCAAACCCGTGAGCGACGCCGAGGACCTGCCGGGGCGCGGGGTCAAGGCGCGACTGGAAGACCGCGAAGTGCTGATCGGGAGTCCCGAAACCTTGGAGGCGCTCGGAATCGAAATACCGGACCTCGAATATTCCGGCCGCGCGATCTGGGTCGCCATGAACCGTGAAGTCAAAGGCGCCATCGTCGTTCAGGACGTGATGCGCGCGGAGATGACCAACCTGGGGCAAGCGATCCGCGAACTGGGCGTCAAGCGCGTACTCGTCGCCACCGGTGATCACGAGGAGTCCGAAGCCAGGCGAGTGGCCGATCTGATCGGCGCCGACGGATATTATTTCAACTTCAAGCCGGACGACAAGGCGGCACTGGTGAAGGAACTTCAGTCGTCCGGCAAGGTGGCGATGGTGGGCGACGGGGTGAACGATGCTCCGGCCCTGGCCGCCGCCGATGTGGGCATCGCCATCGGCGGACACAAGAACGTGGCCCTCGCGATCGCCTCGTCCGATATCGTGATTCTCGGCGACGATGCCGGCGATTTGCTCACCGTACTCGACATCAGCCGCAAGATGTCGGAGATAACCAAGCAGAATTATGCCTGGGCCATGTCGTTCAATACCGTCGGGCTCGCTCTGGCCACCTTCGGCTTCCTCAATCCCGTACTCGCCGCGTTCTTACACCATATCAGCTCGGTCTTCGTCGTCGCCAATGCGGCACGGCTCTATGCCGGCATCAACACGGCCGCCGATCTGATGGACCGAGTGATGACGGGCCTGAATCGATGGCAAAGCCAGGTGAGCCGGTTTCTGACGCACAGGGGCCAGGAGGCATGAGCATTCTCGAGACGAGTAACGATCCCCTTCTCGTCCCGCAGCCGAAAAGCCGGTACACCGAACCGGCTCGAGCGGGACGGGACAGCCGAGTTCGGATACGGTTGATGAAACTTTGCCCAGGCAGGCACCGTCCGAACCCTGAAACGCTTGCCCCGAGACACGGGAGCACATCGCAGCGCCGTCTGCTTCGAAGCTTTGGCGCATGATCGCGGACTCTCTTTGCTTGGCCATCGACTAGGCCGCCGATCGAGGATGGAGAGACTTTTAGAATGAGCAATCGCAAATCCAGCGACCTGACGCGACCGGCGGACCTCTTGCAACACGGGCGGAGCACCGGCCCCTTCCGCACGCAGCGTCCGATTTACGTCGACCTCCTGCCGCCCTGCAATAACGCCTGCCCGGCCGGCGAGAACATCCAGTCCTGGTTGTTCGACCTGCGCGCCGGCCGCTATGAAAAGGCCTGGCGGGTCTTGATGGAGGACAATCCGATGCCGGCGGTGCACGGACGCGTCTGCTACCACCCCTGCGAAACCCACTGCAACCGCGGCCCCATCGACAGCCCGGTGAGCATCCACGCGGCCGAGCGGTTCCTCGGCGACCTCGCCTTGCGCGAAGGCTGGCAGGTCGTGAAAGCCCCGGCCAGCGGCAAGCGGGTCCTGATCGTGGGCGCGGGGCCCAGCGGCCTGTCCTGCGCCTATCACCTGGCCCGGCTGGGCCATCAGGTGGAGATCGACGAAGCGGGTCCCCTGGCCGGCGGCATGATGCACTTCGGCATACCCGCCTACCGCCTGCCGCGCGCGGAGCTGATGGGCGAAATCAGGCGGATCGAGGCCATGGGCGTCAAGATCGTTCTCGATCACAAGGTGGAAGACGTGCTGGCGGAAAAGGAGTCCGGCCGGTTCGACGCGGTGTTCATCGCCGTTGGCGCGCATCTGAGCAAGCGCGTCGGCATTCCGGCGCGTGACGCCGGCAAGATCCTGGACGCAGTGACCTTCCTGCGCCAGACCGCCACCGGCGAAGCGCCCAAGCTCGGCCGGCGCGTGGCCGTCTACGGCGGCGGCAACACCGCCATGGACGCGGCGCGCACGGCCAGGCGCCTGGGCGCCGAAGAGGCGCTCGTCATCTATCGGCGCGACCGGGCGCACATGCCGGCCCATGAATTCGAGGCCGACGAAGCCATCGAGGAAGGTGTCAAGATCAACTGGCTGCGCACCATCAAGGAGATCGACCAGACGCATATCACCGTCGAGGTGATGAGGATCAACCCGGAAGGGTATCCCGAACCGACCGGCCGGTTCGAAACCCTGGAGGCGGACTCGCTGATCCTGGCGCTGGGCCAGGAAACCGATACGCGCTTCCTGCACGAGGTGCCGGGCATCCAGTTCAAGCCCGACGGCGTCGTGATCGTGGACGACAACATGATGACGGGGAGTCCCGGCATCTTCGCGGGCGGCGACATGGTACCGAGCGAGCGGACCGTGACCGTCGCCGTCGGCCACGGCAAGAAAGCCGCGCGCTGTATCGACGCCTATCTTCGCGGCACGCGCTACGTCAAGCCGCCCAAGCATCCGCCGGTAAGCGCCGATATGCTGCGCCTGTGGTACTTCACCGAAGCCGAACAGAAGCGGGAAGCCGAACTCGAACTGGAGAAACGGCGTTACGGCTTCGAGGAAGTGGTCGCGGGGCTCTCCGAGAACGAGGCTCTGTTCGAAGCCAAGCGCTGCTTCTCCTGCGGCAACTGCTTCGAGTGCGACGGCTGCTACGGCGCCTGTCCCGAGGACGCCATCGTCAAGCTGGGACCCGGCAAGCGCTATCGCTACGATTACGACCTCTGCACCGGCTGCGCGGTCTGCTACGAGCAGTGTCCTTGCCATGCGATCGAAATGATTCCGGAACCCCGAGGGGAATAACGATGGCGAAACCGAAAGTCATTACGCTCGACGGCAACGAGGCGGTGGCCCATGTCGCCTACCGCGTGAACGAAGTGTGCGCCATCTATCCCATCACGCCCTCCTCCACCATGGCGGAACTGGCCGACCAGTGGGCGGCCGAGGGCAAGACCAACATCTTCGGCGAGGTGCCCGTGGTGGTGGAGATGCAAAGCGAGGGCGGCGCCGCCGGGGCCGTGCACGGTGCCCTTCAGACCGGGGCCTTGACCACGACCTTCACCGCTTCGCAGGGTCTCCTCCTGATGATCCCGAACATGTACAAGATCGCCGGCGAACTCACCCCGACGGTGTTCCATGTCGCCGCCCGCTCCCTGGCGGCGCAAGCCTTGTCCATCTTCGGCGATCATTCCGATGTCGCCGCGGTGCGGGGCACCGGTTTCGCCCAGATCGCCTCGGGCTCGGTGCAGGAGGCGCACGACTTGGCGCTGATCGCCCAGGCCGCGAGCTTGAACAGCCGGATTCCTTTCCTGCATTTCTTCGACGGCTTCCGGACCTCCCACGAAATCAGCAAGATCGTGCTGCTTTCGGACGACGAAATCCGGGCCATGATCGACGAGGAGACGGTCCGCGCGCACCGGGCGCGGGCCTTGAATCCCGACAATCCGTTTATCCGCGGCACCGCGCAGAACCCGGACGTTTATTTCCAGGGGCGCGAGACCGTAAATCCCTACTACGCGCGTTTGCCGAGCCTGGTACAGAAAACCATGGACCGCTTCGGAGAACTGACCGGACGCCGGTATCGCCTGTTCGAATACCACGGCGATCCGGAGGCCGAGCGCGTGGCCGTGATTTTGGGCTCCGGCGCGCACACCCTGCGCCAGACCGTCGATTTTCTGGCCAAGCAGGGCGAGAAGGTAGGCGTGATTCAGGTGCGTCTGTGCCTGCCGTTTTCCGTCGGGCATTTCCTCGCCGCCCTGCCCTCGACGACCAAAGCCATTGCCGTCCTGGATCGCCTAAAGAGTCCCGGCGCGCTCGGGGAACCCCTGTACACCGACGTGGTCGCGGCGCTGGCGGAAGCGGAGGCCAGCGGTCTCCTTCCGGCCGGGAAACGGCCCGAGATCGTCGGCGGCCGTTACGGGCTTTCCTCCAAGGAGTTCAATCCGGCCATGGCGAAAGCCGTGCTGGACGAGCTGAAGAAGGAAAGACCCAAGAACCACTTCACCGTGGGCATCGTCGACGACGTTTCGCACACCAGCCTGGACGTCGATCCCGGTTTCGACATCGAGCCGGACGGCGTGGTGCGCGCCGTGTTCTTCGGTCTGGGCGCGGACGGCACGGTCGGCGCCAACAAGAACAGCATCAAGATCATCGGCGAATCCACCGATCTCCATGCGCAGGGCTATTTCGTCTACGACTCCAAGAAATCCGGCTCCAGGACCACGTCTCACGTGCGGTTCGGGCCGGAGCCGATCGAATCGCCCTATCTCATCGAGTCGGCCAACTTCATAGGCTGCCACCAGTTCAGCTTCATCGAGACGCTCGACGTGCTGGCCAAGGCCAAGCATGGCGCGGTTCTCCTGCTCAACAGCCCGCACGGCCCGGACGACGTATGGGACCGGCTGCCCTACGAGGTTCAGCGGCAGATCATCGACAAGGCGCTGAAGCTCTATGTGATCGACGCTTCCAGGGTCGCCCTGGAAACCGGCATGGGCGGACGCACCAACACCATCATGCAGACCTGCTTCTTCGCCCTGTCCGGCGTTTTGCCGCGCGATCAGGCGATCGCCAAGATCAAGGAAGCGATCAAGAAGACCTACGGCAAGAAGGGCGAGGAGATCGTGCGGAAGAACTACGAGGCGGTCGATCGAACCCTTTCCGCCCTGCACGAGGTGAAAGTCCCGGACCAGGCGACCGGCACCCTCAAGCGCCAGCCGGTGGTTTCCGAGGAGGCGCCCGATTTCGTGCGCCGGGTCACGGCGATGATGATGGCCGACCGGGGCGACGAACTGCCGGTGAGCCTGATGCCGGCGGACGGCACCTTCCCGTCGGGCACCACCCGGTGGGAGAAGCGGAACATCGCGCAATCCGTGCCCGTGTGGGAGCCCGATATCTGCATCCAGTGCGGCAACTGCGGCTTCGTCTGTCCGCACAGCGTCATCCGCGCCAAGTTCTACCACGAATCCCGGCTCGAGAACGCGCCCGAAACCTTCCTGTCGGCGCCGGTCACCGCCTACGGTTTTCCGGAAACCCGCTATACCTTGCAGGTCTATGTCGAGGATTGCACGGGCTGCGGCCTGTGCGTCGAGGTCTGCCCGGCCAAGAGCCTCACCCGGAGCGGCGTCAAGGCCATCAACATGCGGCCCAATGACCCGATACAGGAACCGCAGAAGGCGAACACACGCTTCTTCGAAACCATTCCGGTGAACGACCGCGCCCGGATCGATTTCTCGTCGGTGCGCGGCGCGCAGTTTCTCGAACCCTTGTTCGAATTTCCCGGCGCCTGCGCGGGCTGCGGCGAGACGCCCTACGTTCGGCTGCTGTCGCAACTCTTCGGCGATCGCCTGATCGTCGCCAACGCCACCGGCTGCTCCTCCATTTACGGCGGCAATCTTCCGACCACGCCCTGGACCGTGAATGCCGAAGGAAACGGCCCCGCCTGGTCGAACTCGCTGTTCGAGGACAATGCCGAATTCGGCTTCGGCTTTCGCCTTACCGCCGATCAGCACTTGGCTCTGGCGCAGCGGCTCGCCCGCGAGCTGAAAGATTCGCTAGATCCCGAATTGGTGGACGAAATCCTGGCCGCACCGCAGCTCACCGAGTCGCAGATCCGCGCCCAGCGCGAGCGCGTTGCCAAGCTCAAGGCCATGCTGCTGAAACGGACCGACGACAAGGCGAAGGATCTTCTGTCGGTGGTCGACCAACTGGTGCGGCGCAGTATCTGGACCGTCGGCGGAGACGGCTGGGCTTACGACATCGGCTCGGGGGGCCTCGACCATGTGCTGGCCTCGGGCCGCGACGTCAACGTGCTGGTGCTGGACACCGAGGTGTATTCCAACACCGGCGGGCAGATGTCCAAGGCGACGCCGCTCGGCGCCGTGGCCAAATTCGCGGCGGCCGGCAAGACCGTCGCCAAGAAGGACCTGGCCCTGCAGGCGATCGCCTACGGCAATGTCTATGTGGCGCGCGTCGCCATGGGGGCGAACCCGCAGCAGACCCTGCTCGCCTTCCGCGAGGCGGAAGCCTATCCCGGTCCCTCCCTGATCCTCGCCTACAGCCATTGCATCGCCCACGGCTACAATCTGCAACACGGCATGCGCCAGCAGGATCTGGCCGTCGCCAGCGGCTATTGGCCCTTGATCCGGTACAACCCGGCGCTGCGCCGGTCGGACCGGAATCCGTTCGTGCTGGATTCGCCGCGTCCGCGCATCCGATTCAAGGAGTATGCCTACAACGAGCTGCGCTTTATGATGCTGAGCCATACCAATCCCCGGAACTTCGAACGCTTGATGGAGATGGCGCAGCAGGTAGTCGATCAAAAATGGGACATTTACGAGGAAATGGCCAGCCGCGCCGGCAGCCGCTTTCATCCCGACGCCAGCGTCGACCTTCCGTAACAGGGGAGCCCGCATGGATCTGAAGACACGCTATATGGGACTGGAGCTCGATCATCCCGTGGTCGCCTCGGCCTCGCCGCTTTCCGAGACGCTGGACGGCATTCGCCGGCTGGAGGACGGCGGGGTCTCGGCGGTGGTCCTGTTCTCGCTGTTCGAGGAGCAGATCCGCCAGGAAAGGATGGCGTTCGTTCAGCTGATGGATCACCCGTCGGAAAGTTATGCCGAGTCGCTGAGCTACTTCCCCGACGTGGGCGATTTCCGTGTCGGCCCGGACAGCTATCTGAGCCTGGTGCAGCGCGCCGCCGAGGCCGTGGACATTCCGGTCATCGCCAGCCTCAACTGTGTGACCGGCGAGGGCTGGATCGAATACGCCCGGCAACTGCAGGAGGCCGGCGCCAAAGCCCTGGAGCTCAATATCTACGGCATCGAAGCGAATTTCGATGTCTCGGGGCGTGAGGTCGAGCAGCGCTACCTGGACATCCTGCGGATGGTCAAGCAAGCCGTCTCCATTCCGGTGGCGCTGAAGCTGAGCCCTTTCTTCAGCGCCTTCGGCCATATCGCCCGGCAGTTCGATGCCGAGGGCGCCGATGCCCTGGTCCTGTTCAACCGCTTCTATCAGCCCGATCTCGATATCGTCAACCTGGAGGTCGCTCCGACCCTCTCCCTCAGTCACGCCGGGGAGATTCGCCTGCCCCTGCTCTGGATCGCCCTTCTGCGCGGCCGGCTCAAGGCTTCGCTCGCGGCGACGCGGGGCGTGGAAAGCGCCGTGGAAAGCGCCGTCGAAATCATCAAATATCTGCTGGCCGGCGCGGACGTGGTGATGGTCGCCTCCGCCCTGCTGCGCAACGGTCCGGACTATGCCGGCACGCTGGTGGACGGTTTGAGGGACTGGATGGACCAGCGCGGGTTTCAATCACTGGAACCCATGCGCGGCATCATGAGCCGCGCCAAAGTAGCGAATCCGGGAGCCTTCGAACGCGCCAATTACATTAAAATACTGGAAAGCTACTGATGGCCTGCGCGGCCTCCAGGTAGACCGAGGGAGCCGAGGCCGGACCAGAAGTAGGTCGGCAATTCTTTGCCGACGCAGACTCAGCAGGTGTCGGCAAAGGATTGCCGACCTACTTCGAGCGCCAATTTCATTTTTCGAACAAGCCAAGATATTTTTAAGGAAGCTCTGAACGAGTGGATTCCGTTCATGCCCCTTCGACAGGCTCAGGAGAGCGTTCGACAAGCCTGTCCCGAGCCGAGTCGAAGGGCCTGTCCTAAGCCAAGTCGAAGGGCCTGTCGAAGGACTTAATCAGAGATTCCTTAAATCGAGCCACAGTATCGGCCACGACCCTCACCGATTCGCAATAGTCATCCCGGCCAACAGCATCGTCTCCGTTCTATCGCACTTCTGCACCGCCGTTTAGGTCTAATGCGTCGAAATGTTTGCTGTGGCGCAAACATTTGAGGAGCGACAGAGTTAGTGTTTGCCGCGGTAGCCGACCCGCATGCCTGTTGCACTCATGGAAAATGGTCCGAATTCGGCCGATACCTCCGGCATGAGAGGAGAAGCACGATTGAATGTTCCTGTGGAGCGTTCGCAGCCGTGGGCATCGCATCAGCCACGGCGCCGTAAGCGGGGGCTGATTCTTATCCTGGGCTTCTGCTGCGGACTATCTGCATGCGCCTATCGCCCGATGCAAGAGATGTCAAATCACTGGCATGGCGAGTGGGGCTGGTTACCGCCTCCGATCAAGGAGCCGATGGAGGAACCGGCGCAAGAGTCGGCGCCTGTTGCGAGCCCACCGATCGCGTCGCTGGAGAAGCACCGATTCTCTGTCGCCAAGGACGAAGGGGTAGTCGGGTCGTTCGGAGTGATTACGCTTCAGCAAGGGGACACGCTTCCCGATGTCGCGCGGCACTTCGGATTGGGATACGAAGAGATCGTCGCGGCAAACCCCGAGCTCGATCCGTGGCTACCGGACGCGAGCGGCAGAGCGTTGATCCCGGTGCAGTTCGTACTGCCGCGGGCGCCGCGGCGGGGTCTGGTCATCAATCTCGCCGCCATGCGGCTGTTCTATTTTCCGGCCAAGGGAAACGGCGCCGAGGTTGTCACTTATCCCATAGGTATCGGCCGGGAAGGGCGAGCGACTCCCAGCGGGGCAATGCGAATCGCCCGAAAGATCAAAAACCCGACCTGGTATCCGACAAAGAACATCCGAGACGACCACCTCCGCTGGGGGGATCCCTTGCCGGCCGCAGTGCCGCCTGGACCTAACAACCCCTTGGGCAAGTATGCCCTGTACCTGAACCGACAGATGTATCTCATTCACGGCACGAACAAGCCTTATAGCGTCGGGCTTCGAGCCAGCAATGGCTGCATCCGCTTGTATCCGGAGGACGCCAGCAAGCTGTACTCGCAGATTCCACTGAACGAGCCGGTGTATATCGTCAATCAGCCTTATCTCGTGGGCTGGCGTGACGGGGTAGTCTACCTGCAGGCTTACCGGAGCCATGAGGAATTAAACGAAAAATCGCTCAAGAAAACCGTCCGCGCCAATCTTAAAAAGTGGGAGCAGGATCAGAACCAGCCCCTGGATTGGGGAAAGATCGAACGCATTCTCCAAGAAGGACTGGGCATTCCGCTACCGATTGCCGCGGGAACACCGCCTATCGATGCCGTACTCGCGGGGGCGCAGCCTATCGTGCGACCCGACAAGTGGTTCGGACAACCCGAATCGGCGCGGAAAGCCAGCAACGGCTGGTACGTGTCCGCCGCCGTCATGTCCAGCGAAACGGCAGCGCAGCGACTCGCCGCCATACTCAATCATCAGGGTCCTCCGATACCGGCACAAGTTGTTCCGAGCGGCGAACGCCATCAGGTTATAGCGGGGCCGTTCGCCAACGCCAAGGCCGCCAAAACCGCCGTGAAGCGTCTCAAGGTCGATCTGGAACTGGACGGGCGCATCTTGCCGCCAAAAGCGAGCAGGCAGCTAAGTCGCCCGCCAAACCTGCCACCCGGGAAACGTGTTTTCCGAACATATCGGAGCCGGACCGACCAACCTGAAGACGGTACCGGAGGAAACGGAGGCGACGAGCGGCTCAGGAGCAGATGACGTCGTGAATGCAATGCTTGAAGACACCGCTTCGGATACGACAGTAGACGAAGCGGTTGCCCGGCGACTCGCATTGGTAACGAACTGATATTGCGCGTGCTTCCGGATACCGAGACTGCCCTGCGCATCCTCTCCGCTTGGCTTGATCCAAATGTCTCAACCCCATTCAGCCCAAGGCCACATCCAGAATCATCATGACAATGAAACCGAGTATGGCCCCCAGCGTGGCGATGTCGGTGTTGCCCCGTTCCCGCGACTCGGGAATTATCGCTTCGAACACCACGTAGATCATGGCCCCGGCCGCGAAGGCAAGCGCATAAGGCATGATGGCCAAGCACGCGGATACGGCGGCGGCGCCTATGACGGCGGCGACCGGTTCGACCACGGCGGACAGCTGCCCGTACCAGAAGCTGCGCAGCCGCGACCAGCCCACGCGGCGCAAGGGCATGGCCACCGCCGCGCCCTCCGGAAAATTCTGCAGACCGATGCCGATCGCCAAGGCAATCGCACCGCCCAGACTGGCCGTATCCAAACCGCAGGCCAAGGCGCCGAAGGCCACGCCCACGGCCAGCCCCTCGGGAATGTTATGCAGGGTGATGCCGAGCACCAGCAGCATAGTACGCCGCCAGGTCGTGACGACCCCCTCCTCCGTCTGCATCGCCGCGCCGAGTTGGAAATGGGGCAACAGCCAGTCGCAAAGACTCAGCGCATAAGCGCCGAGGGCGAATCCCGTTGCCGCCGGAAGCCAGGCAAAACGGCCATAGCCTTCCGATAAATCGAGCGCGGGCGCGAGCAAAGACCAGTAACTCGCGGCCAACATCACTCCCGCCGAGAATCCCAGCATGGCATCAAGCAGCTTTTGGTTCATCCGCTTGGTAAAAAACACCAGGGCGGCGCCGAGCGCGGTCATTCCCCAGGTGAACAACGAGGCGAGAAGGGCTTGCAGAATGTGGGCACGCTCGGCGAACCAGCGGGAAACGGTCGAAAAGTGGGCTTGAACATACATGCCGAAGGCGGATAGGTCGCCGTTCGCGGCACGGGAGGCAAAATCGCTCGCTGCGTCACTCATCAGCGAAAAGTCTGGAAAGCGCTTCCTGATACTCGTCGCGAGCCTTTCGCCAAGCCGCGTATTTTTCGAGTTCGACCTTCACGAGCTTCAAGATCAGCGCCATGACGGCCACATCGTCCAGATAGCCGACGATAGGGATCACATCCGGGATCAACTCCGCCGGGTTGATCAGATACAGGAGACCGAAGGCCACGGCGGCGATCGCCCAGGCCGCGATATCCCGGTATATCCCCGATCGGTAATCGCGGATCAATTCCAGGCAGAGCAGGATATCCAGCCAGACCTGATACAGCGCCGGAATCTTCTTGACCTTGTTCTCGATCTCGCGAGCCTTTTCGATGATGCGGTCGAAATGCCGATCCGTGATTTTCCCGCCGTTGCGCTTGAAGAAAGCTTCGTTCAGTTCGTTCCGGTCTTCTTCATCCACGGGTATCCCTCCCTTCCGTCAGCGGCCTAGACCGAGAAAGCGAGCCATTCGGGCCTGAACAGCAGCAATAATCCGATGACGATCAGCACAACGCCGCCGATGGCGTGAGCATACCGCACGTATGTCCCGGTCAGCCCGGTCACCCGCAGGGTCTGCATGGCGACGAAAAACACGAAGAGGTCGTCCAGCATGAACACCAGTATGTAAAGGCCGAGGTAAGCATGATATTGCCATGTCGGCAGGTTGCTCAGAGCAAGCACCTGGGTATAAATAGCCGGTATTCCGGCGGAACAGATCAGTTCCACCAGGTTCACCGCAAAGGCCAGCAGGATAATGCCCGCCAGCGCGAGCAGGAAGCGCCGCTCGCTGGCCAGGGAACGCAGCCGCTCGAAAACGCGCTTCCGCGATTCGGGTGCGGTCACTTTACAGATAGCCTCGGGATTCACGAAATATTCGCGAAGGTAATAAGTCCCGCCGCCCAGCGCCAGCGTTCCCACCAAGATGCGAATCCAGAGCAGCATGCCGAAAAAAAGCAGCAAGTTTAACCAGGCCGCCATGAACAGATAGTAAACCGCAGCCGAGGCGACGATGAATGCGCTGCCCAGCACCCACATCCGAAACCGGTTGCGCAATCCCACCAGCAGACTGATCAGGAAAAGCAAGGTCCACATGGCGCACGGATTGAAGCCGTCCACGGCCGCGAGCATCAAAGTCAGCACGGGAAGAGAGACCTGGCCGATGGTCACTTCTCCGAATATCGGCAGTTTCAGAACCTTTGGCGTTTTCTTGACAGGCTGCGGAAGGTCTTCGGCCGGTGTCTCCGGTATGCCGGTCAACAGCGGCCATACGAGATCCCTGCAAACGACTTCCTGACAGGCCTTTGCGGCCGACCGGATCTCCGCTCCGGTCGTCGAGTCGTCATCGTACCCTTCGAAGTATGTCTTACCAACCACGGTCAGAGGCACCCCCGGGCGCTCGATTCCGAATTGCCTGACCAGCGCAGAAAAGACATCGTAGTTCCCGGTATAACGGCTGATTTCCAGATAATGAACACGAACTCTCGCCTCCTCGCCTTCCCATCGTCTGAGGAAATCCATTGCGCGTTCACAATGCGGACAGCCGTCCTTCCAGAAAAAGTAAACATCGACTTTACGTTCTTCCGATTCGGCACCGTTCGCATACCCAACCGCGCCGAGCAGCGAGAAAACAATCAGAAAAAGTAGCCACACCGAGTTCCTGCTGGGTCGCACCACCGATCAACCTCCTACAACAGCTTCGACTTCTCGACTCCCTGAACTATACGACGAGTTCACGGACCGGCGCGAATAAATCAAGGCTTGCACACTTGCTCAGAAGGATGACATCGCGGTTGCCCGATTTCTGAAATAGCGAAAGCGGTTATAGCCAAGAAAAGCCGAATGTTCGCCATGCGCCGTCAGAAAGAGGTCGGTCGTCATTCGAGCATCCGCACGCACCTCCATGGGGTTCCATTTCGAAACGGAGTTTTGTGTGTATTTGCATGGGATGGATTCTTGACTCGACGATGATTACAAATGAGAATTCTTCTCATTACGAAAAACAAAAGGGATGATCATGAAGGTCAAAACATGGGGCACCGTATTCACGCTCCTTGCCATTCAGGCCGCAGCCGACGATCAAGCCTTGCCCGGAGGCCAGTGGCTCACGCCGAAGGCCAAACTGGGCCGGGAGTTGTTCTTCGACGCCAGTCTCTCCTCGCCGGCCGGGCAATCCTGCGCCAGCTGCCATGAGCCCAAACGCGCATTCACCGACCCGGACAAGAGGATTCCCACCTCCGAGGGCGTGATTTCGGGACGGTTCGGCAGCCGTAACACTCCCACCGTCATGTATGCCGCATTCAGCCCGGCATTCCACTACGACGAACAGGAGGGGCTGTTCGTAGGCGGCCAATTCCGGGACGGCCGCGCCGCGACTCTGGAAGAACAGGCGAAACAGCCGTTCCTGAATCCGGTCGAAATGGCCAATCCGAGTCGAACTGCCGTGGTGGAAAAGGTACGTCAGGCCCCGTATGCCCGGTTGTTCGAAGAAGTGTATGGACGGGGTGCCCTGGATGACACCGAACGGGCCTACGATCTCATCGCCGACGCGATCGCCGCATTCGAGAATATCCGTGCATTCAACCGCTTCAGCTCGAAATACGACGCGTATCTGGCCGGAAAGGTCAAATTGAGCCCGCGGGAGCTCAGGGGGCTCAAGGTGTACGAGGATCCCGCCAAGGGCAATTGCGCCGCCTGCCATCCCAACCGGCCGTCGGAGGAGGATTCCCCGCCGTTGTTCACGGATTTCACCTATGACAACCTGGGCGTTCCAAAGAATCCGGACAATCCCTTCTACGCCTTGCCGCCCGAGTTCAATTCCGCCGGCCGCGACTTCGCGGACCGGGGCCTGGGCGCCAGCGTCGGCAGCGTTGCCGAGGACGGGAAGTTCAAGGTCCCGACCCTTCGCAATATCGCGATAACCGGTCCCTACATGCACAACGGTTATTTCCAGACCTTGCGTGGCGTGGTCGAGTTCTACAACAACCGGGACGTCAAGCCCGCCTGCCGGGACGCCATGACCCGTGAGCGCGATGCCCTCAAGCAAGGTTGCTGGCCCGCCCCCGAGATAGCGGACAATGTCAACCATGACGAACTGGGCAACCTGGGACTGACCGAACGGGAAATGGACGACCTCGTTGCCTTCTTGAACACCCTGACCGACGGATATCGCCCGCTCCAATGGAGGCGTGGCAAGTAGCGCGTTTTTCACCACGGTTTAGCGGTACGGGAAGCGCGTAGGTCGGCAATCCCTTGCCGACAACGTTCCTTGCCGACCCGGTTCGTCGGCAAAGGATTGCCGACCACCCTGCCGCCCCGTAGGTCGGGAATCCTTTCCCGACGCCGTGCTCCGACCGAGCGTCTTCGTCGGCAAGGGATTGCCGACCTACACCTTGGGGAAGCGCTACAGAAAACCGGAAAATGCTCTAACCCGTTCCACCGGCGATGTTACTGGGACAGCATTTCTCCCACGCGTTAAAACCGCCCACGAGATCGATCGTATTATCGAATCCCTGATCTTCCAGCAAGCTGGTGGCGATGGACGAGCGGTAGCCGGTGCCGCAATGGACCACGATGGGCCTGTCGCGGGGCAGTTCGCCGCTCCGTTCCGCGAGCCGGGTTAACGGGATATTGAGGCTTTCGCCGATGCGTTTCTGCTGCCATTCGTTTTCGGTACGCACATCGAGAACCAGGGGCGACTGCGCCGAGGCCAGCTTTTCCGCCAGGGTCGGGGCTGCGATCCGGTCGGTCCGCCGGATGAGATCCGGCCGCTGCTCCAGCGCTTCCATGCCCCCCTCGAGATAACCCGCAACATTGTCGAAACCTATTCGGCCGAGACGCATCGCGGCTTCCTGCTCGCGGCCGGGTTCGGCGATGAGCACGATGGGCCTAGTGCGATCGAGCAATGTGCCCGCCCAAGTGGCATAAGGGCCGCCGAGGCCGATGTTCACGCTGCCCGCCAGGTGCGCCCCTGCGAAATCCGCCGTCTCGCGCACGTCCAGAAGCTGCGCCCCGGCCTGTTTCATCGTGAGCACCGCGTCGAGCGAGAGCGGTTTCAGCCCGGTCGCCAGGGTTTCTTCGAGGGTTGCGCGCTCCTTGCGGTTGAGTACCGCGTCATGGGAAAAATATTTCGGCGCTTCCGGCTGGCCCGCCGTGACCAGGCGAATGAAGTCTTCCTTGCTCATGGGTTTGAGCGCGTAGTTGTACCCGCGCTGCGTTCCCATGGTGGAGAACAGGTCGGTGCTGAGACTTTTCCCGCACATGGACCCCGCGCCGTGAGCCGGGTAAACCAAGGTTTCGTCCGGCAGGGGCAACAGCTTTTCGTGCAGAGACTCGTAAAGCATCGCGGCCAGGTCTTCGGCCGAAACGCCGAACGAGGCCAAAAGGTCGGGGCGTCCCACGTCCCCGATGAACAGCGTATCGCCCGTCAGCACGGCATAGGGAATCTCCGTGCTCTTGGCCTGATCGTAAACCACGATCGAGATACCTTCGGGGGTATGCCCGGGTGTTTCCAGGATCTTCAGGCGGACCTGACCGAATTCGAGCGTATCGCCGTCGGGATGCGGAATGAACGCATATTCGGCATCCGCCCTCGCCCCCAAATGGATCTTGGCGCCGACACGATCCCGCAGTTCCAGGTGTCCCGCAATGAAATCGGCGTGAAAGTGGGTCAGGAACACATGGCGAATCTCGAAACCTTCCCGGCGCGCCTCTTCCAGATATTGCTCGATGTCGCGCTGGGGATCGACGACGACGGCGGTTTTCGTCCCTTCATCGCCGATGAGATAAGAGGCGTGGGCGAGACAGCCGAGATAGAACTGCTTGAAGAACATGGAGGCCTCCTCTTGGGTTGGCGTAATGCATTTCCTTGGACACGACGGGCCGGGACAATGATCCCGGTCAACTCGTCGCTCGCGGACACATCGCACCTTTGTATGTAGAAAAGTTCGCCATCAAAAACCCGAGCGAGGCAACGCGTCTCAAACCGGCGTACGCAGACTCGCCTCACGGTCTCCCCAACGATGGAACAGCCAAACCACGATTACGAACAACGCCAGAAAGCCACTCAGCCAAAACACCGAAGAGGCCGGATGCTGCGCATAGGTGGCGGCTTGATAGAACGCGGTGGCGGTCATATAAGCCAAGCCCGTCGTCCAAAAGATCAAGAATAACGCCCAGCGCCTGCCGCCTTCCCGAAAAACGGAAACTGTCGTGGTGATACAGGGAAAATACAACAGCACGAACAGCAAATAAGCGAAAGCCGCGGCCGGGCCGGTGAACCGGTCTTTCATCTCGGTAACGAATCGAGTTTTGGGGACGGCCTGATTCCGGGCAGGACCGATACCGAACAACTCGGACAGCTTGGCGGGAATAGTGGCGACCGCGTTTCGGAGTCCGCCCAAGAGATCGAACTCGGCCGTTGCTCTTTGCGGCCGACTTGCCTGAGTGTAAATCGCTTCCAGAGTCCCGATCACCACGACTTTATGCAGAACGCCGGTGAACAGGGCCACGGTAGCCGGCCAATTCTCCTCGCTGATGCCCATCGGTTCGAAAGCCGGAGTCAGCGTGCGGCCCGCCGCGCTCAGCACGGAACGGTCGACATTCCGATTGGGAAACGTACCGTCCGCCCCGAAGCTGTTCAGTATCTGGATGAGCATGACCATCGGCACGATAAACTTGCCGGCCTTGAAGATGAACGCCTTGACCCGCTGCCAAGTATTCAGCCACACGTTCTTGACGCGAGGCGTATGGTACGGGGGCATTTCCAGGATATGAAACGAGGCCTTTTGCTTGAGAAGCGTGTTTTTCATGATCAGCCCGGTCAGGATGGCAAAGGCGATGCCGGTGAGATAGAGACCGAAGACCACGATATGAGCCTGCCGCGGAAAGAAAGCCTCGGCGAAGAGCACATACACGGGCAGCCGAGCGCCGCAGGACAGGAACGGGATCATGAGAATGGTCAAGATCCGGTCGCGCGGCCGTTCCAGCGTGCGGCACGCCATCACCGCCGGCACGTTGCAGCCGAATGCAACCACCATCGGAATGAAGGATTTGCCCGGCAGTCCCAGAAATCCCATGAAGCGGTCCATGACGAACGCGGCCCGCGTCATGTAGCCCGAGTCTTCCAGCAGAGAAATGAAGATATACAGGAAGGCGATGATCGGAACGAACGCGATCACCTCGCGGATGCCATTGCCGAGCCCGTCCGCAAGCAAAGCCGTAATCCACTCGGGCAACCCGGAACGAGTCAGAGCCGCCCCGAAACCGTCGACGAACAGCGCTTGCGCCGAAAGATTGAAAAACGGCTTGAACGCCCTGCCCAACTGGATGGCGAAGAAAAACATCAGGTACATGACGCCGAGAAAGATCGGCAATCCCAGCCAGCGGTTAAGCACGACGCGGTCGAGCACATCCGTAATCGGCCGCCGGGGCGAAGCCGCCTCGGTGAGCGTCTCCTGGATCAGGGTGCGAATGAAACGGTAACGGCTGTCAGCGATCAGAAGATCCGCCCCCTCGCCGGAAAGCTCTTCGATGAGTTTTCTTTGTTGCGTGACGAGTTTTCGCGTTTCGGGGTCCATCCGTTCGGCAGCCCAGGCATCGCCTTCCAGGAGCTTCAGGGCCAGCCAGCGGGCGTTCTGTTCAGGCGCGATCCGCTCGATGCATGGCTGGAGGCGTGCGATGGCCTGCTCGATAATATCGGGATAGCTGAGCCTGAACGGCGTAGCGGTCTGCTCGGACGCCAGCCGGAGAATGATCGGCTTGACCGGCGCCATGCCTTCCGCGTGCGTGCCGATCACCGGGACGGCGAGCGCGCCGAGGCGCTCCGACAGCTTCGCCGCGTCCAGCTCGGCGCCGCGCTGTTCGAGGATGTCCATCATGTTGAGGATCACCAGGAGCGGCACCTTCATCTCGAGAAGCTGTACCGTGAGATAGAGGTTTCGTTCCAGGTTCGAGGCATCGACGATGTCGACAACCAGATCGGCTTGCCCCGACAGGATGTAATCCCGGGCGATCTGTTCGTCAAGGGAAACCGACTCCTCCCGGACATCGAGCGAATACAGACCGGGTAGATCCACGACCTCGACGCGGCGATTTCTGAAGGAAAAACGGCCGGTCTTCTTCTCCACCGTGACGCCCGGCCAATTGCCGACTCGCTGCCGGGCACCGGTCAAGCCGTTGAAGATGGTCGTCTTGCCGCTGTTGGGATTCCCGACCACGGCGATGGTGAAATCGGCCGATGCCTCGTCGGCTTCGGCCGCCGCAGCGGCCTCGTTCGCCAGACGCTCGACCTTGACGCAATCGATCTCCTCCCGGCGCAGGCTGAGGTCGAATCCCCGGACATGAATTTCGATCGGATCACCCAAGGGGGCAAAGCGGATGACCGTAAACTCCGTATCCGGCGTCAACCCCATGGCCAAAAGCTTTTGGCGGTATACTGGGTTTCCTCCCTCGAAGCCCACGATGCGGCCCTTTTCTCCGGGCGTGAGCTCATGCAATCTCTTACTCATCACGCAATTTCCTTCTCGAGATCGGGTCTAACCCGCTACCCAGCCGAGGCTTGCGGCTCATTACCGCAAGGTTCAAACTTGGGTCGTCGTTCGCTTGCGGCGACTGATCCAAGACACCCTATCAGAAACGGAGCAAGAATCATGCGACGCATCTATTTCTTGGTACCGAACATCGAAATTACCAAAAAGATCGTGGACGAGTTGTTGCTGGCGCGGATCGAGGAACGCCACATCCATGTGCTGACCAAACGCGGCACGCCTTTGGAAGATCTGCCCGAAGCCACTTTCCTGCAAAAGACCGATTTTCTTCCGGCCCTGGAACAGGGCGTCGCACTCGGCGGCGCGACGGGACTCCTGGCCGGGCTGGTGGCGATCGCCTTGCCCACGGGACTGGTTCTGGGCGGCGGAGCGCTGTTTGCGATTACCCTGGCTGGCGCGGGGGTCGGAGGATTGATGTCGAGCATGGTCGGCAGCAGCATCGGCAACCGGCGGATCGAGCAATTCCAGGAGGCCATGGAAAAAGGCGAGTTCCTGCTGATGATCGACGTGCCCCGAGATCGCGTCGAGGAAATCGAGGCCATCATCAAGAAACACCATCCCGAAGCCGAGTGCGAAGGCACCGACCCCCATACCTTCCCCTAGGGTTTTGCGGTCGGAACACGCGATGGTCTGGCCACTCAGCACCCGCCACTCTAGGAAATGCTCATGAATTCGAGCTTGAAGGATCGCCTGACCGAAGCGCTCGATGATGAATACAAGGCGCTTGCCGCCTATCGAAAGGTCATCGAAAAGTTCGGTCCGATACGTCCTTTCGTTAACATCGTCGAAGCCGAGGCGCGGCATGCCGCTGCCCTGCTCTCGCTGTTCGAACGCTATGGCATACCCGTGCCGGAAGACCGCTGGCCTGAGCGCGTGACAGCGCCGGATACGGTTGAAGAGGCCTGCCGCAGCGCGGTCGAGGCCGAGATATACAATATGGCGATGTACGACCGCCTGCTTGCCGCCACCCCGGAACCGGATGTCCGCCGGGTTTTGGAAAACCTTCGGTCCGCCTCCCGCGATCGTCATTTGCCAGCTTTCAAACATTGTTTTCAAAGAAATAGGTAAAGCGGCACCTCCGTTCGCAGAACGAGACCGCTGTGCAGGAGACTAGGAATGGACGTGCAAATCATTGAAAAGGACGGCGCGAAATGGGCGATGATTCCATATGACGACTATCTGTCCCTCGTGGAACTGGCCGAATTGGCGGCGGACATGGCGTCCGACGTCAAAACCGAGGAACGGCTTGTGCCGGGCGAAGAACAACTTCCGGACGACTTGAAGGCGCGCCTTTTGGCCGGAGAGAACGCCATCCGGATCTGGCGCGAGTTCCGCGGGCTGACGCTGGAGGAACTGGCCGAGCGGGCTGGCATAACGGAATCGTTCGTTGCCCTTGTCGACCGGGGACGGCCGACATGCCGAATCGACAAGCTCAAGCGTATTGCCGAAGTGTTAGGCGTGCACCTGGAAAATATCCTTCGCACGGTATAGTCAAGGCCTCCACCATGCGAAGCGGATGCGGTCGTTTGACGCATCGGCAATTTGAAGGTCTACCGCGCGAGCTCGAGCACTGCGGCATAGATTCCCGCTACCACTTGGGCCATTCTCCGGTAGTCCAGCGTGTCGGTGGCGGCATGATAGTTCGGATTACGATAGAAAGCCGTATCGGTGATCATTACGGCCGGATAGCCTGCTTCCCAATAATTGAGATGGTCCGAGAAGTCGACGCCCGGGAGAAAGCGCGGAGCATTGATCGAATGCACCGGCAAGCTTGAGGCGTTGGACATCGCCTTCTTGATACTTCGCACCAGCCGTCCCTCCCCTATCCTTCCCACGACGGCGATGAAGTTTCCGGTGGTCGGATAGAAAAGCGAAAGTCCCGGCGCGGGAAATGACTGGCTGTCTTTCGCATCGGTGAAATAGCCGATCATTTCGAGCGCAAGCATCGCGCGTACGTTCGCCCCCTTCGCCTTGAGCGACTGGGCATGCACGGCACTCCCCATGTGCTCGCTCCTGAAAAATGGCGGTTCCTCCAGGGTATAGGCTACGAGATCCACCCGGATTGCGAGATCGGCTTTGCCCAGTAGTCCCGCCAGTTCGATCAATCCGGCGACGCCGCTCGCGTTATCGTCGGCTCCGGGATAGGGACCGGCCGTATCGTAATGTGCGCCGACGACGATCCGCTCCTCGGACGGCGGGCCAAAACTAGCCATGATATTGCGGTAAGTCGTTCGGCCGACCCGGAACGGCTGGTCCGCGGTTTTGCCCTGCGCTTGCTCGAACGCCGAACGGATATACGATGCCGCGCGATCGAGATTATCCGGATGACCGGCATCCCTTGGCCCTAGCATCTCCGACAAGGTTCGGACATCGGCTTCCAGGCGCCCGGGATCGATGGTGGGCGGCGCGGCCTCGTCCGTGCCGGCAAACGAGGGCTCCGCCAGACAGAACCGGAGTGCAATCACCAGAAAGCATGCCCAGGCTAGTACGATTGCTCCGCAAACCGACATGGGCGAACGATTTCGGACATCCATGCAATACACTCCAGACAACCGTGGAACTGCACGGCTCCAATTCCGCTTTCAAGACAGGCATACTGAAAACCCGCGCGGCGAGGGTCAACAGTAACCATTGGATCGCCGCCGAGTCTTTCCGTTCGGCATCGCCGGGACTCCGCGAGCGGTCGAATACCTTGCCGAGGAATCCCACCGAGATTTTGTCTAAGCCTTCGTCGAACTCTCGAAAAACCAGTCGCCTAGCGCTTTGACAGAAAGAGGACGGCTGAAGAAAAAGCCTTGAGCTTGATCGCAACCTTCATCCCGCAGAAAGGCCAATTGCTGCTCCGTTTCGACGCCTTCGGCGATAACCGTCAGTCGAAGGCTGTGGCCCAGGCTGATCACTGCGCGGGTTATCGCAAGATCATCCTGATCATCGATGATGTCGCGCACGAAGGACTGATCGATCTTCAGCTTATCGATCGGGAATCGCTTGAGATAACTGAGGCTTGAATAGCCCGTCCCAAAATCGTCGATAGCCAGCTTTACGCCCATGTCCTTGAGCTTGTGCAAGCGTTTCTGAATCGATCCCTCTCCTTGCATGACGATTCCCTCGGTCAACTCGAGTTCAAGATACTCGGGCTCCATACCCGTTTCTCCCAACACCCGTGCGACGAGGTCTTCGAATCGCTGAACGAATTGTGGCGAGGCAATGTTGACGGCAACCGGAACCTTGGCGAAACCGAGGGATTGCAAGTACACGTTTTGGCGGCAGGCCTCGCGGATCACCCATTCCCCGATCGGAACGATGAGGCCGCTTTCTTCGGCGATGGGAATAAACCGGCCCGGCGCTACCCGGCCCCATTCCGGATGCTGCCAGCGGATCAAGGCCTCGAGGCCTACCAATCCGTGCGTCTCGATATCGTACTGAGGCTGATACTCCAGCAAGAATTCGTCACGTTCCAGAGCCTGCCGCAGACCGCTTTCGATCGTAAGCCGCTCCAGCACGGCGGAATTCATGCTTTCGGTAAAGAATTGATAAGTATTGCGTCCTTTTTCTTTAGCGTGATACATGGCGGTATCGGCATGTTTGACCAAGGATTCCACGTCGCCGCCGTCCTGCGGATACATGCTGATGCCGATGCTCGGCGTGATGCTCAGCCGGTAATCCTCGATGACATAAGGCTGCGCGACCACGCTCAGAATCCTTTCGGCGGTCTGAGCGGCCGAGTCGCCTCCCGTTTCCGGGAGCAGTACGACGAATTCGTCGCCTCCCAGCCGGGACACGGTGTCCGTATCCCGCAGGCATCCCCGCAAGCGGCCCGCAATGCTCCGCAATAGCCCGTCGCCGACATGATGTCCCAGGGAATCGTTGACCGTTTTGAATCGGTCGAGATCCAGAAACAGCAGGGCCGTTTCTTTCTTGTCACGGGCTGAAAGCGCTAAGGCCTGCGCAGCCCTGTCCATCAACAAGGCACGGTTCGGAAGCCCTGTTAGCGCATCGTAAAAAGCGAGACGCTGGATCCGGTCCTCGACCCGACTGCGCTCGATGGCGATCGCAGCGGTATGAATCGCCGTCTCTACCAGCCTGGCGTGTTTGTCCGAAGGCCGCTGCGGTTCGCGATAGTAAACGGCAAAGGTACCGATGACGTTTTGCCTCGCGTCGAAAATGGGTGTCGACCAACAGGCGCGAAGTCCGTACTGCTCGGCGAGATCGCGAAAGGCGGCCCAACGGGGATCCGTCCGAATATCGCTGGTAATTACCGTTTGCCGGTGAAATGCCGCAGTGCCGCAAGATCCCACGGAAGGTCCGATGGCGATGCCGTCTATTTGCCGGTTGTAATCGTCGGGAATACTCGGGGCGGCCCCATGCCGCAAATGAACGCCGTCCTTATCCAGGAGAAGCACCGAGCAGAGTATTTTGTCATCCTGCTGTTCGATCGTACGCGCCAGTGCAGCCAGGGTATGCTCGAGGGGCGCTCCGTTGGCGATCATCTCCAGCATGTCTCTCTGGCCGCGCAACAAGGCCTCGGTACGTTTGCGCTCGTTTTGTTCGATCACAAGAGCGGCGAGATTGGCCACGGCAATGGCGAAAAAGCGTTCTTCCGCAGACCAGCTGAGCGTTTCGCCGGTGTGCTCGCAGCATAGGACGCCCTCGACGCGCCCGAAGACGTGTATCGGCACATCGAGCATCGAGCTGATCCGTAAAGGACGCAGGTACACAGCGGAAAACTCGGCGGTAGAAGGATGATGACACGCATCGTTCGCCACGATGGCTTCCTCGGTTTCAAGTCCTTTGAAATAGCTCGGAAAATCCTCCTGGCGTAATGTCATCCCGGAACTGTGCCGTTGCCGGGAGCGCTCGTAGAGATCCATGCATTCGATGGCGAGCCGGTCTTCGGTAAACCGCCATACACTGATGCGCTCGATGTCCAACTCCGTCGCGGTGGTTCGAGTCAGCAGGCGAATCGCCTCGAGGGCATCCTCAGCCGAAAAAATTTCGCTACGCGTTAGCGAGGCCAGCGCGCGTTGTTGCTCCAGCAAGGAGTTGCGGTTTCGCCGAAGCCGTTCCTCCGATTGCATTAGTGTATCTACCTTCATCCACCACCCCGTTGAGAACGACTCGCATCGGTCGCGTTCAAAGCCCAATGCCTTGAAAACCGTTTCGGCAGTACGCTACCGATCTCGCATAGGCCGTTCCGAATCGCTGCATTCGTTATGGCCGATCGGGCCGCTGCTAACCGCGATCGACTGTATAGGAGCTAAGTATGGGACATTTTCATCGGGTTAACGGTACGCCCCTCAATTCTAAGGCGAGTATCGTAAAGGTGAGCGCCTGGCACGGTCCAGCGAACAACCGCCAATCTTTCGACGCCCGTCTGTCGTTAAATCCGGAGACGGCCGTCGGACGGGTCTTTGCGTTGCCGTTCTGGGGAGCAATGAGCCGGCCGAGGAGTCAAAGGGCAAAGTCTGCCGTGAGCGGTCATTGATAAAACACAAGGATCTCCGCATTGTGAAGTGCAACCATCGTTCGTCTCGACCGCCACACGCCTGAAAAATGCAAGCGCATTCGACATTGCAACGCCTAAAGCCCGGTAGAACCGTTACGCTGGTCGGCACGCTCGGAATCGTGTTCGGCGACATCGGCACCAGTCCGCTTTATGCCATGCGCGTCGCCTTCAGCGGACCTCACGCCATTGCGCCCAGCGAGACCAATATACTCGGCGTGCTGTCGCTTATTTTCTGGTCGCTGATCGTGATCGTCTGCCTGAAATATGCCGCGATCATGCTGCGGGCCGACAACCGAGGCGAAGGCGGAATCATGGCCTTGGTATCGCTTGCGTCTCGCGCTGCGATCGATTCACCCCGCCGGCGACGCGTAATCGTTCTGATCGGTCTCATCGGCGCCGCCTTATTTTATGGCGACGGCATTCTCACACCCGCAGTTACGGTTACGAGCGCCGTCGAAGGCCTGGCGGTCGTGGCTCCGAAACTCAACGAATTTGTCGTGCCGGTGACCCTGGCGATCCTGACCCTTTTATTTCTTCTCCAACGCAAGGGTACGAGTCGTGTCGGCCGGCTGTTCGGCCCGATCATGCTCCTATGGTTTTTTTGCCTCGGAATCCTCGGTGCGCGCAGCATTCTCGCTACCCCGCAGGTATTGGTAGCAGCGAATCCGTGGTACGGCGCTCGTTTTTTGATCGAAGAGGAATGGTATTCGCTGGTGGTCCTGGGCGCGGTTGTCTTGGTGGTGACCGGAGCCGAAGCTCTTTATGCGGATATCGGCCATTTCGGCGTTCGGCCGATTCGCATGGCCTGGTTTGCCGTGGCTCTTCCGGCCCTGTTGCTGAACTACTTTGGCCAAGGCGCATTGCTGCTGCGCGAATCGGAGGCTACCCAAAATCCGTTCTACCTTCTAGCACCGGAATGGGGAGCCCTCCCGCTGCTCATATTGGCGACGATTACGACGGTGATTGCCTCCCAAGCCGTAATTTCCGGGGTATTCTCGACGACGTTGCAGGCGATCCAGCTTGGTTACTTGCCGCGGGTGCGTATTTATCACACGTCGCTGTTTTTCCCCGGCCAAATCTACCTGCCGACCGTCAATTGGCTTTTATTGGCCGCAGTCTTTACCCTGGTCGTGCAATTCGAATCGTCCCAACGATTGGCCGCCGCTTACGGCATCGCCGTTACCGGCACGATGGTCATCACGAGCCTGTTGGCTTTCTTCGTATTCAAAAGGCTCTGGCAATGGAGATGGATGACCAGCCTGGCGGTCGTAGGCTGCTTCTTGATTATCGACACCGCCTTCCTTATGGCCAATAGCTTGAAATTCACCCAAGGCGGGTGGATTCCCCTTGGGGTTGGCGTTGTCCTGTTTACCGTGATGACCACCTGGCAACAAGGACGCACGTTGCTCGGAAAACGCTTGAACGAAAGAGCGATATCGTTCGAAACCTTGCTCATGCGTTTTCACGCAGAACCGCCGCGGCGTATTCCCGGAACCGCCATTTATCTCACAGCCGGCCGCCGGGGTGTCCCTCAGTCCCTCTTGAACAATCTGGCGATCAACAAGATTCTGCACGAACGGGTGATCGTGCTGACCGTAATCGTCAAAGACGTGCCCTGGGTGCCTCGCTCCGAACGCATCAAAATCAGGCACTTCGGCGACGAGTTATACCGAGTCAAGATTTACTTCGGTTTCAATCAGGAGCCCAATGTGCCGGACGCCCTGGCCTTGTGCAAAGAACGGGACCTCGAGATCGATTTGGCCAATGCCTCGTTTTTCTTCAGCCGGGAAGCCGTCATTTCGACGCCCCGCCCGGGTATGGCTCTCTGGCGCGAGCGCCTCTTTATCCGCCTGGCGCGCAATACCGAGAGCGCCATGGACTTTTTCAGAATACCTCCGGACCGTGTGATCGAACTCGGGACCGTGGTTGAAATCTAACTGGCTCCGCTTCGTAAACTGAAATCGTTCGCAATGGCTTTGAATTTTTCTCTTCTACTAAGTGACAGCGTACCTCACGATAGGAGCTCGACGTGTATTCGCCAGAATATGGACGGCAAATGAACGTATCGTCCCTCACCATCCTGATCCGCCGATGGCACTTGATCGTCGTATCCGCGATAGTGCTGCCGCTTGCGGCCTGCACCAGCATTCGGTTCGGTTATAACCATGCGGATACCTTGCTGATCTTCCGGCTTGATGAGTATTTCGATCTGGAAAAGACGCAGAAAACCTTGGCTAAAGATCGAATCAACGCGTTACTGGCCTGGCATCGCGCGACGCAATTGCATGCTTATTCGGCCTTACTCGACGACATTCGGACGAAAGCAAAGGGGCCGATGACGCCATCCGAGGTTACTGATTTTCAACAGAGGATCAACCGACGCCTGGAAATACTCGGCGAGCGGGCCGCCCCGGAAATCGCCAGGCTCGCACTGACGCTCAAGCCTAATCAGATCGCGCAGGTACAGCGCGAACTCAGCGATGACAATGCACAATTCCGAAAGAAATACGGTTATCTGCATAACAGCGCGGACAATGCCCCCGGAGCCAAGGCGAAGCTTTTTATCAAGCGTGCCGAGTTTTGGCTCGGGAAACTCACCGACGAACAACGAACCATCATCCGAAACGCCATAGCCGGACGCGACAACGGCAACTACACCTGGGCAGACGAGCGCGAAGCACGGCAGCGCGATTTTCTAGCCCTGCTTTCGAAAATCCAGGAACGGAAGCCGGAGGAGCGAGTCGCAACGGACTGGATTCGCACCTATTTCGCCGAACTGGCCGACCAAACAGACCCCCAGCGGCGCGCCTATATTCAGACCCTACGTCAGTCGAATGCGGAGTTGATCGCCAAAGTAATTACGTCCGCAACGCCCGAACAGCGAGCTGCCCTGGACGAGAAATTACAAGGCTATGCCGCCGACCTTGCCGCCTTGGCCGGAGAAGATCGCAGGTTTGGACAGTGGACTTTTCCATCGCGCCCGAACGAAAAATTAAGAGGACCGGAAACGAAGAGCTTCCGAAGTTCTCCTTAGCGTCGTTTTTCGCTCTGCCCATGGCCTAACCGTGGGGCGGAATTGTTCGTTTTTTGTCTCGAAAAACAACAAACGATAAGTATCCGGCCCGCCCAAGTACCGATCGCAAGATCTCGAAATCCACAGAAATTCACGGCTATCGCGATCTTGGTCTTCATGGCCGGCAGCCTGCCGGTCAGTGAACCAGTGTGCCTTTTCGGTGTCGGGAAGGAGAAGCGATTCAAGAAATTCTATGGAGCATGCGATTATGGTCCGATTAAGCTTCGAATCCGTCATTCCGGAACATGCTGTTACTTTGGGTCCGGCCCCGTATTTTCGAATCAGCGGTCATGTGATTCGCCAAGGTCCGGACAACGAAATCGTGGGGCGCTATCAAAACCACTTCTGGGAGATTCAGGGCAATTTATTTTCCCGATGCGACTGCCGGACCGGCGCCTCGATTCATTTTGAGGACACCTTTGGCGGCGGGTCCGAACGTTTCGGTCCTTTCGAGCATTTCTTCATATCCGACGGAAGCGTCTACACGGATCACGAACCGTTCGCCCGGTTCCTCGAAGAGGAGCGATGTTGGCAGCACGGCGACACGAACGTTTGCTGGCCGGTTCTTGTCATATGCTGACTGCCGAACCGGGCCGACTCCGATCTTCGCGACATAAGCGGTTTTGGATAAAGCGATGCCATCGCGGTATCCTTGACCTATTATCGTTCGGTGGCGAAGAGCGCTGCACCCCGAGGATTCGATCTTGTCAGGCAACTACACTGCCAGACGTCCCCCAAGCCTCGCCTCCTCGTCCAAATCTCGTGCAGCGCATCGGGCCTCACCCCACCAGGCGGTTTTCCCCAACGAAACGTTGCAGCCCGGTTGGACTTCGTATGGAACCATGTCAGGCCTATCCGGACGGCACCAAAGGAGAAGCATTATGTTGAGAGTGTATGCCGGCAATCTCCCCCCGGATATGACGGAACAGGAGTTTACCGAACTATTTGCGGCCTATGGACGAGTACGCTCGATCGAATTGGCTCGCGATATCTTTTCGGGACGTTGCCGCGGCTTCGGCTTCGTCGAGATGGAGGGTCATGAGGCGCGTGCGGCGATCGCCGGATTGAACGGCCGCAATCTGCGGGGCAACACGCTACGCGTTAACGAAGAGCGGCCGCGCGGCCGGCGCGGCGGCGGTGGCCGCCGACGTTAGCTGGAAAAACTCTGCTAACTCGAATGTCCCCCAACTTTCCGCATACTCGAGCTACAATGATTTTATCCACGTAGCCGAATTTCGATCCGCAATCGCGGGTCGTTTGAGTTCTCGGCGAAAAGCGTTTCTTCCGAAAAAAATTCTTGAGCCGGCTTGGGGGGCTCGTCGATGACTCGCAGACTGATCCAGTGTCTTCTGATGGTTGTGCCTGTTCTCATGGCAGGCGGCTGTTCCGGTCCTTCCACGATGCAAAAACATCATCGGATTCACCATGGAAGCCTTCACCAGAAGGCCGTAGCACCCGCGGCCTCGATGGCGCAATCGGCGGATGCATCGTCGCGGCTTCGCGCGATGTCTTCCGTCTCGATTACCTCGGGTATGTTCCCGAAGCCCGTGGCCCTGGAAACGCAAGTCGCCTTCTGGCGCAATGTCTACGGCGTCTGGAGCCGTTCTCAAGTCGTTCTGCACGATAACCGTTTTCTGGATGTGATTTATGAAGTGATTCAGCTCCCCGGCAATATCACCGAGGGCTATACCCCGATCCAGAAAGAACTGGTGCGCGAACGGACAGCCTATTGGCAGTCCCGATTGCGCGACCTGGAACAAAAGGTCTCTGCGGGAATTCCTCTGACCCAGGACGACCGAAGACTGGCCGTGAAGATCAGTCCACGCGGGGATCTCAAGACGGCACTACTGGGCGCGAGCGAGCGGCTCCGCGGTCAGCGCGGCCTTCGCGAGCGCTTCAAGAGGGGTTTGGAAATCAGCGGTCGTTATGATCGCCACTTTCGGGAGATTTTCCGCCACGCGGGCCTCCCCGAGGATTTAGCGCATTTGCCCCATGTGGAATCGTCGTTCCAAACGCAGGCGCGTTCCTCGGCAGGCGCCGTGGGCGTGTGGCAGTTTACGCGCGGGGCGGCCGAGCGATTCATGAACGTCAACACGATCATCGACGAGCGCCTGGATCCCATCGCTTCGGCTCACGGCGCCGCCCGTTATCTAAGCTATGCCTACGGCAAGCTCGGCAGCTGGCCCCTGGCAATCACGTCCTACAATCATGGCATTTCGGGCATGATGCGCGCGAAGCAGTCTTTCGGCCATGACTTCATGCGGATCGTTTCCGATTACGACCATCCCCAATTCGGTTTCGCTTCCCGTAATTTCTACGCCGAATTTCTGGCAGCACGGGAGGTCGCCAGTCAGCCCGAACGTTTCTTTGCCGAGGGCATACGATATGAAAAGCCTCTTGACTGGGACCGTGTCGTCATAACGCAGAATACCTTCGTTTCGACTTTGGCTCGTCAATACGCAACCGACAAGTCTCAGCTCATCGCCCTGAATGCGGCCTGGAGCGGACCGGCTCAGTCCGACAGGGCGGCTTTACCCGCCGGCACGGCGGTCTGGCTACCCTCGGGTACACTCCGGCAGATCGCGTACCGGGCGCAGCAGAATCGTCTGGCAGCGCAGCAACCGGAAAACAAAGGGGCATCAGCTCACGTTAAGGTAAGCTATCCCGGCAACGTCAAGGCCGGCGGCACCGCGACCAGAACCAATGCGTCATTAAGCCCCAAGAACGGCAACTACAAGCTGGCAAAAACTCAGGCGTTCGCTCGGTGAAAAAAGCGGACGGTTGTGGTTGATCGAAAGGTTAAAGTGGTACTTGCCATACCGCCGTGCTGTCGATGTTCCATGTTCGAATACGTTTTCTACGATCGGACTAGCTTCTTTGACGAAATTGGAGTAGGCTGCACATAGTTTGTCGCGGCGCAAGACCGGTCTTCGCCACGAGGATACGGAATTTTCCTTTCAGTCAATGCCTTAACGGCACCTGCTAGTCCCCGCCTCCTCCCGCAAACCGCACGCGGTGCGTCCTTCGGGTCCGCCCTGTGGTCACAGCAACAGTGCTCGTGCTCGACCGGTGCCACGCTCGTCGTGGCAGGCAAGAGCCAGGAAAGTTCGAATGCCCTTTGAGTCTCTCAGCCTATCCAACATCCCGTCACGCATTGTCGCCGATCAAGCCCACACGGCTCCCACGCCGATCCAATCGCAGACCATTCCAGCCGTACTAAATGGAGGTGATTTGCTAACCGAAGCCCAGACGGGTATCGGCGGCAGAATACGTACGTCGCATAGGCCGTACCGGCTCGAACAACGATGCAGCATCGCCGGTCTTTCGACACGAAACTTTACAGCTGAAAAACATCGAGCAGCTGCTTGGCCGCAAACTTCCCGCTCTTCCTTCACCGGAAGGCTATACACCGCAAACAGTCGGAAATCCTGGTCCACAGATTACCCGGCTGATGCGGCAATCAACGCCGAGGCGCGGATCGATCGGTCCATGCCCTCGGATCATTCAACCATGACGCCGCCTATCTTGGTTGCGCCCACAGGAGACAATCCATGCTGAGAATTTATGCCGGAAATCTGCCGGCCGATACTACCGAACGGGAGTTCAACGAACTTTTTGCGGAATACGGCCGGGTACGCTCGATCGAACTGGCTCGCGACATTTTTTCCGGTCGTTGCCGCGGCTTCGGCTTCGTCGAGATGGAGGGCCACGAAGCGCGCGCGGCAATCGCCGGACTGAATGGCCGCAACTTGAGGGGCAACAGTCTTCGGGTTAATCAGGAGCGTCCCCGCGAGCGGAGCGGCCGCGGCCGGCGACGTTAAGTACCGGGCGAGTGAACCGGACTAATATACGAAAGCTTTCGTGTCCAGCACGAACTTTTACCTACAGAATCCTTTCCAGAAAAGGTGTTTATTAATAGACCCAGCGCACCCGCGATTACGGGCTCGATCTGTGTTTATTAAGTGTTTTTTGTTTGTTTTCCTATCGAGGAATTTTTGATGAGTACGAAATTGTATGTCGGCAACCTGAGCTACAGCATTGACAACAGCGAGCTGGAGCAACTCTTCGCCCCACATGGTACGGTGCAGTCCGCGAACGTGATCATGGATCGCGAAACCGGCCGCTCCAAAGGCTTCGGCTTCGTAGAAATGGGTACCGATCAACAGGCCCGAGCCGCAATCAGCGCCCTGCATGGCAAAGAGGTCGGTGGACGTAGCCTCACCGTTAACGAGGCCCGCCCCCGCGAAGAAAGATCCGGCGGCGGTTTCGGTGGCGGCCGACGCAGCGGCGGATTCGGCGGCGGCGGACACCGCTATTGATATTCGCTAAACCGGCGGCAGAGCCCCGCCTCGGCGCCGGTTAGAATCCGTTCCGGCCTCTCCGAACTCGGAAAGGCCGGAACGACTTACCCGCTAAGTCACTCTTCGGACAGCACCTGCGATCGCAGGGCGCCATTCTTCATCGTTTGCCCGTTTTCATTCCGGGCAAAGGGGTGGTACGTCCATTGCGGCAATCTGTTCGCGCAGTTCAAGTATCCGGTCGTGCCAGTAACGCGGCGTATTGAACCACGGAAATGCGATCGGGAAAGCGGGGTCATCCCAGCGTCTTGCGATCCATGCGGTGTAGTGAATCAGCCGCAGGGTGCGCAGCGCTTCGATTAAATGCAGCTCGCGGGTATCGAACTCGAAAAAACTTTGGTAACCGGAGAGCAAAGGACTCAATTGCTGCGTCATCTCCGTACTGTCTCCCGACAACAGCATCCACAAATCCTGGATCGCAGGCCCCATGCGGCTGTCGTCGAAATCGACGAAATGCGGACCATCGTCCGCCCACAACATATTTCCGGGATAGCAATCTCCGTGCAGCCGCAGCGTGCGCACGGAACCCGCGCGCTCGAAACAGCGTCTCACGCCCGCTAGCGCTTGATTCGCCGCTTCCCGATAAGCGTCGACGATGTCCGCCGGAATCACGCCGTGAGACAGCAGATAATCTCTGGGCTCTTCGCCGAAACTGGCGATATCCAGGGCAGGACGGTGCCGATACGGCTTGAGCGAACCGACAGCATGAATACGGCCGATTAGCCGCCCCATTCGCATCAATGCGGCGTGGTCGTTGAATTCCGGAGCATATCCGCCTTGGGTCGGAAACACGGCGAAGCGAAAGCCGCCGAACTCGTGCAATGTCGAGCCTCCGGCACCCGGCAAGGCCGGCACGACCGGCAATTCGGACTCCGCAAGCTCCCGAACGAAGGCATGTTCTTCGAGAATGGCGGCTTTGCTCCACCGTCCGGGTCGGTAGAATTTCACGACCACCGGCGATCCGTCTTCCATGCCGACCCGATAAACACGGTTCTCGTAGCTGTGGAGCGCCAACAGGCTGCCGTCGCTGTGAAAGCCTGCGCTGTCCAATGCGTTCATGACGCAATCGGGTGTTAAGGACGAAAAGGGATGGACGTCTGTGACCGTATTCATGAACGCCATTCTACAGGTTGCCATCCTCGTCTCTCCCAAAAAGCGCAATCTAAGATTAGATTTTTGATTATCCTTGAGCCGGCAACGCTCCGCACTTCAAACTCTACGTATAAACCCTAATGAAAATTAAGCTCACGCCTTATGAAGCCCGCGTCATCGGTTGTTTGATCGAGAAGGAAATCACCACCCCCGAACAATATCCCCTATCGCTCAACGCCCTGACCAATGCGTGCAATCAGAAAAGCAATCGCGATCCGGTGCTCGATCTCGACGAAGCGACGGTGCAGCAGATAGTCGATGGACTCGTAAAGAAATACCTCGTCAGTGCCGGCAGCGGATTCGGCAATCGAGTCACCAAATACCAGCACCGGTTCTGCAATGCGGAATTCGGCGATCTGAAGCTCTCCAAGCAAGAGACTGGTATCGCCTGCGAGTTGCTACTTCGTGGGCCGCAAACGCCGGGCGAATTACGCACCCGGACCGAGCGCCTATGCAAGTTCGGCGACGTGCAGGAGGTCGAGAACACGCTGGCCAAGCTGATGAATCGGGAAGAGCCTCTGATCGCGAGATTGCCGCGCGAGCCGGGAAAGCGCGAATCCAGGTTCATGCATTTGTTTTTTGGCGAAGACCAGCTAACGGCGAACAGCGAGGATACGGAAAGAGAGCTTGAGCTTTCGGTTTCCGAGCGCGAACGGCTGGATCGCCTGGAGCGATTGGTCGATGAATTGAAGACAGACGTGAATCGGCTCGAATCGAAATTGGCCTCGCTCACGCGTGGGTCATAGGATCGGCATCGCCCGCCCTACTCGGCTGGTTTGCGTCTCGATGCCTTGAGTCGTCCGTGTTTGTCCTTGCTGTCCAACCGCCTTTTCCGAGAGCTTCTGGTCGGGCGAGTCGATTTTCGCGTCTTGCGGGTGGCCGCGGCGCTTTTTATCAGCGAAATCAGCCGCGCAAGCGCATCCTCCCGATTCTGTTCCTGGCTTCGAAACTGCTGAGCCTTGATAATGACGAAGCCTTCGCTCGAAACGCGCTGATCTTTCAGCGTCAGCAGTTTTTCCTTATACACTTCGGGCAAGGACGATGCCCTGATATCGAAGCGCAAATGAATGGCCGTCGACACCTTGTTAACGTTCTGCCCGCCCGCTCCCTGGGCACGCGTGGGGTTGAGTTCCACTTCGGAGAGCGAAAGGCAGACCTGGTTCGAAATTTTCAACACGGCATTTCAATAGTGGGGCGGTTTCTCATCCACGATCTTGCCCAGCTCGGCAGCTGCCGCCAACTGCCCGATGCGGTCGATGAGAAGCTTGCAAGTCGCCTCCAGTTGATCGATCTGTTTTTGCTGTTCGCACACGACGTTATTCAATGCCTGAATCGTATCTTCCTGATAGGCGAGTTTGGTTTCCAAGTCTACCAAGCGTTCTTCGATCATGCTTCGACCTTCGAGATGGAAAACGCGGATTAGGCCTCATGATTCCTGCTTTTTCAACAGGGCATCGAGGTTGGCGAACGGCTTGAAGGTGGTGCTCGCATTCTGCCGTTCTTCTCCGCTCGATTGCCCTGCGTTCAAATAACGGGAATGTTCGTTATCGTGGCAGTAGATGCAAAGCAGTTCCCAATTGCTTCCGTCCGGCGGATTATTGTCGTGATTATGATCTCTATGATGGACCGTAAGCTCGCTGAGATTTTCGCGTGAAAACTCACGGGCGCAACGCCCGCAAACCCAAGGGTATAGTTTCAGAGCCTGCTCCCGATAGCCGCGTTCCCGCTCCTCCCGGTTACGCCGGGCTTCGGCAACGACCTGATCGAGCCTATTGCTATCGGACCCGGTTTTCATGACGGTCATGATTCGCCCTCCGATCGTTCATAGCCAAGTTTGATTCAAGAATACACCCGATGTTCGCGATGAAAGCAACCGGTCCCGCGGCTCAAAAACGGCGCTATTTCGTCCTGCTGGCCGGCATGCTGGCGCTCATCACGATATATTGGGCGCTCCCCGCAGTCATTGCGGAATTTCTTCGATACCGACTCGCCCTGGCCGGGTTTACTCGGATCGACGTCAATTCCGGACGCCCGCCCTGGGATGAACTGCGCTTCGACACCATTCAAATGAGCCGCCGTTCCGGAAACCGGGCGCTTACCCTGCGCGCGACGGGATTGAAGGCTCGCTATCGACCCTTGGAATTGCTGTCGGGGCGGCTTGTCAGCATTCGGATCGCAAGAGCAGAGGTCGAAAGCAGCTTTGTCGATAGCCAGGTGCCGGCTCAACATGATGCCGGCAAAAACATCGCACCTACCGCTTTCGCACCGAATCATTGGCTGTCCCGTTTGCCGGCGGATGAACTGTCTCTCGAGCGCTTAGACCTATATTTCCGAACTCCAGCAGGCGGTAATTACACGGCGCACGCGACGGCCCAGATCCGAAACGGACAGGGGACACTGACCGGAGAAATCCGTCCGGCGGAGGAACAAGTGTTCACGTTCTCGGCACATGCCGCCGTGAGCGGCGAGTTCGAACTGGATATCCGGCCTGCCGAAACTTCGGCACCTCCGGTCCTTTATGTCGCCAACCGTGCCGACGAAACCGAAAAAGGCCACCTGAACATAGCCGGCTCGGCTCGGGCGAGGCTGGACGCCGTCAACGGTTTGCTGCGGCCTTGGTTCGGACCCGACCAAAAACTCCCGTTGCTGGCGGGCAGCGTAGAAAGCCGCTGGCAAGGCGCCGTTCCGGTTGAGGGCAAAACATGGGAAGGCGTGAAGATCAGCAGCGATCATCATCTCGAGATCAGGACCGAACCATCGAACGGCGCCATCCGAACCGCCGCGTCCAGCATCGAAGCTAGCGCTTGGATCGAAGGGAGCCGAATCCGTTGGCGCATCGGGGATAAATCGGAGTTGTCGGCGCGCATCAAGAGTCCGATGAACTCTCCGGCTGAGCCCATGGTCGCGATGACTTTCCCGAAAGGCCTGGCTGGCCTCGTCGAAATAGCACCGGAGAATCTGACGTTTAACTTCACGCCCGAATTTCCGATACATCTTGCCCCAGTCGACTGGAATGGCATCTCATCCTCCGGAATCGATGTCGAACTCGCCAATGGAGCGAAACTCCGCTACGGCACGGAACCCACCCGATGGGACTTCGAGCCTTTTACGCTCTCGACACGGCCGGCAGCCCTAACTGCGCCGAAGGGCGCGATCGAGGCCGATGCGCTCAGCTTCGAGGTCGCCGAGCTCGGTGGCGGAAACGCCGGTTGGAAAGCTAGAGGCGATCTGCGCATTAAGGGCCTCAAACCGAAATTTCAGGGCAAGCCCTTACCCGCCGGCGACATACTGATCAAATTCCAGGGAGATTCGAAGCAGCTTGATCTCCAGAGTACTGCAACGCTTTCCCAGGGAAAATTGCTCCTTAACGGTCGGGCACGGCATCAATTCGCCAGCGGCCAAGGATCGGCGCAGTTCGAACTGGCACCCGTCGTTTTCGGTGAATCCGGCTTCACGCTGAGCCGATTGCTGGAACCCTGGCCTTTTCCCATCGACTTCCATGGGGGCCGTATCCACGGCTTCGGGGGCAGCTCCTGGAGCCGGTCGGCCAAGCATGGCGCCGGCGAAACGCTACGGTTCGAAAACGAGGTCACCGTCGACGCAAATGGTCTGGCCGGCCGATTCAAAACGATCCGGTTTGAAGGCTTGGACGCCCATCTCGTCCTGTCTGACCGAGACGGTTTACGAACCGTCGATCCCGCTCGAGTCAGTGTCGAACACCTGGATTCGGGAGTTTCCGTCACCCACCTGGACATGAAAGCGGCGGTTACAAGTTATGCCGGAAGCGCCGGCCCGATAATCGACCTAAGGCAGTTTGGCGCCAATATCCTCGGCGGAACGGTCCATGCCATCCCCGTTCGATGGGATACCGTCCATCCGGGGACCCCAGTGACCCTTACGCTAAAAGGGCTGTCCCTGAGTCAAATCATCGCGCTTGAAAAACACCAAGGCGTGGAAGGTTCGGGCCTCCTCGACGGACGGCTGCCCTTGGAAATCACCAATACCCACGTTGCGCTCCGCGGGGGCGAGCTTGAGGCGCGTCCGCCCGGAGGCTGGATTCGCTATCGGCCGACGGAACAAGTCGAAGCGATGGCGAAAGACAATTTGAGCCTACAGTTCGTGAATCAGGCCCTGAGCAACCTCCAGTACAACACACTGAAGGCCAAGGCCGACAGCACCCCAAAAGGCGACTTGACGCTACGGGTCGAACTGAAGGGGCACAACCCGGATTGGCAGTCCGGCCGGCCTATACATCTCAATCTAAACCTCCAGGAAAACATCTTGATGCTCCTGCGCAGCCTGAGCGTCGCCGACGATTTGACCGACCGCATGAACCGGCAAATCCAGGAGCATTACCGGAAAATACATTAGACGGAATCGATAAGGCGGCTAGATCTCGGGAAATCCCGATGCTATCCTCAGCCGCTCTTTTCGGCCTCGATACAGAAAACAACAATGATGCGAGACACTTTTTTTGCAAAGGTCTCTTCTGTCGCCGTGATGGCGCTCTTGGCAGCATGTACCCCTCGAGTCGAGTTGGCTGCGCCGCAGGAGCCCATCACCATCAATCTCAACGTCAAGATCGATCACGAAGTCCGGGTCAAAGTCGAAAAAGACTTGGAAGAGATTCTCTCGAAAGAGAGCGGACTGTTCTGATTCGAACGAGGATTTGCCATGTCCAAATATTTTCCTTTGCGTGGGGTCATTGCTCCCTTATTGGCGTTGCTGCTAGCCATGGTCGGCTGGCCGTCGCAGAGTTGGGCGATCGGTCTCGACGAGGCGAAGAGGCAAGGTTTGGTGGGCGAACAGCCTAACGGTTATCTTGAGGCGGTCGTGCCCAATCCGCCCGCGGATGTCAAGGCTCTCATCGCGGATATCAACGCAAAGCGCCGCCAGAAATATGAACAGGTCGCCAAAACCAACGGCACCAGTTTAAATGTTGTCGAGACATTGGCTGGGAAAACGGCGATCGAGAAAACTCCGCCGGGTCAGTACGTCAGATCGCCATCGGGGCGCTGGATTAAGAAATAGAGTGACGACGGTCCGAAAATATTCCGGCGGCGTCGGGATCGCGTACACCTTCGGTTCCCTACCCCGGATATCGACTTTTTCAAAAAACAATTAAGGAGACAGACCATGTCCGACAAGATTATCTTCAAGACCGGCGAAGCCACCGTACTCGCCGCCGAGGGACAATATACCGACGCCATGCCGGAAATTCTGATCGGCGACGTGAACGGCCCGGTCGGACAAGCCTTCGCCAACATGATGGGGCAGACCGCGGGCCATACCCGCATGTTCGCGATCAGAGCCTGCAATCAGCAGGTGCGCCCGGCGACGCTGATGGTGCCGAAAGTCACCATGAAAAGCAGTGCCTACGTCAACCTGTTCGGCGGCGTGGTTCAGTCGGCCACGGCGGATGCCGTGCTGGATTGCGTGATCGAAGGCATCATTCCTCGCGATCAGGTCAATGACCTCTGCATCATCAGCCTGGTCTGGATCGATCCAGAGTGCGCCAAAGATCCCAATCTGGACGAAAAGGACCTGTACCGCACCAATTACGAAGCGACCAAACTGGCCATCAAGCGAGCGCTCAACGACGAACCGTCGATCGACGAACTGATAGCCAACCGCCATACGATAAAGCACGATATGTACGATCCGGAAGCTTAGAGTCATTTGGCCGAATCGAAACAAAAACGCCGGCTTCCTGCCGGCATTTTTTCTCTTCTAAGCGCGTTTCAGGAGCATTCAGCCGGCTTTCGTTTATTCAACCGTATATCACGCGATGCTCCGCGGCAAAGGCGGACGATTCGTCTTTTCTCACGATGAGGGCAGAGCCGTTTTCCAAAAACTCGCTGCCGATGGCGTTTCCTGTTTCGGCCGCTGGATTCACGTTTACTGCGGTTGGCGGTCGGTGAACATTCCCTCAACCTGCACATCTTGCTCGACAAACGGCTTCTGCCATGCAGCCTCAGACCCGTAAAAATCTTTGACGCGCTCTTCAAAAAAACGAGGCCAAAGGAGCCCTTTATCCGACCGGAGATGTTTCACAATAGTGATATCTGACCGGCTTCTCACACTAAAACAAGGCGTTAGATACGTAAAATTCCCTGACGCCGCAAACGGGAAAGCTGAGATGGAAATTGCATCATTTCCGTTACAAATAATGGGCCCACGGCATGAACCGCTCCCGTCAGCTCGTTTTGCTCTATCTCGCAAAGCTAGATGATACGGCGCCCGCGAGCTATCAATAAGAATTTACGTGCTATTGCCCGAGGTCCAAAAGCCGCAAAAACAAACATGTTACGGTAAAGAAACAAAGACTTGGACCGAGGACCATTTGAAACGTCGGCTGTTTTTGGCCGTATCCCCAAAACGGAAGAATACCGGCTGGAAACTGATCACCGATACAGGAGTATCCCTTCCCGCTCCTCCTGCCACGAGCGCTCGTCGGGCAATGTCAGCGCATCGAAATCGCGCGGAGCGGCGGCGGCGTCGTCCACCCATTGGCGCAGCAGTTCGCTGCCGTTAATCAGATCGATGGCGAGACGATGGTATTCGTACTCGTAGGGAAAATCGCGCCAGAGATCGTAGTGCGGCCAGAGATTGCGAATCGCTTTGAATGCCAGTGCCTGCAAGCGCCAGGGCCGAAATCCTTGATGATCGTAGGCGCCGTCCTCGACGTGAATCTGCACGCCTTCGCATAGCTTTCCGGCATGCTTGTGGAACGTCGGTTCGAACCAGCAGACGCGCAGCCGACAGCCTTGCAGCCAGTCCGGAGCCAGCGCCCGCATCTCGGCGACGATCCGGTTCGCGTCCAGATCGGGCGCGCCGAAAAGTTCCAAGGGACGGGTGGTGCCGCGGCCCTCGGACAAGGTCGTGCCTTCCAGCATGACCGTGCCGGCGTAGCAGCGCGCCATCCATAGATTCGGCGCGTTAGGGCTGGGATTGATCCAGGTGCGTTCGCCCAGCGGCCAACCGTAGCCCGGCGCATTCGCCGGGTCCCAGCCTTCCATCGTCACCACGTGGTAATCCACGTCGAGGCGCAGGCTCTCCACGAACCAGCGGCCCAACTCGCCCAGCGTAAGTCCATGCCGCATGGGAACCGCGCCGGCCCCCACGAAACTCTCCCAACCGGCTCGCAATCGCAGCCCCTCGATCGGACGGCCCGCCGGATTCGGCCGGTCCAGCACCCAGACTGTCTTGCCTTTCTTGGCCGCCTCCTCCAGTACGTATCGCAAAGTCGTGATGAAGGTATAAATTCGGCAGCCGAGATCCTGCAGATCGACCAGCAGCACGTCGAAGCTGTCCATCATGGCGTCGGTCGGGCGCCGGACTTCGCCGTATAGGCTGAAGACCGGAATGCCGTGCGCTGGATCGGTGTAATCCGGCGACTCGACCATATTGTCCTGCTTGTCGCCGCGCAGACCGTGCTGAGGTCCGAAAGCGGCCGCGAGCTTGATGCCGTCGAGCGCGGCCAGCGCGTCCAAGGAATGAACCAGATCGGCGGTGACGGAGGCTGGATGAGCGAGCAAGGCCACACGGCGGCCCCGGAGCGGCTTGCGAAGATCCGGGCTGTCGAGCAGCCGGTCGATGCCAAACTTCATCGATGTCTCCTTGTGGCAAATCTCAGTTGTTGCCGGCGGAATCGAGCCTGAGCGCGAAACCGTCCGGGTGATGGAAATCCGGCTGGCCCGGCGGGTGCTTGAACGCCCAATACGATAGCCTGCCGTCCTGCTCTTCGATCACGGCAGACAATGCCAGGCTCAGGGTTGCGCTCTCGATCTCGGTCGATAGACCGTTCAGGTCGATCATTGCATTCAGCCCAAGCCGATAGGCATCGAGCGTCAGGGAAATTTTCGGAGGTGGGGCTTGTCTAACGACCGACATGCCGTCTCGATAAGACTCAAAATGATAGACGGCCCATTCGCTCGACGGCGCGAAATTGAATTCATAATACCCTTCGCGGTGCATCAGAAATGCCTCGAAGCAAGTATGCCGCCAAAGGCCGTCGGTGCGTCGTGCAACCCGAGGGCGCGGAATATGCAGACCCGCCACATCCCCTTCGACCGTATACTCGAGGGCGAGCACCCCATCCGATGTCTTCTGCACACGCACCGTGAAACGGCGGATGAGCTCGCAGGGCGTGGACGGGTGACTATTCAACGGAATCGTTTGCATGGGAGGATTATATCCCGAGCCGACCGGGAGCCCGTACAAACCGCGCCGATTGAAGGTCCATGGCTATCCAGTACCGGCTAACCGGATCGACGATTGTCACGGAGCGTATGCGGGTAATGACTTTTTTACACCTAAAAAGGGGATTTTTTCAGATGACAAACGGTCTACGAACCAATAGCGGAACCGAGTACTGAGAACAGCGTTCGTTCGCCGCCTTGGACAGCGGACGAAGTCCGACCAGGAACACCATTATCTGCTTGAGGCATGTCGTCACTAATCGAGTCCGATAACAATCCGATGACAACGGGCTGCCCGTCCGGCGCGATCACCGGAACCGAGAGCTTCCGGGAATTACTGGAAACGGCGCCGGACGCTATAGTCATCGTCGACCGCGGTGGCCGGATCGCATTCGTAAACTCGCAAACCGAGAAATTGTTCGGCTACGACCGCAGCGAACTGCTCGGCCGCAACGTCGATATTCTGATGCCCGATCGTTTCCGCGGCGAACAGGCCGGGCGCAGCAATCCTTTTTTGGACGAATCGGGGGTTCGGCCGATCGATGCCGCATTTGACCTACACGGCCTGCGCCGGGACGGCTCCGAGTTCCCGGCCGATATCGGGCTCAGCGCGCTCGAATCCGAAAACGGCATCCTCGTTATCGCCTCAATCCGAGACATCACGGAGCGCAAGCATTTTGACGAGTCCCTGCGCGAGAAGATTCTCGAATTGGAACGGGCCAATCTGGCCAAGGACCATTTTCTGGCCGGCATGTCCCATGAACTGCGCACGCCGCTCAATGCCATCATCGGCTTCACCGGCACCATGCTGATGAGGCTGCCGGGGCCTCTCACCGCGGCACAGGAAAAACAGCTCCGGATCATTCAGACCAGCGCCAAGCATCTGCTGTCGCTGATCAATGATTTGCTGGACCTCGCCAAGATCGAATCGGGCAAAGTCAAATCCAATCCGGAACCCTTTGTGTGCCAGGAGGCGATTCGGGAGGTCGCCGAAACCCTGCGTCCGATGGCGGAACAAAAAGGCCTCGGACTCGATATCGAGCTTCCGCGGGACGACATCGTCATCGAAACCGATCGGCGCGCGTTCGTACAAATCCTAATCAATCTCGCGAACAACGCCGTCAAGTTCACCTCACAGGGCAAGATATCGATCGAGTTGAGCCGGCGCCATGAAAACGGCAACACGATGGTCGACGTCAGCGTGCTGGACACCGGCATCGGGATCAAACCGGAAGACCAAGCCAAGCTGTTTCGGGCGTTTACCCAAGTGAACGCCGCCGCCAACCGTCCCTCCGAAGGCACCGGACTGGGCTTGTACCTTTGCCAAAAGCTGGCTTCCCTAATCGGCGGACACATCGATGTACGGAGCGAATTCGGTGCCGGCAGTACATTCACCCTAAGCTTGCCGTCAAAGACATCTGGCTGATGCCGGCGCGTATACTCCTCATCGAGGACAATCCCGACAGCATGGATCTAATGGCCTATCTGCTGGAAGCGTATGGGCATGTCACGCTTGCCGCCCGCGACGGCGAAGCGGGTGTGGAGATCGCCCGCCGGGAGCTGCCCGATCTTATTATTTGCGACATCCAGCTGCCCAAGCTGGACGGCTATGGCGTGATTCGGGAACTCAGACGCCGTACCGACCTCCGGAACATTCCCGTGGTGGCAGTTACCGCTTTCGCCATGGCAGGCGATTGCGACGCTCTGCTTGCTGCCGGGTTCGACGGCTATCTCTCCAAACCCATCGAGCCGGAGTCTTTCGTCGGGCAACTGGAACGTTTCTTGCCGAACTATTTGCGTTCCAACTCGCTGGGGTTCGATTTTGACCGACCTGAAGATGCCCAACATGAACGACCGGAGCATTCCTAGAGCGGCCAGAGCCGCGCCAGTCATTCTCATCGCCGCCTGGGCGCCTGGTGCCAAGGCACGGGAACTCATGCCGAGCCAGGGCGTCAACCGCTTGAAACCAATTAATCAGGCCCCTAAATACCCTCCTGGCGTTTACTGGCCATCGCCCGGGCCGGTACACGCCCGGCCTGGGCTCACGCGGCTTGTCGCCGCACCGGGGCGTCCTTGCCCCGAAATAACTCGGCCTACATTTATGGGCCGGGTTAATAAACCCATCGAACCGCTGACTCGCTGAAAATGATCGAGCATTGTCTGGACGGAGCCCGGTATGGCTAAGATTCTGATCGTTGACGACCGCCCCCTAAACCGAGAGTTTCTGGTAACGCTCCTCGGCTACGGCGGCCATCGCCTGCTCGAGGCTTCGGACGGCGCGGAAGCTCTGGACCTCGTCCGAGCCGAGCATCCCGATCTGGTTATCACCGATATCTTGATGCCGGCTATCGACGGATACGAACTGGTAAACCGTCTCCGCGCCGAACCGTCGCTCGCGGATACCCGCGTGATCTTTTACACCGCAACCTACCGCACGCCGGAAGCGCGAAGCTTGGCCGAGGCCTGCGGAGTGACCGCCGTGTTGGCCAAACCCTCCTCGCCCGAGGAAATTCTCGGCGTCGTACAAAACGTGCTCGGGCTGCCCGCGATAGAACCCGACCGTCTGCCCGAGACGGCGACTCAGCGCGGTACGGAGTCGCTCGGCGATATAACCGGCCAGCTCACAGGCTACTTCTCCGATATCGAGACGATCCGCCAGTCGGTAGCGCGGATCATCGAGTCCGCACCGGCGGCAGTCGGAGAGCCCGAGTTACGCGACATTGCCGCACGCTTCTCGATGTCCCTGACTCGTCTGCAAGAGATCAGTCTCAGGCTCGCCACGCTCATCGAGTTGGGACTGGAACTTACCTCGGTCCGCGATCCGGAACGGCTGCTCGAGACCTTTTGCCGGGCTGCCCACGACGTCTGTGCCGCCCAATATGCCGTCGTCGGCTTGCTGGAGGAGGACGAGGTACACCTGTGCCGGGTCTACACGCGCGGCATGGAAGACCTAACGATAGATCTTTCGAACTCGTTGCCGCCCAAAAGCGGAATTTTGGCCCGTTTGCTGACCGAACGCCGTCCACTGCGCGTTGCCGGATTGAGCGGCGATCCCGAGGTCTTGGGTCTGCCCGCCGCACACCCGCCGGTCCATTCCCTCCTCGGTTTGCCGATTGCATCCTCGAGCCGACTCTATGGCTGGGTTTATGTCGCCAATAAGGTGGGAGCGGCGGAATTCGACGAAATCGATGAGGATATCGCCGCTACCGTAACGGCCCAGGTGGCGACCGCTTATGAAAATCTCGGATTCTACGACGAATTGCAGCGCCGGGCCGTGGCCTTGCAGCTCGAAATCACCGAACGTAAGCAGGCTCAGGAGTCGTTGCGCAAAACCTTGCGTGCGCGCGCCGTGATGGCCGAATGCAACCACGCGTTGATTCATGCCCGGGAGGAGCACGACCTGTTCGATCAGATGTGCCAAACCATGGTCGAAGCGGGCCACTATCCGATGGCTTGGATCGGCGTGGTCCGCGACGAAGAACACAGAACGCTGGTCCCGGTCGCCCACGCAGGTTGCGAAGTCGGGTGCCTTCAAGAATGGCGATTCACCAAGATGGACACGGACAGCTGTTGCACGCCCGTCGGCAGGGCGATCCGCAGCGGAAGAACGGTTGTCGTGCCGGACCTGGCGATCATTCGGGAATGGCCCGGTTGGCGGGAAAACGTTCTCTCGCGGGGCTATCGCTCCGTCATCGCCCTCCCCCTCAAAACCGACTCCCATACATTTGGCGCCTTAAGCATTTACGACAACGTGCCGGGCGCGTTCGGTCCCGATGAACAGGCCCTGATGGAAGAGCTGGCGGACGATATCGCATACGGCATAGCCAACCTCCGAACCCAAGCAGCCCGCGATCGCGCGGAACGGCGTCTGACGACGCAATACGAAGTAGCCCGGATTTTGGCCGAGTCGGCAACGGTAGCGGAAGCGAGCCCAAAGATTCTGCAAGTGATTTGCGAGACTCTGAACTGGGATGTGGATGTGGGGGCGCTATGGGTGGTGGACGACAGGGCGAAAGTGGCGCGCTGCGCGGGCCTCTGGCGCAGGGACGGTTCCGATACCGAGGAATTCGCAGCGTCCAGCCGGTCGATGAGTTTTGCGCCCGGAGCAGGACTGCCGGGACGCATCTGGATGTCCGCAAAGTCCATCTGGATTGCGGATCTCTCACGGGACCCCAGCTTCTTGCGAGCCTCACTCGCCGGAAATGCCGGGCTCCGCGCCGCATTCGGCTTTCCGATACGCTTCGAGGGCCGGGTGCTCGGAGCCATCGAGTTTTTCAGCCGGGAAATCCGCAAACCCAAGGAAGATTTGATGAACATGTTCACCGCGATCGGCAGCCAAATCGGCCTGTTCGTGGAACGTAAACGTACCGAGGAAGAACTCAAGATTTCCGAAGAAAAACTGAGCAGCATCCTCGGCTCGATAGACAATATCGTTTGGTCTCTCTCGCCGACGACCGGCGAAACGCTTTACGTCAACGCCGCGGCGGAGAAAGTTTGGGGCCGGCCCGTCGCTGACTTCATGAAGAACAAGGACCTCTGGCTGCAAAGCGTCCATCCCGATGACCGGGAGCGGATGCAGAAAACCCTGGGAGAGCTATTGGAGACGGGTACGTTGACCGCGGAATACCGTATTCTGCGTCCGGACGGCGAAATACGCTGGCTGGAAGACCGGGTCAAGGTCATTTACGACAAGGCCGGAAACCCTATGCGTCTCGACGGCGTCGCAAGTGACATTACCGAGCGAAAGAAATATGAGGCCAGCATCGAGTACCTGGCGACCCACGATGCCCTGACTCATTTACCCAACCGCACCCTGCTCGCCGACCGCCTGTCCCAGGCGCTGGCCCACGCCAAGCGCACCGAGCGGCCTTTAGCCTTGCTGTTTCTCGATCTGGACCGGTTCAAGGATGTCAACGATAGCTTCGGCCACGCGCTCGGCGACGCCTTGCTACAGGCCGTCGCCGAGCGTCTCCAGGCGTCCGTCCGCGAGGGCGATACGGTAGCCAGGCAAGGCGGCGACGAATTCCTCATCTTGCTCTCGGATCTCGAAAGAATGGAAGACATCGAGTTCGTAGCCGTCAAGATCTTGCGGGCTATCGCCAAACCTTTCCTGATCGAGGGACGCGAACTGTTCATGAGCGGCAGCATCGGAGCGAGCGTTTATCCCGCCGACGGCGAAGACATGGAAACGCTGCTCAAGCATGCGGACACGGCGATGTACCGAACCAAGGAGGAAGGCGGCAGCGGTTTCAGGCTTTATGCCCGCGAAATGAGCCAGCGCGCGATCGAACGCATCAAAATGGAAAGCGCGTTGCGGCGGGCTTTGGAACAGCAGCAATTCGAGCTCTTTTATCAGCCCAAGGTCGAACTCAGGGGCGGAAGGATCATCGGCTCGGAAGCGCTGATCCGGTGGCGCCATCCGGACTTAGGCTTGGTGTTGCCTTCCCGGTTTATCCCCATGGCCGAGGAAACCGGTTTAATCCACGCGATCGGCTCTTGGGCTCTGAAAACCGCATGTTTGCAGAGCAAAGCCTGGCAGGATGCGGGACTGTCGCCGTTCGACGTCGCCGTCAATCTTTCGGCTAAGCAATTGAAACGCGGAAATCTCGTCAAACTGGTCAACCAGACGCTACGGGAAACCGGACTGGAAGGCCGCTATCTGGAATTGGAATTGACCGAAACCATGGTCATGCACGATCCCGAGCGTTTCATTCCGATTTTGGAGGAATTGAAAGAGTTGGGCGTAAAGCTTTCGGTGGACGATTTCGGAACGGGCTATTCCAGCCTGAGTTATCTCAAGCGGCTACCGTTCGACCGGCTGAAAATAGACCAGTCCTTCGTCCGCGACATCGCAACCGACACCAATGACGCCGTGATCGTGCAGACCGTCATCTCGCTGGGCCACACCCTTGGTCTCAAGGTCATCGCGGAGGGCGTGGAAACCCTGGAACAATTGACTTTCCTCTGCCGGCACAGGTGCGACGACATGCAGGGTTATTATTCGAGCCGTCCGGTCACGGCGGAGCAATTCGGCCGTCTGCTGCGCGAGAACCGAAGGCTGCCATTGCCGTCGATCGCGGCGTAGGGCGTCATGGGATAGGCGCCGATCAACAAGCCTTTGCCGACGAACGCCTAACCAACCCGCGATGTCGGGAAAGGATTCCCGACCTACTCGGCTGACGAATCCGTCTGTAGGATGCGCCGACGACGCCAAGCGGCGAAACTCAAGCCCGTTACCAGAACCACGACGACCGGCCAGTCGCCCCACCGCGCGTAAGGCGTGCTGCCTTCGATGGGCGTGATCGTCCCGGCCACCTGAGTACGCTGAAACAAAGGCGCGGCGACATCGATTTTGCCCTTAGGGCTGATAATCGCGGTTATACCGGTGTTGGTGGCGCGCAGCATGTAACGTCCGGTTTCGAGCGCCCTCATCCGTGCCATCTGCACATGTTGGTGGGGTGCGATAGAGTCGCCGAACCAGGCGTCGTTCGTAACGTTTACGAGATACGCCGCCTGAGGTAGAACGGCCAGCGACTCCTGGCCGAAGATGTCCTCATAGCAGATCGAGGCTGCCAGAGGATGCCCCGCAGCGACCAGAGCCGCTTGGCCGCCGTTTCCGCTGGCGAAATCGGACAGAGGAATTTCCAGAATGTCCAGTATGAAACCCAGCACCGGCCGCAGCGGCAGATATTCTCCGAAAGGTACCAAATGCCGTTTGAAATAGATCCCCGGCGTTTCTCCCAGCGCAACGACAGCATTGAAATAGCGGTCTTGGGTTTGATCGTAAAACGGTACGCCGATCAGGAGATCGGTACCCCGCGCCGCCGCTTCCGTCTCCAGATCGAAAAGAAAGGTCTCCTTGACCTGATGGTAAAACGCCGGAATGGCGGTTTCCGGCCAAACGACCAGCCGCGAACCCCACGATTTCCGCGTCATCTCGGTGTACATTTGCAGCGTTTCCCGCTGGAATTCGGGCTGCCATTTCATGTCTTGAGGCACGTTACCCTGGAGCAAGGTCACCTTGAACGGCTCACCCGCAGGCTGCGTCCAGGAAACGCCGCTCAGCACCCTACCCATGCCGAGCACTAAGACGATCGCGACGGCTATGAGGGTCCGCGGTTTGCGCGCCGAGTGAAATGCCGCGAGGACTCCTCCCGCCACGAAGGCCACCACCCAGCCGATACCGTAGACCCCGAGGACGGGGCCGTAGGCGGCCAACGGGGTGTCGATTTGGCTGTAGCCGACTTGCAGCCACGGAAACCCTGTGAGGAACCAGCCTCGTACCCATTCCCCCAAAATCCAAACGGCCGGGAAAACGATGAGCGATTGATAGATCCGGCTTCCGATGAAAAAGCGACGCGAAAGCCAACCTGCCAGTGCCGGATAAAGCGCCAGGAAGGCCGTGAACACGAAGGTCAGCGCTGCGGCCTCCAGCGGACTGGCGCCGCCGTAATCGTGCATGCTGACGTAGACCCAGGAAACGCCCAGGCCGAATTGTCCCAAGCCGAATAGATAGCCGCGCAAAAACGCCCTCCCCGGCGAGACGTTCAGCCAGCTTGCGAACAAGAGAAATAAGCCGATGACGGCAAGAATGGGATAGTCGAACGGGGCAAACGCCAGCGGCAACAATAGACCGCCGATCAGAGCCAGGATGTCGTAAAACACGGTCAGAATCTTATCAATCCACGCGAGCGCTAGTCTCGGATTGACTTTCGGGCTGGGGCAGAAGGATCAGCTTCAGTAAGTGCACGCGGCGACTGTCGGCCCGCAGCACGATGAAGCGGAAGCGATCGATCTCCACTTTCTCGCCCCTCTTGGGGACATGGCCGAGTTGGTGAACGATCAGCCCCCCGATGGTATCGAATTCATCGTCGTTGAAGTCGACGTAAAAGTAATCGTTGAACTCGTCGATCGGCGTCAGAGCCTTCAACGTATATTCGCGATCGTTCTTCCTGAAAATGTATTCCTCTTCGCCGAAATCGTGCTCGTCCTCGATCTCTCCGACGATCTGTTCCAAGACGTCCTCGATCGTCACCAAACCGGCCGCAGCGCCGTACTCGTCGACCACGATAGCCATGTGGCTGCGGGTCGTACGGAATTCTTTGAGCAGCACGTTGAGTCGTTTGCTTTCCGGGACGAATTGGGCGGGACGCATGATTTCCTTTACCCGCTTCGTCTTGTCCTTGAGGCTGTGAATCAAAAGGTCCTTCACCAGGAGAATGCCGACCACTTCGGTACGATCCTCTCCAATGACGGGATAGCGGGAATGGGCGGACTCGGCCACCAACGGAAATATCGTCTCCAGTTCCGCATCCTGCGAAACCACGACCATTTGGGCTCTGGGAATCATGATGTCACGGACCTTGAGTTCCGAGACTTGCATGACCCCTTCGATCATCGAAAGCGCTTCCAGCTCGATCAGATTCCGCTTCTGAGCAGCGCGCAACAATTCCAATAAATCCTCGCGGTCCTCGGGCTCACCCGTGAAGAAAAGGCCTAGTCGTTCGAGCCAACTTCGATGCTCGCCCGTTTGCTCCTCGTTCATGACGTGATGATCTCCTCATAGGGATTGGGAAATCCTAGATCATTGAGAATAGCGATCTCTTCCGCCTCCATGACGGCGGCGTCGCTTTCCGAGATGTGATCATAACCTTGCAGGTGCAGCACACCGTGCACCACCATATGCGCCCAGTGGGCTTCGAGTGTTTTGCCTTGCTCGCGCGCTTCGCGCTCGACGACGGCGGCACAGATGACGAGATCGCCCAGCAACTGATTGGGAACGCCTTCCGGCACTTCAAAAGGAAAACTGAGAATATTCGTCGGTCCGGCCTTGTGCCGGTAATGCTCGTTCAATTCGGCGCTTTCCGTCTCGTCCACAATCCGTATGACTAACTCGGCATCCTCCCGTTTCGCCGCCGCGCTCGCCCAGTGCAGAAATTTTCCGTCTTCCGGGACCCACTGCCGCACTGTGGCGTGCTGGACTTCGACGCTTATCATCCTAGAAACGGCAGTTGGACGCGCGCGAGTGTGCGGCGGACGGGCCGGATGGCAAGGCGCGACGCCGCCGTGGGGCCGTCCCCCACAAGAAGGAGCAACGCCGCCAGGAGGCGGCCCGTCCGCCGTGCAATCGCGCGCGTAGTGGTTTCACCGAACAGGTGAGATCGGTACACGGTTGGACACTTATAATTCATTGGACTTTTCTGATGCATCGAAGCGGTCAACTGCCGTTTCTAGGATCATGCTGATCGATCGGTCACATTCGCTCGCTCGTAGGCCTCGTAAGCGGCGACGATACGTTGCACCAGAGGATGGCGCACGACGTCCTGAGACGTAAAGAAGGTAAAGCTGATGCCTTCGACATCGCGCAAGACCTCCAAGACATGTCTTAGCCCCGATTCCTTGTTGCGTGGCAGGTCGATCTGGGTAATGTCGCCGGTGATCACGGCCTTGGAACCGAACCCCACCCGGGTCAGAAACATCTTGATCTGCTCGACGGTCGTGTTCTGCGCCTCGTCCAGGATGATGAACGACTCGTTCAAGGTGCGTCCGCGCATGAACGCGAGAGGCGCCACCTCGATCACGTTGCGCTCGATGAGCTTGGCCACCCGCTCGAAACCCAGCATTTCGTAGAGAGCGTCGTACAAGGGCCGCAAATAAGGATCCACCTTTTGCGCCATGTCGCCCGGCAAGAAGCCCAACTTCTCGCCGGCTTCGACCGCCGGACGCGCGAGAATCAGGCGCCTGACTTCGTCCCGTTCCAAGGCGGCAACGGCACAAGCCACGGCCAGATAGGTCTTGCCCGTTCCGGCGGGGCCGACGCCGAAGTTGATATCGTGGCTCTGGATATTCTTGAGATAACGCTGCTGATTGGCGCCTTTCGGCTTGATCGCGCCACGCTTGGTTCGGATGGCGAGCGGTTCGACCTCGTCGCCGGCACTTTCCAGCATGGCGGCGATATTGGAGTCCTGCAAGGACAGATGGACGCGCTCGGGCGTCATCACCTCGTGCGAGGTCGCATCGAACAGGCTTTGAAGCACTTTGTACGCGGCCTGCACCGGTTTGCCGGAGCCTATGATTTCGAACTGATTGCCGCGGTTGGCGATCTCCACGCCCAGCCGTCTTTCGATCTGGCGCAGATGTTCATCGAATTGGCCACACAAACTGGCCAGCCGCTCGTTGTCGGCGGGTTCTAAAGTGAGATGCAAGGAGTTCAGATGATTAAGCAAGTTATGCGGTGAGACCGCTGGTCTCGTGGGTTGAAAAATCGGGAGCCGAGGTGTTTACCCATCTGCCCCGCAGCGAGTTGGGCAGTGCTTCGACGATCAGGACATCCAGAAATTGACCGATTAGCTTCGACGGGCCCGAGAAATTGACTACCCGGTTGTTCTCGGTACGTCCGCTCAGTTGAGCGTAATCCTTTTTCGAAAGGCCCTCGACCAATATACGCTGCACCGTATTGACCATGCCGAGGGAAATTTCCGCCGACATTTCGTTGATTCTCGTCTGCAACCGGGCCAAGCGTTCCTTTTTCACCGTCATGGGCACATCGTCTGTCATTTCGGCCGCCGGCGTACCGGGACGGGGACTGTAAATAAAGCTGTAAGAATGATCGAAACCCAGAGTTTCTATCATATCCATGGTCTCTTCGAAGTCCTGTTCGGTTTCGCCGGGAAATCCGACGATAAAATCCGACGACAAACTGAGGTTGGGTCTGACCTCCCGCAGCCTCTGGATTTTCTCGATGTACTCTTCGCGGGTATGTCCGCGTTTCATCAAGCTCAAAACTCGGTTGCTGCCGCTTTGTACGGGGAGATGCAAATGGTCTGCCAGTTTTGGAATTTCCGCGTAAGCTTCGATTAAACTGTCGGTAAATTCCACCGGGTGAGACGTGGTGAATCGAATGCGCTCTATACCGTCGATCGCAGCCACGTAATTCAGCAGCAAAGCAAAATCGGCGATTTCGCCGTCGGCCATCACACCTCGGTACGCATTGACGTTCTGTCCCAACAACACCACCTCGCGCACGCCCTGCTCCGTCAAAGCGACGATTTCCGCGATCACGTCGTCCAAAGGACGGCTGATCTCTTCGCCCCGCGTGTAAGGTACGACACAAAACGTACAATATTTGCTGCACCCTTCCATGATCGAGACAAAGGCTTTGGGTCCTTCCGCGCGCGGCTCCGGAAGCGCATCGAACTTTTCGATCTCCGGGAAAGAAACATCGATGGCGGGCGCTCTATCCTTTCTTACTTTGTCCAGCAGTTCCGGCAGCCTATGCAGGGTCTGCGGACCGAAAACCATATCGACATAGGGGGCGCGCCGCTGCAAGGCCTCCCCTTCCTGGCTGGCGACACAACCGCCGACGCCTATGACGACGCCGGGTTTCTTGTCCTTGAGCGGGCGCCAGCGTCCCAATTCCGAAAAAACCTTTTCTTGTGCCTTTTCCCGGACTGAACAGGTATTCAGCAGCAAGACATCGGCTTCCTCGGGGTCGTTGGTCAGCTCGAAGCCATGGGAAGCATGGAGTACGTCGCGCATCTTCGCGGAATCGTACTCGTTCATTTGGCAACCAATGGTTTCTATGAAAAGTTTTTGGGTCATTCTCGGCAGGAAAACGAATCGGTGGCCAAATTTTACCAAAATTAGCCACCGATCGTTTGTTCCAAACGACCTAGTATCGCGTGAATACCGAGGGCCAAGCGTAAAGGATTAATAATTCAGGCAGGTGTCGTTTTGGCAAACTCGAACGGATTGACGAAAGTCGAGCCCACCCGCATCAGCCGTGCTTCCGGATGCTTTTCCGCCATCAGCGAGCGGACGCTCTCCTCCTGGTCGCGGCGCACGTCGATCATGATCAGATATTTCCCGGCGTTAATGTCGTCGTGGTACTGGGCTATGGCGTGATTCTCCGTAGCCAAGCCGCTCAAACCGCCTACCCAGGCTCCGAAGAGCGTGATGAAGCCGAAGATCGCAACATAGACCAAGCCGCTGACGTCCGATCCGAAGGGCTCAGCGGCCATAACATACGCCGTAGCTAACAATGCAACGATGCCGCCTATCACCGCCCCGCGTTCGCCGGATCGGATAACGTCATGTTTTTGAATGAGATTTGCAGCGTGTATATGACGTCGGTAAAGGCCTGCCTCGTCTTTGCTGACGACATGAAAATGCCAGTCGGTAATGCCTGCCTGGTGCATATCGTTCGAAATCTGCTCGGTGCTGTCGAGATTACTGGTGAGATAGTACATACGCTTCATGACCGTCCTCCTGATTGCTGATTGACACAACTCGCTACATGAAGGAAACAATTCATTTCTTGATATCGGCGTCGGTTTAGCATTCGACAATCGAGCTTGTCAAGAGGTCAGCGTCGCGACGAAAGTTGCGGAATTATGGCTGAAGCAATTCGATCCAGTGACGGACCGGCACCTTGGCCCTGGACCGCAAATGAGCCCAGCAGCCTATGTTGGCGGTCGCGATGCACTCCGGCCGGCCTTGTTCGAGACCTCGGATTTTCTCGACCAAAAGCCGCCGGGAAAGCTCCGGCTGCAGCAACGAGTACGTTCCGGCCGAACCGCAGCAGAGATGGGGCTGGTCGACGGGAGTCAGCTCGAACCCCAATCCCGACAGCAGGCTTTCGACCAATCCGCTCAATTTCTGGCCGTGCTGGAGCGTGCAGGGCGAATGGAACGCGATTCGGCGTTCATTCGATCTCCTGAGCGGGGACAAGTCCTCGCCGGCCAAGACCTCGCCGATATCCTTCGCCAGCGCGGAGATGCGTTCGGCCTTCGCGGCGTACCGTGGGTCGTGCTTGAGCACGTCGACATATTCCTTCAGCATCACCCCGCAGCCGCTGGCGGTGCTGACGATCGCCTCCGCCCCCCGTTCGATATGCGGCCACAGGGCGTCTATGTTGCGCCGCATGAACGCCGCGCCTTCCTCGTGTGCCGCCAGATGATGGCTCAGTGCCCCGCAGCAGCCGCTCCCCTGGACGCGAATCGCGCTGATGCCGATTCTGTCCAGGACATTCGCGGCGGCGGCGTCGACGGCCGGTGCCATCACTGGTTGCACGCAACCTTTCAGGATCAGCACCCTGCGGGCATGTCTCGCGGGCGGCCACGCCGGGCTCCAAGTCTTGGGAGGGATCTTGGCACGGACCGCCGCCGGCAGCACGGGCCGAGCCAGCCTGGCAAGCCCCACGAGCAGGCCGAAGCGCTCGGGATACGGCATCAGCTTGCGCAGAGCCAGCCGCTGAACGCGTTGCAGCCAGGGACGCCGGACTTTCTCCTCGAGTATTCCCCTTCCGATATCGGCCAGCCTGCCGTACCGAACGCCGGACGGGCAGGTCGTTTCGCAAGCCCGGCAGGTCAGGCAGCGGTCCAGGTGCAATTGCGTCTTGGCCGTGACCGGCTGTCCTTCCAACATCTGTTTCAGCAGATAAATGCGGCCGCGCGGACCGTCCAGTTCATCCCCCAAAAGCTGGTAGGTCGGGCACGTGGCCGTACAGAATCCGCAATGCACGCAATTTCTGAGAATCGCGTCAGCTTCCCGACCATCGGGCGTGTCTTTGACGAAATCGGCCAGCCTGGTTTGCATCAGAGGTCCTCGTAAAGCCGTGCGGGGTTGAACAAGCCCATGGGATCGAAGGCCCGCTTCAGACTCGCATGCAAAGCTTTCAAACCGTTCGGCAATGGCTGAAACACCCGCCCGTCGCCGGATCGACCTCGAAACAAGCTCGCATGACCGCCGGCCGCTTCCGCCGCCCGGAATACGTTCTCCGACGGAGCGCCGGTCTTCAGCCAGCGCAGCGCGCCGCCCCAGTCGTAGAACCACGTACCCGGCAAATCCAGAGCCGGGGTGGCCGGTGCCAGGGATATCCGCCAAAGGTTGCCGTCGGCGCGGAAGAATTCGTGACGCTGCTCGCGCAAGTCCCGCCAGAACTCGTCCCCCTCGGCGCAAACGTCGCCGCCGAATTTTCGGTATACGGCATCGACGGCCCGGTCCGAACCCGACAACCGCGCATAGATTCGGCTGCCGTCATAGGCCAATCCTGACAGCGGCCACGGCTGGGAACACCACAGATTCATGGTGTTCAAGGCTTCTTCGATGCTCCGTTCGAAACACACGGTCAACTCGCGCTCGGGTTTGGGCGACACTTTGAGCGACGCCTCCAGGATCACGCCCAACGTGCCCATGGCGCCTACCATGAGCCTTGAAATGTCGAAACCGGCGACGTTTTTCATGACTTCGCCGCCGAACGAAAGCATTTCGCCCTTGCCGTTCAGGATCCTGCAACCCAGCATGCAATCGCGCGCTGAGCCCGCGAAAGGCCGACGGGGACCGGAAAATCCGCAGGCCAGCGTGCCTCCCAGGGTTGCGTTCTCGCCGAGATGAGGCGGTTCGAAAGGCAGCATCTGGCCGCACTCGGCCAGAACGGATTCGATGTCGGACAGCCGCGTGCCGCAGCGCACGGTCAGCACCAACTCGGTCGGCTCGTAGCGCAGGACTCCGGCGTGCCCGGCCGTTCCCACCACGCTGTCGGACGACGGTCTGCCATAAAAGGTCTTGCTCCCGCTGCCGACGATCGTGAGCGGCGTTCCGGAATCCGTCGCCTCCGCTACGGCTTGACGAAGGCTCTCGCTGAGATCGGCGTCCATCAGAAACGTTCCAAATCGGGATGAGCGATCTGTCCCCGGTGGACGTGCATCGCGCCGAATTCGGCGCATCGGTGCAGCGTAGGGATCGCTTTTCCAGGATTGAGCAGCCCGGCGGGATCGAAAGCCGCTTTGACCGAGTGGAATTGCGCCAATTCAGCGGCCCGGAACTGAACGCACATCTGATTGATCTTTTCGATCCCGACGCCGTGTTCGCCGGTAATGGTCCCGCCGACCTCGACGCAAGCCTCCAGGATTTTCCCGCCCAGCTCTTCGACGCGCTCCAGCTCTCCGGGATTGTTTGCATCGTACAAGATGAGCGGATGCAGATTGCCGTCGCCGGCATGAAACACATTGCCGACGACCAGCCCGTATTGCGCCGAGAGTTCCGAAATCCGGCGCAATACTTCGGGCAAACGCTTGCGCGGAATCGTGCCGTCCATGCAGTAATAATCGGGAGAAATGCGCCCAGCCGCCGGAAATGCCGCCTTGCGGCCCGCCCAGAATGTCTTGCGCTCGGCCTCGCTGGTCGATTGACGGACCTCGGTCGCGCCTTCCGCCCGGAAAATTTCCCGCGCCTTGAGAAGATCGCTTTCGACCTGCTCGGCAATACCGTCGAATTCGCAGAGCACGATCGCCGCGGCGCCGGTCGGATAGCCCGCATGCACGAAGTCTTCCACCACCCGAATGGTGATGTTGTCCATCATTTCGAGGCCGGCCGGAAGCAAGCCGGCGCCGATGATGGCGGCCACCGCCCCGCCCGCCTCCTCGACGCTGTCGAAGGATGCCAAAAGCACCTGTGCGCAAGGGGGAATCGGAAGCAGCTTCACGGTAATCTCGACGATCACGCCCAATAAGCCCTCGGAACCGGTGATCAGCGCCAGCAGATCGTAACCTGGACTGTCGTACCCCGATCCGCCCAGCACAACGAGCTCGCCGTCCATGGTCACGACCCGGACCTGGAGGACGTTATGGACGGTCAATCCGTACTTGAGACAATGGACGCCGCCCGAGTTCTCCGCGACGTTACCGCCGATGGTGCAGGCGATCTGCGAGGACGGATCGGGCGCGTAGTAAAGCCCGTAAGGCGCGGCGGCTTCCGAGATGGCGAGATTGCGGACGCCCGGCTGGACTCGGGCGGTCCGGTTCGCGCGGTCGATTTCGATGATCCGGTTGAATTTGGCGAGGCTCAGCAAGACGCCGTTGGCGATAGGCAAGGCCCCGCCGGAAAGCCCGGTACCCGCACCCCGCGCGACCACGGGCACGCCGTGCTCCCGGCACAGCCGAACTACGGCTTGCACCTCTTCTATCGTTTCCGGCAAAGCGACGATCCAAGGCAGCTCCCGATAGGCGGAAAGCCCGTCGCATTCATAGGGGCGGAGATCTTCCGTATCGAACAGCAGGCGCCCTCTCTCAATATGCTCGCTCAAGAGGCAGAGAAAATGGTTCCGGTCGACGCGATGGGCAATCCGTTCGGACGGATGGACGCGATAAGTCATGAATCAGGTCGAATGCCTTCTGTAATACGAGTCGTCCTTCCGTCCGGAGAGCAAAAAGAGACGATACGACAACATACCGGCTATGAAACCGCCGAGATGCCCGAACCAGGCGACATCGGCGAAAGGCTCGTCGGACGGCAGACCGACGGTGACTTTATAAAGCTGTATCATCACCCAAATTCCCAAAAAGGCGATAGCCGGCACCTCCACGAACCAGGGCAGGAAGAACATCCAGATCACCACGCGAGCGTACGGAAACAGGAAATAATAGGCCCCCATGACACCCGCTATGGCGCCGGAAGCTCCGATCGTCGGGATATTGGAGTGGGAATTGGTGTAAATATGCACCGCTCCGGCAATCAAACCGCAGAGCAGATAAAAGGCCAGAAACCTCACGCCCCCCATGCGGTCCTCGACGTTGTCTCCGAATATCCAAAGCAACCAGAGGTTGAGAACCAGATGGAGCGCTCCGCCATGAATGAACATACTGCTCACGAACGGCGTGTAGTCGCCGGCCGGGTACCCCACCCTGGCCGCCCACTCGGGATTCGTATACCGCGCCGGCACCAGCCCATGGAAATTCAGAAAAAAGTACAAGTCTTGTTCGGACAGCGACTGGGTGTAGGCAAAAACGGCCAGATTCAGCACGATCAGCGTCCAGGTCATCCATGGCGTATACCGGGTCGGAATGGTGTCCCGATAAGGAATCATCGCTCGATCCTGATTAGCAATCCGCGCGCCTGACGCATCACCGACTCACCTTTTCCTCACTCGGGTCCGAAAATCGATCAAGGCATCGAAGGCACCGACCAAAGCAAGTCCCACGACGGCATATTGAGGCGCGAATATCAAAGCCACATACGGCGGTGCCGACCATGTCCAGTGCAAACGGCGAAAGGCGACCAGGGCGTGCACGATCGCCAATCCGGCGAAGAAATAAATCATCACGGCGACCATGAGGAGATCGGCGACCAAGATCGGGCTCACCGTACCCGACGCCCAAATTGCGCCGACGACCACCGGTAAAGCGAGCCGTGGCAGTCGAAGACGCTGAAACTCGGGACCGAATCCGCCGGGATTGTAGACCAGGGATTGCAGCCAACGGGCGCACAACAGGCTGAACATCAGGCCGATCCCGTAAAGCACGGCGATCAGACCATTCATCAGGCGCAAGGTTCCGTCCCGCTCGAACCCCTGAACGGTGGCACCGGGCACCGCGGCGACAGCCCGCCTCAGCCATGACTGCCAGAAGGCGACCACATCGCCGGTAACCAAATGCATTCCCAAGACGAACAGACCGACCGTCAGTCCCACCACAAGCAGCGCCAGTCCCTGGGACTCCGTGCGCCGCAAAACTTCCGCGCAAATCAGCAGCGGCAGCCAGAGCGCAAACACGACCGGGAAATTCAATCCCGGCCTGAGCTCCATCAGAAAAAAGCCGGCCCCGACCACGACCGCGGCACCGATCGCCACGACCGCGCCTTCCAGCCAGCCTTTGCGTAATGCGACCAAACCGAGCGCCGCAGCGCTGAGCAAGGCGAACGGAAGTACCTTCAGCGACAAAACACCGAACAACCCGGCTATTGCGATCGCATGCAGCCGGCTTCGCATGATAAAGGCTGCAAAGTCACGCATCGTCGGACACCCGTTTCACGGTATCGACTGAACTACGGCCGCTCTGACCAGGTTTCTTGTTTTTTTGTATTGCCTTAGCCATAGATGTTTCATCAAAAATTATTCTTTATCCGGCCGCAGGCCATCCTGTCCTGCATCCGCACACCCATTCGGTTTTCGATTTCTGAACGAATCTTACTGATTCTCGCCTGAAAGGCGAAATTTCTTATCGTGGCCGACGACGACAACATGGCGTCCGGAGATCGGCGGCCACGAAAAACCGTGGTGCTTTGCGCCTCCCGATCGGAGTAAGATCGACAGCCGATTTCTTCCGAAAAAGGATGCGCAATGAGCGACCAAGAGGCACGCGAGCCGGGGCTGTTGCAGCCCGTGGCGGGTGGCGGTTTGCTGGACCGCAGGCTGTTTCTGAAAAAAGGACTGGCGTTCGGCGCCGGCGCCGCACTCGTCGGGCACATGCGCCAAGGTCTGGCCGAAGAACCGCCTTGGATGAAGACGCCGGGCGAACCTTTCACCAATTACGGCCGCCCCTCGCCTCACGAAAAAGAGGCCATACGCTGGATCTCGGCCAATTCCGGCGCGCCGGGCAATGGCATTTCCTGGACCCCTCTGCATAAACTCGAAGGCATCGTCACGCCCAACGGTCTTCATTTCGAACGGCACCATAATGGCGTGCCGCAGATCGATCCGCACCAACATCGCCTATTGATTCACGGGCTGGTCGAAAATCCGCTGTCTTTCGGCATCGAAGACCTGTTGCGCTACCCGATGGTCTCCCGCCTCTGCTTCGTCGAATGCGGGGGCAACAGCAATGCCGGCTGGCACGAGGAGCCCATACAGACGCCCGTCGGCTATTTTCATGGTCTGGCCTCGTGCAGCGAGTGGACCGGCGTTCCGCTCGCCGTCATCCTGGACGAGGCCGGCCTGCGGCCCGACGCCCGCTGGCTCATCGCCGAAGGCGCGGACGCCGCCGCGATGAACATCAGCATTCCGGTCGAAAAAGCCATGGATGACGCGATTCTCGCGCTTTATCAGAACGGCGAACGCTTGCGCCCGGAGAACGGTTACCCGTTGCGACTGATACTGCCGGGATGGGAAGCGGTTCTCAGCGTCAAATGGCTGCGCCGCTTGCAGGCGGCGAATCAGCCGGTGATGGCCCGCAACGAAACCGCCAAGTACACCGAATTGCTGCCTTCCGGCAAGGCGCGGCAATTCACGTTCGTCATGGATGCGAAGTCGATCATCACCTTTCCCTCGCCCGGCCAGCATCTACGAGGTCCAGGCCTTTACCGGATCAGCGGCTTGGCCTGGAGCGGCCGGGGCCGGATCAAGCGGGTCGACATCTCGGCCGACGGCGGACGCAGTTGGGCGGAAGCGGCGCTGCAGGAACCGGTTTTGCCGCAATGTTTTACCCGTTTCCGCCTGCCGTGGCGCTGGGACGGCTCTCCCCTGGTGCTCAAAAGCCGCGCCGTGGACGAAACCGGCTATGTCCAGCCGGAGCGCCGGGCGCTCATTGCAGAACGCGGGCGGCACGGTTATTTCCACTATAACGCCATCGTCAGTTGGGCCGTGGCCGCCGATGGCACTGTGAGCCATGTCTATGCGTAACGATCGTAACCGAAGCGGGCCACGGTGGTTGGCCCCGGCACTACTTTTGTTCGGCATGAATGCCGCGGTCGCCGCCGCGCCGGAAAGCCCCAAGCTGGGCCGTCCCGCGTCGCCCGGTGAGATCGCGGCTCAGGACATCAACGTCTTCCCCGACGGCGCCGGTCTTCCGCCAGGCAAAGGCACGGCTCTCGAAGGCAAAGCCATCTTCGACATGAAGTGCGTATCCTGCCACGGGCCCAAAGGCATGGGCGGAAGCGCCGGCGAACTGGCCGGGGGCGGCTCTTTAACCGGCCCCCATCCGGACAAAAACATCGGCACTTATTGGCCTTACGCAACCACCCTGTTCGATTTCATCCGCCGCTCGATGCCCTTGGACGCACCCCGCAGTCTAAGCGAGGACCAGGTTTACGCGGTCACGGCTTACCTTTTGCATATTAACGGTATTGTCGACGAACGGGCGGAAATGAATGCGGGAACATTGCCTCGGGTCGTGATGCCGAATCGGGATGGTTTCGTGCAGGTTTGGCCGGGCGAAAAAGCGGAATAAAAACTCTCTCGGCGCTTGAGGCTAGGGCTCGCACCGAGCTTGTCGAAGAGTTTCAAGGCCTGCTTGGATAGGTTGTAATTCCAAATCGCCTTCAATCAGGAATTCATTTTGTAGGATGGGTAGAGCGAAGCGAAACCCATCGATGGTGGGTTAGGCCGCGCGGCCGTAACCCACTGAGCAGTCTCGGATCGGTGGGTTACGCTCCGCTAACCCACCCTACATAATGTTCACTCGAATGCCGAACGGAATAAGCCGATCCAGCCCCTCGCATAGATGGCAATGGTCCTGTTTTTGCATGATTACCTTCTTGGTCTCGTCAGAAGAGGAAAGGACGCATGCATAACCATAGCCCTTTGTGCTGGGTCGGCGAGCAATGCCGCAAGCCGGCGGTTTATGATCTCAGAAAGCCCATGAACGTACCCGGACTCACCGGCGAACACCGTTTCTTGTGTGAGGAGCACGGGCAACGGTTGTCGAAGCGATATCGGCAAAAATATCGAATGCACAAGGCGCATCGGTAGCGCCATTCGGACCGCCGATGGTGCCGAAGAATCCGTCAGAAGGATTTTAGAGCCGGACTATTATGACGCCGATTCCCGACAGCAATCCTTTTTCTCCGTTACAGCCTTGTACCGGAAGCCGCGACGACGCCGAATCGTCGTGACTGTGCTCAGTTTCGTAAAGTCCGCCCTCTTTTTCACCGGTACGCCGTCTTCAATTCCTCCATGTTTCGCTTCATCACCGTCAGAAAATCACCGTCTTCCGGTCGATTGGCGCAGGGGTCGAACACGACGCTTTCGATACCCATAGTCTTCAGCTTCGCGGCAATCTCCCGAGCGGGTTGGGCTTCCCAGATCATCCAGCGCGCCGAATGGTTCGCCCGCAGGCCCCGCAAGGCGCTCCACTCCGCGGCGGGCGGCATTTCGTCGGGCTCCCAGTGAACGCTTTTCAGATTCAGGCCGTAGCGGCGGGCCAGGTACTGATAGACAGGGTGGGAGGCAAGCAGCGGCCGGCGGAAATCGGCGGCAACCGTTTGTTTCATTTCGGCATCCAAGCCGGCAAGGTCATCCAGCAGCGGCTTCAGGTTTCCAGTCACTACGCTCTTCCATTCCGGCCGCTTTCGGACGATCGCATCGGCGACGGCCTGCGCCTGCTTTCCGGCCTGATCGAAATCCAGCCAGGTAGTGAAGGCTGAACCTTCGTGGGCGTGTCGGCCACCGGGTCCGTGGCTATGGACGACGGCGTTCTCGATCCGGAGATAAGCGTTCCGGAACGCCAGGGATGTGTTCGCCAGCCTGAGGCGCGGCAGGCTTACTTGAGGCAGCCATTTTTCGTAACCGGCACCGTTGAGGAGAATCAGGTCCGCTTTCTGCATTTCGCCCACCGTTTCGGCGCTGGGTTGCCAAAACGCCGGATCGGCGCCGGTCGGAACCGGAAGAACCACACGCGCCCTGGCGCCCGCCAGCCGCTCGGCGAAATAGGCCAGAGGATAGTTTGCGGCGACGATCTTCAATCCGGGTGAGCCGGCGGCGCTCGCCTGACCGGTAGTCGCCGCGACGGTTAAAAACAGCACGTACGGCGCGACTCGGCGCCATGAAAAAGAGATAAACACGGATAACTCCCTCAGGCGATAACGAAATGGCGGACGAATTCGGCTGCACCGGCACGGACCGCTTGCACCAGAACCAAGCCGAGGGTTCCGGCGCCCAGCGCGATGAGCGCGATTTCCGCGGCCATCAGCCGGACCACGGTCAGCGGCGAACAGCCGATCAGATGGATGGTCTCGATTTCGCGCTGCCGCAGTCGGAGCGACAGCGCGAAGACCAGCGCGACCATGAGCAGCGCGGCAGCGCCCAATGGCAGAAGAATGGCATCGAACAGCGCGCCGATGCGGAAGATGTTTTGCAGCAGGCTACGGGTCACGTCCAAGGGACGGACGATTTGCGTCTTGGCTTCGCTGTCCGGATAGCGTCCACGCAGCAGGGCGGCCGAACGCACGTCGCGCGGAACCGCGATCACCGCGCTGATGGGAAAGTCGGCCGGATCGCCGTGAAAGTGGAAGGATGCCAGGTTGTCCGGGGTGATTTCGGTGTAGGCCGAGACATCGCCCGATAACGGCGCGAACGCCGCATCCGCCCTGCCCGCCCCCGGCCCGGTCTCATGGCCGTGCCCCAATCCCTCGATCACCCAGGCCGTTTGAAGATCCACGAACACGGCCCGGTCGTCCGGGACGTGGGATTTCGCCAGGATGCCGACCACTTTCAACTTGAGCGGATGGACGCCGGCCAGGTCGAAAACGTTTTCCGGCGTCGTCGGAAGAACGTCCCCCGGTGCGAGTTTCAGACGCTCGGCGGCTTCGGCCCCCAGCACGCAATCCCCCAGCAGGGCCGGAAGAACGCCTTCCGCCGGGGCCAAGCCGCGGAATTCGAAATAATCCGTCGTGACGCCCACCAGGGGCAGGCCGCGAACCCGGAACCGGGCGTAAACCGGCAGCGGATCGGCCCAGCCGGTGGCCGCGATACGGTCGGCCTCGCCCATGCTTATGAACGCCGGAGCGTCGGTGAAATAAAGAGCGTTCAGCACCAGGTCCGCCGCGCTGCCTTGGGCCCCCACCAACAGGGGCGTAGCTTCGGCGCGCGCCGACATCCAGCGCTCGGCCTCGTCCAGGAGGCGGTGCAGAGCCTGAGGCAGCGCCGTGATCATGGCCAGACAAGCGGCCAGAATCAGGCTGCGGATCTTGTTGTGGCGAAGATAGCGCCAGGCGAGATAAAAATCGTGCTGCATCCGGTCAGCGGCGAAAAGCGCTCAGATCGATTACCCGATCGAAGCGCGGCAGGAGTTCGTGGTCGTGCGTGACCGCCGCCAGCGTCGCGCCGTTGCGCTCTGTCATCCGGAACAAAAGGCCGAGAATCCGACTCTTGTTGCCCGGATCGAGACTGCCGGTCGCCTCGTCCGCCAGGATCAGCCCCGGCTCCGGCAACAGCGCCCGGCATACCGCGACCCGCTGCCGTTCGCCTTGCGAAAGTTCCCGCGGCATCCGCTTTAGCTTGCCCATCAAACCCGCCGCCTCGGCCAGTTCCGCCGCTCGCTCCCTCACTCGCCCATTGAGCTTGAGAACCCTATTGATCCGGTAGGTATGCACGATGTTGTCGAGTACGTTCAAATATTCGAGGAGTTCCAGTTCCTGGAACACGAAGCCGATGCGCGAAACACGGAAGTTGCGCCGCTGACGGTCGCTGAGCTCGCGCATAGGCACGCCATCCACGCGGACGTTCCCGGACTGCGGGACCGCGATGCCGGCCATCAGCTTCAGCAGGGTCGTCTTGCCCGCCCCGCTGGCCCCGATCAAGGCGATTTTCTCGCCGCGGGAAATCCGGAGCTCGGGAACGGCGAGGCGGAATTCGGCGCCGGGGTAGCGAAATTCGAGGTCTTCGATTTGGATCATTACGTCGCCGGGTCCGTCCTGCGCCCTTCGGTAAACTCCAGGTCCGTGATCTTCAGACGGCCATCTTCCGCCTGGCGCAGGACCAGCCGCGCCGCGTAAAGCGTAGTCCGCGGGTGGGAATGGCCCCAATGGGACACCGCGCCGTGGGCGATCCAGCGGGCGGCGACCGTGCAGCGTCCGGATTTCGGGTCCACCGATTGGATTTCGCTGGAGAGAATCTCGACCCGCTCGACCCGACCGTCGCCGCCGAATCCCTTGCCCCGCCGCAACAAAGCCCGGCGCTGGCGAAGATAAATGTCGTCCAGAAGCTCCCCAGACAGGCTCATGGCCAGGCGGTCGTATGCCGCTTCCTCTTCCGGCAATTGAAAGGCCCGATAAACATTATGCAGCAGGGCCCGCAGCTCGGTTTTCATCGTCTCCTCCCCGAGAAGCGCCGGGACAGCACTCCCGGCATGGGCGGGAAAGTGCGCGATCTCCGGGTAAAAGGCGACGCACCCGGCCACGGCCAGGGTCACGCCCAGTTGGGCGCCGGTGCCCGGCGGCAAAAACCGGCGCCGTCGCCAGCGCCATCCGACGGCTGCCGCGAGGGCAATGCCGGCCGTGCGGAGTAATACGGTGCCGGGAGCGGATGCCACCGCCAAGGGTTGTTGGATCATCGAGGCGGCTTCCGACACAGCGGGATTTTTCAGCGCTTCCTCCACCGACCAGCGGAAGACCGGATCGCGCCGCGTCATCTCGGCTTCGAAAGTTTCGTCGTTCAGTTGCAGGCTGACCGGCCGCGATGCCCCGACGGCGTCGAACAGCTCCCAGGTCAGCTCTACGGCCTCAGCGGGACGCTCGGTCAGATAGACCAGAATCGCTCCCACCACGGCGGTAGCGCTGTCGACGGGCTCGCCGTCCGCAACGGTTTCCACGCCGCCGCGCCCGTAACGCATGAACTCGACCCGATCCAGCCGGGGCGTCGCCGCCTCACCGTCCAGGCGCAGCGAATTGCGATGCAGCAGCAGGTCGCCGATCGCCTGTTTCAGCCTTTCCCGCTCCGCGCCTTCGATGCGGTACGGATTCACGGGCGCAAAGTTCAGCCGCGGCAGAAGATCGCACAGCCTCAGCAGCAATTCGTGCCGCACTTCGTAAGGCTCGACATAGACGAAGGAGCGCGGTTCGGTGTGGCGGCGCGCCATTTCAGCATCATCGAATCGGGACCGCCACGAATCGTTCCAGTCCAATTGCAGGCGGGCCGGTTTCGACAAGGGCGCTAGATCGGCCACGGGCACGCCCCGGTGCAGAACGATCAGACCCAAGTCCTTGCCGGCGCGCTCCGGGGGCAGCAGGTGCAAGGTCCTCGGCCGCCGGACCAAGGGATAATTCAGATCGGCCTCGTAATATGCCTCCGCGGTTCGGCGCCGGTCTTTCGATGAGTCCACCCTCGCCACGGACACGGGTTTCGCTTCCGGCAGCGGCTGCCGATCCGCCACGATGCGCAGAAGTTGCCCCGCAAGCTCCGAAGCGGGAGTATCGTCCGCACGGCCGAGCAGCGAGCGCAACCGGGGCAAACCGCTTTCCCGAAGGCGCAGGTTGACCGTGATCGAGTCAGCTTCGACGGCGACTTCGGCGAGAGCCGCGTAACTGCCGAACTCCGCCCAATCCGCCCGAGTCGGCCACGCCGAACCGAACAGCAGGAGCATCGCCAGAATGCCGCTGCCGTGTGCGCATCGGCCGCAAACGGGTCGAACGGCCGGTGCTTTCATGGAATCTGGCGCGCCGGCGCCGGCCGTTCGGCGTCATCATTCGCCGCGCGGACCGGAAGCTTGGGCCTTATTCCCCGATAGACGCGCCAGCATACGACCGACAGAACAATGGCGACGATCAGGGCGAACAAGGCGCCGGGCCAACGGTTGGACGGGTTCGGAATGGCGATGCCGACGCTGAACGGCACCCTCAGCCGATCGTCCTCGCTGACGAAGCCGTCGTTTTCGCCGAACACGGCGATCACGGCATAATGGCCGGGTTCCGTGATGTCGGTGTGAATTTCCGCCGTACCGTTCCGGTAGACCGCAGCCGGCGTTTCCGCCAGGGTACGTTTTTCCTTCGGAAGTCGACCGTCATCGCCGAACTCCTCCTCGACCACACGCAGGCTGACAGGCATGTTGCGAACATCGCGGTCGAGCAGGTCGAGGGTCAGATAGGTCTTGCCGGGCCGCGGGACTTCCTGGCAGTACTTGACGAAATCGGTTTGCTCCCCTTCATGACGCCCTTCCTGCAGAGCGGTGAAGTGCACGGCGTAGAAGTCGTTGGCCACCAAACAGCTCATCGACGCGCCCTGATACATCTGGCGACCGTTGGAACTGTCGCGCGGAATGCCGGCGGCGGATGCGGCGCCCGCCGCCAGGACGAGCGCGGCAACGGCCGCGCGGTTCGCGAGACGCCGAAAGAAACCCGGCTCGTGGAGAATCATCGGAAAGCCCTCCTTACTTGGCTTGAAGCTGAAAGAAATACTTGCCGCTCACGACGTGACCGTCCGCGGACAGCACCCGGTAGCGCACCATGTACCGGCCGGGCGCCAGATTTTCCACCGATGCCCGCAGCCGCGAACGGTCGGTGAAGTCCAGCCGGGCATCATGCTTGTCCACCCGCTTGCCGTTGGCGTCGATGACCGCGACTGCCAGGAATGCGTCGCCCACCCCTTCGTTGAAGGTCAACAGCACCTCCGAGGGAGCTTCGGAAACGACCGCTTCACGGTCGGGTACGGCCTTCACCAGAATCGCGTGCGCCGCAAGCTCGGGACTGGCCAGTGCCGATCCTGCCAGAATCAGTAATAAGTGCCGTCTTAGGGTGTTCATCGTCATAGGGAGAGAATGGCCATCGCCAAAGCCTTGCCGCCGCCGGGCCGCGCCATTGTCCAAAACGCCCTGAACCCCCAGGGCGTCGCCACGATTCGGGGGTGATCGGCGTTGGCATCCGGCGGCGTCAGGGCAACCGGGACCGACCAATGCCTACCGCCATCCCTGGACCTGACCAGGTACACGGCGGCGCCCTCGGCGCCGGCTCGGCTGAACACGATGGCCAGATCGGACGCGGACAGCGCTGCAATGTCGCTTTCCCGGCTTTGCCCGTCGCCCAGCAGAAAAGGCGGCTCCCAGTGTTTTCCAAGATCGGAGGATCGCGAGTAGAAGAGCCCGGGCGATTCTTCCTTTCCGGTCCAGGCGACGCTGTGCAATACGGTTTGCCCGCCGGTTCCGGTTATGGCCAGCCCGCCTCCGCAATGAGGACAGCCGGTGAAATTCCAGCCGGCGATCCCCACCGGTCCGAGATCGAGCCAACCGCCGCCGTTCAACGGGCCGCGAAGGAGGCGCATGTCGTGCGGATCGGCGTCCCGGTACAGCACCGCCACGCTGCGATCCGGAAGTGCGCCGATCCGAGTCCAGCAGCAGGTGCAGACCGCCGGATCCAGGGTAGTCCGGCTGCTCCAGTTGAGGCCGTCCCGAGATGCTGCGTAGCGGAGACCCTGGGTGTTGCCGTTTTCCTCGCGGTCGTCGAGCCAGACGAGGTGAAAGCGTCCATCCCCGCCGACGGTGAGCGCCGGATAGCTCTGATTGTTCAGAGGGTCGCCAGCGGCCGGATTCTGGCCACGGCGCCAAGTCCGCCCTCCATCCTCCGAAGCGGCGACGATCAAGGGTCCCGTGCCCGGCAGTTCGCCCCGCGCCTGCCAGACGGCGACGATGCGCCGGCCGTACACAGCCAGGCGGGCATCGTTGCCGCGCCGGGAAATCACGGGGGCCTCTCCGCTCCCGTCGAGAAACCTGGGCTCGCTCCAGGTTTTCCCGCCATCCGCCGACCCCAGGTAAGCCACCCGGTCGCGCTCGCCGAAACGTCCAGCCAATAGCCCGTGTATCGTCCCCTGCTCCACGACCAGGTCCAAGCTCCTCGTTTCGGCCAAACCGGCGACGGCCACAAGAAGTTGCCGTTCTGCGATCGCCTCGGCCGACGCGGCCGCGAGACAGCCGAGCAATACGATCCCCATGGACAGCGGCGTCCGAAAGGCCGGATTCGATCGGTCAATGATAAGCACATTCATATCCGTGAAAATGATGGTTCCAACGTCCCAACGGGCGGCACACCCAGGATGTGCAAACGCCAAAATACCAATCAATTCCTGTGCCAGCAGGATATCGGCTTAAAAACAATCAGTTATAAATAAGTTAGGTATTAGGTATAAGGGAAATGACAGAGGTATTGGGGGAAATCGCGGATCGGATAACAGCAAATAGAAGTAGGTTTATTGGCATCTCCTTTCGATTACTGCAACATATTTGATACATATTAAAAACCTGTTGCCTCGAGTGATATACATAATGCCGCTCGAAAAATATTCTCATCTCGGCCCGACCTTTACCTGCCATTTATGTTTTTTCACACAGCACATTATGGGGTTTCGCATAGTCCTCGCAAGAGCTCTAATAAGCGGCATGATAGGCGCGCATAATAGTCCTGTGATATCCAACAGTATTTCATTAGATAATGCGTCATTTCCCATAATAGAATTTCCTGCTACGTCTTTTATTTCGGCATTACAACCTTAATTTTCAGTTCGTTACAGAGACGGCAAGCCATTCTTAGACAGCACCGTCAATACAGACCACTCCAGCACTGAATCGTCATTTGACGCAGCGACATACCAAGGCACATAACTTGCCTTATATATGGCGGCTGAATGCGGGGCACGTTCTCCCTCTGATATTCATGCCGCCCGCGACGCTTTTTCGGTGTTACGGACCACCGAGAATTCACCGCGGTCGCGGGCTATTTTTTAATCGTATCGATACAAGGAGCATTACATGAGAGGCAATTCGATGATGCGTATTATCTTGGCCCTGTTTCTCAGCCTGAGCGCGGGCGTCAGCATTGCTGGCGGGCGTTATGCCGATCCGCCGCCGAATCTGGTGGAAGTGCAGAAAGCCAGCCAATCGGCTTTGGACGCGGCCAAGCAGGGCAACAAGGATGCGGCTTTGGACAGCGCCAAGCAGGCGCGCAAATTGGCGGTGGCTTCTTATAAGGAAAAAAGCACGATGCCCATGCAGAATTCCAGCAGCCGATTGAAAGCGGTGATTGCCGATCTGGAAAACGGAGGGCAACCTACGACTGCCGTTACGACGCTGGAAGAAGTCGTCAAATTGATCAACGACGAGGTCGAATACTATAAGAAAGAAGGAAAGCTCTAGCGATTATTCAGGCCAACCACACACCCGAAGCATGCGATAGGAGACCAGCATGGACATGAGCAAGCACTTGGCGATCGTCATTTCGATCGGTTTGATCTTGGCGGGATGCGGCAAGGAAGGCCCGTTCGGCAATACGCCGGGGCCCAAGAAGCCGGAGCAGCACGCGGCGCCTTTGGGCGAACTATCCCGCTAGAGCGGTTTCGGGGAGGATTGGATGATTGGGGTAGCTGTGCGCGTTTTCTTCCACGATAGCGCGTACGGTGCACCCCATCACCTCGTCCAGCTTCTAGGGATGTATAAGCTAATGGATGATTTCTTAAGGAGGCGGCTTTAACCGGGTCCGCTCCCGCACAAACATCTGGACACTTTGCCATAACGCGGCGCGACGGCCGCACACACTTGCAGGCACTCCTCGAAAAATACCGGATTGTTTACATCGAGATTTGATCCCTCGGCTAGGTTTCGCGGGACGGAAGCCGAAGCTTCAGCGGTCGGAATTCGCAGCATACCGACGATTCCCGTTCTTGAGTCCCTGAACGATTCCGTTCGGCACGGTGGTTGCTGTCATTCTTGAAATATTATTCTGAGCCCATGAAAACCCGACTCCATTTTTCCATTCATTCAATAGTTGGCTGGGGACTCGGTATCGCGCTGGGCACGCTGGCCGAACCCGTGCTGGCCCACCCCCAACCCGAAGAGGAAAATCCATCCTCTCTACTTGTTTTGGATACCGTGGAGGTCCAGGGCCGCGCCACCGATCTTTTGGGGGCCGCCAATTCCGCGTCGCAAGGCGTGGTAGGACAGCCCGAATTCAAATACCGCCCGCTGTCCCGCGTCGGCGAACTGGTGGAAGTGGTGCCGGGCGCCCTCGCCACCCAGCACAGCGGCACCGGCAAAGCGAACCAGTATTTCCTGCGCGGCTTCAACCTGGACCATGGCACCGACTTCAGCGTCACCGTGGACGGCGTCCCCATGAACCTGCCCACCCACGCTCACGGGCAGGGTTATCTGGATCTGAACGGCATCATTCCGGAACTGGTGGACCGGGTGGAATACGGCAAGGGGCCTTACTACGCCGACGTGGGCGATTTTTCCTCCGCTGGCTATGCGCGCATGCACACCCTGCACCGACTACCGCAAGGATTCGTGAAGTTCACCGGCGGCGAATACGACTATTACCGCGTCGTGGCGGCGAACTCGAACGCGCTGGGAACGGGCGATCTCCTCTACGCCGCCGAAGTCAACTTCAATGACGGTCCCTGGAAGCGGCCGGAAGAACTCGACAAGTTCAACGGCATGTTGCGCTATACCATCGACCGTGAAGATTGGGGACTGGCGCTGCACGGCAAGGCCTATCGCGCCCAATGGAACGCCACCAATCAGATCCCGGAACGCGCCGTGCAATCCGGGCAAATCGATCTTTACGGAACAATGGACCCCAGCGATGCCGGCAAGACCGACCGCTACAGCCTGTCCGGCGACTTCTGGAGCCGCGGCGATTCGTACAAGAATCAGCTTAACGTGTACGCGGCTTACTACGATGTCGCCCTGTTCTCCAATTTCACCGGTTTTCTCGACGACCCCGTCCACGGCGATCAAATCGGCCAGAAGGAACGACGCGTGATCGTGGGCGGCAGCGGAGAGCAGACCTGGTTCAACCGGTGGTTCGGCTTGGATATGGACAACACGCTGGGTTTCCAGGTCCGGCACGATGCCATCATGGACCTGACCCTGAACCGTACCGAACGGCGCCGCACCATCGGGTCGGTCAGCCGGGGCGATGTGGACGAAACCAGCCTCTCGTTCTACTTCAGCAACCAGACCCACTGGCTACCGAAATTCCGCACCGTGGCCGGGCTCAGAAGCGACACCTTTTTCTTCGACGTGGCCGACCGTCTTATCCCGCAAAATTCCGGCAGCGAGACCGCTTCCATCGTCAGCCCCAAGCTCAGTCTGATCTTCGGCCCCTGGCAAGATACCGAATTCTTCGTCAACCTGGGCTACGGCTTTCACTCCAACGACGCCCGCGGCGTGACCACGCGAGCCGACCCCACCGACCCCACGCTTCCGCAAAGCAGCGTGCCGCCGCTGGCCAAGCAACGGGGCGCCGAAGGCGGCATACGGAGTCAGTACGTGAAAGGACTCAACACCACCCTCGCGGTGTGGTGGCTGGAGTCCGACTCGGAACTGGTGTTCGCCGGAGACGCCGGCACCACCGAGCCCACCGGTAAAAGCGAACGCTACGGAGTCGAGTGGACCAATTTCTACAAGCCGGTCGACTGGCTGACCCTGGACGCCGATTTCGCCTTCACTTCGGCCAGCTATCGGGACGCGCCGCGCGGCGCCAACGACATTCCCAATTCCGTGGGTCGGGTCATCAGCGCCGGTGCGGTCGCCGAGCTGCCTTACAACTTTTTCGCCACGGTGAGGCTGCGCCACTTCGGTCACGTGCCGCTCACGGAGGACGGCAGCGTCGACGCGGGCGACACGACCCTGGTCAATCTCGGCGCGGGCTATCAATACCGGCAACTGAAACTTGCCGTGGACGTCTTCAACCTGTTCGATTCGAAAAGCAACGATATCGCCTACTACTACACCTCGCGACTTCCGGGCGAACCGCCCGAGGGGGTCGACGGCGTTCTCAAACATCCGGTCATGCCGCGGCAGGTACGGGTCACGGCATCGGTCAGCTTTTGAACGAATTGAGACCCGGAAGTGTCCCGATCGATCCAGAGGCAAACCGGTGTGTCGGCAAGGGGTTGCCGACCTACTGACCTATAATGGCTCGACACGAGGCAGAAATTCGTAGGTCGGCAATCCCTTGCCGACATATCGGGTCCGACGGGGCGCTTTTGACGGCGATTCTTCCTAAGTCCTGCCTATAATGCCCCCAATGCGAACATAGGCAGCGAACGACGCCATGAACAAAGACCTCGAAATCAGACGAGTCGATATCCACAAACTCGACGTGCCCCTGATCGCACCGTTCACCATCGCCTCGTCGAGACTCGATCGCGTCCGCAACGTCGCGGTGCAAGTCACGCTCGCGGATGGATCGGAAGGATGGGGCGAGACCTCGACCTTGCCTCCCGTAACGGCCGAGGATCAGGCGATCGCGCTGGACGCGCTGAAGCAGGAGGCCGGCCGCTTGAAGGGACGACACGCCGGGGAATGGCGGCGGATCTCGGCGGAACTCCTCGAACGCGTCCCGAACTTCCCGTCGGTCCGGGCCGGCATCGAGATGGCGCTAATCGATGCCTTGGCGCGCCATTGCGGAATTCCGCTGCTCCGGTTTTTCGGCGGGTTTCAAAACCGGCTCGCCACCGACATCACCATACCCATTTGCGCCGCCGAGGACGCGGAAATTCTGGCCCGGCAATACCGCGGCGAAGGTTTCGAAATCCTCAAGGTCAAGATCGGCCTCGATCGCTCCGACGATATCGGCCGGCTCCTGGCCATCAGGCGCGGGCATCCGAGCAGCCGTTTGATTCTCGATGCCAATGCCGGCTATTCGTCCGACGAAGTCTTCGCCCTGCTAAGGGAACTTCGCCTCGCCGGCATCGAGCCCGCGCTGCTCGAACAGCCCGTCGCGCGAGAGGATTGGGACGGTCTCGCAAAGCTTGCCCGCGAAGCCGGCGTACCGGTGGCCGCCGACGAATCCTGCAGGACGCCAGAGGATGCTTTCCGAATCGTACGGGACCGCCTGGCCCAGGTGATCAACATCAAGCTGGTCAAGTGCGGCGTGGTCCGGGCGCTCGAAATCGCCGCCATCGCCCGCGCCGGCGGGCTGGACCTCATGATCGGCGGCATGGTCGAAACTCGGTTGGCCATGGGCTCCAGCGCGCATTTCGCGGCGGGACTCGGCGGCTTTCAATGGGTCGACCTGGATACGCCGATGCTGCTCGCAGACGATCCGGTGGAAGGCGGCTGCAAACCGGCCGGCCCCAATTATTTGCTGGATGCGGAAACCGCAGGGCATGGGGGAGGGCTATGCAAGTTTTGATTAATCTCTGCGCAGAGTTTGAAACGATACGCAATGCGTACTGCCTAGCGACACGGCTCTTTTTCGGCGGGCTCAGGAAACCGGGAATTCGTAGGGTGGGTTAGGCCGCGAGGCCGTAACCCACCGAGCGACCTCGAATCGGTGGGTTACGCTCCGCTAACCCACCCTACGATGAGTGTTCACTCGAATGCCGAATGGAATTACGCGCACTCCCGCACCGCCCGGCCGTTGATCACTGCGCTTCAAGTGCGCCGTAACCCACGAAAGCAACGCTCGGTGGCCTTGCCGCTCGCTTTGATGGGTTACGGCGCACGCCTGGCTTGCTGGGTTGCGCGGATGGTCCGGGCGCACCCACCCCACCCCACCACGGGCCCTCGGCAAGCCCGAGTGAAATTCAGGAAACGAACGTTCCCTTGTTCCGCGACTTCGTCTGTTCCGCATATTCCTGCTCGTTGCGCTGCCACTTCGACCGGCCGTAGAGATAACCCACGAAGGTCCAAACCAGGACGCCCAGTATCAGACGAAACGGAAGATTGCCCTGGGTGCTGAAGATATCGCCGAACACCTGGTGTTGATACACCATGGTAGAAAAGACAAACATGAACCCGCCCCATTGCAGCACGCCATGAGTCCAAACGAAGCGGCGTTTCCCGCGCGCTCGGGTTTGCTCCCATTCAGCCAGGCGTTGCGGCGTCCAGGTTTTTTGGGTGTCTTTCATATCGATTCCGATCCAATGGGCTCTGTACGAAATTTCGCATAGGCCGATCCGCGCCGAAAAACGCGCAGTAATTCCAAATCGCTTTCAATCCGGCATTCATTTTGTAGGATGGGTAGAGCGAAGCGAAACCCATCGATGGTGGGTTAGGCCGCGCGGCCTCGAATTGGTGGGTTACGCTCCGCTAACCCACCCTACGATTAATGTTCACTTGCATGTCGCATGGAATAAGGATTCTTACCGGCGCAGCTTTTCACTGATACAGTCAGCAAATCGAAAAAGACCGCATCGCGATTGAACAAAAACGAAATGCGGCGTACGGTTTCCCCTGTTGCTGCCCGAATATTACCACCGGCCTTTCTCAGCACCTGACGAGCTTGATATCCGACCGATGACCATGCCCACAGCCGACCGTCGCCACGCCTTCTTCGCGTTCCTGGTCTACCTGGTTTTCGTTGTGTACGGAAGCCTGGTGCCTTTCGAGTATCGCGCCTACACGTTCGATGAGGCAGTCAAACAGTTCTCCGCCATTCAGTATCTGGACCTGGGTATCGAATCGAGGGCCGACTGGGTGGCCAACATCGTGCTCTATGTGCCGTTGTCGTTCCTGGGCTGCGCATGGGGCGTCGGCATACGGTCGACCGGGGCACTGCGTCACCTGACGGCGCTGTCGATCTTCGTGTTCTGCCTCGCGGTCGCGGTCGCGGTGGAGTTCACCCAGATATTCTTCGCTCCCCGCACAGTCTCGCTGAACGATCTTTTGGCCGAGACGCTCGGCTCGGCCGGCGGAATCGCCCTTTTCGTCTTGGGACGATGGCGCATCGCGCGGCTGTTGGATGCGTTCGCGGAAGGCGGACGCGCATCGGTATACGCAGCGATGATCGCCTACCTGATTCTGTATCTCCTGCTGTCCCTGTTTCCCTACGACTTCGTTGTCTCGACCCAAGAACTTGCATGGAAGTTGAGCTCGGACAATTGGGGGTGGCTGATCGCGGGAAGCTGCAACGGCTGGCTGCGGTGCACGGCGCGTCAAGCGAGTGAAATTGTCGCGATTGCGCCGCTCGGCGTCTTCATCGCTCTCGCCGCTCCGGGAATCGGTTACCGCCGCATCTTCTTGATCGGAGCGATGCTGAGCCTGATCCTTGAACCCTTTCAATTGCTGCTCGCGTCGGGCGTGAGCCAAGGGCTTTCGGTACTATGGCGCGGAGCGGGACTGGTGGCGGGCGCCGCGATAGGCCGAATCCTGCTTCGGCATGGCCCCTCGCCCCTGGCTTGGATTATCAAGACCACGATACCCTTCGCCGCGTTGCCGTATATCCTGGCGCTGCTGGCGCTCGGCGGCTGGTTCTCGACCGCCTGGCTGCCGTTTGCCGATGCTATGGCGCGCCTCGCGGGCATCCGGATCATGCCTTTTTATTATCATTATTTCACTACCGAACAGGCCGCCCTGGTGAGCGTGCTCGGCCAGGCCGCCATGTACGCTCCGATCGGTCTCGCCGGGTGGGCTTTACGGACTCGAAGCCTAGGGGAGAAAACCCCCAGCATGCTGCAAGTGGCGTTTTTCGCCGCCGCGCTGGCGTTCCCCATCGAATTCGGCAAGCTCTTCGTTCCACCCAAGCACCCGGATTTCACCAATCTGCTGATCGCCGCAGCAAGTGCCGCGGTCACCTACGCGCTGGCGCGTTGGGTCGGAGTCGTACTGACCAGCAAGCGTGACGAGCCGATACAGCCGAGCACAACCCATGATCGAGAGTTCCCTCCGGCACATCCTCCGCCAACGCATCCCGAGGTCTACGGCACGCCACATCCTTTCGGCGTGCTGATCGCTTTCGCCGCGGCGCTGCTCGCTCTGGTCGGCATATTGTCCTATTCCGTCGGCACGCCATGGCTGATCGCGGCATTGGCGGGCTACGCGGCCTTGTTGTGGCGGTATCCCAGCGGATGGCTTTTCGCCGTTCCGGCTCTCCTGCCCGCGCTCGACTTGAGTCCCTGGACCGGCCGATTGATGCTGGACGAATTCGACCTGGTCGTCCTCGTCACACTCGCCGTGACCTATCTGCGGATTTACCGGATAAAGCCTCGGCCCTGGCCGAATCGAAGTTTGTCATGGGCGGTCGCGCTGCTGTGGGTAAGCGGATTGCTTGCCGGCGCGCGCGGCTTGTGGCCGCTTTGGGGAAATGAAGGAAATTTCTCCGACAGCTCCCATTCACCGCTGGAAGCCTGGATGGTCGGCAAGGGACTCTTGTGGGCGCTGCTATTCGTACCCCTCACACGGCGCATCCCTCCGGAAAACAGCGGAGCGGCTCTTCGCCAGATGGGAAATGGCTTGGTCGCCGGCTTGGCCATGGTGACGTTGGCCGTTTTATGGGAACGCCATGTGTACGTTGGGCTGGGAGACTTCGAAAACGTGTTTCGCGTAACCGGAACCTTCGCCAGCATGCACACCGGAGGCGCCTACATCGAGGCCTTCATCGCTTTCGCCTTTCCGGCGCTGGTGGTTTCGGTACTCGCAACGTCCAACCGGATGCTGAAGCTATTCGGCGTCGCATCCGCCATGGGCGTCAGCTATGCCATGCTGGTGACCTTTTCGCGCGGCGGATACGCCGCCCTCATTGCTGGCCTGGTGCCGGTACTGTTCAGCATGCTGAGGCAGCGGAAAGAATTTCCGATCCATCGCTGGCTGGCGCTCGCGGGACTTTTGACGGCCTCGGTTGCCGCCGCCGTTCCCGTGCTTTCCGGCGGATTCGCACAATCCCGGCTGGCACGCATCTCGGAGGATCTCTCCATTCGGGAAGCGCACTGGAAGCGTGCTCTAGGTTTAATGGATGACGGACCGACGGCAGCACTCATTGGAATGGGTTTCGGGCAATATCCCGTTCTCTACGCATTGGGCGCCGAAACTACCAAAGCACCGGGCACCTATACCGTCATGCGCGACGGCGACAACCCTTATCTACGCCTCGGTGCCGGCGAGCCGGTTTTTCTCGATCAGATCGTCGACGTCGCCCCCGGCGAACATTACATACTTTCCGCCCGGATTCGGCAGGCTTCCGGCGGCGGCTTCCTCAGTGTTCCCCTCTGCGAAAAGGCGCTGCTTTACTCATTCGACTGTATCTTGCCCGAACTGCGGCCGGAGTCGTCCGAAAGCAACTGGCAAACGGTCACCGTCGAGGTGAGTCCCGGAAAACTCGGCGGGAGCGGCAACTGGCCTTACCGGCCGGTAAAACTGTCGCTGCACAACAAGAGTTCCGATACCCCGCTTGACGTGGACGACATAAGTCTCATGACCGAGAAAGGACACGAACTGGTGGCTAACGGCGATTTCAGCGACGGAGTCGCCCGCTGGCTGTTCGTCGCCGATCAAGACTTGGCCTGGCATATCCACCAGCAAGCCGTGGAGATGTATTTTTCCCAAGGCTTGTTGGGACTGGCGGCTTTGGCGCTGCTGTTGCTCGGCGTCGGAAAAACTTGCGGACCGGCCCTGGCAAGAGGGGATTTAGATGCGGCGATCCTGCCCGGCGCGCTGCTGGCGTTTCTTACGGTGGGTCTCCTCGGCAGCACGATGGATACCCCACGGCTATCCATGCTGTTCTATCTAGGGGCGTTCGGTGCCGGCTTGCTGACGCGTGCCAATCAAGCCGGGAGACCTGTGCGGCGATTCTTGCAGGATGTAGTCCCGTAACTGAAATCCCCTGCTTCCATCGCAAACGGCCGCTTTAGTCTCGCTCCTTCCCGAACGTCACGGATCGGCAAACGGGATCGTCGGCACAGGCTTGCCGATCTCCGCTTGTAGGCCGGAATAATTCCATTCGGCATTCGAGTAGACATTATGTAGGGTGGGTTAGCGGAGCGTAACCCACCGATCCGAGGCCGCTCGGTGGGTTACGGCCGCGCGGCCTAACCCACCATCGATGGGTTTCGCTTCGCTCTACCCATCCTACAAAATGAATGCCGGATTGAAAGCGATTTGGAATAAGCCTGTCCTGAGCGAAGCAGAAAGTGCGCTAGCGGTCCCCGGCGAAAGAGCAGAGTTTTTTCGGAGACTCCTACAGATATCGATAGAGCTTGCCGGGCTCATCCGCTATAGTTACGACCGCTTGCGCGTCAATTCACCAGGGGATAAAACCATGAAATCAATCGTTATTTGGGGCGTGATCGTGTTCGTCAGCATCGCCGGCGAGGCGATGGCAGCGTGTACCGGCCCTAATCTCAACCAAACCCAGCTTTCAACCACATTATCAGGCATGACGGTCTGCGCGACCCGAGGCGCCGAGAGATGGCAGGAGCAGCACCAGGGTACAGGTAGCGGTACGCTCGTGGATTACAAGAATGGCCCTTCCGATCCGGTGGACCCGTCCGAAACAGTCGGCACTTGGAGTATCTCGGGCACTGGAGCAAACGCTGTTGTCCGCTACGACTATGGCAGCGGCGGTACCTATGACTATCGTGTTTATGGCAACGGCGGCAACAGTTACAGTTTCTGCAACGCAAGCTCGGGCGAAGAAATCGTGGGCACTGTTGTAAGCTCCCCTTCTTGTCCGTAGCACGGTCTTCTCGGATAGCGATTGACAAAGAGGTGGCGGGCGACCCGAGCCCGCCGTGCGCGGCTGGAAGCCTTCCTGTACAAATAACGCCGACGGAGTGCGCTGATTGGATTCGCCGTACCCGTCCTCGGCTCCGATTCATGCCGCGCTTACTTTAAGGCAGAAAAAGCGGACATGCGCATTCATGTCCCGGAATACTTCGGGCAATGCCGTTAAGTTAAGCCGTCATTCCGGCAGGGATTGCCGGAATCCAGTACACAAGGAAGTGATAGGTCTCTGCCATCCATGGCTTCTGGACCCCGGCATTCCCTGCCGGGGTGACGTGCTTAATGGGAAAACTACGCGATTTTTGCCTGATCGACGTCCACCTGACTTGTTTTCTGCACCAGAGCAACGGGATTACGCGCGTTCACGATTCGTAGCAGACTTACCGATACCGAAATGATGATCAATAATTATGCGGAGCCATTTCTAGCAACCGGCTCCGGATATTTTCCACGCCCTACCGACGGCATTATGCCTGCAAAATCAACTAATCACGAAAAATAAGCCATGCCTGTATTAGTTCATGATTTATTGGCAAGAACCGCAGAGATAACACCTTCCAACCCTGCAATCCGCCACAAGGAGGCGAGCCTCACGTTCAGTGAGCTATCCGTCTCGGTATCGAAGCAGGCTCACGCATTATCGGCAGTCGGCCTTTTACGCCAGCAGCGCGTCGCGGTCTATCTGCCCAAGCAAGTCGAAACGGTTGTCAGCTATTTGGCCGTCTCGCAGGCCGGCGGAGTATTCGTACCCGTTAATCCCGTGCTTAAGGCCGAGCAGGTCGCCTATATTCTTCAGGACTGCAATGTCAGGGTTCTGATCACGTCTCAAAGCCGCCTCAACGGCTTGATGGGCGTACTCGCAGCGTGCACCGATCTGCACACGGTCATCGCCACCGATTCGACCGAAGAACTGCCCGCGATCGCCGGGGTTCGGGTCTTAAGCTGGGCGGATTTGTCACGACTGGAACCATCCGCCACAAAGCCGGCCAACCCGGTCATCATCGATACGGATATGGCCGCCATCTTGTATACCTCCGGCAGTACCGGCAAACCCAAAGGGGTCGTGCTTTCCCATCGGAATATCGTTACCGGCGCCAAGAGCATCGCTCAGTATTTGGAGATCGTCCCCGAGGACCGTATCCTCGCCGTTCTGCCCTTCAGCTTCGATTACGGGCTGAACCAACTGACGACGGCCCTGCTCAAAGGCGCCTGCTGTGTGTTGATGGATTACCTCTTGCCCAAGGATGTCGTCAATGCCCTAACGCGTTATCGCATTACCGGACTCGCGGCCGTTCCGCCGCTGTGGGCGCAGTTGGCTCAACTCCAATGGCCGGCAAGCATCGACGAACATCTGCGCTACATGACCAACTCCGGCGGAAAAATGCCGAAGGCGACGTTGGAGCGCATCCGGGATAACGTGCCTAGCGCCAGATTCTTTCTGATGTACGGTCTGACCGAAGCGTTCCGGTCCACTTACCTTCCGCCCGACCAAATCGATCTCCGGCCGGACTCGATGGGAAAGGCCATTCCGAACGCCGAAATCGTCGTCGTACGCGAGGACGGCACGCCCTGCGCGCCCCACGAGCCCGGAGAGTTGGTTCACAGGGGATCTCTCGTCGCTTTGGGCTATTGGAACGACCCCGAAAAAACCGCCGAACGTTTCCGACCCGCGCCAGGCCGCCCTCATGAATTACCGATACCGGAAATTGCCGTGTGGTCCGGCGATACCGTGACCATGGACGAGGAAGGCTATCTTTATTTCGTCGGGCGCAAGGACGATATGATCAAGACCTCTGGCTACCGGGTCAGCCCGACCGAAGTCGAGGAGGTCATTTATTCGACCGGGCTGGTCTCGGAAGCCGTCGTCGTCGGCGTGCCCCACCCGACCTTGGGCCAAGCGATCGTTGCGGTTATCTCCACCAGCCAGGCCGAAACGCCGAGCGATAACTTGATCGAGGTTTGTCGCCAGCGGTTGCCGAACTTCATGGTACCGGCGTCGATTCAGCTTCTGCACAGCTTGCCGCGGAATCCGAACGGCAAAATCGATCGGAAACAACTCGCGGCGCAATTCGCCCGCCTCTACGAAGAGGGTGCCCATGAATAAGGAATCTCCCCGTCACGCCGCTCTGACTCAGTTTCCGGTCGAAGATGATTGTCTGATCGTCGGCGGCATGAAATTGACCCGGCTGGCCGAGCGCGTCGGACGAACGCCGTTTTACGTCTACGACCGGCGGCTCATCACGGAGCGCATCGAACACCTCCGTAGGCACCTCCCCAAGGAAATCCACTTGCACTATGCGATCAAGGCCAACCCTATGCCGGCGGTCGTCCAGCACCTGGCGGGATTAGTGGATGGCCTCGACGTGGCTTCCGCAGGCGAAATGAAAGTCGCGCTCGACACCCCCATGCCTCCCGAGCACATCAGCATGGCCGGTCCCGGCAAGCGCGCCGAAGAGCTGTCTTGTGCGATCGCGGCCGGAATCTTGATCAACGTGGAATCCGCTCACGAACTGGATGTCATCGCCCGACAGTCGGAGCGCCTGGGTCATCCGGCAAGAGTCGCGATTCGCATCAACCCGGCATTCGAGCTCAAGTCCTCGGGCATGAAAATGGGCGGAGGACCCAAGCAGTTCGGCGTGGACGAGGAACTGGTGCCCGAACTGTTGCGGCGTGTAGGCAAATACCAACTGGATTTCCAGGGCTTCCATATTTTCAGCGGCTCCCAGAATTTGCGGGCGGAAGCCATTATCGAAGCCCAGCAGAAAAGTATCGAGCTTGCCCTGCGTTTGGCGGATCACTGCCCTTCGCCGATTCGCCTTTTGAACATCGGCGGCGGCTTCGGCATTCCGTATTTCCCGGGCGAGCAACCTCTCGATATCCGTCCGATCGGCGAGCAACTGACGGAACGTCTCGAGGAAATTCGGCCGCATCTTCCGAATGCTACGGTCGTCATCGAACTGGGCCGTTATATCGTCGGCGAAGCCGGTTTGTACGTTTGCCGAGTGGTTGATCGAAAAATGTCCCGCGGCCAAGTCTTCCTGGTGACCGATGGCGGGCTGCACCATCACCTCGCCGCGTCCGGAAACTTCGGTCAAGTCATTCGGAAGAATTATCCGGTGGTGATCGGAAACAAAGTCCAAGGCAAGGGGCGCGAAGAGGCCAGCGTGGTCGGCCCGCTCTGCACCCCCCTCGACATTCTCGCTGATCGAATGGATCTGGCACGGGCCGATATCGGCGATTTGGTGGCCGTTTATCAATCCGGCGCCTACGGATATACGGCGAGTCCGAATTTGTTTCTGAATCATCCTGATGCCGCTGAAGTGTTGGCCTAAACAGGCTCCGGAATAAGCTCGTGGCTTTCACCGAAAAACGGATCGGACGATGGTATAGCCCCGGCCCCGCAAACCTGTCGATATGAGTATTCCATGCGTGATTTGATAGTCACTCTGATCGTTTTCGGAAGTGTTCCTTTCATCTTCCGATCACCGGCCATCGGCATTCTGATGTGGTCGTGGCTCGCTTACATGAATGCCCATCGCGCCTGTTGGGGCTTCGCGAGAAGCATGCCATTTTCTTTGATAATTGCTCTATCGTTGCTGTTGTCACTATTGATCAGCAAAGAGGATAAAAAAATACCGTGGACTCGGGAAACGACAATGCTCGCCATCTTCATCCTCTGGATGCTGATCACCACGATTTTCGCCTTGAATCCGGAAGGAGCCTGGGAACAGTGGAACAAAATATGGAAAATTCAGCTTATTACCTTCCTGACGATGATGGTCATAAAGGACCAGCGCCGGATCTATCTGCTGGTTGCAACGATTGCGGCATCGCTGGGTTTTTATGGCGTGAAAGGAGGCATATTCACAATTTTGACCGCAGGAAGCTATCATGTCTGGGGGCCTGACGGAACCGTTATCGGCGGCAACAACGAGATCGGTCTGGCCTTGATCATGACCATCCCGTTGATCCGATATTTGCAAATGCACAGCAAGCCGATCTGGCTCAAGAATGGCTGCTTGGCGGCCATGATATTGTGCGTTGTGGCAGTACTCGGAACTCAGTCCCGCGGCGCGTTGCTGGGTCTCGTCGCCATGGGAACCTTTCTCGTCATGAAAGGGAAAAACCGTTTCGCTTACTCCATACTGGCGATCTTCGGCGGCTTGACCCTATATATGTTCATGCCCGATTCCTGGCATGAGCGCATGGGGACCATCAAAAGCTACGACCAGGATGGATCCGCCATGGGGCGCATCAATGCCTGGGGATTTGCGATAAATTTGGCCATGAGCCGGTTATTGGGCGGGGGCTTCGAAACATTCGATCCTTATCTGTTCAAGATTTATGCTCCCAATCCGGACGATTACCATGATGCCCACAGTATTTATTTCGAAATACTCGGGGAACACGGTTTTATCGGTTTAGCTATTTATCTCACCCTCGCTCTCTTTACCTGGCGGAGCGCGGCCCGTATTGCCAAGGAAGCCAACCATTACCCCGAGTTAAAGCCGCTTGCCGATTTAATGCGCATGATTCAGGTGAGTTTGGTTGGATACGCAGTCTCGGGAGCATTTCTGGGAATGGCATACTTCGATCTGTATTATGCCTTGATCTCTATCGTCGTGATGTCCGGCTATGTGGTGCGGAGATACGCCACGAATACCGACATGACCGAAAATTCCCAAGCGACTATATCCGAATCGACCGTCTCGACACCCGGCAGAAGCGGCTCATTCGTGCGTAAACCGATCAGGCCGGGCTAAGTACGAAACCTTTGGATGTTACGGACGCCTCGAACCGTCATTCACCGGCGGCAACATAGGCAGTCTGGTGAAAACGAACGACAGCAGATATTTTTGTGCCAGCCGACTGGACCGTCGAGGATATTTCCGGACATCCCGCAGTGCGATGAGAAAAAGCTTATTCCAAATCGCTTTCAATCCGGCATTCATTTTGTAGGATGGGTGGAGCGAAGCGAAACCCATCGATGGTGGGTTAGGCGTACATCAGCACTGATCGACCGCCGATCACTGTGCTTCGCGTGCGCCGTAACCCACCGAGCAACCTTCAATCGGCGGGTTACGCGGAGCCTGTCGCGAGCGGAGCCGAGGGGCTAACCTACCCTACGATTCATGTTCGCTTGAATGCCGAATGGAATAATTTCAAAACAATTAACCTGGTGAGTACAAATACGTGAACGTTGAAAAACTGGTAAAAGACATACTGAAACAACATTTGCAATTGGGTGATTCCGTTAATCGTTTTACGCCCGAAACTGCATTGTTAGGCGATTTACCGGAACTGGATTCGATGGGTGTCGTTAATATTATTACCGCTATAGAAGAAAGCGTGGGCTGCACAATCGATGACGACGAAATCAGTGCCGATGTCTTTGCTACGTTAGGTTCATTGATGTCGTTTGTCGAGAGCAAGCTATGAATGCTCATCAAGCTCTAGATATTAGCTTGCAACCCTTTTACTTATCCGGCACTCGAGGAAACATTTTTTGCCTGTTTGCGCCGCCCCGAAACAAACAAGCGCCGGTATTGCTTTTTTTACCCTCATTCGCCGAAGAGTTGAATCGCTGCCGCGTCATGGTAGCGCTGCAAGCCAGAAAGCTCGCTGCTCTAGGCGTCGGCAGCCTGCTGATCGACTATTACGGCACCGGCGATAGCCAAGGCGATTTTTCGCAGACCGATTGGCAGCAGTGGAAAGATGACGCCGATACCGCCTACTCCTGGCTGGCGGATCAGGGATATAGCAATATCGGCTTGTGGGGACTTCGCCTGGGTGCATTGCTCGCCACGGAATTGGCGTGCCAACAGCCGGACAGATTCATCCGATTGCTCCTCTGGCAACCGGTGTTGGATGGCTCGGTCCTATTAACGCAATTTTTTCGTATCCGTTTGGCCATGCTAATGGATAGAGGCGAGCCGAAAGAGACCACTAAACAAATGCGAGAGCATTTACGGCAAGGTCACAATCTGGAAGTTGCTGGTTATGAACTAACGCCGCAATTGGTCAGCGCCATAGATGAGAAAAAGCTGTCGAATTACGACATGCTAAACCCCGCTCTACAAATCGATTGGTTCGAGGCGGTTGTCGAAGACGGGCAAACACTGTCGCCCGCCAGCGAAAAAGCCATCGCTGCTTGGCTCGAAAAGGGCATACGCGTTCGGCCCCATACCTATTCCGGCCCTTTCTTCTGGCAGTTGCACGAACGTGAGCTAACTCCAGAGTTAATCGACAAAACCACCGAATTGTTTCGCAACTGACCGATTGTAGGCCTATGAGTCCCGAAGAAATCCCTTTAATCATTAATTGTCACGGCTCGCCGCAAATCGGCATTTTGCACAAACCGTCAAACAGCAAAAATACGGCGGTCGTCGTAGTGGTAGCCGGCGGCCCCCAATACCGGGTCGGCTGTGCCCGGCAACTTATTCTTTGGAGTCGGCGATTAGCGGAGGACGGCTATCCCGTATTGCGATTCGATTATCGCGGCTTTGGTGACAGCGGCGGCGAATTTAAAGGCTTTGAGCATATAGACGATGATATACGCAGCGCGATCGATCAGCTGCAGCAGCAAGTCCCGAACATAGATGACATAGTCTTATGGGCTGAGTGTAATGCCGCCTCGGCGGTAATGATGTACGCCTGGCAGGACAGCCGCGTTAAGCGGCTCATCATGCAGAATCCCTGGGTGCGCAACGAAGCCACACAGGCCCGAACCTACATCAAACACTACTATCTCATGCGGATCATGCAAAAGAGCTTTTGGCTCAAATTGGCTACATTCCGATTCAATCCGCTGACCGCTTTGAGTTCGCTCCTGGATCTATGGCGAACGTCGATGCAAGCCGAGCAGAATTCGAACCGGATCAAAGACCGGGATTTCGACGATCTGGAAACCTATCAGGAAAAAATGCGTGAAGGATTGGCGCGTTTTAAGGGCAAGGTTTTGCTGTTTATGAGCGGGTACAGCCTGATAGGCAAGGAATTCGACGAACTCGTAAACCTTTCCGAGCGTTGGCAGGCCATATTGAATAATCTCGATCTAACCCGAATCGACGAGCCCGACGCCGATCATACGTTCTCACGCGCCATCGACCGAGAAAAACTTATCGATAATGCGCTCCGATGGCTGAACGGCGATGTTCGGAACGCTTAACTATGCCCTTTACAAGGGGATATCATCCTTCAGTGATTGAGCTCACGACATAAGATCGCCCTTAGCTGATAAGGACTAATTTTGAAAGGCGTCAAATCTGACCGAAAACGAGAGTATCTTTGTCAACCCAGCCAAAACTCATCGTCTGGCTAATGTAATAAATATATGAAACACCATAATTTTCGCCAAAAATCTGCTGATTTTCCGCTCTATTTTCGAATTGCACGTGCGTTAAATACATTGCTAAATGGTCGTCGGGGAGAATATTTCTTTTATAGTATTTTAGGCAAACTCGGCCTATTGAATCGGATTGGCCGATTCCCATTCTTCGACAGCCACATATATATTCCACTTACTATCCCAGAGACCTTGTTTATCAGGGATTTTTCGCTATTCCAAGCATTGCGTGAAGTTAACTTTGCTAATGTTATATATCAATCATTCGGAAATAGTTCAACTTTCATCGATTGTGGAGCTGCATTCGGGCAAATCAGTTATCGGATGGCTAAACTTTGCCCCAACATTAGCAACATTATTGCCATAGAACCAAACCCTGATAGTTTTTTTGTCTTGCGGAAGAACCTTGATCTTCTGAAGGGAAAAAACACTTATCTTTTTAATACAGCAGTCTCTAATTTTCGTGGAAAAGGAACGCTTTGCTTCCCACACGGGCAGTCCGACCCTCATTCAGCTTATATTAAGGAAGCCGATTTCGGCGCAATCGACGTTATTCGAATCGACGATTTGCAACATTTATACACTCGTGATGTTGCTATAAAGCTTGACGTTGAAGGCGGTGAACTTGCCGCGATTGAGGGCGCAATCGAGACAATATCCAAGGCTGATAATGTTTGTTTTTTTATTGAAATTCATCCGGACGTGCTCGCCAGGAATAATTGCAACGCTGAAGATTTGCTGATGACGATCACAAATATACGTGACACCAAATGGTTTATTGCTGATGCGCCGTTAACCATGATAAATCCTAGCAAGCCATTCTTCGAGCAAGTAAATCGGAAAATATATGACGTAATTGGGGTGTCAACTAGAGCATCATAACCTATGATGCTGGATAATTGATGATAGGCAAAGATCCATGACGCAAACGAGAATCTTAGTATGCGTTTCCAGATTTATCTGTATTTCTTAAATCATCCAAGGCACCTCAACTAAGATATGCGATACCAGTCGAAAATAGTTTTAGCTGAATGCTCAAGGTTTACGCGGCAAATTCCGTCGCGTTCAATCGATTACTAAATACCGGTAAATTATCTGGATTTTACGCCCGATGAAAGGCGAGATTTCATCGCAACTGGAGGGCTGTCCGATTATAGAATCCGAGAGATCGACTAGCGAGGTGTTATTAGGGACGTAAGAATTTCCCGACATCATCTTTGTGCCTTTCGCGGATACGGGGAGAGCCGAAATTGAGGCATGCCTAAAGCCATTGATAACGCCTAGAGCATTTTCCTCTCAGCTTGATGGTTTTCTTTGCCGAATTAAGTCGGTTCTACCTCCGCTTTGAAAACGCTCTAGCCTATGTCGATGCACTTCCGAAGGAAAAACAGCATCGGATAGGATAATTTGAGCCTTTGAGCCTCGAGCGGTAAGACAGCCTTGTTCTTCTGGTGGGACCATGTCAAGGTAACGAGGGCAAGTCCGAACGACAGCCTAAGTCCCTCACAGCACGGCTACGAAACTAATAGATTTAAATTATTTTCCGGTTATTTGCTACACGAAAGCTCACGCGTGACCACCGTAAAAAAATCGCTTGTCTATTCCCTGGCCGACACTTATCTGCAAGTCGCCATTCAGCTCGGCTCCAGCATGATCCTCGCCCGCCTGCTCACGCCGAATGAAATCGGCGTCTTTTCCGTCGGCGCGGCCGTTCTCGCGATCGCCCACATGCTCCGGGATTTCGGCGTGGGCAGCTACATCATCCAGGAAAAAAACCTTACCAAAGACCGTCTTAAAGCCGCGTTCGGCATCACCATGCTGGCCGCATGGAGCATCGCCCTTGGCCTGTACCTTTCTAGGCATGTCATCGCCGATTTCTACCGTGAACCGGCATTGGTGCAAATCATGGCCTGGATGAGCCTCAATTTCGTCATCATCCCCTTCAGCTCGCCGGTACTGGCCCTGTTCAAACGCGAGATGAAGTTTCATCTGCTGATGTATATAGGCCTCATCAGCACCATCGCTTCCGCCGGAACGAGCATCTATTTGGCCTATCAGGGCCATGGCTTCATGAGCCTGGTCTGGGGCTCCTTGGTCAATATCTTGACCACCGCGCTGACGGCGACAGCCCTTAGACCCAAAGACTCGTTTGTCTTACCGAGCTTAAAGGGAAGTAAGCATGTATTTTCGTTCAGTGGAAAATCGAGCCTAACCAACGTTCTCGGGCAAGTTGGCTACAACGTTGCTGAGTTAGTGATAGGAAAATCTCTCGGCTTTTCCAACGTCGCGATCTACAGCAAAGCGCAGACCATAGTCAGTATGTTCTCACAGCAGTTCATGGGTTCTATACGGAATGTCTATTACCCGGTGATTGCTCAGCAAAATCGCGAGAACAAACCCCTTGGCCCGGCTTTTCTCAATGCCACTGTCTATGTTACGTCTATAGCTTTTCCCTTTTACGGATTCCTCGCCCTTTATGCCGACGAAATCATATTATTAATGTTCGGCGACCAGTGGTTGGCATCTGCGGAAATCATAAGAATTCTGGCGTTAGGAGGCGTAATTTTTTCCATGTGGTCCTTTGCCCCTAATACATTATATGCGCTCAATAAACCGGGATTGGTTTTGAAAGCCGAAATTTTAATTCAAAGCTTAAGAGTTCTCGCCATAATTCCAGCTGCATCTATTTCTTTGAGTGCCCTCGCCCTGGCGCAGGTTGCAATCTACGTTATCAGCTTTATTATTTACCTCTTTATACTCTCTCCTCTCATAGAGCTAAAGTTTTGGCGATTCCTCTTTCAATCCACAATACCTGGATGCCTCATTACGATTATTTCTCTAACTGCCCCGCTTTACATGAAGCAAAGCCTCGCCACTGACATAGACAACTCGTTTCTCCTGCTAGCATTGGCGGGAACAACATTCACTCTATCCTGGTTAACATCCATGTTTTTGACAAAACATCCGGTCAGAAAAGAAATAGTCAGTTTGCTCTTTTTAAGAAAGGCAACCACATGATTTTCATTTGCTGTTAACAGCCCAGTTATTTTGATGCTTTATACCTTTTATAAGGTACGACAAACCCGTTTGATGACATATGCGGTAAAGGACCAAATAGAAAATAAAACTCTGTAGCTTAACAATATATTTGGACAAATTAAGGCTTATGATGCACTTCAGCAAAAACTCAAATTTGAAGAACATCTTCCCCCATTGAGAGGTGGGCTGCTTCACCTAATTTTGTAAATTTTATAATAATCATTCATATTATCTTCATAGTCGAAGCAGATAATACTTCATTAAACAGACAAATATCGGCTATCGTTGCTAGAAGAAGCGAGACGAATATAACGATTGCGACGACAACATTGTAAGCAGCCGGAGCCAATCTTATACCTCTAAGATGTTGTCGAAAAGTTATTCTCTAAACTGGATAAACCATTGAAATATAGACGCCGATGAGACCCGAAATTTCCGTCGCTATCCCCGTTTACAACCGCGCCGATTATCTCAAGGAAACCCTAGATTCGGTCTTGAATCAGACCTATCCACCTGCCGAGGTCGTCGTGGTGGACGACGGATCGACGGATCATACGCCCGAGGTGTTGGCGAGTTACGGCAAGCGTATCAAATCGATCCGCATAGAAAATTCCGGGCCCGGCATCGCCCGAAAAACAGCTGCCGAAGCGACTACTTGCCCCTGGCTGGCATTTTGCGACAGTGACGATATTTGGCTTCCGGAGCACCTGCAACGCCGAGTTTCTTTACTTGACAAGCATCCGGAGGTCGATTTCAGTTTTTCCGATTTAATTCCGTTCGGGCCATCCGCTCTGCCCGATCGCACTTATTTTTCCGACGCACCCGAAAATTGGTGGCAACGTTTTGGCACTCCAGACGCCGATAATTGCATTGTCATGGGAAACGACGCCTATCGCTCTTTTTTGGTGTTTAACCCCGGTTCACCCGTCACTACTGTGATGACCCGCGATTTATACGACAAGATCGGTGGAATCGATCCCCGTTATTCCCATATGGTCGCCCAAGATGCCGATGTGGCGCTGAAAGCGGCGTTACACGGCTATGTACTTTGCGATCTCACCGCAACTGCAAAACAGCGCCGGCATACAGGCAATAGATCAGCCGCGATTCTAAAAAGCTATCTCGGCGCTTGCCGGATTAGAGAAGATCACATTAAGTTGAAAGTTGCGCCCGATCAGCATCACGATGCAGTCGATGACGCCATACGAGTCATGCTGCAAAACGCTTTTCTGGCGGCGTATTACGCAGAGGACGAAAAGGCTTTAAAAGAAATCGTCGGCAGACTCGGCTTCGCCCGATTAACCACAAAGAACAAACTGCGGTTTATCCGATCCCTCCTGCGCCGCGCTTTTTGAGTTTTATGATTACACTACTTCAGAACATCAAATATCACCCGGCCGTTTCCGATCAGGTTCGTCGTTATTATCGATTCCGCTGCCGAAATTTAAAAAAAATGGTTTTTGTCGCCACCACCGGCCGTAGCGGAACGATGACCTTGGGCGACATTTTCAACGCCATCCCCGGCTGCAAAGCGGAACACGAACCGTATCCCGCGATGTTCGACGACGTACTTACCGCAAAATCCCTAGGTAATGAGGATTACGTCAGAAATATTTACTGGCGAATCAAGTCGATCAATCTTTGGCGCGCCGCCTCGGGATACGAATTTTATTTCGAGTCCAACCACATGTTCGTTAAGACCTATATCGAATATGCGATACAGGACTTCGGCGAGAGGGCTTTGATTATTCATCTGGTGCGCGATCCGGTGAAAGTGGCGAATTCCATTTACGCTTTGCAGGATTTTCCGGGAACGGTAGAAGGCAATAAATGGTGGCTCGACTACAGGACAGCGGACAATTTACTGGCCATCGGGGATATTCTCGATGCCGACGAGGAGTTCAGGCATCCGTTTTATAAGGGCCTTTGGTACTGGTACGAAATGGAGGCGCGAATCGCCTCGTGGAAACAAAAGCTGCCCCAGGTGACGTTCTTGCATTTTCGGACGGAAGATTTTAACGACCACGAAAAAACCTGCACGCTCCTAAGAGACATCGGTGTCGACTTCGATCCCGATCGGGTCGCGGCGAGGATCAGCACGAAATCAAACACCCGCCCCGATCAAAAAATTGCCGAGCCCTTGCCGGCCAGCGAAGCCGCGGAACGGCATCAGCGCTTTCGTGAATTCTTACTGGCCCGGGGTTTGATCGCTTGACGCCTTTATGAAAGATCCTCATCGCGTGCTCGTTCTGGATGCCGATTTCGTTTCTTGTTTGCCTATCGTTCGTTCACTGGGGCGGCGAGGGATCGTTTGTGATATTGCAAGCCCTCACTCCGCGCCCATAGCCCGGTATTCCCGATACGCCAATAAGCATTGGCAATATCCCGATCCGCTGACTCAGGGCGCTGCTTTCGTCGATTATCTTGCCGAGCACCTGAGCAAGGTCTCGTATTCCCTGGTCATCCCGGTCACCGAACGAACGCTTGTTCCTTTGGCGCGCTCGCCAAAAATGGCGCCGTTTGCCGATCTATTGGCGATCGCTCCGAGGAACAGTCTGAACAAGGTGCTGGACAAAGCCGAAACCATGGCGCTTGCACGACAGTGTGACGTGCCGACACCCTTCAGCTACCCGATTGCGCGGGCCGAGGAGTTATCGGAGTTCGTCGGCGAACTGGAATATCCCGTCGTACTCAAGCCGGCCCACTCGATATCCGGCGGAGATGACCGTCGGCCCTTGAACGTCGCTTATGCGCACGACGACGGAGAACTTTTCAAATTAGCGCGGTCGATGTTGGACCATGGTCCGTTCTTGCTCCAGCAATATGCGCAAGGCGTCGGCGCCGGTATCGAGCTGTTGGCAAATCACGGCGAAATCGTTTATGCGTTTCAACACGAACGTTTGCATGAGTTGCCTTTAACCGGCGGCGGCAGCTGCTATCGCAAGAGCGTCGCCATCAACCCGGTCCTGCTTGCCGCCGCGCGGAGATTGATCAAGGCGCTGGACTGGCACGGCGTGGCGATGGTCGAATTCAAATGGAACCCCGCGACCGGCGAATACTGGTTGATGGAAATCAATGGGCGTTTTTGGGGATCTTTGCCTTTGGCATGTGCGGCCGGCGCCGACTTCCCGGTAAAACTGTTTGATCTGCTGGTTCTGAATCAGGTGCCCACGGATTCGAATTACCGCGAGCATGTTTACTGCCGCAAATTATCGGCGGACGTGTATTGGTACGAGCAAGTGCTGCGCCGCAGCGGCGATCCGAAGCTGGTGGCTTATCCGAGCGCTCGGCAACTGCTTTTAGATGCCTTATTTATATTGCATCCTACCCGCCATTTTTTCGATGTGCAGCAATGGCGCGATCCGCTACCGGGCCTAATGGATTTCGTCGAGCTTCTTAATGGCTACCTTCAGCGGATCCGGGGCATAGTCGGTGATAAATATCTTCTCAAGAGACACGGCTCCACCGGTATGCGCACCGCATTAACAAGAAAATTGGGGCAGGCTAAAACCGTTTTATTCGTGTGCTATGGAAATATCAACCGAAGCGCTTTGGCGCAAGTGCTCGCGGAAAATGGCGTCAATCCGTCGAAGATCCGCTTCGATTCAGCGGGTTTTCATCCGGAAGATAACCGTCCCGCCGACCCGAATATGATTAAAGTGGCCCGATCCCATGGGTTCGATATGACGGGCTGTCGTTCCAAGCGCCTCGACAAGCTGAAGGTGGACAGCGCCGATATTATTTTCGTTATGGAAGGGCAACAATATCGGCGCTTGGTATCCGAATATCCGGAAGCGAAAGACAGGACTTTTTTACTGGGTAGCCTAACTAAACAGCAATTTTCCGATATCGATATCGCCGATCCTTACAATCAGGCGATGTCCGAGTATGAAAACTGCTTCAATCGAATACAACACGCGATCAACGAATTGAGCAGAATTCATCGGACAAAATAAGGGCACCTCGAAAAACTTCGAGGTGCTCGTACGGGGCAGGGATGCCCCGTCGTTTTCAGCCGCGTAAGCGGTTGAAAACGTAAAGCCAAGCCCAATCCGCGTTTGGGCTTGGCGAAGAGAAAAACCGCCGGGAAGGCGGTTTTTCGAGGTCCTCATAAGGTTACCGCATCGATTTGAAGGACAGCCCAAGGCTGTAAAGCCCCCATTTCAGGGTCGGAAAGGCCGCGAAAGCCGACCGCGCGAAACAGCTTGCCGAGATTTTGCGATTTTCGGCCAATAACTCCTCGGTTAGCATTTTTTGGGTATTCGCCAGGCTAACTCGGACATAATCAAGCGCGGGTTTCGCCTTGCAGATCAATAGCAAGCGTTGGTAGACGCTCATCTCCAGCAAGCGTCGGTCGCGTAGACTCATCTTATTGGAGACCGATTCGCCCTGACGCTTTTCAGGAGCAAAGTGGGTTACGCAGATTTCCGGCCGATAGAGTACCGAACCGGAACGCTCGCAAGCCCTGACGAACAAATCGACATCCTCGGCAAAGCGAGTATGTTCCCAAAATCCTTCCAACTCATCTAACAGGTCCGTTGCGAGGATAATGCTGTCCAGATGGGCGTAATCCGGATAGGACAGGATTTGTTGTAGGGATAAGCGATAAACCTCGTGGTTTCCAAGTTTTTCAGCATTCTCTAAATGGCGCTGCACCTGGGTCATATGCCGTTCCATGATGACCTGATTCTGTTCATTTTTAATTTGTAAGCCAGCGATATAAACTCGCTCGCCTTGTTCTTTTAACACCTCCGCGGCAACGGCCAAATGGTCGGTTCCGTGCCAGCAATCGTCGTCGTCGCAAAAGGCAACATACTGCCCCTGCGCATGGCTTAAACCGATGTTTCTAACGGTCGATGGCCCCGAGCCTCCGGTCCCCGCGGCATTGATCGCGTGCCAGCGATAGCGTTGATCGTATTGACCAAGCAACGCTTGATGGCCGTCTCGAATGGATTGGGATGATCCGTCATCCAAAACCAGCACTTCGTAATCGGCGTATGTTTGTTGCCAGATTCCGTCCAGGCAGTTTTTTAGCTCCTGACCTCTATTCCGGGTCGGAACGATGATTGAAAAAAAAGGCTTGCTAGTATTCATGACTGAGTATGCTTTTGATTTTTATGTTATCAGGAGCGTCTTGTAAGACTTTGGAATGCCGATCCCGGAACCGAAAGCACGTATCGCCAAAAATATGGATCTTTGCCTTTCATTGCGATGACCGACTCAAAGCAGTCACAAACGAGCCACCGATTATTGGCGATTGGCGGTAGAATTTCAGGGCCGTCATCTGGTCGTATAGCGTCGTGTTCACCCACCAGACCTCCGGGTACCGCGTAGACTGTCCACCTTCCTTGGGCACTTTCGCTGTCCAAATTCGCCCATACTTTCTATCGCTTTTCACATACAACGACAAATTGAAAAGTATAAAGATCGGGAAACAATGCTTTTAACACGCCACCATAAAACGGAAATTTACTACCTATCGCGTCACGATAACGATAGTTCCTATCGATATCAATTAAAGAAAGATTAGCGAAATCAATCAACTCCAAAATATTATGCTTTGTAAACATACGAATATGGGTCTTATCAAATATACCTCTTTCATTGTAAGGCCAATAACCTTTTAAAAAGACATGTATAAAAACATCTATATGCCTAATATTTGGTACTGAAAAGATAACTATTCCTTGAGATTTAAGCTTCGTTGCCAATTCGCCGAGAATACGCCAAGGATTCCTTAAGTGCTCCAAGACATCTCCAATCAATATGACATCAAAGCTCCTTTCCGATATCTGATCAAAAACGGAAACCTCTTCAATATCGCCGACGATCACTTTATCCATGTTCTGCTTAGCCAAGGCTGCCATTTCCGAATCTATTTCAATACCCTCGAAGTAACTTCCCACTTTTTGATTCCTTAAAAATTCAGCATTCGCTCCGGTAGCACAGCCTATATCGAGTATTGAAAGATTATTACCCTTCACATGCCTGAGCAAATCCAGCCTGAGTCCCGTATATGATTTATTGAAACCATCCATTATTGTTCTACCCCCAAAAAATGAGGACCTTTGCTTTCACATTGTTTACCATGCTTTTTGATCGTTGGAAGCTCTTGAAGAAGCCTAACTGTCGCCAATAAATAAGCAATTAATAATTTACCATCATGATTAACAATGTAGTCTGCTAACGGTCTGACAATACCTTTAGATAAAAGTAAAGACAACATATAAGAAAAGCTCACCAGTGGAGCTTTTAAATCGACAAGGATACTCGAGCGCTCACGCTCAGACATCTTCTCAACTGATTCCCAATACGAAGAAGAGGTTGAAGGCGGCGACTCTCTTAGATGCACGATCCGTGCATCCGGAATCAGTGCAAAACTACAGTTATGAAATGAAAATCGGTTAATTAAATCATCGTCTTCCCCATACATAAAAAACAACGGATCAAATCCGCCTACCTTCATAAACGCGGAAGCTCTGACCATCCATGCCGCAGCATTAATACCCTTAATCTTATAATAGTCTTTTTTGATTCCGATACATGCATCGGAAAGATATTCCACGGCAAAGCGATTAAGATAATTTCGTTGAGTCTTAATATCTACTCTCTTCAAATCCGGACTGCAATGTAAAGGCGTTGCCAGGCCAAACTCGACATTATTTGAAAGAAAATTTGCCAACTTGCGTATCGCATCTGGCGCTACGTAAGCGTCCTGGTTTAGCAAAAATATGTATTCGGCATTCTTAGAAAGCGCACGAGAAATTCCGATGTTGTTCCCGACTCCAAAGCCTTTATTTTCTGGAAGACTCAATACCTCAACTTCTGGATATTCTTCTTGGACGACATGAACGGTCGAATCCGTTGAGGCATTGTCCACCACGATAACTTGGCTCTGTTCCGTACTGTTTCGCAATGACGATAATGCACGGCGTATCCATTGTTGACCGTTGAAAGTTACTATTACAACATAAATATTGCTCAAATTTTTCTCCTGATATTGATAGGTATATTAAGAATCCGAACTATATCTGACCATGTTTTTTTAAATAGGGCATTCTGAACGATTGGATAATTAAAGAGAATCAATGATATGATCCAATCTGGCAATGCACTGAATGCAACTAATAAATGCAACTCTGTCTGTACGAGGTTCAAGACGGTAAAAATTTGCATGTAGCGAATATACCAAGGGTGAAAGCAAGGTGATGAACGAAACAAATGCACTTTTTTTTCGAAACCAAAGCTCAATGTCCTCAGATTATTCGGAACACAGTGCGCTTTAAATAAATAAAAACAGGGAAGTGCAATAATGGAAATCTTCAAAAAGGCTATATAACCGTAGGATGCGGTGAACGAGCGGAACTGCATCAATCGTGACCCTTCCCATCGCAGATCGCGTCTCTGGGAGCGCCGGAGTCGCCAAGGGACTTTGCACCACGACCCTCTATGGGTCCGATGCTTATCGTTTGGGAGCCGCGTCTTGCCTGCCCGGGTGGTGCCCTATCCCGCTTTTCTATTTCCGTCCAAGGCTATTTCGCTCACGCCGCAGGTTTGGCACGAAGCGTAATAATATAAAATGACGAAAACTTGCAAGGTGCATTGGGGAAGACGTAAAAAATCCTCTCGCGAACTTTCCGATTCGGTTCCGGAACATCGGCGTTCTGCCCGATCATGATTTCATGGACGGGGTCACTGTACTGATACCTCGTGCCGGCGGATCGGCGTCGATGGATAAGAATTCCTGGTTTCCCATTAATGAACATTTTCCAAAAAAGGTTATCGGCATGAGGCAATCTTCCTGGTGGATCAAGCTTTCCCTTCTGGCCGCATTTCTTTATTCCGGTGAGGGCTCGGCGTGGAACAGCGGCAGTCCTACGCAGCAGGAAATCGGCATGCTTCCGCCCTACTGTCAGGCTCAGATGCACACGGACTCGCAACATGTGATCCCCAAATCGGAACAACAAAGACGAAACGAGCACCGCCACTGGCAGAGTATCGTCGGAGAAGGTTATGGCCATGTCCATCACTACTGCTGGGGCCTGAATTACATTAACCGCTACTATCGGGACTTCCGTGCCAAGGATCGTGAGGGCTATCTCACAGCGGCTACCAATGATTTCACCTACACCATCACGAGGGTCCCGAACACGTTCCCCCTGCTCCCCGAGATGTTGACCACCCGTGGAAAAACGTTTGCCATGATGCAAAAGCCGGGCGATGCGTTCAAGGACCTACGGAAGGCCCTCCAGCTAAAACCGAAATATGAAAGGGCCTATATCGTGCTCGCTGATTTATACGAAAAAGCCGGACAACAGGATGCGGCCAAGGAAGTAATACAGTTGGGATTACGCTATATTCCGAATTCGAAATTGCTGTTGAAGCGGTCCAAGGCAGTAGGCTCGACTTCAACGCAACAAAAAAATGGGGAGCGGCCGAAATGAGGATTCGTCTCGGATAATTCAGGGCCGCGCGATTCCCCGCGTGCCGTAACCCGCCGGTTTCGCGGTCTTACTCCATTCGGTATTCGAGTGAACATGAATCGTAGGATAGGTTAGCCCCTAGAGTGTTTTTCATCCCGGTGTACGGCTTCGTGTCGGGCGGGAAGAATGTAGGTCGGCAATCCCTTCCCAATCGCAAATCGCTTTAGTCGCGACCCTTCCCACAAAGTCCTTTGCCGAGCCGATAAGTCGGCAAGGGATTGCCGACCTACATATCGGGCTTCCTGACACCGAGTCGGACAATGCTCTAGTCTCCGCTCGGGACAGGCCCTTCGACAAGCCTGTCCTGAGCATCGTCGAAGGGCTCAGGACAGGCTCCGCGTAAGCCACCGATTGAAGGTCGCTTGGTGGGTTACGGCGCACGCGAAGCACAGTGATCGGCGGTCGATCAGTGCTGATGTGCGCCTAACCCACCATCGATGGGTTTCGCTTCGCTCTACCCATCCTACAAAATGAATGCCGGATTGAAAGCGATTTGGAATTACTCGCGATAGAGCCTTACAGGCTGGCAAAAAAAGTCAGTAGGCATACATTCAGCCGTAGCTTAGAACCAAGCCAATGATTTACCAGCTTTCAGATAGGGCAGAATCATAACCAGCCAAGGCACAATAGATACGCACCCATTCCGGTACGATCGCGTCTATTCCGTATCGGGTCACTTCTGCCAAGCCGTTTTCCGCGAGGCTTTTGTAAAGCGCCATATCCGAGGTTACCCGGACTAACTGTTCAGACATGGCATCCGGATCCTCGGGGGGAACCAACAATGCCGTCTTCTCATGCTCAACCATGTAAGGCACGCCCCCAACATGGGTGCTGACGATCGGCAAACCCGACGCCATCCCCTCGAGAATGGAATTGGGCATGTTATCGACGGTGGTCGGATTCAGCATCACGTCTGCCTGCCGGTAAAGTTCGGCCATTTCATCCGGACTCAAGCGTCCGGTGAAGGTCACGTTTTGGCCGATCCCTAGCGCTAACGCTAAATCTTCCAATTCCTGTCGTTGCGGACCTGAACCTGCAATGGAAAGGCGCGCCCCTGGCTTTTCTCGCAGCAACAAAGCGAACGCGCGGAGCGCGGTCGTGAGTCCATAGATCGGTTCCAAATTCCGCGCAATGACGATGTGCGGCCTTTGCGTGTGGAGAGGAGACAATTCGGGTTTCGGCCTAAAACGCTTCAAATCGACGATATTGGGCACGACGGTCGTATCGAAGCCAAAGCGTCCGAATACTGCCTGCAAGAACCCGGACGGCACCGCAATTAGGCTCGCTTTTTCGAGGCTGGGCCTGATCCAACGCATCGAACGAACGAAGAAACGCTCGGCCTCTCCCCCTCGATAGTTGAGGACGACGGGAACCTTGTTCAGCCACGCGATCCACAACGCGGGAGCGGCGAACAAATGCCATGACCATCCGGAATTCGCCATGACGTGCAACACGTCAACCTGTCTCGCTACACGCCGGAGTCGGGCTATATAAGCCATTAAACGCGGGACGGCTCGAATGCCCTTAAGCTTTCCCACCCAGGCGGGGCGATAGGGTTCATTCACCCGCACGAGGGTAACGGCGATACCGCGCGAAACGAGCAATTCCATGAGCTGGCGGGTCTGATTCGCCATGCCGCCCGAGGGAGGCGGCAAGGGACCCACTAGGCCGACGCGCAGGGTATTTTCCTCTGGAGCAGGATGATTCGAGTTCGAACCTGCCGCTTTTTTCGACAATAGCATTCAAGCGGCTCGCGAAAAATTGGCGATCAGTCTGGCCATGAACTTCGCCGGCGAACGATCCCAGGGCGTAAACCTCGGCAACTGCCAGATATCGCTTCTGCTATCCGCAACTCCCCGAGTGGTGGAGGCCGCCGCCTGAAATCCCAAGTCCCGAACGATTGCGATCTGATCCCGCTTGTAGTCCTTGACGGGCTTGCCGTTCGGATAGGCAAAGAAGCGAATCTTCTCCTGGATAATGGCTTCGAGCGCGGCCTTTCCTTCTCCGATTTCGCTTCGAGCTTCTTCTTCGGACAAATTGGCCAGAATCGGATGATTGACCGTGTGCCCGCCGATTTCCATGCCGTGAGCGTGCATCGCCTTGACTTGCGAAGAGGACATCATCAAGTTGTCCGGCAAATTGCCCGCCAGAGAAGCAATGTGGTCGACGTATTCCGCCCTTTGACGGGTGGGCAGGTGCTTCAGCCGGTTTAGCAGCGCGTGGCCGGTTCGGGCTTTGTCCTCGGGCGTCGCAATCGGGTGGACACCCTGCCCTATCGAAGAAAGATCCAGGCGTTCATCATCCAGTACGCGGACCGATTCGAGCACGGTGTCATTCCACATGCGTCCGCCGTCGAGAAATCCGGTCGCGATAAAAAAGGTAGCCGGCAGATTCCAGCGCTGAAGAATGGAGAGCGCCAGCGTTGCGTTATCCGCATAGCCGTCGTCGAACGTGATGCACACGGCTCTAGGCGGCAGATCGCCAAGGCGCAGGCGGTCCAATGCCTCCGTCAACGGCAACACGTTGAAGCTACGCGCGAGAAGCTCCATTTGCCAACCGAAGGTGTGTGCATCGATTTCGTCCCGGCGCATGAAATCGGGTTCGCTCAACACGCGGTGGTAAATCAGGATGGAGAGCTTGCGCTTTCGCCCGAAACCGCACATAAAGCCGCCGGCCGCCTTGAGCAGGCCGAGCGTCATGTTTTCCATTGCAGGATTAACGGATGGCATGGGTTTGGAACCACTGTTCCAGCATCATCAGCACCCAAATCAGTTCGCCGTAGTAGGCGGCGTGAACCGACTGGTGCATGGCGATAGCGTGATCCAGGAATTCCGCCCGGAAATAGCCGCGCCCTTTGAGTTGCTGAATGCTGCCGTAGGCAAGCGCTTTGAGCTCCTCATGATTCTGCAGCCAGATGCCGAAAGGCAGACCGAAACCGTGTTTCGATTTGTTGATGATCTCGGCCGGCAGAAATCCGTGCATTGCCCGTTTGTAGAACCATCTCAGGTTATTGGCCTTCAGCTTGGTTTTAGACGGAATCCTGCAAGACAGCTCGATCACGGCATCGTCCAGCATGGGATAGGCCACCTCGACCCCTGCCAGCTCGCACATCCGGTTGACCTTGACCAAGTCATTGTCATGCAGCGTGATTTTCCAATCCAGATAAAGCATCCGGTTAAGCGGAGAGGCTTCTTTTGGCCTGCGGTAACATGCTTGCTGGATCGACAGAGGCGCGCCGACATCGATCGATGCCAGGAGATCCGGATGGAATATCTCATTCACATCGTGGCGGTGCAGGAAATTGTAATCCTGTAGCCGATCCGGCAGCGGTGTCCCGGCTTGCTCGACGTAACGCCCGGCTTTTCGGACGATACCTTTCTGCAAAGCCGGCGGGATTCGATTCAAAGCGAACTCGAACGTCTTCCTCAACGGAGAAGGCACTTTCCAGAAATATTCGAACAGCAGTTGCTTGGCATAACGCTCGTTACCGGCGAAAAGCTCATCACCGCCATCGCCACCCAATAAGCGATCCACGCCATGCTCGCGCGCCAGCTTTGCGCAAAAGTAGGCCGGCAAGGCCGATGAGTTGCCGAAAGGCTCGTCGCATGCCGCAGCCACCAAGGGGATGGCGGTCACCGCATCAGCCGGCGTCAAATAGTATTCGTGCTGACGGGTATTGAAATGTTTGGCGGCGGTGCGCGCATAGGCGATTTCGTCATAGCCTTCGACGGGAAAACCGATGGAAAACGTATCGGCCTCACCTTCGCTCTCTCGAGCCAATAGCCCGGAGACCGTAGAACTGTCGAGTCCGCCGCTCAGGAAAGCGCCGATCTTGGACGCGCCGTGCGTTTCCCGCCGCACCGCCTCGGTAAGAAGTTCCAAAAGTTTTGTTCCTTCGCGCTCGACAGCGGCATCGCTGTCCTCCCTGAATTCGGGCAGCCAATAATAGCGGCGGCTCACCGAACCGTCGCGCCAAACGAGGCACTCGCCTCCCTCGAGTTTGTAGACTTTCGCATAAATGGAGCCGGGACTCGGACAGTGATGGAAATAGACGTAATCGAACAGCGCTTGCAGAGAGAGCTCAGTATTCACGCCGGGATGACGGACCAGATCATCCGCGCGAGTCCCGAACACCAGCCCTGCCGGCGTAACGGCATAAAAAAGGTGGCGCTGTCCGATGCGGTCAAGCGCCAGCATTACGCTCTGCGCGTTAACGTCGATGACGGCGAGCACGAAACTCCCTCGCAGGTCTCCGAGAAACCCTTCAGGGTCGGCACGATACGCTTCCGCAACCGACTGGGCCATGCCGTTATCCGTCGCCATTTGCGCATAGCGCCGATTGGTCCAGTAAGGCCGACCGCTGACGACCGTCGTGATCGAGCCGTCACTCGATTGATAGAGCGACGCTTTAGGTCCCACGCAGCCCGCCCTTTCGCCGATCACGGCACGGACCGAATCGGGTCGACCGCTACGGTCCCGGAAGCTCTTGAGAAAATCCGCAGTAGTTTCCTGATCTGCGGGTACCTGATACCAACCCAGCATGTCCTGCATGATCAGTTACTCCGGTTCAGCAGGCTTTCATAAATCGGCTTATAGCGCGAAACGCTGTGCGCCCAAGTGCGTTCTCGCTCCACGTATTCCCGTCCGGCGACTCTAAACCGTGACCACTCGTCCCGGCGATTCAGCGCGCTTACCACCATGTCGGCCAAGGCGCCCGGATCGCCCGCCTTGAATAACCATCCGGTCTCTCCGTGTCGAATCAATTCCCGATGACCGCCGACATCGGACGCGATGACCAATTTTCCGTGAGCCAGGGCTTCCAGCGGCTTCAATGGCGTAACCAACTCGGTCAAGCGCATGGACATGCGGGGATATACGAACAGATCCACCTGGTCGTAATACTTCTGAACCTGATCATGGGGAACGCGACCGGAAAAGATCACTTTCTGGGATAACCCGAGCTCTTGCGCGCGCTGCTTGAGCAGATTCTCCTGAGGACCGCCGCCCACCAAGAGAAGCCGAACCTCGGGATTGACTTCGAGAATTCTAAGCAGAGCCTCCAGCAGCAACATCAGGCCCTCGTACGCGTAGAACGACCCGATAAACCCGAGAACGAGGTTTTCCTCTAACCCTAGCTGCTTCTTCAACTCTGCGTCTGCCGGACCGCTCAGGGAAAAGCGGTTAATATCGACGGCATTGGGTATGACCGTAACGTTTTGCTCGGGAATGCCTCGCTCGACGATGTCTCTCTTGAGTCCTTCGCAGATCGTCGTTACTGCATTGGCCCTTCTGAAGACGTAAGTCTCGAGCGACCGGGTTATGCGGTAGCGCAAACCTCCCTCTCGGCATGTCCTGTGGTCGACTGCGGCATCTTCCCAGAAGGCTCGACATTCGTACACGACGGGAAGGGAAAACCATTGCGCCACGCGCAAAGCTGCCAATCCGTTCAATACGGGCGAATGGGCGTGGATGATATCGGGTTTGACTTCTTCCACGGCTTCGCCGACTCGTTCCGCCAGACTGTTGATGATTGAAAATTGGTTCAGCACAGGCAGGGTGGAAAAAAAACTTTTTGGTTGGGCCGTTCGGTAAAAACGAAAACCGTCCACTTCCTCAACCAGCACGTCGGGTCCCTTTTGCTTCGCCGAGGTGATGTGAAAGGTTTCGAAGCCCAGAGCGCGCTGGTGCTCCAAGATAGCGCGCGTTCTGAACGTGTAGCCGCTATGTAATGGGATCGAATGATCAAGTATATGAAGAATACGCATGGCTGCCTTTTATTAACTTGGTCAGGCGTATCGGCGTAGGAAGGATTCGTACATCAACAGCGACCATAAGCCTGCGCTGTAATCGCGCAAACCCGACTGGTGCTGGTCGAGCATAGTCTTGAGAAAATCCATCTCGAACACGCCCGATTCCGCCATGGCCGATCCCAGTACGGCATCGCGGATCCTTTGTCTGAGCGGCCCTCTGAACCAAGCAGCCAATGGCACGGCGAATCCCATTTTTGGGCGGTAAAGAATGTCGTCCGGCAAGTGCGGTTCCATCGACTTCTTGAATACATATTTTCCCTCCCTGCCTCTAAGCTTGAGATCGGGTGGGAGTCCCGAAATCCATTCGACGAGCTTGTGGTCCAGCAGCGGCACGCGAACTTCCAAGGCGTGCGCCATGCTCGCTCGGTCGACTTTCGTGAGGATGTCCCCGGGCAGGTAGGTTTTCATGTCCAAGTACTGCACCAGCGACAACGGGTGCCGAGTCGGAGCCGACTCGGCGTGATGGCGGAGCACTTCGACAGCCTGATAGCCTTGAAGACTGCGCTTGAACCCGGCGCTGAAGATCTTCCCCTGACGCAAGCTGTCCGGCAGAACCGAAACCGTATGGAAGTAGCCTTCGACCGAGTCGCGGGCTAAGGACTCGAAGGTGGTTTTGGCCCGAAAAACTTTCGGCGCCCAATCGGCTTTGGGATAAACCCGGCCGAGCAGCCCGAACAGCGGACGGCGAACGCCTAGCGGCAAAAACGAACGAATTCTCTCCTCATACGTGTGCCAGCGATAGCGGCGATAACCGGCCAAATTTTCGTCGCCCCCATCTCCCGACAGCGCCACCGTAACCTCCTGGCGCGCCAATTCGCACACGCGATAGGTCGGCAGCGCCGAGCTGTCGGCATAGGGCTCGTCGTACAACCCTGCAAGCCGGTCGATCAACGAGAAATCGTCCGGATCGACCTGTTTCACACGATGACGTGTGCGATAACGTTCCGCCACCATCTCCGCATACCGCGCCTCGTTGAACGCGGGATCGCCGAAAGAGATCGAGCAGGTATTGACCGGATCGGCGGATAAGCCCGCCATCATGGCCACGACGGCACTCGAATCGACCCCTCCGGACAAAAAAGCTCCCAGAGGAACGTCGGCCACCAGCCGTATACGGACAGCTTCTTGCAAACGGTTGATAAGCTCTTCCCGCGCATGTCCTTCGGTCATGCTGCCGTCCGGCACGAACGGTACATCCCAGTAGCATTCCGGCCGGCACTTCGGCTCGCCGCGCTTGAGGGTCAGACGAAAGCCCGGAGCCAGTTTCTGGACGCCGCTAAAGATGCTTTTCGGGTCGGGCACATAGCCATAGGCGAAATAATCTTCTACCGCGGTGGGGTCGATTTTCCGCGGCACGTCCGGATGGAACAGCAAAGCTTTCAATTCCGAGCCGAAGACAAATTTGCCGTTGGGGAGATCGGCATAATAAAGCGGTTTTACGCCTAACCGGTCCCGAGCCAGGAACAGCGTCTCGCGCGGACGGTCCCAAATGGCGAACGCGAACATGCCGCGAAACCGGTCCACGCAGGACTCGCCCCAAGCCTCCCAGGCGTAGACGATGACTTCCGTATCGCAGTGAGTCTCGAATTGGTAACCGAGGGTCTCCAACTCGGCGCGTATATCCTGAAAGTTATAGATTTCGCCGTTATAAGTGGCGACAACGCTTTTGTCTTTATTGAAAAGCGGCTGTTGCCCGTTCGAAAGATCGATGATGGAAAGTCGCCTGTGACCGAATCCGAGTCCCGGCTCAGTATGCAGGCCACCTTCGTCGGGACCTCTATGGTATTGGCTTTCGTTCATGCGTCCGAGCAGTTCGCGGTCGATCTCTTCCCGCCCGAACCTGTCGAAGATGCCAACGATTCCACACATACTGTTAGTTCCTCAATGCCTTGTATTCAATAATTCGTCATAAAGGGCGAGATAACGGCTGACCATTCCGTCCAAACTGAACGATTCGACCACGCGCTTTTGCCCCGCAGTTCCGTGAGCTGTGATCATCCCCGGATCGTTCAGATAGGTTTCTAACGCGGTTGTCATCGCGCCGGGATCTTCCTTGGGCACCAACATTCCGGTAACGCCGTTCACGACCAGTTCCGGGTTACCGCCGACCTCGGTAGCGATGACCGGCAAGCCGGAAGCCATCGCCTCTAGGATCGTGTTCGATATGCCCTCTGCCCGGGAGGGGAGTACGAAGATATCCAAGCCGCGCAGGATGTCGGCGATGTCGGAACGCTCACCGGGCAGCCAGGCCAAACGCTCCAAGGCTGCCGATTCCAGCATTTGCCGTGCTTGTTCGCGCAAAGGTCCATCCCCCACGAGGAGCAAGCGCAGTTTCGCACGAAGTTCGGGCCGCCATTCGAGCAAACCTATGAAGGCTTTTACCAGAGTGAGCTGATCCTTGACACCGTGCATGCGACCCACCGTGCCGATCAGTATTTGCCCCTCTCGGCTTTGAAATGGGCAATCCGCTATCGAAGGCTTGCCGTCCGGCGCCGGATGAAATACCGATGTGTCGACACCGTTGCAGATACGGGCCATCTTCTTTTCGGGAACCCTGATCTTTTCCCGGAGATAAGATTCCAGATGGCACGATAATGGGACGTAACGATGCACAAGCGGCTTCAAGAATCGTCGCAGCCACTGATACTTGCGGTTCGTTCCGTCCGGATCGAACACATCCCACCCGTGTTCGCCGTGTACCCGCACCGGAGTGCCCGCGAACCAGGCGGGCATTTGACACTCCAATGCCGCGAGGTTGCGGGTATGCACGATGGCCGGTCTGAGCTGGCACAGCAACCGGTAAACCCGCGCGTAAACCTTAAAATCCTGGCCCTCGCTCCGGTTTAGCTCATAAACTGGAACGTCTCCGGCAACACGCTGCCTGAAGTCGGTCGCATCCTTAAGACAGATAACAGCGTGTCGGTAACGGTCCGGCGGTGTCCGGTTTATCAGATTCACCAGGCCGTTTTCCAAGCCGCCGACACCCAAGCGGTAGATGATATGCGCGACCAGCGGCGACTTCATCGGGTTACGATTGGGCCGCATCGTTCAGATTACGATCGACCGACGGCAACATCTCATCGACGAAACGCTGCAACACCTCGGAAGCCGTCCGGACATCATCTTCATACGGTGTAACGAGGATCACAGCCGCACCGTCCTTCACAGCGCCCAAAAGCTTGTCCTTGGCTTCGAGCAATTTCCCGATATAGTCGTTTGTCGTATACCGTCCCGATATCCGGTTCCAGCGCCAGGTCAGCAATCGCTGCGTGGGTGAATGAAGCCGTCCTTGCAGGACTGTGCCGGGAGCACCGTTCAGCCGGGCTTTCATCGGCTTTTCTTCGGGCATCTTCCAGACCTGCCGGTCTTCGGGGGAAACGAGAACGTTTTGCGAATTGATAAGTTCGCCGCCTTGTTTTTGATGGCGGTAATACATCACGTATAGGCCGACTGTGTCGGCGCCACTGCGATAAAACGCCTTGGCTTTGGCATTCGGCCCTACGTAGGAAGGCTCCCATTCCGTGAAGGCCTCGGCAGTTTGCCAAAAACCGGCTGCCTGTGGCAGCTCGACCTTCACGGATGCAGCTATGTGATCAGCCAGCGAATCGATGTAGGCTGCTCGAGCCGGCCAGAATACCGAAATGACCAAAGCTATGCCGGCAGTTGCTGCAAGGCGAACGGCATTAGCACGACGCTCCGGAATTTTTGTCGTAAAAGACGGCAACTCGGCGCTCCTCTGCGGAGGTTCGGTCCAAAACGAGCCGATCCAAAACATCAATAGCATGACGATACCGAAAAATATCCACCCATAGATCACATGGTCTACGCCTACCGCGAGCTTCATTCCGCTCAGATGGCCTATCATCACGATCATGTAAGCTCGCAATCCATTGGCAATTATCGGAAAACATAGGGCCAGCACGATGAATGCCATTCTGCGAACCATTGAGCGGTAGCTCAAATAGGCATAAAGGAAACCGAGCGTAATCGAGGCGATCAGGTAGCGTATGCCGCTGCAGGCTTCGACGACCGACCAATCGCCGCTGGGTATGCTGAAAAAAGTCCCTTCCCGGTAAACCGGAATACGGGTGATCTGGAGCATCTTAACCGTGAAGTCGGCGGTAAACTCCATCAAAATCGGAACAAGCGCCTCGCCGGTCGGTACGGCGAATAGCAGGAACCCAAGGGGAAACGCCAATTTGGTCAGCACGGTCCAGCCCAGAAGCAGCCAGATCAACACTGGAATCATGCCGATCAACATCAATTGCTCAATCACGAGGACGTCGACGAGCCGCGCCGCAAGCCATGCGAATCCAAGAGAAATCAAAAGCGGCAAGGCCCGATAGTCCGGGTACGGGATTATCCGGGCTAGTTCGCACCGCTCCCGCCAGATAAGCCAGATGCTTACCGGAAAGATGATGAAACCATGCGCGAAAGTCTCCGAACGCCACCAGATGGCGACCATCGATGCGAACGTGGAATGATAAATTCCCAGCAAGGCCAGAACGGCGACGCTCGTCAACCATAATGCCGCGGGCCATTCGGCGGCCGAATCCGGCGTATTGATTTGTTGCGGGCCGGCCAAAGCTTCAACACTCATTTTCATATTGCTTCCAGCACCGCCCCCAGACGGCGAAGACTGTTCGCCCAGCCGTATCGCTGCACAACGAACTCCCGGTTTCTCTCGGACTTAAACGGCAGCGAGTCGGCGCAAAGCGCCTTCGAGACGGTGTCCGCCCACTCCCAGGGAGTCTCCGCAACGAGAAGATCCAGAGGTTTTTGGATTTCGATGCCTTCGATCGCCGCCCCAGTGGAGACGATGGATTTCCCCATCGCCATGGCCTCCAGCACTTTGTTCTGAATTCCTCGTGCGATTCTCAAGGGCGTAACCGCACAACGGGCATGCTTCAGGAAAGGCCGCACATCCTCAACCGCACCGGTTACTGCAACACCCTCGATGCGAGCGAGGTTCCGGACCGCCTCGGTCGGGCGCGCACCAACGATGTAAAAGCGCGCCGTATCCATCTGGCGGCGAATTTCCGGAAATATATCGCGCGCAAACCAAGTGACCGCGTCGATGTTGGCCCAATAATCCATAGCTCCGGTGAATACCATGACATGCTCGCCGGGCGCGTAAGGATTGGCGTAATCTGCTTTATCCGAAAAATAAGCCGTGTCGACACCGTTCTCGATACTCATAATCCGCTCTTTCACTTCTGGAGCAAGGCCTTTGAACAAGCTCGCCTCGTTTTCCGACACGAAGAGAGAACAGCTAAACGAATTCGCGATCTTGCGGTCATAGCGCGCCAAATACGCCGCCTCCCGCCGGTAAACCCAATTCATCGGCCAGGTTTTTTGGGTTGCATATTGCCGCCATTTGTCGGAATCGACATCGACGAAATCGATGATCCGCGGCACCGACGCATGCTCTACCACATATTGGGCCATCGCCGACGAAAACACCAAGACGGCATGAATGGAGCGCTGCTTCAAAATACCGGCTACCCAAGCGCTCATGCGAGCGTCGGAATAATAAGGCACGGTTAAAGGGAGTCCGACCGCTAATCCCTTGAGGCTCTTGAGTTTGGCGCGTCCTGGGTGCAGCGGAAGCAGACACGCTTCCCCGCAAAAATTTCTTACATCGGATGCATAACGCCAGTCGTTCGGATCGTCCACGAACGCGCCGAGATGAACGCGGTACGACTCCGATAAATATTTGAGCAAGTGAAAGGATCGTATCTTGTCCCCTTTATTCGGCGGGTAGGGAATCCTGTGGGCGAGGAGCAAAATCTCCTTCATAGGCGGTGCCGTAACGTTCAGCCGAGGTTGCGGGAGATCCAGGGGCCCACCAGATTGCTGACCGGCAAAGGCAGACGCTGCCATGCAGCGATGAAATATCGATATTTCGGATTGAGCGGATTTATCTCGGGTACCGCCTTCGCTTTCACCAACTCGTACTCGTAAGCCAATGGTTCGGGCTCGAAGCCCCAGTGCGTCTTGAATCGGTACGAGCCGGTACCTTCTTTGCTTCTACCGTAGTCGAATACCCGCACGTCTTTTTCCGTCGCCCGCCGCATGACCTCCCAGTACATGAAATCGTTACCCTTGAGATCCCTGGCTTCTTCGGTTCCGCCGCCATAATACGGGAGCACCTCGTCGCGAAAATAGAAACTCATCACGCTGGCGATAACGCGCCCTTGATGCTCGATGCTGAGGATTTCGCAAGAATCGCCGAATACGTCCTTCAAGATTGCGAAATAGCGTTTTGAAAATACCGGTGTTCCGAGATTCCGGACGCTCTCGGCGTAGGCTCCGAAAAACCGGTCCACACCGGGATCGATGATGCTGCTTAAGCCGGCGGCAATGCCCTTTCGGATCATCGCGCGCTGTTTACGCGGAACGGCCGCGAGATTCTTCTCGGGATCGGGATCCAGAGCTTTCCGGAACGTGACATAGAGCGATTTGGTCGGCCGCCCGGAACCGTGCGGTTTTTGATTGCGAAGCTCCAGATAATCCACCTCGAGTTCCCGTGCAAGATCGCAGGCTGCCTGCTCCAGCGCTTTACGCGCTGCATCGGATTCGGTCGCGGCGCCGCCATACACGCAAAAGGGGTTCGATATCAGCGCGTTACCGAATAGAAAGCTTTTCACATGGCCGAGCGGCAATACCCCGACGATGCGACCCTCTTCTTCCGCAAAGAGATAGTGGGTTTCATGGCCAAAGGCGCGCTCGATGACGTCTTGCCAACCGGCGAGATGAAAAAAACTCGCCCCGGTACAATTATTTACGAATGCATCCCAGTCAGACTTGCGGCTGCCGTCTAATCGCTTAATTTCCATGCAAGATTTCGGTCCGGGTTAATTGTGGTATGGAGATAAAAACACATGAGCCATCGTGTTCCAGCGAAAGTCGTGTAAAAGACGGCGCAAGCGCGATTCGGTCCGAGAAAGATTCAGGTAGTGGCGAAACCGTGTTTTCAGATTGATGCCTCGCTGCCTCGGCTGATCCGGATCGATTTCCCAAGGGTGAAAATAAAACACGCATGATTGCCGGTCTTTCCGATTCACTCGCTCGATGGCCCAGCGAGAAACCCGATAGGGCAGCAAACGGAAATAGCCGCCACCGCCGCACGGTAATTTCTTATTGCTTAATTCGACCGTAGTTACGGGTATTTCCAGCAACCCGTCCGGTCTGCACGGCCTGAACGAGAAGCGCGGCGCTTCCGGCATGCCGTACAAATCATGCTTTACAGGATAGATGCTGGAGCTGTAACTGAATCCGGATTCTTCCAGAACCTCTAGCGCCCAGAGGTTTTTGGAACCGATCGAATAGCTGGCCGCACGATATCCCAGAACCGGGACTCCGCCGAGATCTTCGAGCAAACGCTTGGTCCGCAAAACATCGTCACGAAACTCATCAGGAGTTTGTTGAGTCACTCGTACATGGCTATAGCCGTGACAAGCCAGCTCATGGCCGGCTTTTACTATTCGTTTTATGAGTGCCGGGTAGCGCTCGGCCACCCACCCCAACGTGAAAAAAGTGGCTTGCACTCCCGCTTCGGCAAAGATCTGAAGTATCCGGTCGGTATTTCTTTCCACCCGGCAGGGTAAATCGTCCCACTTATCCCTTCCAATATAGGGTTCGAATGCCGATACATGGAAATAATCTTCGACATCCACTGTCATCGCATTGACGATGGGATTGCCAGCGGCCGACGGATTAGCCAAAAATACCCCCTAACGCGCAGTAACGGCGCGCAATTTATAATTGTTTTTGTTAATTCGCAGCGAGAAGCTTCAAGCTAGTTTTTCGCACTTCAAACTTCGTCAAGCGGCTCCTGATAAACTTCATCAAGATCGAGCTGCAAGAGAATGGCTTTTCGCAACAAAGCCCGTTCTTTTTGCACGGTTTTCCGCAAACTGAACACCAGGTGTTCGAGTTGAACGACCCTCTCCTCTAGGCTTCCGGTAGCCGCCGGGACGTATCCCGAGTCGATCGGGTACAACGGCGCCTCGATATTGGTCGCTCCTTGACAGGATGGACGCTGGACTCGCACGGCATCCTGCTCCATCTCGTTTATCACCAAGCGAACCGCATCCAAATCCAGCATATGGAGTTCCTCCAAGTATCCATACAATAAAAGCCGGTCGCACAAAGTATTGATTATTCGTGGAACCCCCTGGGTATGGCGATAGATTTCCTCAAATGCCTCTTTCGTAAATTCCGGATCGTGTGCCCAATCCGCCGTAGTCAATCGATGAAGGATATATTCTTTGGTTTCTTCGAGCTCTAACGGTCGCAAGTGGTACATGGCCGTTATTCGCTGCCGTACCTGTTCCATTTTGCCTCCCTGCAATGTGGCTCGCAGCTCATCCTGTCCCAACAGGAAAACCTGAAAGATCGATCGTCCTTCCGATTCGAAATTGAGCAGCATGCGCAGTTCTTCCAAAGACTGGGCCGGAAGATTCTGTGCTTCATCGACGACCAGTAGGACTCGCTTTCCCTCGCGAGACTTGAGTTTGAAAAATTCTTCCAGATTCTTGAGGAGAACCGCCTTCGCATCGCCATCGTAAGAAAGGCCGAACGTGGCAGCAATGATCCGTAGAGTATCCTCGGCACCGACCTGGGACGTCACCATCAGGCCTGCAACAATATTTTCGTTCCGGAGCGCGCCGAACAACTCCTTTACCAGCATCGTTTTCCCGGTGCCGGGCTCTCCGGTCACGACAACAAACCCTTCGCCCTGGGCTAAACCATATCGTAAATATGCCAACGCCCGTTTATGAACCGCGCTGTTGTAGAAAAACTCGGGGTCCGGATTGAGCTGGAAAGGTTTTTTTTTCAGATTGTAAAAGGCATCGTACATGAAGAATCAGAACCTCATAAGCAAACTGGCCGTTACCCGATTCTCGTCAAATTCATTTTCTGATCGATTCGAATCCTGCTGCATGTGCCGCAACTCCAAAGAGCCTATCAAATCGGCCCAGATCCTTCGGTTCAATACTAGTGACACGGTCATAAACTTGTTGTCGGAACGCCCTAAAGTCTCGCTCTGATTATCGATCGCCTGCCAGACAAAGTACAAAAGGGAT
>NZ_MSCV01000012.1 GCF_002005105.1 Methylocaldum sp. 14B | reverse complement strand
GTACATCGCCCAGTGCCGTTAAGTTAAGCCGTCCTTCCAATCGCAAACGGTCGTTCTGGGAGCGCCAGAACGCCCCTTCCGGCAGGGATTGCTCACCCCATCCCTGGGGTTCGTCCTACGGACCGTGCTCCGCACGTCCAAATTTGCTCCTGGCAAATTTGTGCCGGACAAATCGGCAGGGCGAGGCGCAATGCGGCGAGCGGGCAGGCCAGGGAAGGACTGCCCAGGACTCGCGAGCGAAGCGGGACGGCGTAGCGTGGCGAGGCCGATTTGCACGCGAAGCGCCCGTAGGGTGCCGCACAGGGACTGTGCGGCATGAATCCAGTGCACAAGGAAGTGAGAGGCCTCTGCCATCCGTAGCGTCTGGACCCCGGCATTCCAATCGCAAACGGTGTCTTCGGGAAGGGCGTGGCCGGCGCTCCCGGCCAGGCCGTTTGCGATTGGAAGGGTCGCGACTAAAGCGACCGTTTGCGATTGGGAAGGGATTGCCGACCTACGTTCTCCCCTCCTGGCACGAATCCGTACACCGGGATGGAAAACGCTCTAACGGCATTGGTACATCGCCTGGGTGGGCCGGAAGGTCGGCACCCATTTGATCGGGAAGGGATTTTCGAACTATATGGAGCCTCTATCCCGGTAGGCCCGCCAAACCCTGGCGTGCCGTCCGGCCGAGTCGTATGCGCCCGTTTCCGTTCACTCTTCGTCCTCCTCCTCATCGGGCGGCGGCGCATTCTCACTTGCGGCCGGGCTTGTTTCCGAAACGGCCACGCCGGCTTCCTGCCAAGGCGTGACCTGGAGGTCTTCGAGTTTGAATTGGAACTCCTGAGCTTCGTTTTCGGCCTTCACCGAACTGATTTGGGTAAAGGGTTCGCCTTCGGTGAGCGCATCCCAAAATCCCTTGCCTTGATACTTGTCCAGCAATTCGCGGTTTGCTTGGTACAAGCCTTGGTTTTTCTCCGTGCACGCCTCAATCCATCGGGATCGCTCGGCCACCGCGCCGACCAGAAGCGCATTGTCCTGCTGGTATTTCTTCAACTGGCCGACCGCAGCGCGCAAACGCTCGTTGAGGCCGCGAATGCGTTCGGAATCCTGATGGATGCGCCCCTGCAGCGATTCGTTACCGGCTCTCAAGTTATCGAGACTGGCCTTCTGCTGCTGGACCACACTCTCCAATCCTTCGAGTTGCTTGATCTTGTCTTCAAGCTTTCCGACCTGGTCCAGCAAGGCGCTCTTTTCCCCTTCCAAAGCCGTCTTCTCCTGGCTCAACTGGCGCAGCATGCCCTGCGCCTTGCGCAAGGCTTGAGCCGCAGCACTGTCTTGCTTGGGCGCCTGGGCGTGTACTGCCGAAGGGCCAACCACGGCGCACCACAGCAACAGAAAAAGGACGGCGTTTTTCGTCCGCCGAATCAAGAAAAGCGAACGCATGTCGAATGGGCTCATGACTCGATCTCGATGTTTTATTCCAAATCGCTTTCAATCAGGAATTGTTTTGTAGGGTGGGTTAGGCCGCGAGGCCGTAACCCGCCGAGCACCCGCGGACCTGTCCTGAGCCAAGTCGAAGGGTCGGTGGGTTACGCGGAGCCGAGGGGCTAACCCGCCATCGATGGATTTCGCTTCGCTCTACCCATCCTACGATGAATGTTCTATCGAATGCCGAATGGAATTAGAACCGCGCGTTCAAGTCCACCAGCAGCACGTCGACCCCGAACGGAGGACCGTCGATTTCGTCGGCCGAGAGCCAGCGGATATTGGCCCAAGTGTTTTTCGCCAAGCCATATACCATGCCGGCCATCCATCCTTTCGCATCGGTCCCGGCCAAGTGGAAATTGGAGTCCGTGAACGCATCCAGTACCGAATCTCGCTCGAGATACTTGTATGCGAAGAAAGTGCTCCAGTCGCCGAATTTACGGATTTCCGGCCGGCCCACGTCGAGACGGACCTGAAAGGCGGTAGTCTTGGGCTTGATGGTTTCTCCGGTACGTTTCAGGATTTCCTTTTCATCAAAGCCGATGTTCTCCGAGTAATTGGCAGTGAACATCACGTGGTTTTCGCCGAAGCCACCGTAATCCAGGGCAAACATTGCATCTACGATATTAAAGTCGGATGCAAGGCCAACCAGACAAACGATTTCATTGACCGCGCACCCGTCTGGATCATTACCGGGACTGCGTATCGCAGCCAAACTATTGCCCTTGGTGAAGAATTCCGGCGCCGTCCAATCATTCCTGCGGCTACCGAGCGCATTGGGCTGCGCCACGATATTCTTGTAGTCGTAATAGGCAACGCCCGCCTTCACCCGAGTGTTGGTACCGAAAAGCCAATCCAGGCCGCTTTGTGCCGCCCACAGCCACTTGTCCTGAGATTCCAATTCGATTTCCTGCAAGGGAAAGGCGCCCAAGGTCAGGAAGGCCGTGTTAGGCGTCGAAAATCCCATATTGATTTGACGGTACTGAGGCCCCGACCTGAAGAAGTCCTGGGCAAGCTCTGCCTTGGGTCCGATAGGCAGGCGGAACGTGCCGGCGAAACCTTCGAAACTGAGGTCCGGGTCGAACAGGTTGTCCGTGGAAAGCCATGGATTGGCGAAACGCCCGGCCCATACGGTAAACCAGTCCGTTCCCTTTCCGTCCACGTGGTCGTATTGAAGAAAGGCCCGATCCAGCGCCACCTCATACTGTTTCCCGTATTGTCCCAAGGTTTGGTTGATGGAAATCGGGCTGCGATCGTTGCTGGTGGCCAGGCGAATGCCAGCTTTGAAGTGATCGGCGATTTGCGCCTCCAGTCCAAGGCGCACGCGAATTCGGTAACGCTGCCGGTCGACCGTGGTATTCAGGAAGGCATCCTCTCCCGCAGCAGTGATGCCGCCATCTTCATTGATGACCGGCCAGTTAAGATAACTGCCTTCCTGATTGTCGTCCGCAAATAACTGATCCTCGAAACGCACGCGAAAATCGCCCGACAACTTGAACCGGTTCACCCAATCCGGCAGAGCCGCCGGCACGCCCCATTTTTCCGTCTTGGCCTGGGACTTGACTTCCTTTACCACTTCGTCGCGCAGTTCCTTGCTCACCTCGGCGCGAATCTCGTCCTTCACGAAATCAGGGACGTAGGTCACCCGTACCGGTCCCGGCTTGCCCTTGTCCGGATTACCCTGTTTTGCAGCGACCTGCTCTTCCTTCGCGGCTTCCGCCTTGGCTTCCGCTGCAGCCTTGGTTTCCGCCTGCTTGATCATGTCCTCCGCTTTCGATTTGTCGATGATTCCCTGCTGCACCAGGATGTCGATCAAATTGAGCGTGGTGTTCTTGAGCTTCAGCAGTTCTTCTTTTTCTCCCGCCGCCGCGGTGGACGCCAAAATCAAGGCCAAAGGCGCGGCGAGCAGCTTGCGGTCTGCTTTCATGGAATTCCCCAAGTCGTGTTATTTCTGAGTCTGTTTTAGGAGCGGATGCGGATCTTCACCGGCTGCGGCATGTTCTCCGGAGGAGCTTTGAGCCTGGAGCGGAGTGTCCCCAAAGCCGAACGCAAGGCTTCGTCCACATCGCCGTCCCCGCTGGAAGAGGCCAGTTCGGCACGGGAAACGCTTCCGTCGGCGCCGATCCAGATATTCGCAATCACCGAAATCTTCTTGTTCCGCGCCTTGCTCTGGCTCAGCTTCTCCCGCAGTTCGTCCGCGATCTGGCGCTGCAACTGCTGGCCGTACCAGATGATGGCGTTGCCGCCGCCTCCCCCGATGAGCCCCCTTCCGCCTTTCTTGCCGACCAGCCCGAAAGCGTCGGACCCGGCGGCACCCTCGGCGTCGACGCCCAGATCCTCGCCGGGAGGCGGTTCATCCGCTTGCTGCTCGGGTTCCGGCTCGGGCTCCGGTTCCGGTTCTTCGATCTTCTCCTCCTTGATCTCCGGCTCCGGCGGCTTTTCCTCGGGCGGGGGCGGCGGAGGTGGCGGGGGCGGTTGGATCACGGTGATCTGCTGGACCTGTTTCTTGGTCTGCACCGGCTTTTCGAAAAGGTCCTTCAGAAAAAAAACCGCCACCGCGATCACGACGATCAGAACCCCGCCGATCCCGAGCGGCAGATAGCGAAGCCAAGTTTTCTTGCTCATGGCGGGCGACGGAGACGAGGCTTACTTCACCAGTTTCTGCGTCACCAGGCCGAGCTGGCTGATCTGCAGGCGCGTGACCACGTCCAGCACGTCGATGACCTTTTCATACTGGATGGCGGCATCGGCCTTGAGCACCACCGGAAGGTCCGGCGTGGCCGCCTTGTACTGCGACAGACGGGTTTCGAGCTCCTGGAGGCTGACCGGATAGGTGTCCAGGTAAATGGTGCCGTCCTGGGTAATCGAAATCGCCTTGGTCTTCGGCTTGGACAGAGCGGGCGTGGCGCTGGCCTTGGGCAGGTTGACGGTGATGCCTTGTACCGTGGCGGTGGTCATGATGATGAAGATCAGCAGCAGCACGTAGGCCACGTCCAGCATGGGCGTGATGTTGATGTCGTCGTAGACCTTCTCTTCGGATTCGACTTTCATGGCTTATCCCCCGCGGTGACGCTCGGCCAGGCGCTCCGACACCATGGCCAGAAACTCGTCGGTGAACACCCGCATCTCCGCGGTGAGGTCCTTGATTTGGGTGAGCAGGTAGTTGTAGCCGAACAGGGCCGGGATAGCGACGGCGAGACCCGCGACGGTGGCGAGCAGCGCGCCGGAGATACCGGGTGCAATGGAGTTGATGTTGACATCGCCTGTGGCGGCGATCACGGCGAAGGTGATCATCACCCCGAGCACGGTACCCAACAGGCCCAAGAACGGGCCGCCGGAGATGGCGATAGTGAGCAATACCATATTGCGGTTGAGCTTTTGCCCCTCGCGCACCACCGCCGCGTCGAGCCGCGCCCGCAGAACGTTGAGCGCCTCGTCGGTCAAGGGTTGGTTGGCCAAAGTGCCGAAGCGCTTTTTGAGCTCCTGAACCCCCGCGTGGTAGACGTGGTAGACGGGAGAACTCTGGAAGTGATCGTGCTTGCCCACCACCGCGGCAAGAAAATCCGATTCGCCGAGTTCCTTCTCCTCCTCGGTTTCTTCCTGATCCAGCGCTCCGGGATCGGCGGAAGCGTCCATGTTCCGGTATTGGTCGAGGAAGGCGCGGTTGTCCTTATTGGCCCTGGAGATAGCCAGCCCCTTGGTGACCATCACCAGGGCGCTGATCACGAACATGACGCCGCACAGGGCGATCACCACCCAGCCGTCGACGGTCAGACTTTGCAGGATGATGACGAAATAATTGGGACCGCCCGCCCCTTGCTTGGATTCGTCCTGGCCAAAACCGAGAACGTTGAAATCGGCGCTTTGGCTGCGCGCCAAGAGCTTGATCCAGTCGGCGGTACGCGCCGTGTTGGCAATCTGAACTTCGTCCAGAAAGCCGATGAGGCTATCGCCTGCGGCGCCGGCGCCCAAGGTCACCATCGGATTCATCGGCCCCGCCGAAGCCGGCGACTCGCCCGCCTTGTTGCCGTCCAGGTACAGTTCCAGCTTGTCCGTCCGCAGAACCACGGCGATGTGCTGCCACTTGCCGAGTTGCAACGGCGCGGGAGGCGTCTCGACCCCTTGGCCGTTGTTCGCATATTTCGCGACCAGACCGGTGTCCCGAACCGATAGCTCCAGCGCGTTCTCGCCTTCCCCAGCGTGCAAGACGTAAGCATTCGACTGGGCCTGATCGATCTTCAGCCAGGCGGAAAAGGTCCAGCCTTTATCGGGCGAAAGTTGCAGAGCCGGATTGGCATTGATCGCAATGCCGCCCGCTCCGGTGAATTTGGCCGCTGCACCGATCCAGCCCGCCGGTTCCGGCGCGGCCTTGGAATCCGCCGCATGGTTGCCGTAGGCGGTGGCGTCCTTTGGCATCGGGTCCGTCTCGTCGAAATGCAACACCAGCGCCTGATGCACGTCGTACGTCCCGTTCGCGTCGCCGCCATCCGGCGCTTCGGCGTTGCCGTAATACATCCAGATCGAATCGGTGCTGATCCCGCCGCGGAACTGCGGCGCCTTGACCCAGACCAGGGCCATCTCGTTGATCGCGTCGAACTTCTCGACGTGATACTTCAAAGGCGTCTTATCGTCCGCCATGAAGCGAATATCCTTGCCGTTTTCGGCCAGGTCCATGAAGTAGGCGAAGTTTCCGGTATGCAGGCGGACCAGCACCGGGAACTCGGCCAAGGTCTCCTGGATATCCGCGCCGGTAGCTCCGCCGTCCAGCGAAATCTGTTTGCGCGACGACCAGGCGTCGTTCCACCAGGCGTGAACGATGCTCGGAACGAGCACCAACCCCAAGGCCAGAGCGTAGACCCTCACTTTCATGTAAGTTCTTGTATTTACTGATTTTGAAAGCATGTATTGTGTTACATCAATGTTTCAGATACGTGACGATTTCGCCCCGATCGGGATGCCGAATTCAGGCACCTGGAGCGGAAAATCACCCGTCGATATCCCTGGATCGGAGATCAACTGCAGCCCGCCTTGCCATCCCTCACGTCGCCCACGCTGCAGTTGCCGAAGCCGATGACTTCCGTAGTAATCACGCTCAGCCCGGACTTGGCCTGGCCGGATTGAGCCTGCTGGCCATCGCCCGAACCGCCGACATTGGCCTGGTCCGTAGCCTGTTTGGCAGCGCCGGTTGCAGAATTGTCGACTCCTGCCGGTACAACCGGAGGGGGAGGGGCCGTGGGAACGCCAACCGTTCCCTGGGACGCCTGGATATTCGAGGCACCAATAACCGCGGTGGCCGCGATGACGACCTGGCCGCCGCGGATGCCCGCCTCGCCCGCATTCACCACGCCTTTCGGCGCTGCCAGAATGACCGATCCCTCGGGTTTGTCTGGCGTGCTGACGATCGCCTGGATGCCGCTGCCCGACACGATGGGAGGGAATATCGTTTTTTGGTTTCCTTCCTCGTCGAAGGTCGTAATAGGAGGCGGTGCTGAAATAGCGGCTTTCGCCCCCCGCCCGGCGTCGATGTCGCCTTCGGCCGACCAGATCACGATGTCGCCGCCGTCCATGGTAAAAACGCGCGACTCATTGACCTGGAAATCTCCTTTGACGAAAGCGTTCAAGTCCCCCTCGCGCTGCACGACGATGCCGAGTTCGCTTGCGTCCTTGGCACCGGTAAACGCCACCGCCAGACCGGCGTTCACCAGCCCGCCCGGAACGGTAATATCGATGTCGCCGCCATCTAGCGTCTTGATCTTGCTGAAGAACAGTTTCAGATCGCCTTGGTATTCCTTATCCGGGAATAGCGTTTGAATCGCGTCGAAACCTCTCTTGTACTGCCGTGCGCGTTTGGCTTCGTCGCTCTCGGCCGCCGCCGCGGAGGCGGATTGGCGAATTTCGTTGAAGAGAATTTTCAGCAGCTCGCGCCGTTGACGCTCGATGGGCAGGGTCTTGAAGTAGGCCAGCGAAGCTTCGGGATCTCGTCCGCCGATGTCCAGCTTGTAGCTCCCGGAATCCAGATAACGCGCCATAAACGCTTCGACGTCCATTTTTCCGGCCAATCCGGTCTGCACGATGATGTTCGCGCCGCCGCTGCCCAAGGCCGGGTTGAACAATCCGCCGATGGTGGAAACGCCGTTCGACGACCCGAGATCGATGCTTCTCCCGGCGAGCAGTTGCAACTCGCCGGGACCCGCCAATTCAATCTGGTAGTCTACGTTCGCCAATCCGCCGACGGGATTGCGCGGGGACCTGAACCGAATATCCCGTCCGGCGTGAATGACGGTGATATCGTCGTCCCTCAGATTCTGCCCCTTGAAGGTGAAATCGCGTATATCCCCCCCGGCCTTGATGACCGCAGCTTTCGGCGTGTACAAGCGGAGCTCGTTGCCGCGTCGGAACGCAATATTCCCGTGCTCCGCGACGACCCGCACCGGAACCGTATCGGACGCATGGACCGGCACGGCTGCGTGAATGAGCTCGGCGCGTCCGCGCGGATCGAACCGGGCGTCCGCCGTGGTGTCACTGCCGGACATCACGGATGCCGGAATTTGCGGATTCGGGAGAAGCGCTGGATCGGCGTCGGACATGTTGATGTCGACGAACCCCCCTCCCGCCCCGGTGCTTATGTTATTGGCGGCGAGGAGCTCAAGCTGTCCCCGCGCAGCGGGATACATCTTGAACGAACGCTCGATCGAAATATCGCCGGAAAAGGCGGTGGCCTTGAGCGTCCCCGGATAAATCGACGCGGCGAATTTGCTCTCCGACGTCAAGCTCCCCAGGGCCAGCCGGTCGGTATCGTTCTGCAGCGTCACCTTGCCGCCGACGGACGACAAATCGATCGCACTGGCATCGCTGTAAGTGAAGAAATAGCTTTCGATTCCCGAAATATCCGGCTTCTTGATTTGTTCCAGAACCGTCGGATTGAAGGCCGCGCCCAAGGTGAGATTCTGCCGGGCGGAAAGCTCGAATTGGGAGGACCCCAGCGCCACTACCGGAGCGAGACCGTTCGCCCCGATCCCGAAATTGCCGCCGGCCCGCATGCGCCCCTCGCCAAGACCGGTGAAATAGACGCCGCCCAGGAGATCCTTGCCGGCCGAAACATCGATATTGCCGCCCCCCTGAACCACGAACTCGTTCGTCAGGAAGTTGACAGGGTCGTCCGGGCTTGCACGTTGCCCCACCGGCTTGCCGGTCGTGGGAACCATGACCGACAGATTCTCCACGCTGCCCCCGGCGCTGACCCGGACGTTGCCCCCGCCCAGGGCGCCGACGTTCTGATTGAAAAACCGGCTATCCGGTGCGTCGGGATCCCCGCTCAGATTGATGCCCCACATGGTCGGCCGTTCCTCGGTGTGGTCGTTCCGACGACTCCAGTCGCCGGTCCGCACCAGCCAATCGGTCATCAATTGGCCGGTAGCGGCGCCCTTGATGTTGCCGCCGGCTTTGATCGCGATATCGCCGCCGTCGACCGGATATTCCGCATAGAATCCTAGCGCCACCAGCAAATCGTCCATCGAGCCGTAGCGCCGATCGGCCGCCGGATCGTCCGAATCCCCATCGGTCGGACGGCCGACGGTATAGACCGCCGCGGCGCGATCAGAGTCGGTGGCTCCTTCCTCGAACACGATATCGCCTCCCGCTTCCAGCGTGATGGTGCCGGTGCCCGTGCGAACCACCTGATTGGCCGCCAGATTGATGTTATTCGCGGCGGTCAGGCGGTAGCTCCACGAGAGACCGGGCTGCAGAAAGTCCTGATAATCGGGAAGTACTCCGGGAAGCACCGAACCGAGCGCGAAGGCATCGGTCAGCGAAGCGTTGATATCGAGGTTGCCGCCGGTCGCGTTGAGAGTGAGGTAACCGGGAATGCCGTCCGGATGCCACGATGGATAGTCCGAGGCGAAATCCCAGGTCGACACGAGCTTCAGGTTCGCTCCGCGCACTTCCACCCCAGGAGTTAGCTCGATCGCCGCCCCGGATTCGTTTACCAACGCGGGCGCAGAGGCCATGAAGGTGTTGACGTCGTTCTGGAAAAACTGGATTCGCGCCTCATCGATGACGGTTTCACCCTCGAATACCCATGTCGCTTCCAGATCCGCCTGCGACGCACCCGTGATTTTCGTGCGGATGTCCGTCACGGCGACGTTCCCTCCCGCGTCGCGCCCGGTGCGAAGATGCACGAATCCGCCGGCGCCGCCGCTGCCGCCCGAGACGTCGATCAAGCCGCCGGACGCGGACAAGTCGAGCAGGCCCGATCCCGCGTCGTCGGGATGCACCGTATCCAGCGTCACGCGGCCGCCGCGCTCGCCTTCGCCATGCGCGGCGGCTCGTAGACGGGCGCCGCCACCGAGCACGATCCCGTTGCGGGCCGCGATCTCGATCTCCCCGCCTTCCGTTCCGGACGCGTCGATCTCGCCCGAGATATCGACCGCGCCCTCGTCCGCCCGCAGGCTGAACCGGCGGGCAAGGACAACATCGCCCCCGCCGATCGCGACGTCGCCGCTACGCTGACGCAGGTCGATTTCATCGGCAAAACCCCCATCGCGCAGATGAGCATTGAGCGCCGAGAATCCGCCGGGCCCGAAGTCCATCTCATCCAGCATCAACGAGCCCTGCCGGTAACCGTCGGCCGCACCCGCGGTGACCTGCCCTTCCCAGCGGAAGGTTCCGTGCGGTGCCCGTATGTTCAGGAGGCCGGCATCGCCGCCGCCTACGGCCCCCGCCAGATTGACCGATGCTCCCGAAGCGAAATCGATATTCCCCGAGTTCGCGACCAGATTCAGCCGACCGGCCGGAGCGAACCGGACCTGATCATCGAATTTCACGCTTCGTCCGGAAAGGTCGATACTCGAGCCGGCTCCCACCAAGATATCGCCGGTCAAGGCGATGAGATCCAATGCGCCGCCCGGCAAATCGAAACGGCCTTGCTGCACGATCGCGTCGGCGGTAATCGACCAGGCCGCGCCCAGCGGCGCCGAAGTGGAATCGGGAACGTTGCCGGTCGTCCGGACTGCCACGGTGTGACCGCTCGCATCGATCGTCGTCGTCGATCCCGACGCCCCGGTGATCCGGCCGGCCGCGAGAACGAGGTCGCCGTCCGCCGAATATTTTCCCTCTCCCTGCCCGCCGAGGTTTTCCGCGGCGTTGAGAGCGACCTGCCGAAATCCGGACAGCGCGAAGTTTCCGCCGCCCAGCGTGATGTTTGCGGCATCCAGCGTCAGCGTCCCCTCCCCGTTTCCCGCTCCGGCAGTCGCCGGGGAGGAAGTATTGGCCAGAGTGATCGCCTCCGCCGAAATCCTTGCTTCGTCGGATACCTCGGCGAAGCCCCGCAATGCTGCGGCATCGATGGTAAGCCGCTTCAGACCGACGGAAACGCCGTCGTAAATATTGACGTCCGAGCGACTGGTCAGAATCAGGTTGTTCGCGCCCAGGGCGCTCACCTGCCCGGACGACAGGACCAAACCGCCCGTACCGGCAGGAGCCTCGCCCAAGCTGATCGCGCCGGCGCGGAACTCTAAGTCTCCTCCGGGAATTTCGACGGTTCCGTGGAACACGGTGTCCTTGGTGGAGTCCAGGAGAATCGAACCGGAAGACTTGAGGAGGGCTCCGGCTTCGACCGTCAAAGTCCCGCGGGCTCCGCTGACGGCCTTGTCCCTCGTGACCGTCGCAAGACCCGACGACGATACCCGGACCAAGGCGCCGTTGCTGTCCGCAGCTCCGGTCTTCGGATCGTTGCTCACCAGCAGGGTTTCGCCCGACGATTCCGTTTTGCCGACGCTCTCCACCGCCGCACCTTGTGCGATAGTCAGATTTTCCCGTGCGGCGAGAAGGAGTTCCTGTCCGCTCAGCCGCGCCCCGCTGCCAACGATCACCGAGCGCGAATTGACAGAGAGCCTTCTTCCCGTGTTTTCCCGGCTCCGGGAACCGCCCAACATGATACTTCCGACGTTCAGGTCATTGAGTTCCTCGGCGACCAAACCGACATAGCCTTCTCCGATCGCCGCGAGGTCCTCGCGGCGCCCCACCACCGCCAGCCGGTCGGCGCCGATATCCAGACGCCCGCCGAGCCCTCCCGAGGACGAAGACGCCAGAACCGTCCCGCGTAAAGACAGGCTGGCCTCCGCGAACACGGCGACGGTACCCGCGGAAGCGGGCAAGTCCGGTACCGGCTTTTCTTCGGCTGCGGCTTTCTCCTCGAAGAACTCGTTAGCCAGATACTCCTGATATTCGGAGCGTGTTCTGGCGATGTCGCCGGTCTCCACGGCGAATCCGCTCCAGCGGGAGTCGCGGATGGCCGTTCCCGCCGCCTCCCATTGCCCGGCGACGATGGGTACGCCGTCGAGCCTGCGCGCGACCGAACCCGGCGTGACGTCCTGCGTTCCCGGCTCCGGCGAGATCAGGTAGGCGCCGGGCAGCAAGGCGTAATGGGCGGGCAGCAGTGTGTAGTGGCCTTCCGGCAGGCCCGATCCCCCGGCGAGGTAAACGCTGTCCCCGACCGTCAGGCCGGAGCCCGGAAATTCGATGGGATCATAAGGAGTCATGAGTCCGTTAAGACCGGGAATCACCGCAAACGACGGCCTATAGGCGAAACTGCCGTCCAGGAACCCCGGGTCGCCCGGATTCAGCCAGTCGACGGAACCCCCTTGTCCCTTGACGAATTCGAAGGCATAGAGATCGCCGCTGCCGGAAATGTCCACGGTGGCGCCTTCCTGGAGAGCGACCTGGCGGCCTCTCAGATTGATCCGCTTTTCCGGCAGCAGCTCGGTACCCTGTTGCAGGTCACGTTCCAAGCCGAACACGCGGTTGTTATTCTCGGCTAGGGGAAAAATCCAATCGAGACCGCCTTGCGTCCGGCCGAAAGGAACGATCAATCCTTCGCCGGAAACCGAGGCGAGGCTTCCGCTGGTCAGTTCGAGCAAATCGTCGGCGTCGAGCGTCAACGTGCCGAAGGGCGCTTTCAACACTCCCGAGCTGATGATGTTGGGCGCGTTGATAGTCAGGCTGCCTCCCGCCGAGAACACGGGGGAAGAAGCGCGCCCCGACGACTCGATTCGTATGGTGGCGCCCGGCGCATCCTCGACCCGGATCGCATAATCGGTGAGGGTCGCCGGATAGATCTGCGCGGCGCGCAGCTCCAGATCGCCGGCGATCCGGAACTCGCCCTTGTAGTCACGCTGGGCGTTGGCATTCGTAATGATGCCTCTAGCGCGTATATCACCCGAGCTGTTCAGGTTCGCGCCGGAAAAGCCCTGGAGACTCGCACCTCCGATCAAGTCGATGGCTTGCGCATTGATGGCGAGAGCGCCGGCGCCGGAAGTCGCCGCCGGAACCACGCGGCTATCGGTGGACCCCAGCGCCGCATAGGCGGCTTCAAGTACGACCCGTCCGGCATCCGTCGAATCCTCCCGCTGCCAGGAAATCTTGGGCGCATCGAGCACGATTTGCCGCTCGGCTGCCAGGGAAACGTCCCCGGAAAACCGTATTTCTCCGACATTGCCGTCACCGTTGGATCTCAGCCTGACGGAAGCGAATCCCCCGTCTTGTATCTGAGCGCTCTCGACCAAGGCCTGTGCGTAGAACCGATCCGGGATTTTGGCGCCCGGAGCGAGACCGTCGGGAATCAGGGTCCGATCCGATGCGGAGACCTCGATGACACGAGGGATGGGAAGCTCTTGGTCGGAATTCGGACCATCGTCCGGGAACGGCCCCCCCCCGATGTCCCGCGCTTTGAGGCGTAGACGTTTATCCAGCTCGATATTGAGACTGCCGCCGCCGGCGTTTGCGCCGCCTGATGCCGCGCGGAAAGAGCCGTCCCAGAGAATGCCCTCGGCTGCGGTCAGGTTCACCGTGCCGCCGCGCGAAGCGACCAGCCGGGGAGTGATTTCAAGGCCCAGGCCGCCGCTCGTTCTTTCGAGAATATCCAGCGTGCGGGAAGAGCCCGAGGCATCGATCAGCGAATCCTCCTGCGCGAGAATATAGCCGCGGCCGGCGACGAGACTGATTTTGCCGCCGGGCAGCAGTTCGCCCTTGCGAAGCCCGAGAGGATCCAGCTCCGGCTTGAAAGCGCCGCGCGCCAGCAACCGGCTCCCGGTCTCCAGCCAGATCGCCTGGGAGTCGTTGAAGCCCCGATCTACGTTCGGTTTGGTGATTCGGAGCGAGATTTCACCCGAAGGGGCGTCTATCGTGCCGCCGAGGGCAATCCCCGTATCCGAAGCCAAGGCCACTTTTCCGCCCGCATCGGTGCGAATTTCGGCGCCGCGTTGAACGGTCAGCCATTCCTTGCTGTCGTAAGTATTCGCCTGATCGACCGCCAGGCTCAGGATAGCGGCGGGGCGGAGAAATTCCGGCAACTCCACGATGCGGCTGTACACGGCCAAATCCCCGCCGTCGGGCAGCGACTCGAATCCCTTCCCCAACTCCAGTGTGCGCACCAAGGGATGGACCAGCCCCGGGGTGACGGTTATGCCGAACACGTTCGACGTCAGCCGGTAATCCGTAAACCCGCCTCGCTGGAAAAAATCGGACGGCAGCACCAGCGGCTTCAACACGGAACCGGCATGCGGAACCACCGGCCCGTCGCCGATGGCGATCTCGTTGGTGGTCAGGCTCAGGGTGCCGCTCCGGTCGATGCCGAATCCACGCAAATCCCCGTCCAAGACCAGACTCGCGCCGTTCAAACCGGTCGCGGCCAGACTGATATCGCCTCCCCGGCCGGCGGTAAGGCGGCCGTCCGCATCCAGCCAAGCCCCGCCGCTCACGTCGATTCGGCTGCCGGCCTCCAATACCAGATCCCCTTCCCTGGTCTTGATCGCCACCGTTCCGCCGTCTATGGCAATCGGAGAAAAGCGGTTGCTTCCCGGAAGATCGGGCGTATCGTTCACCCATGCTCCCCGTGCATCGATCGCCGCGCCGGAGGCCAGCGTGACCTCGCCGGACGTCGGTGTCCCCGCGCTCCCGAGAGATTCGAGACTGATCGATCCGGAGGGGATGCCAATCTCGCCGGCTACGTCGATTCGGTCCCCTGTAAGCTTGAGGCTGCCGCCGGCCGGAAGCGCCAGACGGGCGTCGTCCTGTATCGTGATTCCCCGACTGCTTTTCACGGCCACATGCCGGGACTCCGAATTCGCCAGGGCGCCGGTGTCCAGCACCAGGGGCGCGGGGATGTTTTCGCTGCCCGACCCGCTCTTCGGAAACTCATCTTTCTCGCCGATATCGCGAACGATGTGGTCACCGGCAAAGACGACCGCCTGCCGCCCCTGGCCGATGCCTACGTCGATCGTCAAGGAACTTCCCGGCACCCGCTTCCCGACGGTGCGCTGCAATCGGCCGTCGACCGTCTCTCCGCGCAGTACTCCGTCCAGCGCCACGCGGTAGCCGCTCAGTTCCAGAGCTCCGCCGGGCTTTCCCTCCACGTAGCCCGCCTCGAAGCGGCCGAGACCGAGCGGCCCCGGAATCGACCAGCGGCGGGTAATGCCCCACTTTTCGTAAACCTTGATCACTTCTCCGAACACGCCGTCGTAAATGCGGTTCGGATCCGCTTCGCCGATATCGTATAGCCGGCCCTGCGAAATCAGTTTGGTAGTGCTGATGTAGCCGTCGCGATACGAGACCGAGCCGCCCGAATAGTCCAGCACCGCGCCGGGTTTGACGATCACGTCGCCCTCCGAGCGGATTCGGATCGTTCCGCCGGCGGTGCTGCGCTCGTCGATATTCCGTTCGATGCGGGCCAAGGCTCCCGAAATATCGGCGATCTTGATCGGATCGCGGATATCCACACGCACGGTCTTGCCTTTCAGTATCCCGTTTTTCTGCAACGGCGAGTCCCGCAGCTCGAAAGAGCGCAACTCCACCTCCGCCACGTTTCGCTCCATCGGAAGGGAAACGTCTCTCAGGCCGGAAGCATCGATGCGGCTTCCCGACTCCATGTATATCCGGCTGTCGTTCTCGACCCCGGCTACCAGCGGCGTGGCCGGACTTTTCGTAGCGGTTAGCTCGATCTCTCCCGCCGGGGCGTAAACCGTCGAATCCTTGCGAAGCACGATCTTGCTGCCGCTGATCTCGATTTTCGAGCGTGCCTGGGGCTGGGCGTCCACGGCGGTTTTCGACTTATCCGAGTCCGGAATCACCTCCGTAACACTGTTCGGTCCCAGCTCTACCGTAGCTCGTGTCCCAAGTCCGTCCCCGAGATCCTGGACGCGGGCCGTGCTCATCGGGCGCAACAGCTTTCTGCCTCCGCTTTCAACGGTTTGGTGGCCCTCCCGCGCCAGCAAGCGTACCGACCCGTTCAGACTGACCGAGGTGGTAGCCGATACCCGGCCTTCTTGATTGACGGCAAAACCGATCAGGGTGGCATTGCCTCTTTCCGTGATGATCTTGCCGACGTTCTTGACGTCACCCCCGGTCTCAACCTCCACCAGAAGCCCTCGGATGCCGGAATCGGGATCGGCTTCCTGCAGATACACCTTGTCCTTAGCCGCCGCCAGGATCGTCTGGCCGTCCGGGGTCTCGATCGCCCCCTGGTTCACCACCGACGGCGCGGCAATGATGATCCGCCCGCCGGGAGCATTGGTTTTCAATTGAGCGCCCGGCTGGACGAAGATTTGGATTTTGACTTTTTCACCGTTCTGGTCGAAGACGAAACGGCCTTGCGCGTCCTTGAGATAAGTCTCGCCGCCCGCTTGCAGCGCGGCGGTTCCGTCCTGGTCGAACGCCTTGGTAATGCCGCGCTTGAATACGTCCTCGCTGATGTTGAGCGTGGTGGCAACCAGCGAATTGACGTTGACTTGGGCGTTCTTGCCGAATACGAAGCCGTTCTTGTTAACGAGATAAATCTGCCCGTTGGCCGTCAGGGCACCGAAAATGCGGCTGGGGTCGTTTTGATGGATGCGGTTCAGGGCCACCGAGGTAGCGGCCGGCTGATTGAAGTGAACGGCATTCTCCGCGCCGATGTTGAAACTCTTCCAGTCAAGAATGGCTTTGTCCGTCAACTGGTTGATCACCATCGTGCCGCCATTCACGCTGCGGGTGGCGTTTCCCAGGGCCGCCCATACGTCGGCGGCGACCGGCAGCTCGGCATGGACCGGCGGCGGGCTTGCGCTAAGCAAGATACCGCTCGCCATGCATGCCCGCACCGCGGCAGCGAGCGGCTTCAGGGCAATCGTCTTATTCTCGGGTTTATTCCGGTTCTTAACAGACATCCTCTTTACCTCGATACTTGCGCCCGTGGTACTGCCTAGGAATCAGAACTCGTAGGCCACGCGAAAATCCACCCGCTGTTCGCCCACGTCCACCGTGCCCTGCGAATACAGCGGATACCCCCAATCCAGCTCGCCCGTCACATGCTGAAACATCCGAAGCCTCAAACCCGCGCCGGCGGACGCAAGCCGATAAAAGCTCGGATTGGCCGGAAGCGGATCGACGATCCACAGATAGGCCCAGTCGAAAAACGCCAGCGCCCGCAGCTGATGCGTGAAACCCCATCCTTCCGCGATCAGCGCCGGGCTTTGCAGTTCGACCGACAGGTTCACGCCATGGTCGCCCAACTGCTGGGTTTGGTAGTAACCCCGGACGCTCTGCGGTCCGCCCACCGCGAACTGCTCGTTGCTGATGAGGGGCGAGTCGGTTACCTGCCCGGCCCCCTTGGCGAGGAACCGCAAGCCGAGCGGAAGCTCCCGCTCGTGTCTCAAATCGGCCGTGAAGTACAGATAATTCGCTCGGGCGCCGAAGCGCTTGTCCTCGAATTCCTTCTGCTCGTTTCCGAGTCCGCGGACGGAAAAATGGGAGGCAAGGCTCATGGCGGTCACGGCGGACTCGTCCCGCCACGTGCCGTCGTAGCTCAAGGTAAAGGGAGCGTAGGTGATGGGCGTGTTCTGCTGATCCTGCCCCACCAGGCTCAGGCCCTGATTGAATTCCTTGTAGTCGAATCCGAAAGTGAGGCTGTGAAAATAGCCGTCGAGCGGCTCTAGCGGTTTCACCACGCGCAAGCCGAAAATGTTGCCGGTACCCACTACCGACAAAGCTCCCGCGGTGGCGATCTGAGTGTTGGAACTGATGCCGACGCCATACAGTGCCAGCCGGGTATCGGCGATTCCGGTGGGCAACACGTAGGTTCCGGCCCACACTTCCACTTCGTCGTAGTTTTCGGGACTTACTTGGTATTGCAGGGACGCGCTATGGAAGCGCTGCCAGAGATTGTCGTAACGCAGCGAGGCGATCAGCCGGGAACGGCTCGTGCCCTCGCTATTGCGGCCGTTCATCTCCACGCTGCCGTGCAGCGGTAATCGGTCCTTCACCTGCAACTCCACTTCCAGCTTGCCCGGCGTCGATCCCGCGCGGAGGATCGGCGTGATCTCCCGGTCCGGCGATTCGCCCCCCAGTTTTGCGAGCTGGCCCTGCACCGCCGGCATATTGGGAATCTCCCCTTTTGCGAGTGCCGGCACGCCCTCTCTGATCGTTCCGAGAGAGTAATATCGCGATCCGGTGATCTTGAGCCGCTCCACCTGTCCTTCCGTCACATGGAGCCGAACGATGCCCTGATCGACGTCCTGTTCCGGAATATCCACCAAAACCGTCTGAAAGCCGGCTTTGTGGTATGCCGCTTCGAGCGCCTCCCGAGCCTTCTCCACGTCGTCGATGCTCTTGCCCGGCCCAAGAAAGGGGTAGACCGTCTTTTCGACGGTCTTCGATTCCAGCACGGTATTTCCCTCGACCAGGTATTCCATGACGTCGAAAATCGGCTGTTCCGCCGGAACGTCTGTCGCCGCATCGGGCGCGGCGGTGCCGGCGCCGGGCGGTTCCGCCCAGGCTTCGCCGAACCCCGACAAGAGAAGCACAAACAAGGACGTGCAGCTTATCTTCGGCAAGCTCGAATTCGGAAAACGTATAAACAAGGTTTTTCTACTTCTTCTATCCGCCCCTGCGGGGCACCTTCGCAATCGCGGCTCGCCGGACCGAAAACACCCGTTAGGCCTGTCTTCGATCGCTCGCCGCACAAACGCAAGCGGGGGATGGGCGAAAAGCCCCATCCCCCTTCCCTGCCTTGGCCGCGAGCCGAATGGCCCGCGGCCCTTCAGGCCTCCCAGCCGGTCCCTTGTCCTTTACAGATCCAACAGGTTCTTACCGCTGGTGGTGTTGACGACAGGCGCGCGGCAGTTATCCAGCGAAGCACCCTGTTTATGGGTCAGGTTGATCGTCGGATTGTTGGCCGCATCGAACGGGAAGGTCTGGGCGTTGGTGCCGTTGGTGCTGAGAGCCAGGAAGCCCGACTGGCCGAACGGATGATTGAACTCCACGTTCAGGTCTTTCACGATCGACGGCTTGCTGGCGTCCTGAGCGACCTTCTGCAGGATCGTCAGCACGTCTCCCGTCGGGCCGCCGACCGAAGCCTTGCGCCACTGGAAGGTCTGCTCAACCCAATCCGGGTAGCGGCCGGCAGCCACCTCGGCCAGCGTGGGCGCGGCACCGTCGATCTTCACGAAGCGGTAGTTCTTGCGAGCGATGGAATTGCCGTTCTTATCCTTGCCGGAGTTCTTTTCCAGGCTCTGTATGCCGATCGCCCAGCGCTTGCTGTTGCCGGAATTGCCGCCGCCGGTGTTGGTGCCGTCGTTGAAATCGGCCAGGCAGTTGTCCACGTCCCCGGAACCCGACTGGCCGATGCCGTTCAGGGCGAGGTTGGTCGACGGCACGATCGGTCCGCTCAGCGCATTGCTGGAAGCCACCGGAAGGACCGCGCTGGCCATGCACGGGTTGTTCAGGAATACCGCGTTCGCTTGCGCCTGGGTACCGGAACCGTCGACGCGGCGGCAGATCGCCACCTTGTTGTCGGTCAGCCCCATGCCGCCGGAATAGCTGGTGAAGAAGTCAGAGGAAGCGCCACCGACCTGAACCTTGAATCGATTCCAGTTCTGCACCTTGCCGGCCAGCAGCGAAGCCACTTGCTCGGAGCTGAGGCTGGGCATGCAATCGGGATTGCTGTCATCGCCCAGCGCGCAGCCTGCGGGGATCCGGCCCTGGTCCATCTGCGCGTCCTGCAGGGCGGTATAGAGAGACAGCGTTACCGGGATGCCGAACACCAGGCCCGCGGCCGGAGTCACGTCCAGCAAGCTGGAGACCTGGCTGGTCGTAACGTTCGGCTGCTTCACGCCACCCTCGATGGGCGCGTTAGCCCCACGGAACAAATCCGGATTGACGTCGCTGACGCCCAGATCGGACTCGTGCAGAATGGTGTCGCCCGCATTGGCGAGCGTGCAGCGATAGAAGGAGTCGGGGGCGGTCTTGCTGCAGTTGCCGTTATTGATCTGCATGTGCGTGATCGCCTGATCGAGGATCAGGGGCGTTACGCCCTGCGCCGAGCCGCCCTGCGAACGTTTGTGGAACAACACGTTCGGGTTGACGGTGCTGAGGCCGGTCACCTTGGTGGAGTCGAGAGTGCAGAAATAGGCCGAGTGCTGCGCCCCCGGCTTGGATGCGTTGGCGTTGTCGCGGTAGATGTCCAGAGATCCGGCCACGCACAGTTCGGAAAAAAGCGCTTCCACGCCCTTGTCCTGTGCGGTGGCGCCGGATGCCCAGATTTCGATATCCACGGCCGCGCCGGGAGCGAGAGCGAAGGCTTCGCCGGCGCCGAGCAGCGCCGTTGCCGCCATGGCGACAGACAAACGATTGAATTTCATCGAATTTTCTCCGTTAAGGATATTTGGGAGATTACGCTTTCTGGCCGCGGCGGCTGACCAGGGTCAAGCCGGCCAGAGCGGAGCCCAGCAGATAGATCGCCGCGGGAACCGGTACCGGAGAGGTGCCGGCCGGGCCGAATTCCAGGGTGCCGTTGCTCGACAGCAGCCAGCGCCCGGCAATCTGATTGACGATGCCGTCGCTGTCGTCGCCGGTGTTATTGGTCACGTGGAAGAAAAGCGTTGCCAGGTCGACGCCGCCGGCCGTGGAAGCAAACACGCTGGGAGAACCACCCATCAACGGACCCCAGTTACCGTCGTCCCAGGACTGCGGCAATCCGTTATCCACGACGCCCGACACGTTGCCGCCCAGAGCGGTGTTCAGTTCGCTGATATAGTTCTGAATGACGCTAATAGTGCCGGCTACGTTACCGAAGCCGCCGTTGAACGAAGACCCGGTGGCCAAAAAGCCCCATTGATCGATATTGGCGAAACCCTCGTCGAGGGTGTACACGGCGGCGATGTTGTACTGAAGATCGGTCTGACCGGCGAAGCCGGCATAATTGGCGTCCGCGGCCAGATTGACGTTGAAAGTCCAATTCGAACCGGCGTTCAGCACGTCAGTGAGGGGAACGTCGAGATCGCGGAAGTAGGTACGCCCCAGGCCGCCGTTCGCGTCGGGATCGAAAATCGACACGAACAATTCGCCCACGTTCGGATACAGGCCGCTGTTAATGGACGCTTCCGCGCCGGTGGCGCCCAAAGCCAGCATCACGCCGGCGGTAATCGCTTTCAGTTTGTTCATTTCCATGCCTCGTCTAAAATCGCGGTTGAAAATACCTTGCAGACGTCTTCTCAAGGTTTATCTGCAGGGCCGTTTTCGCCGGTCGCTTTTCGGCGACCGGCTTTTTTGTGCCGTTTTTCAGGCACCGAAAACAAAAAAAGCCGGGTTGCCATCAACGCTTGTGTGGCAACCCGGCTGTCTTGAAATCAAGACCCGTGGCTTTCCGGCCCCGCCTCGCGACGAGTGTGGCTTTGTCCTAGCAACCCTCCTGGACCGGGCTCCTGCTCCCCGGCCGCAACTTGAACCGCACTGCGGTTTTCTTCCGTCCCTTTGAAGGCGAGACAGACTTTAATGTCGCTTTTTTACAACCAAGTTAAGTTTGTGTGACACCGATGAAATTTTTTGAAAAAACTCAACGCACGGCTCCCGCGCATCAACTAAGTCTTTGTTTTGGATTACATTTGCGTGCTGTGTTTTTTTTCAAAACCTTAAGTCGCAGATGATTGCAAGCTGCCCCGGCTGTAGCTTTTTCGCTGAACGACTTTACGGATTCGCAACATGAAGGCGGGGGAATCGAGGAAGGGCACCGCTGGATGTGACTTCTTCCGAGCGCCTTGCCCGGTGTATCGGGTGGTAGGTCGGCAATCCTTTGCCGACAAATCCCGTCGGGAAGGGTCGCGATTAACGCGACCGTTTGCGATTGGAAGGGGCCGATTAAAGGCCCGTTTGCGATTGGAAGGGTGGCTCCGGCGCTCCTGGAAGGATCGGTTCGGTGCTCCCGAACCGATCGTTTGCGATTGGAGACACCGTTTGCGATTGGAAGGGATTCCCGACCTACTCCGCGGTTCGGTGCCAGCCAGCCGGCCCGCAACCGATTGATCCGGCATGCCTCCGTCGTTAGGCTGGTTCCCGAACTCCCGTTTGGGAACCGACGTTGAGAAGCTCCCGCTTCTTGATCCGCATGCGGTTGCGGGAAGCGGAAGCTTGGGAGCCAGCGAAAATCCATACCGGAATGACGGTCCGCTGACCTGTATAGATATCCATGCCCCTGGAAAGCTATTGACGCAAGCGACCGTTTGCCATCAAGCGCTGACGCTTAGCCGGGCCTGCATCCGGACGCCTTCGTCGGCAAAGGATTGCCGAGCTACGGCCGCTCGTTTCGGCCTACATTTAGAGCCTTCCCAGTAGGTTTCAAAAACCCTTCGACTCGGCTCAGGGCGAACGGCCTACTGAGATAGGCACTTAGAGGTACGGGGCGGCTTCCCAAGCCACGCCGCTACACTTCAGTGAAAAACGCTGAAGCACCGGGTTATGAGGTGGCGAAATTTCGCCGAGATGGGGCAAGATACGCTTCCTTCAAATCAACCCCCTTAGCTCTTGAAACGCTTATTGATATGGAGCGCCGCTTTTGCGGTCCTTGCCGTGGCGGGCGTCGAAATGGACCTGCTCCCCAATGCACGAACCTTGGAACTGGTCGGCCAGCGCTATGGATCGGCGGCCGTCGAACGTCTGTCGGCGTGGCGCGACCTGGTTCTGCATCTGGGCGGTGCCGGCGAGCACGAGAAGCTGGCGCGAGTCAACGATTTCTTCAACCGCCTGCCGAACATCTCCGACCCTGATCAATGGGCGCGCCGCGACTACTGGGCGACTCCGGTGGAACTCCTGGCCGCGAACGGCGGCGACTGCGAGGATTTCGCCCTGGCCAAATATTTCACCCTGCGGGCGGCAGGAGTGGCTCCCGATCGGTTGCGGGTCACTTATGTCCGGGTCTGGCGGCCACAGCTGAGCCGCATGGAGCCGCACATGGTCTTGGCCTACTACCCTACCCCCGAATCCGAGCCGCTGATTTTGGACAATCTGATCGGAGATATCCGGCCGGCCGCCGCAAGGACCGATCTAGCACCGACCATGAGCTTCAATGCGGAGGGGTTGTGGTCGGCCAAGCAGCGCGGACAGCACGGCAAACTGGGTGAAGCGTCCGACATACGCCACTGGAACGATCTGTTGGCGCGCATGCACCACGAAAAGACGGGAGCGATTCGATGAAGACGATGAGCCTGAAAACCCTGCTGGTCCTGCTGCTCAGTCTGCTGTTTCTACTGCTGGGGCTGGCTCTTTTCGCCACCGGCCTGGTGAATACCCACGGCTTTCTGCAACGCCAGTTGCACGCTCATGCGCAAGAAACGGCAACCACTCTGGCGCTGGAACTATCGCCCGCCCTGGCGAGCAACGACATCGCGGCGGTGGCCAATGCGGTGGACGCTCTCTACGATAGCGGCTACTACCGGCGTATCGCCGTGATCCGCCCCAACGGCGAATCCGTCGTGGAGCGGGAACTCCCCTTGAAAGTGGACGGCGCTCCCGAATGGTTCATCAGCCGCGTGCCGTTCGACGCTCCAGCGGGTCGGGCCGAATCGATGGCCGGCTGGAAACTTTCAGCCGTGGTCGATGTGGCCAGCCATCCCGGTTTCGGATATAGCCAACTTTGGCAGATGACCTGGTCCATCCTGGGCTGGACTCTGGGTTTCTGGCTGATCTCCGCGCTGCTGTCGGTATGGCTGCTGCAAAAGGCATTACGTCCGCTGGACCGGCTGGAAAATCTGGCGCTTCGCATCGGCGAAGGCAAGTTCGAGCCTTTGGCCGAGCTGCCCCGTATTCGCGAACTGCATCATATCGGCTCGGCGTTCAACCGCATGTCGGAAGCGGTGCGGCGCATGCTGAACGCGAAGATGGAAACCATCGAGAAACTACAGCGGGATCTCCACCACGACCGGCAAACCGGTCTTTTCAATCGCGCGTATTTTCTCGCATCGCTGGACGCGGCCCTGGCAATATCCGGAACGCAGCACGCCATTGCCATCCTTCAGCTCACCGGACTGGCGGAATGCAATCGCCGATTCGGCCGCGATACGGGAGATCTTGTCGTCAAATTTCTCGCCGATGTTGTGGAAGCTGTCGCCGAAAAGACGCACGGCTCGGCGGCGCGAATCGACGGCGCGCAGTTTGCCGTGCTGTTGGAGCACGCCGATGCCGATTGCCTAAGCGATCTGACCCATCACCTCGCCCAATCGACGGTGATGGCTTTACTCGAGACCGGAATCGCTTCGTCCTGCACCGTCCATATCGGGGCGGCCCTTTCTTCCGGCGATAGCAGCACGGCACTTCTTGCCCGGGCGGACGCTGCGCTGCGCGACGCGCAGATGGGGTCCAGCGGGAGCTTTCGGATTGCGGAGGCAGATCCGACGCCGGGCGGGAGCGGCCGGCTCGCATTGCTGCGGCAGGCTTTGGACAACGGTCGAGTGGAACTGGAGCGGCAGCCGCTCATGTGCCGGAACGCTTCGGCACCCGAGCATTACGAGGTGTTCGCGCGCATCGTGACAGAAAACGGATTACGGCTCTCCGCAGGCGCCTTGGCGCACATTGCCGAGGAAACCGATCTGGCTCCGATGCTGGACGAACTCGTCGTCGCACGCCTTCAGGAAGCGATGGCGGAAAAACCCGAAGCGGCGTGGTCCGTCAATTTGTCGGTGGCCACCATCATGCAGCCGGGATTCGCTCAATCTTTTAGACATAAAGTGCCCGCTCGATTAAATCTGGCCATAGAAGTCCCCTTGAATCGGCTGATTTTGGCCCCGCAAGCGGTCGAGTCCGTTAGCGAGCTCAGGAGAGACGGTTTTCGGTTCGTGCTGGATCGCTTCATGCCCTATCCCGGCGCACTGGCCTGGTTAAACGAATTGATGCCGGATTGGGTAAAGGTGGAAGGGGCTCTCTGCCGCCGGATATTCGATGACGCCGGCAATCAGGCCCTGCTCAAGGCGCTATGCCAATACGCACGAGAGTTGGGTATCCGCGTTGCCGCCACCGGCGTGGAACGGGAGGACGAGGCCGATCTGCTTTTTGGCCTCGGGTTCGACGCGGTGCAAGGCCGTGTGTTCGAGAAGGCGAGCTAGAACGTTTTCATACCTACTGTACGGGCACTGGCGAGTAGGTCGGGAATCCCTTCCCGACTTACTGGAGACGCTACACCAAACAGGAAAATTCGCCTGCCGGAGGGGATGTCTCTTCCCGGCGACGAACGGATCGCTTCAGACGCCTTGTAAATCCATTCGACATTCAAGCGAACATTATCGTAGGGTGGGTTAGCGAAGCGTAACCCACCGATCCGAGGCCGTTCGGCGGGTTACGGCCTCGCGGCCTAACCCGCCCTACAAAACAATTCCTGATTGAAAGCGATTTGGAAAAATACCTGAAACGGTGCGCCTGGGGTATTTTCCTGGCGTCAGCGAATTTTACGCCCACCGTAGATTTTCATCCTATCCCATTGATTCAGCGAAACACGAGTCCTTGGCTCAGAGTTTGCTGCTAAATCCCCAGACATCCGAACCCGACGGGAGACTTTTCACCTAAACGCGGATCGGCGTCGGATAGCTATTCAGCAAGCAGCTCACGCCGCCTGTTACGAAAACGCCGTATACGCCCTCTCGCATGTTCTGGTTCGCCATCGGTCCCGGAGCCGTCCGCCGGGGCCAAGAGCGACCACATTCCGAACCACCAATAGGCCGCCATCGAAATTTCTCAAAATGTCACAGACCCTTAACAAAATCTTCACAGAACTTCGATTTAATAAACAAAAACTGAAAGATTTTTTTGTCGTTGACCTTTTCGGCATGAAAGCGCCGGAAATCATCGAGCGACGCCCTGGAACCCAAAGGCATAGAAAGCGTGCTGTCGGTTGAGGGTGTACGACTGAAGCGACCTGCGCTGGGTGTGTGCTGGTTCCCAAACTCCCGTTTGGGAACCGACGTTGAGAAGCGGGAGCTTCTCGGGCGGGGCGCCCAAGCCGAAGCTTGGGCGCCAGCGGAGAGGCCGTTTGGGATAAGAACGGTATATCGAGGCTTGTCAGAGCATTTTGGGGGGTATCAAAGGTCGTTCGGAAACAGCCTTATCTTGGTTATCTCGCCGAATCGATAAACCAGGCAGGGATGGGTGGAATTGGAGTGTGGAAATCCGGGCATCGTCGCCCGTCATACCTCTACGCGCCTTTCGCAGACGTATAGGGTCGCCGCTTTTGTAGGACGAGAGATACGAGGGAATGTTTGGAATTCGGGTTTTTCGTTGCGTTTTAAACTGACTGTAAGGAGTCACTGCTCATGAAGACATTTATCGGTGCAATCACAGGCATTTTTATCTTTTTCAGCGGGGCTGCCGCGCAGGCCGCCCTGCTGGAAGGCCAATCGGTTTATTTCCAATTTGCGGACGAGGACCTGGATTACTTCGGGACACCGTCCATCGACGGCGATACCCTGAGCTTCGCCTTTTCCGATCGTTCTGCCGCCTCGGCTTCCCAGCGCCTAAGGGAAACCATGGAATTTCAGGTCATCGCCAAGGACGGATTTCTGATCAATCAGTTTCACCTGGCGGAGGGCGGCGACTACGCACTCGCCGGAAAGAACAGCGGCGTTTCGGCCAGCAGTCGGCTCCGGCTCGACGACTTTACCAACGACGAGTTGTTCCGCGACTCGGGTGAAAAATCCTTCCGCCTCGGCGGCAGCGGCGGCGAAAAGGCGGGCAGCTGGACCACGCTGTTCGAGCAGTCGATCGCCCGGAGCGAAGAACTGGACGTCCTCTTGACGACGATGCTGGGGGCCGTTCCGGTGGGCAGTCAGGGTGAGGCCTGGATCGATCTGAACGCGATCCGCGTGACCATCGGCGCGGTTCTGTCCGGCGGCGAACCGGCCCCGGTGCCTTTGCCCGCGGCCGTGTGGCTCTTGGCCTCCGGACTCGCCGGTTTGACCAGCGTGATGGCGGCCAAGAAAAATCAGGCACGCTGCTGAATCAAGGCGCAGATCTCGCCATCTTGGATCAGGCTGATCTCCGAGCCGCCGCTTTGCACGTCGATCGCGTTTGTCGGCAAAGGATTGCCGACCTGCGACGGCTGCCGAACTGGAATCGTAAGATGCCACTTAAGGAAGCTCTGATTAAGTCCTTCGACGGGCCTGTCCTGAGCCTGTCGAAGGGCATGAACGGATTCCACTTGTTCAGAGCTTCCTTAAAAGCATCAATCCGCCACGGAATCGGTGCTTGCCTCTTGCGGCAAGGACGTAGGCGAATCGAGCGGCAACCGCACCACGAATTCACTGCCTTTTCCCTGCCCTTCGCTGCGGGCCTCGACCTGTCCGCCATGCAAAGCGACGATTTTTTGCACGATGGTCAGCCCCAACCCCAATCCTCCCTGAGAGCGGTCCAGAGTGCGGTCGGCTTGAGTGAAGGCGTCGAACAGGCGGGGCAATAACGCGCTGGGAATTCCCTCTCCGGTATCGCGAACGCAAATAACCGCATTCCTATCTTCAACGAATGCGGTAAGCCAAATGAAGCCGCCTTCCGGGGTGTACTTGGCGGCATTCGATAAGAGGTTCGAGATTGCTTGTACCAGACGCGCAGGATCAATCTCGAGCCGAATCGGATCAGCAGGCAACGAAACCGTAAAACGGTGGTGGCGCTGGTCCATGAGCGGCTTACAGGTCTCAACCGCCTGATCGATCACCACCGTCAAATCCATAGGCACTCTGCGCAGAGTCAGCTTGCCTTGAACGATCCGCGAGACATCCAAAAGATCGTCCACGAGCCTCGCCAACTGAGTGACCTGCCGGTCGACCACGTCCCGTACCCATCGAAGCTGGGAGTCCGGCGCATCGAGTTTCCGCATGATCGCCATGGCGTTGCGTATGGGCGCCAGGGGATTCCGGAGTTCGTGCCCCAGCATGGCAAGAAACTCGTCCTTGCGACGCTCGGATTCGTGCAGGGCGCGATTGGCGGCCTCGAGCTGGAGAGCCCGCTCAGCCAGTTCGATTTGCGCCTTTCGTACGGCCGCTTCGGCCTTCTTCCGCTCGCTGACATCGATTATCGAGACCCAGTAATGAACATCCGTCCCGGAATCGTCTGGCGCGCCCATTCGACTGTCCAGCACGACCGGCAATCCTCGTCCCTCGACGGTTAGCAAGGTGAGCTCGGTCAGGCCGGTGCCGCATATCCGGCAGTCCCGGAGATGTTGCAGGAACTGATGGCGGTCTTGTTCGGCGATGAGGTAAAGAAAGAGAGAACCGAGGAAATGATCCCGTTGACCACCGAGCAGGCGCGCGCCGGTCGCGTTCAGGGCACGAATGATGCCGCACGCATCCAAACCTACGTAACCCACGGGCGCGAACTCATAGAAGTCCGCATAGCGGTTGCCGGAGAAGCCGTTCATTTGACAAGGCATCACTGATCTTGACTCCAGTTCCGTAGTAGGCGTGTACCACTGGCGAATCCTTTCGGCTGATACGACATTGATAGCGCCCTTTTGTTTCGGCCGATCGGATGGCGCGTGGCGAAAGGTCTGGAAAACTTGCGCTGTCATGGCTGCGTCATAACGTCTGGGCATGATCCGATGAGCTCGCCGGAAAAGAGACGTGAGCGACGAGGTCGAAGGACATCGTCTACGCCGCTACGACGAACTTCGATTCGCAAAAGTAATGTCGTCTTATTCCGAGAACCAACGGCCGGGAGACATTGAGCAAGCACGACCATCACGAGAAGGAATCTATCCCATGAAAATGCTGGAACTAATAAAAGTTGCCGATCTGTTTACCATCAGCAATCTGGCCTCCGGGCTGATGTCGATTTTCTTGGCCACCGAAGGCCATCCGGACTGGGCCTCCGGTTTCCTGGTGCTGGCCGTGCTCTTCGACAGCCTGGATGGCAAGATCGCGGCCCTACTTCACCAACAGAACCTGTTCGGCAAACAACTGGATTCGCTTGCCGACCTGGTGTCATTCGGCGTGGCTCCGGCGTTTCTCTATTTCTCGATCGACACCCATCACTGGATCAAGACACTGATCCTGATCATGTTCGTCACCTGCGGAATGCTGCGTTTGGCGCGCTACAACATTTCGCAGGGCAATGCCTTTGAAGGGGTTCCGATCACGGTCAACGGTGTCCTGTTCCCGACCCTGTTCCTGGTCGCCGCGTTCGTACCGGAAAGTGTCAATGCCTGGCCGATGATATTCCTGGTGCAAAGTTTCCTGATGGTTTCCAGCCTTAGAGTGCGGCGGCTTTTCTGAGTCCCTTTGTCTCCGCTGTAACGGGAGCACCGGCTCGCCCGATCAAGGCTAGGCACATCGAGACATGCAAGCTTGGCAGGCAACGGGTTCGCCAGCAAAGGATTGCCGGCCTACGAATGCTTGAATCCATTCACCCGAACTGAAGGCGCCAACGACTTCCGCCAAGCCTGTTTTGCCATACGAGCGCGATGAAAACGCTTTAGAGCGTTTTCCGAATCGGTGTAAGGGATTCGGATATGTAGGTCGGCAATCCCTTGCCAATCGCAAACGGTCGCTTTAGTCGCGACCCTTCCAATCGCAAACGGGAACTTTGGGAGCACCAAAGTCCCCCTTCCAATCGCAAACGGTCGCTTTAGTCGCGACCCTTCCGACAAAGCCCTTCGCCGAGCCGATACGTCGGCAAGGGATTGCCGACCTACGTTCTCCCCTCCTGGAACGAATCCGTACACCGGGATGGAAAACGCTCTAAAACACGAGCGTCCATCCCGGCTCGCGTGCCTGATCGCGCGTGTAGCTCACGCCGTGCACCTTCAGCCCTTCGGCATTGAGAAGCGAGATGATTCCGCCCTGGTTGGACAATTCGATGTCGGGCCGAACGTGGATGATCATCGGTTCGCCCGGATTCAGGGTGCCCGTCAGCGGCTTTCGGTGCTTGGCGCGGTCCAGCAGTGCCCAGCCGTCGAGATCGATAGGCCGTGGCGAGGTATTGAGCAGGATCACGGTTTCGTCTTCCGGCGATTCGATCGTATTGACCTTTGCCGCCACGATACGCACCAGGCCGTCCGGTACCGCATGGGTGGGAGGCCATACCGGCGTCGGCCGGGGCGGAAGGCCGTGTTCGGCGGGAGGACCGCCCGGCTCTTCGGGCAACATATGCCCGGTACGATCATCGGTATGAATCGCCTGCGACTGAAATTTCAGGAAGAGGGCCACCCATTCCTGCTGGTCCGCGTACCAGAACAGCAGCCCGCCGTCCTGCCAGACGCCGTCGTCCTTGACGAAATCGTCGGCATTGCCCTGATTCATGTGGATGTCGTGAACGCCGCGGCCGGGCGCGAAACCGAAGATCTTGTCGCGCTTGTTCTCCGGCCCCCAGGGCTCGCCGAACGCATACACCCAGGCGTTCTCGCTGGCCATGGCGCGCTGCACGTAGCGGTCGATCTTCTCGTTGAGGTCGTTGTCCGGGCCGGGCACGGAAAACGGGAGAGGCGTCATTTCGGCGAACGAGCCGAACAGATTGCCGCGGATGTAATCCAGCGCGACTCCGCCGGGCTTCGAGGGCAGCTTGTGCCAGCCCGGCTCCAGTTGTTCCAGCGACTCGGTTATGGGATGCCGGAAGTGCGGCACGATCAGGTAGGACAATTCCGACGGCCACAGCTTGGACTTGACGTTCACCGCCAGGCGGTACCGATCCTGATCGTCCACCGCCAGAATCTGATAATGGGGGTTGTCGCCGGTCCCGAGATGCCGATCGACCGGCGTCGCTCTCAAGACGCCATAATTTTTCAGGGGCATGGTGGCTTTCTCCGTGTTGAGTGATCGAGGTCATTCGTGCGCCATCGCCCGGCGCGATTTGTATTCCGGCGTACCCGGCGAGTAATGCTTGCGGGCCCAACCGGCATCGGACCGCAGCTTGAAGGTGCGGCGGCCGGAAGATGGCATTTCCCGGTCGCGGTAATACGCGGCGCGGGCCCGGTAGTGTTCGTACAGGCGGAAGAACTCCGCGAGATAGATCGCCGCGATGCGGCGGGAGCCCCGGATTTCCAGCAGGTTTTCGTCGTTCCGGTGCAGCGAGTTGTTGCTCATGTTGGCCGAACCGGAGTAGATCACCGGCTGAGCGGTTTCCCCGTCGATCACGATGAACTTGTGATGGATGATGACCGGCGGGAACGGCGGCGGCGCTTCCCCCGGAAACAGCATGAGTTCGGTATCGAAGCCCTCCGGGGTATCCGACCGGCGGAAACGCTCCGCGCCGATCACGTCGCGACCCTGGCGGGAGCGGTGGTAGAGTTCGAGCGCGGCGATCTGGTCCGCGCGGACGGCCTCGTCCGTTTTCGGCCTGGCGATCCGGTTGACCAGTCCGAACATCATCTTGCCGTTGTCCCCCGCCATGAAACAGGCGTCGCGAAGCTCGGCGTCGGTCGGCGTGAACAGGCAGAAAAGCACCGAACTCCTGGCCCGATGGATGGCTTCGACGATGGTGTCGATGGATTCGCGCTGGGAACTCGCTTCCGGCGAAAAGAAAACCCGCACCCCGGCATCGCCCACCGTAATCGGACTCGACCAGCGGGCATTCCGCGCCAGGGATGACAAAGGCGGATTGTCTTTGAGCCGCTTGAAGCGGTCGAAATATAGCCCGGCCAGGGCGGACGAATCGAAGGTGTGCATCAAATTCGCCTGGGTCGACAAAGCCCCCGTGGTGTAGTTGGCGGAACCGCACACGACCCGCGCTGCCGCGGGGCGACGGCCGGCCAACCCGCGGCCCGACACCAGGTATTTGTTGTGCATGATGGCGGCCTTGTCGCGGGGGAAAAACGCCACCCGGTCCTTCAGCCGGTCCACCGCCGGTTGATTGGGCGAAACCCTGTCACCGTCCGCCGATTCCGTTTTCTTTGCGTCGTAGACCAGGGCCAGGGAATGATTCCGGCTGAAAGTATCCAGCGCAGGAACGATGAACAGCTCGTCGGTCAGATGGTAGATCGCCCCGACCGCCTCTCTCGCCTGCCTGAGAAATGCCGGGACCACGCCGTCCAGACCGTTGGCCAGCCATCGGCGCAATTCGCGCGCCTGCTCCGCGCTGGGTTTGTCGTCGAGCTCCAGCCCCATGCCGCGCAGCTTCCGCATGAAACCCTGGGAGCTCAGCACCGCACGGTTGAACCAGGTGCCGATGCCGTGTTCGACTTCTGCCGGCAGCGTGACATCGAGCGTTCCCGCTGCTTCCGCAAGCGGCTGGAGATTCCCCGGCGTGCCGATCACCGGGAAAACCTCGTATCGAAAAACCGGATTGCGTCCGGCGCTCGCGGCCGCCCGGTCTTCATCGCCGATTCGTGCGTCCCACCAGAGAAACTTCTGGATCGGCGCTTCGTTGCTGGGAAAATCGGGCTGTTCCGGGTCGGCCGGACCGTTGAAGTCGATGCGGTTCAGAAGCCAGCTGGAAGGGGCGTACCGGCGCGTCGCGGGATCGCGAAATCCGGGTGTGCGCCTGGCGGCGAAACCCAGGAAATCCTTACGCCGGCTCCCCTCGTCCCAATCGAAGGCGAGCAAGATCATTCCCGGTGCCGGATATGCACGGATGGCGACCTTTTCCATATGCCCCCTATTATGTGCCCGGCCGTCAAGCGGCCGATACCGTTATCTCAAGGCTTTTGACGAACGACTCCGATAACCGGCGCCCGCGGCTCCTAGAGCATTTTCCAATTCGGTGTCAGAGAGCCCGATATGTAGGTCGGCAATCCCTTGCCGACGTACCGGCTCGGCAAAGGATTTTGTCGGCAAGGGATTGCCGACCTACGTTTTTCCCGCCCGACACGAAGCCGTACACCGGGATGAAAAACGCTCTAAGTACATTCCTCAAATATTTGCGGAATCTCGACAGATTGGCTTGGTTGGCGGGGTTGTCCTGCAGGTTGTCTATGCCGCAAGACTTCCCTGAATGTACTTAGCCCCTCATCCCACTCGAACACGAGATCGCAGCTTTTGCGGTTCATTGTCCAGGCATCCGCCGGCAACCCGCATGCGTCGTTCGGTTTACCGTATTAAACACCCGAAACCATTACAGCCCTGTGAAGTTTTCACCCGAGACCGACACACCGGGCGGCATCGCGCGGAGATATCCAAGCTCCGGTCTTCGCTGCTTACACTTTCGACGACCGAACTTATTATTAATCAGGCCCGTAAATACCCTCCTGGTATTTCGGGCCGCCGCCCAGGCCGGTACACGCCCGGCCTGGGCTCACGCGGCTTGTCGCCGCGCCGGGGCATCCCTGCCCCGGATTAACCCGGCCTATATTTATAGGCCGGGTTAATAACCTCCCGGTAATACAACTGTCAGGTCGCCTTAACACGGATGCTGTTTGATACACGGCGGTCCGCCGGGACTCGCCCGGCCTTTCTCAGGAACAAACCGAGGAATATGACACCATGAAACTCAACAAACTCGCCTGTGCCGTAACGCTGATCTTGGTCGGCGGCACCGCCTGCGCCGGCGCCGGGCCGGCCACGACGGTCAAGATCGTCGCTTTCAACGATTTCCACGGCCAGCTCGAATCGCCGGGCTCCTTCGGCGGCAAGCCGGCGGGCGGCGTGGACTGGATCGCCGGGTACGTGTCCAAGCTGAAAAGCGAGAACCGCTACACCACCGTGGTCTCCGCGGGCGACCTGATCGGCGCAACGCCCCTCGTTTCCGCCCTGTTCCACGACGAGCCCACCATCGAGACCATGAACATGGCCGGGCTGGAAATCAACGCCGTCGGGAACCACGAGTTCGACGAAGGCAAGGACGAGCTGAAGCGCATGCAGAAAGGCGGCTGCCATCCTACCGATCCGAACTCCTGCCAGGGCGCCTCGGTCGGCGCGCCTACCGCCGATGATGGTTCCTTTGCCGGCGCGGACTTCAAGTTCCTGGCCGCCAACGTGGTCGACACGGCTACCGGCAAGCCCGTTTTCCCGCCTTATGTCATCAAGAACTACGGCGGCGTCCGCGTGGCCTTCATCGGCATGACCCTCAAGGAAACTCCCACCATCGTCACGCCGTCCGGCGTCTCCGGACTGGAATTCAAGGACGAGGCCGATACCGTCAACGCGTTGATCCCCAAATTGCGGCGGCAGCGGGTCGAAGCCATAGTCGTGCTGATCCATCAGGGCGGCACCCAGCCCGTCGCCCAGAACGCCACGACCATGAACCAGTGCGCCGGCAACCTGGACGGAACCCCCATCAAACCCATCGTCAATCAACTGGACGATGCCGTGGACATGGTGATTTCCGGCCACACCCATCAGGCCTACAACTGCAGGATCGCGAACCGGGAGGGGCGTGAAATCCCGGTGACCAGCGCCAATTCCATCGGACGCATCCTGACCGACATTGACCTGACGATCGACCGGAAAACCCGTGACGTGACGGCAGTCAGCGCCACCAATATTCTGGTGGACCAGACCGACGCGACGGTCACCCCGGACGCCGGCATCAAAGCCGTCGTCGACGGCTACAAGTCACTGGCCCAGCCCATCGCCAACCGGGTAATCGGTTCCATCACCGCCGATATCACCCGCACAGCCAATGCGGCCGGCGAGTCCGCCCTGGGCGACGTCATCGCCGACGCGCAACTGAAAGCCACCGAAGCTCCGGGCTTCGGCGACGCGGTAGCCGCGTTCATGAATCCGGGCGGAATCCGTGCCGACCTAAGCTACGCGTCAAGCGCGACCGGCGAAGGCGACGGCAACGTAACCTACGGCGAAGCCTTTACCGTGCAGCCCTTCGGCAACAGCGTGGTGACCATGACCCTGACCGGAGCCCAGATCGAAATTCTGCTGGAACAGCAATTCACCGGCTGCGGCGCGGACAATGCGCCGGCCGCCTTTAACTATCCGGCCGGAGACTCCGGCCAGGCGTTCGACCGCATCCTGCAGGTCTCGAAGGGCTTCACCTATCAGTGGTCGGCCAGCGGTTCGCCTTGCGACAAGGTCGACCCGGCCAGCATCCGCCTAAACGGCGCGACCGTCGACCCGGCCGCGAACTATCGCGTCACCGTGAACAGCTTCCTCGCCGACGGCGGGGACAAGTTCTACGTCCTGAAGCTCGGCACCGATCGGCTCGGCGGCGCCCAGGACCTCGACGCCCTCGAAGCCTGGTTCAACCATCCGGAAGCCGATTCCGATCCGGCCGCGCCGGGCGTACAAATCGCGCCCGGTCCGCAAGACCGTATCGTGCGGATTCCCTGAAAAACCGGCGGCGGAGAGCTCCGGCCTCCGCCGCACCGTCTCTGAAACATAGAGCTCTACGCAAATTTTCGAATCCCGGAAACTCCGTTTTCAGGTTGTATTTATTCAACTCGGCATTGGAGTAAACATTCATCGTAGGATGGGTAGAGCGAAGCGAAACCCATCGATGGCGGGTTAGCCCCTCGGTTCCGCGTAACCCACCGATTGAAGGTCGTTCGGTGGGTTACGGCGCACGCGAAGCACAGTGATCGGCGATCGGTCAGTGCTGATGTGCGCCTACCCCCCCTACGAAACAATGCCTAATTGAACGCGATTTCGAATAACCTGCCGTCACTCGCCCTTCGGTCCCCATAAACTTACGGTGCCGGACACCTCGTTCGAAACGGCGATTAGAGGCTTGCCGGTCGGACTGTTATGGGCCGGCACGAAGTCGATCACTTCCGGGCCGCTGTCCGGCCCCACCGGCGTGGCTGCAAAATCGCGGTTTTGCAGATATTGGACGATGGCCGGCGAAGTTGGATCGCCCAAATCGACCACGACCACCCCGCCCACGCGCTCGAGGCCGATGAACCCGTAGGTCCGGCCGTCGACCACACCGGTGGCGGCGGCTTCGGGCTCGGGGCCCTTGTTGTCGCTGCGGTCGTCGAAGGTGTTGGCCTCGTTGTTGGAATTGAAGTTGGCGGGCAGCTCCGCGGCGATGATCTGTTCGAGCTGATCTCCGCTGTCATAGACCAGACCGCCGGTTTCGCCGTCCCACACCGAAAACGATCGGGCGCCGAAAGCGTAGACCGTCGATTCCGCATCCGACCCGGCGGCGGGCATCTTCGTGGTTACGGTGAGACGTCCCAGCGCGGCATTGTCGCGCAGCGCCGCCGTGAAGGAGTCATTGGTCGTAACGCTGCGCACACGGGCTTCTTCGACCAGACCGGGATATTCGCGGGCGTCGCCCTCGTTGGCGGAGAGCACATAGTCCTTGCCGCCGATCCGGAAAGCGGCGAGCCCATCCGGCTGGTACATGCCGTAGACCCGCCCCTGAGGCCAGGTGCTGATGTTGACGGCATTGTCGCGATCGCTGGCATCGAGGCCATTGCCGGCCTGCGAGTGGTCCTTGAAGCCGAGGTCGACGATTTTTTCCACTGCGAGGGTTTCGAGGTCGAGTATCGCAATGGCGTTGTTCTCCTGCAGCGACACCCAGGCCTTCCGGCCGTTTTCATCGACCGCGATGTATTCTGGCTCGAGATCGAGCGACGGCCGCGTGGACCCAAAGATGCGCACGCCCGGCGGCAGATCGCCGGCGCGCGGCTGATCCGGGTCGAAGGCTTGGAAACCGATCGTCTTCACCGAAAACTTGCGGCGGGGCAGTACGTCGATCACGCTTACCGAGCCCTCAGGATCGACATGGCCTTCTCCATATCCCGAAGGCTCGCCCTCGTTGGCGACCAAAACCCTCTTGCCGTCCGGCGTGAAGGTCACCATATCGGGGCCGGCGCCGACCTCGACCGCTCGCAGATTGGAACCGCCCGGCGAAAAGAAAACCACTTTGCCCGGTTCGGTGCCCGACTCCACTGCCGCCGCCACGAGCCCGTTCCCGACGGCGACGCTGGTGACTTCGGAACCGTACGCGGACAGGTCGAGCCGCTTGAGACGCACCGGTTGTTTCGGATCGGAGATGTCTACGATGTCGACCGAAGCGTTCGCGGCATTCGAAACGTACATCTTGTCGCCCTTGACGGCCACGACCTCGGCCGAGGTCTGGCCGGTCAGACCGGTGGCATAGCTGCCGACCGGCTCGAACGCGGGGCCTGCTGCGGCGACCGGGCCGGGCAGGATTCCCGCAAACAGGGCGGCAGCACCGACCGAGGTCGTCCGCGCCGCATCGAGCGCGCGAATGCCGCTCGCCAAGGCCCCCTCAAATTTCAAACGGAACAGTTTGGTTTTCATTCTTGTGACTCCGAGTTAGCGCAGGTGAAAAGAACGCGGTTCAAAACAATCCTTCCAATGGCTGGACTATCCGAAAGTCGGGACGCTACTGGAGTCACGTTAAGGCGGTGTGACAAGCCTGCTCCGGAGTATCGGCTAAGCCGGACCTACGCCTAACGCGGAAGGTCGCTTCAAGCGGAAAAAACGAACACCCGTAACACAAACTTAACCCATTTGAAAGAAAGCGAAGATACAGTGTCGCCAGTCTTACAAACGAGAAGTCGAGGAGACCGATCATGCTTGCTCATGTCAGAAAACCGCCTGTCGTTTTTGCATTGGCGCTCGGTCTTGGGTTGAGCCCGGCAGGGCATGCCGCCATCTGGAAAGCGACATTGAATCAATCCAATGCCGAATCCGTGTTTCCGGACAATGCGGATTACCTGACCGTGTTCATCCGGGACGGCAGCGATGCCGCCGGACTTTTGCTGAACGGCTATACGACGACGAGTGATGACGTCGTGTTCAGCGTCGACGCGCTTTCCGTGCTGGACTCGAAAGCGGGTACCAACTACGGTATCGATACTTTTGCATTCAACACCACATTAAACCCTGGCGGTTTCACCGCTAATAACTTCAAGTTGCCCAGCGGATGGAGCCTCGGGTCCGGCAATGCCGATGGTTTCGGCGATTTTGAACTCAAGACAGGCGGCGGCGGCCAAGACCGCTACGATCCGGTCTGGTTCGCCATCACCGGGATCAACGGCGATAACGCAAGCCACTATTTCGCTCTTTCCGGTAAAAACGCCGGCCAGGGCAATTATTACTTCGCCGCCCACGTCGCCGGTTTCAACGAAGCCCTGACCGGCGGAACGGGCGGCGCGTGGTTTGCAGGCTCGAACGGTCAACCGGGTACCGCGCCCGAACCTGTTCCCGTTCCCGCAGCTTTTTGGCTGTTCGGCTCCGCTGTCACCGGTTTCGCTTTCGCCTCCCGGCACTCCAAACCACGCCTCGTGTAAAAAGGGAGTCTTGAAGGAGAAAGACGCGAAGCCTATCGCTCGTTGCCGGATGAAGAACGAGGTTGCGTGTAAATGGTGGCCGATAAACGCGAACCGAAACACCGGGACCGTACGAGCGCCACTCACTCCGCGCCAATGGCTGGAGGTGCTCCTTGCCGCAGCCTGATCCTCGGCATTAGCGGTGCGCGGTAGAGCATCCGCCTCACTTCGGATGAAAGACCGATGCCACCGGGCCACTTGCGTGCTTGCAAAATAAGCAGCCGGTTTGACGGAGATCAAGTCTCAATCTGGATGCCGACTGCGGCGCTGGCTATCATGCCTTAGATGTTGACGCAGACCCGCCGGGTAGCCCGCAGACGGAGCGGATGATCCCCCGGGACGTCTCGCCTGCGCCAACCACGCACCTCCCGCCTCACCCCGACCGTCCCGATAGCCGGGCGAAGCTTCGGGGGGGCCGAGTTCAAGCTTTCCAACTAACGAGGAGTTGTCCTTATGAATAACCATCTTGGCGACGACCGATCGTGCCGCGCTTATTTCCACATCGTCGACATCGACCCCGCCACCGAGAGCGTCGTGATCCAATACGTCGAGAATGACTGGATACGAGGAATGGACCAGACTCGGCACCTGCCTTGGGTGGAGTTCTTGAACGGCTTGAGGGAGGGGCGCTATGAAATTCATCGCGCGAACTGACGACTGAGCCCCTTCGGCGGCAGCCGTCCGCTTCCTCCATGATCTTCCAAACGCATCCCACGCGGCGAATCGCGATCTCGGTCCGGCCTTCCGAACCCGCCGACAATCGACTCGGATTTCGAATCATCGCTGCCGTCCCGAAATCATCCTGACGGATGAACCATGTTCGGCGTTCGATCCCATTGCGACGGCCAAAATCGAGCACCTGGCCGCGGAATTGAAGCGTCAATTCACCCTTGTAATCGTGACCCATTCGCTACAGCAGGCCGCGCGGGTTTCGGAGCGCATCGGATTTTTCCATCTGGGACGATTGATTGAAGTGGGGGAAACGGCCGAGGTCCTTACCCATCCGCGTCATCCCTTGACCAAAAGCTATATCACCGGCCGCATCGGCTGATTCCGAATTCCGATACCGGGCGCTTGACGCGACGACCGTATGCCCCTGACCTTTTTCGTAAAAGGGTTCTCGATGCCGCATTAGAGCGTTTTCATCTCGCTCGTACGGCAAAACAGGCTTGGCGGAAGTCGTGGCGCCTTCGGCTCGGGTGAATTGCTTCAATTCGTAGGTCGGCAATCCTTTGCCGACGAAGACGCGTGGCCGGGACGTGGCGTCGGGAAGGGATTCCCGACCTACAGGGTGCATGGTTGTAGGTCGGCAATCCCTTGCCGACGAACCCTTTGGCCCAACGGCGGCGTCGGGAAGGGTCGCGACTAAAGCGACCGTTTGCGATTGGGAAGGGATTCCCGACCTACTCGCGAATGCCCGTACAGTAGGTATAAAAATGCTCTAATCGAACTGCACGGCAGGATGGTCGATACTTTCAGCAGCCGAGAAGCGATCTCCACCCCCGGCCTACCGCCTCAAACGGTTCGCTGAACATGTGCCGTCGGCTGTCCGACGTTCACAATAAAATCACCGAGTATCCAGGTGAAGGATTCTCTTTTCCCGAATTCTTCGACGCGCCGAACGCATAGGTATTACCGTATTTTTATCGGCAGGTTTGATATTTTCCGTTTCGAGGTTGCGATCCGTTCTCTGATTCTGTTTAATTCGATTAACTGGATTTTCAAGGAATAAGATTATGCTGCTTTGGTTTTTTCTGACCGCAGCTCTATTGTTAAGCATAGAACGGATAACCTACCTGTGGATTTGGCATCATCCTGATACCTTTAAGGCCGTCTGCAAATATCCCGCAATCGTTCGTTTTGGCGAGCCGATTTCCGTCCTGGAGAAGTTATTTTATATATTCAAGATATTGCAAATAGGGATATTCCTTGCCTGGTGCATGCTGCTAGGGAATACCCTGATTCCACTCCCCACCAGCAGTCTGGTTCCAATGTCATTGGGGATTGGGTTGATTGTTATCGGCCAAGTATTTAATTTCGGCGTCTTTTATCGCCTAGGGCGGTCCGGAGTGTTCTACGGCAACAAGTTCGGTTATGAAATCCAGTGGTGCAACGCCTTCCCATTTTCAGTGCTTAGCCACCCGCAATACGTCGGTACATTATTGTCGATTTGGGGCTTTTTTCTGGTCATGAGATTCCCTCATGACGACTGGATTCTGTTACCTCTTGTGGAGACTTTATATTACGGCGTCGGCGCGTACTATGAGCGTTGATCGATAAGGAAGCTCTGATTATTGCTTCGGCAGTTAAATCAGAATCATCTTTCGAATGCATCTCCGATCTTACCTTGTCCAATCAATGACTTGGGTTAATCGCAATTTGCCGAAAATCGCGCTTTAACTGCCGAAGCGATACTAAACGTAAACGAATGAATGTCACTTTGCTCGTCATTCCGGCATGGATTGCCGGAATCCAGAAACCAGGGATGGCAAGGCTGATACATCCATGTAACCTGGACCCCGGCATTCCCCGCCAGGGTGACGGTATAACTTTTCTTTCTTATCACTTAGTAAGTCCTTCGACAGGCTCAGGACGAACGGAAACGGATTGATTCCGTTCATGGTGAGCCTGTCGAACCATGAGCGGAATCGACTTATTCAGAGTTTCCATAACGGGAGCATCAGCAGTCGTCGCCCCATGCGGATGACGGCGCCCTGTTCCAGCTGAGGGCAGAGCTTGAACCCGTTGGGCGCCAAAACGATGATCGTCGAACCATGCTGAAACCACCCTAGTTCGTCACCTTTACGAAATGGCGCTTTGCATGGAATCACGTTAGGGCCGCGGTACCTGAGGTGCAGCAGAACATCCAGGAAATGAAGCCGTATGCTGGCCACGAGCACGGCGGCAACGGGCACCAAAGCGATTAGGTGGTTGCCGGGGCTCAACCGCGTCCGCAGTACGGCGCGCTCGTTCTTGCAAAAAAGACCCGGTATTCGCCTGAGGGCAACCGGATTGACATTCCAGGTGTCTCCCGAAATGTAGGTAACCTGATCGATCTCGCAGTCATACGGCGCGTGGAACCGGTGGTACATGCCGGAAGTGAGCCGTAAGGTCACGTAATAGCCATTACGGTAATGGCTTGCCAATTCCCCATCACAAACCAGTTCGTTCAGGGCGTACGGGATGCCTTTGGCCTGAAACAGCGTCGTGCCTTCAATATCGCCATGTGCCCCTATGATGGCGTCGCACGGACTGACCAGAACGCCGGGATCATCGTCGACGGGACGGGCGCCTTCCTTAAGTTCGCGGGTGAAGCATTCGTGCATGCTGCGGAACTTCGTTTTCTTGGCGTCGCTCAGGTCGACTTGGGCAAACAGCCGCCACAAGGCAATGGATAGACGACAGACCAGAGGATGCTCGATTTGGCTGAACCAACCCACGAACCGCGTGAGAAATTGGCGCGGAATGCGATTGGTCAGCAAAAAATTGACATCGTCCTGTTGGGTAATTTGCGCGATTAGGGAGCGTAAGGTCATTGTTTGTAGGGCTTTGTACTATCGGTGCTCATCTCCAAAAGCCACAGGACACGCATTATTGTTCCGGCAGTCGCGAGCGATGCCTGTCCTGAGCCCGGTCGAAGGGCGCTTCCCGATGGTCGGCACATCCTACGGACTGCATTTGTCGAAGATCGCTTCTTTGTGCCAAAGCAATAACTACGGAATCATGCGAGTCATCCGGCTGTCATCGTTCAGTCAGGAAATTGCATTAACTCTGTAACACTCGAATCTTATCCTTAATGGATGGATTGGCATCGAATGGTCAGCCGCCTTGAAGTGCTGTGGCAGCAGGGATGCTCGTTGATTCTTTGGGTTTCGGACTTTTTGCTTTGTCTCTTTCTCTCCTGTCCGCACGGCGCTGTTCGTACGCTTCACGCACGGACACACCGTGCTTTTTTTTGCGCTATTCATCGGAGGATCTATGCACGGTTTTCTTAAAGCTCTGGAAATACAACGTTGGGACGATCACCGTTACTATCATCACAGCCGGATAAACCAGTCGCTGCATTTCGTCAGCGCGCTGAGTTTCGTATTGGCTTACGCCTTGGTGTTCACCGATCCGGTCGCCGCGGCGCTGATCGGGTGGCTGTTCGCAATGCTCACCCGTCAAACCGGTCACTTCTTCTTCGAGCCGAAAGGATATGACGTCGTCAATCAGGCGACCCACGAGTACAAGGAACAGGTGAAGGTCGGCTATAACCTAAGGCGGAAGGTGGTCCTCATGGCTATCTGGGCACTCTCTCCGATCGCTCTTTACCTGGATCCAACGCTGTTCGGGCTTTTCGACTCCAACTCCACCGACAGTAGCTTCATGCACCACCTGGGCTTGTTATGGCTCGCGATCGGAATCGGCGGCCTGCTGTTCCGAACCGTGCAACTGTTCTTCCTGAGAGACGTCCAAACCGGGCTGGTTTGGTTGGCCAAAATCCTTACCGATCCGTTTCACGACATCAAGCTGTACTACAAATCCCCTATTTGCCTGCTCCGAGGACAGCTCATCGATCCCATGACATCTGAAAAAGAGGAATCGGAACAGCACGCTTGAGCTCCGCCAGGGTTCCAAATTCATTTTATGAAGGCCGCGACGGAAAGCGGCCAGCCCTTTCAAACCGATACAATCAACAAACTCTGAGCATACGTATCCGGACTCGTTCAGCATTTGTCACCCACAGATGCGTGTAGAACCAGCGAGGAAACGGAAGCTCGCGCTTAATCCTAGCCTTCTCGGTTTTGACGGTACTCGGAACCTACTAACCGGAAACGCTTGGCAAGCATCTCGCGAAGCACCTGTCGTCTTATGGCCTTGTTGGACAATCCCCCCTCGTACCACCACCATCCGTCCTGCCTCATCTTCTCGGCCGCGGTCACGAAGCGCTCCGCCACGGTTTTGAAATCGGATTCGGTGTAATTGAGGCTGAAGATGAGCCGGCCGGTTCCTACCCAGCTCAGGGTCAGATCCTGCGCACGCAGGTAATATTGAAACATCCAGTTGTAGCGGGAGGGCCGGGTATAGAAAACAGTCCAGATGGACGCCAGATTGGCCACCCGTACCGGCAGGTCCTGGTCGCGAAGCCTTTGATTCAACTGCTCGGCCCTGGCATTCCACACGGAATCCAGGTCCCGATAGAGATTCCGGATCTCGGGTTTGTCGAGACAATTCAGGAATTCATTCATCGCCGCCATCACGTAAGGATGGGAATTGAATGTGCCCCTGGCAAAGCAGATATCCGTAGGTCGGTCGTCGCGAAAGCGCTTCATCAAGTCCTTGCGGCCGCATACGACGCCGACGGGCAGGCCGCCGCCCAAAGTCTTGCCGTAGGTGACCATGTCGGCCTGAACGCCGAAATATTCCTGAGCGCCGCCCGGCGCCAGGCGGAAGCCGGTAAACACCTCGTCGAAGATCAGGACGATGCCCCTTTCACTGCACACCGTGCGTAGCCGCTTCAACCAGTCCGTGTAAGCCGCCCGATCGAAACCGGCGGATCGGCTGCTGTCGATCAGGGCTCCATCGCCCGGAGCGCTCGCATTCGGATGCAGCGCCTGCAAAGGATTCACCAGTACGCAGGCGATGTCCCGGCGCTTGCGAAGCACGCGCAGCGTATCGTCGTCCATGTCTTTCAGCGTGTAGGTTTCGTGCGCCGGCACCGGGTTGCCGACCCCGGGCTGCACGTCGCCCCACCAGCCGTGATAGGCACCGCAGAAGCGCACCACATAAGCTCGCCCGGCGTGGTACCGCGCCAGCCGCACCGCCTGCATCACCGCTTCGGTGCCGGACATGTGGAACGACACTTCGTCGAGTCCCGAGATGAGTTTCAGCCGCTCCACGTTGCTGACGATCACCGGATGATAAAGGCCCAGTACAGGTCCCAGCTCGTGAACGCGCTCGCCGGCCCGTTGCAGGCACTCCTTGTAAAAGTCGTAACCGAACACGTTGACGCCGTAAGACCCCGCGAGATCGTAGGAGACGTTGCCGTCCGGGTCGGTGAGGGTGACTCCCGAAGACGATTGAACGAAAGCGCCGGTTTTGAGGTATTCGCGGACCAAGCGCCTGAACTGGAAGGGTACGCGATAGGCGGAGGTGAACTGCAAATCCGAGATGCCGTCCGCCGCCGACTCGTTGAGCTCGAGCGTACGCGGAGACCGCTTGCGCAAGAACTCCGCAAGCCGCATGAATCCGGCGCGCCGTTGTGCGGCGATTTCTTCCGGAGCGCCATCGCAGCGAAAAAAATGTTCCTCGTCGTATTCGTAGAATGGCACCAGTTTGGCGATGCGGCGGGATAGATTGGAATGCCCTGCCAGGGAGGGGTGCTTGGCCCTCGACAGATCCAGTCTCAGTTTCAATTTCGGCAGCGCCGCCGCAGCGACAGCCGCGCCCAGCCAGTAAAGGGCTACGCTTGTATCCATTTCATTCCTCGGCGATGGGACATTACGGCAAGGGCTCGCCAAACCGGTAGGACGCGAAGAGCAACTTCATGTCCACCGGTGGCATGAGAAATCCGAGTTTCATATCGGCCAGAATGATGATCCCCAAAGGTGCCGAGGTTTCTTCGTGAAGGACTCCTCGGGCGTCAACGTGCTCCAAACTGTAACAATCGAATGTTTCAGATTTGTTGCATGGCAACCCCAGATCGCATTCGTCCGTTCTGGAACAAGATCTCGGTGTCAGCTTTGGAGAGCGGGACTCGGCATGCCGCATCCGAACGCGCTTGTGTTTCGGAAACTGTCACATGATCTTCAAACGGTCGTCACAAAACACCGCTACCGTTTCTCCGACACGGGTCCATCAACGGACTCAAGGGCGCGGATGTCGGTGTCAACGAAACATCGTCCGGCGCCGCTCTACGGCCGACCGCCTTGTGGTTTTTTAAGCTGCGGCCTGACACGGTTGACGGCAAGGGGCGCATTCAGGAAAAGCCTTGCGATCGGCGACGCCCGATAGACTTTTACATACTCGGCAACGATTGTTTTTTCAAAACCCGAAATGACTGCGGAAACAAGCAAATCACGCTCAGAACCGACCGGACTGCTCTTTTATCGAAACATCGTCGCTTTGAATGCCGAAAGGCATCAGTCGTTAAGAATCGGCGCCGCCAACGACCATCGTTTCGCGGCAAAGAGCCATTGGGTTCCGCTCCTCGCGGCGGAATTCGCCGAAGCCTGCAAGGACTACCCGATCGGTTTCGCCAAGGCGGGCAATGACGGTTGGGTTCCAGTGGCCGTGCTTGGATTCGAACGGGAGGAAAATCTTTTCATCGACGGACACGGACACTGGACGGCGGATTACGTGCCGGCCTTCGTTCGCCGATACCCTTTCATTCTGGCGGAAAGCGACGTCGATCCCGAACCGCAGCACGTGGTCTGCGTGGACGAAACCTGCGGGTGGTTGAGTGTTGAAGCGGAAGGGGAACCGCTATTCGTCGGCGGAAAGCCTTCTGCTTATCTGCGAGAAACCATGGATTTCCTCCAGGACTACCATCAACAGGCCAAGCGAACCGCGCGGTTCGGTCAAAAACTTGCCGACTGGAATCTGCTGATCGAGACGCAGGCGGCGGCCACCACGTCGGCCGGGCAGAGCTTCGGGCTGTCGGGCTTTTGGATCGTCGATGAAACGGCATTGAATCGGTTGACGATCGAGAAACTGCACGAGCTTCACACGGCGGGCGAACTCGGCTGGGTTTTCCTGCATCTGGCCTCGCTGACCAATTTCCGCAAACTGCTGGTGCGGAAGAATACTGCGGCTGCGTGACTCTCCGCGCATCTAACCCACGCTGCACCGGAAACATGAACGAAACCTTGTTTTCAGCCGTTACTAATTCCAAATCGCTTTCAATCAGGAATCAATTTTTGTAAGAGTGGGTTAGGCGGCGAGGCCGTAACCCACTGAGCGACCTCGGACCTGTCCTGAGCCAAGTCGAAGGGTCGGTGGGTTACGCTTCGCTAACCCACCCTACGATTCATGTTCATTCGAATGCCGAATGCAATAAGAATCCGGCATGACTATGTGTCGCGGCGGGGCATGCCCGCCCCGCCGCTGAACGCACGGATCCTACGAACCGATGATACCGCCATCGTCCTTGGTGATGACCAGGACGGAGGAACGCGGACGGCTCAGGCCCGGCGTGTTGGGCAAGGGCTGGCCGGCGCTGTTGACGGTGAACTGGCTTTGCGGCCAGTTGCTGTACTGCGTCGGGTTAGACGCGGGCGAATCCTCGCCGGGATGCTGGACGCCGACGAATAGGGTCTTGCCGTCGGGCGTGCTGGTGACGCCGGTGACTTCGCAATTTCGGGGGCCGGTCAGGAAACGGCGCACTTCCTTGGTGTTGGGGTCCGCGCAGGCCATGATGTTGGCACCGATGTTGACCCAATCGCCGCTCGCATCGCCGGCCTGGTCGGTCTGTATCCACAGCCGTCCGAACTGGTCGAACCACAAGCCGTCCGGCGCTCCGAAATCGGCGGAGCCCGCCGGTGCGTCGACAATGTCGCCCTCATAGTACGGACCGGTGCCGGCGGCGCCGTTCACCAGATTGCCGGACTGATAATTCGCCCCCAGAGTCTTGGCGGTGATCGAATCGCCGCAGAGCATGAAGATGTCCCACTCGAAGCCGGTCGCGGTGACGACATTGCCGTCCTCGCGCCAGCGGATGATGTGACCGTAGTCGTTGTCCGGGCGCGGGTTGGCCATATCCACCGGCGGACGTGCGCTGGCGGCCGTCGTCGTGCCGTCGGCCTTGTTGGACGAGGTCGCCGGCGTACTGCCGCCACCGCCGCGGCGGTTGTTGTTGGTCAAGGTGCAATAGATTTCCAGCGGACGCTGGTCGTTGTAGACCGAGTAACCTTTGAACGAAAACTCGGGATCGTAATAAGTGCGCAGCGCGGTCCATTCCGGGCGGTCCATCATGGTGGCGCCGACCGCATCGGCGGCCTGACGGGTCTTGATCAGGATCAGGGCCTGCACTTCCGCGTCGTCCGCGCCGGCAAACTGCGGCAACTCGCGCAGCTTGTAGTATCCGCCCGCGCCATTGGGAATCACGGACGTCGTATCCGGCTCCAGCGCGATCCATTCGCCGCGATAGGTTTCCGCTCCGGCGCCAGGCATGTCGGTGAACCTGGCGACGTAGAGCGTGCCTTTGTCCAGCAGGTTGCGATTGTCGGCGCGTTTGTGGCGATTGAACCGTTTGGCGGCAACGAATTTGTAGATGTATTCGTTGCGTTCGTCGTCGCCCATGTAAAAGGCGACCCGGCTGTTGCCATCCACGGCTACCTGAGCGCTCTCGTGCTTGAATCGGCCCATGGCGGTGCGCTTGACCGGCTTGCTCTCGGGATCGAAAGGATCGATTTCCACCACCCAGCCGAACAAATAGGGCTCCAGCGGGTTGGTGGCTGCATTGAACCGCGGGTCGGCTTCATGCCAGCGATAGCCGAAACCCCCGGCCACGATGCCGTAACGGGCTTGATCGTTGAGAATTGCTGCGCGGTTCGGATCGGCCACATCGACGCTTTCGCCGCTGTTCCACCCGAAGTAGCCGTTCCAGTTTTCTTCGCAGGTCAAATAGGTGCCCCAGGGGGTGTAACCGTTCGCGCAGTTGTTGAGCGTTCCGTGGCAATGGTAGCCGTCGTTGATGCCGACCTCGACCGAGCCCGTCGGCTGGATGTCGAACTTCTTCGACTGCATCAAGGCATGCCCGGCCGCCGGGCCGGATATTTTCATCCGGGTGTTGCCGGTGATGCGGCGGCCGAAGGGTGAGGTACCGATGACCTGCCATTTTCCGCGGTTCTTGCGCACTTCGACCACCGATATGCCATGGCCGGCCTGGGATTTGCGTACCTTCGCGATGGTGACGCCGGCGCCGCCGGCCAAACCTTCCGCGCCGTGCAGAATTTCTTCGTGAGTGTATTCGTGATTGACGCACAACAAGCCGCGCACCGGATTCCTTCCATGACCGATGCCGTGCGAGGAAATTGGAAAGTAGTGCATGCCGTCGTTATGCATGCCGAACTGCTTTTCCTGAGCGGCGGCATCCTGGCTGGCGTCTTCGTCCCAAGCCGGCGCGCGCTTCATGATTGGATCTCCCCAGGACGCCAGTACTTCCACCGTATATCCTGCCGGGACCGTTACTTTATCGGCGACCGGCGCCAGGCTGGGCGGTACGCTCTCGAAACCGATCCCGGCGAAGCCGTTGCCGGCGGGCAGCGGCGCGGCTTCCACAGCGCCAATGATGCTCTTCATGTTGACGCCGCCGATGGCAGCCAGAACAGACGCGCTGATCGTCGTTTGCATGAAATGCCGACGCCCCAAGTCGGTACGCTCGATCACGTCGCGAATGGATTCGTTGCCCGACGGATTCATGGTCACGTCGTTTTTCGGATGTCGCTCACCTTTCATCGAATACTCCAGAGTTCTTGTTGGAATTGGTCACCACGCAGGAATAAGCCGCGGATATTCCGATGCGGTTGCCGGCACATTCACTGCGGGTCGGGCGTAACTTAGCCGACCATCATGACCGGCTAATGAATGTTTGATGACATGTGGATGTCGGACGCGGGATTTCCGAGGTGCGGTCAGGGGGAAGGCCGAGCGAGTGACAGGATCGGCGATCGTTATGTTGGGATATGCACATGATCGTTCGGCCAAGGCGTCGTAGATCGGGAATCCCTTCCCGGCCCGGCGTCGGCAAAGGATTGCCGACCTACGACACCTTGAGTCGCAAAATGGCAAACTTCTGAGGAATCGCCGTGGAGCATTCGTAGGTCGGCAATCCTTTGCCGACGCACCCGTTGGCTCAACTGCACCGTCGGGAAGGGCGGCTTCGGCGCTCCTGGAAGGATCGGTTCGGTGCTCCCGAACCGATCGTTTGCGATTGGGAAGGGATTCCCGACCTACGCGCGAGTGCCCGTACAGTAGATATGAAAATGCTCTAGCCGATATCCTGAGTGGCCGGCGTTTCCGCGTCTTGCGAGGATTTCGCGGTGGAAAAGTACGCGAGGACCACGCCGACCTCGAACAACAGCCAAATCGGCACGGCCATGAGAGTTTGCGAGATGACGTCGGGCGGCGTCAGAACAGCGCCGACGACGAACGCCGCTACGATGGCGTACGGGCGTTTTTCTTTCAGGTCGCGGTAATCGACTGCACCGCTCTTGACCAGGAGCAAGGTCAATATCGGAACCTCGAACACGGCGCCGAAGGCCAGCAAGAGAGACAGCACGAAATCCAGATAATGGGAAATATCGGTCATGACGGCGACTCCCTGCGGGGCGGCAGCGGCCATGAAGCCGAATATCACCGGAAAGACCGCGAAATAGGCGAATGCGATACCGACGTAGAACAAGATCGTACTGGCCAGCAAGAGCGGGATGAACACGCGTCTTTCATGACGATAAAGGCCGGGCGCGACGAAGGCCCAGGCTTCGTAGAGGATGAACGGCACGGCGAGGAACACCGCCACCGCCAAGGTCAGCTTGAAAGGCGTCAGAAACGGCGAGGCCACCTCGATGGCGATCATCTGCGAGCCCGCCGGCAAATGCCGCATCAGCGGTTCGGCCAGACAGGAATAGATGGGGTTGGAGAAATAAACCAATCCAAGGAAAAGCAGCAGCACGGCGAGGACGGATCTGAGCAATCGATTCCTCAGCTCGACCAGATGGCTCATCCAGCCCATTTCGCCAAGACTCTCGGACTCCATGTCAGGCTTCCGGTTGCGCATTTCTACCACCGTTACCGGTTGTGGAGGCGTCCGTTTCCGGCTCGGAGCCCGTCCGCTTCGCGCGGGATGACGGCGTCTCTTCCAAGAGAGAGATACGCCTGCCGGCTTTCACGTTCAATGACTGCCTGATCTCTTCGAGTTCCAGTTCGCGATCGATATCCGCCTTGACCGACCCTATGGCGGACTTTGCCTTCCGAACCCACAGTGCCGTCTTGCGGGCCACGCGTGGCAACCGCTCGGGCCCCAGGACCAGCAGGCTGACAGCGCCCACGAGCACCATTTCCCAAAAGCCGATCTCGAACATAACGACGGGCAGTAGAAGAGAGATTAGGCCTTCGGGCTTGCGACGTCGGACGGCGAAGTCCCGAATTCCGCATCGCGTTCGCCAACGGGAGACTTGTCGTCCTCGGCTTCGTTCATGGATTTTCTGAAACTCCGAATCGCCCCGCCGAGATCGCCGCCTATGGTCCGCAGCTTCTTGGTGCCGAAAATCAGAAGGACGATCATAAAAACCAGCAACAATTCCCAAACGCCTATGCCCATGTGTACCTCAAAAAAATTATTAATCAGGCCCGTAAATACCCTCCTGGTATTTCGGGCCGCCGCCCAGGCCCGGTACACGCCCGGCCTGGGCTCACGCGGCTTGTCGCCGCGCCGGGGCATCCCCGCCCCGGATTAACCCGACCTATATTTATAGGTCGGGTTAATAAATCTCGAACGAAGTCCGCGCACGCTAGCAGGCGCGCGTTACGAGAGAATGACCAAACGCCGTTCAGGGTTGTGCCGCCCGTGTCAGAAGCACATTGACGTGATCGGTCCCTGTCGTCCCCAAGACGTTCTTCGCGAACGCCCGGGGAAATGACGTAGCTCCAACCGTTGGAGCCGGCGTATCCCTCGCCGTCTTCCCTGCTTGACATCGCCCTGTGAGGGCAATCCACAAATCGTCGCCGCGCTGTTTTACAGCGCGCCGTTGCTCCACGGCCCGGTGATGGCAAAGGTAATGCCCGGATTGGCCTGGATATTGACAAACAGCCACTCGTCCTGGAAGGTCGCGCCCGCGAACTCCGCACCGCGCTGGTTTCTGTCGTAGGTGACACCGTTACGCGAAATCGAGCCCATGCCCTCGGCTCTGAAATCCATGTTGTTTTCGCAGAACGGGAAGATCTTTCCGTCGATGGTCAGGCCGTGCATGCGCGAGACGGCGTTGCTGCCGTCTTCGCAGAGGATCAGGCTGCCGCGCGGACTCCAGGCAATGTTGTCCGGGTTGTCCAACACGTTGCGATCGGCCGATTCGTAAACCAGGCTGAAGGTTTCGTTGACCGGGTCGTGGGCGAAGATCTGGCCGCGGCCCGCGACACCGCCGCTGGTCGAGCAGACGTAGATGATGCCGTTGCCGTACCACACGCCTTCGCCGCGGCGCAGGCTCGCGGCGCCCTGCATGATGCCCTGGGAAACCACGCCGCCGTACGTGGTGCCGGTGATGAAGGGCTTGTTCGGCTCCTCGATATCCACCCACTCGACATCCCATGTTGCACCCGCAGGCTGGGCGACGCCGGTGTCATAGTAGGGGTAAGAAACGCCATTGATGGTGCGGGTGGCATTGGGAGCAACAACGAGTTTCATCATCTGCAGCTTGCCACCCATGGCCGGCTTGCCCGGCACGTTGGGAATGAAGCGGTAGAAACCGGACGGCGTGCTGTCCTCGGTCTCGTAGATGATGCCGGTGGCCGGATCGACCGCAACGGCTTCGTGGCTGAAGCAGCCCATGTCGACCAGCGCGATGGGTTTGGCTTCGCCCACGGCGGGAACGTCGAAGCAGTAACCGTGCTGCTTGGTGTAGGCGGGGTTGGTGTGCAGGCCGTTGGTGGTTTCCTCGCAGCTGATCCACGAATTCCAGGGCGTGGGGCCGCCGGCGCAGTTGCGGATGGTGCCGGAAATCGAGGCCCGACTCGACGCCCATTTGTTACCACGCGAATTCGGGGCGAAGATGAGATTGGTCGTGCCGCCGTCGCAAGCAGGGTCGTAAGTCAGTTCGGGAGCCGCGAAGGAGCCGGTCACACCGCCTTTCTCGTGGTTGCGTACCAGCACGTAGCGGCCGTGATTGGCGGCAACCACGGCCATGCCGTCGTGATTGCTCGGGGTGGGAATGCCGTCATCCATGATGTCGCCGGTCCAGCCGTACGACCAATACTTGAAGCCTTCCGGCAGATTCAGCAGCGGCAAGCCGGTAGCTTCGTCAAATACCGGCGAGAGCGGGCCGTAATCGGGACTGAAGGGAATGTTTTCGGCGCGGGCCTGCCCCGAACCGAGAACGCTGTAAGGCATGGCGACAGCGGCGGCAGCGGCGATACCGCTCTTGATGAAACCGCGGCGGCTGAGCGTCCAGTTGGGGTCGAGTTCTTTCCTGGCATCGGCGGCCGCGAGGTCGCGGATCAAGTCGATATGGTCGTCACGAGTTGTCATGTGATCTCCGTTATTTTGCGTTGCCATTAGTCGAGAAGCGTGTTCCAAGCGTTCTCCCGCCACGACCGTCCATCCCCATCGGAATCGATGGTGCGGATTTCGTTGCGGGGCATCCGTGTGGCTAATTCTCGAATTCAAAAATGACGGGTGTGAGTAGATCTGGTTACAGTTTGGCGACCCCGACGACTGTAGGGGAACTCGCGAGTAGGTCGGGAATCCTTCCCAATCGCAAACGGCCGTCCTGGGAGCGCCAGGACGCCCCTTCCAATCGCAAACGGTCGCTTTAGTCGCGACCCTTCCAATCACAAACGCCGAAGTCGCCCTTCCCGACGGCACAGTTGGGCCAACGGGTGCGTCGGCAAAGGATTGCCGACCTACGAATGCGGGAAAGAGTTGAGCTCTTGGGATACTGCCGGAATGTCTGCAATTTCGCCCGTGCAAGCGAGCAAAAGAAAGGACCGCGAAAGCGGTCCTTTCACCGGCTAAAACGTACCCCGGAACTTCTCGCAGGGTGTTTCGTCGGCCGATTAGAACGTTTTTCATCCCGGTGTACGGCTTCGTGTCGGGCGGGAAGAACGTAGGTCGGCAATCCTTTGCCGACTTATCGGTTCGGCAAGGGATTGCCGACCTACATATCGGGCTCTCTGGCACCGAATCGGAAAATGCTCTAGGGCAACGGATGCTGTTCCAGGTTCTTTTCGACGATTTCCTGATGAACCGAGAAGACGTCCGCCGAATTCGGATCGACGACGACCCGCAGCCAGTGCACGTCGTCGGCACCGAAGGTTTCCACGCGCGTCGCGTTCTCGATGCGCCGCTTGCTGTTACTGCCCATCATGGGCTTGTCCACACGGTAATAATGCGAGTCGCCGTGAGCGAAAACGACCGGCTTCTTGAACTTGATCGCTTCCGCTTCCATGTCGGCGAGAATTTCCTCGAAACCGCGCCGCCCCGCGCTGCCCTTGGCCAGCTCGAAACCGGGATTGGCTTGAAACAGAAGCAGCACGCCGCGTGCGTCTTCCGCCTCGGCTTTCGCGAAGGTCTCGCTGATCCAGGCGCGGGCCGCCTCGATGCGGCGAGCGACTTCCTCGTCGTCGGCCGGGGTGCGGGCGGCGAACGGCGCCAGGCCGTTATTGCTGCCGACGATGTGCACTGTCGCGAACATGACGTGCTGTTCCATCCAGCGCGTGTTCTCGACGAATTCCGGATAGCTCGGATCGGCGGCCTGGGTTTCCACCGTCATGGTTTTCTCGCCCAGCGTCTGACCGGGCACCGGATAGAACATTTCTCGCAGCTTGGCCAGCCGTTCCAAAGGCTGATAGGAGCCATTGTTGGCGCGATGGCAATCCGTCCATTCATTGTCACCGGGGGTCAAAACGAAGGGAATCTCGAAACGCCGGAAGCGTTGCAGCCGATCCTCGAACACTTCGTCCGAGCACAGGGTGGAACCGTTCTTGATGTCGCCGGCATGCAGAACCCATTTCAATTTATGGTTCGCATTGATTTCCGCGATCACGTTATCGAGCTTCCAAAAATCGGCCGGGGCATACGGCACGTCGCCGATCAGGGCGAACTCGAACTTGCCGTAACCGTGGGCGTTATTGTGCTCCGGTGCGGCACTGGCGGTTTGGCCGAGTGCGACGGCGCAAGCGGCGGCGAAAAGCAGGGATTTGACTGGTGTCATGTTCACAATGAGCTCCGGGTTGGAAAGAAAATAAAAGGGCCGCAAGCGGCCCCTTTCCAATCGGCGAACTCGACGGTTACCAGGTGGTCGAGGCCCGACATTTGTTCAGAAGCGCGGCCATTTAATCGGCGGCGCATTACAGGTCTATTAGGATTTCGTAACGATTCGGTGACGGACTGGCTATCGTCGGTGCTCCCTTTTCACATCCATGCCTTGGTTGTGGGCGTTTCGGGTACGCCTCGTGGGATATCGGAGAAACATGTCCCGCGATCGGGTAACGAAACGTTTCATCGAGGAGCGGAATCCGACGCGTGGTACGCAAGGTTCCGGATGAGATCCAGAAAGAACCGCGGACCTTGATATTCCGGATCGCTGTCAATGAGGGATTGATTTTGTAGGTGAGTTAGGCCGCGAAGCCCTAACCCACCCTGGCGGCGCCAACGGCGGGAACAAACGCGGCTTTAGTATTCGCAGTCAAATTGCCTAATCCAGCTGTCTAAAGGACTAACGATGTCACGTCAAAGGAGCATGAATCATGAGCAATCAAGAACCGCGCACGCCCCCTAAGACCACGGACTTCGGCATTTTTTATCCTGTCGGCTACCTGGTCGTCGCGTTCCCGAAACGGGAGGACGCACAGCGGGTACAGCAAGATCTCCTAACCGGCGGTTATGAGCAGGCGGATTGCCAGCTTTATACGTGCGAAGAAGTGGCTGCCGCCGCGCAGCGTAATCTTGCGGAAAACACGGGCTTTCTCGCGCGATTGGGCTGGAGCGACGATGCGGTGCAAGCCCATCTGGATGCGGCCAGGCAAGGCTCCGCATTTTTGCTGATCTATGCACCCGGCGACACCGACGCGGCACGCGCGATGAACGTCGTTCGCCGCGTACCGTTCGATTTCGCGCACCGTTACCACCGGCTGGCGATCGAAGAACTGAAGTAATCGCCCGATCCTGACATGCCTGCCGAGAAAGCGAACGAAGCGCCCGACGCTGCGGTCAAACCTTGTCTGCATCTGACAAGGAGGACTTCGTCATGTCATATACGGAACGATTGACCGGCGCGGGCGGCCCGGACGTTTTCTTCGGCGAACTCAGACAGAATTGGGGTTGGCTCCTGGCCCTGGGAATCGTATTGATCATTCTCGGTACGATCGGGCTGGGCATGACGTTTTTCTTGACCGTGGCCAGCATGGTTTATTTCGGAGTCCTGTTGCTCATTGGCGGAGGCTTCCAGATATTTCATGCCGTCAAGGCCACGGGATGGAAAAGCATCATTCTGTCCGTACTCATCGGCATCCTCTATTTGCTTGCGGGTATAACCATCATTAACAACCCTGTGGCCGCATCAACCCTTCTTACCTTGGTCCTTGGCGGAGCGCTGATCGGCATCGGTATCGCGCGGATGGTTATGGCCCTTCAACTCCGCGGGCTCAAAAGCTGGGTTTGGCCGCTTGCAAGCGCCATCCTCGAAATACTGCTGGGCGTCATGATCGTGGCGAAATGGCCGGTTTCAGGACTTTGGGTCATCGGCCTTTTCGTCGCAATCGAACTGATCATGAACGGTTGGAGCTGTATCGCGATCGCACTGACCGCAAAGGAATCCGAAGCCTGGGAAGGATCGCCGAATAAGGCCTAGTCCTGCCACGAGTAAACGGCACGAAAACGCCATTTGGGTCGTGGGACGGGGCATGGGGGCGAGAGTCATCTTCGGATGGGTCAAAAAGATACCGGACCGCGTTTGTTTTCGTTTTCCCCCAAGCCTTTCCCTCGGCCCGTCCAACAAGAGGGATACGAAAGACCGAATAAGCGGAGTCCGGTTTACGCGGCTCGATAATCCTCCGGAATGCCCCGTCTGTTTTTTGTGGCCCCCTCCTGGGGACCGGTCGCCCGGCCTTCGCCTGCGAGCGGCGCACTTCTTATTGTCTCGCTGGTCTCAAGAATGGAATCATCCGCCAAGGAGGGCCGCCCCATACAGACTTGCCGCGTAGCCTGTATCTCAATATTCGTCCTGATGGTCTGTGCGGGCAGCGGCGGGGCGCAGACGTCCGGCGGGACAGGCGCGTGTCCGCCGTTCGAGACACGCGCGCCGAACGCGCCGGACCAGCGCCCGGCGTTTCCCGGTCAGACCCGCGCGTGCGCCGTCCAATCCGATGTCGCCTTCGACGTCGTCGTGCTCGCAACGGGACTCGAGCAGCCGTGGATTGTACGTCGTCACCGACGAGACCAACGGTGAGCTTTGGAAAATCGTACCGGGACGATAGGCGCGAGAGGCGCTTCGAAGCCGGCGGACTGACCGCTCATTGAATTTTCGTCTTGCCGCAATCGTTTTTGGAGGTGACTTATGATCGGATACACAACAGACATCGAACGCGATACGCTGGCAAACCAGGACTATCGCCGCGTGCTCTATACCGGCCGGAATACCCAGCTGGTGCTGATGACGCTCCAGCCGCGCGAGGAAATCGGAGTCGAAACCCATGAGGAGCACGATCAGTTCATCCGCATCGAAGCCGGAACCGGCGTGGCCGTGCTAAACGGCGAAGAGCACCCGTTGAGCGATGGCGTGGCGGTGGTAATTCCGGCGGGCGTCGAACACAATGTGATCAACACTTCATCCGACCAGCCGCTCAGGCTGTACACGCTCTACAGCCCGCCCGAGCATCCCGACGGCACCGTGCACCGAACGAAGGCCGACGAGCCTGCGGAACACTGAGATCGGCATTCGAGTGCCGAGATGAGCACTGCCGGCCCCATCGTCGCTCTCTTGCCGCGCGATTACGATGCCGTCTTGTTCGACCTCGACGGCGGATATTTTGCGCAATATTCGGAGCAGCATGGGGCCATCGAAGTCGATCAAGCCGCGATCGATCTGGTGCGGTCGCTCCGGGCGCAGGCGATTCGAACGGCCGTGGTAGCTGCCGGCAACGACTTTGCAGCGATGCAGGAAGCCGCCGGTATCGCGCCGCTGTTCGATATTTATGTGGACCGGTCGGAGATCATCCGTCCGGAGCTCGAGGGCAAGCCGCCGCTCGATGCGCTTCTGGAGGCGGCGCGGCGGCTCGGAGTGGAACCGCTGCGAACGGTCGTCGTGGCGGATACGGTCGGCGAGGTCGAGGCGGGACACATGGGCCGGTTCGGCCTGGTTATCGGCATCGACCGCAGCGGTCGGTCGCAGGCCTTGCGGGAGGCCGGCGCCGATGCCGTCGTGACCGGCTTGGCGAACATCCGCGTGTCGCTCGAACCGCCCTCTGCCTGGGTGTTGGCGTACGAGGACTTCGACCCGGCACGCGAGGGCATCCGGGAATCCTTGTGCGCCCTCGGAAACGGCTATTTCGAGACGCGCGGAGCAGCGCCCTGGGCGCGGGCGGACGATATCCGTTATCCCGGCACCTACCTGGCAGGCGGCTACAACCGGCTGCGGACCGATATCGCCGGACGGGTGGTCGAAAACGAGGACCTCGTCAACTTCCCCAATTGGCTCGCGCTCGAGTTTCGCATCGCCGACGAGGATTGGTTCGATGAGCGAAAGGTCAGAATCCTGTCACATCGTCAAGAACTGGACCTCCGCAGCGGCCTGCTGTCGAGGGCCATACGCTTCGAGGACGGCAAAGGGCGGCGGAGCACGCTTACGGAGCGGCGCCTGGTGTCGATGGTCGACATGCATCTGGGTGCGATCGAGCTCACCCTGACCGCCGAGAACTGGTCTGCCCGCATCACGGTCCGCACGGCCATCGACGGGCGTGTTGTCAACGCGGGCGCGAAGCTTTATCGGAAATTCAACAATCAGCACCTGGAGCCGCTGACGGGTGAAATCGTCGGCGAGGACGGGATGTGTCTCGAAGTGCGTACATCTCAGTCGAAGCTGCATGTCGCGCAGGCGGCGCGAACGCAGGCGTTCAAAGGCGGCAAGCTTGTCAAGACGCCGCGCCGAACGGTTTGCGAACCCGGGTATATCGGGCAGGCGTTCGGCATGCGGCTCAAGCCGGGGGAGACGCTGGTGCTGGAGAAACTCGCCATGCTCCATACCTCGCGCGATCGCGCCATCTCCCAGTGCGCCCTGGCGGCGCGCAAGGCGATGGCGCGAGCCGGACGCTTCGAGGCCGTGCTGTCGGACCACGTCCTGGCCTGGATGCACCTGTGGCGAAGGTTCGACATCCACATGGAACCCGCCGGACGCGATTTCGGGCTGAACGCGCCGATGATGCTTCGGCTGAACATGTTTCATCTGCTGCAGGCCGTGTCCCCCAACTCCATCGATCTCGATATCGGCGTGCCGGCACGCGGCTGGACCGGCGAAGCGTATCAGGGCCACATTTTTTGGGACGAGCTGTTCATCTTCCCGTTCCTCAATTTTCGAATGCCCGAGATCACCCGCTCGCTGCTCATGTACCGCTATCGGCGCCTAGACGAAGCGCGAGCCGCGGCGAAAAGCGCCGGATTCCAGGGCGCCATGTTCCCATGGCAAAGCGGAAGCGATGGGCAGGAGGAAACCCAGGAGCTCAACCTGAATCCGCGCTCGCAGCGATGGGTGCCCGACAACTCTTATCTGCAGCGCCACGTCGGCAGCGCCATTGCCTACAACGTCTGGCAGTACTTTCAGGTTACCCGTGACATCGAGTTTCTGCAGTTCGCCGGTGCCGAGCTGATGCTCGAGATCGCCCGCTTCTGGGCCAGCATCGCGAGCTTCGGTGAAGAAAAGGGCCGCTACGAGATCCGCGGGGTGATGGGCCCGGACGAGTTCCACGAAGGCTATCCCGATGCGCCGACGCCCGGCCTCGACAACAACGCCTATACCAACATCATGGCCGTGTGGGTACTGCGCCGGGCACTGGACGTGCTCAGGCTGCTCCCCGATCTCCGGCGGTTGGAGCTCATGCGCGAGCTTCCCTTGTCCGCGGAAGAAACCGCGCGTTGGGAGGACATCAGCCGGCGAATGTTCGTGCCGTTTCACGGGGACGGGGTCATCAGCCAGTTCGAGGGCTACGAAAAGCTCATCGAGCTGGATTGGGAGGACTACCGGAGGCGGTACGGCAACATCCAGCGCCTGGATCTCATTCTCGAAGCGGAGAACGACACGGCGAACCGCTATAAGCTGTCGAAGCAGGCCGACGTGCTGATGCTGTTCTATCTGTTTTCGGCCGAGGAGCTGAGCGATCTGTTCACGCATCTCGGCTATCCGTTCGAGTATGAAACCATTCCGCGCAACGTCACGTATTACGACCGCCGTTCGTCGCACGGCTCCACATTGTCGCGGGTCGTGCACGCGTGGGTCTTGGCGCGATCGAACCGGCCGCGCGCGATGACCTACTTCGCGGAGGCGTTGCAGAGCGACTTGAGCGACATTCAGCAAGGCACCACGGCCGAAGGCGTGCACCTCGGCGCCATGGCGGGGACGGTCGATCTGATGCAGCGCGTAACGACCGGCGTCGAGGTCACGAGCGATGTCCTCAGGCTCAATCCGCAATTGCCGGCGGAATTGGAGCGCCTCGACCTGCGCATTCGCTATCGCGGGCACACGCTCGATTTGCATCTCACCCGCGACGCCCTTACCGTACACGGGCGCGAACCCGGCATCGCGCCGATCCGCCTGGCATTCAAGGATGAAGTACACGACTTCCCCGGCGGCAGCACGCGGGTTTTCGATCTCGGCGGCGCCGGAAGGTAAGTGTCATGTACATCAAGACTTGGCACGCCGTCCTTTTCCTCACCGTAACGAGCGGCGCCGTGGTGATCGCGGAAATCCCCCGCGATACCTGGCTCACCTCGGCCGCGCTCAGCCTGGCGCTCGGCGTCGCGGCGGTGGCAATGATGGGGGCCGCGGCCATATTGGGCAGCCGCTGGACGATCGTCGAATCGCTGTTCGGCGGGCTCGATCGCGTTTATCTGACGCACAAATGGCTGGGCATCTGGGCGCTGGGGTTTGCGTCCTTTCATTTCGTGTTCAGGGCCGGTCTCCCGACGTGGGACAGCGCCCCGATCCTTTCACTTTCCCCATACTACACGCGCCTGGTACGGCAGCTCAGTTTCATCGGGCTGATGCTGATCGTCCTGCTGGCCTTGAACCGGAATATTCCCTATGGCGTCTGGCGCCGGTGGCACAAGTTATCCGGGCCATTGTTCCTGATCGTCATCCTGCACTGGCTGAGTTTCCGATCGCCCCTCGCGATCGAGAGCCCCGCCGGGATCTGGCTGGCCTCGCTATCGGCGCTGGGCGTCGTGGCCGCGGGCTACAAGCTGCTGATCTATCCGTTTCTGGCGAATCACGCCGAGTACCGCGTGGTCGCCGCCAATCCGGGCGCCGACGCGCTGCACCTGGAACTCGCGCCGGTCGATCGGGGCATTTCGTTCGAGCCGGGCCAGTTCGGCTTCATCCGGATGAAGGCGGAGGGCCTGCGAGAGCCGCATCCCTTTACCATCGCAGCCCGCAGCAAACCGGAGGGGCATGTGCATTTCGTGATCCGGGCGCTGGGCGACTACACCCGCAAACTGGTGAACGAGGCTTCGGTGGGGATGTACGCCGACATCTATGCGCCGTACGGCCGCTTCAGGCGTTCCACGGAGTCGCAAAGGGAAGTCTGGATCGGCGGCGGCGTCGGCATTTCGCCCTTCATCGCCTGGCTGACGGACCCATCCGCGGGAAACTTCGACAGGGTCACCCTGTTTCACTTCTTCACGCCGGGGCGCGAATTCCCGAGCGTCGAGGTGCTGGACGATCTCGCCCGGCAGCGCGGCGCGGAATTCATCCCAGTTTCGACCGGCCCGTCGACCCCTGAATTCATCAGGCGCTTCGACGAAATCGCCCGCAGCGCGGGTCCCGCGGGAGTCGACGTCAACTTTTGCGGACCCAGGGGGCTGCTGGATCACGTTCGAGCACGGATGCGCGAAAACGGAATCCCGGACACGAACCTTCGGTATGAGTACTTCGAGTTCCGATGAGTGACCGCAATCGGAGGGCGATTCCAGATTACGTCGCCGCCTCTAGCGCAGGGACGAGCACATTGTCCACCCGTCCGTCCGAACGATCGCACGCCGTAGCACGGGATCGAACCATTGGTGCGGCAGCGTCCCTAGGGGCACAACGATGAACACGTCCTCGGAGGCACCATGAATTGGCCGACACCAAAGGCGCCGCGCAACCGAGACTCGGCACCCGACCCGCGCTTCCAGCCGGCGGAGCGCCGCCCGGAACAGCCGCAAGGCGCACCGCGCAGAATTTGGCTGACGTTCCTGATCCTCCTCCTCATCAACTACCTGCTGATGCGGTCTCTCTTTCCGGAACCCGGCGAGCCGGTCACCATCCCTTATACCGCCTTCAAGGAAGAGGTCGCGAGGGGCAACGTCGAGGCCATTTACAGCCAGGGGGCGAGCGTCGAGGGCCGGTTTGCGTCGCCCGTCACCTGGCCGCCGAAAGATAGAGAAGACGCGGCGCCCGACGAGCGGCGCCTGACCGAACCCGAGCCCAAAACGGCGGACACCTTCACCACCGAACTGCCCGCGTTCGTGGACCCCGGACTGGAGGCGTTCCTGATCGAAAACAAGGTCGGGATCAGCGCGGTGCCGATTCGGGAAGGCAGTCCCTGGATCACGCTTCTGTTCGGCTTCGGCCCCGCGATCCTCATCATTCTTTTCTATGTCTGGATTTACCGGCGAGCCGTGCAGCAGGGCGGCGGCATGGGCGGACTCATGAACATCGGCCGGAGCAAGGCCCGCCGCTACGACCAGGAGGCGAGCGCCAGGGTCACCTTCGACGATGTGGCCGGCATCGACGAGGCGGAGAACGAACTGGTCGAGATCGTGGATTTCCTGAAGTCTCCCGAGAAATACACCCGCCTGGGCGGAACCGCGCCGAAGGGCGTGCTGCTGGTCGGCGCGCCGGGGACCGGAAAGACCTTGCTGGCGAAGGCGGTCGCCGGGGAGGCCGAGGTTCCGTTCTTCTCGATGAGCGCGGCCGAGTTCGTGGAGATGATCGTCGGCGTGGGGGCGGCGCGCGTGCGGGATCTGTTCAAGCAGGCGCGCGAGCACGCTCCGGCCATCATCTTCATCGACGAGATCGACGCGATAGGCCGCGCGCGGCCAGGTGGCGATCGGGGCCGCCAGCGAACACGAGCAGACACTGCAGCAGATCCTCACCGAGATGGACGGTTTCACGGGCCGCGAAGGCGTCATCGTGCTGGCCGCGACCAACCAGCCCGACGTGCTCGACCGGGCGCTGCTCCGGCCCGGACGCTTCGACCGGCGCGTGGTGGTGAACCTCCCGGACAAGGTCGGCCGCGAAGCGATCCTCAAGGTTCACACCCGCGAGGTTCCGCTCGCGGACGACGTCCGCCTGGACGAGCTGGCCGCCACGACGCCCGGACTCTCGGGAGCGGACCTCAAAAACCTCGTCAACGAGGCGGCGCTGCTGGCGGCCCGGCGCGAAGAGAGCGCGGTCCGCCAGAAGGACTTTCTGGACGCGCTGGAGAAAATCGTGCTCGGCCCCGAGCGTCCGCTCCTCCTGACCCGCGAGGACCGGGAGCGCATCGCCTATCACGAGAGCGGACACGCCATTCTCGGCCTGGTGATGCCCGGCGCCGACCCGGTGCACCGGGTCACCATCGTGCCGCGCGGACAAGCGCTCGGTGTGACCTATCAGCGGCCCCAGACCGACCGTTACAACTATCCGGAAGCGTATCTCCGCGCCAAGATCGTCGGCATGCTGGGCGGCCGCGCGGCCGAGGAGATCGTGTACGGCACCCGGACCACCGGCGCCGAGAACGACATCGAGCAGGCCACCCAGCTCGCCCGCAACATGGTCACCCGCTGGGGCATGAGCGACAAGCTCGGGATGGTGCAGCTCGCGCCCCGCGAGAATCCCTACCTGAGCGGCGCCGGCGGAGGCTATGTCGGCGCCAAGCCCTTCGGCGAGGAGACCGCCCGCATCATCGACGCCGAGGTGCAAAGAATCATCAACGAGAGCCACGAACAGGCGAAGAGTCTCCTGAAGGCGCATCGCAAGGAGCTCGATGCCCTGGTCGACGCCTTGCTCGCGCGCGAGACGCTGGGCGAGGAGGAAATCCTCGAGGTCACCGGACTGCCGCCCGCGCCTCCGCTGGAGACCCGTCCCCTGGCGATGGCCGGGCGAGAAAAATGAGCGCCGCGCCGGTTCGGATACCCGAGACTGTGCCCTATCGGCTTCTGCAGCAGGCGTTTTCGACCGTGGCCTTGAGAGCGGGCGACCGGCTGCGCTGCATCGCGGTGGCGAGCTCGGTGCTGTGGCTTCGCGAGTCGAGCAAGCTGATTGCGCACGCGACACATCGAATGGGCGATGCGGCATGGATAGCAACTGGGCAAAACGTGCGCGAGTAGGCGCATCGGTTTTTTCATTCTGGCGTTTGGCCTGGTCATAGGCCTTTTTGAGGGATACAGCACTTTGCCGTCACTGGAAAACCGCAGCGTTTCGACCGCCCTGGTCGACACCGACACCACCCGGCTCGGGCGGGCGATCTCCTCGGCGGTCGCCGCGCATCCGGGACAATCCGGCCTCTATCCGCTGCCGGATTCGCGCGACGCGTTCGCCGCGCGGATGCTGCTCGCGCGGGCCGCGGAGCGCTCGCTCGACGTCCAGTACTACATCTGGCGCAAGGACCGGTCGGGCACCTTGCTGTTCGAGGCGCTGCACGCCGCGGCCGAGCGCGGCGTCCGCGTGCGCCTCTTGCTCGACGACAACAACACCGCCGGGCTCGATCCTACGCTCGCCGCGCTGGACGCTCATCCGAACATCGAAGTCCGGCTGTTCAACCCGTTCGTGATCCGGAAACCGCGCCTGATCGGGTATCTGACCGACTTCTCCCGGCTGAACCGGCGCATGCACAACAAGTCGTTCACGGCGGACAATCAAGCCACGATCATCGGCGGCCGCAATGTCGGGGACGAGTACTTCGACGCCGCCGAGGGTACGGTGTTCGTGGATCTCGATGTGATGGCGGTGGGGCCTATCGTCGAGGACGTGTCGAACGATTTCGACCGTTACTGGGCGAGCGGTTCGTCCTACCCCGTCGGCCTGTTGCTGCCGCCGGCCGACCCCGCGCGGCTGGAGCAGCTCGCATCTCAGGCGTCGTTGGTCGAGCGCGACCCCGCCGCGGCGGCTTACATGGCTGCGATACGCCAATTGCCGTTCGTGCGCGAACTGACGGAAGGCCGCCTGGCACTGGAGTGGGCTCCCGCCCGCATGGTCAGCGACGACCCCGCCAAGGCGCTCGGCCGGGCCGAGTCGGACGAGCTTTTGCCCCATCAGATGAATGAGATCATCGGCGAACCGGCCACGGATGTCGAACTCGTATCGGCTTATTTCGTGCCCACCGCCGCGGGTGTCGAATCATTCGTCGGCATGGCGGAACGCGGCGTGAACGTCACGATACTGACCAATTCGCTGGAAGCCACCGACGTGGCAGCGGTGCATGCCGGGTATGCGAAGCGGCGCAAACCGCTGCTCGAAGCGGGCATTACGCTCTATGAATTGCGGCGCTTGTCGCCGCGAACGAACCGACGCGCGGGACTGCCGGGCAGTTCCGGCAGCTCCGGCAGCTCCGGCAGCTCCGGCAGCTCCGGCAGCTCCGGCAGCTCCGCATCGAGCCTGCACGCGAAAGCCTTCTCGGTGGACGGTTCGCGCGTTTTCATCGGCTCGTTCAATTTCGATCCGCGCTCGGCCAAGCTGAACACCGAAATGGGCTTCGTCATCGACATTCCGGCCCTGGCGAGGAATATCTCCACGGCGTTCGACAGCCGCATTCCCGCCAACTCATACCAGGTGCGCCTGTCAAACAATGGGCAGTTGTACTGGACCGAGCACCGATCCGGGGAGTGGGTGCGGCACGACACGGAACCCGGCACGAGCTTCTGGCTGCGCGCCGGCATCCGGCTCCTGTCGGCCTTGCCCATCGAGTGGCTGTTGTGAGCCGCAGCCGATCATGGCGATCACATCCGATCGAGCGGACTAACCACGCCTCGTCCGCCGCGATTCAGCACATGGGTATAAATCATGGTCGTGCTCACGTCCTTATGTCCGAGCAGTTCCTGGACGGTTCTGATGTCGTAGCCTCCTTCGATCAGGTGCGTGGCAAAACTATGCCGCAACGTGTGCGGCGTCGCCGGCTTGGCTATTCCGGCAGCCTGGACGACTTTTTTCATGGCCCGCTGCAATAATTTTTCATCCACATGATGCCGCCGCTCGCGACCGCTGCGCGGATAGATCGAACAGCTCCCGGAGGGAAACACATACTGCCAGCCCCACTCTTTCGGCCTTTGAGGATACTTGCGCGCCAGGGCATCGGGAAGATACACCTCGGATTTCCCCTCGGCCGAATCCTGCTCATACAGCTTGCGGCGCTCCGCAAGGTGAGCCTGCAACGCCACTCTTAAACTCTCCGGCAACACGGTCACCCGATCCTTGGCTCCCTTGCCATCGCGAATGAGAATTTCCCGTCGCTCGAAGTCCACATCCTTCACCCGCAAGCGCACGCACTCCATCAATCGCATGCCGGTTCCGTAAAGCAAGCGCGCCATCAGCCCGTAAACGCCATCCATGCGGGCGAGCACTGATTGAACCTCGGAACGGGTCAACACCGTCGGCAACCGCGTCGGCCGCTTAGCGCGTTTTCATCGCGCTCGTACGGCAAAACCGGCTTGGTGGACGTCGTTGGCGCCTTCGGCTCGAGTGAATTGATTCAAGCATTCGTAGGTCGGCAATCCTTTGCAGACGAAGACGCTCGGCCGGGACGTGGCGTCGGGAAGGGGGGCTTCGGCGCTCCAATCGCAAACGGTCGCTTTAGTCGCGACCCTTCCGACGAAGACGCTCGGCCGGGACGTGGCGTCGGGAAGGGATTCCCGACCTACTCGCGAGTGCCCGTACAGTAGATATGAAAATGCTCTAGCCCGAACTACGTCCTTCAGTCCCGGCAAGTCGAGGCGCAATACCTCTCGATAGAGAAACAAGAGAGCCGCCAAGGCTTGATTTTGCGTCGAGGCGGAAACATTGCCTTCCACCGCCAGATGAGTAAGAAACGCTTCCACCTCGACGATGCCCATGTTGCGGGGATGGCGTTTGCCGCTAAATAGGATAAAGCGCCTGATCCACTGGACATATTGTGTTTCCCTACTAATATCGTATCGCCCTGATGCGGGCACGCACCTGGTCCAGCAACTTCGGACCACCTGCGGCAGGCGGTGTATTTGCTTCAGCCATGAGTCCTGTCTACATGAAACTAGTTTATAGAATACAGAAGCTTAGGATAGGACATCCCGAGTTATACACCTCACGGATCGGTGTTATACACCTGAGGTAGGTGTCTAATACAAAGTTGGGCGCCATGAAGAGATACGTCCCAGTTCTTTTTGCATTGATGATCGGGAACGCATTGCCAGCTCTTGCGGGCGAAACTGCGCATTCCTATAAGCCGGCATCTGGCTATGTGCCCGACGCAGAGACGGCAATCCGTATCGCCGTGGCGATTTGGGAACCCATTTATGGGCGCGAGAGAATTGAAGCAGAAAGACCCTATCGAGCCTCTTTGAGGAACGGCGTGTGGGTAGTGGAAGGCACGCTCCTGCCTGGAACGCTGGGTGGCGTGGCAGTCGCGGAGATTTCAAAAGCAGATGCAACGGTTCTCAGAGTAAGTCATGGCAAGTGAAGCGCCCAACAAGTTCTTCCACCCGACGCCCGGGGCGTTTCGCCCCTCTCTTTTTCGGCCGCGTGCGGGCGCGGGTGAAGAAAATCGTTAGGGGTATCACTCATGGCACTAGAAACTTGGCTAGATGATCTGCTACCCACAAAGTGGTCGCGTAGGCTAGCACTGGCGACCATTGCAGCGTCAGGAGCCGCATATAGTCTCCCATCGTTTCTGCCTGCTTCGTACCTACCACAGTCGCAAGAGCAAGTATTCCTGCTCCGGCTAGTGTTGCTACTGCTGTTAGCTCTAGTTGGTTCATTATTTACCCTTGCGCTGGTTGCTCATGCCTACCACGCACAGACAAAACAACACGCTCTTGAGTTACAAAAACAAAAAGAACATTTCGAGTCATTGGCAACCGAAGAAAAGAAACCACATGACAACTTCACAAAACCAATCAAGTACGACAACCGTGGCATTGTTTAGCCATACCCCTAACAATTCCATCAACTCGGACTAGCTTACAGCGGGCAAAGCCCGCTGTAAGCCAGCCGGTTATGTCAAACGTTAGGTTCTCCGGGAGGTAACGCGTATGTTGTGGATAGTTCTAATAATCGCGGCGGTTGTTCTCGTGTATTACTTTTTGCGCCGTAAACCACAAAAGGCCGACATATCGCTCTTACCCGAACATTTTGTTGTTGTAGACATTGAAACAACTGGCTTAGATCCAGAAAAACACGAAATCATTGAAATAGGTGCGGTCAAAGTCAACCGTGACTCTAATTTTCATACAACCCTCTCTGCTCTCGTCAAACCGAGCAAGAAAGTTTCAAAGAAAATAACCGAATTAACGGGCATCACCGATGAAATGTTAGACCGAGATGGTGAGGGCATAGAATCCGCTATGAATGGATTTCTGGAATTCATCGGTGATCATCGCTTGGTTTACTACAACGCGCCATTTGACCATACCTTTCTCACAAAGGCTGCGAGTCTCGTCGGAAGAAAGATCGAAAACCCGGTTTCTTGTGCCCTAGATATGTCGCGCCGCGCCTGGCCAGGGCTAAAGAGTTACAAGTTGGCAAGTCTTGCCGGAATGGGCGGGCTAGATACAAATGGAAATCACCGGGCGCTCAAAGACTGCGAACTTACGATGACCGTCTATGCTGCGGCAGCCACAAAGCTAGGGCGCATCAGCTAAACCATGAAACAAGTCGAACCTAATCGGGTAACCAGGGGTTTCTAACCCCCAGTCCCCACACCACCACGGCATGCGGGTCCGCACCGGGCGGTTCACGAAAAGGGAGCACACGACGATGTCAGGTGTAGCCATGGGCCTTCATCCAAAGATCACGGATAGTGATCAGCCCCTGGGTCTTCAGCCATTGGTTGGTCATCCCGGTCTGCGTCGCCAGCGTCCGCGACAGATGCCAGTAGCTCTTGCTGCTGATCGCCGTCAGGATTGCCTGGCGCTTGCTCGTCCCCAAACCCAACAGGTTCTTGACCTTGGTACGCACGTAGCGCCACTGTTTCCAGTAGCACATGCGTACCCGGCGTCGAAGCCAGTGGTCGAGTTCGGGGATCGGGCGGTAGTAGTCCGAAATGCCGAAGTAGCCCATCCAACCGCGGATATACTGGGCGAGCTTGTAAAACCGGTGAGCCATCGAGACACCCCAGCTACGCCCGGTCAGTGTCCGGATGTTGTGTTTGAAGTCCTCGAATGCCCGGTCGCCCCAACGCAGCTTGGTTCCCCGGAAATTGAATCCGAGAAACTTGGCCTGGTCGGTTTTGACCACCCGGCTCTTCTGCTCGTTGACCACCAGTTTGAGCGTGCCGGTCAGGAAGCGCGTGACGCTATCCTTCACCCGCTCGCCGGCCCGCTGACTTTTGACCAAGATCAGCAGGTCGTCCGCATAGCGGACGAACCGGTGGCCACGCCCTTCCAGTTCCTTGTCCAAGTCATCCAACAGGATGTTGGCGAGCAACGGCGACAGCGGTCCGCCTTGCGGCGTCCCCAACGCCGTTACCTGGATGGACTCGCCGACCAGAACACCCGCCCGCAAATACCGGCCAACCAGCGCCAACAGCCGCTTGTCGCCAACCTTGCGGGCCACACGAGCCATCAAGACATCGTGCCGGACGTTGTCGAAAAATTTCGCCAAGTCCAGGTCACAGGCGATGCGGTAGCCGGCCTGAAGATGACCTTGTGCCTGCCTCAACGCTCCATGGGCGGAGCGTCCCGGTCGGAAACCAAAACTCGACTCCGAAAAGCCGGGGTCGAAGATCGGCGTCAATACTTGCGCGATGGCCTGCTGGATCACCCGGTCCATGACGGTCGGGATACCCAGCAGTCGTTCGCCCCCTCCCGGCTTCGGGATCGACACCCGTCGTACCGCTTGGGGTTGATAACTGCCATCGGCCAGTTGCTGGCGAATCTCGGCCCAATGCGAGCGCGCAAACTCGGCGAAGTCCTCGATGCGCATCCCGTCCATGCCGGGCGCACCCCGATTGGCCTTCACCCGCTTCCAGGCCCGTCGCAGGTTCGCACGGTCCAACACCCGCTCCATCAGATCGTCGTGCAAGGCTGGCTGCGTGACGCCACGCCGGACATCGGCTCCCCCGGTCGGGTTCATCGTCGATACCGAGTCGCTCACGGCTCCTCCTTGTCTTCTTGTGTTCGGCCCTTCACCGTCCGGTCTTCCAGGCCGATGCGGCTAGTATGGCCTCTGCTGACTTCTGCCCGGTCACACCCTGCGTTGCCGCAAGACGCGCTGCCAAAGACAGGTCGTAGGGTCCGGTGGCTATTCCAAGGCTTTCGCCCTGGACCTCAGTCCGACTCCCATAACCTATCCCAGCCGCTCGCCGGACAGATCTCCCCGAATAAGAACATGAGCTTTCAGCGCACAACCGCCGCATTTACCCTATCTCCCGTACCCGGCGGGTTTCGTCATCATGTGCTGACTCACCCGGAGACTGAGCCTTCTATGCGGTTTCTGTTCGTCGGCTCGCACCTTTGCGCTCGGGCTTCCTTCAGACCACTCCTCGCGGAGTTGCCCTTGCCGTCGGCTAGTAGTTACATTGGCCCAAAGAATGGGCATTACAGGTACTCCTACAGGGGACTCTCACCCCATCAGTTCATGCCCATGTCGGGCGTACACCCATCATTCCACCGGACCTGCGCAAAGAGCCGCGCAGGCCGGTGAATTCAGACGTTATGCGTAACTCTCGATTGCGCTACTTAGTGGGTGCTGGGCTACTACTGGTCGCTGGCGCGACTGCCGCGGATGAACTGAGAAAAGGAATAGAGCGTCAAGCGGCCGAGATCTGCGGTTGCAGCCGTTCCGAACCTTGTCTGATCGAAATCTCGGAACGGGACCAAGGTTACAGTGTTGGAGTTCTGAAAATTGTCGCCATTGACGAGGGCGGAATCGCGAGAGTTCTTCCTTCAAAGACATACATCATGTTCGACTCCAAGGGGGGATTCGTGAAGAAGGTCGGTACTCCATGAAATTGTGCGACGCAGGCTATTCCATTGCGAGCTATGGGGATAATGGGCGCGAAATCTCGCATAACAACCGCATGCAGCCGACGCGGCTAATGCGGAGCGTTATGCACTGAGAAGAACATGAGATTCAACGGGTGGCAAAGAGCGTGGGTCGTCTTATCGGTCGTCTGGATCGCCGCTACCTCGTCCGTGGCAATCACTTCGCGGTGTTCTGAGGAACAGAGATATCACGACTTGTTCAATGAGCTAATCCGGTATCTAATCGCACAGTCCACGGATCTACGTGGCCACACCACAGTATCGGTGCGGGCCGCTTACTCCGATATGTCGGATAGGCAGCTCGTAGAGGCCACGCATGACAAATATTTGAACAAACATCCTGCATACAGATACGGCTTCTCGGAAATTGACGCGAAGCACAGCCCAGGAACTGCGAGCACCCTCACGCCAAACTTGCAGCGGGGCTTGGCGGCGTTGGGCGTGCCTTTAGCTCTATACTTGCTGGGTGTAGCAGTGGCGTGGGTGCGCGCGGGGTTCAGGCGTGCATAACAACGCCACCAACTCGGACGGCAAAAAGCGTCGCTTCTTCGTCACGCCACTTTTTGCCGCCGGTTATGGCGAACGTTAGGCAACAAAAACTTAGGATTACGTCATCATGGACTTCAAGTGGTCTGATTCGGAGAAAAAAGTCGCAAGGCGAGCCTTTGATAAAGCGCTCGAGAAGGAATGCGCTTCAATCATGGCCAAGTTCAAAGATATGGCCGCGAAGGTGGAAAAACCCGAAGACCTTTGGGCGGTTCACGACTACCTCACCAAGCAACGAAGAGCGATTGATGAAAAATACGATTACCGCTATTCGCAACTGATCTTTGTATTTGCAAGGTTACTGGGCGAGAAGTGGATCGATGAAAAAGACCTACACTGTCTGAGTGCAGAGAAGCTTCAGGCCATTCAGTACATCTTGTCCAGGTAAGCGGCTATGAAAATACAGACAGTTTTGGCCGCCAGCCCTAACTATACAGTCAACCGGACCGCCGGCAACCGTCGTCGCTCTAGCCTGCCGCCTCGCGCGGCGTCCGGTTACTTTCGCCGTTGGGCCTGTCAAGGAAAGTGACCATGACTACTTTGTTTTCATCCTGGTCACTGTTTTCCGCATTCTTGCTTGCGAGCGTTGTGCTCGCAGTTACGCCAGGCCCGGGCGTGTTCTACATCGTTACTCGGAGCCTCGTCCAAGGCCGCCGTTCGGGGCTGGTTTCAGTGGCTGCTGTCGCTTTTGGTAACCTTGGCAATGTATTTGCCGCATCTGTCGGTCTTGCAGCTTTGTTTGCTGTTTCCTCAGCCGCCTTCACAGTCGTCAAGTACGCAGGGGCCTTCTACCTTGTTTATCTTGGTGTGCAAATGTTGCGTGAGTCACAAGCCGAGGTTTCAACCTCCGTGCCTCAGGCAGCACCAGTTGGCCACATCTTCCGCGATGGCTTCGTTGTAGCACTGTTTAACCCAAAGACCACAGTTTTCTTCGCTGCGTTCCTGCCCCAGTTCTTGAGCCCGGAGGCATCGCCGATGTTTCAAACTATGGCGCTCGGTTCGATCTTCGTTGCAATTGCCGCAGTCACGGACAGCACCTATGCCTTAGCGGCCGGTGCAGTCGCACCCGCGTTGACGCGCGCTCGTGGCGCCCGTCGTATCGGTTGTTGGCTTGGGGGTGGGGCGTTTATTGGCCTCGGCGTTTTCACCGCGCTGGCGGGGTCTCGCAGTGCCAAATAGGCCCAACACGGCGTTCGAGAGGGACGCGCCAAACGCGGCGCGCCACTCAACTTTACGTTAGGCGCTTTACCCACCACAGTCGGAGATCTTAGTGAAGCAATCGCTCGGCCTCGTTTCCCTCGTTGTTCATGACTACGATGAAGCTATCGACTTCTTCGTCGGTACTCTCGGTTTCAGACTCGTTGAAGATACGTTCGTACCTGAGCAATCCAGGCGATGGGTTGTCGTCTCGCCACCTGGCGCAACAGAATGCTAACTCCTGCTCGCGCGCGCCTCAAGCCCAGACCAGGAAAGCCGCATTGGCGGCCAAACAGGTGGTCGGGTGTTCCTCTTCCTCTACACTGATGACTTCTGGCGCGACTATGAGTCCTATCGATCAAAGGGCGTCGTGTTCGTCCGTGAACCAAAGCATGAGTCGTACGGGACGGTTGCCGTGTTTCTCGATCTCTACGGCAACATGTGGGATCTTCTTCAGCCAACGGAATCGCACATCAGACTTCGCAATGGCAGCGCCTAACAATTCATTCAAGCCGATGCCACTTCACGGCACGGCTTAACTCAAGCGTTGGGCGCAGGAAACACCGCATGAAAGTACAAATAGCAAGATCGGATGAAGAAATACTTGCCTGTTTCCCGTTAATGCCCGAGCTTCGGCCGCAACTGGACGAAGGCTCTTTTGTCGCAAAGGTGCGAGCCCTTGAGGAGTCCGGGTATCTCTTGGCCTATCTACAAGAGCCCGAAGGGCCTGTCGCCGCAGCTGGATTCCGGCTGGGCGAAAGCCTAGCGTGGGGGCGCTTCTTGTACGTTGATGATCTCGTTACGCTATCAAGCCACCGCTCTCGCGGCTTCGGCTCTGCCCTACTATCATGGCTCACCGAATTTGCTGAGAAGCAGGGGTGCGAGCAGCTACACCTCGATTCAGGAGTTCAGAGAAAGGACGCTCACCGGTTCTATGAACGAGAGGGGATGCTATTGGCAAGCCACCATTTCTCCAAGCTCGTCGCGCCTAACACAGCGCTCAACCCGACCGGGGTTCCGCTGCGCTCCACCCCGTCGGGTTAGATTGGTCGTTAGCCGTCACGAAAGAGCGCGCCGTGCCATTGGATGCAAAAGCCGTTGAAGACCGCATCAGGGAGGTGGTGCTCCGAGCTTCCCGAGAATGTCGCAGATGATGTGGCGTTCCACATGACGGATTGGCTTGATGATTTAGCGCGTTTTGCAAAATTCTGCGCTGAACCCGATAAATGGAAAGATGAAGAAATAGAAGAAATGCTGCTTTCGTTCTTGGTTCACGTTCCGAGCCACGTGGCAGCTGCTTCCAAGCTCTTAACCGGGCTTCCTGTAACGGATGTATTTGGCATCGGGGCCGTTGAAGATGAGTCAGATAACGGCCAACAACGCCATCAACTCGGACGCGCAAAAGCTACGCTGCGCTCCGCATTTGCGCGCCGGTTATGGCGAACGTTGGCATTGAGAGCCGATGCGCATATCTGACCAAAGAAAGCAGGAGATTATCGCCGCTTTTCAGCGATCCTTTAAGCGCGACAATAGAGACGAGATCGCCTCTATAAAGCTCGCCGAGCTAAGGCAAGCGGATGAGATGCTCGGAGACAGAGATCTGAGCGCTGGCTTTCGACTTGCCATGCGCAACCGAATACGGGAGCTCGAAGAGGCCGAGGCTAAGAATGAACAGAGAACCTACGAGAGCCGAATAAGGGCATGGAATCTCGTCACAGGGATACTTATCGGTCTCGTAATCGCGGGGCTCGCAAAATGGCTTTTCGGTTAGCCGGAGAGCCTAACAACTGGCTAGAGAGGGGCCGGGAAAAGCGCTGCGCGCTTTCCCCGGCCCCTCAGCCATGCCGTTATACGTGGAAAATGGTGCCTATCAGAGCTAGAGGAGTAAGCGCGAATGTCCGAACATCAGCCTGAGAACGACTTGGACGCCGCCCCTAACCCAGATCAGGGGCGCCCCGGCCCTGTGGCGTCGAAGATTGACGCAATTGGTTGGGCGCTCCTACGTTGGTGGGGCGTACTCTTCAGGGCGATCTTCATCGCAGCGATTGGGATCATCGGCTACTTTTGGCTTGATCCAAAACCGCTCGGCGATGTCCCGCTTGGGGCTCTAACGCTCAACCAAATATTCGGGAACCTGTTTTCGGTTCTGGTCCCCGTTGGGTGCATATATTGGTTCTTCAACTTCCCTAATTCAAGCGATTCCAGCTCCAACGAGGACAACCCATACGTTCTTTGGGGCCAAGCTGGTGGCTGGCTGTTGGGTCTAGGCATCCTCGCCTTCTTTTGGCTGAACAAGAATTGAATGCCAACTCCTCGTATAACATGGCGCTCAAGCGGGACAGGCCAAATGCTGCGCATTTGTCCTGCCCCTTAGCTTTACGTTAGGCATGTAAACATGAACCATCTGATCTTGTTCTACATAGGGAGCCATCCAGATAGTCGAGGTCGGCTGCTCGCAGAAATTCTTGAGCAAGACGACTACTGGCTGGAAGTAACCCACGACTATATTCAATGGTTATTTCCCAACAAGGAAAAAAGCCGGGTTACCCCAGGTGCGCCAACCATCACAAAAGAGATTCAGGAGGAATTCTTAAATGATGAAATATTACAGCAGCATTTGAAGGCGAGCTTCAATCGTATGTTGGCTTTCTATGGTCTTGTCGACACTGGCAGTGGAATAAAGAAATCGGAAAATTGGGAGCGTAAAAAATCCAATTGGTTTGTTAAAGATACGCATAACAATTTGCGAATAACGAGAATTTTGAAAAGCCTTCGCAGTCTCGGTCTGGAAACAGAAGCAATTAAGTTTCACGAGGCTTTAGTGGAGCTGGCAGAAACTGAAAAAGATTGTGGCATAGGGGAAGCGGCGCAGCGTTTTTGGGCCGAGGCGGTGAAAAATGCCTAACAAGTGCATCAAGTTCGTTCGCTATTGCTCACTGGGACGCTCCGCTTCGCTGCGCGCCCCTTATGCATAGCGTTAGGCGTCGCACACCCACTCCGCATCCACCAATGACCCAGCGCACCGCTTCTTGTAGCTGCGGCCAATTACAGGCCAAGGTTGCTGCCGACCCAATCCGCATGTCCGTCTGTCACTGCCTGGCTTGTCAGCAGCGCACGGGAAGTGTCTTTGGTGCACAAGCGCGCTTCGCGCAAGAGGCCGTCACCATCTCTGGCACATCCAAGGAGTTCGTTCGCGTCGGAGACGAAGGAACACGAATCACCTTCAACTTCTGCCCACACTGCGGCTCCACGGTCTACTACAAGCTTCCAGAGGGCTTTGTCGCAATCCCCGTCGGCGCATTTGCCGACCCATCTTTCCCGGCGCCCAGCGTATCCGTGTACGAGGAGCGCATGCATTCCTGGGTGCAAATACCCGGCGCAGTCACCCACATAGCGTAAGAAGCCAGCGACGCCTAACCCTTCGCTGGAGCGGGACCTCCACCGGCATGGCACTTGGCCCCTCAGCTCAAACGTTAGGCCTTAGGAATCTACCGTGCTAAACGACGACGGTGACATTGTTGGGGGGCTCGGCTTCGTAGCGCTATACTCCGCATACTTGGAGGAGCAAATCGATAGTTTGCTGTTCATGCTGAACGCAGTGGAGGAATTCACTGAGGAAGAACAGCGGTGGCCGGTAAGTCGGAAAATTAAGAAGGCGAAGTCGGTCGCTGCCAAACTCGATTTCGAGGGCCGTGATGACCTAATGGCGGTTCTAGACAACGCAAAAAATGCCTTCGAGGACCGCAACAAAATTGTTCACGGGCGCATTTACGGCAACTTTGATAGGCCAGACACCTTGAAGTCTGGTAGGCCAAATATTCCCGATCAAGAAATCGCGTCCGATGAGCTCTATGCGTTGGCAAACTACTTTTCCGATTTCCAAGGAGAGGTACTCCGTCCAATGATTTTGAAAATTCCAAGGGCCTTAGCGGGCAATGGTTGAGCTAAGGCCTAACAACGCCATCAACGCGGACGGTCTTGGTCAACGCGTCCGGCGAGTCGCCCAAGCCTGCCGGTTATGGTGAACGTTAGACGCTATGCAAGGAGATCAAATGTCCGGTGAAACTACAGGTGCTGTACGTTTAATGCTTCGACTTGAGGGGCTGTGTGTTCTCCTCGCAGCGGTGCTTGCTTACTCGAAATTGGGCTTTAGCTGGGGTACGTTTGCATTGTTCTTTCTCACCCCGGACGTTTCGTTTCTAGGTTATCTCGCTGGGGCACGGGTTGGTGCCATAACCTACAATGCCGCACACTCGTATATCGGTGCGATTGCCTGTCTTCTCGTAGGGTTCCTCCTCCCTGCCCCCGTGCTTTCATGTGCGGGCGTCATATGGTGCGCCCACATTGGCTTTGACCGTGCTCTAGGTTACGGGCTCAAGTATTCAGTGGGGTTTGGTTTTACCCATCTCGGCATTATCGGTCGGTTTGCCAGGCCCGCTCCTAACCCTGCATTCGAGAGGGACGCGCCAAAAACGGCGCGCCCCTCAATTTGAACGTTAGGGGCTCACGCAGAAGGAAGCCTTATGTCCAGCCGAACTGAAAAGCTCCACACAATTACTAAGCGGCTTATTCTCATGACAGCCTGCGCTCTCGTGATAGTGGTTTCGATATTCGGGCTGTCATTCCTCTTTCACCAGCGACTCATGGTGTCGTGGTTATGCTTTGGTTGCGGACTACTTGGTGGTTTTGTAAGCATCCAGCAACGCCTGAAGAAGCTTGCCGATGAAGAACTTGAACTATTGTCCCGGTCATGGTTTCAGATTCTGCTAATTCCAATCTACGGTGGGATATTCTCTCTCGTTCTATACGTAGGCTTTTTGAGTGAAATCTTGAACGGACCACTCTTTCCTCATTTTGCATTTCCCCCATTTTCTGAGCCTCTACCAACAGCAGACGACCTGATCAGATTCATCAACTCTACCTATCCAGCATCAGGGCAGGATGTAGCAAAGCTTCTCTTCTGGGCATTTATTGCTGGTTTCTCAGAACGCCTCGTCCCACAGATTCTTCAGAAGAGCGAACAAGGGCTTTCCGACGAAAAGCCACACCCCTAACCATTCGGTCGAGAGGGAACCTGCAAGCTGCGCTTGCAGGTTCCCTCCGCGGCTACGCCGCTCCGGCGGCCCCTCACCTCAAACGTTAGGCGGCTGCAACAACTGTCACCGCCGATATCACGCGGCGAAATATCTGCGGGTCGTTTGCGACCTTTGCCAATAGGAGCGCCCCCTCCAGCAAGGCGAATATGTTCTTCGCTCGTTGCCGGTTATCACCCGCCGGAATTTCACCTGCCTGTTCCGCACGGATAAGCGCGGCTTCGATGAACTGGCAGTGAGAGTCGAAAATCTTCTGCAACGCCTCTCGTATTTTCTCGTCCTGGCGCGCCATCTCCTGTCCCAAGTTGCCGAAGGGGCACCCTAGAACTCCTCCCTTTTCAGCGGAGACTTGGACCTGCAATTCATGAATTCTTTCAATCAGCTCACGAAGCTGAGTCAGGCCGCTCTCCGAGCTTGAAAAGACTGGCTCAAAAATCCCAGCTCTTGCGTGTTCCCAAAAGCTTTCCATGGCCGCAACCGCAAGATCGGACTTTGAGGGAAAGAAGTGATAGAAGCTGCCTTTCTTTGCGTTCGCACGCTGGCACAACTCATCAACCCCGGTAGCTTGGAAGCTGCGTTCCCACATCAGGGCGGCGGCTGTTTGGAGCAGACGGTCACGCGTATCGAGTGATTCTGCGGGTTTCATTTTGGGTTACCCCTAATTCTTGCTGAGTCATGGTGCAACGTTACCAACAGTTGACCGGTCTGTCTACTCTGCGCTAGTCTGTACCGACCGGTCTAGTCGGAGGGCTTGCCGGCATACTCAACTACATTTTCCGGAGAAATCATGAGCATCTTCACTCAACACTCAGACATGACCGCGCCGGCAGGTGCCGCCGAAGTTCTGGCGAAAGTCAAGGACCTCTACGGCTTCATTCCGAATCTGGGGGCCTATGTGTCCGAATCGCCTCTGGTACTCGATGCCGTACTTAACCTCGACAGGGCTTTCGACAAGGTTTCGCTGACGCCGCAGGAAAGACAGGTCGTTTTGCTTACCGTCAGCACGCTAAACGGGTGCAGCTATTGCAAGACGGTACACACCGCGTTGGGACGTAGGGCCGAAGTTGATGGCGCTGTCTTGAAGGCGGTTATTGCCCTTGAGCCACTGCCCGACCGGAAGCTCAATGCGCTGCGCGACTTCACTCGCAAGGTCGTGGAAGAAAAGGGGTGGGTCAAAGAAGAAGATGTGCAGAAATTCCTCGTGTCAGGCTACACCAAGGCTCAGGTATTTGAGGTGGTGATGGGGGTGGCCCTGAAAACGCTCACCAACTATAGCAATCACTTGGCCGGTGCCGTACCTAATCCCGAGTTCATAGCAATGGCGGAAGGCACGGCCTAATCCCCGAAGTATTTGCTGGCGCAATCGGAATACCGCTTGCGCCAGCTATTCCCTAACCGAACTCAGGAGCGCCGACGATGGCTGACAAAGAATGCGCACATGCTGGTCTTCCTCCGACCGGGGTACCATGTCCAAGCTGTAAACAAGGTACTTTGGAAGTGGCTCGGGGCCGTTTCGGTCCTATTTACAAGTGCACGTCCAAGGGGTGCGATTACTGGCTACCCGAGCGTCCAACGGGAAAAAGATGCTCGTTCATGCGCGACGGAAAGAAATGTGGTGCACTAATGGTCATGGGAACAAAAACCATCCCGGAGAGATGCAGTGACCAAACATGCCCAAATAGAAATCCGCACAAGCTGCGGGCATCCGCCTAACCTCTCGGTCAACCGGACCGCCCGCAAGCTGCGCTTGCGGGTTCCCTCCGCCCTTCGGGCTCCGGCGGCCGGTTACCTCAAACTTAGCGAATAAGAAAGATCATGAGCGACGATTGGGACTTCTATTTCTGCAGTGTAGACAACAAGCCGGCATCCATCTTCGTGGACCTTGGTATAGCCAAAGAAGCACCCATGGCCGAGTATTCGGTGATGGCCTATGTCCGCACTCATATGCAGGCGCCGCGAGATGATGGTCTGTCGAGTCAAGTCGAGTTCGAAACCCTCAAGTCTCTAGAAGACGCCCTGGAATCATTGCGGGGAGATGGAACGGCGCTTTATGTTGGCCGAAGCACCTCTAACGGGTGTCGCGACCTTTACTTCTATGCTCGCACCGCCGAGGGTTGGGCGGAACGAGTCGCAGATGTCATGAAAGCTTTTCCTTCCTATGAGTTCGAGTATGGCACGCGAAGCGACCCTGATTGGAACGCCTACTTCAGGTTTCTGTATCCGTCAGATGAAGACCGAGAGCGCATTCAGAATCGTCGAACCTGCGAGGCCCTCGAAAGAAACGGCGACCGTCTCGAAAAGGAGAGACCCATCGAGCACTGGGTATATTTTCCTGATTCAGACTCGCGTCAGAAGTTCTCGAGTCACGCAGCAACGCTCGGCTACACAACAGTAGCATTGATCGAACCGGAATCCGATCAAAACAGTTACGGTATCAGGCTGTCCTGCATCGGCGTCCCATCAATCGCTAACATAGACGATCTTACCATCCCGTTGTTCCGGGCAGCTCGAGATTATGGCGGAGAGTACGATGGCTGGGAGACCGAGGTTGTCCGCTAACAAACGCTTCGAGTCCGACGCCTTACCCTTCCGCTACGCTCCAGGGCAAGGCGCGGCTCAAGTGGAACGTTAGCCATAAATTAGCGAATCACAACGCTATTTTTCCTGCGGAAGGTCGCCTGGCTTTGCGTTCAAGAACCAGTCGGGTGGAGACCAACTTCCTGGAATGTGCTTGTGTCCCCAAAGCGCCAGCTGTTGTAGTACTGGTAGCAAATCCGCCCCCTTGCGGGTCAAAGCGTATTCGTACCTTACGGGCTTCTCTTGATAAGGACGTTTTTCGATGATTCCGTCTCCTTCAAGTTTACGCAGGCGGTTTGCGAGAATATTTGTCGGAATGCCCTCTGGAGAATCCTGAAAATCCTTGTATTTTCTTTTGCCGATCATCAAGTCCCGAACGATAACTAGGCTCCACTTGTCACCCAGCAAATCGAGCGACGCAGCGACGGGACATTGAGAACGGAATGCGGGTACGTCAACTTCTTTGCTCATATCGTTACGCTACATGAGTCACTTGCAATATGCAAGTCTACATGTCATGATTCTGTCGCTTGCACTTTGCAAGCACCCATCTAATACGGAGATAAGAACATGAACACAGAGATAAATGCCTCAGTCGACATAAAAGGCGGCTGCCTGTGTGGCGCCGTACGATATGAAGTCACCGCAGCCCCGGCCATGACGGGGTTTTGTTACTGCGAAAGTTGCCGCAAGCTCAGCGGTTCAGGACATGCCTTTCACGCGCTGGTACCGGAAGCCGCAATGAGGATCAGTGGTAACGTCCGCGGATTTGAATGGAAGGCGGATAGCGGGAACAGCGTTATCACGAGTTTCTGCCCAACCTGTGGCAGTCCCTTGTTCGGAAAGAGTTCCGGCATGCCAGGCATGGTGACATTCAGGGTGGCGAGCCTGGACTCCCCTGCAGCCATATCGCCGCAAATGGCGATTTACACGAAGCGGTTGCAGGCATGGGATCACCTTGACCCGGCACTGCCTGCCTTCCAGGAAATGCCCCCCATGCCTCAAGAGGGGTAATCCGTGATGAATACGCACCAACATTCCGGCACCGCAAGTCTTGAAGACAGAATCCGGAACTCGCTCATCGGCTTGCCGGTTTCAGAGAAGCGCATGTTTGGCGGCGTAACCTTTCTGTTAAACGGCAACATGCTGTGCTGCGCTTCAAAGAAAGGCCTGATGGTTCGCGTCGGCAAAGATGCCGAACCGCAGGCACTTGCCAATGCCATGGCAAAGCGTTGCGACGGTGGCGGTCATCCCATGCCTGGTTTCATATCGATTGAACCTGCTGGAATAAGCCAGGACAATGCTCTCGAAAGCTGGCTGCAAATGGCACTGACTTACGTTGGCACTCTACCCCCAAAGACAGAAAAATCCAAAATCAAGCCTCAACACTTTACCAGGAGAAACCAATGAAAAAGTTTATGTTCCTGCATTATGGATTTGAAAAACCCACCCCGGAAATCATGAAGGCTTGGCAGGCTTGGTTCGAGTCCATTTCAGACAAGCAAGTCGAGCAGGGTGGGTTCGCCGGTGGTCGAGAAATTTCAAAGAACGGCGCCAGGGATCTACCCTGGAATATGGAGTCCATTACGGGTTACAACATCATCGAAGCAGAAAGCCTTGATGCCGCCGAAAAACTAGCCCAAAGCAATCCGTTTATTTCAAGTATTCGAATCTATGAGTTGAGGTAAGCATCACTGGCTAACAACGCCATCAACACGGACGGTGGAAAGCAGCGCTCCTTCGTCGCACCGCTTTCCACCGCCGATTATGGTGAACATTAGGCGCTTTACCCACCACAGTCGGAGATCTTAGTGAAGCAATCGCTCGGCCTCGTTTCCCTCGTTGTTCATGACTACGATGAAGCTATCGACTTCTTCGTCGGTACTCTCGGTTTCAGACTCGTTGAAGATACGTTCGTACCTGAGCAATCCAAGCGATGGGTTGTCGTCTCGCCACCTGGCGCAACAGAATGCCAACTCCTGCTCGCGCGCGCCTCAAGCCCAGACCAGGAAAGCCGCATTGGCGGCCAAACAGGTGGTCGGGTGTTCCTCTTCCTCTACACTGATGACTTCTGGCGCGACTATGAGTCCTATCGATCAAAGGGCGTCGTGTTCGTCCGTGAACCAAAGCATGAGTCGTACGGGACGGTTGCCGTGTTTCTCGATCTCTACGGCAACAGGTGGGATCTTCTTCAGCCAACGGAATCACACATCAGGCTTCGCAATGGCAGCGCCTAACAATTCATTCAAGCCGATGCCGCTTCACGGCACGGCATAACTCAAGCATTGAGGCCGTAGAACACCCTCAACTCGAAAATTGAGCCCACGAACAATCAATCGGTTGTTTGCCCTAAAATGCTCGAAAATAGGGTCTTTCTACAGCTTCGTTAAGCGTCCAACACCAGTCGAGGTATCTAATGCCAACAGCCAGACCATTCCTCATGTTTCAGGGCGGCAGCGCGCAGGCTGCGCTTGACCTGTATTTCGCCACCTTCCCTGATTCCCGCATGGTGCGAGTCGAATACTGGACTCAAGGCGAGCCGGGTCCTGCCGGCACTATAAAGGTCGCCTTATTCACTATTTGCGGCCGCGAGTTCATGTGCTCGGATAGCCCGATAAAGCATGATTTTTCGTTCACGCCTTCGAGTTCCACTTTCGTGGAATTTGGTTCGGCAGCAGAGCTAGAGCAGGCATTTGAAACGCTGTCTGAGGGCGGTCAAGTCCTGATGCCTTTGGGCAACTACGGGTTCAGCCAGCGGTTCGGCTGGGTAAATGATCGCTTCGGCGTATCTTGGCAGCTGAACCTTGCTGCCTAACACGGCACGCCAGCCGACCGTTTTGCCTCCGCTCCGCCGCGGCAAAACGTCGGCCGAGTTCAGGCGTTGGGCGGTATGAAGATCGAGCGGTTGGCCACTGCGCTGGATCCTGACTGGCTGCGCTTGCGCCTCGAGTTGTGGCCTGATGGGCGCGCAGACGAGCATCTGGACGAGATGGCCGCCTTCTTGGTAGAGCCGGAGCGCTACGCTCAGTTCATCGCCCGGTCAGCAGAGCAAGGAGCAGTTGGTTTCGCCGAAGCCTCCATCCGGACCGACCACGTGAACGGCACTAAGTCCGCGCCCGTCGCATTCCTGGAAGGTCTGTACGTGAGCCCAGGCGCCCGAAAACGAGGCGTGGCAAGAGCTTTGGTCGAGGTGGTGGCTCAGTGGGCCACTTCTAGAGGTTGCGTGGAGTTGGCTTCCGACACGCCCATCGAGAACGAGGTGAGTCAAGCCGTCCACCGCAAGCTGGGCTTCGCAGTGACGGAGCGAGTGGTGTACTTCAACAAGACGCTCAAACCCACGAATGCCGCCTTGCCCGCGCGGCCGGCCGTGGAGGGTCGCGTTAGCTCGAACGTTAGGCGTCCCATCAACAAGATCAGTATGTTGAGCGATGAAGACCAAATCCGCGCGCTTGTTCAAACGTGGCAGTCCGCCACCAAGGCAGGCGATATAAAGACCGTGCTTGGTCTCATGACAGACGATGTTGTCTTTCTCGTTCCTGGCCGGCCGCCTATGCGAAAGGCGGAGTTTGCGGCCCTGTCACAGGTCCCGCCCGGCAGCCCTCGTCCGAAGTTCGAGGGCACGTCGGAGATTCAGGAGGTTCAAGTTTCTGGTGACATGGCGTTCGTATGGACCAAACTTTCTGTCGCGGTCACACCGCCAGGGGCGAGCCAGGCGATAGAGCGAGTGGGGTATACGCTTACGGTCCTGCGGCGTGAGCATGGCGAGTGGCTCCTGGCCAGAGACGCAAACCTCTTGTCACCAGTTCAGCGTTCTAGCACATGACGTCCAACCGATCGCTCGAACCGACGCGCTACAGCGAGCTTTGCCCGCTTCCGCGCGCGCGTGAGCTCAAACGTTAGGCTCAAGAATATGGCGCGAAGATACCTCACCCAGTCCGAAGCAGAGTCCGCCCTGAGTAGAGGGAAAGCAATTGAGTGCTTCCTCGGCGGTTGTGTCAGAGACGGGAAGCCAGGCATTCGGTGGCTTTCTGCGCGTGTCTCTAAAGAGGGCTTCACTGTCTCAGTCTATGAGAGCGCGAATATCGGGAGCGCAGAGTTTACTGACGTTTACGAATTCGGACCGCTCGACCCGGAACTTGAGTTTGAGGATCCGGTAGAAACGTTCAGCGCCGACTCCTTTTCCAAGCTTACCGCTGAGCTAGAGCGTCGGTTCTTTTGCTGCACAGAGCGCTTAGTGAACGAGTTCGTAATTCAAGATGAGTATGCAGACTATTTGGCGCAGAAGCGCTCGTAAGGTGGGGCCCAACAAGGCGCTCGAGGCGACGCCGCTAAGCTTTGCAGCTTTATCAGGCATCGTCATCGGCGCGCGTCAGCTTGGTCGTTGGGCGGCATGAACACACCGCGCGATCCATCGTCGAGCATTCGCTCGTTGTCGGGCAAATGCCTATGCGGTGCCGTCCGGTACACGGTCGAAGATAGCTTCTGCTACGCACTCAATTGCCATTGCTCGAACTGCCGCCGCGCTACTGGGGCTGCCTTCAAGCCGTTCGCGGGTATCGAGCGTGAGAAGCTCATCCTCAGCCAGGGGCCCGAATCCCTGCTCATCTTCGGAGAGGAACTTGCCCACGACGCACGGTGCGCGAAGTGCGGTTCCCTCCTTTATTCCGTGGTTCGAGAAGGTCAGTTCGTCCACGTACCGCTCGGGACGCTTTGCGATGAACCTACCATCCGTCCCTCGGCGCACATCTTCGTCGGCTCGAAGGCGCCGTGGTTCACCATCACCGACAGACTCCCTCAGCACAATGAGTTCGACTGAGAACCAAGGCGCCCGCATGCCGCCCGACCCTTCGTTGCACCCGATTCGCTACAGCGGGCTTCGCCCGCTGTAGCGAGCGGGTGAACTCAAACGTCGAGGGTGTAGAAAAACGCTCAACTCGAAAATTCAGTCCATGAACAATCAACGAGTTACAGACCCTAGAATGCGCGAAAAAAGGGTTTTCCACAGCCTCGATAGGCAGAAGGAAATTATGAAGCAGCTACTCGCTGTGGTATTTGTACTGTTTACATTTCGAGCCTATGCCGTTGGTTGGGAAGAAAGCGACAAAGTAGCTGCCATATTTAAAGGCTCCGGCGTGAACGGCACGTTCGTTCTCTATGATGTCACCGCGCAACGATTAATTGGCTACGGCAAAGCTCGCGCTGAAACACGTTTTGTTCCAGCCTCAACGTTCAAGGTTCCCCACTCGCTGATCGGACTCTCAGTTGGCGCGGTAGAGAGTGTTGACGAAGTCCTGCCTTACGGTGGTCACCCACAGCCGTTCAAAACCTGGGAGAAGGATATGGGATTGCGCGATGCGATTACCCTGTCCAATGTCCCGATCTACCAGAGTTTGGCCCGACGTATCGGCTTAACGCGCATGAGCGAGAATCTTTCACGGCTTGATTTCGGAAATGGAGAAATAGGTACGTCCATCGATACCTTTTGGCTGAATGGCCCACTCAAAATCAGTGCAGTGGAGCAAACTCGTTTTCTTGCCAAGTTGGCTCAGGGGGCATTGCCGTTCCCCCGGTCGGTTCAGAAAAGCGTTCGCGAAATCGTTCTAATGGAGCGGGGAGAAAATTGGGCGCTATATGGTAAAACGGGTTGGGAAAACGCTCCTAACCGAGGTATTGGCTGGTGGATCGGGTGGGTACAAAAAGGCGATCGTGTATATGCGTTTGCATTGAATATGGATATTCAGCAAGCAACCGATGCCAAGAAACGTGTAGAACTGGGTAAAGCGAGCCTTAAAGCGTTGGGGATACTGTGACGACAAAACAGATGCCTAACAATCGCATGCACTCGGACAGCAAAAGGCGCCACATCGCTCTGCCTTTTGCTGCCGGTGATGCACAGCATTAGGCCACGCAAGCAGGACTATGCACTGACTCGTCGCACTCATGATTCACGTGCCTGTACCGTCAGAGGCTCGTACCTGGTATCAGCGGGCGTTCCCCGAAGCGGATCAGGTTCACTCCATCTCAGGACTCCAAGCGGTTCGTGTCGGCGATGTTCAGTTGGAGTTCGTGCCCTCCGACGAGAAGGTCTCCTCTGGTCCGGCGGGTACCGTCGCCTACTGGCAAGTGCCAGAGTTCAACGCAGCGTTGGCCGCACTCCAGGATCTCGGAGCCACGCTCTACCGCGGGCCGCTGAACATAGAGAATGGTCTCGTCATATGCCAAGTCCGAGACCCCTGGGGCAACTGCATTGGCATCAAGGGCAAGAGAAGCTAGGCGCTCGCGCGGCGGTGGACTGCTCGTCTCACGTCAAGGCTGCTTTCGCCCGAACGCGTGGCCTTACCCTTCGCCAGAGCCGATCTCCACCGGCATGGCACTTGGCCCCTCGGCTCAAACGTTGGGCGTCATCGAAGCCATGATTAAACGGCCGTGTCGAAATTGGACAGCACCGTTCGACTACGTAAAGAGCATTTCGCTCGCTTAGGAGATCACGATGAGTAAGGTACGCGTGCTGTGTTTCAGTCTTTCCCTTGATGGATTCGCCGCCGGGCCCGAACAGAGCCTCGAAGATCCGAATGGTATCGGGGGTCTGGATGTACACGAGTGGTTTTTCCCGACCGCAACGTTTCAGCAACTGCTGTACGGCAAAGAAACGGGCACAACCGGAATAGACAACGATTTTGCGGCGCGCGGCATCCAAAACATCGGAGCGTGGATTTTGGGCCGCAATATGTTTGGCCCGGTTCGCGGCCCTTGGCCAGACGAGCACTGGAAAGGCTGGTGGGGTGAGAACCCTCCGTTTCACACACCGGTCTTTGTGCTGACGCATCATGCACGCGCGCCCATCGCGATGGCAGGCGACACGACATTTCATTTCGTCACAGAAGGAATCCACGCGGCCCTAGAGCGCGCCAGAGCGGCGGCAGGTGGTATGGATGTGCGCCTTGGCGGTGGAGTGGCAACGGTTCAACAGTATTTGCGCGCGGGTCTAGTCGACGAACTCCATCTTGCTTTTGCGCCTGTTCTGCTAGGTTCAGGGGAGAACTTGTTCTCCGGCATCAACATGCGCTCGCTCGGCTATCGATGCGTGGAGCGTGTGGCTACCGACAAAGCAACTCACGTTGTCCTAAGAAAAACCTGAGTATCGAGATAATGCCGCCCAACAAGGCCCGTCGGCTGCACTTGGGCGTTAGCTGCAATCAAAAAGGAGACACGCCATGAAAATTACCGTTGAAACCACCGTAGCTGCACCCATCGAGGAAGTCTGGCGTGCATATACGACACCCGAGGACATCAAACAGTGGAATGCTGCATCCGATGATTGGCACACAACCGCTGCCACGGTCGATTTACGCGTTGGCGGTACCTTCTCCTCACGAATGGAGGCAAAAGACGGCAGCATGGGGTTTGATTTCGCTGGCACTTATACGAATATCGTGAAGCACAAATTGATCGAGTATTCCTTCGGCGATCGCGCAGCGCAGGTAGAGTTCGCTGATAGTCCGAAAGGCATTAAAGTACGCGTAACCTTCGATAGCGAGCCAACTCATTCTATCGAACAACAGCGCGAAGGGTGGCAAGCCATTCTTAACAACTTCACTCACCATGTTGAGGCAAGCAGGTAGTTTCTCGCGGCGCCAATCGCCGCCGACAACCCGTTTCGACACCGACTCGCAAAAGGGGCCGCCTCCCGCCCCTTTTGCTCGCGGGTTAACGCGAACGTTGATGCTGTAGAAAAACGCTCAACTCGAAAATTCAGTCCATGAATAATCAACGAGTTATAGACCCTAAAATGCTCGAAAATAGGGTTTTTCTATACCCTCGTTACACTTCGAGATCGTGTATGAGGAAAGTCGCCTTTTTTGGGATATTGCTGCTACTTTTCGGTAGGAATGCGGTAGCGGGGTGGTATCAGGTCACTAATTACATCGGCAAAATTGGTACGTACCCCATCCATTTTTCACTTCAGGAATACGACTTTGGCAGTGGCCTAGCCTTCCACGGGAGCTACTACTATGACAAGAACATTATTCCGATTCCGATCTACGGCAAACGCGGTAGCTCAGGCACTATTGAGCTTTGCGAAATTCATGACGAGACTGAATTTGATCGCATTATTGTTCAAGGTTCCCGATCTGGATTTGACACATCATCTTGCCAATTCAAGCTGAGCGCAGATGAGACTGGTGCTCAGGGAACATGGGTCAGTGGCGGAAAGAGCTACGATGTGAGCCTGCACCGAAGCGCTGTTTTGGATGACAAGACCGGCGCGGGATTGACGAAAGGCAATATAGAAATCCCATTTTGGGGGCAAACCAAGAATCACGCGTTCATTGGTGTTTATGAAGGTGCCGAGTCCGGCGTGATTTTCAAAACGATCAAAGTGATAGACAAGCGCACCCGAACCGTAACTCAGGAATTTAATCCGCAAGAGCATGACTGTTCATTCGGGTTCATCATGACGCCTATATACATGAATGTCGGGAGCTATAAATCTAAGGTAGAACAAATAACCCTTAGTTGTGACAGAAAAGAGAGTGATTTTGCTTTTTACGTCTTCAATCAGAAATCCAAACAATTTGTATTTTCGCAGACGAGGTAATCCAACTTCCGGTCCCAGCTGCCCGGCAAAAGCCGCGTGGTTTCGGTGTTACGAGTCACTGTTTGGGCGGCCGCTTTTGTGGTCGGATGAGTAATTCTTTAAGTCTGCCATGAAGAGATTGCTTGTGCTCTGTCTCCTCGGATCGCCGGCGAGCTTCTACGCCGCGGACTTTTGTGAACGCGATACAACAATCGATCCGGAGTTTCCTGCCGGTCTCGGTGGTTCCTACGAAATCGTCGGGAAGGACCCTCTTACGGGATCCGCCTATGCGGGATCGCTTATTGTCGATTACGGCAAATCCACCTATTCGCTCACCCGCTCGGCTCAGGATGATAAGGTCCATGGAGACGCTTGGATCGAGCGCTGCGGCGCCGACAAGATCGTCGTTTTGATCGCTCGCCACTACACCAAGCCCGCACCGTTGGATCTCAGATGTTCTCTCGGAGCAGATGGCGGCAACTATTATCGAACGACTTGTAGAACCCGTTACCTGGGCACCCACCGTTGGAGCGGTCTGGAAGCATGGTTTCAAGAACAGGAGTGAGCTTGCCTATCAACACCGTCAACACGGACGGCCACAAGCGATGCGCCTTCGACGACGGTAAATTGATTCAAGCTTTCGTAGGTCGGCAATCCTTTGCCGACGAAGACGCTCGGTTGGCAGGTGGCGTCGGGAAAGGATTCCCAACCTACAGGGCGGCACGGTTGTAGGTCGGCAATCCTTTGCCGACGAACCCGTTGGCCCAACTGCACCGTCGGGAAGGGCGGCTTCGGCGTTCCAATCGCAAACGGTCATCCCAGGAGCGCTGGGATGACCGTTTGCGATTGGAAGGGGCCGATTAAAGGCCCGTTTGCGATTGGAAGGGTCGCGACTAAAGCGACCGTTTGCGATTGGGAAGGGATTCCCGACCTACGCGCGAATGCCCGTACAGTAGGTATGAAAATGCTCTAAGTACATTCCGCAAATACTTGCGGAATCTCGACTGTTTGGCTTGATTGGCGGGGTTGTCCTGCAGGTTGCCTATGCCGCAAGACTTCCCTGAATGTACTTAGCGTCATACGGAGAAAACGAGAATGCCGCTTTCTGACGATTCAAAAGCTCAGGCGGGCACGAGCAACGAATATCTTCTTGCGGTAACGGTCGGCGAACGCAAGCCTCTGAATAGCACCGTCTATCTGGCACCCTACGATCACTATTGGCCGAAACAGTTTGCGTTGCAAGCCAGCAGAATTCGTGACGCCCTATCCGAGAAGGTGCTGCTGCTTGAGCACGTCGGTTCCACATCGGTTCCGGGATTATCAGCGAAACCGCTCATCGACATGGTCCTCGCGGTGTCCGATTCCGCGGATGAATCGTCCTATGTCGCTCCGCTTGAGTCGCTCGGCTTTGTGATGCGCATTCGCGAGCCCGATTGGTTTCAACACCGAATGCTAAAAGCCCCGGAGCCTGACGGTAATCTTCACGTGTTCACTGTCGGATGCCCTGAAATCGATCGGATGCTGGCATTCCGGGATTGGCTCCGGACACATGATGACGACCGGAAACTCTACGAGGAGACCAAGCGTCAATTGGCAGCACGAATCTGGAAAGACATCCAGGACTATGCGGACGCAAAATCAGAGGTCATTCATGACATACTCGCTCGGGCACAGCGTTCACCATGAAAACCATAGCGACGTATTTAAGCTTGGATTGCGAGAGCGAAGCGAAACATAATCTAAGCTTATTCATTCGAGTTAGATGCCTTCCAACGGGCTTTGCCCGCTCCCAAGCGACCCTGAACTCGGGCATGTTAGAGGACATAATCGGAGTCCAGTCAAGTGAATGTATCTGAACAAAAAATATCGCCGTCAGCTATGGCGGCGGCGAAAAACGGAAACATCATCGAAGCCATTAAGATCGTTCGGGAAGCTACCGGCCTGGATTTGAAACATGCCAAGGAATTGGTTGAAAGAGAACTCAAGCATGATGGCCGGTCTTCATCATCTTCACCGCACTCGAGTATGCCAATCAATGCGCTTGTGGCATTGCAAAATGGTCAACTGATAGATGCCATTAGACATTACCTGGAACATAACAAAATTGGCTTGAAGGACGCGAAGGAAGCAATAGAAGACTACTTGGCAAAAAACCCATCGGTTCATCAACAGTTTAAGGCAGCCGCAGCTAAGGGGAGGAATCCTGTCGCAAGGATACTATGGGCAATCGTCGCAGTAGGCTTGATAGCCGTTGGAGGATACCTGGTTACCAAGAATTAACGCTTTAACCGGGAACCCAAGGTAACGAGCCTGACGAGAGCCGTTTGGAGAGTTGTTCTTATTTGCAGCTTTGGGTTTTTGAAGGATTTTCCCCGTCGAGCCCATTAGCTAACACGTTGACGTTTTATAAAACGTTTAACCCGCAAATTAAAATCATAAATAATCGATGAGCCCGCGCAGGGGCGCATTAGCTTAACCGTAACGCCCCCCTGCGCGAGTTCGGTCAATGGTCTTTGTCCGTTCACAGAGCCGATAGCGCCATATCCACCATCGACCACAACCCTGCCCAAGAGGTTTTTCATCGGCCATGGGCGATCAAGTCTATTGAAGCTCCTGTTCCGATACATTGGTCTAAGGGAGACGCGAAAATGCCGGACGCCGATCTACCGCCAAATTTCCCGCGAGTCTGCCCATGAACTCCGTACCTGCGACCAGCTATCGACAACCCGCCGTATTTTTCGGCCACGGCAGCCCGATGAACACGCTGCAGCACAATCGACATACCGACGCCTGGGCATCATTCGGAAGGCGGTTGCTGCAACACCCGCCGTCGTCCGTGATCTGCATTTCGGCGCACTGGTATATCCACGGCACCGCTGTCACCGCAACGGCCGCGCCGCGCACGATCCACGATTTCGGTGGTTTTCCGAAGGCCTTGTACGAAGTGGAATACGCCGCGCCTGGCTCTCCCGAGCTGGCACAACGCGTGGCGGAATTGTTGTCGCCGCTCGCCGTCGCACTCGATCGGAACTGGGGGCTGGATCACGGCACCTGGTCGGTGCTCGCGCATGTCTTTCCGCAGGCGGAAATTCCCATCGTGCAGTTGAGCATCGATGCGAGCAAGCCGCCCCTGTTTCATTTTCAGCTCGGCCAGAAATTGGCGGCATTGCGCGATGAAGGCGTGCTGATCATGGGCAGCGGCAATACCGTGCACAATCTGCGAATGGTGAACTGGGACCATGACGCGCCCGCCCACGATTGGGCGCTGCGTTTCGACGAACGCGTGCACGATTGTCTCGTCAATGGGGACCATACGTCATTGATCGACTATGAGCGGCTTGCCCCCCAGGCTCTACTCGCCGTGCCGACGCCGGATCATTATTTGCCGCTGTTGTACGTCTTGGGCGCGCGCCAGCCTGGAGACGACCTCCGATTCATTACCGAAGGTATCGAGCTGGGTTCGATCAGCATGCTGGCGTTTGCCTTTTCCTGACAAGCAATCGGGTGAATCGGTGAACACGAAAGGCATCGGCACGGCGGATTGGATGGAACGTCAGCGAAACTTATCGCATCTTTAGCCGGTTTCTCGGGCGAATCTCGCCAGTCCGGTCGCTTAAGGAAGCTCTGATCAAGTTGATTCCGTTCATGGTTCGACAAGCTCACCACGAACGGAACCAATACGTTACCGTTCGTCCTGAGCCCTTCGACTTGGCTCAGGACAGGCCTGTCGAAGGATTCAATCAGAGCTTCCTTAAGGCGAACGTGGCGATAGCTTGTCTTCACGAAAAACCTGTAAACAAAAACTCACACGCCAAAACGGTCTCGCAAACGAACCCTTCCGCATAAGGTCCTAATTCACAGAAAACAACGCACAGTGTTGCAAAAAGCTATCGTGATCGTCTTACAGATGGCAGAAGGACGCTAGACCATTTTCCGATCTGGTATCAGGGAGCCCGATAGATAGGTCGGCAATCCCTTGCCGACAAAGTCTTTTGCCGAGCCGATAAGTCGGCAAGGGATTGCCGACCTACGTTCTTCCCACCCGAACACGAATCCGTACACAGCGATGAAAAACGCGCTAGCTCATGAAACACGGAACCGCGCAAGAAGACGCATACCGAGAGAAAAGGCCAGGACGTATTGGGCGGCTTTTCAAAATCGGAGATTGATCGCGAATCGTTGTACCCAGTACACGGAAGGTGCTCTATGACGAAAACCGTTGAGATTTCATCGATTCACGAGAGGCCTGTAACCGAAGACGGCAAAAGCAAGAGAGTCGACATCGTTTACTTCAATGGTGGGGGCGCCCACAAAGGCGTAGCCATGGCTCTACAGGCCGAACTGCAACGCTCTCTTCCCGAAGCCGATGTTCGGGCAGTCAACACCGACCAGATTTTTTCTCACGTTTCTTTGTTGGATTGGCTCACCCGAGCGGGCATTAAGCTTTACAACACGGGTCTGCAATGGGAAACGATGATCGGTTTGCGGCAATACATCGCGCTCGGAAGGGGATTGATGACCTTGATGCAGCCAGCGGCCCCGCGCCTTGCCGCGTTTTGGAAACACGCAGCGCCGCATGTCGTGATCTCGACGATTCCTCTTTGCAACGGAATCATTTTCGCCGCCGCCCGCGAAAGTAACCCGGAAGTGCGCTGTGTGACGATTCCGGTCGATTTCGAAGAGTTCCATAGCCGGTACTGGTTCGACCCGGCCTTGATGTCCTACTACTTGTGCGGAACCGAGCGGCTCGTGCAGCAAGCCTTGCAAAACGGCGTGCCGGAGTCTCATGTCTTTTCTCTCGGGGGTATGCCGGTTCACCCGTCTTTTCTCGCACCCGTCGATACCGACGCGGCAGACGCTCTCGAAGAATTGGGATTGCGAAGGGATCTTCCGACAGTACTCATCTTCTTTGGCGGCCAGGGCTCAAGGTACATGGTCGACATCGCGCGGCGGCTGGATGCTGCAGCGACTCCCGTGAATATGATCGTAATCTGCGGTTGTCACAGAGCAGCCTACGAGGCACTTTGCAAGTGGCGCTCACGCAAGCCCAAGCTGATCGTGGGATACACCGCCAAGGTCGCGGAATACATGAGGCTTGCAGATGTCATGGTAGGCAAGCCGGGCCCGATCTCCATCCATGAAGCCATAGCCTGCCGCATCCCGCTCGTGCTCATGGACAATCCGTCCATGCGCATACTTTTCGAATACAACATCCGTTGGGCAGAGGAAAACGGTATCGCCAAACGGGTCCGGTCCCTGGCGGAAATTCCCGAGGCAGTACATGAAATCCTGGCATCGGACCGCTGGCATCGGAACGTGGCTCGCATAAACGTCGATGCCAATGCGTGCGTTGCTGCTTGTCTACGGCAATTGATGTAAGAGCGTTAGCGGTAGGATGGGTAGAGCGCCAGCGAAACCCATCGCTTCTTTAAGCTGCGCGGCTCGATCGAATAGAGCACTTTCATCTCACCCTTGGGCGCTGCCATGAATGTCACGTGTATGGGCGGACCGGCAAATCTCCTCTATCCCTGGCTTGTAAATGCTCTGGCTCGAACTACATTTTTCAATTCTGGAGATCGATGCCCAATGTCTCTCGCCAGAGAAACAAGAATGAGAATTGTCGACTTAATACACCTTCACGGGTTGGTTTATAGATCTGCTGTAGGTACCTAATATCAGGTATCCCGATAGAGGATTGCAATGCGCGTAGTTACGATGGCCCTCATAGATGTCACCAACTATTTCTTGAGCGCGGTTGCTGTAGCTTTGGCGTTTGCGACGAGGGTGCATCTTGCGTTCGGATATCTGCACGCGCTGGTCATCTTCGCGTTACTTTACTTGGCTGTCGTACGCGTACCTCTGGTCCTGAACTGGTCGAGTAATCTCTACGGCTCCGTATTTCTGCGAGTGTTTTTGCTTCACGTGTTCGCGATCCTCACCTATGGCGTAGCCTATTACTATTACGGAGATTTCACGCCTAGCTTTGATGAGTTCACCGACGCGGTATATTTCAGCGCAATAACGTGGACAACGTTAGGTTATGGGGATTTTAGCCCCGGTGGCGGTGTGCGCCTTCTGACGTCACTACAAGCTCTTACCGGTCTCACTGCACTTGCGGTGCTTGCATCGGTGGTGTGGCTATATTGTGAGAGGCGGCTTCGGTCTCCTGGACGCGACGAACAGGCGGAGGAAAGCTACGAGGTAGAGTTGGACAGCGCCTTTGGGTTGTTCCGGCCGGCTGACACCGAGGCCGCGCGGGTTGAGCAGCGGAACAGAGACCGCATTCGGTGCGCCCGCTGTGGGGTATGCGGGGCGGAGGCGCGGATTGAGAAGTACTTCGACATTATTGGGCGAACGACGCCGCTTCCGAGATTTGTTACCCGGTGCGTTGGCTGCGGAGCCTTCTCAAAGCCGTCTATGAATGCTTATGTAGCCGCTTGGCGCTGGAACCGTATGAACAGAGGAGAGAGGGCGGCAAGTTGAATGTGCTCCCCGTTCTACGCATAGCCACACGCTCAGCCGACGGCTTCGCCGCAGCTGAGCTTCTCCGTTAGAGCGCAATGCTGAACTTCCCACTCATCAATGATCATGACATGTCTGAATGGATCTCCACTGCATGGAACTGGGCACGTGCCAACGACATCCCGAATTGGGTGGTAGTGGCGTTTACAGCCGTTCTTTGGCCCGCCGCACTGTTCTTCTGGCAGCAACGTAAGGTACAAGGTGTCCCCGGCCTTGAGGTGCACTTTGTAGACTGCAAGATCAGAATCGGTGAGCAGCAACACGCAGCGATCGATATTGTGTTTACCAACCACACTGGTTCGGTTGTGTACATTAGTGGAGCACGCGTTCGAAGTTGCACAAAAAATTTCCCCGTTCCAGTAGAGGCGTCTCGAGACGTTGCGCAGAACTCATACCATCTCAAGTTCACGGACAGTGAGGGCAACTACGTCATGCGAGAAGTGACCCTACAGACGAGTCAATCCGGTAAGACGTGTATGCCTGCTTCCCAGCCGATGCAGAGAGAGTTCTTTTCGCATACCGCGTCCTACGTTAGCAGGGTACTACGTAGACCGAAGTACTTTGTTCTCGAATACACGGCCATGGTAGGTACGGCTCGGTACTCTATTTCCACGTGGTACTGATGATGCGCTCTAACCCGTACATCGAGCCGACCACCTCCCCATGTGGACACAATTCATATATCAACAAGCCCTAGCAAGAGGAGCCCCATGCCGGAGATTGAGCATCAATATCGTGGTGAAGCCGTATTCAACTTTGCAAACACGTTGAAGAATGCAAAGAATTGGTCCGGCGTTTCGGCGCAAGACATGGCCATCTACAACGCACTCGGTAAGGACTTGATGGAGTGCTTGTTCAAGACGGGCTCGCCTAACGCCTGGTTCGAGATTTCCGGAATCTATCGGCAAGCATGGCTCGATGAGATCAAGCGCCGGATCAGAGGCCGAGAACTCGTCCTGCTGACGAAGCAGGGCACCAACGACGAGACCCGGTTCATCATGAAGAACGGAGCACTCTACGGCGGCAGTGCGATGCCTACTTCTCTGCTTTTCTCTCAGTTCAAGTGCAATGAACACTTCCAGACCAACTACGGCGACTCGCCCGGCTGGATTGCCTCAAAACGAATAGTCGAAGTCGTGGCGGCGCTCCGTGCGGAACCGGCAAAGAGCATTGATTTCCGAATCTCGGCCTCTTACCTGGGGGGTAAGTGGATTGCGTGGAACAATCGGGGATTCGCGACTCATTGCCTCGCCAACGTGATACCTATGCGGATCGTCCCGAATCCTTCGCCTTCGGAAGACGAACAGTTCCGGCTGAACGAAGTAATCGATGTAAAAACCTTCAAATATTCGACTTCGGTTCCGGAAAGCCGACGAACACCAAGTCACTGGGAACCGGGTGCGCCTTGTTCGGTAATCTCCATCGTGAACGGGGCTAACGGCACACAGGTTCTGTACACCATCAAAAACGGATTCCAGCGTGATAACGGAAACGAAACCGTTTTCAACTCCGTTCGCTGAAGCCTGCGTAGGATGGGTAGAGCGAAGCGAAACCCATCGCTTTCTGGCTGCTTGGCTGGCTCCTTGAGCCGGCTTGGCTTGCCGGAATGCGACGAATGGGGATGCAGTCGCTCGCAGCGTTCAAATTCCTGGTTGAAAACGGGACCCTACAAGGGCGATCATTCCGGGCTTCCGATGGCTCCGACCACATACTAACGGCAACTGAATCAACCCAACGAAACGACCAACGCTTCGCTGCACCGGACGGCAATTCCGCCGTGTTCCATAGCCGCCGGTGAACTTTGGCGTTGGGCATAAGGATACCTGCATGATTAGGCATCTCTCTATTGCACTGCTCGTGATTCCAGCGATTGCGCTCGCAGACAATCACCGCCCCGAGGACTGGCCAGAGGGCAGCGCGATGCACACGGGACGTTCCGCGCAAGTTAGTCTCGCCGCCGCTGATAAACGCCTCAATGAGATTTACCAGAAACTGCTTCGATCCATGCCGGCAGATGAGCCGGACAATTTCCCAAAAACAGCACTCATAGCGGCACAGCGGGCCTGGATCAAATTCAGAGATGCGGAGTGTGCCCTGGTCGGTGAAACCGAGGGAGGTGTGCGCATGTGGAAGTCAGCATTCGACACGGCGTGCCAGTCCCAGATGACGGAGGAACGCGTTGAACGGCTGGAGAAGCTTCTTACCGGCTATGAAAATTAGAGCGTTTTCCGAGTCGGTGTAAGGGATTCGGATATGTAGGTCGGCAATCCCTTGCCGACGTATCGGCTCGGCGAAGGGCGTTGTCGGAAGGGCAGCTCTGGCGCTCCCAGAGATACCGTTTGCGATTGGAAGGGTCGCGACTAAAGCGACCGTTTGCGATTGGGAAGGGATTGCCGACCTACGTTCTCCCCTCCTGGAACGAATCCGTACACCGGGATGGAAAACGCTCTCGAAGCAGCAGACAAATAGGGTCGGTTCGCGATTGATGCTGGACTCGCCTGTCCCACACTTTGCGGCGGAGCAGCCCGCAGTGGCGGATTGCAGGGATGTGCAAGGCTGTTTTTCATCGGCGGTTCGCCTCCTTGAACAAGGCGGATATTGCAGCGCGTAGCAGTTTGAAGACGGCTTCTTAGGACAACGATATTCACGAGTCCCGTTTAACCTAAAAACGGCGGTTGGACGTGCTCGAGTGTGCGGCGGGCGGGTCGGATGGCAAGGCGCGACGAGGCCGCGGGGTAGTCTCCCGCAACGAGGAGCAACACCGCCAGGCGGCCCGCCCGCCGTGCAATCGGGTGCGTAGCAACGTCACCCAAAGGGTGAGACCCCCGATGGCTATAAAGGGGTTCTCTCATAAGAGCTTATTTAGCCATCGAAGCGGTCAACCGCCGTCTTTAGGTTTAACCACGCTGATGGTGCCATCCCCTTCCATGTAGGCTGCCTGTATCTGGGACAGGTCCGCTACCCCACTCTCGCGGACCTTGCGCATCAGTTCCTCCTCGGTCAGGAACTCTCGGCGCAAGTTACGATGCAGAATGCGCCCGTCCTTTATCAGTTCGAGCGCTTTAGGTGCCAGGACGCGCTCGATCCATCGGAACCGGTAAGCGGCCCAATCGAGCAGGAAATTCCAGAACACGATGGTGCTGATCAAAATGAGTGCGTCGGTGATGGACTTGTAATCGGCCGCCATGGCGTTCTGTGCCGCATCGGCGATGATCACCACTACGATGAGGTCGCTGACGGCAACCGAGCCGATATCACGCTTGATGATCAGGCGGAAGATCAGGAATAAGAACCAGTAGACCAGCGTCCCGCGAATGATCGTCTCCGCGACGGGAGCGCTCGGGATGAAGAGTTCCGCCCAATCGATGTTGAGAAACGCGTCCACTGCTCGCTACCTCGTGACTGCTTTCCCCTAAATAGACTGCCGGAACCGGTAGCGAGTTTGTGAAAAGGTTAGAAAAGCCGTTCGATCAGACGAGGGAGGAAAGATCCTTTTCGATCTGGGCGAACACCTCCTCCTGGCGTTTCATGTCTTGCGGCAATGTCTTGGCCGCCTGTTTCAGCGAATCGGTAAGATCCTTGGCCAGTTCCTCCGCGCCCGGCACGTTCTTCAGCAAGGCCGCGACCTCGCGCTGCTTGAGCAGTTCCAGTTGGGCCTTGATTTCGCCGTTCTCGGTTTCCAGCCCCGCCGCCAAGCGGGCGCGATAACCGGACACCGCCTCCCGGAGGCCGTCGATCAGATCGTCGCGCGGATCCTTGTTAGCCGCCGACGGCTTGGGCTTCACGCCCGACACTTCGGGGAGCCGCACCACCGCGCCCGGCTTGAAGGCGTCAGCGCGGGCAAGATGGGGGTTGGCCTTGAGCAGCGATGCCTCGGCGACCTTGCGCGTTTCCGGCGTGAGATTGGCGAAGAGGCGATCGGCCAGGGCACCGATATTGGCTTCGCTCCTGAGCGTAATGACACGCATGAATTCACTCCTTACCTAAATATGGACATTTAATGCGTTCCACGGTGCCGGCAACGCCGTTCCGTTGACCTGGATGGCACCGCTGGTCAAGTTGCCGAGGACCGCAAAATTTCTCGCGGTCAGCGACAGGGTCGGAAATTCGGTCACGCCGACCAGACGGTTGTTGGCCACGCTCGCGTGATCGCAGCCGATGCGCCCGACCAGCGGCGCCGGTCCTGCGGTGACGACACTGCTCAGTTCGGCATCGTTCTGATCGAAGAGACAGCTCAGCACGTCATCGATTTCCACCAAAGGCATTACCGTAAGCGTCCCGCGAAGGCGGTTTCCCCGCAAGCTGGTATTGCCGCGCGCCAGGCTCGCCAGGATGCGCGCCCGAAAGGCGCTCAGGTAGAGGTAGCCTTCCTTCACGGGCAAGACCATCACCCCCGGCGCGGTCACCGTAGTCCCGCCCGCGGGTCCGCCCTGCGCCGCGCCGGACGGGGCGACGACGATCGCTTGCCAGGCGGCGGCACTCGTGGTTTCGGTCCCCTCCAGGCGCGCCAGCGAGTTGTCTTCCACCGCCAGTTGGCTGAAGCTGGCGCCCACCGCCAATCCCACGGTGCGCCCCAGGAAGCTCTGGGGGCCGATGCCGAACATCCGGTTGCCCGCCACCCGCAGTTCCCCCGAAGCCACCGCCAGCAGTGCCGCGCGCAGCGGGCTCTGGGCGGCTTGACGGGCGACGCCGGCGAACAGGTTGTTGACCACATCGGCCCGCGCGACATCCGTCAGGAGCACGCCGAAAAACGGCCGACCCTCCTGATTGAATCCCGCCCCCAGGTTCGAAAACTGGTTGTTTTCCAGGCACAGATAGGCGGCGCCGGCCTTGCGCTCCATGACCAGCGCGCCGAGTCCCGTGTCCTCGATGACGTTGGACTTGATCATGGCCCTGCCCAGCGTTTGGCGGATCGCCAGGCCGTTGCCGCGTAGTCCGCGAATCCGGTTGCCGTGGATCATGACCCGATCGATGGAAACCTTGTCCAGGCCGGGTTCCAGCACGATGCCGTCCGCCGCTGCCTCGCCCGAGCCCACGATTTCGTTGTCGACGATGCGCAAGCCGTCGGTGCCCGCGACCACCCCGGCGCCGGTAATGTGCATGAGGTTGCCGGCGATGGCGATGCTCGCCGCCGGCAGCGCTCCGCCCATCACCACGACGCCCGCCTGGGAGCAGCCGAGCAACAGGTTGCCCGCCAGCCGCAGTTCGCCGTAATGGAGGCTCATGCCGGCGAAACTCACACCCCGCTGGCTGCACAGAAACACGTTGTCGGTCACCCGGCATTGCCCGGTGAGGAGATAATTGCGCTCCCCGGTCAGGGCCGCCACGCCCTGCTCGGCAACCAGGGTGCAATCGCGGATCGACGCGGCGAGCACCGCGCCCGAGAGGCCCACCGCGGCGGAGGTCGCATCGCCGGCCGCCACAGCGAGCACGGCCAGGTGCACCAGGTGCAGATCGATGCAGGCCGCAACCTCGATCAGCGCGGTCGTGCCTCCGCCGGCGGCCGCCCCGGCCAGGGCCAGGTTCTCGACGGTCACGCCGACGCCCTGGGCGATCCGCACCAGGGGCCCGGCGGCGGTGCCCTGCAGGAGGGTCTGCCATCCCTGACCGCGTATCCTCAGGGAACGGACGCCTTCCAGGTTGAGCGGGGCATCCAGCCGGTAAGTCCCGGCATCCAGACAGATGGTGCCGCCGCGCTGGCGGATGCTGTCGATGGCTTGCTGGATGGTCGCGGTGCCCGCGTTATGTCCCTCGGGATGGACGCACACGGTGCAATCGCAGCTCTCGCCCACCGCTTCGGGCGGCCAGAATACCCGGCAATCGGTCTCGCTATCGGGCAGGGTCACCACCGCGAGCCGGGCATAATGGTGATGAATCCCTCGGGGCGGAGCATAGTCCAGCGGCTCGATGCTGCCGTCCGCCACGCGCGCCGCGAACACCCAGTAATCGCCGGCCCGGTATTCGCCGCCGGCCGGGTCCAGGTCGAATTCGACGAGAACGCCGTTCTCCAGCGCCAGTTGGGTGCCGACCGGCGGCAGCGGAATGCCGTCGGAGCTCGCCGAGGCGTTCAGATCGTGGAAGGTGGAACCGTCGGCGCGACGCACCAGCCCCGACTGATCCCAGCGCCGGATGCGGGTATGGCGGGTAGCATCGGTGCGGCCTTGGGCGTCGACGGGAAAGAGTCCCGCGGGCAGCGCGTCTTCGAGCAAGATCGAGCGGGTGGCGGCGTCCACCCCGTCGCCGGACCGGATGCGCCGCAGCAGGCCGGGTCTCCCGTGCAACTCGTGCCAGTCGTCCAGGATTTCGATCCAGTCTCCGGCATGAAAGCCGAGCACTTCGTCACGGCCGACGCTCTCCACCGCCAGCCGGTTGCCCCCGTGGATCTCGATGACCCGGGTGGCGACCGTGGCATTGTCGCGCGACCACTTGAAGGTGGCCGTTCCCTGCCCGCCGCCGCGATGAATCTCCACCCGGTACAGCTGGTTCTCCAAACCCTTGTAGCCCGCGGTGGGCGGCACCAGGCAAGGGTTGGGATCGCCCGGCACATCCCCCGTGGAATTGGTGAGCCGGCCCGCCGAGGGCCGGATGACCGCCGCCCAGCCGGGCACCTCGCCGTCCGGCGTGGCGCAATTGGCGTTGTCGATGCCGGCCAGCACCTTCACCTGCCAGACGGTTTGCAGGCGCGCCGTGGTGTCCACTCCCACCGCCTTCTCGACCAAGGGCGGTTCCTGCAAGTGGGTGACCTCGCGCTGCCAGACGTCGAGATACACCAGGTGCGGCCCCCCCGTGAGCACCGGACGGTTGAAGATATCGGCAGGCGCGGCCTGATCGGTCGCGTTGAACGGCAGGTACGGCTGCCCGAAAAACGGCACGTCGCCGGTGCCGGTGAGTTCGGCGAGCGTGGCGTCCCACTGCGCGGGCTGTGCGCCGTGATTCTCCGCCAGCAGGCCGTCCACATACAGGCGTCCCGGACCTATGGTCAACGCCCCGGCGGTGGCGAGGATGCGGAAGCCGTTGGGCGTGGTGCGGGGCACCACCGCGCGGCCCACGGTATCCAGCGTCCCGGCCTGGAGGCGGCGCGCGAGCTCCGCCACCCACTCGTTCCAGTCGGAATCCAGTTGCACCCTCCCCTGTTGCATCACCACCCCGAAGAAATCCTTCCACGGGTGAAAACTGAAACGGCTGCAGTCGAAGCTCATGGCTCGGGCTCCTCAAGTCTCGTAGAAAACGCCGGACGACAGCCCGACGCGTAGAAATTCGCGCAGACGAATCTGCAAATTGGCCTCGCGCTGGGCGGCGAACAGCGCGTGATAGGCGCCCATCTCGCTCTCGTCGTCCGCCCCGCGCCGGATTTCGTCCGGAGTGCTGCGCATGAGCTGGCAATACGCCGGGACGCCGTAGCGCAGCGAGGTGAAATGCGGAGCAATGTCGGACTCACCCTCCGCGCTCTCCGGCTGACAGCGATGGCGGCGCGGCACCAGCGAGGCGAAGGGCAGATAGGAAAAACGCACGCAGCCGGTCTGGCGGCGCCGCGCGTACACCGGCGGCAGAGTATCGCCCGGCGTGGCGCGGGCCAGGAGGATGCTGTTGGAAATAAGACCCACGGCGTCCGCGTTGATCTTGCCGATTGCGGTGCAGGCGGTGAGGGAAAGTTCGCCGCCCGGCGAAACCTCGTCCGGCGCGCAATAAGCCGTGGCGGCGGGATCGTTGGCATCAAGAATGGCATCCGTAGCCGCGAGTTTCGCCCCCTCCACCACCCGCAGGGCGCCCACGATCGCCCGTTCCAGTTCCACGGCCAGACCCGGCAGTTCGGCTACCAGGCTCGCGGCGCCCGGTGAAACGGGATCGCCCGCCCCGTCCAGCGCCAAACCGGGCACCAGGGTGGCATGGGCGATGCGCAGGCGCGCGAGTTCGTTGCCCGCAGCGGGTACGTGCAGCCGCGCGCCGGCCACCAGCAGCCCCTCCAGGGTGAAGGCGCTTTCCGCCCCGCCCGTGACGGGGAAATCCCCGCCGAGGATCAGCGTCGGCCGGCACCGCCCGGCGGCCCGCAGGATCACGTGCCCGCCGGCATTCACGTTCACCGCCAGGGTTTCCTCGTAGCACCCGCTGTCGGTGATTTCCACCACCCCGTCGCCGGCCAGGGCGGCCAGGGCGGCCTGGATCGTGGGGTGGTCGTCGGGCACCCGGATCACCAGAGCGCCCGGCGCGTCGGCGCGGCGCTCGCGGGGATATTCGCCGCCGCCCAGGTCCGCCGGGAACCCGTAGTGATAGGTGACCTGGAGGTTTTGGGGCACGGCCACGGAATCCCCCAGCGCGATCCTTCCCAGCACGGGATCGATGCCGTACTTGTCGCCCAGGGTCGTCCCGTCGGGCAAGTTCCCGGTAAGCGGCGCGTGCGCCCAATCGGCGCCGTCGTCGGCCAGGTTGCAGGCCACGACGCTTTCTCGGGGCACCTCGACGCCGTCCGCGTACAGCACGAGACTGGGCTCGGCGTTGTCGACCTCCGCCCCGGACGATTCCCGCGAACCGTAATAAAGCGCCTTGCGGGCATCCAGCATCCGGCGGCCGATCGGGTCAGGCACGTTGATGGGCTCGGCCAGGTGGGTGATTTCGTCCTCGGCCACGGGGTTGGCGTAAAGCTGGAGCGGATGGCCCAGGGGGCTCGCCAGGTAACGCCGGTCGTCGACCCGCACCGCCGGGCTCCGGGTATGCGGATAGGCGTCGAGTCGCCAGAGGAATATCCCCACGTTGGGGATGTTGAAGCGCCCGCGCCGGCTCTCGATCCGCCGGACGTCCACGGTGTGCGCCGCCGAATCGAAGGCCGTGCCGATCCGCGCCAGCGGCTCCCATTGCCGGAGGTCGGGCGCGTACCGGCTGTGCGGCCTGAGATGGTTCATGTACTGGGTGGTCCCCAGCAACTGGAAGAACTCCACCGCGCGGGCGTTCCACCCGGTGACGTCGCGGGCGAGCTGCTCCAGCACCGCCGCCGTGCCCTTGCGGCGGCGCAGGGCGATGGTGTGGGCGACCTCGGCGCGGGCCAAGCCGCGCGCCTCTCCCAGGGCGTGCAAGGGTTCGTAGCCGATCAGGTCGCCGATATAGGGAATCGCCCAGTCCGCGCAGGTTTCGATGAAGAGGTCGTCGTAGAGCTGGTCGAGATTCTCCTCCAGGACCGCGAACTCGTCCGCGAAGGCCGCCAGCAGGGCCTTGAGGGGCCCCTGGGCGGCTTTCCCGCGCAGTGCCTCGATCCGCTCCTGCTCGGCGACGGTCGGACTGGGCAAAGCCTCCAGGGCGGCGAGTTCGGCGGCTTCCGCCGGGGTCAGGAGACCCTCGAGGTCCGCGGCCAGCTCGGCGTCGCGGATGCGGTGGATGGCCGGCAGCAGCCGGAACAGGGTATCGGCGTCGAAGCTCATGACATCGTCTCCAGCACCAGGGGCGCGGCGTCCAGGGTGAGCAGCTCGGCGGCCAGCGGCGCCGCGCCGAGGGAGGCCACGGGCAGCGCCGCGAACAGGCGGGGCGCGAATTTCGGAACCGGCGTGTCGCTCCGGTGCAGCTCGGCCACGTGCACCGCCTCGACGCCGGTTACGGCCTGGGCGACGGCGGCCACCTCGTCCACCGAGACCCCCTGGCCGAAGCCGCGCGCCTCGAAGCCGAAGGCTTCCCTGAGGCGGGCTTCGACGCCGGCAAGCACCAGCTCCGGCTCGGCCTCGGCGGCGACTTTCACCGCCAGCCGCGTCCGGAACCGCGCGTCGCGATAGCTGACCAGGGTCAGCGGCAGGAGCGGATCGCCATGGCGGCGCAACGCCGTCTGCAGGTTGCGGAACGTATCGCCGTTCGCGGGAACGGCGCTCCCCTCCTCGCCCGCCACGGTGAGGAACACCCCGCGGGCCGGACCGCTGGGCAGCCACAGGGCGTGGGCCTTGGCGATGCCGGCGAAGGCGCGGGCGAAATCCCGGTAGTCCCGGATCGATACCGCCCGCTCCAGGGTGAGCACCGTGAGCGGCGCGTTGACCCGCGCCCGCTCCTCGGCTTCCGGGTCTTCCCCGCCGCCCGCCGGCTCGGGATTGGTGGCGCCGGTAACGCCCAGTGGGCGCGAGAGCAGGGTGGTGAGCTTGCCCGCCGCGACATTGCCCGCGAGCCCCAGGCCCTTGCGATAGGCGGCGCGCAGGTTATGGTCGCCGGACGGCGGGCGGGCACCCTCGATGCCGTCGCCGAACCGCACCGTGGCTCGCGCCTGGTCGTCGATGGCGAGTTCGTACACCCGCTCGTTCGGCCCCCGGGCGTAGAGGCTGGGAACCTCCTGCCAGAGGAGATCGTTGGCGCGCAGCGCCAGGGTCGACTGGCGCCCGCTCGGGGTGGCCGCGCTCACGAAGGTGAGCGGCGCCTGGCGCAGGCCGAAGCCGGCGTTGGCCACGCGGGCGTCGCCGCTGCCCAGGATCTCGTTCACCGTTTCCCCGTGGGTGGCGCGCGCGACGTTGGCGTTGACGCGCACGGTCTCGCGGTCGTAGACGTGCTTGAGGGGCGAGGCGAGGGTGAAGTAGCTGCGGTCGCGATCCTGGCTCACGGAACTCACCAGGTCACCGACGAAAACGATCTCCGACACTTCCTCGTCGCCCGGTTCCAGCGGCGCCGCTTCGATAGCCGCGGTGGCCACCTCCAGCACGCCTTCCCTTCCGTCCCGGTCCAGCAGCCGGAGGCGCAACTGAGCGCTGCCCGGATTCGCGAGCCGCTCGCCGAACTGCGGCGGGGACAGCACCGGCCATGCGCCGCCGGATTTCCGCTCCGGCGCGGCCACCAGGCGCAGGGAGTCCCCTTCCTCGATGGTTACGCTGCCCCCTTTCACGAGCGGCATGTTCACAGCGCTCCTGCCCTTGCGCAGCCGCACTCGGGCGCGCTTGCCGCTGATCGCGAGCGGACGGCCGGGGCCGATGCCCGGGCCGAGTCGATCCAATGCGAGCAGATCGCCGTAGAGAGGAAACCCGAGCGGCGTCCCGGTCACCGGCAGCGGCTCGGACTGGGCCAACACCAAAGTCTCGCGCAATCCGAACAGGCCGAGGTTTTCGGTCGTGTCCGGCACTATGCGGGTAATCTTCCCGCTCAAGCCGTAGTCGCGGCGGGAAAGATGCGCGACGGATTGGGCGCGATAGAGTTCCACATACCCTGCGGCGAGCTTCGACGAAACGGCACTGGCTAAACCCGACGGCATCGAGGAGAGTGCGCTAGCGACCGGTGACGCCACGGCCGAGTTGGCGAAAGCCACCGGAATCAACTCGATGGGGCCCAGAATCCCGATATCCACAGAATCGGGCGGCGGCGCCGCGGCGACCAGGGCGATCCAGCTGCCCGGAACGATTTTCGGATACTCCGCGTCGAGATCGATTCGGGAACCCTGAATCCCGAAGTTAGCCCACTGCTGCCCGTTTGCCGTAAGCAGACCCTCGGGCGCGGGGTTGTTCGGGGTGAACAGGATACGCGGGTCCGGCGCATTGTGACCGAACAGCGCGGCGCGCTGGCGGAAGATGTAGACGGTGGCACCCGCGGCGGCCGGCTCGACATGGGGGCTGGTGCTGCCCAGCGGCTCATCCCAAACGATCCGGGTGCGCTGTTTCTCCCTGTCTTCCTCCACGAGGGTCAGCAGCCGGACGTCCCAGCGCTCGCTGCCGGTATCGTCGAGCCGCTCCTGGCCCACCACGAGGATGACATCGCCCGCCCCCACGCCGTTGCCCACTCCGGCCAGCCACAGCTCGCGGTCGCCGAAGCGCGGGTGCCAGGGGACCGAGGTCTGCACAGGAATGGCGTTCCATTCGGCGCGGGCTTCCACCGGCTCCACGGTCTCGAAGGTCTGGGGCTGCTCGCCCGGACCCGGCACGCTCTGCACCCTGGCACCCACCGGAATCTCCACGGGACCCGCGGCCAGCGCGGGACTGCCCGGAACCTCCTGCAGGGTGAAGGCGAGAAAGGTCGAGGCGGCCACGCCGGGCGCGAGCTCGTAGCCGATCAGGCGGGCCAGTTCGAGAATCGAGCGGCGCTCGGTCGCCGTGCGCAGGAAGTTCTCGTTGGCAATGCGTTCCTGATAGAAGGACAGCACGTCCAGGGTGGTGGCCAGCGCATCGCAAAGGGCGATGGTGAAATCGCCGCCGTCCCGGGTGGTAAGCCCCGCGAGGGCCGGCAAGCCGCTGCTCGAAAGCCGGGCGAGCAGGGATTCCCTGAAGCTCGCGTGCACGCCGACCCGGTAGGCGACGGCGGACTGGCCGGGCGGGTTGTCGATGCGCGCCGGCGTCTCGGCGTCGAGGCCCGCGCAGCATCCGCAGTGGTCGAGGCTGGAATCGGCCATCACTTGCCTCCGAATAGGGACAGGCGAAGCACGCCGTGCTCCGGGAAATTGGGGTCGTTGTCGAGGCGGGGAATCTCCAGCCGGGACAGGCGCAGGAAACCGTCGGCGAGCGGCCCCGGGTCCTCGCTGCCCTGGCGGTGGAAGCGGGTCACCTGCACCGAGCCCACGCCCGCGACCTGGCGGGCCGCCGCGTATAGCGAGCTCAGGTAGACGGTTTGGCCGAAGCTCAGGTTATCGGGATGAAACAGCCCGCGCCGCCCGTCGGGCAGCATCCGGTTGCCCAGGACCGCCAGCAATCCCGCGCGCACGTCGGAACGGAAATAATTCGCCTGGACGCAGACCAGGAGATCGATTTCCAGGGAGACGAACACCGGATCGTTGATTTCGGTGTCGTGGCCCGCCATTCGGTAACGCTCGAGGTGGCGGGTGATCCGGGGCTCGAAGTCGTCCGTGGCTATCGACAGGCCGCCGGCCCGGTCCACGGTGACGAACACCGTGTACCAGCTCCCGGTCCAGCGCAGCGTCGCCGCCGCACGCTGCACGCCGGGATGGCGCTCGGTGACTTCGGCGTAGTCCTCCGGCGTGACCGCCCGTTCCTGGCGGCGGAAGGCTTGCGGGGCGCGCCGGCGCACCACCGCGGCGTCTTCCGGGTCCACGCCGCCCTGGGCGGCCAGGGGATTGCGCGCGCCGAGCACAGAACCGTCGCCGCTCGCCACGTGGGCGATGGTGTCCGCGCCGACGTTCCCGGCGCGGCTGTTGCCGACCCGGTAGCGCGTTGTAAATGCCATACCGGTTTTGGGCCGTTGCCCGTGCACACCGTTGCCGAAGCGCAAGCTGGCCGAACCGTCGTGCTCGACCTCGACGACGAAATGGGGATCGTCCGGCTCGCTGTTCAAAAGGTCGCGCCGCGCCGTCCAAGTGCCGCCGTTCAGGGTGATCGCGGGCAGGCAGTCCTCCATAAGCCATTGCATCGCGAACGCCGCCGGCGCTTCCGGATCGAAGGCCAGGCGTTCGGTGCGGCTCACTCCCTCCTTCACGGTCGTCTTGAGCACCGTGCCCGCGTAGGTGAGCGGCAGGTTACGGAGCCTCGGCGCGAAACGCGGCGAAAGCTCCACGGGCTCGGCGCCGGTGCAGCGATTGGCGTCGCGCTCGGGCGGATAAACCAGCCGCGCCGGGGGCACGCTGCCCAGGTTCTCGTCCGCCGGCAAGGTGAAACCGTGATCGGCGAGCACCAGGTTGCCCCTTGCGACGCTGACCCGGTCGAGCTCCACTTCGCCGTGCGCCTCGTCGGTGACCGAGGAAATGCACAGCGGGAACGGCAAGGCGTCCTCGGCGGCCCAGGCGATCTCGGTAATCTCTGCACCGCTGACGGGATCGGTGAGCGGCGCCGCGGGGTCGTCCGGCGAGAACTTGCGTACCGAGACCAGCCGCACCACGTGGCGGTGCGCGGGATCGGCGTCGCCCGGCTCGCCGGTCGAAGGTCCCAGCACCTCCTCGAACAGCAAGGCGTCGCCCGCTTCCAGCACGGCGAGATGGCCGGCGAGCGTCGCCCGAATCGCGCCCTTGGGCAGACAGCAGCGGCGATCGCCCCAGGCATGGAAATCGATTTCGTTATGCGCCGCGTAAAGCACGACATCGTGCAGCGGCTCGAAAATCGCGGGACTTTTCCGCAAGGCGGCTTCGTCATCCCGCGATCCGGGGACGATACGCGACGGCAAACCCGGCACCCGGCCATAGAAACGGGTGCCGGCCCGCGGCAAGGCCACCCCGTCCGCGTTCACCTCCACGTGCAGCCAGACTCGGGCATTGCAGCCTTCGTGCATGGGATAGTCGATCAGCAGGGCATGGCGGCGGAGCGAAGTGCGCAGGCGCGCGGTTTCCAGGTAGGCTTCGGTGGCGATGGCGTCCTGCCGGTAAGACAGTTGATCCGCCACGTAGGCCATGAGTTCGGCGAGGGTCACGCCCAGGTCGGCGGCGCTGCGCTCGCGCCAGTCCGGCACCAGTTGGCTGATCCGGTCCAGGATGAGCCGGCGGAAGCTTGGATAATCCTTGGCGAGATAATCGATCTCCGGCGCCGGGACGGGCTCTTCGGGACAGTCCTCCCGCTTCCGGCAGTCGAACTCGCTGTCGCACTCGACCTTGAACGAGAATTCCACCTCGGAAAGCCGCGGGTCGAAGTTTTGCGGCGGCGTTTCGTCCAGCGCCGAGCGCACCAGACGCAACCGGTACGGCGAGAAATCGCCGTAGCGGTCGACGCGGACCAGCAGGACGTGGTCCGGCTCGGGCAGGCCGGCGAAGAACGCCGCTTCGGCGGGGGTGGCCTCCGCCGGCGGCGCGGAAGCCGGCGCCACCCATTCGACGCGGACGCCGCGCACCCGCTCGCCGCCTTCGATGCGGACCTGCTGGGCCGCGAAACCCGGCGGAACCGCCTTGAACAGCCGGACCAACAAGGTTTGCTGGCGCGGGCTGCCGAGCGGCGCTTCGCGGTCCAGCACTTCCAGATAGTCGATGCCGTTGAGGGTGGGATGGGCGGCGACCTTATTGCGGCGCCGTTCGTCGCAGCAATGGTAGATCATGGCAGCGCCCCTCCGCGTTCGAACGTCGCTACTTGGCTGGTACCGGTACGGCGGATCGCATAGCGCACGGTCACCCTCAGGGTCGACTCGATCGCTTCCACCTCCACGCCGTCGAGCGCGATCAGATGGCCCAGCCATTGCTGCAGCGCGCCCTGCACCAGGAACTGGGTGGTCGCGGCCAGTTCGACGCTATTCGGCGCGAACACCAGTTGCATGAGCCCGCTGCCGAAATCGGGCCGCATCACCCGCTCGCCCGGCGAGGTGAACAGCACCTGCTCGATCAGGCCGCGGATGTACGCCTCCTCGCCGGCTTCGGCGGTGCGCCCTCGATCGTCGAACTGGTAGGGGTATTGAAGGTTCATGGATGTTAGCTATCAGCTGTCAGCTTTCAGCGATCAGTTATTCTTCTCGTTCCCACGCGTGGCGTGGGAATGCCGTTCTGGCGCGCCGCGCCCCGTCACGGCCCGCAGCGCGGGCCGAATCGGTTCCCACGCAGCGCGTGGGAACCAGAAATCAACTCGCTGTCAGCTTTCAGTTCTCGGCTGACAGCTGATAGCTGATAGCTGTCAGCCATCAAGCTCCTATCACCCGCGTCTGTGCCGCCACCGGCAGGAGCGGCGTGCCGTTCGGCGCGCAGACGGCCTGACTGTCCATCAGCACCAGCGGCTGGCCGTTGGAAAAGACCCGCGTGGCCGCCACCACCCACTGTCCGGTGACGCAGGGCACCGGGCCGCCGCTCACGTTGAACGGGCAGCCGGCGATGGCGTAGGGCGCGGCCATGGTTACCGTGGGCTGGCCGCTCACCAGCACCCTCGGGTTCGGAGCGGTGGGCGTTGCCGTGCCGCCGTGCGCGCACAGTACCGAAGCGCCGACATGCAGAAGCGGTCCGGGCATCTCAGACCACCGTCAGCGCGCCGTTGTTGATGGTCACTGTCGGCCCGACGAGGGTGATCATCGCGCCCTTGCCGTTCTGGATGTAGATGCCGGTGTCGTTGACGATCAGCGTCGCCCCCGTGGCGCTTTTCAGCATGATGCCCCCGGTGGGGCCCGGCAGATCCGAAATCGTCAGTCCGTTCTGCAACGGCGTCTGCAGGGTGATGGCGGACAGGCCCGGCGGCGTGGCGCGGGCCAGCGCCGGCACTTCGGCCCCGCTGCCCCAGAAACAGCCCACCCAGATCGGATAGTCCGGATTGCCCTGCTCGAATTCGATCCACACGCCCGAACCGATGATGGGCAGGGCGAACATGCCGTTCTGGATGCCGGCGATCGGCACGCAGGGCATGGCCCAGGTCGCCGGGGCGAGGCCCGCCACGTCCGGCACCTGCACCTGCAAGCGGCCCTGCTGCAAGGGATCGATGTTGTTGAGCACCATGCCGCGGTACTTGCCGTAATATTTGCCGCTCTCGTTCATACGGGCACCCTCGGCGTGATGGAAACCAGGCCGTTCCGCGTGAGCCGAAAGCTCTGCTTGAACTCGCCGCGCTTGAGAGTGCTGGTGACGCTCTCGACGTAGTAGAGCCCGTCGTAGGCCACGCCCGCACCGCGTACTCCCACCAGTTGCCGGGCCTTGAGCACCCGGCCGTAGCGCAGCACGTCCAGGCTGCCGTTGGCGCTGACCGCGTCCTGCGACTTCTTGGCCTCCGCGAGTCCCATGGAAATCGCCTGCATGGGATTCATCTTGGCCGTGTCCTTGAGCACGGTGAGATTGGCGATGGGCGTCGGCAACGCACCCAAGGGCGGTTGCAAGGGATTGAGATTGGGGATGGGAATCGGAATCGGCACACGGGTCAGCTGATTCTGAATGAAGACCACCGGCAGCACCCCCTTGGTGGGATCGAAGGAAAAGCTCAGCGACTCCACGTTGGTCAGTGCGTCCATGTCCACGTTGAGCGCCGGCTGCGGCACGCCCACTTTGATCTCGGGTCCGAAGTAGGCGATGTTGGTGCCGGGCGTGGGCCCCGGCTCGATGTAGAAGACGTAGCCCACCTCGTCCGCCAGTTGCCGGATGTACTGGAGATCCGTGCCCTGCTGGGCGGGAATCTTGTCGACGGGGATGGGCACGTCCGGAAACAGCGCGGGAATCACCAGCGGAATGATGCCGAACGGCGCGTACTTGGCGCACAACAGCGCCACCCGCGCCTCGATGGGCAGCGCCGGGAACGGCAGGCCGCTGAGATCCAGCATGTCCATGGCCTTGGTGAGGTCTTCGCCGGTGACCGTCACCGTGCCCGGGGCCCCGTTGCTTCCCGCCTGCACCTGGACATTGGTCATGACGCAGTCGAACAGCGGCTGGGGCGTACCGTTCAGGGTCACGATCAGCATCACCCGCAAAGGCGGCGTCGCGGGACCGGTGCTCTGCGCCCCGGCGATCAGAAAGATCGTGTTCAGCTCCGACTTGCTGCCGAACTGGAACGAAAGCTGGAAACCGCTGTCCGCGCCCGCCGCGGTCCTGACCTCGACGCTGTCGAGCGCATCCATCACCACCCGCGGGGCCGGAACGGGCACCACCGGGCCCATCAGCAAGGTGAGCTGAATTCCTTTAGCCAGCATCCGCTACTCCCGGAACGCCTTCCGGCAAGGTGATGCGCAGTCGCCGCCCGGCGGTCTCGGTCAGTTCCTCCGGGCGCATGGCGCGGTTGGCGTCGCAGATGCGCCAGTATTGCAGCGGATCGCCGAGATAGCGCGCGGCCAGATTGTCCAGCCGGTCTCCCGCCGCCACCGTGTGCTCCTGGAGCAGCGCGAAGTTTTCCGGCGGCGGCACGAAGCGGCGTTTCAGATAAGCGACCGTCGTGCCGTCCGGCCGCACGAGCTGGGCCGCCGCGATGCCGTGATAACGGCTGGTGGCGGGAAACAGCGGCGTGACCAGGGCGTTGGCTTGCAGAAAGGCTTGGATTGGATCAGTCATTAGTTAGCTCTCGGTAGTTAGCTGTCAGCCGTCAGCTTTCAGCAATTAGCTGTCAGCTTGTCTCAGCGTCTTAAGGAAACCCGCTAGCATCCTCTTTATCTCCATAATGTCGTCTCCAAGTTGATCGCACGTTGCCTTATCTAAGTATCGGAGATCGCCGGCCAGTAGCGCTTGGTATTCGAGCTCACTCGCCGAGCCCATGGCGATTTGGAGAAACCGGGCAAGCTCCGCATCTCCGCTACGGCCACAACCTTCAGCAATATTGGCCGGGATCGAGGCGCTCGACCGCCGCATTTGGGTCATCAATCCGTACAGCTCTTCCGGGGGAAAGCGCTTCGTAACGTGATACACGATCAGGGTCAGTTGATGAGATCTTTCCCATACTTTCAACTCTCTAAAGTTCCGCATTGTTAAGCTATCAGCATTCAGCTATCAGCGATTCCAACTTATTTGCTGACCGCTGATAGCTGACGGCTGACCGCTGAAAGCTGATAGCTGACGGCTCATCCAACCCCTCCGATGCCGAGCGCCGCGAAACTGCCCGGCTGGGCCTTCGCCGCGAGTTGTTCCTTGGTTTGCAGATAGCTCATGAACAGGCTTCCGCCCTTGTGGGCGAAGCCGAGGTCGTCCACCGAGAGCACGCGCAGCCCCAGGCTCACCTTGGCGCGGATCGGGTTCAGGGCGGGGTCGAAAGCTTCCTCGGTGATGGAGAAATCCGTCAGCCGCACCGGCACCACACGGCTCTTGCTCCACACGAACAGCATCAGCGGCGCCTCCATGGGCGCTATTTCCAGCGTCCCGGAACTGGCCTCGGCATCGACCCGCAACAACTGGGCGCTGGTCGGATGCGCCAAGGATTCGAGCACCGCCAGTTGAGGCTGGATGCCGTGCTCGACCACGGCGCGATGCTGGTCCGGAAACTCCAACTGGTCGGTGGCGTCGATCTCGGCGTCCAGCTTGATGGTCTCCACCGCCGGTCCCTTGAAGCGCATCGGTTCCGAGCGGTTGCCCGCCTCCCCGCCGGCCGACTGGATCTGCAAGGTGCGCGAAAGCGAGTCCGGGTTGTATTGCAGGGAAATGATGCGCAGCACTCGCGCCGACTCGGGATCGATCAGCACCAGGCCCCCTTTGAGGACTTTGGGAGAGTTGGGATAGGTGGTCATCGATCGTTCCTCGCAGCTTGATGTGACGAATTAACGCCGATTGCGCCGCCGGAGGAAAAGTTCGAAGGTCGCGATCTATCGAGTGAGGCTCGCAAGGGTGTGGCCATGTTCACGACTTCTTGATTTTTTCAATAATTCCAAGGCGTAATCGAGTTCCGAACCGCTCATCTCGTCTTCGATGCGTTCACGCAAGCTCATTTCCTTGTCGAGTTTCGCATAGGCGGCCTCGAGCTCCTGCAACTTCTCCGGATCGTTTTGGAATGGCAAGAGCACCGCATACACGGCCTCCTCGTCCGTGCCTATCTCACCGAAGAAAGCGGTATGCAAACGTTTTGCGGCAACATCCAAATCGGCGGGTTTGGCCGGAGCCGCGCGAATCGCTTGAGGCGTCTGCGGCTTGCCGCGATTGATAAGCTGCAGGGCATATTCGAGTTCGGTGCCGCTGAACTCGTCCTCGATGACCGCATCGAGCGTCAGCCCTTCGGCTTTGTGCTTAATGCGGTAACGACGGCGGAACTCTTCGATCAGGGTTTGGTCACGCCCGAGCGTTTGCAGAACGCGATAGACGCCCTCCTCGTCGGTTCCCCACTTATCGATGGTCGCCTTGTCGAACTCTTTAATGAGACGCTCGAAATCGATGACGCGCTTGGGTGTCACGCCTACGCAGGACTCCCGATTGGTGATGAGCGACTTCACGCTGCGGAAGAAGCGTTCGCAGCGCGGCCTGGGTTCCGGGAGTGGATCGTTCGGATTGGCGATCCATACACGCCCGCGATCGCTGTCGCCGATTCGTCGAGTGCGCGAATCCCAGGTGATGCAGTACTGGATTTCGTCGGAGAAACCCCGTACGCAGACTTTGAACGCATTGCTGATGGCATCGAGCAAATCCTTGCCCGAGCCGGCGTTACAGCCGTACAGAATGATCTTGGCGTCCTCCGCGAAGCGGTCGCGCAACTTGGCGATGCGTTCGGATTTGGATTTGAGGGTGTCGACATTGATCAGCGCGTCGGCACGATCGAAGATGACATCGTTCTGAGCCAGGTCGATGGTTCCCGCCAGCGCGAAATGGCTCGAATTCGAATGCGCGATCAATCCCAACTCCGTGATCGCACCCTTGCCTTGCGCCTCGATATGCGCGAGCAATGCATCCAGCGTACTGACGCCGCTGCCGCCGCCCGATCCGGCGGCAGCCTGCTCCATATCGATCGACGCCGGATGCCAGCGACCGCGCTCGGCATCGCGCGTTTCTTGCTGATCGGCATTGCGGCCTCTATAAGGCCGACCATAGCCGGCAGCGAACACCAAGTCCCGCTGCAGGCGCAGCATCGATCGGTCACGCTGCTGCAGGGACCGTAATGGCATAGGGGAAAATCCATGTTTTTCATTGCCTTGCCGAACATGAGCCTGATCCGCACCCGACTGCTGCACCACATGGGTCAGCTCATGAGCCAGCAGCCGCCGCCCTTCGCGCGTCTCCGGCGCGAACCTGCCGGCGCCGAACACGACATCGCGTCCGACCGTATAAGCCAGAGCGTTCACCTCCCGCGCCGAGTGCTCGGCGTCTGCGCCGGTATGCACCCGCACTCGGGAAAAGTCGTAACCGAAGCGCGCTTCCATGTCCTGCCTCAGCCCCAAGTCAAGCGGCCTGCCGGACCCCGTCAGCGTCCGGTCCACGCTGGCGGGTACCGTTCCGGCCTGCCCGGCCGGTTGCCCAGCGAATCGCTGGATGCGCGGCCGCGCATCGGTGATGGCGGATCGCAACGGCGTTGCGAGCACCTGATCGGCGATCCGGTCCGCTTCCCGTTCGTACGGGTCACCGGGTTCGCCGATCACCAGCTTGGTCCGAATATCCGCCATTTGCTTCTTGCCACATTCCTCGCATTCGCCGCTCAGGCCAGCCGAGCCACCGCAGGCGCACTTGCGCTGCAAAAGGACGCCTCGTCCCGCTATCGACATGGATGCCGCGGTGTTCCGCGACTGTGATCCCGTGTATGTAATCATCGGCTCACACCTCGGCCGGCGCTCCTCATATCTTCGGTTTGTTCCAAAAAGCCAATTCTGCCGCTGATCCCGTTCATATAGAGCATCCCCACTTCCTTCTCCGTCGAGTGTCGGGGTTTGTGTCTCGCACCCCACCAACGCCGCTGTAGGATGGGAAGAGCGCAATATGGTAGATACACGCGGCCACTTGCAGGGACGCCGAGGCACTATTCGATTCGGGGCCGACTAAATAGGTCATTCCCTGCTCTTCAACCAAATAGCCTTGGGCAGGTCAGCAGGTCTGCTTGACATCGGTCTTGAACCCCTTGAGGTAATAGCGTGTTCCGGCAGGATGTGTGTAAAGGTTCTCCGGCAGCGGCTTCAACTTACCGGGCGGCTTGAGCATCTGCGGTTGGTGTTGCAGTTGGCGGTGGCCTTTCAAGTGAGTGGGGCCCTCGATCAGCGTCATGTTCATCGGCGAATCCAGACCGCCCAGAAACAGCGGCACCGAGTGATGGACGTGGTAACGCCCGGCCACAAAGGCCGGCTCTACCGTTTGCCGATAACGCAGTTGCTGGCGCTGCTGGTCGGCGACATCCGGTTCACGGTCGACACCGGGGGTGCGAATGAACTGGGTCACCGGAACCCCTGCAAGCATCGGCGGGCGCAGGATAACGGGCCAACAGAGCGGATAAGCGCCACTTTTTTTCTCCTTGCGCTTTTCCTTACGTTTCTTGCGGCGCTCCTGCTTGGCCGACGACTTTTTCGATGCCTTCTTCGAACTTGCAGTTCTACGCAGTTGCTTGCGCGGGCGCGCGGTCGGCCGTGTGCGCTTGACTGCCCGGCCCCGAAAACGTGGCGGCCGGCGTAGCGAAAAGCGGCGACCACGCAACGCCATCAAAATCTCGGCAACTGTTGTCGCGACGCCGGCAGCATCGGCGCGATCCTGGATCTTCTTGCCTTCCGCGATGATTTCATCAACGTGTTTGTCAACTTCGCCCATGGCCTTCCCTTCCTCGGTGCCGCGTTTCTGGTAATCGATGAAGTGTTGGGCAACGTTGAGATCGATCTGAATCGACTCGTCCTCGCCCGCGAGCAAGCCGACGAGATCCGACGCGAGGCCCCCGACTTCCGCGTTGGTCTCAATCCATGACTCGTGCCAATCGGTGTATTCGGTCAGCTTCTCCTCGACTTCATCGACATTCTCGACGGCAGGCGGGACATCCCAGGCGACGATCTTGTTCATGTCCTTAAGATGCTCGGCATTCCGGTACAGCATCTGCAGTTCGATTGTCGCGGCACCGATGACGACTGCGCGTTGGTCTGCCGGCATCGCCGCAAGCACGGGCAGCAGCCCTTCGATCATCTCGAACGTGTCGTGCATCGATTCAGCCTGCGCTTCGACAATGTCGACAAGATCCGGATCGAGCTTAGGCGCCGCGTCGGCAATCACCTTTTCCGCCTCGGCAAGCGAAGTGCGGCCCCGTGCGATGCCCTCCGTCAATTCCTTAGTCGATTGAGCCAAGCCTGCTTCGAGTTCTTTCGCGGCTTTCGCTTCGGCAGCCACATCGCCGCCCGCCGGCGTAGGATCGGTACGCGCCTTCTCGTGCAAGGCTGCGAGCATCTGCGCGCGCTCGGCCGAGAAATTGTTTGCCACGTATTTCGCGAATTCGTCGCCCTTGGCGCCCGGTTCGAGGCGGGCCGCCAGACCCGCCGCGTGCTCAGTGGGCACGCTTTCGCACAGATCGAGAACGGCTGCCAAACGCCGCGGGCCCGTAAGTGTGCCGTCGTCCTGGATCTTCTTCAGCGTTGCAAGTACGCGTTGATGCACATCGGCGCGCGATTCGACCGGCGCTTGTGGCGCGCGGGCAACGCCGACGCCGATCGGCCCGTGGATTTGGGCGGCAGGCCTGGCGTCGGCACTCGCCAGAGCCGCGGGCGATGAGCCGAGTTGCTGGAGGCTGTGCGCCAGCTCGTGGGCAAGCAGCGCCATTCCTACGCCTGTCTTCGGCGCGTACTGCCCGGCATTGAAAACGAGGTGCTCGCCGACAGCGTAGGCGCGGGCCTGCAGTCCAGCGGCGGAGCGGGCAGCCGCGGCGTCGTCGTGGACGCGCACCGCGGAAAAGTCACACCCGAATGAAGATTCCAACCGGGCTCGCGCCTGCGACTCGATCCCGCGGCCCGGCGACCGCAGCACGTCTTGGACAAACCATGGCGCAGCGACGCTGCCGCCGTGGCCCAAGACGCGCAGCGACAATGCAGGTGCGGTATTGCCGTTTCGAGGGATGGACGAGCCAGGCGCAACATCGGTCGGGTGTTCGAGCCCCTTGCGCTGAGGCAGCGGACGCCGCACGCGCGCCTCCATCGGCGGAACGCGCGGTGGAATCCCATCGTTACCGCCATGCGCCGGTTTTGCCATCACCTCTTCAGCCACCCGATCCGCCTCCCGCTCATAGGGATCGCCGGGTTCACTGACAACCCGCTTGCTCTGAATACCTAGGACCTTCTTCTTTCCGCATTCCTCGCATTCACCACTGAACCTCGCCGGGCCACCGCAGGCGCATTTGCGTTGCAGCTGCCCAATCTGGCCCCTAGACGAATGCGACTTCGCCTGGGCAGTCTGCAAGGTTGCGGCTTGCCTCATGATTTGATGCTCCGTGCGATAGCCTGGGCCGTTTGCGTTCCGATCGACTGTGGTTTTGCACCGTGCTCTAGGGGCACATTGCCCACAGGTACACGCGTGGCGTTGCCGATGTTCGCGAGTCTCTCTACCGTGACCGGATCGGCGAGCAGCCGGGTTAACTCCGCGTGCAGACCGGCGGCAACGGCATGCCGGTCCTCGTGCCGAAATCCTTTCAGCACCAGCCGATCGATATGCACTACGACACGCTTCATACCCACCCCCGCGTTTCCACGTCCGTCAGGGGCCGCTCGCGCTTGGCGGCTTCGTCGTAGGCGGCGCGCAACAGGTGCGGCATGCGTACCGGTTCCGCGGCTTCGGCGGCGAAAAAGGCGGCGTTGAGGGCGATGTTCCGGATGTTGCCGCCGGCGACGTGGAGCCGGGCGAGCTTGGCGGGGTCCAGCCCCTCGGTCGGGGTGGCGGCGGGAAAGATGCCGCGCCAGATGGCTTCGCGCTCCGCGGCGTCCGGGAAGGGAAACTGGACGACGAAGCGCAGCCGGCGCTGGAAGGCCGTGTCCAGGGCCGCCTTCTGGTTGGTGGTCAGGATGGCGAGGCCGCGATAGGCCTCCATGCGCTGGAGGAGATAGCTCACCTCGATATTGGCGTAACGGTCGTGGCTGTCCTTGACCTCGCTGCGCTTGCCGAACAGCGCGTCGGCCTCGTCGAACAGGAGGATGGCGCCGCTGTCCTCGGCGGCGTCGAATACCCGCCTGAGATTCTTCTCGGTTTCGCCGATGTACTTGCTGACCACCGAGGACAGGTCGATGCGGTACAGGTCCAGGTGCAGCTCGTTAGCCAGCACTTCGGCGGCCATGGTCTTGCCGGTGCCGCTCTCGCCGGCGAACAGCGCGGAAATGCCGAGCCCGCGCGCGCCTTTGCCGGAAAAGCCCCAGTCCTCGTAGACCTTGAGCCGGTGCCTCACGTGGGCGGCTATCTGGCGCAGCGTGGCTTTTTGCGGCTCGGGCAGTATCAGATCGTCCCAGGTGGCGGCGGAGTCCAGCCGCTGTGCCAAATCATCGAGCCGGGTTCGGCCCAGCGTCCGGCAGGCTCGCCAGAGTTCTGCGTCGGGATGGGAGCTCGCGGCCAAGGTCGCGCGCAAGGCCGTGCCGGTGCTCCAAATCGTCTCGGCGCCCAATCGGAACTGGCCGGCAACCCCCTCCAGCGCGCCGTTGAGCCGAGTAACCGCATTTCCCAAGGCCGCTTCCCACAGCCGTTTTTGCTCACTGGCGTCGGGTTTGTTGACGACGAACCGCAGGTTCGCCCGGTGTACGGCCAAGGGTTCGGGGGCGGAGAGGAACACCAGGCCGCCGAGCCGCTCGGCCAGCCGAACCGCCGCTCCGAGGGCCGTTTCTTCCCGGTCGCAGTCGATCAGCAGCGCGGCTTCCAGCAACACCGCCTCCCGCTGCCACAACACGGCCAGCGAATCCAATTCGTGGACGGCGGCGGGAACGTCTCCGGCCCGCAGCACGCAAAGCTGCAAGCCCATCGCCGAGGCGACCCGAGCCGCGACGTCCTGCCGCCCGGAGGCGTCATCCCCCACCACCTGCACTATGGGCAAGGATTCGCGTCCTTCGAAGGCTTCCAGCACCGCTTCGGCCACGCAGGACTGGGACTCGGCCATCGTCCCGGCGAGCGGACGCGGCTGCAACAGCGGCTGCAGGCGAACATCGAGATAATTCACCCCGGCGAGATAGTGCAAGACCCGCTCGTCGATCTTCAGGCGGGCAGCGCTGAGTCCGGCGTTCTCGTCCACCTCGATCAGCCGCCAGCGGCGCAGCGGGCGGGCCGGCGTGAGCGCGCTCCAGTGGGCGTCTTCGAGGACGGCGAGCGCCAGTCCGAAAGTGACATAGACCCTGGAATTCTGACCCTGAGCCGCCGCACAAACGGCAGCCAGTTCGCTGTCCATCTCCAACCCGGCGCAGAGGAGCAGCAGGTCGCGCTCGAATGGACTCAGCTCGAACCGCTCGGCCAGGTAGTCGATGGCGGCGGGCGCGGGCATCGCGGCCCTTGCATTATCCAAAGCGGCCGGATTATCGCTCCCGTGTCCGTCGAGCCGCGCCTTCAGGCGGGCGAATTCCGCCGTCAGCAGGCGCTGGTTGGCGGCGGTCCAGTCGTGTTCGAACTCCCGTGCGTTCATGTGATGGTAATCCGGCGGTCGAGGAACACCGGCGGTTTTGCCGCGCGGTCGATGATCGGACTGTCTATCCCGTCGATCCGGAGCCGTGCCAAATGGGAGCCGACCGGTGCGTCCTCGATCGCGAAATTGAGCGCGGTAACCGGCGGGACGTAAGCCACCGGCGCGAACTCCTGCTGGCCCAGCACCAGAACCGCTCGCTGTCCGGCGCGCAGGGCGGGATGGAAATTCAGCGTGAAACTGGCGGTTCCGTTGCCATCGCGGGCCACGCTCATGGGCAAGCCGGTGATGTCGGGAGCCAGTGTCAGGGCAAGCCGGTTGGTCTCGCGCGGCTCGGTCTCACCCGGACGGACCAGCCGCGCGCCGACACGCCAGACCCCGACCGGAAAGCTGGCCGCCTGCGCCGCGGGGATGGAAAACTGAATCAGCGCGGCGCCCCCCGTTCCCATGGCAGCGATGCTCTGCTCCACCTCGAAACGATCGTTGCTGAGCAACACCGTGCGCCCGGTCCCGTCCAGGTGGTGGCCTTCGAGATCGATGGTCTCGCCCAGCTGTGCCACGGGCTGACCGCCGGACGGCTTGACCGCTTCCAGCATCGGCAGCGGAGGCACCAGGCCGGGTTCCACCACCACGCCGCGGTCGCGTTGGGTGATCGGATCGATCGGACCGCGGGACAGCACCGGGAGGGGCGAACGGACGGGCTCGGCAGCCTCGATCAACACCACGCTCGCCAGGTAGGCGGCGGTGGGCCGGTAGTGGCTCTGGATCGCGGTCCAGAGCTTGGACATTTCCTCGGTATTGAGGTACGCGGGGGTGATCTTGATCTGCTCGATCTGGTCCGCCAGGGCCGACTCGGCCAAGGCTCGCTGCAGTGGGGTGCCGGGCGGCGGCGAGGGAGTCAGGGCGTTGCGGATCGCCTGGCGGGCGAGCACCGGGGTTTCGTGCAGGAATTGCATGGCGTAGCCGAGCAGGATCTCGGCATGCAAGTCGCCGCTGCTGTAGGCCGAAATGAGATAGTGCAGATCGAGGGCGAGGGGCGGGTTGGAAAGGCGATGCCGCCCCGAGGCGTCGCGCGAGGGCAGTCCCTCGTTGCGCCAGCCGGTGTTGGGCGTGACCTGGTGCAGGAACAGGTTGAGCTGGGAGGCTTCGTTGCCGTTGGGCGGCACCACCCGGTCGGGCGGGCCGACGCTCACCGACACCGAACTGCCGATGACGCCCCCCACGTTGTGATTGATCAGGCCGTCGTTGAGCAGGTCGCGCAACACGGCGGTGACTCCGGCGATGGCGAGCGCGCTGCTCATGGGCGCTCTCCCCGCCGCCGCGCCAGGTATTCTTCCAGGGTCATCGGCTTGGCCGATGGCGGCGTCCGGCGCTTGGACGGAGGCGCTTCGTGCACCGCGGTGACCTCGATCCGGCCGATGGTCACGTGCACCTCGGTGGCCTCCCCAGCCCCGCTTGCCGAGGCGGCGCCACGGGAGGAATCCGGCGGCCGATTCCCCGCATTCCATGCTTGCGAATGCATGGCCAGTTGCGGAGGAAGAAGCGGCTCGACCATGTGTGCCAGGCCATGGACATTGACTCGTCCTTCGCGATCGGCAGAATCGCCCTCGATCATCCTGCGGGACCCGCGAGGCATGAGGTCTGCCACAGATTCAGCAGACGATTCTTCAAGGCTTTCTGCACCCATAAAGCCCGCTTGTCCCGTCTCGGCTGTGAACGGCGGCGACCCGATGCTCGCTCTCGGTGCTTCCGGAACAACCGCCGCATGGTCGGCGACGCGTGCTTCGAAAGCGGGCTTGTCCGGTACGTTCTCCGGAACATCGAGCCGCCGCACCGGGTCCTCTACGGTCCCCTGGCGGGCAGACCGGCTGTCGCCGGGAACCGAGTTCGGCAGAACTGCTTCCGGCAACTCCGGTTCGACCAGGGCGGGCGGCGGCGCATAGGGCAGCCGCGCGGCGGAATGCACGCTTTTCGTGAGACCCATGGCCCGCCCGACGAGACGCTGCACGAATCCGCTCATGATGCGTCCACCATTTCGAGATAGATCGCGCGCCGCTCGGGCGAGAGCGCCAGAATCTCGGGTTCGGTCCAACCGTAGGCGTGGGCTAGAAGATGGATTTCGGTCAGCAGTGCGCGGGCGCGGGCCTCGATTTCCTCCCAGAGCAGCGCGCCGATGTCGAGGCCCGCCACCCACCGGTGTCCGCAAGCCTCGCAGGCCAGCTCCAGGGCGATGTCGGCCATGGGGTCCAGCGCTTCCAGCCCGGCCTCGACTTCGGCCCGCAGATCGGCGTCTTCGGTCCAGGCCGTATTCCCGCCGTCGACCCGGCAGCGGTCGAGAAACTTCCGGCTCGCCGTCTCCACGTCGTGTTCCCCCGCCACCGCTGCGAGATCGCGGCTCGAAGGCGGGCGGAAACGGAAACCGGCGACCTCCAGTTCGGAACGCCCGTCGCCCTGCCCCGTGCAGGCGAGCAATTGCCGGCTATCGAGCGCGAATTCCAGCCGTTCGCCGCAGCGCTCGCAGTCCAGGTACGCCTCGATGCGGGGTCCGAAGCTGGCCTCGCGTAGGCCCAGCAACGCGGTGTTGATCACACCCAAGGGGAGATCGGGGAGGCGGGAGGACGGAAGGTCCGGACGGGCGAAACCGCCCAGCAACAGCGCCCGATCGATCGGGTGCCGCGTTCGACCGCGCTCCCACAGCGCCAAGAGTTCCGCTTCGCTCGGAGCCCGCATGAGCTTCAATCCGGTTCGGTGAAGCTAGTCTCGGCGGGCTCGGTCACGTCGTAATCGCGCTCCCAGCCCTCGTTCTCGAGCTTGATGGTCTGGATCGCCACGGCGTTGGCATTGGCGTCGAGATCGGGCAGCGCCTGGTACTCGGACACCCAGCAGCGGAACACCTTGTAGGCCAGCGCGAGTTGCCCGGCCTCGTTGTAGACCTCGATGATGATGTCCTTGCGGAAATCCTTCAGCGAGACCTCGGCGCCCAGGCCGGAGCCGAAGTTCCACACCTTATTCGCCCATTTCTCGAATTCGGTGTCGTGGGTGACGCCCCGTTCGAGCGTGATGGCCTCGAACTTGGTGCGACCGGGAGACTTGCGCGATGTGGAAGGGTCGCCGCCTTCGCGGTGTTCGACCATCTCGGTGGAGCGCTTGAGAGCGCCCACCTTGGAGATGCCGGCGACGTAGCGGCCATCCCATTTCACGCGGAATTTGAAGTTCTTGTACGGATCGAAACGCTGAGCGTTCACGGAAAACTGCGCCATCTTGAATTCTCCCCGGTTAAGCCTGAATCTGTCCGGCCAACTGCTGAATGCGAATCACCACGAATTCGGCGGGCTTGAGCGGAGCGAAGCCCACCAGGATGTTCACGATGCCCAAATTGATATCGTTCTGCGTGGTGGTCTCGCGGTCGCACTTGACGAGATACGCTTCCCTGGGACTCTGGCCCTGGAAAGCGCCCTGGCGGAACAGGTTCTGCATGAACGCGCCCACGTTGAGCCGGATCTGCGCCCAGAGGGGTTCATCGTTGGGCTCGAACACCACCCACTGGGTGCCGCGGTAAAGACTTTCCTCGAGAAAGAGGGCCATACGCCGCACCGGCAGGTATTTCCATTCCGAAGCGAGCAGATCGGCCCCGACCAGGGTGCGGGCGCCCCACACGACCTTGCCGGCGACCGGAAAGCTGCGCAGGCAGTTGAGGCCCAGGGGATTCAAGCGCCCGTTCTCGCCGTCGGTGAGGGTGTAGGTGAATTCCTGGACCCCGGAGAACGACGCTTCCAGGCCGGCCGGCGCTTTCCACACGCCGCGCTGGGCGTCGGTCCGCGCCATGATCCCAGCCAGCGCCCCGCAGGGGGCGAAGCTGCCCAGGCGATTCTCGTTGAGGGGGTCCGGCATCCGGAGCCGCGGGAAATACATGACCGCGTTGCGGGCGTCGTCGTTGCCGATGGTTCCGCGGACCCCGTTCACCCCGGCCTCGGCCGTGGCGACCGCCGTGCTCGGATTCGCGGTCCAGGCCGCGGGCGGGTCGACGATCAACATCGCCCGGCGGTCCTGGCAGTAACTTGCCGCGGCGGCCCAGGTCGCGTTGTCGACATCCGGCCACGACGCACCGGTGCCGGCCGGCGGCGTATCCCGCTCCGTTCCCAGAGGCGGAATGCAGAGCAAGTTGAACAGGTCGACCGGCTCCAGGGCATGGATCCCGGTGCGTTGATTCGGATCGCCGGTGATTTGCCCGTCGACCAGCGGGTCTCCGTCATCGGTGGCGTTGCCTACCGCCGCTTGCGTGGCGTCGGTGGGGCTTTCGCCGTCCGGTGCCGAGGTACGCACCCTCACGAAACTCGACCCCTGGGCGAGAACGGTATCGACGAAGCGCGGATCCGTGACCTTGCCCGACACGTTGCGGAAACGCTCGGAGGCGATCACCCGTGTGCCGCCGGGGCGGTCGAGCTGCTCGACGGTCAGGTTGAACAGGGCCGTGTCGCCCGGATCGCGGGTTTCGTGATCCACCGTAGCGCGCAGGGCGGCACCCCAGGTGCCTGGGCTGGATGCTTCCAACACCAGGTTGCCGGTCGTCGTGACCAGGGTGATGGTCGCGGTGCTGGCCGCCACGTCGCCATTGAAGACCCGCACGATGATCGCATCGCTCCCGCCGTGCTGGAAGAAATGGCTGACGGCATAGCTCATGGTGCTGGCCTGCCACAAACCGCCGAAGAGGCGGGTGTACTCGGCGAAGCTCTGGATGCGAACGGCTTGGTTCACGGGGCCTTGCAACGCCCTTCCGATGAAGGCGGTAATGGAGGTGGCCACGCCCGTGATGGTTCGAACGCCGCTGGGCACTTCTTCGATATAGACACCGGGATAGGTAAGAGCAACGGGCATGGCGATCTCTCCGTATCGACTGGTTGGTTAAGAACGGGGACCTGCATCCCCGGCCGTCATATCAAGGCGTGGCATCCCGCGCGACGAGGATCTCGACGCTGGCGGGCTTGTCGGAGCTGCTATTGGTGAATTTCATTTGGCGTGGCGCCACGCCGAACAAGGCGACGCCGCCACCGGAGAAGATTTGGGGACTGTCCAGTGTCAGAGAGGAGGAATCGGTGGTCCCGTCACTGACCTTGAAGCTCAGATGCGTACCGTAAGCGGAAGACTTGATCACCAGAAGGTGAATGGCGCTGCTTCCCCCCGGTTGCAGGTCGATGACCTTATCGCTGTCGCCCGGCTGGATCGAAACCTCGATCCGGTCGGTTGCCTCGATCTCCTGAGGCGGGCGGGAAAGAGTCACCGCCGCGCTGCCACTGACCTGTATCGTGAGCGACCAACTCAGAGTTGCCATGAGCTTTCTCCTTTTTTATTTGAGCGTCATGAGCCTTTCCCGAGCGGTAATACGCCTCTTGAGGACCCTTTGTCAAGGCCGAGAGACATCCGTCGATATCTTGAGACGGAATACGAGATTTACGCAGTCGTAACCATCACGGCAGCCGGACATGGCGTACCGGGTGACGGGAGAACAGGCGGGCCATCAAAGCGCCAAAGCCTGACCGACTTTCCATGTCCCCGTCTTCCAACCCTCTCGATCGGCTATCGTTCCAGAATGAGCTCGGCTAGCTTCGTACCCAGCACTCTCGATCGAATCTTTCCGAACGCCGTATCGCGGCCGGTCGAGGTGTCGTCCTCGAACGGCGAAAAGCCGCAATCATCGGTCGTTCCCAGTTGATCGAGCGAAAGGTATTCTGCGGCCTTCAACACGCGATCGCGCACCGCCTCCGGCGTCTCGACCTCCGGATTGAGCACGTCGATCACGCCGACGAAAATCCTCTGCCCCGGCCACACATGCCGCCGAAGCGCGGCGAGCGCGCGGTCGGACTGTTTTTCGCTGGCCAGCTGAACGTAAAAATTGTCGGCCTTGAGCTCGAGCAAACTCGGCAAGAGTTCGGCATAGTCCACGTCCGCACTATGGGTCGAGTCGCGGTCGCCGCCGGGGCAGGTATGAACGCCGATGCGCCGCCGCTCCTCGGGAGTGAAATGATCGAGCACGCGATTGTTCAAAGCGATGAATTCCCGAAGCAACCGCTTCGAGGGATCGAGCTTGACCGCAAGCCGACCCTCCGTGAAATCGATCTGCACGCGATGGGCTCCCGCCTCGAGACAACCCCGGTATCCCGGGCGGCTTCCCGGACGAGGTCGTCGAGGAAAGCTTCCCGAGGATAGCCTTCGATCCCGTCGGGCGGATAGATCAGACTGAGCGCCGAAGCCGAAATGACGGCCTGCTTCACGGGCAATGAGGTCAGGCGTTGGGCAGCCCGGAGGTATTGGTCGGCGTACGTCGCGTAGCGAAACGGCCCCGCCGTCAACCGCGGCAACTGGCGCGTATGGCCATCGGCAAACGTAATGACCGCGCCGTCCGGGGCGATGTTGGGAAGGCCCTGTAGCGGATAAGTGGCAAAGCTCGGCTTGGTTTGCTCGCCATCCGTAACGACTGGCGACCCGGTATCTTCGAAGCGGCGGAGGGTATCGCGCAGAGCCTCCTCGGACACCGTCGCCAGCCGCTCCGAGGAAGCCCGGCCGGCACGAAATTCCCGCAATAACGCTAAAAGCTCCGGAGGACGGGGGATGCTGCCGATCGGTTCAGTTGGAATCGTCATGGTATTCTCCGCAAGGTAACGAGATGGAGGGGTTCACTTTCGGCCGCAAAATATCCGTATCGGGGTTCATGCCGAGCGGCCGTTCTGTCGGATGCTCCCGGACACGGCGCCATAGGTGGCGACAAGAAAAGGCACCGCATACGTCAAAATCGCCTGCGTCAAATTCCAGGGCGACGCGCCCAGGAGAGCCTCGGGTTGGTTGATAAGATTCAAGAGCGTGCCGACGACCAGGGTAACCCGCAGCGAGCGAGGATAAACTCCGCCCGTCAGCGCCAACCGGTGACAGGCCATCACTTTCGTCCTGTAACGGAATAACATGTCAACCCAAAAAGCCTTGTTTGCTCGCATTCCTGAAGCTCATCAATATCTATATTTAATTAAAATTCATTAATATAAAACCAATCTTGGATGGAAACCTTATAACTCGGCTCCATCCGATGCGTCAACAGAATCTTCCGTAAACGTCAAATATAGAGATGTAATGGTTATGCGCCTCCCTCCGCGCGACCAGCGCGACATGCTGAAGATCGGCGAGTTAGCCGAAGACCTGGGAACCACGCCCAGAACTATCCGCCTGTACGAAGAACTGGGCCTGATCGCGCCCGAACGGACCCGTGGCGGGACCCGGCTTTACCGCAAGAAAGACGTCAAACGCATGGCGATCGTCCTCCGGCTTGCCCGCTTGGGGATGGAATTGAGCGATGTGCAGCGGCTCGCTTGCGTTCGCGAGCAATGCGGCTCCGGGGCGGAAGCCGTATCGAAGGTATTGCCGCTCCTGGATGAACTGCGGGGATGGATTGATTCGACCCGGAGCGAGCTGGAATTGGTGGAACGCGATCTTGAACGGGCTGAGATGCTGATTCGCCAATGCAGCCGATGCCCGAATCGGCCCAATCGCCTGGATTGCCCGCAATGTCCCGTCGACCGGGATGTCGACTTGACGGATCTCGCCCGTCTTATTTGGGATCCGACCAGCCCCTGATCCGGAACGCCTATCCGGCTATGCCGCAGGACCGGCATTGCCCAAGCGGGCGAGGCGTTCAATGTCACCGGCCCATCACGGGCTACCCGGATATCGCCGTCGGAAAATTCGAGCAGCAGGCCGCGAGGCCGCAACCCACCGCGCGACCTCGGATCGGTGGGTTACGCGGAGCCTGTCGCGAGCGGAGCCGAGGGGCTATCCCACCATCGATGGGTTTCGCTTCGCTCTACCCATCCTACGATGAATGTCCATTCGAATGCCGAATGGAATTAGCCGCCACCAGGATTCAACGCGGCGACTCGTGCAGAGACGGCCTGGCTTACGGAACCGCGGCTTCCGAGATCGCGGCGTCGGCCGAAGCGGCGGCGGCCAGCGGCAGATACACCACGAACTCGCTGCCCCGTCCCGATCCCTCGCTGTGGACCTCGACCCGGCCGCCGTGCAGCTCGACCAGGCGGCGCACCAGGGCCAGCCCGATTCCCAGCCCCCCTTGAGACCGGTCGAGGGTACGGTCGACCTGGGTGAAAAGATCGAACACGTGGGGCAACATCCCGGCCGAAATACCGACGCCAGTGTCGCGGATGCGGACGACGGCCTCGTTGCCCATTTGCGCCGCCGTGAGATGAATGTGTCCGCCGGCAGGCGTGTACTTGGTGGCATTGTTGAGCAGATTGGCGAAAATCTGGGCAATCCGCACCGGGTCCGCATCGAGAAGCAAGGGTTCCGGCGGGAGGGAAACGCTCAGATCGTGGTCGTTTGCCTGGATGAGCGGCTGATTGGTTTCAACGGCATGACCGATGACAACCGCCAGATCGACTCGTTCCTTCTTGAGCTCGATCTTGCCGCGGGTGATGCGGGACACTTCCAGGAGATCGTCCACCAGCCGGACCAAATGGTTCACCTGGCGCTCCATCATCGTGAGCATGGCACGAGTGCGTTCGTTGGCCACAGCTTCGGCGTCGGATCTTTGCAGCACGTACAGGGCATTGCGGATCGGGGCCAGCGGATTTCTCAGCTCGTGCGCCAGCATCGCCAGGAACTCGTCCTTCTGGCGGTCGGCAGCGCGCAAGGCTTCCTCCATGTGGTGGCGCTCGGTCATGTCGGTTACCAGCGCCACCAGGTGCGCCGGCACATCCGCCGATTCACGCAGCAGCGAAACGAACTTGCGCACCCAGACCGTTTGGCCGTCCTTGCGCAGGTAGCGGTTTTCCATTTCGAAGTAAGGAAGTTCCTCTTCCCGCAGGCGGCGGAGCGCGGAAAAATTGGCGGCACAGTCGTCGGGATGCACCAGGTCGGGCAAAACGAGGTGACCGAGTTCCTCCTGGGTATAGCCGAGCAGAGTGCAAAATGCGGGATTGCACTTCAGAACATGTCCCTCTTCGTCGGTGATGGCGATGCCGGTCCCCGCATGCTCGAAGATGGCGCGGAAGCGCTGCTCGCTGGCGCGGAGGGCCTCGTCGGCGCGCTTGCGCTCGGTGATGTCGTTGAAAAGAATCGCCACTTTTCGTTCCTCCGGCGCGCCGATCCGAAAGGCGTAAACATCGTAATAACGGTGGAGCTGCGCCGCGCGGTTTTCGAAACGCATCGGCTCGCCCGTCAAGGCGATCCGGCCGTAAATCTCGAACCAGTGTTCCTCGTGCAGAGGGGCGATTTCCCGCATCCGTCTGCCGGCCGCGTTGGGAATTCCCGTCTGGCGTTCAAATGCCGGATTGACGGTCAGGAACCGGTAATCCACGGGTTTTTCGTTTTCATCGAACAACACTTCGATGGTACAAAACCCCTGGTCTATGGACTCGAACAGGGCTCGGTATTTCTCTTCCGACTCGCGCACCGCGTTCTCGGCCACCTTGCGGTCGGTGATGTCCTCGGTAAAAAGGATTATCCCGCCGATGGCGCCATCCGCCCCGCGCCACGGCCGCACCTCCCAACGCTGCCATTGGACGGTTCCATTGGTTCGGACGAAGTGGTCTTCGTCGGCGGTAACGACTTCGCCGGCCAGTGCGCGGCGATGGGCGTTTCTCCAGCGCTCGGGAATCTCGGGGAAGACGTCGTAATGGGAACGGCCCCGCACCTCGCCTTCGAGACTGTAATCGTCCAGCCAACGGCGGCTGACGGCGAGATAACGCATTTCACGGTCGAACATGGCTACCGCCGCGGGTGCATATTCGATAAACAGCCGTAGCCGCTCCTCGTTCTCGCGTGCCTCCGCCGTACGTTCGAGCACGCGGGCTTCGAGCTCGCCGTAGGCGCGCTCCAAACTGAACAGCGCCTGCCGGTGTTGCCGGGTAAGGGCGGCGACCACGAGCGCCGAGAAGGCGACGATGACCAAGAACATCTGTACCAGCCACTGCCGCTCATCGGGAGCGAAGTCGGGATTTGCGAACAGCCCGAGCCCGCCCGCCGTGTAGCGCACCGCCATGACCGTCAGGATGGCCATGGTCAGCGCCATTCCGAAAATTTCGAAGCGCAGCGTGGCCCACAGCAGGGGCAGCATGATGATGTAGCCGTACGGAAATCGGCCGGTGAAGACGAGGTGGGCAATAGCGACGAACACGGCGATCATCGTCCCGGCTTCAACCCAGCGAGCGACTTGGATGTCCCGCCATTTCCATCGAGCCTGAAAGACCTCCAGGACCAGGGGAGCCACGATCAGGACACCCACGCCGTCGCCGACCCACCAGAGCGGCCAAACCCAGGTGAACGCCTGCCACCCGAGCGCGGCCAAGATCGCGGCACCCAACGTCGCGCTGAGGACGGGGCTCAACAACGCGCCGAAGAGGATCAGCACCAGCACCTCCCGCAACCCGCGCAACTGAAACGGCGCGCCGCACCAGCCGCGCACCAGGCTTGCGCCGACCAGTGCTTCGAGCGTATTGCCCAAATAGATGGAAAAAGCGGCGGAAAGCGGAATGTGGAACAGCCACAGGTCGCCGGCCGCTTCGGCGGGCAATCCGGCCAATATCCACCAAGGCCAATGGCGTTTCTCGCTCAACAACAGCACCGCAAGATAGAGACCGCTCGGCGGCCACAAGGTTACGCCCGATCCGGGCAGCAGCGTCAGCCAATGGCCGAGCCAGGAACCCAGCAGGTAGGCGGCGGGGAATAAGGCAAGGTGAAGGAATTTTGGGCGGGGCGACTCGAACACGGCTTTACCAGGGTCGTAATTACGGGGCAGGCAGGCAGATGGACCGATCGATTTCGGCGGAGTGGAAGACCGATCTTCCCCGCGTCACGCCCTGGATATCCAGGCGTTTGCCAGGCTCAACGGGCGCACCGGCAGGAGTTGTAGTCTCATCCTAATGTACAGAAAGGGTATTCCGTTTGAATCAACGCATTTTCGCATTTGGTTCGAAGCGAAGGAAGGGTCAACGGCTCGCGGTAACGGAACCGACAGGCGAGTGCACGGCCACCCGGCCGGGCAAAGACGTCTTTGGAGGTCGCGGATCGAAGCCTCAAACGCGCCATGGGAGTGCGGCCTCTTTATGGCGTTTCGATTGTTTCGGTTGAGCCGACAAATTACCGGCTGGACGGGGCCGTTTCCTCTTGGCCCAGTCCGCCTAAAAATCCTTGACTCGAAAATTCGGCTTTTGGATCATCGACGAGCTACCGTCCCCAATCTGTTCATACCATTGCGTTTTTCATGCCCGTCAGGGCGGCAAATGCGCGATTGCTGCAATCGGAGGACACGAAGATGCCGCAAGATCCGTCATTGGTCCCGCGCCCCTCGGAGCAGCACGCCGCCTGGCAAAGAGCGCTGCACGGCGGCGATCTTTCGCGATTGGAACAGCTTGCTCTCAACGACGATCCGGCCGCCGCGCTGTTCGAACTCGAAACCTACGTCAACGGGATCTACCGGGCCAGCCAGCATCCGCTATCCAACCGTCCGCTGCCCGATATCCGCTCCGAAGTGCGTCTGGTACTGCCTTACATCGAGGAGATCCGGACCCGGCTCGGATGGCGCATTCGGGAGTTCGATCTCGGACTGCTGCGCCTGATTCGCCGATCGAGCGCGCTGTCGCCGGTGTTGGGAGCCGGAGTCTCGATGGGCGCCGGTGCGCCGTCCTGGTCGGATCTGGTGCTCTTGATGCTGGAGGAAACGCTCGACAAGGGCCTGGAATTCCATGAATCCGTGCCCGCCGCCGACAATCCTCCTCAAGCTCCGATCGAATTCCTTCCCGACGGCACCGTACGCACCGGCGGGAGCGGCACCTGGCGCTTTGAGCAACGGGTCAGCGAAGTGAGGCGCTTTACCTCGGAGCAGGAGCAAATCGCACGAAAGATCTTCGCCGAGGTGAAGGCCAAACGCTCTTCCACCGATGTCGAGACCCTAATGCAGGGAGCGCAAGTGTGTTACGACCTTTGCGGTCAACACCTGTTTCGCCTGCTCACCAGGATTCTCTATACGCGCGCGAAAGAGCCCAGCGAGATCCACCGGGCCATCGCCGAACTGGCGCATGCGCAGGAGGTGCCGGTGCGCGGTCCCGGCCTGTTTCCGGGCTGGGACTCGATCATTACCTACAACTTCGATGCCCTCATGTCCGAAGCGCTCGCCGAACAGAAGATCCCGCATGCAGCCTGGGCCATGAAGGGCGATGAGCTTCGAGGCGACCCCGACGAACTGGCCCGCAACAGCCGGTGGCACCAACCGGTCTTTCATCTGCACGGCTACACGCCCAGACGCATTTTTTTGATAACGGACGTCCGCTTTGTCTTTTCGACGTCCCAGTACCTGACGGTGTACAAAGGTCCGCGATCCAGGATTCTGGAGACGGTTTATCGGGGATTTCTGGCCAATCCGGTACATATCGCGCTCTATATCGGTTGTTCGTTCACCGATGACGCGATGAACGACCTGCTTCGGGAAGCCATCGCGGAATACCCGGGCCGCTACCACTACGCGCTCCTGAAGTGGCCGCACGACAGACAGGGGAAGGAACCGGCCCCGGACGAGATCGAGGCGGAATCGGCCAAATACCTCGAATTCGGCGTGCGTCCGGTATGGTTCGACGATTTCAAGGAATTGCCGGGTTTGATCCGGCACTTGCAGTGATGATGGCTTCGGTAACGAGCGTACATGCCGGTGCCGTGTGCGCCCTTGCTGAATGATCATGCGCGCTCGTTGCCGGCGATCAACACACCCAATCGCAGGCGTTTCGGCGCGCATGAAAGCGTGCGGGCATTTCCGATCTTCGCATTCGTGGTCTTCGTCAGGAGGCCGCTTCGCGTTTTTTCCAAGATCATCAATCGCTCAGCTTCGGGCGGGTCGCGCCGACATCAGCCGTTTTCGGAAACAGTGCGCTGCTCGATAAGAGCGCGATCAGCGTCACCGGCAGCTAACTCTCGGCGGGAAATGCGGGTAATAATAAGCCGTCCCGGTCAAGGCCAAAGGTCGTCTTGGTCCATCGACCGGTCGAACCCGACGGAATTGCGTAGAAAGCGATGAATAACGTTACTTCATTGATTCGATTGATCGACAACGGGCTCTCGACCCAAGTGATGCTTAACGACGGCGGCATGATCTTCGGGTTTTGGCCGCACGACATCATCGCGCGGGGAAATGTAGAGGCGGGGGTTGTCGTGGTAAGGGGGATGGTTTGCGTTGACTGTCAGCCGCCGCAGGACCGCGTCATTCCGCTATGCGACATCGGCGGCGTGTTCAGCGAGCGGCCGCGACAAACCTTCATGGCTGACCCGGCGTTTTTCCAGCGCAACCCGGTACCGAGGGGATGGACGACGATTCACACCTTGCTTCCGAGTACCGTCGCCGCGCGCTGAGAAGAACCGGATCAGGCCGGCATCTCCCGAACAATCCAGTGGTTTATGTTGAGCTCTCTCTTAGCAGGGAGGGGAGCGACAATGCGCACGGGCACATTAAAGGCAAGATTATGGCTTCGTTAGTAAAACATATCGCTTCGATTGAACTGGCGCCCGCCAAAACTATGGGACTCAACGACCTGGGCGTTCCCATCGACGAGACGACGCAGGTGAAAAAGGGAAAATTGCAGGAGTTCCTGCAAACCCTCGACACCGACGCCGTTGCCCGTCGTTACCAGAATGTCCGTTTCACCGCGGTCAAGACGACCGAAGCGGGCCGCCTGTTTTCCAAGTTATTCATCCAGTTCGAAGTGTTCGGCGATGACTGGAGCAGCCGTTGCGACAACACCGGGGTCGATTACGTGCTCTACCGAGGGGACAAGGTTTTGCACCACATCCATCAGGGGAGGATCTTCCTACCGTATTGCCGCAGCTGGTATGAAAACCAGTACGAGCACACCATTCCCAACGAGGTATTCGACGAAGTCACGCGCATCGAATTTGTCGCCAATGCCGATGAAATGCAGCCTGGCTGACAGGAAAGACGAAGCCCGCGCGGTTGCGGCGGCAGAGAAGCAGGCTCACGCCAACATAACGCGGGCGCCGGGCTCCCTGCCCTGTGCTTAAGGTGCGTCCGAAAACAATGTTCCGATTCGTATATCTGGTGTAGGGTGGGTTAGGCGCGCACTCCCACGAAGCATTCGGCAGTCACGGAACTCTTCGCGCGCCGTAACCCACCGGTTGCGCGGCCTTGGTCGGTGGGCTACGGCGCGCGGAAACACCAAAGGAACTTTGCAGGTGTCGTGCGATACGCGCCTAATTCCATTCGGCATTCGAGTGAACATTACGTAGGGTGGGTTAGCGGAGCGTAACCCACCGATTCGAGGTCGCTCGGTGGGTTACGGCCGCGCGGCCTAACCCACCCTACTACGAAATCGTTTTCAGATAGAACAGAATGTTATCGGCGACCAAGTCCGTAACGATCAACTGCCGTTTCCGGTGTCACCGGAGCCGGTTTGCTTTTTCCTCGCGATTGCCTCAGCCAGGTGATCCGCCGCGGCGGTGATTGCGGCGGCGCGCCGGTGCATTAGAGCCAGCATCTCGTTCAGCAAGACTTGAGGATCGTCCTCTACCACGCTTTCGCCCACCAGCCAGCAGGCCAGTGCGGGTTCGTCCCGGCCCAAGGCCCGAGCAGTGTCCCGCTGCCAATCGCTACCGAACAGAAACCGCGCCGCATTGCGAAACAGGTCCCGCTCGGACGCATCGGGGTCGAATACGCGCGTGGCGGAATCGCCCGTCGACGGGTTTGACTCATCCGCACGTGCGTCGAGTGGCGGCTCCTTTTGAGCGGGCGGAGCAGGCACTCTGAACTCCTCGTGAGTGGCCTCGGCCAGGCGCGAGATTTCAGGCAACACCGAACGTATCAGCTCGGCGCCGGCCAGGGGCACCTTCCAGTGGCGTTTCTCGGGAACCCATTGCACCTTCGGAACCCAGCGCAGCATCCGGTGCAGCGTGTCGCTATAGCCCGCCTTGATGATGATGCCATCATCGGTAACTTGTACCCACGGGTTCGGCGGTAAGGGGTTGGCCGCCAGGGCGGCGCGCGCTTGGTTTTCGTCAATCATAAATTCGGTACGGAGACTTGGCCTCGACAATCAAGTGAAGCGAATAGGGTAACGCAGCCTGTCAACCTGGAAACGGCCGTTGGACATGTTCGAGTATGTGGCTTACCAGGTTTCTTTGTTCGAACAAACCCGCCACAAGTGTGGAGAATTGTCGACTAAATTACAAGGTTATTTGTATGGAAATTAGCTTCGTTGCAATACTCCGCAGCCATCGGCGAGGACGGAGCGGCGATAGAATTCGTTCATCCGCCCGCTCGTAATGCCTTATTTTTCCGTCCCGCAACAGCAAACTCGACTGACCGCTCCCACCCTAATCACACCGAAAACATCTGCCTCACGCACTCAGACCACGGTTTGGCGCGACAACTGCTTAGTGATTGAAAAAGGCCTGAATCGTCCCGTTTGCCGGAACGTGCTTCGTCCATACGGTGTCGATGTGACGGCCTTCGCAAGGGTATCGATGAGGATTGACAGATTGCGGGGTGTGCGATGATCGAGATTTCTGCGGCCGACGGCCACGTATTTTCCGCTTATCGGACCGAGCCGCCGGACGCGCCCAAGGGTGCGGTGGTGGTGCTTCACGAGGTGTTTGGCGTCAACCGGCACATTCGGACGGTGACCGACGCATTCGCGGCGAAGGGTTATATGGCCATCGCGCCATGCCTCTTCGATCGGGTAAAAAAAGATGTCGAGTTGAGCTATGACGACGCCGGTGTTGCCGAGGGTCTGGATCTCGCGCGGCAGGTAGGACTGACGAACGCCATCGCCGACATTCAGGCGGCGGTCGATGCCGTCGCCAGTGCCGGCAAGGTGGCTATCGTCGGCTACGATTGGGGCGGCTACCTGGCTTACCACGCGGCCAACATGGTAAAGGGACTGGCTTGCGCCAGCATCTATTACGCCTGCGGGGTGACCCAGGATTTATACGGAAAGCGGAAGATTCAGACGCAGCTGCATTTCGGGTCTCTCGATCCGTATATCCCTTTCGAGCTGGTCGTTCAATTCCGTTCCGCCAGACCGGACGTCAGCGTTTACGATTACCCGGCGGGACATAGCTTCAACTGTGAAGAGCGCGATACTTACGACGCTTCGGCGGCCCAGAAGGCATTCGAGCGTACCTTGACGCTGATTTCCCACAACTTGGAAGGACCGCCTCCCGTCACCCTGAAGAACGCGGGAAGCTACGCCTCGGCGAAAGTCGAGAAGAAGAAAAAGCAGGCTTCGGACGACCTCGGACCGCCGCTGTAACGGGAAAGGTACGAAATCCCGAGCAGTTTCGGCGTCTTGGGTTCGGAGCCCGCCGAGAGTTTGAGAAAGAGTCGGAGTGGTTATGACGGTCATCGAGCGCGATTTCGGGAAGAGAACACGCCAGACGATAAGGCGCTTCGGGGAGCTCTTGTGCCTGGATGCCCTGCATGAAGCCAATATCAAGGCTAATCCGGTGCCTTACCTCGAGCGGGCGAGCGAACGCATCTTTCAATTGGAACGGGCTTTATTCGAAGCCGCCCAGGCCGTCGCGCCACCGGCGGAAGGCTCTCCGTCAGGCGAGTGGGTTCAAGTCGACAAGGCGGAGTACGAACGCCTATTGCGCTGCCGCGACATCGTCGAAAAAGCGCTCGCCGAGCATGCGAGGGATGAGGAGTTTTAATCATCGGGCGCGGCCCGGTGCTCGATTTTTGGAGACTTTTGCTATGGCCATGAATCTTAGATCGTTTTTCAACGGCCCCGAGTGGGCGGAAATCGGCATTCCCGACTGGTTTAAGGGACGAGCGGAGGCTTTGATCGCCCAGCTCGGCGACGACAATCCCGATGTCCAGGTATTCAAGGACATTCTTGCCGCCGGGCGGATCGGGCAGGAGGCCGTGATGCGTGCGGATAAGCTGGCCGGAACGACCAAGAACGCCGATGTCTTTCTCCTCGCCGTCGACATCGCGACCCATGGATTTACCGTATTGCAGGTGATCGCACAGATGGTTCCCCTGCGCCGGAAAGCAGCCTAGGGGCTTTCCGATCACGTACGCCGGAGCCCGGCCGCCCCCGTGCTGCCTGCCGGCAAGCCCACTGGTACGTGCTCATTCCTCCTGTGACTGGGAGTTGCGTACCGCCGGGGTGGCGGGAAACCGGGAGAGGTCGCGCCAAAGCGGTCAGGACATCCCCTGCCCCACGAACTGATCGGCCGGATAAAACAGAATGCAGCCGGGCGCTCAGCCCGAAACCGCGGCCTTGTCCCGAGCGTCGAGTTCCGCGCGGATCTTATCCATGTCCAGCGCCCGGACATGCTCGATCACTTTTTCCAGCGAACTGGCGGGCAATGCGCCGGATTCGCGAACCACCACGATCCTGTCTCGCAACACCATCAGCGTCGGCACCGAGCGGATATCGAATCCTTGCGACAGTTGGCGTTGTTGATCCGTATCGATCTTGCCGAAAAACAAATCGGGGTGTTTTTCGGAGGCGGCTTCGAAAACCGGCGCAAAGGCGCGGCACGGGCCGCACCAGGTTGCCCAGAAATCCAGAACGACGATGGGATGGGTTTCGATCACCTGCTGAAAGGTGTCGTCGGTGACTTCGATAATGGCCATGACTCAAATACCAGGGTTGTTGGGGTGGAGAAAGAGGTCGGCGCAGGTTCGCTGCACCGATGGCGAAAGCTAGCCGGTGATGTCCACCTGTACCATGCCGTTCTGCAGGCGCATGGGATATTCCTTCATCTGCCATCCGGCAGGTTGCAGAGACTTGCCGCAGCGACCGTCGAACACCCATCCATGCGCGATGCAATAAAGAATTCTGCCGTTGAAATCGCCCTGGCCCAGGGAAACGCCTTCATGCGGACAACGCGCTTCATAGGCTTTCGGCTCTCCGCCGTCCGGCCACATGATGACGATCTCTTTGTCGCCCACCTTGCAGGGCACCAACTCCCCTTCGCCGATCAGGCTTTGTTTGCAAACGTCTTCATAGGCCATAAAGGGTCTCCGGATGATTCAAACCAGGCCGGGGTCGATCGAAATGCGCCATTTTCGGTTCAGACAGGACCATGCCTGCAACGACACCGTAGGAGCGGCCTCTTTGCACGGTATCCAGATTTTTTGTGGCGCGTATGTATTGGAAGCGATAAACATGCCATCGGTTTGCAACGGCAATTTCTCAATGATTTCAGGGCGATCGTCCCTCGATGCAATGTCCGGAACTGGACAAACCCGACAAACCTGATTGCTGTTTTCCGAAATCGGCAGAGCCTTACGACTATCTTCTTGAATGATGCGGCGCCTTACTCCCGCCTGGCACGCATGCAGGGTGACGAAAAAAGAGGCCGGCAGGACGGTCGGGAGTTTGGCCGAACGATAGGCCTCTCATTCAGAAAGCAGAACAGTGATAAAGTTGGTCGTAGTGCGTAGGCAGGGCTTCGCTCGGAGAATTTCCTGAACTTGGCCTGTCCGCGCGGCCTCCTTGACTGGGCATCAAACCGGCACATCGGTGAATCGAGATGAACGCGAGCGATGTTTTTGGGTTTGCGGACGCATTGGGTCCCGCCAGGATCATTCACGTTTATGAACCCTCCGCAGGGTTGAAAGGCATTCTGGTCGTAGACAATGTTGCGAGGGGTCCCGCCATCGGGGGATTGAGGATGGCGCCCGATGTCAGCGTGGCGGAATGCTTTCGTCTCGCCCGGGCGATGACGTTCAAAAACGCGGCCGCCGGTTTGCCTCATGGCGGCGCCAAGTCCGTCATTTTCGGCGATCCCAAAATGCCGGGACCGGATAAGGAAAGACTCATCCGCGCTTTCGCCTCGAGTTTGAGAAACGAAAGGGATTATATTTTCGCGCCCGACATGGGTACCGATGAAAACTGCATGGCCTGGGTGAAAGACGAAATAGGCCGTGCCGCGGGTTTTCCCAGCGATCTGGGCGGCATTCCGCTGGATGAAGTCGGCGCAACCGGCTGGGGGATTTATCAGGCCACGGAAATTGCGGCGCGCTACTGCAATATGAAGATCGACGGCGCCCGAGTCGTGATCCAGGGGTTTGGCGCCGTCGGCCGGCACTCGGCGCGCTTTCTGGCGCAAGCCGGGGCAGTCTTGGTCGGCGCATCCGATAGTCGGGGCGCCGTTTACAATCCTCGCGGCCTGGATGTCTCGGCTCTGATGGAACTGAAAAAGACGGGAAAGAGCGTTTCCGACGTTACGGCCGGGGAGAAACGGGACCGGGACGCCGTGATCGACATGGAATGCGATATCTGGATTCCCGCCGCACGGCCGGATGTGATCAACGCGGCGAACGCATCGCGTCTCAACACCAAACTGATTGTCGAGGGGGCCAACATCCCCGTCACCCCCGAAGCCGAAAAATTCCTGCACGAGCACGACGTGCTCTGCGTTCCGGATTTCATCGCCAATGCGGGCGGCGTGATATGCGCTGCCCTGGAATATCGCGGCGTCACTCAAGCGATGGTATTTTCGTCGATTGGGGAAAAAGTGCGAAGCAATACGGAGCAGGTCTTGGAGGCCGTCAGTACCAAAGCCATTCTTCCGCGGCACGCCGCTTTGGAGCTCGCCGAGCAACGGGTCAAAAAAGCCATGTCTTACCGGCGCTGGTCTTTATTTTCCTCGGCGGATGATAATCCTAGAAGCGGCAGTTGACCGCTTCGATGCACCAGAAACGCCCGATGAATCCTGAACGCTCGGTCTGGTATCAGTCTCACCTGGTGGGTGAAACCGCTACGCACCCGATTGCACGACGGGCGGGCCGCCTGGCGGCGTTGCTCCTTCTAACAGGGGCCGACCCTGCCGCGTCGTCGCGCCTGGCCAGTCGACCCACCCGCCGCACACTCGAGTGCGTCCAACTGCCGTTTCTAGGATAATAGCCGTAGGATGTGGTGAACGAAGTGAACCGCATCGTTCGAGCGACCTCGGATCGGCGGGTTACGCTGCGCTAACCCGCCCTACAATAAATATTCATTTGAATACCGAATGGAATTACTTCACCCAAAGGCGCTTTCCGGTCGCCGCTCAGAACAGCAGCGATGGCCAGGAGCGGGTAGTCCAAGTTTGGTTCGTTTTTCGCTGACCCAGCTTCAGCCCTTGACCCTGGATTTCAAATGCTCCGCAAGGCGCCTCATGGCCGACGAACTGTCATCGGGCGCAAGGCGAACATTGATGATGCTTGGCGTGGCGCGGTCTGCGAGCGATTTGACGAGCGCCTCCTCAAACGCTTCCTCATCGGGCGCATCGTATCCGTTCAGCGGACCGAAAAGCTCGCCCAGCCGGTCGAAACGCCAACAGCCGATGTCGTTGAAAGGCCCGTCGAGGATGAACCGTTCGGTGCTGTAACCGCAATTGTTGAAAACCACCACGATGGGAGCCAGGCCGAAGCGTACGTGCGTCGAAAGCTCGGTGCCGGTCATTTGAAACGCGCCGTCTCCGACCAGGATGAGCGCACGATGATCCGGACGGGCGATTTGCGCGCCGAGCGCGGCGGGCACCGCAAAGCCCATCGTGGTATAGAAAGCGGAGGACAAGAACTCGCTCCGCTCGTAGACCTGTAGGTCGATCGCGGCAAACAGGCAATCGCCCACGTCGCAGACCACGATCATGTCGGAGGTAAGCGCCCGATTCAGCCGTTCGATCAAACGGGCGATCGTCATCGGCCGGTTCGGTTCGGGAAACCCGCTCGCTTCAGGCACGGCGGGCGCCGCCGGGAAGGTTTCGCTCCGAGCTTTCACCGAGCGCGCCAAGGACATGACGAAATCCGACAGGGTGACGCGGGGATAGCGGTGATAGCGGATCACGACTTCGTTCTGGGCCGCGCGCACGATGCGATGGGGATCGAGACGCGCGGTGTAGATGCCGGTATCGATGTCGTTCAAGGTGACTCCCAGCATCAGCAGCAAATCGGATTGCTCCACCATGTAACGCGCGTTCTCCGAACTCATCGCGCCTTCATAGACGCCGAGATAGGCCGGGTGCCGCTCGGCAATCACCGACTTGCCGGTCAACGTGGCCGCCACCGGCAAGCGTGCCCGTTCGACCAGTTCGACCAGAGCGTCCTGAAGTCCGCGTCGATGCAGTTCGAGGCCCGCCAGAATCGTCGGCGATACCGACTTCGTCATGAGCTCCGCGGTCTCGGCGACCGCTTCCGATAAGGCGGCTTCATCGCTCGAAGGCTCTTCGAGCGGCTCTTCCGGCACCGAATAGCCTTCAGCCATGACCAGATCGCGCGGGAGCTCGATGTAAACCGGTTTGCACGACCGGCGGGCGGTCGCGATGGCGCGGTCGATTTGGCGAAAGGCGATGACCGGGTCATCGAGCACGACCGTGGCGCAGGTGATGCGATCGAAAATCTCGCGCTGAAACGTGAAGGGGCCGAAGCGGTGATGAATCAGTGGATCTTCTCGCTGTTCGCGCACGCCCGGAGCACCGCTGATGACGACCACCGGCGAGGACTCCGCATGGGCACCGGCGACCGCGTTGACCGTATTCAGCGCTCCCACGCCGTAAGTCACCGCCAGCGCGCCTATGCCCTGGCAGCGAGCATAGCCGTCCGCGGCAAAGGCGGCGGTGTCCTCCCGCGTGGTGCCGATGTGCTGGATCGGGCTTTTGACCATCAAATCGTAGAAGCCGAGCACATAATCGCCGGGAACGCCGAAGATATGTTTGACACCGGCATCGTATAGACGCTTGAGGAGGTATTGTCCGATAGAATCCGATTTTGCAGTGCTCATGACGATTTCTCCGGTACTTTCAAATTTGACTGTTTTGGCCGCTTCCGATTGCGTATCCGTAAGTCCATCATCGTTTCCGGGCCAGCCTCGGCCGGCCGATCCACCACCGGTTGACTCCCCACAACACGATGCCGACGCCCAGCAGCGCGAGCGAGATCGCGTAGTCGCTGGCCGGCCGTCCGGACAGTACCGGTAGAGCCAGATAGCCGCAGAAAATCGCGCCCAGCACGGGCGTTCCAGGCGGCGCCCGGAAGTGCGCATGCTCGACTTTCTCCCGGCGCAGCACCAGACACGCGATATTGACCCCGGTGAAAACGCACAACAAGAGCAAGGCCGTGGTGCCGCCGAGCTTCCTCACGCCATCCTCGCCAGCCGTAACGACCAACCCGACCGCAATCGCGGTGGTGAACAGGATCGACACCCATGGCGTGCGCCGGGTCGGATGCACGGCGCCGAACACCGGCGGCAGAATCCGTTCGTTCGCCATGCCGTACAGCAGCCGGCTGGCCATCATCATGTTGATCAGGGCCGAGTTGATCACCGCAATCAGGCCGATGCCGGCAAATACCTTCAGCGGAAACGCCGGCGCACCCACGGCGACCACCTTCAAAAGCGCATCGGATCTGGCGGCCGAAAGCGTCTCGGCCGGAATCAGCAGCGAAGCGGTAAGCGCCACCAGCTCATAAATCAGGGCCGCGGCAATCAGCCCCGACAGCAACGACCGCGGGAAAATCTGCGCGGGGTCCCGGCACTCCTCCGCCATGTTTACCGCATCCTCGAATCCGACCATGGCGAAGAAGGCCAAGGAAGTGGCCGCCGAAATCGAGAGCAGCAGGTTTCGGTCCTCGGTGTCGAATTCGAGGAGCCGGCTAGGCTCGCCTTGACCGCTCCCCGCCGCGTACACGCCTATGGCGATGACGATCAAGAGGCCCGATATTTCGACGCCGGTCAGTACCATATTGATCTTCACCGACTCGGCCACCCCTCGAAAGTTGATCAGCCCGAGAACGAGGAGAAAACCGACCGCCACCGGCAGCACCGGCCAGGGAGCGAACGGCTGGAGGTAGGTAGCGGCGAATGCGCGAGCCGCCGCCCCGGCGGCCGTAATGCCCGAACTCATCACGGCGAAGGCGACCAGGAAGGTCAGGAACGGGATTTTAAACGCCCGCTGGGTGTACAAGGCCGCGCCGGCCGCGCGGGGATATTTGCCGACCAGCTCCAGGTAGCTGAACGCGGTGAGGAACGCGACTCCGAACGCTACGAGAAATGGCAGCCACAGCGCTCCCCCGATCTGGCCGGCCACGCTGCCGACGAGGGCGTAGATGCCGGTGCCGAGCACATCGCCGATCACGAAGAAGAACAGCAGCTTGGGACCTATCGCCCGCTTCAGCGCCGGCCGGCTCTCAACCGTGGGCTCGCCGGTCTCGCTCATCTCGTCGTCTCGCCATAGCGGACCCCGGCACAAAACAGCACCCGAGAATGTGTTTCGGCGATGCTCCGATCGTTCCCTTGCGGCACTGGGTGCTCCGAGGCAGTAATCCGCATTTCTCACGGATAGAGTGTGCATTAAGAACCGAAAACCTGGAAACTTGTTTTACCATGCTCGTTATCAGGTTATTGCTAAAATTCCATTTAACAAAGGCGCAGGTTGAAATGCAGTAAACTTATCCGCCACCTTAAAAACGCAGTCCTCGTGATCCCCTCGACGGTCCAATCGAAGCTCGTTGCCGCACTTCAGCACAAACGAATGATACTGGCTCGCGTGCTGACGCTCGTCGTGATGTTGAGCGTCGGCGGAGTCGGGGAATCTATGGTACGGCTGGAACGACAAAACGCCGAACGCGAGCAGCGCAGCCAGGTCATCAGCGAAGTCGGCCAACTCAGAGCCGCGCTGGAAAGCGAGCTTAACGCCACGCTGTTTCTGACGCAGGGCATGATCGCCTATGTCACCACACGCTCGACCCTCGAACCCGAGGTGATCGAACCGATGCTCAAAACGCTCTACGAGTACGGACGGCATGTCCGCAACATCGGACTTGCGCCCGGCAATCGCCTGACCTACATCTATCCGCTCGAGGGTAACGACAAGGCGCTTGGACTCTACTTCCCGGATGTGAAGGAGCAGTGGCCCGCCGTCGAGCGAGCCATCCGCGAACGCAAACCGCGACTCGCCGGCCCAACCCAATTGAAGCAGGGCGGCGTGGGCCTGATCTACCGGATTCCGGTATTCCTCGGCGCCCAGGGAGACTATTGGGGGCTGCTCAGCATGGTGATCGATATCGAAAGCCTGTATGCGCACGTCGGCGTAGCGCCCAATGTACGGGGATTACAGCTTGCCTTGCGAGGCAGGGACGGCACCGGTTCGGAAGGAGAAACCTTCCTGGGCGACGACTCGTTATTCGATACCGATGCCATTATCGCCGAGGTCATTACACCGGGCGGAACCTGGGAACTGGCAGCGCGGCCCGACCGTGGCTGGGGCCGAGGCGGCCACTTCGGCTGGCTGCGCGGCGGCTTCTGGCTAGTCGGAATCCTGTTGGGGGGCGCCTTGCATCAAGTCCTGCTCTTCGCCGTCCGACGCGAACAACTCTCGGAGCAGCTGCGAGAACGTACGATCGAACTCGAACAAAGCCATGCCATGCTCATCGCGGAAGTCGACGAGCGCAAGCGTCTCGAAGAAGAACTGCGCCACTTCGCGTTTTATGATGCTTTGACGCGGCTGCCCAATCGCCGTTTGTTGCTGGATCGCCTTCATCAGGCGCAGCTCGCGAGCGCGCGCCAAAGATCCCATGTTGCCGTGATGTTTCTCGACCTGAACAATTTCAAGGAGCTCAACGACAATCACGGCCACGATATCGGCGACCGACTCTTGATGGATGTCGCCCGACGCCTGCAAAGCACTGTCCGGGAAAGCGACACGGTCGCGCGTCTCGGCGGCGATGAATTCATAGTGATGCTGGAGGGACTCGGCCCGGAGGCGGAAAAAGCGCGGAATTACGCCGCCGCCCTTGCCGACGATATCCGCAATGTGCTGGGTCAAGAATACGTCCTGGGCGATATCCGGCACCAATGTTCGGCAAGCATCGGCATCAAGCTGTTCCTGGGCACTAACGAGGACCCCGACCAGATTCTCAAGGATGCCGATATGGAAATGTACCGAGCCAAACAGCGTTCCGGCAGGGTGGCTTGGGGCTGAATGTAAACGATCGATGACGGTAAGACACACTGTCGGCAAAGGATTGCCGACCTACGCCCCTATGGCGCGGAGGTCGTAGGGTGGGTTAGGCGCACTATACCGCCGATCGATGCCGAACACTGCGCTTCACGTGCGCCGTAACCCACCATAGTAGGTCGGAAATCCCTTTCCGACACACGGTCGGCAAAGGATTGCCGACCTACCATCCTAGAGCAGTTTCCGTTCGTCGCTCAATCGCGGGCTAAAGCCTGCTCCCACAGGCCGTAAACCAATCCGACAACCACCCTATAATCCGGCAGAAACGGCATGGCAGTTGGCGCATGGCCTCCCCATCGGCTTATTGGATGATTTCATGGCGAAAGGAAGACGCGTCTTCCAAAGGTTCGATATGGGTCACGATGAGGAGATTCGGAATGACCTCGCGGATATCGGACTCGATGCGCTCCAGGAGTTCGTGTCCCTCCTGGACCGTCATCGCGCCGGGTACGAGCACATGCAGGGTGATCAGCCGCTGGGTGCCGGCGACGCGGGCGCGGAGGTCGTGGAACTGGATGCCTTGCCGCCGGTAGTTGTCGAGAATGCGTTCGATGCGATGGCGTTCCTCGGGAGGTATGGCGGCGCCGAGCAGCCCGGAAAGCGAGCGCAGTATGAGCTGGGTGCCCGAGACCACGATATTGAGGGCCGCCAGAAGCGCGATGGCCGGGTCCAGCCATTGCCACCCGGTCAATGCGATTCCGCCCAGCCCTGCCAGTACGGCGCCGGTGGTCCAGACGTCGGTCATCAAATGCTTGCCGTCGGCCTCGAGCGTGATCGATCCGGACCGGCGTCCCGCCCGCAGCAGCACCCTGGCCACCGCCAGATTGACCAGCGCTGCCGCCACCGAAACCAGCATGCCCAGATTGATCGCCGCCAGCGCCTGAGGATGCATCAGGCGATCCCAGGCCGCCCAGGCAATGCCGGCGGCCGCCACGACAATCAGCGCGCCCTCGAAACCGCTGGAGAAATATTCGGCTTTACCGTGCCCGAACGGATGGTTCTCGTCGGCCGGTCGCGCGGCCAGCGTGAGGACGACCAAGGCCGCCGCGGCTCCGAACAGGTTCACCAGGGATTCGGCCGCATCGGACAGAAGCGCCACGGAACCGGTCACGAGATAGGCGACCGTCTTCAAGGCGATCGTCACGAGGGCCGCGAAGATCGATAGCCAGGCATAGCGGGTGAGCGGGGCCTCCGGCGATCGCGAAGCGGTTACTTCATTCCGACCATCCTCAGCGGCGCGACGAAAATAGCCGGCGAGAAAATTACCCGCCGCCCGGACGAGACGCCTCGCCGCATAGTACAGAACCATGGGGCCGGCGACGGATAACAGCCCGCCGAACATGGCGATCAGCCAGTCGTCCCGGTGTAAGGGTTGCAGACTCAAACGCGCGGCCAGCCAAGGCGTCTGCACCAGAACCAGCGACGATCCGACGGTCGCAACGACCATCAGCCAGGCGGTCTTCGTCCGCAAACGGCTCAGAACGGCAGTGGCCGCCGCACTGGCGCAGGTCAGCGCCACCATCGCCATGGCGCGCGCATGTTCGACACTGCCGCCCGGCAGAAGGCTGCGGTCGTAGGTCCACAAGATCAGCGCAGTGATCAGAGCTCCGATCGTGGCGATCAGGAACCACTCCCCACCCGAGAAAAATCGCGCCTCCCGGCGCTTCGGCACCAGCCGTAGCGGCCCGCGCGCCGGCAGTTCCTGAAACACCAAAAGCGCCGTCGGGTGGATGAGCGTCTCCAGCCAGACGATATGTACGGGCAAGTACAGGATGGGATGCCCGATCAGCGGAATGAAGGTGGCCGTAATGACCAAGGGGATGTGGATCAGCAGCAGATATTGGAAGCTGAGCTGGAGATTGCGGAATAGCTGCCGCCCCTCGGCGATGGCCCGCACGATGGTGCCGAAATTGTCGTTGAGCAGGACGATGGAAGCGATTTCCCGTGCGCTACGGGTACCGCGCTCACCCATGGCGATGCCGATATCGGCAGCCTGAAGCGCCGGAACGTCGTTCACGCCGTCGCCGGTGACGGCCACGATCTCGCCTTCCGCCTTCAATGCCCGCACCAGGGCCAGCTTCTGGGTAGGCAGGGCGCGCGCCACCACGTCGACATCCGGACGAAGAGAGGCACCATCATCGAGACGGCGGACCAGTTCGTCGCCCAGAACGATGCCGCCCTTCATCCCGATCTGCCGCGCCACGCCGCCCGCGGTCGCCGGGTGATCGCCGGTGACCATCACCACGCGGATGCCGGCGGCGCGGCATTCCCGCACCGATTCGATCACGCCGTCCCGGATCGGGTCCTCGAAAGCCAGCAATCCCAGGAACCGGCCGCCGCGGTCCGGTTCGCCGCCGCTCCAGGCGCCATCCAGATGCCAGCATGCGCAAGCGAGCACCTTGTGGCCTTCGGCGGCCAGGCGGTCGACCCGCGACGCCCAATCGGTCCGTTCCACCTCGCTAAGGTTTACCAGCGCCAGCAAGACTTCAGGAGCCCCCTTGCTGGCCACGTGTATCCTGTCGCCGATCCGCACCACCACGGTTTCGCGGCGGCGCTGCTCGGTGTAGGGATAGGTCTCGAGCACGACATCGGCAGCGGCCGAAATCGCACGTTTCTGAACGCGTTCGAGGATCGCCGTATCCATGGGATCGCCGGATTCCGCACGGGACGCAAACGCCGCCCATCGGAGCAGTTCATCTTCGGAAACGTCCGCGCCGGGGGCCAGATGTTCGAGCCGAAGACGGCCCTCGGTAATCGTGCCGGTCTTGTCGGAACAGATGCAGGTGATGCGACCGATGTTCTCCACCGATACGCCGCGCCGGACCAGCGCCTTCCGCCGCGCCAGCCGATACACGCCGACGCCCAGAAACAGGGTGAATACCACCGGAAACTCTTCGGGAAGAGCCGCCACCGCGAGGGTCGCCGCGCTGACCAGGGCGTCCACCCAGCCGTGGCCTTGATGCAGCCGCACGCCGGCCAGAATCAGGCAAAGCACTCCGGCAGCCGCGATCAAGAGCGTCACCAGGTTGGAAATGGCGGTCTGCAACGGCGTGCGCTCCCGTTCGCCGGCGGCCGCGGCACGGACGATCTCGCCGTAAAGCGTTTGCCCGCCCGTATACACTACCGTCATTTCCGCCTGGCCGGTCAACAGGCGGGTACCGGCGAATCCCCAATGCACATCGTCGATCCAGGCTGATTCGTCGAATCGCAGCGGCATTGCTCTGAGAGCGTGCTTCGGCACCGGATACGCTTCTCCGGTCAGAGACGATTCATCCGCCTGCAATTGCTCCCCGACGGAGATCAACCCGTCGGCCGGAAAAGCCTCGCCGGTCTCGATCCGCACCCGGTCGCCGGGAACCAGCTCGGAAGCGGAGATTTCCAATAGCGCACCGTCACGGACGACACGGGCGGTCTGAGCAAGCTGCCGGCCGAGTCCTTCAGTCGATACCTGTGTCCGGCGATGCAGAAAGGCATCCATGCCCAGCAACGGCAGAATGGCCGCCATTAGCGTCATCGCCTCGGCATAACTGCCGAGCACGGCATAAATGAGACCGGTTCCGACCAGGAACCAGATCATGGGGTCCTTGAGCGTATCGCGTGCCAGTTCCAGCCACGGACTGCCGGCGATTTCGAGAATGTCGTTCCGGCCATATCGTTTTCTGCGTTCGGCGATATCGATAGAGGACAGTCCGCGTGGGTCATGCGGAAGATCCTTCATTCGTACAGCGGGAATATCGCGACGCATGGCGGTGACGGTCTCTTTGGAAGGAAGCGGCCGGCCGAACCGGGCATTCTGGATAGTTGGCCCCGTATTATCGGCGTCGATGCCGCCGAATGTCACCGTTGCCGTCGCGACACAAGACCTGGATGGTTCTCCGCGTGCAAATAGCGTCGGAACTTGGCGGTTCGCGGGGAACTCCGCGATGCTGTCCGTTTCCAAATAGAAACATCGGCGTTACTTGATAAGGAATCGAGACATCAGGATGCAAAGAGGAATCACTTTAGTCTCGCCGCGCGAATCCGCATTCGCGGGTGTACAGAATCCACCGCCCTACCAGTCCGAATCGGAGACCTCAAGCTAAGCCGTACGCCATGGAAAGCTCATTCCAACCCGGTGCGGTAGTCGTCAGCAGAGACGGTTTACTGGGTTTTGTCGATCCCGCATTCCTTCCCATCAACGAACAGGCCGTAGTGCAAGTGCAATTCGAGCGCGGCGAACGGCTGGTGATCCCCGTGAACGTCCTCGATCGGCAGGAAGACGGAACCTATGTTCTGCCCATGACCTTGGCCGAAGCCATGACCACTTGGCGGGACCCGTCGGAAAACGGCGAAACGCTGACCATTCCCGTAGCGGAGGAACGACTGGTACGGCAAATCCGCAAAATCGAAACCGGGCGGGTGCGCATCACCAAACGCATTTCTACCCGGGTCGAAGAGGTCGATGATCCACTAATCCAGGAAACGCTTCATGTCGAGCGGGTCGCCGTAAACCGTCCTATCGATGAGCCGGTGCCCGCCCGGCATGAAGGCGACACGCTGATCATTCCCGTATTCGAAGAAACCCTGGTAGTGCGGAAGCAGCTGATTCTGAAGGAAGAGCTGCACGTGACCCGACGCAAAACGGAATCGCACCGGCCGCAACAAGTGACCCTGCGGCGCGAGGAAGTGTCGGTCGAGCGGGTTCCTCCGGAGAGACAGACGACGGACCTTGAACAGCCTGGAGTCTCAAACTGAGATGCCTCAATGTTTTTGATCGTATTTTTTAACGTTCGGACGAGGAGAAAGCCATGATTAACACAGTGGTTGGATTACTGGATAACCGATCGGAAGCCGAAAAAGTCGTGCACGACCTCGAGCGTGAAGGCTTCGGCCGAGATCACATTCATGTCATGACCAGCGATGTCGAATACGAGCGCGAGCTAGGCGCAGCCGGTGGAGCCCAGAAGGAATCCGGCCTCCGCTTCGTCCTTTCCAAGCTCGGGCTGCTGGAAGAGCGCCGGCATGAAATCGGGCTTCCTGCGGAGGACATCCGTTATTACTCTGAAGGCGTACGCCGCGGCGGCCTCCTGGTCACCGTCGAAACCGACGAAAGCCACGCCGACCGTGCTGCAGAGATTCTGGAGGAACACGGCGCGGTGAATATCGAGGAGCGCGCGGGTCAATGGCAGCAGACCGGCATGACACAACAGCCGACCATGGGCAAAGCGGGCACTACTACAGAACCTATGCGTACCGCCGAGGAAGCGAAAATCCCGGTCGTCGAGGAAGAGCTGAAAGTGGGCAAGCGCGCCGTCAAGCGTGGCGGAGTCCGCGTCTATACCCATGTCAAGGAGCGGCCGGTTGACGAAGACATCACTCTGCGCGAAGAGCACGTCAACGTCGAACGCCACCGGGTCGACCGTCCCGTGTCGGACGCAGACATGGCAGCCTTCAAGGAAGGCACCATCGAGCTCACCGAAACGGGGGAAGAAGCTGTAGCCTCCAAGGAAGCACGGGTGGTTGAAGAAGTCACCGTCAGCAAAGGCGTGACGGAACATATCGAGACCATCCACGATACGCTGCGTCGGACCGAGGTCGACGTGGAAGAATTCGGCAGAGGCGCAGCCGAAACACCGTCCGGCTTCGAGCGTTTCGATGCCGATTTTCGCCAGCACTATTCGACCCATTTCGGCAATCAGGGACAGCCTTATGATCGGTACCTGCCCGCCTACCGCTTCGGCCACGCGCTGGGTAGCGATCCCGCCTACTCCGGCAAGGACTGGGCAGCGCTGGAACCGGATGTCCGGCGTGTGTGGGAGAAAAAACAGCCGAGCAGCAAATGGGACCAGATGAAAAACGCGATCCACTATGCCTGGGAACGCGCGCGGGGTCATCGCTGAATGCATCCGGCTCGCCTAACCCTTTAGGAATTTCCTGAGAAAGCCCTCTCCCCTCTGGATGGCGTCGCGAAAGCGCCTCTTCCACTGGGGAGAGCACAGCTGCCCGGTCAGCCTGGAAT